>CAZNWJ010000002.1:20007-472509 GCA_964576925.1 uncultured Ignavibacteria bacterium | reverse complement strand
CTGCGTAGGGGCTGGGTTTGCCTGCCCGGAATTGTGCAGAACCGAGCTGGAATATGGCGAAGGAAAACGTGTCGGGTTTCGCGCTTCAACTCGTTTTCGTCGGAAAAAGTGACAGCCGCGCTCTAAACCCCCACTGCAATCTAAACAGGAGTTGACGCTCTACGTATTTGTTAGTAGATTCTCTGTTATAAGGGAAAGGAGCGATCAGTGAAAAAGGCAGTTGTGGCACTTCTTATTGCCGGCGCGATCGGCTTGGGCGTTGGTTGCACGGAAAAACTGAATGAACCTCAGGAAGAGATTCAGCCGATCACAAAGACGTGGTTTGAATACCACGGCTCTCTTGCTGATTCGATCTTCTACACGCCTGTTGATTCGGTGGTCACGATTTGTCTTGAGAGTCAGGTCAACGACTCTCTACTTGAGGCTTTCGCCGTCGCCAATGCGATGCTGAGAGACGGAGTCACTCATAGGCACATTGGGAAGGGGTTCTATCTGTTCAAGACGGAGCCGGAAACGGATATCCGTTGGTTGCTTGCTTTATTGCGAGCAGATAGCAGAGTCCGTTTCGCCTATCCCGTCTTTGCCGAGGGAGACTGCATCATGGATCTTTGTATGCAATCGACGGCGTTGAATGAGGCGATAGCCAGGTTTCTGCAAGAACCAAGCCTGCGTGAACGAGATTCGCTCTTTTCGGCATTTGGATTGCGAATTCTACGGACGCCCGGCTTCTTGAACGACTCCTATCTTCTCGTTCAAGAAGAAAAGGCTACTCGAGATATCTTCGACGTCTGCAATGCTCTGTTCGAGTGTGGCATGTTCGCCTACGTCGGACCCAACATTTACGGATTTGCAGAGATTGATGAACCTTAGTCGTGACCATTTCCGCAATCGCCCTACTCCCCATCCCGGTCAATCTGCAGCACCGCCAGGAACGCTTCCTGCGGTAACTCGACGCTGCCGATCTGCTTCATCTTCTTCTTGCCCTCCTTCTGGCGTTCGAGCAGCTTGCGTTTGCGCGTGATATCGCCGCCGTAGCATTTGGCAGTGACGTTTTTGCGCATCGGGCGGACGCTTTCGCGCGCGATAATCTTCGAGCCGATAGCCGCCTGGATAACGACTTCAAACATCTGCCGCGGAATCAGCTCCTGAAGCTTCTTGCAGAGTTTGCGTCCCCAGACCTGCGCGCGCTCGTGATGGATCAGGCAGGAGAGCGCATCAACCGGTTCGGAATTGAGCAGGATATCGAGCTTGACCAGTTTGCTCTCGCGCATCTCGAGAAAATCATAATCGAGCGAGGCATAACCGCGCGAGATCGACTTGAGTTTGTCGTGAAAATCGAAGATGATCTCCGATAGCGGCAAATTGAATTCCAGCGTCGCGCGGCTCGGATCGGGGTAGTGCGTGGCCTTGAACTCGCCGCGGCGTTCCGCGATCATCTTCATGATCGGGCCGATATACTCCGTCGGCGTGATAATCTGAGCCGTGACGAACGGCTCCTCGATATGATCAACCGTCATCGGCGGCGGCATCTTGGAAGGATTGTCAACCTTGGTGTATTCGCCTTTGGCTGTAAAGACGTGGTATTCGACGTTGGGCACGGTGTTGACAATCGTGACGCCGTACTCGCGTTCGAGACGTTCGTGCACGATTTCGAGATGCAACAAACCCAGAAAGCCGCAGCGGAAACCGAATCCAAGCGCCAGCGACGATTCCGGCTCATAGGTGAGCGAGGCATCGTTCAGTTTGAGTTTCTCGAGAGCTTCGCGCAACTGGTCGTAACGCTCAGTGGTCGCCGGGTAGATGCCGGAGTAGACCATCGATTTGATTTCTTTGAATCCCGGCAGCGGCGCGTCCGCGCCATGCTCGGCGTGCGTGATCGTATCGCCGACCTTGGCCTCGGACACGTTGCGAATATTGCAGACAAGATAGCCGACCTCACCGGCCGAAAGTTTCTTCGCCGGGATACGGTCGATGATCAAGTGGCCGACTTCGTCGACTTCGTACTCGATGCCGGTCGAGAAGAAGCGCACGTGGTCGCCCTTCTTCACCGTACCGTCAACGACGCGAATGAAGGGCACGGCGCCGCGATAGCTGTCGAACTTGGAATCGAAAATCATCGCGCGCAGCGGCGCTTTGGGATCGGTCGAGGGCGCCGGAATCCGGGCAACGATGGCTTCAAGAATTTCGTGAATTCCGATCCCCTGTTTGGCAGAGGCCATCAGGATTTCCTCGCGCAGGCAGCCGATCAGGTTCTCAATCGAGTCGGCTACGCGCTCCGGCTCAGCATGCGGCAGGTCGATCTTGTTGATGACCGGAATGATCTCCAGGTTCTGATCAAGCGCCTTGTAGAGATTGGACAGGGTCTGCGCTTCGATCCCCTGCGAAGCATCAACGACCAGAAGCGCGCCCTCACAGGCGGCAATCGAGCGCGAAACTTCGTAGGAGAAATCGACGTGTCCCGGCGTATCGATCAAATTGAGGACATAGATGTGCCCGTTGTTCGCCTTGTAATTCATGCGAATCGCGTGCGCCTTAATCGTGATCCCGCGCTCTTGCTCGAGGTCCATGCTGTCAAGCATTTGCTTGTGCGTAATGTTGATCGTGCGCGTCATTTCGAGCAGACGGTCGGCCAGGGTCGATTTGCCGTGATCGATGTGGGCGATAATCGAGAAATTGCGAATGTTCTTTACGTGTTCCATATCTCCGATGAAGTACGAAAGCCGCGGCGGCTACGAGGGAATCTTGTGCTCCGGCGCCGGTTTCTCCGGGATGATTTCGTTCGGTTCCGGCGTGCGCTTGGAAAGGTCTTCAGTCAGCTTGACCTTGTCTTCGTTATAGTGCACAACCAGAAACGCCAGCAATTGCGAACAAGTGATGATATTGATGCCGTAGGAAATAATCACGATCCACAAAGCGACCAGCGCCAGGGCGATAATCAGCGCGGCCACGTATTCGGCGCCGACCGGCTGATACTGCCCGCCGAAGCCGATCCAGTCGTAGCCGATCGCCGATCCGGGATAAAGCGTCGTGAAGAAGTTGAGCAGCGGCCGCGCCGGCTCAAGCAGGTTGTAGGCGGCCGTCAGCAGATTAGCAGCCTTTTCCCCCGCGAAGAGCGTTGACAGGAAGTTCGTGAGCTGCAGTGCGCGCATGAAGAAATAGCCGATGACCCAAATCCCGAGTTTTGCCGCCGCCAGTCCAAACACCGTCATACCGAGCCAGCGCAGCGGCTGACTCCAGATGATGTTGTAAATGTAGAATGTCGCGCCGAAGGTCTCTTTCTCGCGCGCAACGATGACGGCGGGCATCGTGAGGATGCCGGTCGTCAAGCCGAAGGCCAAGAAGACTAAGAAGAGCGACCAGAGAAAGAACGGCGCGGCATAAAGCAGCGAATATAGCACTTCTCCGATTCCGGGAATCAGGGCAATCAGCGAGACAACACCCTGCAAGAGCGCGAGAATGGCGATCAGGCCCAGGACGAGAAGACCGGCCACCCAAAGCGATAATAGATTAGAGCGCGCGTCAGCGGCCGCTTCTTTGTGCGGGAAGAAGTAGTTGCCGCGAACTTCCTCGAAGGCCAGCTTGGCGACCTTGAGGTTGCCGTAATCGTAGAAACCGACGACGGCGACGATCCCGGCGATCCAGAGAGCATACGTGTACCAGTGCGTCAATCCTAGCCCGGCGAGCGGGAAAAACGTATATTGCGCCCAGGCATCGGCAAAGGGTCGGCCCTCAATGATCATTGCAAGGTAAGCGAGCATCCCGAAAATGAGGTAACCAAACCAGAGCGGTCGCGCCTGGGCCAGCAGATTCTTTCCGGAGAGCGCCAGACGCGGGGCTTTGAGAATATCCCAGAAATCGTAACGAAGGTCAGATGTCATCGCCATAACGGTCGGCAGGCATGGTAGGGGGAGGAGCAAGTTCTGTCAAGCGCAGATTTGTTGTGGCAAATCAGGTTAGCGACTGATGTGGAGCGCATCGTAGATATTAGTGGAGATTCAATATGCCCTGCACACGGAATCGAATCGTCGCCTCCGGCCTAATCGCGTCTCTTGCGCTTATGTGCGCGAGCTTCCTGACCTGTTCTGATAAGAGCGCTCAGGGAGTTCCACATGCGGCGGTTTCGGGTACGGTTTACGTCGAAAACACCGCCGGCACTATCCCCAAGGTGCGCGTCGTGATCGCCGACAAAGAATACTCGACGGTCACCAACGGCAGATTTTTCTTCGCCGAGATTCCTTTGGGAGAGCACACAGTCACGGCCAACAAGGACGGCTACGAGCCCTATAGCCGTCACGTCACGATCACCGGCGCTACAGATCTTGAGATTCGACTTCAACGGGTGATCTCAGATTAACCAAAAGAAGAAAGGCAGCCCAAAGGCTGCCTTATCGTAGTCATGTGCTGCCGGCAAGTTTACAGGCAGTTGGCGCAGGGGTTCAGGCCGCCATTGAAGATGAATCCAATCAGATAGACCGCGTCCGAGATATTGATAATACCATTGCAGTCAACATCGCCGACATCGAATGGATCGGGGGCCGGTCCCCCTGAAAAAATGTAGCTGATCAAATACACGGCATCGGATATCGACAGGCCATTACTGCCGTCGCTGTCGCCACAGAGCGCATCGCAGGCATCACCGATGTCGTCATTGTCGCTGTCTTCCTGTCCCGGATTCGAATTATTGGGACAGTTATCGCACAAGTCGCCGATCGAGTCGTGGTCGGCATCCTCCTGTAAGGGATTGGCGAGCAGCGGGCAATTGTCGGTTGGATCGCTGACGCCGTCGAGGTCGCCATCGGCTGCAATCGTGGTATCGCGCAGTTGCAAAATGAAGAACTTGCCGTTCATGTTCGAGCCGTAGACGTACCCGGAATCAGCGAAGGGGAAAGCGCCCCAGCAGCCGTCAAAGCCGCTGGTGGTCGGCCAGGTGTCGAAACGCGCGACTACGCTGGGAACTGCCGGGTTCGAGATGTCCCAGACCTCAACGCCCGCCGCGTAGTGCGAGATATAGACGTAATCATTCCAGCAGTGCACGTTGTGGGCGACGTTCGAGTTGCCGAGAAAGCTTCCCACGAGCTGGACGTTGTCGAAGTCTTCGATATTGAAGATCTTCATCGTCTTCCCGAACGTCTCTTCCGTCGTCACGATATGACGGCGATCATCGGTCGGCCAGACGTTGTGGACGTAACCGGCGCTGGGAATCGTCACACGCGTGATCAATTGCGGCGCGGTCTTGACCGCCATGTTGTAGATCGAGATGGTAGGGGCATTGCCATCAGCCACGTAAAGCGTATCGTCGGTGGCGAGCACATCGTGAATGCCGACCGCATCGCCGAAACTGTGGACGTGCGCCGGGTTTTCCGGATCGGCCAGGTTCCAGACGTGGATCGACATGTTGGCCTGATTGCGCCCCTCAAGATACGCAAAGCCATTGAGCGTGTCGATCGAGAGATTATGGGAGGTCACATCGCCGGCGGGATGCACCGGAATCGATTTGACAAAGTGAACGCTGTCGGGGAGGTACTGCAAGTCGATGATCATCAGCCCCGCATTCGTGCCGGTGCATTCGGAAGTGCAGTAAGCGTAGTGCTGATAAGTCTTGATATCGCGCCAATAGGCGGAACAACTGGTCTTGGGGCCGGTCACCAATTGCACGTGCTGGCGGTCGGTAACGTTTACGACGGCAATACCGTCGCGAACGCCCATGATGCCGTAGAGACGTCCATCCGGGCCCTTCCAGCCCCAGCAGTCGGAACCGCCGAGACTCCCGGCGCTGGGATAGGTGAATGTGGCTATGCTATCGAGCACGAAATTGCTCGCCTTGGCGTGATTAGAAAGAAGCGGCAGCGAAAGCAGGCAAAGCGCGGTGACGAATCTTCTCACTCTTCCTCCGATCCCTCATGATTGCTCGGCTGAGGTCTGGTGTGGCATCCAATAATCGCCTTAATATATCGATTAAGGCGATTATGTCAATCGGGAAGAGCTTGGGCAGGAAAGGCCCCGGAGCCCGGCCGGGGCGCTTAGGGCTGCACGCCCGTGTGGCAATCGTAACAGCCGGTTTCTTTCCAGGCGTCGTCGATATCGACCGGGTGTTTGAATTCCAGGCCGTGGCCGGTGGAATCGCGTTCGATCGCGCCGACGGGGCCCTGCGCGACGATCGTGTGGCAGGCCGCGCAGTCGTGCGTGATCACGGCCCCGGCCGAGCTCTTGTGATTGCCGGCGTGGCAGCGCATACACCCGATGTCATTGAAATGCCCGATATTGCTGGGGTAGACATCCCAGCGCGCCTTCATGACGGGAAAGATGTTTTGTGAGAAGGCCGTCTGGATTCCGGCGATCGATGTTTCGACCGACCTGCGTTTAGCGGGATCATCCAGGAATCCCGAGGATTGATAATGTTCGTTGATGTGCGAAGCGATCGCCGACAGCGCGGCATCCTTGGTTTCATATTCAGCCGCCATCGTTTCCACCGCAAGGCTCTTGATTCCGGGCAATGACGGATCGACGAATCCGGCCTGGATGGCGCGGTCGACGGCATAATCGGGAGAGCGGTAGATGTGGCTGGGGCGGTTGTGGCAGTCGATGCAATCCATAATCCGCGTTTCGAGGGTATCGCGCGCGGCCTGATCAAGCGGGTTCGACTCGTCTTCATAGACTGTGACGATACCGGTCGATTTCTCGGTGACGCGCACCCACGGGATTTCCTGGCGGCCGCGATCGGCAGCGATATACTCGATCTGAATATCCGGGTTGATATGCCAATGGATACCGGCCTTCTGCCCTTCGTGCGGTTCTCCGGTATCGGTAATGATCTTCATTTCGGTGGTCCACTTGGAATTGTCATCGTCATACATATAATGAGTGAATGTCCGCAGCCCCTGTCCGTAGGTCTTCTCCGGCCAATGGCATTCCTCGCAGGTTTCGCGGGCCGGGCGCAGATCCGCAATCGGCGTCGGAATCGGGCGCGGATAGACATTGGCCATGACTGCGTACACCTGGTAAGCGCCGGAGAGCTTGGATTTGGCGTACCAGCTCGCGCCGGTGCCGACGTGGCACTCGACGCAGGCCACACGCGCGTGAGGAGAAGCCTGGTAGGCGGTGTGTTGCGGCTCCATTACTGTGTGGCAGGTCGTACCGCAGAACTCGACCGACTCGCTGTAGTGATAAGCCTGGTAGCTGCCGACGGCGGAAATCACGAAGAAAAGCGTCGTTCCGATGATGAAGATCATTGTCGCGTTGCGATGGCGCGGATTGTTCAAATCGATCATCGGCCAGCTCGGCACCTCGGTCATTTCGCCGCGTTTCCAGCGCCGCCACTCGCGGAACATGCCGATCGGTATCAGCAGCAGCCCAAAAATCAGGATGGCGGGCAGCACCATATAGAGGAAAATGCCGAAGTAGGCGCTGGTCTGTTCGAGCGTGAAGTTGATGATCAACATCACGACGATCACCAGACCCATCGCGAGGGCGATAAAAGCTCCCAGCGAGCTGATCCAATTGTAGGCTAAACGCGGCAAACGCGGTTGCGGCACGGGCATGTCATTCTCTCCTCAAGGATTATTGTCGAGAACGATTCCCGACAATCACTTGCTCAGACAATAACGACCGCGAATCTCAATATCAAGGACAAAGCGAACCTGTTTACGACTCTATCGCCGGCACTGCGCGATCAAAATAGCGATTGACGCCTGACGGCAGGGCGAGTATTATCGATGGGCATGCTGTCGGCGCAGCTTGGTCGTCATCGGATGAGCGTCACTGCCGGCGGCAGGCTGCATCGGAGAGCGCGCGACCGGATAGTCGCCCGTTCTCTCCTGGTCTGGGAGGCAAAACAGGCCAGGTCCCGCGCAATGCAAGCATCCCAAACCCCGCCAGGACCGGAAGGTAGCAACGGTAGGCGATTTCTTCATGTGCCGCGGGGAAACCTGGTCTGTTTTCTTCCCGGACAGCTTACGATGAGGCCGAGTTTGCGGCGGGCAATTCGAAGGCGCTCAGAGTCACACGGCGGATAGGAAACGAGGGTGAACTCCACTTCAGGCCAATGAGCTATTACGTCTTTTCTCGCAAGTATCGTCCACAGAAATTTTCCGAGGTTTTGGCGCAGAAACACGTCTCGGAGACGCTGACGCGTGCGATCGAGCATGACCGGATCGCGCAGGCCTATTTGTTCTGCGGCGTGCGCGGTACGGGAAAGACGACGGTGGCGCGCATACTCGCCAAGCGGCTCAATTGCGCCAACCCCCGCGGCTCCGAGCCTTGCGATGAGTGCGATTCCTGCGTCGGGATTATCAAGGGGCGGTCGCTCGACGTGCTGGAAATCGATGCGGCCTCGCACACATCGGTCGATGACGTGCGCGAGTTGCGCGAATCGATCAAGTACGCCCCGGTCAGCGGCAAACATAAAGTCTATATCATCGACGAAGTCCACCGCCTGAGCGGTTCGGCGTTTGATGCGCTGCTCAAGACTCTGGAAGAACCGCCGGCGCACGCGGTGTTCGTATTTGCAACCACTGAAGCGCACAAGGTCCCGCAGACAATTCTTTCTCGCTGCCAGCGCTATGATTTTAAGCGGATTCCCGAAGATGAGTTGCGCGCCGCCCTGCGCAGTATCGCCGAAAAAGAGAATCTCAAGATTACCGAAGATGCAACCGCCGAATTGGCACGGCGCGGCGACGGCTCGTTGCGGGATGCGCTTTCAATTCTCGACCAGGTCGCTTCCTGGCAGCACGACCAGATCGATATGAAGTTGCTCACCGAGGCGCTGGGCATTTTGCCGCGCAGCGAGTATCGCGCACTGCTCACTCTGATTCGGGAAAAGAATGCGGCGGGAATTATCAGCCGGATTGACCAAGTGTTGAAATCAGGCGTTGGCGCGGCGGAATTTGTGCGCGGATTCCAGGAAGAGATCAGAATGATGCTGGTCTTCAAGGCAGCGCCGGAATTGGGAACGGACTACGGTGTGACGGCTGAGGAAGCCGAAGACTACCGCCGCCAAACAGCCGGCTACGCGCTGAATGATCTGCTGAGAATCCAGAACTTGCTTGTCGCTCTGGAAGAAAAAATCCGCGACGGCTTTGACCCGGTGATCAACCTCGAATTGACGATGCTCAAGTTGATGCAAATGGAGGACTCGATCAGCATCGAGTCGGCGCTCAAGGCGCTCACGGGCGGTACCAGCACGAAACCGGCAGCCGGCACGACGACGGCCGAGGCGAAAAAAAAATCGGTAACTCCGCCGGCCATCGCTCAGCCCATTACGTTGACCAAATCCGCGGAACCGGCTCCCCAGCCCGAACGTGCACCGATACCGGAACCGCCGCCGGATGCGGCTCAGGTCGATTTGACGTCCCTCTGGCAAAGTTTTCTGACGGCGCTCAAGCCGGTGCATCGCAACCTGCAAATCAAACTCTCGCTCGCGCAGCCGCGGTCGGTGGAGGGTAACAAACTGACGGTCGCATTCGATCGCATGGGAGAAGTGCACGTACGCTATTTTCAGGATCGCGCGCTGCAACAAATTCTCGAGCAAGTTGTTAAGCAAGTGAGCGGACGTGATTACCGTTTCCAGTTTATTGTCGACAACACCTGGACTCACAAGACCGGAAACGGCGGCAACGGCGGCAACGGCGGGCAGGGCATGGGCGTGATGTTCTCAGACTCGGAGAAAGCGGAACACCCTTTGGTGGCGAAGGCGCTGGAAGTGTTTGATGCCGAAGTCACGGCGCGGCGCGATTTGGAAGAAAAATAGAGACCAGCGATAGAGGAGATTTGCATGGCCAAAGGTTTTGGCGACATGATGAAACAAGTCCAGAAGATGCAGGCCAAGCTGGCTGAGCTTCAGGAAGAACTGAACAACAAACGCGTCGAGGCCTCTGCCGGCGGCGGCATGGTCAAAGCTGTGGTTACCGGCAAGGGCGATCTCAAGGAAGTCAAGATCGACCCGGAGGTGCTCAAGGAGAGCGATGTCGAGATGATCGAAGAGATGATCGTTTCGGCCGTCACGCAGGCCCAGCAACAGGCGCAGCAACTTCAGGCGGACACGATGAGTTCGCTGACCGGTGGATTGAACATACCGGGTCTGGGGAATCTGGGGCTGTAGGCGGAGGAGTTAAGTACAACCCCCTAACCCCCTTTGCTAAGGGGGAATTGAATTTGGGGAGTTGATGATCAAGAAACCGCTGGTGTGGAAAGTGACGAGACTCATCACAGTGCGAGAAGAGCGATGAAGCAGTTGCCGACATCAGATACGCTGGAAAAGCTGATCAACCGCTTGTCACGCATGCCCGGGGTCGGGCGCAAATCGGCGCAGCGGTTGGCGTTCTATATTCTCAAGCTGCCGAAAGATCAGTCGGACGAATTGGCGCAGTTGATTACCGATGTCAAGATCAAGGTCAAGGAGTGCTCGATCTGCTGCAACCTGACCGATTCCGATCCCTGTCGTATCTGCGCCGACACGCAGCGCGACGCCACGAAGATCTGCGTGGTCGAGGAGGCGCACGATCTGATGGCGCTGGAAAAGGGCGAGGCGTACCGCGGGGTCTATCACGTCCTTGGCGGTGTACTTTCGCCGCTCGATGGCGTAGGGCCGGATGATCTCAAGATTCGCCAACTACTTGAGCGACTCAAGGGTAATGTGAGCGAGGTGATATTGGCGACCTCACCCGACACCGAAGGAGAAGCGACTGCTATCTATATTGCGAAATTGATTCACCCGCTGGGCATCAAGGTCACGCGGATTGCGCGCGGCCTTCCGGTCGGAACCGACCTGCAGTTTGCCGACAGCCAAACCCTGGCGAAGGCGCTGGAGGGGCGGGTGGAGTTCTAGTAAGATTTCGCCTCTATACAAGCTCAAGTAACCCAAAGAGATAACCGATTCAATTGGCGGGCAGCCTTTCAAGAAGCGTATAATCAACAACGTGATTGTGGCCGATCCGGTTTCTGGAACAAGATCGGGGCGCAATTCGTTAAATGCGATGAACGGCAGTGCGAATGACGGATTGCCGATGAGTTAGACAGAGTGGAGGTTGAGAATAGAATGAACACGATGAAAACCACGTTCCTGATGGCGCTGCTGATGGTGCTGGCGGTCGGGCTTGGTTACATGTTCGGCGGCCAGGGCGGCATGATAATCGCCTTTGTGTTCGCCCTCTTGATGAACGTTTTCACCTACTGGTTTTCCGACAAGCTGGTGCTGAAGATGTACAAGGCGCAGCCGGTCACCGAGGCCGAGCAGCCGCGCCTGTACAACATGGTGCGCGAGTTGTCGCAGCGGGCGCAATTGCCGATGCCGAAGGTGTACATCATCCCGAACGACACGCCGAATGCTTTTGCGACGGGGCGCAATCCCCAGAACGCTGCGGTGGCCGTGACCAGCGGGATCATGCGCATCCTCGACGAAAACGAACTGCGCGGCGTGATCGGGCACGAATTGGCGCATATCAAGCATCGCGATATCCTGATCGGGACGATTGCGGCGGTGTTTGCCGGCGCGATTTCGATGATCGCGAACATGGCGCAATTCGCGGCCATTTTCGGCGGCGGCCGCTCGGATGACGAGCGCGGCGGCGGTGGGTTGGGCGTGCTGGTAATGGCGATTATTGCGCCGATTGCGGCGATGATGATTCAGATGGCAATTTCGCGCTCGCGCGAGTATCTGGCCGATGCCGGCGGCGCCAAGTTTCACGGCAATCCGCGCGATCTGGCAAACGCGCTGAAGAAACTTCATAACGCCTCGCAACGCGTGCCGATGAACGCCACACCGGCGACAGCGCACATGTTTATCGTCAATCCGCTCTTTGGGCGCGGCGGTCTGACCAGCCTGTTTTCGACACACCCGCCGATGGAAGAACGCGTTCGGCGCCTGGAAGAGATGCGGCTGGGATATACGGGGTAAGGCGCAAATAGTATTCAGAGTCTTGGAATAAGATGCAAGCGGCTGATCGAGAGGTTGGCCGCTTTTTTTGTGTTCAGCCTGTCATCGTCGTCTTTTCACGGTTACAATGAAGGCGTCTGTGCCTATATGAATCTCGACCTTCCCTTCGTTGAGGCCATCCTCCATCGTGATCTTGCAGGTTCGATCTTGGGCACGCTCGACTTCTAATCCTTGCGTCAGGGACTTGCAGACAAAGGGCAGTCGGGAGTCGCGCCTGACGACGTCGCCCTGACTATTGTCTGCGATGTACAGCCAATTCTCGGTGCTGTCAAAATAGGAAATCACTGCCGCAAGAGTTCGAAGCGAGTCCAACCAAAGCACCTGGTTGTTGCGAGGAGCCATCAGCTTAACCTCGCGAGGCTGCCAATGAATATTCGAGTCGAGTAGCCGTCTAAGCGAGTCGCTCATTGGTAATAACTTCAGCCGCCGGTGCGGTTCATGCGTGTCGGCAACTCTTATGCTCAAGCTATCCGGTTGAGCAGATATCACCTCGGACGGTCCCAATATCCGATAGTAGCGAGAGGTTATCCTTCCGCGTGTGTTGAAGAGGCGCGAATGAGAAGGGCTACACGCGGCGCTGACGAACCCTTGGAAGAACTCGTAGCAGCCATGCACAGCGCGGGCCCTCAAGACCAGCGATACAACCGAGCCCTTATCGAGGCGACCGTGCCACTCCGTTTGTCCCGAGTCCAGAACACAGCAACGGGGAAGCAGGATGCTTATCTTGTCTGGTACCTCGTTGTAGTGTGTGATCGACTGCTTGATCTTGACATTGAAGGTCACTTGGAACGTCTCGCCGACGACAATCGTATCGGGCAATATAAATTCGAGATCGGCGTCTAAATTGTAGGGGCGGCTAACCGCCTCGGTAGCGGTCGAAGGCTTCACTGCGAAGATGATGAGACAGGATATGGCTACGGCGAATCGGAGTACTACCGTTGGAGCTTTGGTCATCAGGCACTCCCTTCTGAATCATCGGCGCGGCGCAAACACTGGCTCGGATAAGCTTGCATACTCGAAGCTGATGCAATCTTAGTATACACTGCGATTTCCAAGCGCGTCAAGGCAATTCATTGAGTCCCGACTCGACTATATTGCAGAATTCGGACTTTTCCAGCGCGACGGAAATCCGTACCTTCTCCTCCCGACAATCGTATTAACCGCTATCAGATGCGGAGGAAGAGATGTTTTCAAGATTCTGTAGTTTTCCAATTTGGTTCACGTTGCTAATTCTAACAATCGCCACTTCAACGTTGGCCGTCGCCCAGGAATTAACCCCGCCGGTCGCTACCACGATTGCGAAGGTGGACACGTCCTTCGGCGACGTTCGTGTCGACAACTATTTCTGGCTGCGCGACAAGTCCGATCCGGATGTAATCGATTACCTCGAGACGGAGAATGAGTACACCGCAGCAATCATGAAGGACACCGAGCCGCTGCAGGAGAAGCTGTTCCAGGAAATCATCGGGCGCATCAAGGAAGACGATTCGAGCGTTCCGGAGAAGATCGACGACTACTATTACTACTCGCGCACCGAGCAGGGCAAGGAATACCAGATTCACTGTCGCAAGAAAGGGAGCCTGGAAGCGCCGGAAGAGATCATTCTTGATGAGAATCTCTTGGCGGCCGGGAAAGAGTACCTCAGTGTCGGCGCGTTCGAGGTCAGCCCGAATCACCAATTGTTGGCCTACTCGGTAGACAACACCGGCGGCGAAGTCTACACGCTTTACGTCAAAGACCTCGCGACGGGGCAATTGCTGGCCGACCAGATCCCGGAGGTCGGCAACAGCGTCGCCTGGGCGGCGGACAATCAGACACTCTTCTACGACATCCTCGACGAAACCTACAGACCGTTTCAGGTCAAGCGTCACACTCTCGGCAGCGACGCCAAGACCGACCGCACGGTGTTCGTCGAGCCGGATGATCACTTCTTTCTCGGCGTGAGTTTGTCGCGCAACAAGAAGTGGATCTTCATTGAACTCGGGAGCAAGACGACCTCCGAGGCGTACTTTGTCGATGCCGCCACGCCCTACGAAGATTTCCGCGTCGTCGAGCGCCGCCGCGACGGCGTCGAGTACTATGTGTATCCGCACGACGATTTGTTCTTCATCATTACCAACGACGGTGCCCTTAACTTCAAGGTCATGGTCACTCCGGCGCGCCGCCCGGGGATGAACAATTGGGAAGATTTCTTACCGTATCGCGATGACACCAAGATCGAAACGATGAAAGTGTTCAAGGACTACGTCGTGATCAACCAGCGGCAGGGGGGCGTTGTCCAGCTCAAGGTCGTCAAACTGAGCGACAAGTCGGAACATAACATCGAATTTCCGGAGGCCGCGTGTTATCCGGTATTCGGCGGCAACCCCGATTTCAACAGCGGCGTGGTGCGTTATATCTACCAGTCGTTGACGACGCAGAAGTCGGTGTATGATTACGACATGAATACGCGCGAGCGCACGCTGCTTAAGCAGGATGAGATCCCCAGCGGCTACGATGCCGACCTCTACAAGTCGGAGCGGATTTTCGCCAAGGCCGACGACGGTGTCGAAGTGCCGATCGCGTTGGTCTACCGGAAGGACAAGTTCAGCAAGGATGGAACGAACCCGCTGTATCTCTACGGCTACGGCGCCTATGGCAGCAACGAGGATCCGTGGTTTTCGGTGAGTCGTATCAGCTTGCTCAATCGCGGATTCGTCTTTGCGATTGCCCAGGTGCGCGGTGGCGGCGAGATGGGCCGCCAGTGGTATGACAACGGCAAACTCTTGAGTAAGAAGAACACCTTCACCGACTACATCTCCTGCGCCGAACATCTTGTCAAAGAGAAGTACTGCGCCCAGAAGAAACTCGTGGCCTATGGCGCCAGTGCCGGAGGCTTGCTCGTGGGAGCCGCCGTCACAATGCGCCCCGATCTCTGGGGAGCGGTCGTCGCCGACGTGCCATTCGTTGACGTGATCAACACGATGTCAGACTCGACGATCCCGTTGACGGTCACTGAATGGGAAGAGTGGGGCAATCCGCTGGAAGAGAAATACTATGGTTACATGAAAGCGTATTCGCCTTACGACAACGTTCGCGGCATCGACTACCCGCCGATGTTGATAACGGCAGGACTGAACGATCCCCGGGTCGCCTATTGGGAGCCTGCAAAGTGGTGCGCCAAGTTACGGGCGACAAAGAAAGACAAGAATCTGCTCTTGCTGAAAACCAATATGGGCGCCGGTCACGGCGGCGCTTCGGGCCGCTACGAGCGTTTCAAAGAGATCGCTTTTGAGTATGCTTTCCTGATGAAAGTGCTGTCGATCAGCGAATAACGCGAAAACGTTTCAATCCGAACAGGTGGGAATAGGGTGACGGCGTCACCCTTATTCCTTTATAATCATCTGAGTCTGTACGGCTTCGCCCCTTCGTAATAACTTCCTGAAAGATAAGCGATTAAGGCTTGATACCCGCCTGTCGATAATACGATCGATGGGAATCTTACTCGGGTGAAGGCTGCTTGAACAGTACCATTCGCTCACTCTTTCCCCGGCTGGAGAGCATCTACCTGACTTCGCGCGCCATTACGGCGATCGCGGTCATCTCCTGGATGTTCTCAGCGTCGGGCGCTCTGACGGTACAGCGCGAGATCAGCTTCGGCATGATCATATTCGCGCTGCACCTGGCGATCTTTTATCTGATCTGGCGCTTCAAGCCGAAGATCATTTCCGAAGTCTTCACCTACTCGCTGATTTTCGACGTCATCTTTGTCACCTACCTGATCAAATTTACGGGCGGCGCCAATTCGAGTTTCTACTTGCTCTACTACCTGAACATCATGTTCTCGGCTTACTATTTCAGCTTGAATTTCTGCGTCGGTATCTCGTTCGCCGTAACGATCCTGTACATTGTTTCCAACCCCGAGCTGCTAACCAAGATTTCCGCGATCGAGCTCGGGTTGCGCGTCAGCTTTGCCTGGTTCTTCGCCTATGCGGTCGGCTATGTGGCCCGGCATATGAAAGAATCAGAAGGAAAGCTACTGAAGCTGCTCGATTCGCTGAACGAGAGCACGACAGAACTGGAGCGGTCGCAGGTGCGCGTGGAGAAAATCTACGAGACTTCGCGATTGCTGGGGGAAATCCACGACGATCAGGGAATCACGCGCGATGTCTTGAACATTGTCGATTCGATCCTCGGGTTCGAGATGTGCTCGATACAGCTATGTTCACCCGATCAGGGCTACCTCTACGAACGCGGACGACTGGAAGACGGCGTGCGAAAGACCACCGGCCTGCGCGAGATCATCGCCATGGAGGGGGTGATCGGCGAGGTCGTCAAGTCGGCGCAGGTGCGGAGAGTGATTGATCTGCGCCACGAGGCGCAGTATATTCCCACGATCAAGGATGCTCAGAGCGCAATGATAGTACCGATGATTTCGCACGGACGCGTGATCGGAATTCTGCAGGCGGAATCGAGCCGCCTCAACCGCTTCAGCGACATCGACCAGAAGGTCGCCTCGATCCTGGCGGCTTCGGCGGCAATGGCCTACGAAAACTCGCGTCTGCACGGCGAGTTGGAAAAGATGGTTATTATTGACGAGCTGACCGGCGTCTACAACTATCGGTTTTTTGCCGAACGCCTGAACGATGAAATCAAGCGCGCCACGCGCTACCACCAGCCGTTATCGCTGATTATGGTTGATCTCGACTGGTTCAAGCGGGTCAACGACACGCACGGACATGAAGCCGGCAATATGCTGCTGCGCGGCGTGGTCAGGGTCATCTCGCTCAATATCCGCGATACCGACGTCCTTGCCCGCTATGGCGGTGAGGAGTTCATCATAATTCTGCCGCAGACCGACCACGACGATGCCAGGCTAATTGCCGAGCGTATTCGCGCCGAGGTCGAACACTCGGCCTTTGGCGACGGCATCAAGTTCCCGAGGTTGAAGGCAACGGTTTCGGTCGGCATCACGACCTACCCCGACAACGGGCACAGCGAAGACGAACTGGTGCAATTGGTCGACCAGGCCATGTACCTCGCCAAGGGCAGCGGCAAGAATGCGGTTGTAACCATCTGATGGATGACGCTGCGCGATTAGTCGGCTCGCTGATTATCGCCGGCTTCGATGGAACCTCTCTTCCCGCAAAATTCGCCGAGTCATTGCGCGCCGGGGAGCTGGCCGGTATCATTTTGTTTTCGCGTAACTATGAAAGCCGCGAGCAGCTTTGCCGCCTGACGCAGGATGTCCGCAACGCTTCACTATCAGCGCTGATCGCCGTCGATCAGGAGGGCGGGCGCGTGGTGCGCTTCGACGGCGATTTCCCGGCCTTCCCGTCACCCAATCACTTTGCACAAAAAAACGATGTCGGCGGTTTCCTGGACGCGGTCACTGTGACGTCCCGCGCTTTGCGGGCTGACGGCGTCAATCTCAACCTCGTTCCCGTCTGCGATCTGGCGCCTGACACCACCGATCATGTCATGCATTCGCGCTCTTATTCAGCGGAGCCAGGCGAGGTTTCCGAAGTTGTCGCCGGGCAGATTCAGCGATTGCACCTCAGCGGAGTGCTCTCGTGCGCCAAACATTTTCCGGGACTCGCGAGCGCCACGGGCGATCCACACTTCGTTGTCTCAGCCACGGAACAGCCGCTCGCTGCGTTCAGGGAGCGCGACTGGCAGCCGTTTCGCGCGGCAATCGGCGCGGGTACCGATCTGATCATGACCACGCACTTACGCGCGCCGGCGCTTGATCCTGCGAACATCGCGACTTTCTCAGAGAGGGTCGTGAGCGGAATACTCCGTTCTGAACTGGGCTTTGCGGGCCCAATCATCTCCGACGATTTGCAGATGCTGGGAGCGCTGGAAGGCATCAATCAAGTGGAAGCCGGCGCCCGTGCGTTGCGCGCCGGACACGATTTGCTTCTTTTCGCCAATCTGCATCACGATCTGCCCGATGTCCGGCAGGGGATTGCCGGTCGTGCTTCAACTGACGAAGCGCTTGCGCAGCATCTCCAAGAAAGCTACCATCGGATCGGGAGATTTAAGGCAGAACGCGCATCGTTTTTCAACATATGATTCACCCCCTGATCAAACTCATCACGAACAAGATGCCCCGGAGAACGATCGGATTGATGTCGGGCACTTCCGGGGACGGGCTCGATATTGCCTATTGCGAGGTGAGCTTGCTGGATCGCTGCCTACGCAACCTGGCCGCCGCGACTGTTTCCTACCCCGAAGTTTTGCGCCGGCAAGTGCTCGCCGTTGCGGCAGGCGAGCGCGTGGATCTGATGGAGTTGACGCTGCTTCATCATCGTCTTGGCCAATTCGCGGCCGATGCGGTAGCGCAGTTTTGTTTTGAGCAAAAAATCGAAGCGCCGGCGGTCGATCTCATCGGCTCGCATGGCCAGACGTTGCGCCACGTGCCGCATCCGGTGGAGGTAGCCGGGAGCACCGTGCGCGGCACGCTGCAATTGGGGGAAGCCGAATACCTGGCGAAGCGGCTCGGCGTCGTTACGGTGAGTGATTTCCGTGCGGCCGATCTGGCGGTTGGCGGTAGCGGCGCTCCGCTGGCGCCGATCTATCATGCTCTGCGATTTTCCGAGAAGCGGTTGACCAAGGTTGTGGTCAATATCGGGGGCATCGCCAACGTGACCTTGCTCAAGCGCAATGGCGAGGTGTCCGCCACCGACACGGGTCCGGGCAATTGCCTGATCGACCAGACATCGCAGCAGAGAGCAGGTTCACCCTGCGATCGCGACGGCGCTACGGCTGAGCGGGGAAGTATCAACGAGGACTTACTGGCGAAGCTCGACTCTGCGGGGACGATCGAGCGGCAGCTTCCGACGAGCTTTGATCGGCGCGAGATGCTGATGATTCTTGAGCGAGAAGAAATACGCGAACAACTCGACAAGCTGTCGACCGAGGATGTGTTGGCAACGCTCACCGAGTTCACCGCGAAATCAATCAGCCGTCAGACCATGCGGCTGTGTACTGACGAATTCCCCTCGCTCGTACTCGTCTGCGGCGGCGGGGCGCACAACCAAACCTTAATGGCCCGCCTGCAGGAGCACTTTGGCCTGGCCCGCGTTTGCCCGACCAGCGAGTTCGGTTCAAACGTCGACTACCTGGAGGCCGAAGCCTTTGCCTACCTGGCAAATCTGACAATCGAATGCGAAGCGGGTAATCTGCCGCAAGTCACCGGCGCAACCAGACCCGCGGTCCTGGGTAAGATATCATTGCCGTGAAGAAAACCTTTGTCATAACCGTCATCATGACCGTGGTGTCGATGCTGGCCTGCGCGCGGATGAATTACGCCGTGAAGCAGGAAGGCTACGACAACCTGAAGAAACCGTTGATTCGCGTGCGCGTACTGCACACGGCGGATCAGGTCAAGGTGGGTGCCAAGGGGGACTGCGTCGTGCGCACCTGGGATGAGAACAACGAGAAATCGGCGTACTATTCCTCAGCCCACCTGCGCGTCGCCGCCGAAGGCCAGCACCTGTCGCTTTTTGATCTCGACGGCAACCGCCTCGAAACCAAGCTGACCAAGGTGACGGTGATCGCCGACAAGAAGTCGTGGTTGTGGCTGGACAAACGCAAATTTCGCGGCGTGTTCGAGTTCTATTCCGATGGCCACGATACTTTGTATGTCGTCAATGTCTTGAATCTTGAAGACTACTTGCGCGGCGTCCTGGCGCCGGAGATCGGGCGGCGAACGGAACAGGAGTACGAGGCGGTCAAAGCGCAGGCGGTAGCGGCGCGGACCTATGCCCTGGTTACGCGCGGAAAATACCCGAACAAGCAATACGACCTCGTGAACGAGATTCTGGATCAAGTGTATACGGGCGTTGACGGCGAGCAGCGGCTCACCGACCGGGCTCTCAAAGACACCCGCGGTGAAGTGCTTACCTTCGACGGCCAGATGATCGAGACCTACTACCACTCGACCTGCGGCGGACATACCGACGCGCTCTCGGACGTCTGGGACAAATCGGGGCGCGAGTACCTGCAGAGCGTCGCCGATGATACTTTTTGTAACTGGTCGAAGTATTACACATGGTCGGAAACGCTTGCGGCCGATTCGGTGCTGGCTTCGATTCGCAAGTACCTGGTGTCGGGGCGAAAAGAAACGGAGTTGCTCGGCAGCAAGTTGATGGCGCTGACAATCCAGTCGCGCGCGCCGGGTGGACGGATCATTACGCTACGGGTCACCACGGAAAAAGGCGACATCTACTTGACGAAGGACCAGATTCGCTGGGCGATCATGCGGCCGAACAACGGCGGCATCCTGCGCTCGGCGGATGTCGAATTTCGCCTGGGGCGCAACAGCGCCGGCGATGTCGACAGCGTTTACGTCACCGGCAAGGGCTACGGCCACGGCATCGGCATGTGCCAGTGCGGGGCAATCGGGCGCGCGCGCGTCGGGCAATCCTACAACGATATTCTGCTGCACTACTATCGTGGCGCGGTCATTCAAAAAATGTACTAAGCGCGGGAATTAAACTTCCTTATCTACTTTTCATGATCTTCCAGCGCTGCATTTTGGCTGTCCTGATCGCGCTCCTGCTTGCCGGCAGCGGGATGGCGCAAATCAAGAACCGCAAATATTCACTCCGGGTGGAGCTCGGCGCCTTCCAGCCGACGCTCAACGATTCGGCGCGCCAGTGGCTGCTCTCACCGCAACTTGGTTTCGATGCCCAGGTCATGCTGCAGCCAAGATTGGGAATCGTCGGCAGCTTTCGTTACGTACGGTTTCACAACGATTCGCTGAACGCCTCGCTGTTGGAGCAGGACAGGGAGTTCGCCAATCGGCGCTGGTCGATGATCACTGTCGGTGTCGGACCTAAGCTGTATCTCGGCTCGAGGAAGTCGTTGACGCCGTACGTCACCGCGCAAATTGCGGCGGTCATCTGGGAGATCGGGCGGCATCCGGGAGGCGAGAAGGTCGTTGTCGAAGCGGCGGACGGCGGGAGAACCGATTTTCGTGCCGCTGAAATGGGCCTCAGCGCCGAGCTGGGCGTCGAACGGCTGCTTGCCGATCGCGTGGCCTTATCGATCGCGGCGCGTTTCGCCTATCTGACCGGACTTGGCGCCGATTTTGCCGAATGGGTAGACGACACGCGCTCTCGGGCGGTTATGGGAATCTCCGGGGGTGTTGCTGTTCATTTTGGCGCGCCGCGCAAGAACCTCGTCGAGCAGTCAACCAAGAGAGAACGCAGGAACCGCAGCTCGCGTCAAGTCTACGAACTGGAAGACACAAAGCCATCGGCACGCCAACCGTCGATGTCGGAAGTCATTGAAGATCCGGCCGGCCAGAATTATCCGCAGATCGAAAGTCAGGCGGCGATTGCCGATGCCGACCAGGACGGGATTGCGGACGAAGTTGATCGCTGTCCGGCAACACGCGCGGGTGAGAGCGTTGATTCGCTGGGATGCCCGAATGATTATGATAGCGACGGCGTCGTTGACGATCTCGATGTCTGTCCGGCAACTCCAGAGCATCTGCCGGTTGACGCGCGCGGTTGCCCCGATCGCGCGAAAATCTTCCCAAGAAGAATTTACCATGCGCTGTTTGCCTCCGGATCGAGCGCTCTGCGCCCGCAATCGCTACCGGCGGTGGATTCGGTAGTCACTTTGCTGCGAATGTTCCAGGATGTACGCGTGGCTGTGCTGGGTTATACCGATGCCGTCGGCAGCGACAAAGCGAACCTGGAATTGTCGCAGAAGCGCGCGGAGGCTCTACGGGAGTTTTTTGTCGCAGCAGGAATCGAATCACAGCGGATCATGGCTGTCGGCAGAGGGGAATCAAACCCGATTGCATCAAATCAAACGCGGGACGGGCGCGGGCTCAACCGCCGCATCGAGCTTGAGTTCAGTTGGTAGGCGCAACCTACTGAGGACGGCTACGGCGTCTCGATCCAGCCGTCGCTCGGCTGTTGTTGGTTCGGTTTGTGCGCCTGGCCTTTCCAGATCTTCGTATTGTCCGATCCGTGCTGGTGAATGACGTAATTGCAGGTCGGCTCGCTGCACACCCAATTGGTGGCATTGGTCATCAACAGCGGCAGCAGTTTGCCGCGGCCGCAGGATGGACAAGTGACGGGTTCAAACATTGTAGCGACCTCCCATCGCGCTTTGAGTTCAATTTGTAATCGGGCAGCCGCGGCGGCGGCCGCGGCTGCAGAACTACTGGCTCCGGCGGCTGCCGCCATTATTTCTTTTTGCCTTTCAGGTAGCGGTCAAACCACTTGACGAACCACTCGAGCCGCACCAGGCGCCGATCGGGGCGGCCGCAGCGCGACAGGCCGTGCGGTTCCTCCGGGAAGCGGATCATCTCGACCGTGCGGCCGAGCATCTTAAGCGAAATAAAGAGCTGCTCGCCCTGTTCGATCGGGCAGCGCAGGTCTTGCTCGGAATGAGAGATCAGCAGCGGCGTACGGATTTTCTTGACGTAGCTGAGCGGCGACATCCGGCGCCACGATTCGAGATTGTTGTACGGCGTGCCGAAGATCTCCTTGGTCATCAGGTAGCCGATGTCGGACGAGCCGAACATCGATTCCAAATTGACGACCGAACGCTGCGTGATTGCTGCGGCGAATCTGTTCGTATGGCCGACGATCCAGTTGGTCATGTAACCGCCGTAGCTGCCGCCGGTCACACCCATGCGTTTCTTGTTGATGTACGGTTTGCTCTCCATGAAATCGGCAAAGGCCATGCAGTCTTCGTAGTCGACCGTACCCCAGGCATTGGTGATCGTGTCGGCATGCTTCTCGCCATATCCCTGGCCGCCGCGAATGTTGCTGAAATACACGACGTAGCCGTTGGCGGCGAGCAGTTGGAATTCGTGGAAAAAGGTATTGCCGTACTGGACGCGCGGACCGCCGTGAATTTCGAGCACGGATGGATACTTGCGGCGCGGTGAGAAATCGGGCGGTTTCATGATCCAGCCGTGTACCGGATAGTTGCCGGTGCTACGGAAGATAATCTCTTCCGGCTTTGAGATCATGACCTCGTCGGTCAGCCACTTATTGAACGAGGTCAACTTGATCGGCTTGGCGCCGCGCTTGGTGAGATCGAACGCGTGCACTTCGGCCGGCATGGTGTGATTCGAAATCACGAGGGCGACCTTTGTCGTCTTGCCAGCAAGTGAGGCGCCCATCACGTGCTGCTTGCCGCGAATGACCGGCTCGATCGCGCGACCGCTGGCGGAGACGCGATAGAGATTTGTGCTACCGGAATCGCTGACTACGAAATAGATCCAGCGGCCGTCAGGCGACCAGTGGACTAATCCACCGGAGTGTGCTTCAACGGTATCGGAGATCGTTTCGTCCATGCAGAAACGATCGAGCTTCTTCACCAGGTTAACGGCCTTGCCGCCCCGCACCGGCACCTTCCAGACGTGCCAGTTGGTGACTCCCCATGAATCGTCCGGGTTGTCGTGGCCCAGATAAGCGATGGTCTGGCCGTCGGGCGAGAATTTGAGAAACCCGAGCGGGCCTTTGGGTGTCGGGATCAAACGCGCTTTGCCGCCACCGGCAGGCATGATGAAGATGTCCTGCAGATCGGGATACAGATCGGCGTTTTTCTGGATATTGCTGACGTAGGCGATCGAGCGGCCGTCAGGTGAGAACGTCGCGAACGATTTTTCGTAGCCACCCTTGGTCAATTGCGTTGACTTGCCGGAAGCGACCTCGACCGTCCAAATCTGGAACTCTTCCTTGGGGTTGAACCCGTAGTTATCCATCTTGTGGAAGAGTCGCGTGATGTGGCGATAGACCGGGGTCTCGCGCTTGCCGTCTTTGGACTTGGGGACTTCGTCGTACTTGCGGAATACGAAGAGCAGCTTCTTGGCGTCCGGCGAGAACTCCAGATTGCCGAAGTCGCCCTCCATCTCGCAGAGCAGCTTCGGTTCACCGCCACGGCGCGGCATGACATAGATGCCCTTCTTCTCGTTACGCTTGGACGTAAACGCCAGCCAATTGCCGTCGGGCGAGAAGACCGGGACCGAGTCGGAAACCTCGCCGTGCGTGTATTGTCGCAGGTTGCTTCCATCGCAGTCGATCATGTAGAGGTGCGAATGGTATTTTTTCTTGTCTTCGGTGATGGTGCGGACGTTGATGGCGATCTCGGTTTCATCGGGAGCCATGACGACGCCGTCGACGAATTTCAGCTTGAGTAAGTCTTCCTTGGTGATTTTGCGCTTCTTCATGAAATCTCCTTAGCAGCAGCGGGCATTGCTCGCCCGTAATAGACACTTACGTGAGAGTTTGTATACGAGTTGCGGCAGGGGAAAGCAACGGAATAATAACGGCTGGGCAGTCACGTAAGATGCGCAATCACGATGCGTAGGGCGATGGCGATCAACACGAGACCGCCCAGGAAACCGGCGCGCCGGCCGATCACAACGCCAAGTCGGTGTCCGCAGCTTAAGCCGACCGCCGTGAAAGCCAACGCGACGAGGCCAATGATCACGCTCGGCAGCACGATACTGACTTGCAGCAGCGCGATCGAGAAACCGACGGCCAAAGCATCGATGCTGGTTGCCAAAGACAGCAGGACCAGCGACCATTTGCGCGTCGGGTCGGTGACTTTGACATCAAATTGGTCTCCCTGTTTTGAAGCGTCATACAGCATTTTGCCGCCAATCCAGATCAGGAGCGCGAAGGCAATCCAGTGATCGAAGCCGCCGATGAACCTTTCGACCCGTGTGCCGAGGAACCAGCCGAGAATCGGCATCAGAGCCTGAAAGAGCCCGAAATGAAAGGAGAGCCGGAAATAATGGCGGAAGGTCAGGGGATGCAGCCGCGTACCGACGGCGACGGCGACGGCAAAAGCATCCATCGCGAGGCCGACGGCAATAGCGAGTATAGTGAGGAAGCTCAAGGGTTGAGATCCTTCCGACAGTGTTGGACCAACCGGCATACCATTGGAGCCAATGGTATTCACACCGGCGGATAAATCAACGATAATTCTGTCAGTTATTGTAACGCACTCGCGAGGCGCGAATACCGCTTGACAAAATGTACTTTATTTATCTATCTTTGACCCGTATCACTTTCCGTTACAACGATTAAGGACATTTTCACGATCGGGCGATTTGCCGCCAAGGAGAAAGCAATGTGCGCATCAGTGGATTCTCGGTTGCAGTGGCTCCATATCAGCTCCGGATGCGGTTTACCTTATACTGTACATCTTTGCCGGTGGTTCGGCGCCGTGTTAGAATGAAGGATTAACTGATGGAGAAATATATGCGCATGATCAGAACGCTTGCAATGGGCTGCTTGAGCTTCGTCTGCCTAAGCGCTGTCCTGTTGGCCGCCGATCGCGATCACGACGGCGTTGACGATTCGATTGACAATTGCCTGATAGTTCCCAATCCGGGGCAGGAAGATGCGGACATGGACGGGTACGGTGACGTATGCGATTACACCCAATCGGGATCGTCCGATGTGCAAATACACCTCAATGGCGGCGCCGACGTATTCTATCTCGGCGAAGAAAACACGATTGAAGTCTGGATGGCCAACGCAAATCGTGCCTGTGCAATTTCGTTTAACTTCGGACTTGCCTCTCCATACACGATTGAGTGGGTGAGTCCCTACGGCACGCACCCGATCGATGCGCCGGTGATTCGAGAAGAAGGCGATGCCGTTGGTCGATTCAACCTCCCGGATCTGATAGTGGTCGATCGCTCGTTGCCTGATACGATTATAATCGCCGGAGCTTCACTGCCGGGTCCCGACTGGATGCCAGTGCACCTAACTCACGCGTTGTGTTACACTGGTAAGATCCGGCTGATCGATGCACAACCGACAATTGGCGGCATTTGTTTTGATAACATCTTTGTTCCGCCGGCTGCGAATTGGATGTGTGATTTTGGCAGCGGAGAGCGTGTGCCTCATTTCCAGGGCCAACCGAATACCTCTGGGGCGAATCCCGACGCTCCCGCAGTCTGCTTCGACATCATTGAGCGCCCATACGTCAAAGGTGACGCCGACGGCACCGGCATTCTCAATGTCGCTGATGTTGTATTCCTGATTCAGTACATCTTCGGCGGCGGGCCCGCGCCCGTGCCATTGGAATCCGGTGACGCTGACTGCAATGGATTTATCTCAGTCCCGGACGCTGTCTATCTGATCCTCTACATCTTCGCCGGCGGACCCGCGCCATGTTAATCAGAATGATCTCGACAAAGGAGAACACATGCACATGATCAGATCGTTGTTACTCGTCGGCTTATGCGTTATCAGCCTGAGCGCAGTCGTGGTGGCCGCCGACCGCGATCACGACGGCGTCGATGACGCGATTGACAACTGCCTGATCGTGCCCAACCCGGGGCAGGAAGATGCCGATATGGACGGGATTGGTGATGTTTGTGACTACACAGGTATCCACGAAGGTGACGTTCGGATCCATCTAAACGGTGGCGCCGATGTGTTCTATCTCGGCGAGGATAACACTGTAGAAGTCTGGATTGCGAACGGACATACGCTTAGCGGAATTTCGATGTACTTTGGGCTGACGTCTGCCTTTTCGATTGAATGGGTGACCCCCTATGGCGGATTTCCTCCGGCAGCGCCCATCATCGCGGAAGTCGGTGATGCAATCGGCAGATTCAACTTGCCACATCTTCTCGTGTTTGACGCAGATTTGCCGGACACAATCGCCATTGTCGGTTCATCAGTCTTTCCTGGGCCTGCCGATCTGCCCGCACACCCGACTCACTCACTTTGCTACAAAGGAAGGATCCGGCTTGCTGGTGCCCAGTTGACTGCAGCAGGGATCTGTTTCGATAACATATTTGTGCTCCCCGGCGGATTATGGCAGTTTGATACTCGAGTCGGCACATTTGCTCCTCATTTTCAGGGCCAGGCTAACACCTCTGAACCCGTTCCCGATGCACCTGCCGTCTGCTTCGATATCATCGAACGCCCGTATGTCAAAGGCGATGCCGATGGCAACAGTATCATCAACGTCGCCGATGCCGTGTTTCTGATTCAGTACATCTTCGCCGGTGGCCCGGCGCCGGTGCCGCTGGAAGCCGGCGATGCCGATTGCAACGGCTTCATTTCCGTACCCGATGCCGTGTATCTGATTCTCTATATCTTCGCCGGCGGACCGGCGCCGTGTTGATTAAGGAGTAGTTTGGCGAGTTTCCCTATTGCCGAGGCCGGGGCAATCGACTATATTAGTCAATAACTGGAGCCTCAAAACTAGGGAGCCTCTGATGGCAATCGACCCAGTTCAGACTGTGGCGCTCTTCGGGAGACGAGTTCGCGCGAAATTCTTCAGTGGTCATTTTGCTGCAAAAAGCCGGCTAAGTTCGGCTATAATCCTGCTCTTCTGGACAACACTCGCATTCACACCAGCCTTCGCGCTGACCATCGGCGTTCCCTCGGAGCAGCCGACTATTCAGGCGGCAATTGACGTCGCCAGCCCCAATGATACCGTTCTCGTCGCGCCCGGGACGTACACCGGCCTCGGCAATCGCGACGTGAATTTCGGCGGCAAGAATATTGTCTTGCGTTCGTCGGGCGGAGCCGCTGTGACGATCATCGACTGCGAGGCAGACTCCACTGATCCGCATCAGGGTTTTATCTTTACTTCCGGCGAAGATTCTACCGCCGTGATTGACGGTTTCACAATTCAAAACGGGTACGGTCAGCCAGATGGCGGGGCTATCTATGCGGATTCCAGCGGCCTGACCGTCAGGAACTGCCGATTTGTGAGTAATGCTGCACAGATCCGTGGAGGGGCTATCGCCGTCTTCTCCAAATTCGCGCGGTCGGTCCATATTGCTGACTGTGAGTTCAGTAATAATGCTACGATCTCAGCAAGTACCACAAAGGTGGGTGGGGCGGTACTTATCTCAGGTGCCAGTCGGGTCGTAATCAAGAATTGTGCGTTCTATGGCAACAGCAGTCTGGACGGGGGGGCACTTAACATTTTCAGTTCGCCAGTCGAGATAAGCAACTGTGAGTTTGACTCTAACAGGGCATACGCCGGTGGGTCAGCCGCGTTGTTCTTCGGGTGTAACGCAACTCTTGACTCTTGCTTGTTAACGCGCAATCTGGCGCAGGCGATTTGGGCCTACGCTGGGACGACCACCATTAGAAACTGCACTTTCGCAAACAACAGCGGGGGCCGAGAACTAAAACTGGAAAATGGCGCGAATCTTATTCTCGATCGTGTCGTCATCGAAGGGATGGTTCATGGCACTATCGAACGGATTCAGCCCTACGGAACGCTGGACATCCAGTGCTCCAACCTCTTCAGCCGCGTCGGCAACGCGTGGACGGGGATTGAATACTTGCTCAGCAACGGAAACAGCAATCTCGACCCGCTGTTCTGCGACGCAGCGAATGGCGACTATCACATAGCGAACAGTTCGCCCTGTGCCCCAGCCAACAGTAGCTGCAGCGAATTGATCGGCTTGTTTCCCGTGGCCTGCGAGATAACGTGTATCGACAGTGACGGCGATGGCTTTGGAGATCCGGGGTATCCCTTTGACTTGTGCGGAGAGGATAACTGCCCGGACGAACCGAGCGCCAATCAGAACGATGCGGATGCGGATGGGCTGGGAGACGAGTGCGACAACTGCATCAACGCCGCCAATGCCAACCAACAAGACTCGGACGGTGACGACGTCGGTGATGCTTGCGACAATTGCCCACAAATCCCCAATGCTACACAGGCGGACGAGGACAATGACGGGCAGGGTGATGCCTGCGAGCCGGGCGTTCAGGATAGAGACGGCGATGGAATCACGGACGATGTCGACAACTGTCTGATCGTCTTCAACCCCCTGCAGGAAGATACTGATAGTGACGGGATTGGCGATGTTTGCGACTATTCTGAGCCGGGCACCGGGGATATCAGGATCACCGTAAACGGCGGTAAAGACCAATTGTACGTCGGTCGTACGAACGTGATCGAGATCTGGTACGCAAGCGGCGATGATCTGACCGAAGCGCTGACGAACTTCGGTTTTTCCATCAGCGGCGGCTCGTTTGATCTTCTTCCCATTCTGCCCGATGGTGACCTGGGTGACTTCGTTGACGTGATCGACCCGGCTATCTATTCGTGCATATACTGGTTTGGCAATGCTGATTACAACGCGAGCACGCACGAGTTGTCGATTGATGCAGTAACTTTGCTCCCGTGTAAGGTTCCTGCCACACCTAAGCACCACGCGCTCTACCGATTCTATTTAGTGATTTCCCCAGACGCCCCGATTGGTCAGTCGGGTTTCTGCATCGACAATGTTGTCAGCTTTCCATTCAACGCCTTCTGGCGGTTTCAAGCTGTCTCGGGTCAGCAGTTTGCGCCGGACTTTCAGGGGAGTCCCAACTCGAGCACAACCAACCCCGATGCGCCGGCCGTCTGTTTTGACCTGATACTGCCCCCCACGGGCGATGCCGACGGCAACTTATTCATTTCGGTCTCCGATGCGGTCTATCTGCTGTATTACATCTTTGCTGGTGGACCGGCACCTGCGCCGCTCGAAGTTGGCGATGTTAACTGCGACGGCATCGTATCGATCTCAGATGTAGTCTATCTGATCAATTACATCTTTGCCGGTGGCCCGGCGCCGTGTTAGGCGCGATTTAGGCTGACGAATGAGAAAACGGCCCTTGCTGCTCTGCGTGGCAGGGGCCATTTGCTGTCCAACATTCCCCTTTGAAAATCGCTTCATTTGATTATCTTCGCGGCTAATCCGCCGCTCTCTTTGCGGCTCAAGTCGCTTGTCTGTAGCCCGTCCGTTGTCTGTAGCCCACCCGGAGCGCAGCGCAGGGTGGGGAAACTATCATAACGGAAGCAGAATGAGACCATTTTCGCAGTTTCAACGCACGCATACCTGCGGCGAACTCACCAAAGCGCACGCCGGGCAGACCGTCCGACTTAACGGCTGGGTCAAGAAATATCGCAATCACGGCGGCATCCTGTTTATCGATCTGCGCGATCGCTTCGGGATTACGCAAGTCGTGTTCCATCCGCAGAACTTTAGCGAGGAGCGTATTCGTGAGGCCGGGCACTTTCGCGGCGAGTATGTTATTGCCATCAGCGGCACCGTGTTGTTGCGGCCGGAGGGCATGATCAATTCGAATCTGCCGACGGGAGAGATCGAAGTCGATGTCCGCGACTTTGAATTGCTCGCCGAGTCGGAGACGCCGCCGTTTGAAATCGAGGAAGACACCACGGCCAACGAAGACCTGCGTCTGACATATCGCTACCTCGACCTGCGCCGGCGGTTCTTAGCAGACAAGATCGAATTGCGGCATCGCTTGGCGTTCGCGGTGCGTCAATACATGCACGAACAGAAATTTCTTGAGATCGAGACGCCGCTCTTGATGCGCTCGACTCCGGAGGGCGCACGCGACTATGTGGTGCCGTCGCGGGTTCATCCGGGCAAATTCTACGCGCTTCCGCAGTCGCCGCAGTTGTTCAAACAAATCCTGATGATTGCCGGTTTCGACCGGTATTTTCAGTTGGCGCGCTGCCTGCGCGACGAGGATTTGCGTGCGGACCGCCAGCCGGAGCATACGCAGATCGATATCGAAATGTCGTTCGTAACGCAGAACGACATTTTCACGGTTGTCGAAGGGATGATGAAACATTCTTTCAAGACCGTGATGAATGTCGAACTGGTCACGCCGTTCCCGCGGTTTCCTTACGACCAGATCATGAACGAATACGGCTCGGATAAACCGGATTGCCGTTACGAGATGAAGCTGATTGATTTCGGCGCGGCCTTTGCTGGCTCGGAGTTCAAGGTTTTCGCCGAGGCGCTTGCTGCCGGCGGAGTCGTGAAGGGCATCGTGGTCAAGGGACAGGCGGGACTATCACGAAAACAACTCGAAGAAATCGAGGACCAGGCCAAGCTCGCGGGCGCCAAAGGGCTCGCCTGGATTGCCTTTGCGGAAGAAGTGAAGTCGCCGATTAAGAAATTTCTAACCGACCAGACAATTGCCAAACTTCGGGAAGTCGGCGGCGTCGCCGACGGCGATCTGGTTCTGCTCGGCGCCGGAGCGAAACTGCCGACCGAGATGATTCTGGGCAAGGTACGCAGCTATTGCGGCAAGAAGTTCGGGCTGATCGACAAGTCGAAGTATGTCTTTTTGTGGGTGACCGATTTTCCGCTGTTTGAGTACAATAAGGACATTGGTCGCTTCGATGCGATGCACAACATAGTAACCTCACCGAAAGAGCCGGACATTCCGCTACTTGACGAAGGCTTCACAACGAAGACTGCGCTGTCCGATCCATCGCACCCGTGGGCGCGAATTCGCGCCAATCAGTATGATTTGGTATGCAACGGCTTTGAGTTGGCCTCCGGCGGAATTCGCAATTACCGCTCCGATATGCAGAAGAAGGTGCTCAACATTCTCGGGATGGACGATGCGCGTGCCGAACGGATGTTTGGATTCCTGTTGACGGCGTTGAAGTACGGCGCCCCTCCGCACGGGGGGATTGCGCTCGGTCTGGATCGGGTGACTTCGATCATGACCGACTCCGAGTCGTTGCGCGACGTGATTGCGTTCCCGAAAACGACTGCGGCACAATCGCTTATGGATGGAGCGCCGACTGAGATCGAGTCCGAGCAGATGGCCGAGCTTCACCTTGCGATAGCTATTGACAAAAATCGGCAATGACCTACATTTATAGGGCTATGAGAGAATTCCCCCACCCTCCTGGTGGGGAATTCTTTTGGTGTTTAGCCGTGTCAATCGAATATCTTGTGGCGCGGCGGCTTGAAACATGAGGTGGAAAAAGACCTGATTGAGTGACCCAAACGGACGAAAGATCGAAGTCAAGAACGTCGATCCGCGAATTCTGTTCGCGAGCAATAATAACCTGATCAAGACGATTGAAGCCGGTTTTGACGTGCAGATTGTGGCACGCGGCGAAACGGTTTCGATCAGCGGGCCGGATGCCCATCTGGCGGAAATTCTCTTCTACGACTTGTTCGAACGCCTCCAGCGCAAGGGGGAGATCAGCGAGCAGTATCTCAACTACGCGATCAGCTTCATCAAGGAATCGGGGCAGGGACCGGCGGCGGAGCTCGATATTGCCACCGCCCTGACGAGCATTCACAAAGCCGACATCAAACCCAAGACGCTGGGGCAGAAGACCTATCTTGAGGCGATCGAGAAGCACGATATCGTGTTCGGTATCGGGCCGGCAGGCACCGGAAAGACTTATCTTGCTGTGGCAGAAGCGGTTGCCGGGCTGAGAAACAAGCTCTTTGGGCGGATTATTCTGGTGCGGCCGGCGGTGGAGGCAGGCGAATCACTGGGATTTTTGCCGGGAGATATTCGGGCAAAGGTTGACCCCTACCTGCGTCCGGTTTATGACGCTCTTCATGACATGCTTCCTGCCGATAAAATAAAGAAGCTGATGGAATTAGGGGTGATCGAGATCGTGCCATTAGCTTTTATGCGCGGCCGTACGCTCAATAGCGCGTTTGTGATTCTGGATGAATCACAGAATACCACGGTAGCGCAGATGAAGATGTTCCTGACGCGTATCGGCGAGGGCTCCAAAGCCGTCGTTACCGGCGACGTTACGCAGATCGATCTCGACAGGAAGCGCATATCCGGTTTGGTTGCCATTCAGAGAATCCTCAAGGACATTCCCGAGATCAAGTTCATCTATCTCTCGGACAAAGACGTCGTGCGCCACCGATTGGTGAAGCAGATCATCCGCGCATTTGATCGCTACGAGAATCGCCAGAGATAATCCCCATGTTCACATTGGTACGCAGAGGTATGCGGACGGTGCGACGCCGTTTCCGCAAAGAGAGCACGGGTGAAACGCCCTCGGCGATGGCGCGGTTTTGGATTGTTCTCTTGCTGATCTTCGCGATCGTTTTCACGTCATTCCTGTTTCCGATGGCGCACGTGTTTGCGCCGCCCTCGGCGCCGATGCTGGGGGATATTGCCCCGGAAGACATCATCGCGCCTTTCGATTTTCCCGTCTACAAGAGCGACGAAGAGATCGAATTCGAGACGCGCCAGACTCTAACTTCGTTGCCGGCGGTTGTCTTGTATGACGAGCAGAAGGTCGACTCGGTGTTTCGCGCCCTCGACCGGTTTTTCAGCGTGGCCGACAGCATCAAACTTCGAGTCAAGAACGTCACCCGGGCGGCCGATCGGCTGAGAGTTTTTTACCCGCAGATCAAGGAGGCCGCGCTCCAGCGATTGATGGCGGCGGAGAGTTTGAGTGTCGTAAAGCGCGTCATCCGCGAATCGCTGATTGACCGATTTCTCGTCGGGGTTGCAGAGACCGACACGATTGTGCCGACGGGCTATCCGATCGTCCAGATCAGGCGGGGCGAACAGAAGTCGACTTATGCCGCCGACCAGATCATTGGCCTGCAGGAAGCGCGGCAGACACTCAGCGAAGATATCGCCGATCACGCCGCGCCGCACCGGCTGTCGGGCGGCTGGCTGGTCGATTTGGCGCAGAACTTCCTGGTTGCAAATCTTCACTACTCAGCCGAGGAGACGGCCAAACAGCGCGAGTCAGCGCTTAATTCGCTTTCAAGCGTGCGCACGTGGTTTCGGGCCGGACAGCGGATCGTTGCCAAGAACGAGCCGGTCACGCGAACGCATATCGAGTGGCTCAATGCGCTCGCCGAGCACCGGTCGGAATCGGGCACCAAGGCGGGGCTTTTCCAGTACTTGCTGCCGATCCTGGCGCGGTTGCTGTTTGTGGCCTTTGTCTACCTGACGTTTCTCTGGGCGGTTTATCTTTTGCGCGGGCGCGCGCAGTTCCGCCTCGACCGCATCGTTCCCCTGTTGCTGATCGTCATGACGACGATCGCGGCGGCCTATCTCATTACCGAGCAGGCAAACCTGTCGATGTATCTTGTTCCGATTGCTGCCGGTGTGATCCTGGCAGCGATCCTGTACGATCTTGAAACCGCCGTGCTGGTAACGCTCACGGAGGCCGTGCTATTCGGTATCATCTACGAGTTCAATTTTGAGTACAGCTTCATCGCCATCGCTTCGGGATTAGTGGCCGCCTTTACAATGCGCGCCGTCAAGAAACGCTCCGATTTTTATCGCGGGGCGCTCTACCTGGCGCTCGCGATTACGGCGACAGCCTTCCTGCTCGAGTCGCTGCGTTTTTCGTCGGCGGAGATCATTTTGCGCCAATGCGGGTTTGCTTTGATCAATGCCGCCGCCTCGTCGTTTATCGCGATGGCGACGCTGCCGCTGTTCGAATCGCTCTTTAGTTTTACGACCAACATCACGCTGTTGGAATTGTCCGACATGAACCATCCGCTCTTGAAGCGGCTGGCGCTGGAGTCGCCGGGCACGTATCACCACTCGCTTGTAATCGGGAGCCTCTGCGAGGCGGCGGCCGAGGCGATCGGGGCGAATGCGCTGCTGGCGCGCATCGGCGCCTATTATCACGATATTGGCAAGATGGAAATTCCCGACTATTTCGTCGAGAACCAGGTTGGCGTGCGCAGCCGGCACGAAGAGCTTTCGCCCTCGATGTCGGCAATCGTCATCAAATCGCACATCACCCGCGGGCGGGAACTGGCGGAAGAAAACGATCTGCCGGACAAGATCATTGCCTTCATCGAAGAACATCACGGCACATCTTTGATGTCCTACTTCTACAACAAGGCGAAGGAACTTCATCCCGACGAAGAGATTTCCGACACGGAGTTTCGTTATCCCGGGCCGCGGCCACAATCGAAGGAAACCGCGGTGCTGATGCTGGCGGACTCGGTGGAAGCGGCCTCGCGAACGCTCGAGGATCCCAAGCCGGCGCGAATCAGGAATCTGATCAGAAAACTGATCAACGACAAGTTTCAGCAGGGACAGTTGTCGGAGTCGAATCTGACCCTGGCCGACCTGCAGGGAATCGAAGACGCATTCGCAAAGGTGCTGATGGGCGCCTTCCACAGCCGCATCGATTACCCGAAGCGCGAAGAAGAGAAGGCCAAGTGAGAGAGCGGGCGACCATACACAACACCGTCGCCGGCACGAGGGTACCGCGCGCCGCGCTTAAGCGGCTGGCGCAGATCGTATTGCAGGGCGAAAGACGGCGGCAGGACGTCGTCCTGGTGTTTGTCGACGATCGGGAAATGCGGCGGCTGAATCGTCAATTTCGGCACAAGGATAAAACGACGGACGTATTATCTTTCGGTATGGATAACGACGCCGACCCCCTATTAGGCGAGATTTACATCTCGATCGCGGAAGCGCGGCGCAACGCCCGCGAATACGCCATCTCGACCCGGCAGGAGATTTTGAAACTCTTCTGCCACGGATTGTTGCACCTGTGCGGGATTCACCATCCGACTCCACGCAAGCGGGCATTGATGGCGGCCAAGGAAGACGCATATCTTGGCAAATTGATGAGGGCGCTCTAAATGCTCTTTGTGCTTGGCATGCTGGCGTTAATCGTACTCCTGTACTATGTCTCGTACAGCGTGAGCGTCGCGGCGAGCGGTCTGTATCTTACCGATTACAACGAACGCAAGTTTCTCGACGGACTCTCAGCGGGAAAGCGGCGCGTCATAGAGAAAATTCTCGAAAACCCGAAGCGCCTGACGGTGACGGCTACGCTGGTACAATCGGGGGCATTGATTGTCTCGACGATTGCCTGGTTTCTCATCGGGTCTCGCGTGGAGCTGCCGCAGTTGCAGAAGTATGCCCTCGAGTCGGTCCTGATCGTCGCCGGCTGGTTTATACATACGTCGCTGGTGGCCGTAATCGCGCCCAATCTGCGCCAGGAGCGGGTGTTGGAAGTGATCGAATCGAAGTCGTGGTTGATCCGGATCCTGCTGGCAATCAGCGCGCCGGCGGTAACTTCGATTATCCGGTTCAAGAGCACGCTCATCGGCAAGCAGGACCTTGAAGACAAAAAGGAAGAGATTGTCGAGCGGGCCATCGAAGAGCTGGCGGACTCGGCCGGAATCGACGAACCGCTCATGGGACCCGACCTGCGGGACATGATCGGCAACGTGTTCGACCTGGCCGATGCCGAAGTGCGGGAGATCATGGTGCCGCGAATCGAGATGCTCACCATCGACAGGGGAACGACCTTCGCTGAAGTTAAAAAGATCGTGGCAGAGAACGGCTACTCGCGGTACCCCGTAGCTGCCGGCGGTGTGGACAACATCGCAGGTATCCTTCATGTCAAAGATATCCTCAAGCGGTATCCCTTGCCGTCTGATGAAGAAGATGTGACCGCCATTGCGCGTCCGGCTTTCTTTGTTCCCGAGTCAAAAAGCCTGCGCAGTCTTTTGGAAGAATTCAAGCACCAGAAAGTGCATATGGCGATAGCGGTGGATGAGTACGGTGGTACCGCCGGCCTGGTAACGATGGAAGATATTCTCGAACTGATCGTCGGCGATATTCAGGATGAGCACGATACGGACGAAGAGTCTGATCTGGTGCGCTTGACCGAGAAAGAGTACCTGGTGTCGGCGAACCTGTCGATGACCGACCTCTCTGACCGGCTCCACCTGAATCTCGAAGAAAAAGACTTCGAAACCGTCGGGGGCTTCATATACGATTTGGTCGGCTCACTGCCGGATGTTGGTCAACGAGTGGCGGTTGATGGGATCGAATTCGTCGTCGAACAGGTCAGCGGCCAGCGTATCGAGAAGGTGAAGATTATCTTACAGGCTCGCAAAGAGCAGCAAGCGTAGGCGGGGCGGAAGGCGTCAGGTCACAACGGTTGAAGGGGAGAGTGCTTTGTTGCGGCAGAGATTGGTGCAAAAAGGGAGAGGCGTTCGCTCCTCGCAATGACATCGGGAGGGCATGCTACTCATGGTGTCAATTCCCTTCGTGAGGTAATTGGGATTTGTGGTCGATTAGGATGAGGATTGATTGGGCGGTGGTGGGTTGCGGAGAAACGGGAATTGAACTACGGTCTGCAAATTAAGGCAGACAGGAATGTCTACCCTACCGGGGGCGAGGGTGCGCGTCAGGTCGCCCGTCTCGGCGCAGGCGTGCCGGTGATGATGAGGATTCGATAGCGCTTCGACGGAAGACCTGAAGCAACGATGAGTCCTTGGTAGGATAGACATTCTTGTCTGTCGTGTTCTGCACGTGAAGGCGGACAGGAATGTCTACCGTTCGGGTGAAGATGGTGGGCCGACATTAAGAGTGCAATCTGACCTGAAAAAAGACGGGACAGGCGTAAAAACCTGTCCCGTTGGTATGCCGATTTGGTTGTGGACTAATCTTCGCCCTGGGCCTTGGTATAGCCTTCCTTGTTGTCGAAGATTTGGAGTTTTTCGACGTGAGCCCAGCGAATGCCGCTGGAGGTCGCCTTCTGGAGCAGCGCCAGCAGCACGTCGTCCGTCAATTCCTTGCCCTCCTCGCGCATCATGCAGCGGAGGCGGAACTGGTCGACGGTATCGGTGATGGCGCCCATGGTCGGGTAAACCTTGGTGCCTCGGCTCGAGACCATCTTCAGGCGAAGCGGTGTCCCGTCCAGAAGCGTTTCCGCCTTTTTGCCGAGTTCGTCAACCGAGCCACCCCACTCGACAAACAGGTCAGTTCCGGCGACGCGACGCGAAGCGACCTGGACGAAGTCGGGACGCAGGTCGATTTTGGGCATCTTGATCGGCTTGTATTCGCGGATTTTGTAGTTCGAGGACGACTTGCCAAAGTTGGCGATGATCGCATCGGCGTAAGCCGTCGTCGAAGCCGCTTTGGCGTCGCCGACGACGTCGCGCGGCATGACTTTGCCTTCTTCAAGCGTATAAAGCACTGCATTCTCGATCAGGGCGGCTTCCTTGAACATTTCCAGGTAGCGCAGCATCATGACCGCGGAGAACAAGACGGCCGACGGGTTAATGACGTTCTTGCCGGCATACTTTGGCGCGGAGCCGTGCACGGCTTCGAAGATGGCTACGTCGCTGCCGAGGTTGGCGGAGGGGGCGAAGCCGAGACCGCCGATCAGTGCAGAAGAGAGGTCGGAAATGATATCGCCATTCATGTTCGTTGTGATGATGACATCGAACTGCTCGGGTTTCTTGACGAGCTGGTGCGCGCAGTTATCGATGATGATGTGCGAAGACTGGATATCAGGGTATTCCGGCGCGATCGCTTCGAAGGTGCGCTTGAGCATTCCCTCGGTAAACTTCATGATATTGGCCTTGGTGGCGCAATGCACGTTCTTGCGGCCCTCGGCGCGGGCGACTTCGAAGCCCAGGCGGACGATCTTCTCGCAACCCTTGCGGGAGATCAGCTTCAGACACTGGGCGACCCCGGGTGTTTGCATGTGCTCGATCCCGGCGTAGAGGTCTTCGACGTTTTCGCGGACAACGATCAGATCAACGCCGCGTCCACTGTAAGGTGTTCTGACACCGGGCAACTCGCGCGCCGGGCGAATGTTACCGTAGGTTTCGAATAACTTGCGCAGTGTGACATTGGCGCTTTTCTCGCCGTAGCCGACCGGAGTGCCGAGAGGCCCTTTGAGAACGAGGTGTGTTTTGCGTACGGATTCGATCGTCTCGGGCGTCACGCCAGAAGGGATACCGCGCTTGAAGACGGACTCGCCCGCATCGCGTTCTTCCCAGGCCAGCGGCGCACCGGTCGCTTCTATAATCTTGCGAGTAGCGTTGACGCATTCAGGACCGATGCCGTCCCCTGGTATCAGTGTTACCAGGATCTTGCCATCGGGAGTTCTATGAGGTGTGATCATGAATCAACTCCATCTGTTGATGATTCGTCGCTTTTTGCGACGTCGTTCCCAGTCCAGAGAAGCCGGACTTTGTGAATGCGGTAATCTACAAAAACATGGCTGTTTGCAAACACATTTCTATAAGAATCGCGCGCGTTCGTTTCGATTCGGATGCTGTCAGGGCTTCTCAGAATCAGTTGCGCCATCCCAGGGTAAACTCTTGTCGTTCAGTGGGCTTCTGTCTCGCTTCCCCGACCGCGATTGGAGGGTTTTACGCCGTGGGCGGAAAGTATTGCCAGTGAGCTGTCAACCCAGGCAAAGACAGAGGTTTTCTCCTCGTCCGAGAGGCCGGCGCTCCAATGCATAAGTTTGTAATTCCACGGCGGCATCGCGTCTTTAGAAACCTCGTCTTTGATTTTGCGCAGATCATCGACGGGCTCGCGCGTGCTTTGGAAAGGGAAGCCGGTCGACATATCGAGTTCGCCGCGCGCCTCGCGGATGTCGCTGTCGATCAATCCCCTGACCAGCGGCAGGCTGTGATACCAGGGGTAGTCGGTTTTGTCGGAGTGGCAATCGTAGCACGCCTTTCTCCAGATCGGCTCCAAGGCCGCGAATCCGACCTGGATCTGCGCGTAGGCGGAATCCAATGCCGGTACGGCGGCCGCTGAATCGATGTCACTCAAGTCATCCCCACTCGCCACGGCGATGCTGATGATAGCGAGTACCAGCAAAAAAGCGCCGAGCAGGGCTATTAACCGAATTTTCAAGAAATGAGATCGAGATCGCATGCAAGTCTCCTTGGTTGAGGAGGGATAATAGATGATTGGGAGCGTGAAACAAGCACCATTTCTACCGCACTAGTCGACGTATGACGTCGTGCTGACAAAGCAATTGACAATCAGAGACCAATGGTTAACTTTAGCGCCGTTCTGAAGGAAGCTTAGTACACTGAAGGAGTAATGCAATGCAGAGATTCGTCTATTTGTTTGTGCTGGCGGTCATGATGATTGCAGTTTCGTGCGCGTCGGAAGCGCCCGAAGTGCAGAAGCTTTACACGGATGCCAAGTCGATGTGGGATGAGGTCAACAAGGCATTCACTCTTCCCAAAGGTGAAGAGCGGACATTGGCGATGAACAAGTTTATCTCCGAGAAATATGACGAGAAGATCGTGGGGAGCTTGAGCCAATACCTCTCGCAGGCCCCTTCGGGCAAGTACGCCGCCGACGCCAAGAAGCTGATGGAAGAAGCGCGCAACTCGCAGGCCCTGAGGGCGTTTGCCCAGATGCGGCCGATGCTGCAGAATCAGGCATTACCGAAAACGCCGGAAGAAGCCGACTCGTTGGCCGCGCGCTGGCAGCGCGAGCAGCAGGGCGGGATCGACACGACCGCGGGCGCAGGCTCGGGTCAGTAATCGAACAGAAATCGCGTGAAACTCCCCTCGCCGGGCAAGGTATAACCGCCAAGGAAATGGTGGTATTACAACGTGTTTAGTTCACTGATTACAAAAATCTTCGGCACCAAGTACGATCGCGACATCAAGGCGATTCGTCCCCTGGTGGCGCGCATCAATGAAATCTTCCCGTCGCTCAGCGACTGGTCGGACGAAAAGCTGGTTGAGCGCACGCGCGCCTTTCAGCAGGAACTCGCCGAACTACGATCGGAAATCCGCAAAGAGGCGAAGGAGAACGGCTGGGATAAGGACCAGTTCAAGAAGAGTTTTCGAGAAGAGATCGACGGTTACCTGGTGGAGATTCTCCCGGAAGCGTTTGCGATGGTCAAGGAGACCTGCCGGCGGTTGTGCGGGACCTCGTGGGATGTCTGCGGTTTCGAAACGCGCTGGGAGATGGTGCCGTACGATGTGCAGTTGATTGGCGGGATTGCCCTGCATCAAGGCAAGATTGCCGAGATGGCGACGGGCGAAGGCAAGACGCTGGTGGCGACGATGCCGCTTTACCTGAACGCGCTGGTCGGCGAAGGCGTTCACCTGGTGACGGTGAACGACTACCTGGCGCGGCGCGACTCGGAGTGGATGGGCGAGGTGTTTCGCCGGCTCGGATTGACGGTCGGGTGTATTCAGCGCGATATGGATTTCGGCGAGCGCCGCGCGCAGTATGCTTGCGATATCACTTACGGCACCAACAGCGAATTCGGGTTTGACTACTTGCGCGACAACATGGCGGTGGCGCCCGAATACCGCGTCCAGCGCGGGCACTATTACGCGATCGTGGACGAAGTCGACAGCGTCCTGATCGACGAAGCGCGGACGCCGCTGATTATCTCCGGACCGGTCGAGAGCTCCAGCCTGACGCAGCGTTTCCAGGAAATGCAGCCGCTGGTCGACCGGCTGGTCAAGCGGCAAACGGAGTATGTCAACAAGATCGCCGGTGACGCCGAGCGGCTTTTCAACGAAGACAAACTCGAAGAAGCCGGGCTGGCGATGCTCAGCGTGCAGCGCGGCGCGCCGAAGAATAAGCGCCTTCTGAAGCTCTACAAGGAACAGGGAGCGCAGAAGCTCGCGCAGAAGGCGGAACTGGATCTGCTGCGCGAGAAGCGGATGCACACGCTGGACGAAGAGCTCTACTTCGTCATCGACGAAAAAGAACATACGATCAATCTGACCGAGAAGGGCCGCGACCTGCTTTCACCGGAAGACCGGCAACTTTTCGTTCTCCCCGATATCACCGAGGGTCTCCACGAGATTGATTCCAACGAATCGCTCAGTCCGGAACAGAAGGCGGCAGAGAAAGAGCGGCTGTACAAAGTCCACGCCGAGCGCGCCGACAAGAACCACGCGATCAATCAATTGCTCAAGGCCTACACGCTGTACGAAAAGGACGTCGAGTACGTCGTGCAGGATGACAAGGTGTTGATTGTCGACGAGTTTACGGGGCGTTTGATGCCGGGCCGCCGTTACTCCGACGGGTTGCACCAGGCGATCGAAGCCAAAGAGCGCGTGCGCGTCGAGGGCGAAACGCAAACCGTGGCGACGATCACGCTGCAGAACTATTTCCGTCTTTATATCAAGCTGGCCGGTATGACCGGTACGGCGGAGACCGAAGCGGGCGAGTTCTTCGAGATCTACAAGCTCGACGTCATGGTGATTCCGACGAATCAGCCGGTGCGGCGTATCGACTTCGAAGACCAGATTTACCGCACCAAGCGCGAGAAGTACGCGGCCATCATTGAACGGATTCGCCGCCTGTACGAGAAGGGGATGCCGGTGCTGGTGGGCACGGTATCGGTCGAAGTCTCGGAGCAGTTGTCGCGCATGCTCAAGCGCGAGAAGGTGCCGCACAATGTGCTTAATGCCAAGTTTCATCAGCAGGAAGCGGAGATTGTCCGCGATGCCGGGCGCGCCGGCATGGTCACGATTGCGACCAACATGGCGGGTCGCGGTACCGACATCAAGCTGGAAAAGCGCACGGTTAAACGGCCGGTGATCACGGACGAAGTGCGGGAGTTGATAAACCAGATTCCGAATGTCGAAGGACTGAATCTCGCCGCCGACGATGAACCGTACGGGCTGCACATCATCGGAACGGAGCGCCACGAATCGCGGCGCATCGACCGGCAGTTGCGCGGCCGCGCCGGACGCCAGGGCGATTTCGGACAATCGGAATTCTACCTTTCGCTGGAAGACGATTTGATGCGTTTGTTCGGCAGCGACCGCATCGCCGCCGTCATGGACCGGTTGGGAATCAAGGAAGGAGAGGTGATCACGCACCGGATGGTCACCAAGGCGATCGAGCGCGCGCAGCGTCGGGTGGAAACGCAAAACTTTTCGATCCGCAAGCACACGCTGCAATACGACGACGTGATGAACAACCAGCGCACGGCGATCTACGACCGGCGCAACGCGATTATCGACAGCACCGATCACAAGGCCGAAATAGAGGAATTGATCGCCCAGGCCGCCGAGACAATCGTGGCGGAGTCGAGTTCCACTGTCGAGGGCGAAGAGACGATCGATATGACGAAAGTGGCGGTAGGCGCGCAGAACACGTTCTTGCTGACGTTTGATCCCCGGTCGAGCGAATGGAGCGATCTGACCAAGGTGGGTTTGGCCGAGAAGTTGTCCGAGGCCGCGCTGCAGCACTATCGCAACAAGGAAAACTTCCTCGGGCCGGAGATGATGCGGCACCTGGAGCGCTACGCTTTGCTGACGACGATCGACACCGAGTGGCGGGAGCATCTCTACGAGATGGATCAGCTCAAATCGGGCATCGGCCTGCGGGCTTACGGCCAGCGCGACCCGCTCCTGGAGTACAAGAAGGAAGCCTTCGCGATGTTTGAGACGTTGATGGAGAAGATCGATCGCACCGCCGTCTCGCTGGTGTTCAAACTACAACCGGTCGATCGCGGCGCGGAACAACGCCGCCAACAGCAGCAGGCGCGCCTGCAGTCTGTCCACGAAAGCATCAGCGGCATGCGCGCGACCGCGCCGCAACCGGAGCAGCCGGAAGAGACGATGCCGGCCAAGGGGCACACGATTGTGCGCGAGATGCCGAAGGTCGGGCGCAACGACCCTTGCCCGTGCGGCTCGGGCAAGAAGTACAAGAAGTGCCATGGGGCGGAATAGCCGCTAACGAAACAGGCGGCGGCCTTCGAGCATTGGAGATTCCAACACATTGCTCGGCACCTCGCGGCTGCCGTGAAGTCTGCGAGTATGATCTCGTACATTTTACAGTTGCCCCAACACACTGCAAAAATTCGGGCACATGGATTGCCACCATTTCGCTTGACTTCTTTTCGATTTCCTGGCTAATTTCACCCGAATCAGTCTATTATGCAGATGTGAAATCGGAAATTGGGCGCATCAGATGTTCAATCAACAGAAAATCGGAGGCTACATTAAATGGTTGCAGTTTGCAGTTCTGTTGACTGTCGTAATCGCGATCGGCCACACAGTACTCAAGAACGCATGCTATGTGGCGGTGAGGAGCGTGGCAGATTCCGCAGGCAAGATGGGGATTGACGCCAAATATATTGAGACTACGTTTCTCCAGAAACTGGATTCTCGTCACCCGGTTCTTCCCTTGTCGCGACCGCATGAAGTTGAGTTACTGAGCCCACCTGACTTGAGCGTTGGGAAGAGCAGCTTCGGATTAACGCCGTCGCAGTTCATCGAGTTTCGCTCGGCAATCCGCGGAACACTAGGTCTGGAGACTACGGAGGTGCAAGTGAACTTGCGTGAGACAGGACGAAACTACGCCTGTCGAGTCGGAATTCACAAAACGTCTGATGTTGATTCGGTGAGAGACTTCATGGTCGATCCAGAATTCATGAAACTCGATTCGGTTCTCGCAGAAGCTGCAAAATACATTTTGAGCGAATTGGATCCTCTCCAGTTCGCAAGTACCTATTACGATGTCGACCCTGGCAGTTCGATGAGATTGATTCGACAGGAACTCGATAAGTCGTCAAAGAACACCCCGTGGGCGAACAGCTTGCTTGGGGTGATCTATTACAGGTGTGATTCACTCCCCGCCGCGGAGAGATTCTTCCATGCGGCGCTCGATGGTGACCCATGCATCGCAGAGGCTCATCACTATCTTTCCCTTATATACAACCGCTGGCATCGCAAGGCTCTGGCCAAAATACACGAACGTAGATCGGAGCAACTCCAGAAGATACCCGGGAAATTTGTCCGTCAGCAGGATTCTCTTAGCATCGCTAGTCCGCCGGAGAAGCGGAAGACTTAGTCAATTTCGTAAGTGAGATTGCCGCTCAGCAGGTAGACGAAGACGTCGTCCTCTTTTTCCTCGTGATACTCGAAATCGCTGCTGCCGATCAGTGAAAAGCGCAGGCGTTTCGAGAGATTGATATCCCCCAGCAGATCAAAGCGCACCAGCCAGTGGTCGGTGTAGAATTCGTCGGTTCCCTGCTCAAAGTTCGCATAGCCGAGTTCGCTTGAGAGGTTGATCGTGAAGAACTCGGACGCGAGCGACTCGTAGCCAAGCAGGAGCATGCTCTCACGATAATCCTGCGCGGCATACTCGGTGTCGAAGGCTTTGAGCCGTTCACCGCCGAGCCCGATAGCAAAAGTCGACAGCGGTGAATAGCGATAGTCCAGCTCAAGCCGCGTCGTTAATCGGTAGTGGGAGAATGTTGCCAGCGACTGCGCGTCGTAGCTAAAGATCTGCGCATCAAGGCGCGGCGCGAAATCAAGTTGTTCCCCGACCGCCAGATTGAAATCGAAGAAGGGCGCCAGGTAGAGGTAGTCATCCCGGCGATCAGGACGGTTTGAGCTTTTGCGTTCACCGTAGAGGCTGGCCATAATCGATTGGCGGGCGCCGATGGCATCAAACGCCAGATCGGCCACGAAGCGCGAGAAGCCGAGGCTGGATGAATCATAGGCGTCGCGGTGGTCGAAACGCAGGTTGAGGCCAAGGTCGGAGAAGTCGCCGAGATGGCGCCGCAACTGCAAGCGCGTCTCGTGCTGGCGATAGCCGTAGACCGAGGCCGTGCGGTTCTCATAGCCTGTGTACTCGAATTCCTGCGAGACCTCGACCTCCCAGCCGGCGCGATCCAGCAGCAGCAGGCCAAGCCGCGAGCTGTTCTGGACGCGCGAGTCATAGAGCGAGAAATCGTCAGCCGGCTCATACGATTTGATTTCGGCTTCGGTCCTGAAGCGAACGGCACCCCAACTTAGCTGCAGCGTTACCAGGTTGCGCAGTTTCTCGTCAGAGAGGCTCGCGCTATTGACCAGGCTTACTCCCAACGGGCCTTTGTTCTGCAACTCCAGGCGCAGGCTCACGCCTTTTTCGTCGATGCGGTCGGAGTAGCTCTTGAGTTCGGCGAGCGAATCGGGGGTGATTCCGAGCGTGTCGATCGTGCGGAGATAGTAGTCGTGCGAGATGAAATCGTAATTCAGGCCTGCCTTGCCGCTCCAACGCCACTCGGCGAAAGCCGGAGAAAGGGCGAGCATGACCCACCCGGTGATTAAGAATGCGGATGCCGTTGCGAGAATCTTCCCTCGTCGCGCGGGATGGTTCATATTACCAAGTGCCGAGGATTTTGGCGGCTTGTTGATTCAACTCCATGACGACGCGCACCACGACGAGCGCTTCCTGCCGGTTTCCCGACTCGTAGAAGTTGCGGGCGCGCTCGAGTTTGGCTCTCGCTTCGTCAAGGATGGCGTCGGCAGCGTGAGTGTTCTGATCAGCGGCGGCCTGGATCAAGCGCTCCAGTTGCACGTCGGCAATTTCGATGGCGCGCAGTGCCTCATCAGTCGCCGACCCGGACTTGATCAGGCGCAGCGCTTTGTTGACATGAGCCAGCCCGGTTGCGAGATAGCGCAGCGATTCTTCGAAGCGACCGGCCTGATAGCTCTCTTCCGACTTGCCGACGAACTCGACACCCGAGTTAAAGAGCTGCTGCGCCATGGCGTTGCCGGACTGCTCCACGGATTCTTTGTTGTCATCGATCAGGGTTTGTGCGCGGTCGAGATTGAGACGGAGATTTTCTTTGCGGCGCTCGCCGGTGTTCAGGCGCGCGATCAGGTCGCGACAGATCTCCTGGGCGCGGCGCGTCAGGAGGAGCGACTGGCGGAGACTGTTCTCGCTCAAGAGGTCGCGAGCGCGGTCCTGTAGCCGGCCGGCTTCCTGCATCCGCAAGGCGAGTGTCGGTGAGGTCGAGTTATCGCCAAGCGCCCGAACTTGTTCGAGCCACTCGTCGGTGATATCGAGCTGTTGTTCGACAAAGCTGCGCGTATCGCCGGCATCGACGATGGAGCCGATGCAACGCCGTGCGGCATCGCGGGCGCGCTCGGTCATTTGCAGCGCCAGCGCCAGCCGGCCGTCGTCGAACGCGCGTTTGGCACGTTCCTGAAATTGTTCGGCTTGTTTAAGCAGGAGGCCGGCGCGCACATCGCTTGCTTGATCGATACCGGCGCGCGCTTCTTCAATCAGCCGATCCGTCTGTTCGATGGCCTCCTGAACGCGATCGCGGTTTACGGTTTGGCCGAGGGTGGTTCCGTTAATGAAGAGCACGGCACACAACAGCATGCCAAGAGCGATGCGGGCTGTTCGGCTCGGGGAGCAATTGTGGTTTCGCATAATCGCACTCATGACGCTTTAGATTATATCAAAAGTCGTGCCGGAAGCGGCGCGACGCGTCGATCGATTTCGCATTACGGGACATACAGATGCAGAGACAACTCCGGTTTTGGCACCCTGGTTCGGGGTAATCAGCGCGCAGGTGTACCGGGCGGTTCATTTGAATGTACCGTCCGGTCCGGATTGAATTTCGTAGATCTTCATTCGCGAGTAGAGCCGGCGGCGAGTGATCTTGAGCAGTTCGGCAGCGCGGGTCTTGTTTCCCTCCGCCTGATTGAGAACATCGACGATCATCCGGCGTTCGGCATCGTTGAGTCCGCCGCCCGAGGTTTCGAGCGTCTCCTCATCGGCTTCGATACCGAGAAGCGGCGGTGTGATGGTATCGCCGTCCGCGAGGATAAGGGCGCGCTCGATAATGTTTTTCAGTTCGCGGACATTGCCGGGGAAGGGATACGACTGCAGGAGTTTCACGCAGTCGGGATCGAGCGGTCCGCGCTTGTAGCCGAGACGGCGCAGGAAATATTCCGCGAGCTGCGGGATGTCGGCCGCCCGCGCTCTTAGCGGTGGAATCGAGATCGGGAAGACACTGAGGCGGTAATAGAGGTCTTCGCGAAAACTGCCGCCGCTGATAGCGGCTTTCAAGTCGCGGTTGGTGGCAGCGACAATGCGGGCATCGGATTTCAAGGTTTCGGTGCCGCCGACGCGGACGAATTGACCCAGTTCGAGGACGCGCAGCAGTTTGGATTGCATTGCCGCCGAGATTTCGCCGATCTCGTCGAGAAACAACGTGCCGCCGTGGGCGAGTTCGAACCGTCCCGGCTTGCGTTTCACGGCGCCGGTGAAAGCGCCTTTTTCGTGACCGAAGAGCTCCGATTCGAGCAGGGTTTCGCTGAGCGCGGCGCAGTTGAGCGCGATGAACGGACCGCTTGACCGTGCCGAGCGTTTGTGGATCATGGTGGCGATCAGTTCCTTGCCGGTGCCGGACTCGCCGAGAAGCAGGACGGTCGAGTCGCGCTTGGCGACCTTGTCGATCATGCCGAACAGCTCCTGGATCCCGGGCGAATTTCCAACGAATTCACCGACGGCCACCGATTCATAATCCGCCGCCAACTGCTCGTTGAGGACGCTGACGCGGCGGGAATCGAGGAATCGTCCGACCAACATTGTTAACTCGTCGAGCGAAAAAGGCTTGATCAGGTAATCGTAAGCGCCGTTGCGCAGCGCGGTCACGGCCGACTCGGCGGTGGCATAGGCCGTCATGAGAATTACGCCGGTATCGGGGGATTTGGATTTCGCCTGGCGCAGAATCTCCAGGCCGTCGGGGGGCGGCATCTTCAGGTCGGTAATGATCAGATCGAAGTCAATGTTCGCGATAGCCTGCAGCGCTTCGGTACCGCTGCCGTGAACGGTCAAAGAGTGCCCGGCGTCTTCAAGAGTGGAAGCCACGAGCAGGGCCATTTTGGGTTCATCATCAACTATGAGAATCTTTGCCACGGCTGCTTTCCGGAATAATAAGGGTTACGCGAGTTCCCCGACCCGGATGTGATTCCAGGTCGATAGTCCCATTTAAGCGATCGATCAGGCGCTTGACAACAAAAAGGCCGAGACCCGTTCCCTGAATCTTGGTGGTGAAGAAAGGGTCGAAGATATGTTTACGGGTTTGCTTGTCGATGCCACTGCCGCTATCGCTGACTTCGAGGCGCAGTTTGCCCGCTCCAGCGATGCTCGCGATCAAGGAGACGCGCCCCTTGGCCGGAGTGGCATCGATGGCATTGCGTACAAGATTGACGAGAATCTGCCGCACCGCGACGCTGTCAACGGACAGCGCCGACGAATCGGGTGGGACTTCGCAGGCAAACTCAATGTTGCGACGTTCCGCTTCCTTGGTTAGTCCGGGCTTGATTGATTCGATGATCGCACCGATTTCTTCGGCGGCGCCGTGAGCGTCAGCCGGGGCAGCGAACTGAAGATAGTGGGTGGTAATCTGGTTCAGGCGGTCGACTTCTTCGGGGATGAAGTCAAACAACTGCCGATCTGAGCCGGCGAGGGGAGAGAACTTCGTTTTCAAGCGCTCAGCGGTGGCTTTGATGATGCCGAGCGGATTGCGAATTTCGTGAGCGATGATCGCCGTCATTTGGCCCATCTGGGTGAGCGCCGCCTGCGAGACGAGTAATCGTTCGGTGCGCACGAGACGGCGATTGAGAAGCACGATGATGATCGCGACCAACGCGAGCGCAAGGACGGCCGCGATGTTGACGACAATCAGGTGCCGCCGGTAGTCGTTGAAGTCGCTGAAGAACTCGAAGCTGCTCTCGATAACGAGAACGGCAAGTACCGAGTCAGATCCGACCGGGTGGAAGGCCGACTTGAAATAGCGATTGTCCGCTGAATAGAGCGGCGACACGCTCGACTCGCCCAGTTGCGCCCGGCTCAGCGCCTCGGCATGAAGCGGCAAAATGAGTTCGAGCCGGGGGAGCGAGTCGTCCAGCGCGAGCAGGTCGCGATTCTGGGCGTCGGCCAGGTAAAGCCCGGAAAGCTGGTCGGATTCGCGCACCCGGGCCAGATAATCCTGAAGGCGCACGATGTTTTGCAGCGACAATTCTCCCGCGATCAGGTCGACTTCAAGCACCGATTCGACTTCCGGGGCGATTGCTCTACCGACGGAGAGCAGGCGTTCACCGAGCGACTTGTCGAGTGTCGTGACGGATTTCTGGTAGAGGAGATAGAGCGAAAGGTTGAAGCCGCCCAGCATGGCGACGAGCAGGATGATGATCGCGGTAGATATAAGGCGTCGGCTGTTCATCGTTTTCAGAGCGGTCAAGCGACGGCTGTACCGCAGTGTACTCGAGTTGACCTTCTCCTGAACATACAGGTACACTATCTCATTCGACCAATTGAAACTTGCCGTTCATGGCAAACCGGCACTTTTCTGCAAGTTGTTGTTTGCTATGAAGTTTATCGGCAAAGGGCGGAGCACGACAAGCGACGGCACGGATTTTGATGTCACTATGGCGGCCGGTGAAACTGGAAATGAGAGAAAGGAGATACCAATGAGAGAACTCAAATCAACCGCACTGATTGGCTTGATGTTGCTTCTGGGGCTGTTGCTGGTCGGGTGCAGTGAGAAGAGCGCCGACACCGACAATTCCGAAACCGGCGAATTGAACCTGACCGACGATTTCGGAGGATGTAAGGCTACCGACGAAGCCGCAGCCTTCGGTGACAGCGAGCTTGAATCTGATGAACTCAGCGTCGAGGCAAACGACCCGATGGCGACGAGCGTTGACATGGATTCGTTGCGCAATCGCCCCGATGTTAAAGTCTACTCGGTAGAGTTTCTATGGGGGCACCTGGAGCTTGACTCAACGGAAGCGGCAATAACCGACTGGTCGGGCTCGCTGACTGTCGAGCGCGGCGGGATTGTAGCGGTACGCCTCATCCGCTTTGAACTCGGCGATTACATCATTCGTCCGCGTCTGTCTCGCCAGCAGCTGGATTTCGTCAGCTACACGAAGCCGAGCTTCGACGGCATGCTGGTCTTTGTCTACGATCCAATGCCGGATTCGTTCGACACGGAGAACACGCTGACATTCACTTCGGGGCCTTATTCGCGGACATTCACGATGACGGAGTTGGCGCAGATCAGCGAAGTTGTCGAAGTCGGCGCCAATCAGTTTTCCATCAATGGCTTCAGCCTGGAGCGCCTGGAATGCGGTGAAGGATTTTTCCAGGGACGTTGGGTGCGCCCGGCTTCCGACAATGGTCTGGGCACGTTCATCGGGCGCTGGATCTCGCAAGACGGATTGCTCTTGGGTCACTTACGCGGTCACTTCGGCAAGCGCGACGACGGCGAGCAGGTGATGTTCGGCAAGTGGATCAGCGTTGCCGGGCTGTTCCGCGGATTTCTCAAGGGAGAATGGGGCTCCGGCAGCGAGGAAGATCCGGCCGCTTCCAACCTGGGTTGGATGCGCGGCGAGATTTTTGACCGCAATGAAGCGCAGATCGGCGTCTACGACGGCGGCTGGGTACAGCGGCAACGCGGCAACGACGAGCGCTCCGAGCGCTCCGAGCGCGCCAAGCAAGGCTTGTTCCGCGGCCAGTGGTCTTTGAACTGCGATTAGGCGGCGGGGCGAATCGGCCACCACGCGCCTTTCCTATATAGACGAGGCGCCGGAGCAATCCGGCGCCTCACCGCTTTCAGGCGGCACAGGCAATGCGCTGCAATGTCATCAGGAAATCAAGCGCGGCGATTCGCGCGTTGACGTTTCGGCGCAACTCGAGGCGGATGCGTTCGATGCAGTCGTTGATTTCGTACCAGCCGGACCCGAGCAAGGTGCGCTTCGCGAGGGATTCGTAGTTTGAATTGAAGTCAAAATAAATGAGGTTCGCGGCTGCGTCTGAGACGTCGAGTTCGCGGCAACCAAGAATGGCGAGGTCGCGCACCATTGTCTGCCAATGGGCGCAAAGCAGCTCGACGCGATCGCGACTGGAGAGCGCCGCGCTCTCGGAGAAACGGGCGTAGACGGCGGGCGAGCTTTGCGTCAAAGCCGCGGCCAACATCTCCCAGGCGGTTTCGCGCAGGCGGAAGAACTCGCCTTCGACAAGAACGTCGATGGAATAGAGCGAACCGCGAGCCAGTCGGGCCAAAAGCTCCGAACGGTCGGCAGCGATACCCAGGTCGCTCTTGAGGTAGTCGATAACCTGCGTGTCGGCCAGTCTTCCCACGCTGACCCGCTGAAGCCGCGAAAGCAATGTCGGCAGCAGCAGTCGCGGCTGATCGGTGACGACAATCAAGAAGCAGCGTTCCGGCGGTTCCTCGACGAGTTTGAGCAGGGAGTCCATCGTGCCCGGCAGCATGCGCTCCGCTTCGTAGACGATGCCGATTTTGTTCGGAGAGAGCACCGGCTTGGTCGCCAGACGCGCCTGAAACCTGCGGATAGCCTCGATCGGGATAAACTGCTTTGGATCGGCGGAAGATGCGGCAAACGGATTTGCCTGCTTACCAAAAAGGTATGGCGCGTACCACTCGTCCCACTCTTTTTCACTGGCGGGAAGCGGGAACAACATCTGCACATCGGGATGGGCGAACTGCTCGAACTGCCGGCAGGCATCGCAGCGGCCACAAGGTTCGGTGGCGGTCGCGAGCAAGCACGAGATTCGCTTGGCCAACGACAGCGCCAGCGACCATTTGCCGACCCCGCGCGGCCCGGCCAGAAGCAGGGAAGCGGGAAGGGATTGATTGCGAAAGCGCCCGATGAGCCGTTCGAGGAGTGCTGCTTGCGGATGTATCGTCATATTGCCTTCGCGTTGCTTAGTGCCGGAGCCAGGGCAGCGGATCGACGGGCGTCTTGCCTTCGCGCACCTCGAAATGGAGTCGGCTGGATGCGGCCGTTGCAAAGACCTCGCCGCGGATGACCTGCCGACCCTCGGTGACGTTGATCTGGTCGAGATTACCGTAAACCGTGTAGATCGAACCGCCGTGGTCGACAACCACGAAGCGTTCCAATCCGCGCGCCCAACCAATATATATAACTTCACCCGTCAGAGCGGCAACCACATTTGATCCCCGGGAGGATGCGAAGCTGACGCCGTTTGAGCGACTGGTGATTCCGGTTTTTGCATTGCGGGAAACACCGAAGCGGGTTACGACGGGTCCGCTGACAGGCGCATAGAGCCGCCCCTTCATTTTCAGATTGAGGTCGCGTTCGCGCTGCCAGATGTAGTCACCGGTGCCCTGGACTTCGCTCTCGATCTGGGCAAAGATCTCCGTCAAAGTCGCCGAGGACTCGCCAATCTGGTCTACCTGCAGCGCCAGTTCCCGGCTTTCTTTTTTGAGCCCGGCCAGGAGGGTTTCACGCTGCCGCAGCGATTCGCGTGCCCGGCGGGATTCATCGGTTTGAGCGCGCGTATTGCGCGCCAATTGTTCCTGGCGCTCCTGCAAATCGGCAAGGATGTCGGACTTGTCCGTGATCGCGTGATCAAGCGAGACGAGGCGCCGGCCGTCGCTGCGAATCAGCCGGGTCGTCAGTTCATGACGGCGCTCGGTGTCGATCTGGTTCAGGTAGACGAAGGGGACATCGAAATAGTTGACCTCGCGCAGCATGAAGACGCGGCGCAGCCGCTGGGCCGCCAGCTCGCTTTCTGACTGCGAGGTGGAATGCAACAGGCCCAGGGTATCTTCGATCGCCGCGATCGAGCCCTTCAGTTGGGTTGACTCCTTTCGCAACTGGCGCAGCAAGCGACTGGAGAGCTCCAATTCACGATCGACGCTCTCCAATTGCTGATAGAGATCGGCTTGTGAATTGAGCAAGCGCTCGGCTTCGCTGCGCGCGCGTTCAAGTTGGGCGCGGGTATCGCTCAGCTGGCTGGTGTCGGGCTGGGCGCAGAGCGGAGCAGCGAACAGGATACTGGCGATGACAACGAGGGCAATGCGCATTAGCGGAAAGCTCCGCGGAGAGCCAAGGCGGTTCCGATAATGGTGATGACGATCGTGACAAAGAGCACGGTGAACATTCCGTCGAGGGCAAAGAAGCTGAGGCGTAGGCTCCACTCGCGGGCCAATAGGCAACCGCCGTACAACAGCGCCAGGCAGAGAGATCCGGCGATGAAGGCGTCGCCGATCGTGCGCGAAAACACCGGTAAACCAACGAAACGCCAGCGGGCGCCCAACAGCCGCATCGCCGCCATAAGCTCCTGGTGGATTACCATCAAGCGGCGGGCCTGCCAGAACAACAAAAGCAGGGCAGCGAGCACGGTTGCGATGCGCAGCACGAGTGTGATGCGGGCTCCGGTGGAGAATGTGCGTTCTTGCGCGGCCAGCCAGAGAGCGCCAAACTCCACGCCTTGAACAAAATTGAACTGCTTAAGTTGAATCGCTGCCGACTCAAAATTCGCCAAGGCGGAGAATTCCGGCGTGAAGCGAATTTCGATGACATTAGGGAAAGGATTGGCCATGCGCCCGGGGAGGAGTTCGGCTCCGATCAGGGCCTGCATCTCCTTGAAGACTTCTGATCGATCGCGATATTCGAACGACGAGTACCCATCGAGTCCCTTGATGAACGCGGTCAGGCGATCGATCTGCTCCGCCGCCAGCTGGTCATCCAGATAGGCGACCAATTTCAATTGCCGGCGCAGATCCCGTTCCTGCTGCTGCAGGTTATGGGTAACGAGCAAGACCAACGCGATCGGCGCGATGCAGAGCATGATCTGAAGAGCGGCCAGAAGTCGCGAGGCGACTCCCCCGCCAATTTCATGCGACCAGTAGCGATTCACGACGGGAGATCATCCGTTCCGCTTTGAGCAGTCCATTGGGCGTGTCGCGGCGCTCGAACAGCAGCACCGCAGCGCCCAGGGATGCAAGCCGCATCAAACCGGGGCGGATTATTTCAAGATCATAAGAGTCAGGCCGCAGATCAGCCAGGACCAGCCTGGGATATTTCACTGCGATCATCGCCAGGCTGAGTCGGCGCCGCTCATCAGCGCCCAGTTCGGAAACCCGGAAGCGCGACTTGGCAAGCAAGCCATTTTCGGCCAGTTGGGCCGTCACGCGGGGAGCTATCTGGGAGCCGGCGATGCCGCCGATGCGCAGCGGCAGCGCAAGGTTATCAAACACCGTGTGTCTGGACAGCAAGATGTCATCGTGAAGCAGAACGCCAATGCTCTGGCGAAAGAGCTTCATCCTGCTCTCCCTGAGACCGGCTATCGAATCACCAAAGAGCTCGATCTCTCCCGGCCGTGAGTTTCTCAGACCGATTATGGCGTTTAACAGCGCGGTTTTGCCTGACGCCGCGGGGCCAGAGATGGTACCGAGGTCACCGGAGTGCAGGGTCAGTGAGATTCGGCTGTCGGGGGCGTTGGCCGCCTGCAGCGCTAATGCGTAGTTGAGTTTGAGAACCAGAGCCATGTTAATTCACGTATCGGAGCGGCCTCGAATGGCAGTTTGTAATACCCGGCATTTCAAGAAGAATGTGCGTGTTGAGAGGCTTCAGAGCAATCAGTTTTTGGTTGACGATCCGGGCGACGATGCGTAGCCATGAATTGAAAGACTCTATCAAGGGTAGTATGCCGATGAGATATGTTATTGCTTTTTGCGCCGCGCTGGGCTGCCTTCTGTGGGGCTGTTCCGAACCCGATCCTCTTCAGTTTGAAACGCTCGCCTTTCCCGTGACCGATGAAATCACCGGGATTCACTTCATGGATGGAAGCAATGGCTGCGCCGTGACGGGCACAGGAGAGGTGTTTCTTACGGAGGACGGCAAGAGCTTCAAGAAGGTCGCAGCTCTGGGCCGCCGGTTGGCGGATGTTTGTTTTCTTGATGACGACCTGGGTTTGACGTTTGGAGCGAGCGGATTATTGGCAAGAAGCACGGACGGCGGCGCGACCTGGAGTGTTCTGGCTTGTGATTCGAGCATTGACCTTGAGGATTGCGTTTTTGGCGACGACGACCGGGCAATACTGATCGGAAACGTCAGTTCCGGAGATCTTGCCGGGAAGGGCGTCATCGGCATTTCCGACGATGAGGGGATGACGTTCAGATTCCAGATCGACAGCGCGATGAGCTTCGTCGACATCGATGAGGTTCCGCCGAGCCATGCCTGGATCGTGAGCGGCAACGAGTTGCTCTATTCGACAAACAACGGGGCTACCTGGGAGCGGAGCACACATCGCGTGGCCGGGTCACATCAGGTGTTCTTCACGGATGTACAGCACGGCTGGGAGGTCGGTGACGGCGGATTGCTGCGCTACTCCTCCGATGGCGGATGGTCGTGGCAGGACAAACTGAAGATGACCGACGAACCGCTGCTGTGCATCGCCGCACCCGAGGTTGACGTCATTTTCGTAGCCGGGAATCGTTTTGTCGCGGTATCTACCAATCATGGCCGCCAGTGGATCAAGGATACGGTTAGCCACACAGCGAAATTCAACGATGCCCATTGGGTAAGCGGGCGAGTGTTCTTTGCCGGGAGCGGCGGGACGATTATTCGCTTTGACCTGTGATCAGGTTGCGCTGAAGAGCTCGACTTCGAAGTTGAAAAGGGCGTTTGGCGGCATGCTGCCGCCGAGGCCGCAATGAACAGCGCGGCCGTTAGTCAATCAGGGATCTTAATCGGATTGCCGTAGAGTCGGCCGCATTGGATTTCAATGCCTGATCGAGGTAGCCGCGGCAGCGGGTGGTATCGCCGACGGCCAGTGCGCTGCGCGCAGCAAGAGTGGACATGTCCTCGATCCGGGCGCCGCTGGCGAGGACCTTATCGAAGTAGCCCAGGGCACGTTCATGCTGATCGAGGTCGAAGTAGATGCGTCCCAGTGTCGAAAGGGTCGGCACGGCGTCCGGAGCTAATTCCTCGGCGCGGTGCAGGACAGCGAGAGCCTGTTCAAACTGGCCGCTCTTGACGTAGAGGGCGCCGAGCAGTTGAAACGCGGTGGGGTTGTCATCGGCGATAATGATCGCCTGCCGCAGCTGTTCGACGGCCTGCGGATATTTCTCTTGCGCTGCGAGAGCACCGCCGAGATAGGCGTGGTACATGGAGCGGTTCTGCCGACTGGCGACGGCCTGTGCCGGATTTAGTGCGTAGACCAGCACGAGGAACGCAACCGCCGCGGCAATCGTGGGTTTCCAGCGTCGGGAGCGAATGGCCGCGAACGCTTGCAGCACAGCCCAGACCGTCACGATGATCATGACGGGGAGGACCGGCTGGCGAAACCGCGAGCTGACAAAGAAGAGCGCCACGGTAACCACCTGTGACCAGACAAAGAGCAGGAGCAAAGGCCGCTTGTCACGGCTGAAAAGCAGCCACAGCGTTCCGACCAGAAAGAGCGGGGCCAGCAGACCGTAGGGGAAGTTGATCAGATTGCGCCAGATAAAGAGCGAATAAACCGGGGCAAACTCGCGCTGGGCAAGCGGATCAGTATTGTTGAAGATTTCTTCGCCACAGAAGAACAAGTAGACCTTACGCAGCGTCAGCCTGATCCCGTCGATGGGATTGGTCCAGACTTCGGCGATGCCCTTTTCGAGCCAGTATTCCGAGACTTCGGCGGCGGTCAGTTGTTTACGCGTTTCCGATTCGGCCACCTGTTGTGAAGCGGACCAAATGTGGTCATCGTACTTGTTCAAGCGGTTGCCGGTGGGGAAGGCGACGGTCTGTCCGTCCGCGTGGCGATTGTTGCCGATGTAGAAGTTTGAGCCGCCCTGCGAGGAGATGAGCACGACCTTGGGCTCGATCATGTAATTGCGAACTGTAATCGGCAGGATGACGAACGCGATGGGAACTGCCACGTAGGCCAACGAGCGCGCCCACAACTTAAGATCGCGTTTTCGATCGAGCAGCCACAACCAGAGAGGGATGACAAGAAGGAATGAGAGAATCGTCGGCCGGGCGGTTGCGCCATAACCAAGCGCGAGGCCAGCGGCGATTAGATCGAGATTCTTACCGCTTAGCTGGAAGCGGCTCAGGAAGAAGATCGTGGCTGTGAAGGTGAAGACCTCCAGCGCGGTCGGCATCAGCGAAGACTCAAAGAAATAGAGCGTCGGGTACAGCGCCGCGACAATCCCTGCGATGCGAGCCGTTCGCCGGTCGAAGTGGATTTCGGCGATAGCGTGGGTCATGAGAGCAGTCGCCACACCCAGTAAGCCGGAGATAATCTTGATCGCGAGTCCACCGGTGCCGAAGAGCTTGTAGGTCAGGGCGAGCAGATACGGAAACAAAGGAGCCCGGAAGAAGACTTCGTCCCCCCAGAAATTACCTTTGGCGATATCGAGCGCGAGAAGGTGATAAACGCGTGAATCGAGAACGAGCAGGTCGCGGAAGGGGTTGTCACTGGTTTGAATCCAGTAGATAGCTCTCACAGCCGCCCCCAGGAACGCTATGAGAATCAGCCAAGAGATGTCGACCCGTGAGCGGGGATGTCGTGCGACGCTGTCCTTCTTGCTCATTTCTCTCCGGGCGGTGGTACCGGCCGCCCCAAACAAAGATCGGCACCCGGGGCGCCATACTTTGCCCATGGTGAAGTAGCTCGGTGACCGAAGTCACTTGTTGATTATAGGCGACTAGAAGCGCACAAGCAAGTTCTCGGCGCAGAAACCGGGGCCGAGGGCGCTAATAACTCCCAGCTCGCCAGAACCAAGACGGATTTGGGATAAGTATTGTTCGAGCACAAAGAGCACGGAAACGGCGGACATATTGCCGTAGTTGCGCAGCGATTGTCGGCAGATATCGAGCTGTTCGGAATGGAGAGAGAGGGCTTTTTGATAAGCGTCGATGACCTTAGCGCCGCCCGGATGGAGGATAAAATGGCGGATGTCTTTGAGTGACATATCGCTCCGGGCGAGAAATTCGGTGAGATTGGCCAGGGCACGCTTCTCCACTATGTGAGGTATGCTCTGGGCAAAAACCACTTGAAGGCCTGAGTTCATTAGGTTCCAGCCCATGATATCCAATGAGTTAGGCCAGAAGGTGCTTCCGGTATCGAGAATTTCGAGTCCATGCGAATCGACCTCGTCCCCGTCGATTAGCACGGCAGCGGCCCCTTCGCCGAAGAGAGCCGTTGCGACGAAATTGCTTTTGGTGAAGTCGTTTTGCTGGAAGGTCAGACCGCAAAGTTCAACGGCGACAAGGAGTACGCGATCGCGAGGATGCCCGACAAGATAGTGGTAAGCGTGCGAGAGTCCGGCTGCCCCTCCGGCACAGCCGAGGCCCCAGATCGGTGTGCGACGAACGTCTGGTCTTAGTCCCAAGAGGTTGATTAGTCTGGCATCCATGGAAGGGGTGGCGAGTCCTGTCGTCGAGACGAAGATTATGTAATCAATTTCTGAAGGAATGACCCCTGAATTTTGGAGGCAACAAGTCGCGCAAATCTGACCTAGTGAGCGGCTTGAATCGATATATGTCTGGTTCTTTTCTTCGAAGCTTCGTTTCGTTCGATACCAATCAATCGGGACAGAGAAGTAGCGTTCGTCGATCTCAGCATTTTCGAAGACCTCGATCAGGCGGTCGATCGGGAGTGCGGACTCAGAAAACTGGATGCGAACGAACTCGCGAATCTGATCCTGCGTTAACTTAAAGGGAGGTAAAGCCTTGGCGACGGCGGAAATCCTGGGCATTAACAATTAGTCCTTGTCATACGGGTTGTACAAGCATTGGGACTGCTTAGCTAATGGCAGAAATGCGCTTTGTGCGAGATTATAGGGCGTTTGTTCACAATTTCGCTTCGAAAACTCTGTGAGATCGGCGGATTCGGGGGAGACGGCGCGAAATCAAGAACCGACGCAACGATTTCTCGGACTCGCGCTCAATTCGCATGAGCCCGAAGCTAAGGAAGAGACGGGATGTTCAAGCGAGCGAGTAGCCGCCGTCAACGATTATGGTTTGCCCCGTGATCCAGCGGGCATCCTCGGTGCAGAGGAATGCCACGACACCGGCGACCTCATCGGGAGTTCCGACCCGTCCGAAAGGAGTGCGGCGAACGACTTCTTTGAACATCAGTTCGTACGAGGGGAAGATTTTCAGGGCGTCGGTATCGATGAAGCCACCGGACACGCAATTCACATTGATGCGACGCGGCGCCAGTTCATAAGCGAGGTACTTGGTCAAGCACTCCAAGGCCGCCTTGGAGACGCCGATCGCCGAGTAGCCGTCGATGTAGCGGTGTGATCCCAAGGAAGAGAGCGTCACGATACGCGAGCCGTCGGGCATCATATCGATGGCGTGTTGCACACAGAGCAGAGCGGCCTGGGCGTTGGTATGCATCGAGAGGTCCCAGGCCTTGTCGTCGATCTTCAAGGCTTCGGTGTAGATTCCCAGGGCGGCGTTGGAAATCAGGATGTCGAGCCGGCCATACTTCTGTTTGACTTCCTCGAAGATTCGATGGAGCAACTCATGTTTACCGACATTGGAGCGGATGGCAATGGCATCGGAGCCGAGGCTCTTGAGTTCGGTGACCATGGCATCGGCGGCGTCACGGCTGCGGAAGTAGTTGACGGCAACATCCGCGCCTGCGCGAGCGAGACGCAAGGCAACCGCTTTCCCGATTCCCTTGGTTCCGCCGGTGACGAGAGCGACCTTTCCCTTCAGACTTTCCAATCTATCTTCCTCCCTGAAAGTGAGCCTTAGTTGACTGCGAATGTATGTAAATAGATAAGAGTTGTCAATGAATAGGGTTTGAGGTAAAGCGCTGGCTGTCTCAAAGTTAGACCAGATTCATCTAATTTTGAAGTGTCGGCGACCCTGACACACAACTTTCTGATTTTGATATTCTGCGACATTGAGTTACGACTTCTCACGGAAGGGAGTGTCGGAATCGAAGACAAAGTTGCGGGTTTGTGGGAGACTTAACACCAAGACGGGGCGCGTAACCGGTTCTCGCATAAGAGCTATGAGAAACTTGGCAAGGGAGTTGCGCCGTCGTAGCCTTAGCTAGTGTAGTCGATCCGAAGCCAATGACCTGGCGACAGGTATTGACTTGATACATTCCAATCATCCCATCAGAGGACAGCGGCGCAAGCCGCTGTTCTCGTTTTCATGGCAGTCGAATTCCAGTCAAGTCTCTCGGTGTGGCAGAAAGCCGCGAGAGTCTCAAAGGCGAAATGTGATTTATTTCGCGGAGAGTTCGTCTAACTTTGGCAGGAGTTCTTCGTCTGTCACTTAGACCAAACAAGGAGAAGATACATGCACATAGCTGTCAAACCGATCAGTGAGATCCTCGGTGTGAATGACTTCATGTACAGGCTGGCGTTCACCGACCTGTCGGAAGACCTTGCCCACAAGCAGCTACGCCCGGGCACGAACTGCCTGACGTGGCTGTTGGGGCACATTGCCGTCAACCGGGCCTACATCAGCACACTTTGCGGTCAGGAGATAACGAGTCCCTGGGGTGAGAATTTCGACAAGTCGATCGGGAGTCTTGGCGGCTGGAGAATTCCGCCGCTTAGCGAGTTGAAGGACTTTTGGGAGACGACGGCGCCGACGGTAATGAAGAATCTCTCAGCTTTGGATGAGTCCGGACTGCTTGCGCCATCGCCGGTTAAGTTCCCGACGAAAGAGCAGTCTGTGCTGGCGGGGATTTCGTTCATGGCGATGCACGAGTCTTATCACGTCGGGCAGATGAGTTCGCTCCGCAAACACCTTGGTCTTGAAAGTCTCTATGAACTGGCGGTTAAAGAGATGAAGAAGCGGAGCGAATCTCTGCCGAATCAGGATAAACGGGACGAGTGATCAGTGGGCGTGGCCGCCGGAGAAGACGGCCAAGGCGGCCATAACGAGAACGCCAAAGATTATGCAGATGAACTGCCCCAGCGAATTGGAGAGCTTGACGTCGTGTTGCAGCTCGGGGATCAGGTCCGAGCCGGCGATGTAGAGGAAGCCGCCGGCCGTTACCGGAATCATCGCCTCGATCACCTGTTCGATATTCGGGCCAACGATAAGCACGGCCACGGCGCCGATCATGGCTACCGAGGCCGAGAGGAAATTGAATATCAGGGCGCGGCGGATCGACATCCCGGAATGAACGAGCACGCCAAAGTCGCCCATTTCCTGGGGGATTTCGTGGAGAATGATGGCGATGGTGGTGGTGATGCCGAGGGGAATACTCACGCTGAAAGTTGAAGCAATGAGAACACCATCAATCAAATTGTGCAGCGCATCGGAAACCAAGTTGAGAGTTGCGACCGGGTGGTGACGGTGGGCGGTCACGTGACAATGCCGCCAGCGCAAGAATTTCTCGAGCACAAAGAAGATCAGAATGCCAACGACGATCAGCAATGAAGTGGTCAGCGGCGACTCGTTGTGGTGGAAGGCCTCGGGCAAGAGGTGGATAAAGCTATTACCGAAGAGCCCGCCGACCGCGAAGGCAACCAAATAGAGCGTGATTTTCTGCAAGCGTTCCGGCGAGAGAGAGAGCGTGAACAATCCCACCTGAGAGATCAGACTCACGACGATGACGCTTAAGACGGTGTAAAGCCAGATTTCCAATACGAATCCTGATTCGGTCGCGAAGATACTTCCCAGATTTTGTCAATCGCTCCGGCAGTGTATATTGAGGAGGAAGCCGGGTCAAGCACAAACGCCACTGATCTTTCGGAAGTAACACCCGTAAATGAGTCCCCAAATGAGTCCCCGTTCGCAAAGCGGCATGAAATTCAAGCACCAGGATTTTCGGCGGCGATTGCTGAGGTGGTTTTCCCGGCAGCGCAAGTCGTATCCCTGGCGCGATAATCCGACACCGTATACGGTCTGGATCTCGGAAATCATGTTGCAGCAGACGGTGACGACGGCGGTTGTTCCTTACTTTCAGCGGTGGCTGGCGCAGTTTCCTGATGTGCGCGCTCTTGCTGCGGCTACAGAGACTCAGGTCCTGCGCGCCTGGGAGGGACTGGGCTATTATTCGCGAGCCCGCAACGCGCACCGCGCCGCGCAGGCGATCGTGGCGCAACAAGGGGGCAAGATTCCTGACGACTATGATGCATTGCTGAGATTGCCCGGCGTGGGTGCTTACACAGCTGCAGCGATCGCGAGTATCGCTTTCGGCCGGCCGTACGCGGTGATTGACGCCAACGTACGCCGGGTCGTCGGACGGTTGCTAAAGTTCGGCAAGCCAGACGACAGGGATGACGAGTACCTGCGCAAGTTTTTGAATGCCGCGATATCAGTGCGGCGACCGGGAGCGTTTAACGAGGCGCTGATGGAGCTGGGGCAGACGCTGTGCCGTCCGAGAAATCCTCTGTGCGAGCAGTGTCCGCTCAAGTCGATGTGCCGCGCGTTTGCCTGCGGCATTGACCCGGGCCAGGGGCGGGCGCGGGCGCTGGCGAAAATCCTCAAAGAATCACTGGTGCTGATTGTTTATGCCGGCGGGGAGTTGCTGCTTGAAAAGTCGACCGGTGGCAGGTTCAGGCAGATGTGGTCGTTTCCCCGGCTTCCGGCGACGGCGGACGAGAATGCAGCTATTGCCGCATGGGCGAAAGGCAATCTTGGTCGACCGGCGAAAATCGTTCACCGCTTGAGTGCGAGGGACCATTTCTACACGCGCTACCGAGACCGCCTGCGACCGCTCGTGCTGAAAATTTCAAATGGGGCGGTATCGCCGGGCGATCTTGAGTGGTATTCGCTGTCTCGGATTGAAGATTTGCCGCTGCCGAGCATTGACCGGAAGATTCTTAAAGAGCTTCGGGGAGTTGTTGGTATGATCGGGAAAGGGGAGAGGTTGCGGCATAAACGAACTTCAAAGCGATGATTAAGCGCGGCAGTTCACAATTTTGCGCTGAGAGTTAGCAAGTATCAGAAGCTTCCGGGTAAGCGCGCAAAATCAAGAACTGCCGCAACTGCCGCTGAAGGTGCTTGTTGTGCTAACGTTGGCCGTCGCACCGGAGTTTAGCGCGCTCGAAATGCGAAGACGAAGTAGAAGATTACAGTCAGTGCGGTGAGCGCGAGGAAGGCATAGAGACCCGCTTCGGGGAGGTTGGCGGCTGTGCCGAGGCCGATGTTGATCGTGCCGACCATGATCCAGGTGATCATCCAGACGATAATCGTCTTGAGCGTGGTCAGGAGAGCACTGGCGATGCGGTACTGGGCGACGGCATTCTTTTCGGTAATTTTCCAGGGATAATTGAAATGCCAGGGGAAGCGCACCAACACAGTGAAGGTGACGTAGATAGCCAGGCTCACACCGGCGAGCATGAAGAGCAGCGACTTGGGGCCGGTGTCATCGGGTTTCCCCGAGGCTCCATAGTGGGATGGCAGTTGATCAGGAAGACTTGAATAGGAGAGGGCCAATTGGTAGAGTCCGTAGATCAGGCCGATCAGTGCGATGATCTCGAGGGCGTACTCGAAGCGTAAGCGCTCAAACTTTACGATGGGGTGACCCCGCCGGGAGTACTTGACGCTTTGGTTTGGCGATGAAGAGTTCATTACAACCCCAGGAATTGAATAGCCATGCCGCTCAGGGCGATCGTTCCGCCGGCAAGGGCGTGCGAGAAGCGTTCCATCTTTCCGAGTTTCACGAATTTGAATCCATAGGTCGCGGCGATCACGACGGCGGTCATGGTGCCGATCGTCGTAACGGCAAATACGGATGTGACGGCGATCAACCCACTCCAGTTGTGCTGAGCTGCGGGATACATGAGAATCGGAATCAGGGGTTCGCAAGGGCCGAGCACAAAGACCGTGAACAGAACCCAGGGGGTAATGCTCTTGCGACGCTGAGAATCATGCTCGTGAGCTTCCTGGTTGTGAGCGTGCGAGTGGGTGATGCCTGCCAGTGCGCCGGTCAAGTGAGTGTGTGAACGACGCGAGTAGGCGCGATGCAGTCCCCAGACGGCATAGACGATGCCGAAAGCGATCATCGCCCAGGCTGCGAGGCTGCCGCGGGTCCCTTCGATCGATTCGAGGCTGTCGACGGCCAATCCGGCAGCAACGCCCACGAAGCCCAGGGCCACGGAAGAAGCCACATGGCCGACACCGCAAGCGACAGTAATCGTGACGGTCTTGGCCAGCGACCAATTGCGGGCTTTGGACATGACAATAAATGGCAGGTAGTGATCGGGGCCGATCAGCGTATGGACGAGGCCAATGGAAGCCGCAGTTGCGAGTAGCAAAGTCAGTTCAGGGTTCATCTTGCACCTTCATGTCTATCAGGACTCCTGATGACAATATAGGCAGAAAGGACGCCGTTTAGAAACTCAATATCCGAATTTTAGTCCGACGTAGGCTGCGGTTACACGGCGTTTGGGGGGGTAGTCCTGTAAGTGCGATTCGGCGCGGAAGAGGATGTGCACGAAGCGGCTCTGTGAGAAAGATAGGCTGCCGACGATCCATTGGCGACGGTCGAGTTCTTTAGTAAATGAGTGCTCTGTGATGTCAAAAGCCGGGCCGGCGGTGATCTCGATACAACTTGCGCCGATATCCCAGAGACGATAGCGCAGACGAGCGCCGGCACGATGGCGGAATTCCTCGGCGGCGACGAATCCCGAGAAACCAAAGGCCGATCTTCCGGAAACATTCACCATAAGGCCCAGGTCGGCGGTAACGCAACCAATCATTCCGAAGTCGTCGCCAAACATATGTCTGCCGTCGTGGAAGAGGATTTCGGTGGTTTCGCGCGAGTTCACGAGGCGGGCGAGGAAACTGATTTCGGAAATGAGGAAGAGGGTGGATTGAGGGGCAGGGCGCGCAAGAAGTGAAAGGAATTGCGAAGATGATCCCCTCGCGGCCGGGGTCATTGAAGAGGCGGTTACAGGGCAGAGGCTCGCCATCCAGAGCACAAGTGCAAGTACCAGGCAGCCGCCCCACGACCGGGATGTTTGAGTCATTGTCACGTAACGACAAGTTACGTGAGAAGAATCCCGGCGTCAACAGACAATCAGTGCCGCGGCTCCTGCTGGGACTTGAGAGCCGCGACTTCCTTGAGGTTCAGGCTCACCAAGGCCTGGATTTCAGGGAAACTCGATAGCTCCGGCATCTCTGAGAGGACGGTGAATTTTTTTTCGGCGATATCGAGGTAACCCGGCCGCTCTTCAATTTTGACGATCTGGAGGTAGCCATCGGCTTCGTTGTTGAGAGCCGTGAGGTAGGTGAGTGTGTCAGGTTCTGATGAAAGCCGCGGCGCCAGATCTTCATAGATAGCGATTGAGCGATCCAGGGCAGCCGTGGAATGCGCCAATACGCCGAACTGATTCAGTGCCAAGCCAAGCTTGAAGCGAAGTTGGTGGCAAATTGGCAGCTGCAATGTGTCGCAAGCCAGATCGGAGGCTGGTCCCAAATCCTCAATAGCGTAGGTGAAGTTTGCCTCCGGGTTCACGAACTTTGCGGCATGCAAGCGGGACTGTCCTCTAATGGCGAGTGCCCAGCCCACTTGAGAAGGGTCATGCCGGGACTGCAAGAGGGCAAGGGCTTCGTCAGCGAGGGCGATTGCCTGTTCAGCCGGCCGAAGGGAATCGACTGCTTCAGCGAGCATGTAGTTGGCTTCGGCCATGCGAAACAAGACATCGGCGCGTCCGGGCCATTCCCTTTCGCCCAGTCCTTCGGCAAAAAACGTGACAGCATCTCGCAAGAGCGTAGAGGCTGAATCGGGCTCGTATGACGCGATGAGGGTTTCGGCCAAGGAGAGCGCGGCAGACTCCAGTTCCACTGTTGATTGTTGGGCAGCGGCGATCGCGCGCGCCGTCGTGAGTCGTTCGCGAGCCATTTGTAGGTAGGTCGCCCGGTTTTCGTGCTCGGCGAGACTTCGGCAGACTCCGGCGGACTGCCTCAGATGCTTGATATATGAGAGCGACTCCCGCGCCGTGTCAACCGCCGCCAGTGCGCTGTCATGACAGACAAGCGCCTGGCGGAGATTCGCGGTGGTGTCGATGTGTTCGGCCAAGAGCGCATGGGCTACAGCCAGGTTGCCCATCGCGGCTACCCAGTCTTGACGATTGTTCTCGCGGTCTGTTTGGGCGAGAACACTTCTGAAGAGCGCGATAGCCTGTGTGAGGTTTTCGACCGGGTTCTCGATGGTTCCCAGTGATGCCAAAGCGGTCGCCCTCGGGCCGTCGAACCGCCGAACGGTTGATTCCCATCCGAGTTGCCTGGCATGTTCAGCGCCGCGATCCAGCCACTCGAGGGCCTGGTGGAGATTTCCGATGCGGTCATCCGACCAGGACAAACTGGTATACATCGAACCCAGCGTCAGGACGAGTTTGAGGTAGTCGGAGGCATCGCGCTGCGGAAGCAATCTCGGTATCGCCTCTCTGGCGACCGCAATGCCTTTTCGCAGGTACTCGCTTTGCCGCGAAACCCGTGACAACGCGTAATAAGCCGTGGCTTTCACGCGGCAGATCTGCCCATAGATTACGGGCCTTGTCGACCTGGTAAAGAACTGCTCGGCCCGGGCAGCAAAAAAGAAAGCGGAATCGGCGCACAGTTGCGTTTGGCCGTCGAATGCCCGCGCCGCGAAGTCGTGGGCGAGCAACAATGAGGAGTAATAGTATTCGAAGGGGTATTTGTTGGGCGAACTCAACGAGAGCACCCGATAGAGAGGTTCGGTTGCGTCGATCGAGCGTCCCCCTCGTGACAGGGAGCCCCCCATCCTTTCGATGATTCTCGACTGATGCTGGAGCGCCTGCAGGAGCGATTCCAGCTGATTGTGTCGTTCGAAATAGTCGATAGCGTCCTGCAGAGCGAGTTCAGCCCTTTCGTAATGAATGCGGGCATGTGCAGGATCGTCGACGAAGAGCAGCACGTAACTGAAAGTCGACGCGAATTCCGACCGGTGTTCGGGACTGAGCAATGCAGCAGAAGAATCGAGGGAAAATGCCAGTTCCACCGACTTTTTCTGATATGCACGACCGTCCGGAAGGTCGGAGAGCTGGGAGTAGAGTTCAATAAGGGTTGAGAGTCCTTCCCAATCCGTGTCGATAGACAACGGATCAACCGGGAGAAAGGCTGCCTCGCAAGCAGTTGCGGATTTCTTTAGGAAGTCACTCGCGAGTGACAATTCGCCCAGGTTAATGAGGGCATTGCCGAGGTCCTGATAGGCGCTGCGCGCAAACGAGTCGAACATTTTGAGGTTTCCGCTGGCGATGAGATCTTCGAGGACGCGGACCGCCAATTGAAGATTCTTTTCGCGATCGCGGAAGCAGGCGAGTCGTGCGTAGGCGGCAGACTGCATCAGTTTAGTACGTGTCCACATCCGTGCGTCGTGTTTGTAGTCGATCAACCGGAGAATTTCGGAGTAGTTTGCCAGAGCGCTTTCGAGATAGGCGGACGAGTCGGTGATCGTGGAGAGATCCTGCATCGCATCGGCAGCCCCTTTCAACGCCTTGGCGCGGTAGATATAGTTCTCGCGAGTTCCGGCCGATGAAAGCACGAGATCGTAAAGGGGAATGGCCGCGCGGGGATCTTCCGCAAAATACAGGCTGTCTGCCGCATCAATCAGCTCGTCCAAGTCGCGGGAGGAAATCGCGTTCTCAGGAGCTGCCCAGGCGCATACGCTCCACGAGAGCAACAGCAACAATAGAGTTCGAGAAAGACGCATTTCGATTACCCCAATTCAAGATCTATCAATATAGAGAGTATGTTCCTTATTGGCAAGGAGTCAAATAGATCGGCGAGGAGTGATCAGAAGGCCGGCTGTAAACAGGCCTTTGGAGCTACTGGGGTGGGAATACTCCGCGGCCGATCTTAACGTCCCGCAGCTACTTCCGCAGGACGGCGGCGGCCTGTTCGACCATGGTTGTGGAGCAGGCGTAGGCGAAGCGGATGGCGCGTTCGTTGTCTGCGAATTCTTCGCCCGGGACCGAGCCCAGGGAATAACGGTCAATCAGATGATTGACGAGGTCCCATTCAGAGCCGGCCCAGCGCTCGGTGATGCGGGCATACAGATAGACGGCGCCGCGCGGTTTCATGTCGCAGTGCATGAAGTCGGTGGCGTTGACGGCATCGTAGATGAGATCGCGACGCTTCTTATATTCGGCGCACATCTGTTTCACGCAATCCTGGGGACCTTCAAGCGCGGCGACACCGGCGTACTGCGTTGGTGTCGACACGCCGTTGATGGTATAGAGAATCATCTTCTTGGCGTTGTCGTTAAACGCGGCGTTGGCGCAGGTCAGATATCCGAGACGCCAGCCGGTCATGGCGTAGCTTTTGGAAAACGTAAAACACGAAATGATCTTTTGCTGAACGGACTCGGGGAAATCGAGCGCCATGGCTGCGATGCAGGTATGTTCGCCCTCGAAGATGATATCCTCGTAAGCCTCATCCGCAACGATCCACAGATCATGTTCGGCCGCGACGTGAAGCAGGTCGATAAGATCCTGTCGCGTCATGACGGCGCCGGTTGGATTCTGGGGGGAGTTGATGAGAACGGCCTTGGTGCGAGGCGTGATCTTCGAACGCAACTCGGCGATGTCCCAGCGATAATCATCTTTGTGATGCAGTTTGACGCCGACCGGATTACCGCCGGCGATGCGAATGATCCACGCGGTCGAGGTCCAGTTGGGCTGCGGGATGAGGACTTCATCTCCCGCATTCAGAATTGAACGGAAGCTGCAGTAGAGGCCGTGCATGCCGCCGTTGGTGACGAGGATTTGGTCGGAGTGCGTGATATTTTTGATCCGGTTCTTCGTGGAGACTTTGCGCACGATCGCATCGCGCAGGGGTTTGATACCGGTCGAAGGCGCATAGTGCGTGTGATTGTCGCGGATCGCCTTGACGGCGGCTTCCTTAATGTGATCGGGTGTATCGAAGTTCGGGTCACCCGACTCGAGACGAAGCGGATGCGGCAACTGCAGCAGCCGGTCGCGCACGGCAACAATGCCGGAGAACACGACATGAGGAAGTTGGAAGTTGACACCCTTGGCTGATTCGATTTGCTCTTTGACTGCGCCGATCTGTCCCTGCATGGCTGTACTGCTTCCTATCTTTGATATTCAATATTCGATAATAAATGGAGTAACTCGGTTGAAGATTCCCACGAACTCGACGGCGAATATAGGGAACGGCGATTGAGTGACAAGGGAATTTTGTCGGACGTCATCAGAGTTCACAGCTGGCGGCAAACTGGATGGTTTCGAAACCTCAGCCAAACGCGGCTGTTCACAATTTCGCGCTGAATAACCGCAAGCATTTGGCGTTTTCGAATGGGCGCGCGAAATCAAGAACTGCCGCAACTTTGCTCCGTATGGACTGCGGTGCTGTACTCGTAACGCATGACGAAACAATGACTTATCGACGGCTGTCTATGGGGACGACGATGGCCGGAAACTTCTTGAGATTTCCTTGCAACTTGACGATGATATTATCGTAATATCAAAGTGATATCACAGGAGGTATTCGATAATGAAAGAACTTGATCGCTCGGTAACGTCTGGATGGGGAGCGTTGATCTTCCTGATCATCCTGCTTCTGGGCGGAATCGTCACGTTGCTGGTAGCGCCGGTGCCGGCGAAGATTGTTGCGGCGGTGGTGCTTTTCTTCGACGTGTTTTTTCTCACTGGCCTCTTTCTTGTAAACCCGAACGAAGGACGGGTGATGCAGTTGTTCGGCAAGTACGTAGGGACGTGCCGGACGGAGGGGCTCCGTTGGGCGAATCCTTTGTATGTTAAGAAGCGGATCAGCTTGCGCGTGCGGAATTTTGAGACCAGCCGCTTGAAAGTAAACGACATCAACGGCAATCCGATTGAGATTGCGGCGATCGTTGTCTGGCGGGTGGTGGACACGGCCGAGGCGTGCTTCATGGTCGACAACTATGAAGAATTCGTGCGCATCCAGAGCGAGTCGGCGGTACGCAACCTGGCGACCCAGCACCCGTACGACGCGCACGGCGAGAACCAGATTTCACTGCGCAGTCACACGATAGAAATCGCCGAGCAGCTCAAGAAAGAGATCCAGGAGCGACTGGAGCAGGCGGGTGTCGAGGTGCTCGAGTCGCGGATCAGTCATTTGGCTTATGCTCCGGAGATTGCCGAGGCGATGCTGCGCCGGCAGCAGGCGAGCGCGGTCGTCGCGGCGCGACAACTGATCGTGGAAGGCGCCGTGGGCATGGTGGAAATGGCGCTGGAGCAACTTTCGGCAAAAGGAATCATTGAATTGGACCACGAGCGCAAAGCGGCGATGGTCTCGAATCTGCTCGTCGTGCTGTGCGGCGAAAGTTCGTCGCAGCCGGTGATCAATACCGGAACGCTGTATCATTAGAAACGTGCCGGAGTTAGTCCGGCCGAGCCGAACAGGAGTCTGAGCGCAGACTCAAGGATTGAGGAATGGCGGAGAAGAAATCATTCTTGCTGAGGATCGACCAGGAGATCATGGAAGCCCTGCAGAAATGGGCGAACGATGATCTGCGCAGTCTCAACGGCCAGATTGAATTTCTTCTTCGCAAGGCGCTCAAGGACCAGGGGCGCGAACCAAAGGGGAAGAAGTAGCCGAGCCGATTCTGCCTATTGTCTGTGCATGCCTGCGGCCCTGTCAGAAGCGGCATGCAGGTCAGCGCGGATCGGATGGAAGACATCGATAACTCGACACTTCACGACGGCGCGCCCGCCATGCGGAACATTTGGAGGCAGGACGAGCGAAGTCCCCGGAACCAGGTTGAACAGCTTGCCATCCACAGTCAGTTCAAGATGCCCTTCGATGACATTGACGACTTGCTCGTTGACGTGGGAATGCACGGGCAGAATCGCGCCGGCTTCGAGCGTAACATGCGTAACGGTGAGACCGGCGCCGGGCACGACGCGGGCCATGATTCCCGGCGCTAATTGCACCTCGGGAAGTTGGTTGAGTTCGTAGTATCCCATCGAATACCCTCCGATTCTCTTGGCGTGTCTCTGTAATTACGGTCAGATTTCGCGGATGTTCGACAAATCGGCGCGAAGCGATGTCTTACCTTCGTCAGCAGGCCGGTTCCTCGAATCGTGAGTCGTCCTTGCGCGAAGCTCCGTAAGTCGTGCCGGCATCCAGCCGCGCACAGAGTTGATGAGAAAGAGCCGCGGCGCCGCTTTCAACTCGTCGACTGTGATGATGCGCTCGGTGATTCGGCCGCGATCGAGCAGGTCTTGACGAAATGTGCCGGGGAGGAGACCGCAGGCGACCGGCGGAGTCACGAGTACGCCATCGATCTCCGCGACCAGATTGGCGATTGAGGACTCGGTAACTTCGCCGCGCTCGTTCCACAAGATAACATCGCCGCCGACCGGGGCACCGGCTAATGCGCGCTCATAGATCTCGCGATGGGTTGTTTTGTGATACAGAAAGGGATTGGCGGCATCGATGGGCTGCGCTGCCATTGCCACCGGCAGGGGATCGGCGATGCGCGAAGGCGCAGGCAGGGCGGACGCCTCGCAAGAGATTTCGCCGTCTGCGCGCATAGTCAACCTGACGCGGTGCGGTGCGGCGGAAAGACCTTTAGCGCACGCGTAGAGAGCCGACTCAACGCGCTCTTCATCGTAGCGACGGCCGAAGTACTCTGCGGACGCCGATAGACGCTGCAGATGTCGGTCGAGGAGTGCGAAACCTCTTTCGGGATGCCAGAGGATTGTCTCAAGCAGCGCAAACGCGGGTATTCGTTGATGCAGCACGGCAGCCTTGGTGAGACACTCTTCGTATTCGGCATTGCACTGCGAATCCCAGACGATGCCGCCACCAACGCCGTATTCGGCCGTTGATTGCCGACGGTCGATCACGGCGGTGCGAATCGCGACGCTGAAGCGGGCGCGGCGACCGGGAGCGATGTACCCAATGCAGCCAGTGTAGAGGCCGCGCGGAGTTGTTTCAAGCTCGGAGATAATGCGCATGGTGCTGGGCTTGGGCGGACCGGTTACGGAGGCGCAGGGGAAAAGGGCGGTCATGATCTCGCTGATCGAGGCTGGTGTTCGGGCGGTTACCTTTGAAGTCATTTGCCATATGGTCGGATAACGTTCGACGGTGAAGAGCTCCGGTACCGCGACCGATCCGAAATCGGCGATGCGGCCGAGGTCGTTGCGGATCATGTCGACGACCATGACGTTTTCGGCGCGTTCTTTTTCGCTTGATGTCAGTTCGCCGGCGAGAGTTTTGTCTTCGTCGCTGTGACGGCCGCGCTTGCGGGTGCCTTTCATCGGACGACAGGAGATGCGATCGCCATCAAGTTCAAAGAAAAGTTCGGGGGAGACCGAGCAAATGACGTGATCGCCGAGGTCGAGATAGGCTGCAAACCGCGACGGCTGAGACTCGGAAAGGTCGGCAAAGAATGCAAGTGAGTCGCCCTCGAAGCGGGAACGCAAGCGCATCGTGTAATTGACCTGATAGGTGTCGCCGGCGGCGATACGTTCTTTGATGGCATCGAAGGCGGTCCGGTACCCTGCGCGAGACATGGTAGGTTCCCATTTTCCGAGCCGGTACGAACCGTGAGAGGGCGGCGGAAGCACGATATGCTTCGGGTCGGCGTACAGCCCGAACCACAACAGCGGCAAGCCTGAGCCGTTGCGAGTGATCAAGGCACTATCGAAAGCGGGGGCGGCTTCGTAGCTGATGAAGCCGACGGCGTAGAGTTGATCACGATTGACCAATTCCTCGACGAGTTGAAGACTGGCGGCAACGGCTCCGAGGGAAGACGTCTGGACGATCTGCACAGGGGAATGGCAGGCAAGCCATCGCTTTCGGTCGCTGTCAAAGATGAAAAACTCGTTGGTCATTCCGGTGAAAGCGTCTTGCAGTCTCCCTTATCACGGTCAGCACCCAGAGCAAGATAGGCCTCGAGCGGCAAGGAGCAAAGAGATTTAACATGCGGCAAGCGAACAAAGAGAAGGGCGAGTCGAGCCCGACTCGCCCCTGGAGAAGACCGCGAACTTTCCGGAGGTGAACCTTTATGCGCTATGGGGTTCGGTGCGGCAAGTAGGCGAATTCTCGCAGCGTCATGGATTCCGGAACCGGGTAGACGCCGGCGCCGGAGCATAACGGACATGGATTGCGGTCAATTTGACGAACCTCGATCATACCGGTTCCGCGACAAGGCAGGCAGGGTTTTCCGCTGAAACTGATTCCCTTGCCATTGCAGTAGCTGCACATGTGGGCGTGATCGGGAGTCAGGCAGCGATTGTCGACCCAACCGCGGCCTCGGCATTCTGGACAGGTTCTGGAAGGTCCGTCAGGTGACGGTATGTTTCTTTCTTCCGGACTCATGCGGTAACCTCCGTGACATGAGTTGCGGTCCAATTGGCGATGCTGTTGAGAGCCGGCTCTACAGCCGCGGAGACCTCGGTCGTGAGATCTTCGCTGATCGTAGTGTTGTCGGCGATCTCGACGGCGAGGACATCGATGTGTTCCGGCATGCGATAACCCATCTTACGTCCCAGCAAAAGCGCCGTCGGCAGATTCATCTGGTGGCTGGTGGTCAGTCCTTTCGAAGGGGCGAGCTGTCCCATCGGGAAGAAATGCAGGGTCCCCGGGCGCACGTTGCCCGTGATAATACTGTCGACAACCAGGACCTTTTCCCGGCCCTGCAACAGGTCGAGTAAATGGAAGCCGGCGACGGGGGCGAAGATGACATCGGCGCGGTCGCGCATCGGGCCATTGGCCTCGAGCAACTTCGCAACCGTTGGTCCGAACGCATCGTCGCTCAAGACATCATTGCCGAGACAGAGGACCAGCATAGGTTTCATAGCGACTACCTCCTGGCGACGTCAACGACGTCACCCGTTTTGGCGTCGTGGATAACCAACTCGAGCGGCATTTCGCCGGGCAGCGAGTGAGTAGCGCAGCCGAAGCAGGGATCGTAGGCGCGGAAGGCCATTTCGATGCGATTCAGCACGCCGTCGGTGATTTTCGAGCCTTTTTTAATCAGGCCTTCGGCTGCGCGCTTGATCGACATGGTGATCGGGGCGTTGTTGTTCGTAGTTCCCACGATCAGGTTGGCTTCGGTGACGATACCGTTCTTGTCGGTCTTGTAGTGGTGCGTTAAAGTCCCGCGCGGGGCTTCGACAATGCCGACGCCCTCACCCACGATGCCGGTGGGTACTTCGAGAACGTGGGGCGAAAGGATCTCTTCATCCTGCGCCTGCTGGAGAGTCGCTTCGCAGGCGAACATCAATTCGACGATGCGCGCCCAGTGGGTGGCGAGCGTCGAATGAACCGGTTTCTTACCCGAACGATCGCCGGTCAGAGTCTCAAAGTAGCGTTCGTATTCTGCCTGCGCCAGCGGCGTGGCCATGCCGTCAGCGACATTCAGTCGAGACAGCGGCGAGGCTTTGTAGACGCCGGAATCCATGCCGTCGACGAATCCCTTCCAGCCGATCTTCTTGAGGAAGGGGTATTTAAGGTACGAGTAGGATTCGACGTGCTCAGAGACATACTCGAGGTAGTCCTTTGGTTCATAGAGCGCGTGCTCGCTGCCGTCGGGAGCGGTCACGCGGACTTTGCCGTCATAGAAAGTGACCTTATTGTTGGCGTCGACCAGGCCCATGTTGTAGGTCTGGTGGGCGTACATGTCAGAGAGAATGAGGTCAACGTATCCCTTGTTGGCAAGGACGACATCATTGAGCACCTGGATCGTGAACTTGGCGAATTCGACCATCTCTTCGCCGATCTTTATGATCTCCTGTTGTTCCTCTTTAGTAATGCCCTTGCTCAAGCCGCCGGGAAGCGAAGTCACCGGATGGACTTTCTTGCCGCCGATGATCTCGATAACGCGTTGACCGCGAGCGCGCTGGGCGATCACTTTTTTGCCGGCATCGAGACCCACCTTGGCGATGACGCCGAGGATGTTGCGCTCGGCTTTGGGTGCGTCGGGGCCGCAAACGAAGTCGGGCCCGCCGAGCGCGTAGAAATGCGTCGTGTGATCGCCGGCGTAGAAAGCGTTGTACATTAACTCGCGGAGCTTGCGGGCTGCCGGAGGGATCGTCACGCCATAAACGGCATCGGCCGCCTTGGCCGACGCCATATGATGGGCATCGGGGCAGACGCCGCAGATGCGGGTCGTGATGCGGGCCAGTTCCTCGACCGGGCGGCCCTGGCAGAACTTTTCAAAGCCCCGCAACTCGGGGATTTGAAAATAGCAGTTGGCAAGGGAGCCGTCGTCCTCGACGAACAAGTGGATCTTTCCGTGTCCTTCGAGGCGGGTGATCGGATCGATAACTACGCTCTTCATACTTGCGCCCTCCGCAGCAGTGAACCGGCCAGGCTGAAGCGATAGAAGGTGCCCAGCGGGTCGGGGATGGTCGAGATGATCTGTTCGATTTCCTCCGGATCGGTGGAATCGATAACGCTCGCCAGCGAGGCGACCATCTTCGCTCCTTGATCACGGACATTGGACGGCAGGCCGTAACAACCGCGACAGGGCACGCCGGCTTTGACGCATTTAGCTCCGCAACCAGAGCGCGTCGCCGGACCGAGGCAGACGATACCCTGTTCCATCAGACAAAGATTGGGGTCAGTAACGCGTTGGAACGGCCGCACGAAGGACTTGATCTTCTTGACGTTACGTTCCCGCGGACACTCGTCGCAGCAGGATTTCTCGGTGGCTCCGAGCACCGTTCCTTTCGGCGGCAGCGGTTTACCGTTTTGGATGATGTCGATAACAGCCCCAACAACTGCCGCAATCTGGTCCGACTGCGGCGGGCAGCCGGGGACATAGTAGTCGACCTCGACGACCTGGTCGAGAGTGCGGACGGTATTCCAGAACTTGGGGATCGTGATCTTGCCTTCGGGGACTTCGACGACCGGCTGCGGCACGACCGATCCGCCGTTCTCAAGAGACGGCGATTTATGGTAGACGTAATCGATGATCGACTCTTTGTTGAAGAAATTCGCGAGCGCCGGAATGCAACCTTCGCCGGCGCAGCTTCCAAAGGCAACCAGCAGAGTAGATTTTTGCCGGAGCAGTTGGGCTAACTCGTAGTTTTCGCTGGTGCGGATGGCGCCGTTGAAGAGAGTCAGGGTAATCGATTTGTCGTCCATGGCGCGGACGTCATCGTACTTGATGTCCATCGCGCAGGGCCAGAAGACAAGATCGAAGAAGTCGGCGACGGCCAGAATTTTTTCCTCGATATCGAGAATCGCGATGTCGCAGCCGCCGCAAGAGGAGGCCCAGTAAATGGCGAGTTTCGGTTTAGGCATGATTGTGCACCTCCTCGGCCAACGGATCGAAGTTGTAGTCGATTAGTTTGAACGGTCCGAGGGCACGGATCTGATCGGTGAATTCCGTGATCACTTCCTGGAAGCGTCCGCCTTCGGACGCAGAGACCCACTCGAGACGAAGCCGCCGCCGGTCGATTCCCATCGACTCGATCAGTTTCTGCGTCATCGGCAGGCGCCTCATGCATTTGTAGTTGCCGTCGATGTAGTGGCAGTCGCCGGGGTGGCAGCCGCAAACGAGGACGCCGTCAGCGCCGCGGCGGAAGGCGTCGAGGATAAAGGTAGGATCGACGCGGCCGGAGCACATCACGCGGATGGCCATTACGTTGGGCGGGTAGTGCATGCGGGCCGTTCCGGCGAGATCGGCGCCAGTGTAGCTGCACCAATTGCAGAGGAAGCCGACAATTCTTGGTTCAAATGTCATGATAACATCCCCTCGATCTGGGCATAGATCTGTTCATCGGTGAAGTGACGCCCCTTGATCGCGCCGGAGGGACAAGCGGCGACGCAGGTACCGCAGGCCTTGCAGAGCGCGGAATTGACCTCGCTTACTTTCTTGACCGCGTCGAAGTTGATGGCGCGATACGGGCAGAGGTCGTTGCAGATACGGCAGCCCGAGCAGAGTTCTTCATTGACCTCCGCATAGGTAGCATCCATGAGAACCTCGCCCTGGCAGAGCAATTTCATGACCTGGGAGGCAGCGGCCGAGCCCTGGGCTACGGAGTCAGGAATGTCCTTGGCTCCCTGGCAGACGCCCGCCAGATAGACGCCCTCGGTGGCGGTGGAGACGGGTGCGAGCTTGGGATGCGATTCGATGAACCAACCATCAGCGCCGACGGAGATATTGAACTTACGGGCGACCTCCTTGGCATCAGCGCGCGCCTCAAGCGCCGTGCAGAGGACGACCATGTCGACGGGGATCTCGCGATACTTGCCGATCAGAGTGTCCTCGCAGCGAACGATCAAATGGCCTTCGAGTTGTTTCTTGTTGGACGAAGGGACGACTTCGGCGCCTTTGCCGCGGATGACGTTGCCGCCTTCATCGAGAATCCGCTGGTAGAATTCTTCGTAACCTTTGCCGAAGGCGCGCATGTCGATGTAGAGTTGATAGACTTCGGCTCCGGTCTTTTCCTTGATGAGGTGGGCGAATTTGAGCGCGTACATGCAGCAGACCCGGCTGCAGTACTTGTGCTGGTTCTCGTCGCGGCTGCCAACGCAGTGCAGGATGGCGATGCGGCGCGGTTCCTGGCCGTTTTCGAGGTAGATCTTACCACCGGTCGGGCCGGCGGCATTGTTCATGCGCTCGAATTCGATCGAGGTAATGACGTTGGGATACTTGCCGTAGCCATATTGCTTCATCGGCGTCGGATCGAAATCATCAAAACCGGTGGCGAGCACAATCGCGCCGACTTCCAACTCCTCAACTTCCGCCCTGTCTCCGTAGTCGATACAATCCTTCGGACACACTTTGGAGCAGATCATACAGCCACCGGTCTTATAATGAATGCAGTTTTCGCGGACGATCAGCGGGACGTTCGGCACGGCTTGCCGGAACGGGAGCGTAATAGCGGCATTCGGGCCGAGAGACATTTCGCGGTGATCGATGGTACGATCGGCAATGTCTTCCATACGAATGTAGCCGGTCGGGCAAATCTTGGCGCAAGCGCCGCAAAGAATGCAGGCCTCGGAGTCACGCTCAAACGGCGTCGAAATGTCGCGATCGCGACCGCGGTTGACGAAGGTAAGCGCGTGGGCGCCGACCACTTCGTCGCATAAGCGGACGCAAAGGCCGCAAAGAATACAGGTGTATTCGCCGTGCCCGAACCGCGGTTCTTTGATTCCGAACTTCTCGGCGAGCCGCACCAGCACGGGAGAAGCCGCGCAGTTCGCCATGAGCATTTCGAGATTGGTGCGGCGGGCGTTTACGACGCGGGCGGTGTCGGTATAGATTTCGAGGCCCTCCCACGCCGGGTAATTACAGGCTGTCACAATCTTGCTCCAGCCTTTGCTGGTGCGCGCTTCGACGCAGCAGATGCGACAAGCGGCGTAGGGACTCAAATGCGGATAGTAGCAGAGCGTCGGGATATCGATTCCGAGCGAGCGCGCCGCTTCCAGCACATAGGAGTTTTCCTCGACCGCGATAGACTGTCCGTCAATTTTGATATTTACAGTTGCCATATCGTCCTCCTATGCCACCGGCGCCGGCTGTTTTTCGGTGGAGCGCGGCTGCCAGAGTTCGCGAGCGCGCTGTTGAATCCGCTCGCCTTCGCCGCGTTTGACGCGCTTAATTGAGTTGTAGCGGCAAATCTGGTAGCAGGCGCCGCATTGGATGCACTTGTCCTGGATGATCACGTGCAGACGCTTGGGCTCGCCGACAATAGCCTGGGTCGGACAGGGTTTAACGCAGGCGTGGCAGCCGGTGCAGGTATTGTCAATCGCGTGCGCGACCAGTTCCTTGCAGACGCCGGCGGGGCAACGCTTGTCGCGCACGTGAGCGATGTATTCCTGGCGGAAATAGCGAATGGTGGACAACACGGGATTCGGCGCCGAGCCGCCGAGTTGACAGAGGCTGGTGTCGATGATGACCTGCGAAAGTTGTTCCAGATAGCCAATATCCTCCATCGTGCCCTGGCCGGTGCAGATCTTGTTAAGGATGTTGAGCATCACCACGATGCCCTCACGGCAGGGCAGGCACTTCCCGCACGATTCTTCCTGCAGGAAGTTCAGGAAGTAGCGGGCGACATCGACCATGCACGAGTCTTCGTCCATTACGATCATGCCGCCGGAACCCATCATCGACCCTGCCCGGGTGAGCTCGTCGAAATCGACCGGCAAGTCGAGCAGACTCTGCGGCTCTTCATCTTCGCTGATGTCACCGTGGGCGACCAAGCTGTCGTGGATCGCCGTATCGGAAGTCTCGACGATGAGCGTGCCGCCGGAAGGACCGCCGGTTTGGACAGCCTTGAACCGTTTGTTGTTGGGAACGCCGCCGCCGATGTCGTAGAGGATTTCGCGCAGCGTGATCCCCATTGGCACTTCGACCAGCCCGGTGTTGTTGATCTTACCGGTGAGCGCGAAGACCTTGGTGCCCTTCGAGCCTTCGGTGCCGATCGAGGCGTACCACTCGGCGCCTTTCTCGACGATCAAAGGGATATTGGCCCAAGTCTCGACGTTGTTCAAATTCGAAGGTTTGTCATACAAGCCGGCCTCGACCGTGTGGATATACTTGGCGCGCGGTTCGCCGACCTTGCCTTCGAGCGAGGCCATCAGCGCCGTCGATTCGCCACAGACAAAGGCGCCGCCACCGCGGGAGATTTCAATATCGAAATCGAAACCGGAGCCGAGGATGTTATTCCCCAGTAGTCCGTATTCCCGCGCCTGGTTGAGCGCGATTGTGAGGTTTTTGACTGCCAGTGGATACTCGTTGCGGACGTAAACGAAGCCGTCATGGCTGCCAAGAGCAAAGGCGCCGATGACCATTCCTTCAATGACCGAATGGGGATTGCCTTCGAGAAGGGAGCGGTCCATAAAGGCGCCGGGATCGCCTTCGTCGGCATTGCAGATGACGTACTTTGGCTCACCCTTGGCGCGTCGGCACGATTCCCACTTCTTCCCGGTGGGGAAGCCGCCGCCGCCGCGACCGCGCAAGCCGGATTTCTTTACCTGTTCAATCAGGTTTTCCGGCTTCATTTTGGTGAGGGCGGTTGCCATCGCCTCGTAGCCGCCAAGTCGAATGTAATCGCTGATAGCAGTCGGGTCCATAAAGCCGTTCTTCCCAAAGATCAGGCGCATTTGCTTCTTGTAGAAGGGAATATCCTTCTCGAGCTTGATCACCTGTCCTGATTGGGGATCTTTGTAGAGCAGCTTGTTCACCAAATGACCGCCCTTGACGGTCTGATCCCAGATGAGCTTAGCATCTGCCGGGCGGACGCGCTGATAAAAGACCCCCTGCGGTTGGATAACAACCAGCGGTCCGCGTTCACAGAATCCGTGACAACCTGTGGTCTTGATCTCGACTTCATTTTTCATGTTGTCGCGCGCCAGAAGTTCGCGAAAGGTCTTGGCGACGGATTCGCAGCCGCAGGCCAAGCAGCCGGTACCGGCGCAGACTGTAACCACCGTGCGGTTTTCGTTCCGCGTCTGGAGCAAGCGATCGCGCAAGCGCTTGAGATCGGCCGGCGATTTGAGAATGCGTTCTGTCATTCTGCCACCTCGTCCTTCTTGGCTGCAAGCTTGCCGGAGCGAACGTCGGCGAGCATTTGGTCGGTCTTCGCAACGGTCATATTGCCATAGTAGATTTCGTTGGCGGTCACCAGGGGTCCGAGAGCGCACGCGCCTAGGCAATTGACGGTTTCCAGACTGATTTCTCCGTCCGGAGTGGTTTCGCCCGGATCGATTTTCAGATCGCGCTGGAGTTTCTCGACGATCACGGTAGCCTGGCGGACGTGGCAGGCGGTTCCCGTGCAGACGCAGATGTGGTTTTTGCCCTTGGGCTTGAGGCTGAACGTCCGATAGAAGGTCGCCACGCCGTAAATCTGTGCCAGCGGGAGTTTCATCGATTTGGAAACAGCCTGCATGGCCGATTCGGGCAGGTAGCGGTAGTGCTTCTGGATGTCCTGAAGGATCATGATCAGGGCCGACGGCTTAGCGCCGTACTCGGCGACAATCTTATCGATGGCTTCCTGAACATCATAATCATGCTCGGGTAGCGTTGCTATCGTCATTGTTGTTTCACCTCCGTGGGAATCGGCAGGTTTTCGGGCATCGGCTGAGCGCCGGTGAGGATGGTGAGATCGTGCTTCGGACCCATGCGCCATTTGTCCTGCACGTCGAGCAGGCGGCCTTCGCGATACACGCGGCCGCCGAGAGTCATCCGGCGACGCGACGGCATCGGTACACTGGGGCAGGCCTCGTAACAGGCACCGCAGCTATTGCACTTGGTGACGTCCACGTAGCGCGGTTTTTTCTTGAGCTTCACGGTGAAGTTGCCGAGATAGCCCGAGACCGACTCGACTTCCGTCCAGGTCATCAGGCGTATGTTGGGATGCTTGCCGACCGAGACCATCTTGGGCGTCAAGATACAGGCGGCGCAATCGAGGGTCGGAAAGGTCTTGTCGAATTGAGCCATATGGCCGCCGATCGAGGGTTCTTTTTCGACCAGGACGACTTCGAACCCGGCATCGGCGATTTGCAGTGCGGCTTCAATTCCGGCGATCCCGGCCCCGACGATCAGGACGCGCTTTTTGATCGGCACCCGGCGCATCTCGAGCGGCTCGTGGAGGCGAACTCGCGCCACCGCGGCCCTGACCAGGGCCATTGCCTTGGTGGTAGCGCCTTTGGGATCCAGGGTGACCCAACTGACCTGTTCACGAATGTTGGCCATTTCAAACAGGTAACGATTGAGACCGGCCGCCGCACAGGCGGTGCGGAAGGTGGGTTCGTGCATCAAAGGACTACAGGCCGCTACGACCACGCGGTTCAAACCCAATTCCTTGATGTCCCGCTGGATCAGGTCCTGTCCGGGGTCGGAGCACATGAATTTGTAGTGCCGGGCCACAACCACATTGGGGAGCGTGCCTGCCATTTCGGCGACCTTGGCGACGTCAACGGTCTTAGCGATGTTGGTCCCGCAATGGCAGACATATACCCCAACGCGAATCTTCGAGCCGTTTTCAGAATTCGTCATACCGCAACCTCCTGTGCGAGAAGTTTGCCGGGTTTGATGAGCAGGCGATCAAGGCCAAGTTCCTTGGCGGAGAGACCGAGTGCAATTCCGACCAGGTGGGTGAAGTAGATGACCGGCAGATCGAAGTCCGATCCGAAACGGCTATTGATGTTCTTCTGGTATCCTTCGAGGTTGATGTGGCAAAGCGGGCAGGCGGTCGCGATAACATCCGCGGAATTGTCAGCCGCTGCCTGCAGGAGACTGTGACAGAGCTTGAGGGCGATCTGCTCATCGGTGGTCATCAGCATGCCGCCGCAGCAACGCACCTTGGGAGGGTAGTGGACTGCCTCGGCACCAAGAGCTTGAATGAGCTGATCCATAGTCTGGGGATCGTCCTTATCATCGAAGTACCCATGCGGGCGAACGATCTGGCAACCATAGTATGGCGCTACTTTAAGACCGGTCAGGGGCTGCTTGACAGCGCTCTTGATGCGCTCGAGGCCGAAGTCGTTGATAAGGATATCCAGAGGGTGCCTGACTTTGACGTTACCGTCGTAAGACAGCTGTGCTTCCGCAAGCGCTTCGTTAATCTTGCCGCGCTCCTTGGCGTCCCAGGCGATGTGGCGATTGGTTTTGCGAAGAATGGTGCAGCAGCTTGAGCAGGGAGCGCAGATGTCCATCTTCATTTCTTGCGCCAGAGCCAGATTGCGGGCGCTGATCGAGTAGCCGACGATCTTCTTGGAAGACATATACATTGTGGCGCCGCAGCAATTCCAGTCCTCGATTTCCTTGAGGCCGATGTCGAGTGCTTTGAACACGGCGCGCACCGACAAATCGTAAGGACTGGCGGTATGCTCAAGGCTGCAGCCGGGGTAGTAGGCGTAATCAGTCATTAGCGTTCTCCGAATTCATTGGCCTTGCGAATGATGGCCTGGATTTGGCTGACGCGGCGAATGCGCTTGGGTGTAAGTCCCATACGCCCGCGCCGAATCAGCGCGAGCCCATAAGTCGCACTCGTGAATAATTTCACAAAATTAGACCGCATGAAGTAGCGGACGCCGAGCCCGAGCTCGTAATTACGCCCGTACTTGTAGATGTTCTTGAGGAAGGTCGAAGAGAGATTATGGACAGGAAAATTGGCCGGGTAGATTTGGCGCGACATGGCGAGACGCTTCAAAGCGTACATCGTGTCGGTGACTTTGATGCCGGCGGGACATCTCACGGTACACGAATAGCACGAGGCGCACATCCAGATCGTTTTGCTGCGTAGAATTTCTTCGATTCGACCTGCGCGAAACATGGCCACAGTCTGACGCGGCGAAAGATCCATAAACTCAGACACCGGGCATGCTCCGGAGCAGGTACCACACTGCAAGCACTTCTTGATCTTGTGGCCATCGGGGAAGGATTCCACCTGTTCCCAGAATGCGGACTGGAGTTCCGATTCCGTTTTGTCAAGTAATTGGATTGAATCAGTCATAGATCCTCTATTTGCATCGCCCGCCGCTTCGTTACATTCTTGTGTAATTGACTCGAACGCCTTGCTTCCGTTGTCTTTCTACTTTCAAGGCAAATATAGTAGAGTTTCTTATCTACGATGAAGAATATCGCGATTAAGGCTCGCCTGTCAAGAGAATTTTTTCACAAAGTAATGCAGATTATTAGAGGTTAGATTAATCCAGGGCGTTTGGGGATAGATGGTGAAAGACAGTATGGACAACCGTGAGAGTGCAAGGGATCAAGAGGAGAGGCGATTTCTTAAAGAAGAGAAGGACAGCCTCACATCCCAGGACTCGCCTTCAGAGTTTGTGCCGAGCAGTTATTGAGGCTGACGGTAGGCGTTGAAGGCTGAATCAGCGTCCGAGTAGGTTGAGGAACTCGGCCCGGGTTGCCGGGTCCTCGTGGAGTTCGCCGAGCATAGCCGAAGTCACCATAACCGAGTTTTGCTTTTCGACACCTCGCATCATCATGCAGAGGTGTTGAGCTTCGATAACGACGCCGACGCCGATTGCACCGGTATACTTTTCAATAGTCTCGGCGATTTGACGAGTTAAATTCTCCTGTATTTGCAGGCGGCGGCCGAAGGCATCAACGACGCGCGCCACTTTGGAAAGCCCGAGAACTTTGCCATTGGGGATGTAGCCGACATGGCACTTACCAAAGAACGGGAGCAAGTGGTGCTCGCACATCGAATACAGCTCGATGTTCTTTACGACGACGAGCTCCTGAGTACTGGACTCGAAGAGCGCGTTATTAACGACTTCATCAATGTTCTCGCGGTATCCCTTCATGAGGAACTCGAAGGCTCGGGCCGCGCGCCCCGGCGTCTTGACTAATCCTTCCCGACGAGGATCCTCGCCGATGCTGGCGATCAAACTGCGATACAACTGCTCAAGGTCATTTGCGGACATGTGTTCTCCCAAGTCACCGCCCTTCAGCGGGACGGAAAGCGAATGATTAGCGCCAGAGGGGAGATAAGCAAGGTCGGGAGAAAAGTCAACTCGGCTGTTGCGATGTGATGGGAGCTTTGGGACTTGAAGCGAGATTGGCCTCGGCGCTGACGATCATAGTTGCGGCTATATCTTTCGATTGTCGCGGTTGAAACATGATCTGGATAGAGCGCTTGACACGTGCCCATTGTGCTGACGGAATCGAAGGCGCAAGAGTGGCCTCGAATTCGTAAAGCGCCAAGTTGATGTCGAACAAGCTGTTTACCGAGAACTGCATAAGAACACGGGGGGCATTGCGGTGCAAGGGTGTCGGCTTTTGAGGATCGAGCGCCTCGCCGTAATCCAACGTCGTGGGCTTCCTGGGAGCCGGCAAGCCCAGCAGGTCGCAAGGTACGCTGAAACAGGCGATGAACTTGCTCTGCGAGTGAGGCAAAGGCATGACGTCAAACCGCGCACTTTTCGCGAGGCTCTTGAGAACCGACTTGTCGTTGACTGTTCCCAGAATATGGTTGACGGCGTAGATCACCTCAAGAAACTCCGCTGTAGAGTTGACCATGTAGCGAATGGTCTTGAGAATGCCGTACGGTGTCACACCGCTGATCGGAGTACCATTTTCAATCATAGGTTTGGTTGCCGGCCATTATTCCGGTTATCTCCCTTTATCGGCACAAAGCGAGAGAACTTATGGTTGGAAAGAGAAATGGTGCGTTCTGAAGCGCAGTAGTTCCAGGTTGTTGCTCTCTGAAACAGTGCTTCAGGCGGTGAAAAGCAGGCGATTGCCGAGCGAGCGAAGACGACTCGACACTAGTCAGCGCGGTAGACCGTGATTCCCCATAACTGAGGGCTGCGCGGCTTATCGTCGTTCCAGTCGCCAAAGGCATGGGAGCCGTCAGTCACGAAATGAACGCGATAGCGGCCTTTGTCCAGCAGGATTTCGGTATCGACCAGGCGGTTCTTGTCGGCACCGCCGGCTGGTTTGGTCTTACGGTAGGTCATTTCCCAGACGACGTCGTCTTCCTCGACGCTTTCGATCCAGCCATAGTCGTACATTTCGTTATGTGAGCCTTCCCCCAGCGCCAGAATCCGCACGCGGGTGGGCTTATCGAGGCTGAAGGAAGCCGATTCTTCGGCGTCGTCGCCGATACGGGTCAACTTGGCCAGCACATCGGCAGCTTCCGTTTCTTCGTTTAGCTCCACGATGGCTGCGCGGCTCTTCGTCTTGTCGACGGCGAAGAGAGTGACGCCGTAGTTGCTCTGGTCGTAAGGCGGGGTTGAATTCCAGTCACCGTAGGCGTGCGAACCGTCGGTCACGTAGCCGAGAACGTAGTCGCCCTTGGGGAGCCTGACGATTTCGTCGGCAAGGCGGTTTTTCTTTGCTCCTCCGGCTGGCTCGGTGTTGTCTTCCATCATAAGCCAGAAGGGCTGGGAGTCGCCTTCGCGCTCGATCCAAGCGTAGTCGGCGAACTCGCCCGATCCGGTTTCATACTCACCGATTGCATAGACACGCACCTCGGTGTCTTCGCTTACGCGAAACGGCCGGACTTCCTGGAAGTCATCGCCCACGCGGACAATTGACATCAAAGGCAGTTGGGATAGGCTCTCCTTGAACGGCTTGACATCAGCGCGATCGCGTTCATTCGTGACGCAAACGCGGACACCGTAGGCCTCGGGATTATAGGGCGGAGCGGAATTCCAGTCGTCGTAAGTGTGTGAGTCGTCCGTTACGTAATAGAGCAGGTAGTTCCCGGCATCGAGGTTCAGAAGTCGCCTTACCATTTGGTTTTTCTGGGCGCCGCCGGCCCAGTCGAGGTGACTTTCATCCATCGACCAGACTCGTTTGCGGGTATCGGCGTTGAGGATCCAGCCGTAATCGGCGAAGGTATCATCCCAGTTCGCGACTTCACCGACGGCCTGGATCTCGACTTGCAGCGGCTTGGCGAGGGAAAAACCGACCGAGGTGTATTGATCGTGATCGGGGCGCAGGATTTCCGCCACGGAAAGCTTGGAAGAGTACTCGCAGGTCGTGATGCGAATCGCGTCGTTGTCGCCTTCGATTTCCAGGCGGTACTCCTCGATGATCTCGTCATCGCCGTCGAGCTTGAGAACGACATCAGACGACCAATTTTTGCCGAGTTCTTCCTCCAACCGCTTCAGGTCTTCTTCGAGGGCGCCTTCCTCTTTCTTAAGTTTTGCGAGTGTTTGTTTGAGTTTATCCCAATCGAAGTTGATTACGAAATTGCCGGAGTGATTTGGCGCGCCGGCGTAGAAGTAGACCTCGTACTTTCCCGGCTCAAGCTCCAAATTGCTGTCATATCGACGCAGGCGTTCATCGTCGCCGAATTCATCAGTGCGATCCCATTCCATCACCCAGACCGGATCGATCGCCCCGGAAGGAATGATCCAAGCGTAGGCGGCCATGTTGTCATATTGTTCGTAGCCGGCACCAACGGCATCGATATGGATCGTGGTCGGGCCAGAAACTTCGATAGCCTTGCAGTAAACTTCGTTGCGACGAAAGTCACGCACGTTGACAATGGTTGCAGTCGCAGCGATTGCGGCGGCTGTCAGAAAAATGACGCCGAAAGATGTGGCGAGCAGAATGCGGTTGGGTTTCATAACCAAGCTATAATTCCTTCCATTCCCCGTACGACTCTTGAGCCCAAGAATAAAATACGCATAGTCGTATCCGAGGTTTCAGGCCAGTTCAATTTGAGTCGATTTAGTTTGTGCCCTCAACGGGCTTCTGTTTCAAATTGCCGCAAGCGCCTACGCTGTAGAGCCCAATCTATCTGTTCGATTCCGGACACTGCTGCGCGTGTTGAAGCGGTATCAACGGCGAAACGGGCGGCCAGGAGGGCGTCGTCACGCGCAGAATAGGCCGCCAAGAACGCGGCCGCAAAGATGTCGCCGCAGCCGGTAGTATCGATTACGGGCTTTCGCGTCCGGCGAACGGACCAGTGTCCGGCAGTGATCGTCTTTCCCCGGCGCAGCGCGTAAAGACAGCCCTTATCACCCAAGGTCACGAAGAGGCCGCGGCCGGCTTGGCCGAGTTCGGTGCGCAAAAACTGTCTGCAGACGGCCAGATCAGGCGGAACTCCGGACAAAAGGCGGAACTCGATTTCGTTCATCTGGAGGAAGTCAGCGCAGCGAATCATTTCGCGCCAGTCGCGCGGACGGCGCAGGAAGCGGCGGCCGCCATGGTCGCGTCCGAGGGTGCGGGAATGGAAATCGATGTAGATGGTGGCCTCGGAGTGGTCGCGCAGCCAGCGGAGATTACCCAATGTGATATCGCCCCCGGAGATGAAATTGACGAGGATGATGTCGCTCGCCAAGGCCCGGCGCAACTGCTCGCGACTCGCGGCGCCGACCCAGCCACGAAGGATCTCTGATTTTTCGGAGACGCTGTGGTAAGTAAGGTGACAGTGATTGTGATTTGAGCTTACGACTTGAGTCGCGGCGAGATCGATGCCGGGGATTTGCCTGAGTTGGCCGCGAATGTTGTCTTCGAGGTCGTATCCGAGACGGGTAACCGGAAGCAGCCGCGCGTTCGGAAGGAGTTTTGCCAGCACCCAGAGGTTGTAGAGGATTCCGCCGTAACTTTCATGACGGCTGCCGTTGGCGCGGATTACGGTGTCGCGGTTGATCGTCCCGATAACGGCGATGGTCGGCGAATGTGAATTCATGCGAGCATGATAACTACCGCAGTTGCGGAATGCCTGTAGAACTTGATCGTGAGGGGTTCAATTGACTTTAGACGGCGACCAAGGTAACATGAGGGGCGATGATCATCGGATTTGACGCCAAACGAGCCGTACACAATCAGACCGGGCTCGGAAACTATTCGCGCACACTGATCGAAGCCCTGGCGACCGGTTTTCCTGACAACGAATATCGGCTCTACAGTCCTTCGTTTCGAAACAATCCGCGTCTGAGCGGTCTTCGGGAGCGGGACAATGTCAAGATGGTATTACCGCAGGGCTATGTGGGCCGTATTGCGCCAGACCTTTGGCGGCTGACGACCATCTCAGGACAGGCGAAAAAGGAAGGGGTGGAATTGTATCATGGCTTGACGAACGAAATCCCAATGGGTTTGGAGCGGGCCGGGATTCGATCGGTGGTGACGATACACGATGTGATCTTCGAGCGGTTCGGGGAGTTATACCGCCGACACGACCGGATGATTTATCGCTGGAAGACGCGGCATGCTTGTCGAAAGGCGACGGCGATTGTTGCGGTGAGTGAACAGACAAAGTCCGACCTTATCGAGTTCTATGGGGTCAATCCAAGCCGGGTCCAGGTGATTTATCAAGCATGTGATTCCGCTTTTGACAAGCCGGTCAGCGAGGGCAACAGGAGCGAAGTGCGGCAAAAGTACGGGCTGCCGTCGCAGTACGTTCTGTACGTGGGGACGATCGAGCGCCGAAAGAACCTGCTTAGCCTGCTCAAGGCGGCGCAGGTCTTGAGAAAGAGCCATGATCCCCATGTCGTGGCGCTCGGCAGGGGAAGCGAGTATCTTGAGGATGTCGAACGATACATCAAGAGCCAAGGGATTGGCGATCGGGTCAAGATTATTCCTGATGCGGCATTCGCGGATTTTCCCGCCATTTACCAGTCGGCGTTGGCGTTTGTTTACCCGTCGCTGTTCGAGGGCTTCGGAATTCCGATTATCGAGGCGCTGTGGAGCAAATTGCCGGTCATTACGAGCAAGGGTGGCTGTTTTGCCGAAGCGGGAGGGGGAGCTTCCCTCTATGTTGATCCTCGCAACCCGGAAGAATTGGCTGGCGCAATGAAACGAGTGCTGGAGGATTCAGCGCTGCGGATGAAGATGATTTCCGCCGGATACACGCATGTGCAGAAGTTCCGGAGCGACAAGGTTGTGTCAGAGATGATGGCGCTTTATCGAACGGTCGCAAAATGAACGCAGGCTGTCGGGCCACTCGAGGCTGTCGCACAGGTTTCCCCATCGCAAGAACCATGGGCGGCAGTTCACAATTTCGCGCTGGTAGCGAGGAAGCATCATGAGTTTCGAAAAGAAGGCGCGAAATCAAGAACTGCCGCAACTGCTCGTTTCTTCGCTCATGTGACAACCTCGGCTATTCGGCGAGGGTGACGACCGGTTTGCCGTCCTCGTAAATGGCGCTTCCGACCTCCCGGCCGGATTCATCGCGAAAGACCATGCGCGTTTGCAGGGGATCGTAACCGCATTTCTTGACGCATTCACACCAGAATTTGAATGCTGCTTCGCCAACGGATTCGCGTTCTTCCCTTGGCAGAGTCGCCCACTTCGCCCCGACGGTGATCGCCGCTGCAGGGACTTCGGAATCGAGGCCGGTTACGCCAGTCACGATATTGAGGTTGGGGTCGGAGCGGCCGGACTCCATCCTGAAGCGCTCCCAGGGATCGACGTAGCGTTCACGGGTCAGGAGGGGCTCGTATATGAAGGCAGTACGTCCATCAGCCAAGAGAACTTTCCACCACTTGTTCGCCAATTCGATGAGTTGGACTTGCGCGCCGCGCGCAAGTTGAGCGACGACATCAGAAGTGGTTGCCGGCTGGGAGCGCACATTGACTTTGTCACGAATCACCCACGCGAGTAACTCGTCGGAAGGCTTCGCCAGCGCTGCGCTGTCGACGACCGCGGAATCTGGGGCGGCTTGTTTTGATTCCCTGTCCACCGGAGGCAAGGTGCTCGGCTTCTTCCCGCCACAGCCGATGAGATTGAAGAGCGCGCAGGCCAACGTAAGGCAAGCCAGCAGTCTAAAGTTCAGGTTCGACGACACAAATTCACCCCGGATGCTAATGGGTCCGTTTGAGTCTCCAATATTCATGCCGGCGATGACACGAGTCAAGGGCAAATGGTGTCCTGCTAATATTTCCCGACGGTCGATTTCCAGCGACGGTGTGTCCATAGCCATTGGTCGGGGTGAGCGAAGATGGCGCTTCCGAGGCGATCAGAGTAGGCCGACATGAGTCGTATGATTTCGGTTTCGCGGTCTGCCGATGCGTTTGGCTCGATGATATCGGGTACCTGCAGGAGCAGCCGTTTTCCTTCGCGAACCAGGAAGAGCACGGCGATCGGAGCGTTGTAGTGCAGGGCAAAGGTGGCGACGCCCCGGTGATACGAGGCCGGGACTCCCATCAGGTCGACGACGGTGCCATCTTTGCCGCCATCCTGGTCGGCGACCATGTACACCGGGAGACCCTGTTTGAATGCCTTGGGAAGGGCGCGGCCGGCTTCATGGCTCTGGATGATGGTTGCGGCGCCGGTGAGGCGCAGGTTGTTGAGGAAGCGATTGACGCGCTTGTTTGATTGCTCCAGCGCCAGAAAGACGCAGCCGCGAAACTCGCGTCCAGCGACTTGACCCAAGGTCTCCCAGCCGCCCAGGTGGCCGGTGGCGATGATCACGGGCCGCCCCTGCGCTAGAATGGTCTGAATTTCTTCAACACGGCAGCGCGTGTGTGGGGGGACTTCGACGCGGCGCAGTGCCCAATAGGGATCGATCAGGTCGAGAGCATTGAGCGCCAGATTGCGGTAGACGCCTTTAACGACTTGCGAGATTTCCTCAGGAGTCGATTCCGAGAATACCAGCTTCAGATTGGTCGTTGCAACCCGGACACGCGAGGGTGTGGCCCAGCGGCCCAAGGTTGCCAGGAGGGTCGCGAGGCGGAAGCGTTGAGAGTGAGGCGTAAGACGTACCAGCGCGTAGAAGGCAAGGACGCCAAGGTACTCAATAGCGTGACGAATCGTCTTCAGGCTTTTTCCACGGTTCATCGTCATCTGAGCCGGAGTAGTCGAAGTCTGTGCTCTGGTATTTCTCTTCCTCTTTCCAGCGATCAAAGGCAGTCTTGCGGCGGCGGCGAATCAGGAGCCAGCCGAGGAAGACGACGATAGCCAAGATGATCCAGAGACCAGACATGTCGGAGAGTATAGCCATCAGGGTGTAATTATCCGACAGATATTTGCGGTAGTCGGCTTCGAAGCGCCAGAAGGAGATGTCGAGCCCGCGGTGGAAGGCTTCGGTGATGTTCTTGCCCTCGGCAAAGGCGTCGAGCAGATCGATGAAGCCCAGTTCGCCGTAGCGCTGGAAAATGTAGGCGACGACCAGGTAGCTTTGTGAGTAAGCGAGATTGGCCTGCGCCTGGTGGAAGCTGTTGACCTCGTCGATGTCGCGAAGCGGAAAGAGGGATTTGGAAATCTGTGCCGCGGCAACGGTGGTGACGTTGGAGAAGCTCCACTCGCCGGCAAACCAGGAGGCGAAGCCTTCTTCGATGAAGCGCGGGAGTCGCACGCCGCGGACGCGGTGATACATCGCGATATGGGCCAGTTCGTGTTCGAGCAAATCGGCCATGGTCCCGGGGTAGCGGTCCATCATCGGCTCGCGCAGGAGCATGAGATTGCGGGAAGGAATCGCCGCGCCGGCGCCCCACTCGGGAAGACTGCCGCCCGCCAGTGAATCGAATTGCTGTTGGGTTTCAACGATGGCGACGAAGATGGTATCGGGAAGCTTGATGTCGAGCAGTTTTTCGATGCGCAGCGAAGCGACATCGAGGATCAGGCGCATGTCTTTCGATTTCGTCGGCTCGCCGGTGATGAATCGAAAGTGAGCGCCGTGCAAGGGCAGCGACAGGCCAAGCAATGTCGCGATGATATGCAGGTACTTCACAGGTCGATAATAAGGAAGAACATCGGGTGGAGTAACGACAATTTTTCGTAGCGGTGTATCAGTCGTCGGGATGCTGCGTCTTGGACAACGGCAGGTCAACGTTGACGCCCTTCAGACGGACGATGCGCGCGGGTATACCGACTACGGTGGCGTCGTCGGGAATGTCGCCCATATAAATGAACGAGTTAGCGCCGATTTGGACGTTGTTGCCGATCTTGACCGGGCCGAGGATAATTGCGCCGGTGCCGACGTAGACGTTGTGGCCAAGGGTCGGATGGCGCTTGCCGGTATGTTTGCCGGTACCGCCCAAAGTTACGTTGTGAAAGAGCACGCAGTTGTCGCCGATTTCGGTGGTTTCGCCAACGACCAGACCCATGCCATGATCGATAAACACGCCTTTCCCCAATGTCGCGCCCGGATGAATCTCAATCCCCGTGAAGAAACGGGCGGTCTGTGAGACAAAGCGACTGAGAAATCGGAACCCCCATTTATAGAGTCGATGCGAGATTCGATGAACCAGGATCGCATGCAGCCCGGCATAAAGCAGCGGCTCTAGACCGCGGGCAGCGGGGTCATTGCGGTAGATAGCGCGGATATCGTCCCAGGCCATATAGAATTTATCGGCAGTTGTATGGAGTACAACAAGTCGAGCGTTAACGAGTTCCGCTAATTGAAATGATGGGCGCGGAGGAAGTCCCCTTCAACTCAAACACGACAGATTTTGGGGACTTATCTTTGGCAACGCGGTTGAAGTCTGGTCGATTTCTGAGAGTGCGGATATCGTCTTTGGAAACCTTGCGAGTGACGCTCAGCCCAAGCTCTTCCTGCATCGAAATCGATCCCGATGCGGTGTACTCGATATCGCCGGATTCAAAGGCAAGGGTGGTGAAGCGTAACGTCTGGTCGGCGAATAAGAAGGAGCCGACCAAGTCTTCAACCTTGCCTTTTTCGAACGCGGGAACTCCGATTGCCTCCTCAAATCGACGACTCAGGTCAAACGGTACGATGCGGCCGTTGTCAAGAACAGCATCACCCTTGAGCATCATGGTAGACAGAGCTTTTTCGGTGGTTGCCCCACGCCACCTGGTCGAGAGCTGCAAATCGAGTTCGCCGGTCAAGCGCGGACCGAAGCGGGTGAAGCGATCGAGAAAGGCGTCAGCCATAACTTCCTCGGTACGGACATCAATTTCGACTTCCGGCTCTTGCCGATTTGTGTAATCCACGACGATTTCGCCGGCGACTCGTCCGCCAAACATCTCACACGCGGTGGAGTCGGAGTAAACGATACGATTGACGACGGAGACACGCGATTCGAGATCGGTGAAGTTGATTCCGAAGAGCCGGCCGTTGGCGATACGCACATGGTTGGAGCTGTTGAGATCGACGAGCCGATTGAACAGGTTAGCGACGGCGCTGCTGTCGCTGCTGCTATAATTGGCAAACGAGGACAGCGTGTCAAAGTCGAAGTAATCCGCAGAGATCGTGCCTTCAAAGTACGGGCGGCGGCGCGAGTCATCGTTGATGGCGAAGAGCATCGGGAAATCGGCGATTGAGCCGCTGGAGAGCAGCTTGCTGTTTCCGATGGCCAGATCAAAGCGCGAGAGCAGAGCGCGGTCGCCGGTCAGTTGGAGATCGAGCGAGAGGGTATCGATGCCGATTTTCCGCAGTGAATCCGCGATTGAGAGTTGGTCGATCATGACAGAACCGAAGATCCGGCTCTGCTCAGGGTTGCTCGATTTTATGAAGCCTGAAAGATTCACGGCGACGTTGCCGGTGACATTGGTTGACGCCTCGATACTCAACAGCCTGGCGGCCAGGTCAGCGCTGCAGTCGAAGACAGCCTCGCCGGAGATCGTCGGCGACTGGTAGTCGTCCACGGTCATGCGCAATGTGGCGGGGAAGCCATTGATCTGGGCGGACTCGGTGAACACCGATAGCGTTTTTTCGTTGAAGTTGCTTTCGATCAATTTGCTGCGCACGTCTACGGCGCGTCCTTCATTGGTACCGGCGAAATCGCTGATACTGATTCGGCCTCGCAGACTGCGGCTGGCGGCGCTGCCGGCCAGGGCCGCATAGCTGACGTCGATGCGGACCTGCCCTTCGAGCAGCATGTCGCGGACTACGGGGAATGCCTGAATGATTTTTGAATCACGGCAGTTGACCAATTCAGTTCGTTCAGAGAGGAGCCGCAGATTGAAAGACGGCCGCGAGCCGATGTTGGCGATCGCGCCGTCGAGGCGGCCGGCGAAGGCATCGATTCGCCAGTTGCAGCGCCGGAAGGCGACGGAGTCATGCAGCGCAGAGTAGAAGCCGCGCCAATCGGCCTCGACCGCGTCGGGGGAAATCAGGAAGTTGCCGGCATCCATCCAGACAAAGAGCGAGTCGATCTTTAACTCACCGGCGATGTCAGAGAGGCGTTCGCCCTTGAGATCGTAATCAAGGCGAACATTCCCCATGACGAAGCGCACTCCGGTAGAGTCGTTGCGGTAGAGGAGCCGGCCGTCATTGAGCCGGAAGCGGCGGCAGAGTGGTTCCTGCACCTGGTCCTGCTTGCCGGGGAAGATACTTCGTGCGCGGAAGAAATCGTAATTGACGGCGCCCGAGGAATCTTTCTCGAGCAGCATCTCCCAGCCATCGACAACAAGTTCCTTGATTTTGATTTTGCCCAGCAGCAGCGGGAACAATTGCACCGAGGCGTCGATATGGTCGATGTGCGCCAGCGGCTTGTCGTCAAACGGAGGCTTGTTGGCGATAGAGAGCCCGGAAATCCTTACTCCCGGAGGGAAGAACGAGAGCTGGCTGGAGTTGATCGAGACTTGCCGGTCGAGGATCTCCTGCATACGCGGGAGAATCGCTGAGGCGATTTTCTGGGGCGAAATGAAAAATCTCAGGGCGAGAATCACCGCCAAGCCAATTGCGGTCAAAATTGCGGCGAGGATTAGGATACGTTTCCAGTTCATCTCAGACTAAATAGGGGGTTCAGTGTCAAGACGCAACCGGATGTTGCAGCGGTGAATGGAGCAGGCGCAGGCTATTGGCGATAACGAGCAGAGAAGCGCCCATGTCGGCCACGACAGCCATCCAGAGATCGGCGTAGCCCAAGAAGGCGAGGGCCAGGAAGATTAGCTTAACGACGAATGCGAAAACGATGTTTGCCTTGATGGTGCCTAGAGTCCGTTTCCCGAGGCGCAACAGGCCGGGTAAAGCCTTAAGGTTTCCCCCGAACAGGACAATATCGGCGTATTGCGCAGGGATATCATTGCCGAAGCGCGAGACGGCAATGGCGACATCGGCGCCGGCGAGAGCAACGATGTCATTGACCCCGTCGCCGACCATAGCTACTCCGGGGGCACGGCGGCGGATTTCGTGTTCCTTTTGATCCGGCAGCAAGCCGCCTTCGGCAAAGTCGAGCCGCAATTCATCGGCGAGTCGCTTTGCAGCTTGCGGCGCGTCGCCCGAGATGATCCCAATCGAGCGAACTCCATGATCGTGAAGTTCAGAGATGACTCCGGCACTCTCCGGGCGCAGTTCGTCCTGCAGATGGAATGTGGCGATTGGAGAGCCTTCGCAGGTCAGAACAACAGCTCTGCCTACAGAATCGGGCGGCATCGAGGCAGGCAGGGCCGCCTTGAGCTCGTAACTTCTCCCGGCAATCGTGCCGATGACACCGACACCCGGGATGGCGCGCCCTCCTACAACATCGAGCAGTGGAAGACCCCTGGATTTTGCTTCGGCGGAAATTGCTTTGGCGACGGGGTGCTGCGATACCGCTTCAAGTGAGGCGGCGAGGAGGAGCGAATCATCCTGCGAGATTTCGCCCACCGATTCTATGCGATCGAGGGTCAGGGCTCCGGTGGTCAGTGTGCCGGTCTTGTCAAAGGCGATGGTGCGAATCGTCGCCAATTGCTCGAGGGTGTCGCCACCCTTAAGAATCGCCTGCATTCGTGATGCGGCGGCCAGGGCCATGGTGACGGCAATCGGCGTGGAGAGCACGAGCGCGCACGGGCAGGAGATTACGAGGAAGACGAGCGCGCGATAGAGCCACTCGGTCCAGGAAGCGGCGACAGTCAGGGGCGGCAGAATCGCTACCAGTACTGCGGCGGCAACGACGATTGGCGTGTAGATGCGCGCGAAGCGATCGACGAATTTTTCAATGCGCGCCTTTCGGGCTCCGGCCTCGCCCACCAATCGGAGAATCTTGCCGATGCGCGAATCCTCGACGCAAGAGTTCACGCGGCTTTCGAGGTATCCGTCGAGATTGATCGTGCCGGCCCAGATCTGATCGCCGACAGCGACACTGCGTGGTTGCGATTCGCCGGTCAGCGTCGAGCAATCGACGAATGAAGATCCGGTGATGATGGTGGCATCCGCAGGGACGCGCATGCCCTCTTTGAGGATGATCGTATCGCCGACATGCAACGACTCGGGTTCGACACGTTCAATCTTGTCGCCTGACTTACGCAGGGCGAGGTGGCTGGTGAAATCGGAAAGCTGGATCAGGCTGCGCGACAAGCGCCAAAGGGAATACGACTCAATCAGATTTGCGAGGCTGAAGAGCAAGACAACGACGACGGCCTCGTGAAGATCGCCGATGACGATTGCTCCGCCAATCGCCAACGCCATGAGCGCGTTGATGTCGAGTCGGCGGTGGCGAACCGCGAGAAAGGCACGGCGCAAGATATCCCAACCGCCAACGAGCGTAGCTATTGAGAAGACTATTCTGCCGGGTAGTTCTGATTGGAGCCCGAAGGCGAGGAGAGCGCCGATCCCATAGAGGAGAATGGCGATTCCCAGGAGCCAGGCGAGGTTTCGCGAGAAAGGCAGTTTTGAGGGACGGTTTCCGGTTTCGTCGACGAACTTGAAGTGGCCGAGGGCTTCGATCTTGGATTTCAATTCTGTCGGGTTGACCACTTTCGGATCGAAGGTGTAGAGGACTTTGGCGTTGAGCAGGTCGACTCGAGCGCTTTCGATTCCCGGTAGCGCCTGGATGTCCGACTCGGCAGTTTTGGCGCAGTTCGGGCAGTCGATGCGCGTAGTTCTTGCTTCAACCTTAGTAATGGCCACAGCTACTTCTTTTCTTCGGCGTGCTCGATACCTTGTTTAATGAGGCTGGTGACGTGGGCGTCATCGAGGGTATAGAAAGCCATTTTGCCGTCGCGCCGATACTTCACGAGGTGCAGGCTTCGAAGGAGCCGCAACTGGTGAGACACTGCTGATTCAGAGACGCCCAAGATGGCGGCTAAATCGCAGACGCACAATTCTGCTTGGGAAAGAAAGATACAGATCTTAAGTCGTGTCGGGTCGGCCAAGACGCCGAAGATCTGGCTGAGTCGGTCAATTAATTCATTGCTTTGCAACGAATTACGAAGTTCATCGACCTTGATTTGATCAACGAATTTCACCTGGCAAGTATCGAGCGGAGCTTTATTCATACTTCACCTGAACATCTGTTCATATGTTATACTCAATGTATCGGTAGCCAGCCGAAAGAATCTTGAAGAAATCTGCTTCGGGAAGGCGAACTGCGCAATTTCGGTCTAAGGTTCTGAACCAAAATGGTCTAAGTTCGTATAAGGCATAGTATATGAAGCATTTCATCGCGCTGGTCGTGACGTTGCAGCTGGCGGTTTCAGCAGCCATTGCGGCGGAGAATTTCAGCAACAATGTATCGATTGCCCGACTGCAGTACCCTGGGGGTGGTGATTGGTATTGGGGTTCTTCGGCGATTCCCAATTTGATCGACTTTGTTGCGGCGAATACCAGTATTCCGGTTAATCCGGAAGAAGTGCGCATCGAGTTAAGCGACAATCGGTTGTTCAATTACCCGTTTCTTTTCATGACGGGGCACGGCAACGTGAATTTCCGGGCAGACGAATTGGAGACGCTGCGCAAGTATCTGGCCTCCGGCGGGTTTCTGCTGGCCAACGATTCCTACGGGATGCGGAAGGCGTTTTTTCGCGAGATGAAGAAGCTTTTTCCGGATCAGGAAGGCCGCGAGTTGCCGTTTAACCACGGTGTTTTCAATTGTTACTACAAATTCCCGGGCGGGCTGCCGAAGATTCATAAGCATGATGACAAGCCGCCCCAGGCGTTCGGCTGGTTTGTAGGCGACCGTCTGGCGGTGCTTTTTGTCTTCGAATCGGACATCGGCGACGGCTGGGAAGACCCGCGCGTGCACAACGATCCAATCGAGAAGCGCACGGCGGCGCTCCAGATGGGAACAAACATCCTGATCTGGGCATTAACCAATTAGTACATAACGACAGGCATCCAGATAAGAGGTACAGCTATGGATCCCCGCACAACTATCCAGTATCTCACTGACCGGCTGACCAAGCTTCGTAATTACATGATGCTTGGCCACCTGGCGAACGGCACCGCGCTGGTGCTCACGGTCGGCGCCGCCCTGTTTGTGCTGGGGTTCGTCTTCAACGCCGCTTTCTTCTTAACAGCGACATTTCGCACTATTTTCGTAAGCGTTGCCGCCTTGTCGTTATTGGGGCTGTTCTTCGTGACGGTTGTTTGGCCGTTTCTGCGCAAGCCCTCCACCGAGGCGGTGGCTTTGCAGGTCGAAGCGAAGTACCCGCAGCTTCAGGACCGCTTGATCGCCTCACTGCAATTGGAGAGAAACTTACAGGATAACCGCGAAGGATTTTCGACCGACATGATTCGGGCGATCGTGAGTCAGTCGGAAGAGATGTGCCGCGAATATGATTTTAGAAAGTCGGTAGATAATTCCTATGTCAAACGCTCACTGCGATTCCTGGGTTTGTCGGCGGTGGTCGTGATCGCTCTGGGATTTGCATTTCCCGCGGTGTTCAACGAGACTGTATTCCTGTTCGCAAACCCGACGGTCGAGGTCGAACGCGAGTTGAGTTACCGACTTGACGTCGAGCCGAAGGATATCGAAGTTGCCAAGTTTGCGCCGCTGACGATTCAGGCATTCTTGAGCGGGAAGGGACTGCCGGCCGATGCGCGGCTGCATTGGCGCTATGAAGACGGGCCGACCAAGACCGAGGAGTTTGGCCAAACGCGCGTCGTCAGGGCGGCGGCCGCCGCAATCGCGGGTAAGCTCGCTTCAGACGATTCGACGCTTCTGGCGTTCGAATTCCGCGAGGTACGGCGCTCATTTGAATACTGGGTGACGGCGGGCGAACTCGAGTCGCCGAAATACACGATCGAAGCCGTCGACAAGCCGCGCGTAATCGACATCAAGCTGTCTTACGATTATCCGAAATACACGGGGCTCAAGCCGCTGGTGGTGGACGAAAACGACGGCAATATCGCGGCGATCAAGGGGACGACGGTCAAGATCGATGCCACGATAAACAAGCCGGTTCGTACGGCCCAGATCATATTTGCGAATGGTGAACGCGCGCCGCTGGACATCATCGACCATCAGGTCGCGGGCACAATCAAGGTCAAGGAAGACGGCAGTTACCATATCGCCGTCACCGACGAACTGAACAATGAGAATCCGAATCCGATCGAGTACCGCATCGGCGCGATTGCCGATGCCTTTCCGGAAGCCGACCTGTTCGCTCCGGGCGTGCCGGTGAATCTCGGCGACGACATGGCGCTCGGTCTGGGAGTGAAGCTTTTCGACGATTTCGGCTTTTCGCAACTGAATCTGCTTTACCGCGTCTACAGCGTCCAGGGGGAGACCTTCGAGCGCAAGCTCCCGATTACGTTTGACCGTTCATCCGGAAAGAGCGTCGAAGTCCGTTATCCGTGGGATTTGTCGGACATCGGTCTGGAGCCGGGCGGGTTTGTCGAGTACCAGTTTGAGGTATTTGACAACGATGCGGTGACCGGCCCGAAGCGGGCAACTTCGCAGCTACTGGTAGCGCGCCTGCCGTCCCTGGACGAGCAATTTGCCTACCTGGAAGAGGAGAGCGAAGACCAGATCACCGATCTTGAGGAAGTCCGAAGGGCGCAGGAAGAACTGCTGGAGAATACGCAGAAGCTTCAGGAAGAACTCCTAAGCAACCAGGAGATGGACTGGGAGAAGAAGCAGGAGGTGCAGAAGGCGCTGTCGAACCAGCAGGAGTTATTCGACCAGATGGAGAAGATCGCCGACCGGCTCGAGCAGATGGAAGAGCAGATGCGCAAGAACGACCTGACTTCGCTGGAGATTCTGCAGAAGCTGCAGGAGTTGAAGAAGCTGTTTGAGGAAGTGGCGACGCCGGAGATGCGCGAGGCGATGAAGAAGATGCAGGAAGCGCTCGAGAGAATGTCGCCGGAGGAGATGCAGAAAGCCGCCGAGGAGATGCAACTTTCGCAAGAAGAACTCAAAGAGAGACTGGACCGCACCATCGCGCTGCTCAAGCTGATGCAAGCGCAACAGAAGATGGAAAACATGATGCGCCAGTTGGCGGCACTGATCGAGCAGCAGGAGAAAGTCAATCAGCAGACAGAGGCAAGCCCGCAGGAGAAACTGGCCGACCTGGCGCCGAAAGAGCAGGCGAACAAGGAACAGATGGACCAACTGCAGAAGGACGCTTCGGAGCTAGAGCAGATGCTCAAGGAGCTGAAGCTGGATCAGCAGGAGAACGCCCAGCAGTTTATCGAAGAAGCCCAAAAGTCTCCGGCCGGTGAAGAGATGCAGCAGATGAAGGAACAGCTGCAGCAGAAGAACAAGAAGTCGGCCAAGCAGTCGGGCGAGATGGCGCTCGAGAGCCTGAAGAAGATGCAGAAAAACATGCAGGAGCAGAAGGACGCGTTTAACAACAGCCAGGGGCAGCAGTCGGCGGAGAAGATGAAGGAAGCCGCCAACGATGTGCTGTACGTTTCCGACAAACAGGAAGACGTGTTCAACACTGCGGAGCGAGTAGATCCGTCATCGCCGGAGTTGCAGCAATTGGCGGCCGAGCAGCAGTCGCTGCAACGAACGATGGAATCACTGGATTCCCGGCTGAAAGAGATCTCCAAGGAATCGGCGTTCTATAACCAGCAGATCAACGAACTGATGAATCTGGCGCAGGAATCGATGCTGCAGTCGACCGAGGGGCTGATGCGGCGCGATGCGGCGACGGCGATGCGGCACCAGAAGGAGGCGATGTTCTCGCTGAACCAGGCGGCGAACCAGTTGATGCAGTCCTCGCAGAGCCAGCAGATGTGCAACAGCGGACGCTGCAACAACGAAAACATGTTCCAGAAGATGAATAAACTCCAGCAGCAGCAGAAGCAGATCAACAACGAGACCCAGTCGATGTGCAACAAGCCGGGGCAGGCAAACCCGAAGCCGGGCGATCTGGGCCGGATGGCGGCGCAGCAGGACGCCGTGCGCAAGAGCCTGCAGGAGTTGCAGCGGGAGCAGGGGAATCGCAAAGAGATTCTCGGCCGCCTGGACGAGTTGGCCAAGGAAACCCAGAAAGTCGTCGAAGACTTCGAGGGAGGCACGGTCGGCGAGCACACGCTGGAACGCCAATACAAGATTCACCAGCGCATGCTGGATTTCCAGCGCTCGCTGGAACGGCAGGATTTCTCCGAAGAACGGAAGGCGGAAGTGGGCCGCGATATTCGGCGCGCGTCGCCGGAGGCGCTGCAATTGGAGTCGGCCTCGCGGGAAAGCTATCAGGACAGGCTGCAGAAGTTCATGAATGAAGGCTACCCGCCGGAATACGAAGAGCTGATCAAGAACTACTTCCGGTCGGTGAATGCCGAGAAACAGCCACAGAAATAGCCGGTGGATGATCTGAAGAAGCACACCAGTTACTCGATTAGATTCAAACGACTGCCCGGGGCCGGCTTTTCGGGGCTTCGGGCCGTCGTTGCCGCCGTGTTACTGCTGGCCGCACCCGCTCTCGCGCAGAGCGGCATGGAAAGCCAGCGGCTCAAGAACGCCGACATTCTGATCTACTCCGGTCGTTGTGCCGATGCTTTGGCGCAATTGAGACCGCTCTACGACGCATCGCCGATCAATGACAAGATTGCGCTCAGCCTGAAGAACGCCTATGTCTGCCTGAAGGACTACGATTCGGCGCGCGTGGTTCTAGAGCGATTGATCGCACGGACGGGCGACCCCAGCCAGCAAATGAACTATCAACTGGAGATGGCAGGGTTGCTCTTCCGGATGGGGGAGAAAGAGCGCGGCGAGAAGTTGATCCGGGAGACGGCCGCCCTGGAACCGTTCAACCTGCAGTTCGGCGAGCAAGCGGCGGACGTGTTCCTGATGCATGGTTATTATTCCGATGCGGTCAAGTTTTTGCAGGAGCAGCGCCTGCAGATCGGTGCGCCGGGCGCATTTGCGCGCAAGCTGGCACAGGTGTACGAGATTCTCCGCAACTACGGCGACGCGGCACGCGAGTACTTTGCGGTCGTGCAGCGCGATACGGCGCAGGAGATCGCGATCGCCGGCAAGATTTCATCATTAATCAAGCTGGACGCCCAGGAGGAGTTCGACACCGGTTTGGGAAAGGCGCTGGGAGAAATCGTGGCAGCCAACCCGCGCAGCAAGGAAGCGCAGCGATTCTACGGTGACTACCTGGTTGCGCAAGGCGATATGACCGGAGCCTTCGAGCGGTTTCGGATGGTGGACTCGCTGGCTGCCGGCAAGGGGCGGTTCCTGCTTTATTTTGCCCGTGCCGCCCGCGAGCACGGCGTCCGGGACATGGTCCGAGAGGCCTGTGCCGGCATTCAGGCGATCAGCGATTCGCCGTATTTGGTCCAATCGCAGTTCCTGCTGGCGGAGTCGCATATTGACGAGGGGCAATATCAGGACGCCGCCGCGATCTACGATACGATCATTGCGTCCACGCCCAATGAGCGCGATCGCTCGGACGCGCTTTACTCGCTGGGCGCCGTGCAGCTCAACGGGATTCACGATCCGCGGACAGCTATTGCGACGCTGGAGCGTCTCAACGAGCGCTATCCGCGTTCACCGCTGGCGGCGGCCGGACGCGTTCTGATCGCCGACAGTTACCTGGCATTGGGGCAGGCGCTGGTCGCAGATTCGCTGTACGCCCAGATCGAGATCAATACGCTGCCACAGCGGCACCAGGAGGAGTTGCTCTTCAAACGCGCGGAACTGCAGTTCTACACCGGGAATTTTGAAGCGGCGCGAGAAGCCTATTCGAAAATGATGAATGCGCATCCCAAGAGTGTCTTCGTCAACGACTGTTTGCGCAGGATTCTGCTGATCACCGAGTACGCGGGGATGGACGAAGCGACGCTGCAGATCTTTGCCACGGCCCTTTTCGAGGAATTTCGCTTTGAGTATGACGCGGCGCTGGCCTCGCTGGCGAAGTTGCGCTACCGGGAGTCGAAGATCCTGCCGGAGCTGGCGTGGATGAATTCGGCGGCGATCCTGCAGTCGCTCGGCCAGACACAGGCTGCCCTGGCTGCCTACGATTCGCTGGTGCAGTTGCACCCGGAGAGTTTCTACACTCCATTGGCCATCGAGCGCAAGGGGGATATCTACAGCGGTGTGCTCAACGACTGCGAGCAGGCACGCACGAGCTACCGCCAGGTCGTACTTAATTACCCGGGGAGCCTCAACTTAGAAGAAGTCCGCAAGAAGCTGCAGCATACGGAGAAGTTCCTGTGTACGCGGACGGAGAAGCCGAAATCCTAAACGCCCGCGTGGTTACGCCGGAACTCGGGTCTGCTGTTTAACTTCTTTCAGTTCCATCTCCAATTGCTCGATGCGCTTGATCTGATTTTCAATCGTGCGCAGCTTCATCTTGGTCGTGGTGCGAACCAACAACCCGAGCGAAGTGAGCATGAAGAGCACGGAATTGATCTGACGGAAGATGTTTCCGTAATTGTAGATTGAGTCCATAAACGCGGCAATGCCGAGGACGAACAAAAGGGCACACCAAGTTAACATCGGGGACCTCCGGAAAGAGTTTGATCCGAGAATTCTTTGCCTTATATTCATCGGCTGAACTGAGTAGGGACTGAAAGAAGGAGCCGCTTCCTGTTTCAAAATAAACCACGCGACTGGTTCTACTGGATTTCCGGCGCTTTCGTCTTTGCGGCGGCGCTGGTTGTCTATCTGCTGACCGTACAACGCACGTTGTCGTTCTGGGATTGCGGCGAATACATAGCCTGCTCATATATCCTTGGCATTGCGCATCCGCCGGGGAATCCGCTGTTCCTGCTGATCGGCCGAGTCTTCTCGTTGCTGCCGATCGCCGGAGATATCGCGCATCGCGTGAATCTGGTCTCGGTGTTTAGCGGCGCGGTAGCGGCGACGTTTGGATACGCCGTATCGGTTCGTCTCTTGCGATTTTTGCCCGGCATCGATGAGAGCCGTCCAAAGCTGGTGCTTGCGTATCTCTGCTCGATGGCGGGTGCGCTGCTGTTCGCTTTTTCGCGCACGAACTGGTCGAATTCCGTGGAAGCGGAAGTCTACTCTATTGCGATGCTGATTTACTTCGCGCTGATCTATCTGACCCTGAAGTGGTATGACAATCGTGAGAGTGGCGCGGGCTGGCGCTATCTAATTGCTATTGCCTACCTGAGTGTGCTGTCAGTTGCCGTACACATGACGACTTTTCTGTCGATGCCGGCCATTTTCCTGTTCGTGATCCTCGTCGATGAGAGGCTTCGCCGCGATTGGCGGTTCTGGGTAAGCGGAATCGTGCTCTTCCTGGTCGCGGTTAATGTCAGCTGGTTTCTCATAGCGGTACCGCTGTGGGCGTTGATTTCATTAGTATATTTCTTCAAGGAGCGCAGCGCCGGCTGGGGCCTGAGCCTGGGCCTGACGGTAGCGGCGATGATTGGCTTCTCAGCACACGGGTATATCCCGATTCGGGCCGCGCAGGAGCCGCGGATCAACCAGAACAACCCGGCCGACTGGGAGCGCTTCTATGGTTATCTGCAGCGCAAGCAGTACGGCCAGGAATCGATGTTCGAGAAGATGTTTCATCGCCGGGCGTCGTGGTCACATCAGTTCGGCGACTACCCGAGGATCGGGTTTGGCGGGTTCCTGATGGATCAGTTCGGTTTTGGCGGGATCCTGTTTGTGGTTCCGTTTATACTGGCAATTATCGGGATTGTCGCGCTGGTCAAGTGGAAATGGCGACCGGGGTTGTTCTTTCTGCTGATCTTGCTTGCCGGCACGATCGGATTGGTCCTGTACATGAATTTTTCCGACGGATCGCAGATGGACCCGTTGACAGGAATGGACCGGCTGGAGGTGCGCGATCGCGATTACTTCTTTACGCCGGGCTTTATCACGTTTGGCCTCTGCATCGGCATCGGGTTGTTTGTCGCACTGGGCTGGCTAATTGACAAGCTGCGCCTGGGCCGGAGTCTCCCTGTTGCCGCGGCTGCGGGACTACTCAGTCTCGTATTTCCATTCGTCGCACTTTCGGCAAATTATCATCTCAACGACCGCTCTGACAACTTCATGCCTTACGACTACGCTTACAACTATCTCGGGTCATGCCCGCCGGACGCGATTCTTTTCACCAGCGGCGACAACGACACGTTTCCGCTCTGGTGCCTGCAAGAGGTTTACGGTTTTCGGCGCGATGTGAAGATAGCGAATTTGTCCCTGATTCAAACCGACTGGTATCAACTTCAGTTGAAGCACCAGATGGGCGTGCCGATTTCGTTTACCGATGAGCAGATGATCTGGGAGAGTATCGCGACGACGCGACCGCTGCGTCCCTACGTTGACCATCTCCGGGGAGGTTGGGAACATCTTCTGATGGCGTTCAAGGACCCGGAAACCAAACAGCTGGTGACGGTCGCCGACCAGATGGTGGAAAACATCATTGGCGCCAACCAGTGGAAATACCCCATCGTGTTTTCCGGAGAATTGCCGAGGCAGGTACGGTACCCGATCAGCGAGCACAGTTCGCGGCTCGGCTATCTCATCCCGATCAACAAGGAACCGATGCGGGGGGTCTGGGAGGTCGAAGGCTCGATGGAGTTGTTCCGCAACTATCGCGCGCGCGGGCTGGATGACCTCAATGTGTACCGCGACGAGGTGGCCACGACTTTGGCGATCGGCTCTATGCAGATGGGAATCGAGTTTATCGATTACCTGAAACGCAATCAGCAGCCCGAGAAGGCGCTGGAGCTGGCGGAATTATTCATCAGGCAGTACCCGGAATTCTGGCAATTCTACGCCGTGCTTGGAGACCTAAGGAATTACAGCAAGGAACAGATTGATTCCACTTTGAACGCGTATCTGCCTTACTGCGAGAAGCTGATTCAATCCAATCCCGAGAACATCTTTTACTACCAATACAAGGCGTTGGCGCTGAATACGCTGGGCCGACCCGCCGAGGCGATTGCCGCCAGCGAGCAGGCCTATCGAATCCATCCGGCATCGGCAATCACCTATCGATCGCTGCTTTCGCTGTATGCACAGAACGGGCAGCGGGAAGACGCGATGAGGATATCGCGCGAATTCCTCGTTTCCAATCCCAATGATCAGACCGCCAGAGCCGTGGCTGCCGGCCAGTTCTGATCCTGAGACCACGGGTAAGATGGTGTAGCGGACGGATTCGTGATCATTGCGTCCTACATCATTGCCCTTCTGCTCTTTGGCTCGACGTGGGTGGTCGTTAAGATCGGCCTGGAGTCGCTGCCGCCGTTTACATTCGGTGTCATTCGCTTCAGCATTGCGTTGATTGTGCTCGCCTTGATTTTCCGCACCTGGCGGTATCGACTGCCGTCCCGCCGAGGGATTCGCGGTAGCGTATTCTGGGCCGGACTGCTCATGTACGGCTTGAATTTCTTCTTCATCTATCTGGGGCAGCAGTGGATTACGGCGTCCCTGGCAGCAGTGCTATTCGCGACCATGCCCTTCTTCACCGCGTTGTTCGCGCATTATCTCCTGCCCGATGAGAAATTGAATTGGCGTATCCTGACAGGAATGGTGGCAGGATTCATCGGAACGGCGGTGCTTTTTTCGGAAGACCTTTCGCTGGGCGGTCCGGTTTACGGGATGATCTCTCTGCTGCTGGCATCCTTCTTCTGTTCCTGGGCGACGGTTTTGGTGAAGCGCGATCTCGACGAGGTCGATGCCGTGCAATTGTCGATCCTCATGATTCCTCCCGGTCTCATTGTCCTTCTGCCGGCAATGCTGGCGCTTGAGCTTCCGATCAGGTTTACCCTCACGGGATCGGGGATCTTCGCGTTGCTCTATCTGGCTCTGCTGGGAACAGGATTGGCTTTCATCCTCTGGTACTATTTGCTGAAAAGGATTTCAGCGGTGGCACTTTCATTGATGACATTCCTTGAGCCGCTGGTGGCAATCACCCTGGGATATCTGATTCTCGACGAGGCGCTATCCCTTCGTTTCCTGGCCGGCGGTATACTCATCCTCAGCGGCGTACTTCTTGCGATCTTGCAGCCGCGCGCCAGTGAACGCAATTCACTTCGTGAACAAGAGTAGATTTGTCTTGACTGCTAATCAGTTGATTCGTAGTTAGTGTACGGTCAATGAGGTAAATTTGCTCTATTTTTATAGATCGCGTTCAGTTGCTATGTGAATTATTTCACAAAATAGAAGGAGAAGAGTCATGAGATTACAGAGAGACGCCAGGGATCAGGCGGGGATCGATTGGAGAATCAGAGCCTGGGGATTCAGCCTTGTGGCCGTGATGCTGGTGATATCGCCTCTGCTCGCCCAACCCAAAGCAGGTGATCACGCCCTGGGCACTCAGAAGTACGAAAGCTACGAGACGCCGGATTTCTGCGGGTCGTCGTGCCATACCGATTTCTATCAGCAGTGGCGACAATCAATGATGTCGCAGTCGTACACTCACCACTGGGACGAGATCGAGTACTTCAAGCTGGCCGTACCGCATGCGGAGAAGGACGAGATGGTTGCGGGCGTCAAGGCAGGCTGCAACGGTTGTCACGCGCCGTTGTCATTCCTCGCGGGTGATGTGCCGCCGGCGCGTCCGGAGGCGGGAACCCGCGCGAACGAAGGAGTCTCCTGTGAAGTGTGCCATACGGTCACGGGTTTTGAAGGGGATACACCGTTCAATTTCAATTGGATCAGTGAGCCGGGCGATAACAAACAAGGTCCGCGCTCGACCGGCGAATCTCCCGCGCACAAAATGGTTAAGAACGACTTTCTGGGAACGGCAGAATTCTGCGGCACTTGCCACAATGAGAAGTCGCCATACGGGGCGTGGGTGAAGGCCACCCACCTGGAATGGAAAGAAGGACCTTACGCCAAGGAGGGCGTTCCCTGCCAGCGCTGCCACATGACTTCGGCGCCGGGGGTAATTGCGCAGATGGGGACAGAGTATCCTGATGTGCGCCTGCATCTCTTCCATGGCGCACATGATCCCGGGAAACTTCGTGGAACGATCGAGCTGCGGATTCAGCCCGATGTAAGGGAAGCTGAACCCGGCGAAGCGGTCAAGTTCACGGTGGCGCTGTTCAATCAGAAAACTGGGCACAAGTTTCCGACGGGTTCGGTGGAGGATCGGATTGTCTGGCTGCACGTTGAGGCGACCGATGCGGCGGGGAAGGTCTATCACCTGAAGGTAGATCCGAAAGGATTTGACGGGGAAGAGTACACGATCGCAGCGGACGTGCTCGCTTACCAGGATATGGGAATCGCCCTCGGGGATCCGGACTTCAAGGGTGTTCAGCGCGACGGAATACCGGTCGGCGATCGCATTTTCCGTATGCCGTATTTCGATCCGCAAGGGCGCATGACGATCCAGCAGTGGAATACCAAGTCGTTCGGGCCTGATTATCGAATCGGACCGCGGGAAACGAAGCTCGAGACATTCACGTTTAACCTTCCCGACCAGGTGGCGCCGGGAGAGATGGTCGTCAAGGCCGCTTTGAACTACCAGTTGCTGGTCAAACCGGTAGCCGATTTTCTGGAAGTGCCTGCAGAGGAGTCGCAGGTTTTTGTCGTCAACGATCACAAGACGACGATAAAGGTTTTGCCGTAAGGAGTGTGCTTCATGAAGCGAGCGATTACTGCGATTGGTCTGTTATCGACGCTCATTCTCGGTGCTACCCTATTCACGCTGGCCCAGAGTGAGGACCTCTTCGCTATTCCGGCGTTTGCGCGTAAGTACAATATGTCTTGTACGACGTGCCACCAGCCGTTTCCTGTCCTGAAGGCATATGGCGAGGAGTTTGCGGGCAATGGCTTTGTCTTGAAAGAAAACGATGCGCCGCGCTACTTCGTGGATACCGGGGACAAGAACCTGTCGCTAATACGGGATTTGCCGTTCGCGGTGCGGCTGGAGGGGTACTTGACTCGCGACAGCGATGTGGATCATCAAGCGGATTTTACGTCGCCATACCTGATTAAACTGCTCTCGGGCGGCTCTCTGGCGAAGAACGTAGCTTACTATTTCTATTTCTTCTTCAGCGAGCGCGGCGAGGTTGCCGGTCTTGAGGACGCTTTCGTAATGTTCAATGACCTCGGGGGAAGCGAGCTGGATGTGGTTGTCGGCCAGTTCCAGGTGTCAGACCCGCTGTTCAAGAGGGAATTGCGACTTACCCTGGAAGATTACCAGATATATCGCGTCAAACCATCCCCTTCCGAAATGAATCTGACCTACGACCGGGGAATCATGGCCTCCTACGGTTTTGAGACGGGCACGGACGTCATCTTCGAGGTAGTCAATGGCAACGGCATAGGCGGCGCCAACAGCGATCGGCTCTACGATAACGACAAGTACAAAGCCGTCATGGGCCGAATCTCTCAGGAACTGCCGCGCCTGATTCGGGTCGGCGGGTTTGGCTACTACGGCAAGGAGGCGCAAGGATTTTCAGGGACGAATACCGTGACGATGTTCGGACCGGATCTGACTTTAGCCACCGATCAACTCACATTGAACCTGCAGTATGTTGAGCGTCGAGACGAGATCAAGGGAACGATGGGAGAACCGACGCTCGATACGCGCGGGGCATTTGCCGAGGCAGTTTATTGGCCCGAGGGGGATCGCAGCCGCTGGTATTTGACCGCGCTTTACAATTGGGTCGATTCCGATGACCCGGGAGTCAACTACCAAACACTGGCGGGACATGCCGGCTATCTTCTGCGAACCAACTTCAGGCTGATTGCCGAAATTCGCCAGGATTTGACGCAGGAGGAGACAAAGGTAAGTCTCGGGTTTATTACAGCGTTCTGAGATTCATCCAGATGTGAGGGTAGTCTGACCGACTACCCTCACTTGGCATAGACCAGCTTGTCCGGGGCAACGAACGACTTTCCGCCGGTATAAATGGAGTTGTCCAGGATGAAGCCGGCCTCCAGCGAATCCACGTAAACACCATCCAGTGTCAGGCGTACGATCGGGCCGAAATCGCCGAATTGCAGGGGAGCATCGGCGGCAATCGTGAAGTACCCCAGCGAGTCGCGTCCGTTCAGGCGCCAGTCGCCACAGAGTCCGCCTTCGTTTCCAGCGATCAATGTCGCCATCACCAGGTACGGAGTGTCGAGCTTGAAGCGAAACTTATAGATATTGCGCGGGACGTGCTGTGCCCGCATCAGCCACGAGATCTGGTCTTCGCTGCGAATCGGTTCGTCGAATGTCAATGATCCGATGCGGTCGTCGCCGAAGACGCTGCCGACATCCAGATCGCGCTCGAAAGCTCCGGAGAGCCCGTCATGTGCGAACTGAACGCGAATTGTGTAGATGCCGCTTCTTCGCAGCGAGATGTAGCTCAGGCTATAATGGCCGCCCAGGTCAGACTTCACCTGCTCGAGGCGAGCGCGAAATTCCTGAAAGTCGCGCGCCGGATAGTACTCGCCGTTGGATTGGCCGGCAAGCAATTCGAGGCGATCCTCGTTGGCAACATTACCGGTGCCGATGATGAACAGGTTCGTTTGACTTGCCTGCGCCAAGGCCGCGATTTGGTCGGGTGTATGGAAGGAAGAAGTCTCGCGCCCATCGGTCAAGACCACCAGCGTTCGTTGCTTGTTGCTGGAATCAACCATCGGGAAGCGGCTGATCGCGGTGTAGACGGCATCCCAGATACTGGAGGAGCCATGGTCGATGCGCCGTGCGGCGAACTGAGCCAGCAGGGTCTGCAAAGTCGATTTGTCAGAGGAAAAGTCCGCGATCACGGACGCCTCGACATTGCGATCGTGGTATTCCATGATCGCCATGCGGTGGGTTTCGGCAAGGCCGGCGATGATTTCCTGCGCCCAGTCCAGCTCCAGATCGATGGCGGAATTGTCGCCATCGTACCAAGTCGCCATAGAATTCGTGAAATCGAGCAGCAGCATCAGATCGAGCTCGAGGCTGGCGGCGTTGTGAACGAAGCGGGAGGTCTCTGAGTAGTCGATCTCTTCGCCGTTCTCAAAGATGCGAAACGGCTGCGGCAGAGCTTCAGGCGGCAGAAGAATGGCGTGATTGTCGGCTGTCGTCAGCCGAAAAGTGAACTGTACTTGCGACGGCACGCGCAGGAACGACTCGATGTCCTTGAAGACAGCGGTCGTTGCCGGCGGGGTCGGCGTCACCACGCGCGAGTTTTCGGCCTTTTCGGTGCAACCGGCCAGAAACGCGAGGCCGCAAACTGCAAACAAAGCCCGGCACGTGATACGAAAGAGCATGCTGATCACCTCCTCGGCCCAAGGCTAGCCAAGACGGAAACTGAAAGCAACAACAACTCGCGGGGGAAGCGGCGCTACTTGCGCGCAAAACCGTAGATGAGATAGCGCTGTTGGTCGGTTACGAGCGGCGACACCACGCGGTCGACGTAGTGCAAGAGGCGTCGTTGATACTCATGGCGGCCGAAGGCTGCAATGACACCAAAGGTCTGATAGCGGGTCTCCGAGTAGTGGGCAAGGCCGCGTGCCACCCGATCGACTGTCAGATAGTTCCAATTGCGGCCCCACTCCACAAAGCGGCGACGCACGAAACGATGCAGCGGGCTGGCGGCCAGATTCTCAGCGAACAGCAGACACCCTCCTGGTTTGAGGACGCGACGGCACTCAGAAAAGGCTCGCTCGACCAGGGCGTCATTGCCGTTTCGCCCGACAGCTCCGAGAACGGACTTGAAGGCTACAACGTCGAAAGAATCATCCGGCCAGTGTAATCCGGCAGCTTCTGCCACGGTGTATGAAACCAAGTGATCTACCTGATGGGCAGCATGGAGAGGGCGCGCGACCGGCAAAGGATCCTCAATATCGGAGCAAATCACGCGGTATCCGCGCTTGGCCAGATAAAGCGATAAGCCGCCGCGCCGGGAGCCGATTTCAAGCGCAGTGCTCCCCGGCGCCGCCCGGTCCGGAAGCGCTTTTTCCCACAAAGTCAAGGCGCGCCCCCAATTTCTGGCATCCCACTCAAAGACTTCGTCGATGAAATTGCGATGGCGAACTGCAGAATTCACAAGATTGTCCTCTATCGGCTCTCTCGAATGACCGGCGGCGTCGTCAAATTCCAGCTTCATTGATACGCTGCGTCGCGATTTATTACTAAACAACGGAACCCTAGAAATTGTTCATGGTTTAGCTGTATTGAATTGAGCAAAACTCGTTGAAAAGTGTGTGAGAGATTCGTATAATTCGACGGGTAAGGCGAGTACATTCTGTTGTAGATGTGATTTATTCTGGCCGAGTATTCCGACCGTTCTTGCCGTACCCCTTAAACCCAAAAGCGAGAGTAAGGAAGCACAATGAAGTTCAATCGTCTTCATCCCTGGACGGACGATGTCAAAGAAGCAGAACGGCTGCAGGAGAAGCATGCGTCGATGGTCATCACCAAGCCGGAGAAAACATCGTTTCGTCTGGTCGGGGGCGTCGACGTCGCATATTCAAAGCGGGACAACACCGCATTTGCGACGGTAACAGTAATGAAAGTGCCGGAAATGGAGCTTCTGGAGAAGGTCCGAGCCCAGGCCGAGGTGACATTTCCGTTTGTGCCGGGTCTTTTCTTCTTCCGGGAAGGGCCGGTGATCACCAAGGCTCTGAGCCGCTTGAAATTCGTCCCGGACGTGTTCATTTTCGACGGGCATGGCATTGACCATCCGCGCGGCATCGGCATGGCTTCGCACATGGGCATTATGCTCGAGATGCCGACGATCGGCTGCGCCAAGAAGCTGCTGGTTGGCAAGGTCGATCCGCTGGGCAACGGCGTCGGCGATACGGCGCCGATCTATTTTGGCAACGCAGATGTTGGCCGTGCGGTGCGGTCTCGCGAGAATGTCAAGCCGCTCTATGTGTCTCCCGGGCATAAGATCGACGTCGAGACCGCGGTGAAGACGGTCATTGACCTGCTGCGCGGCTACCGGCTGCCCGAGCCGTTACGCCTGGCTCATATCATGGTCAATAAGCAACGGCGAAACTACGACATGAATCTCGGCTCCGGAGGCGGAGGTGGCCAAAATCGGCAGCCTCAATTCCAGGGGCACGGTCGTCACGATGACGACGACGATGAAGAGTGAGATCTAGCTACCGAGAGTGAAGATGCAGGCAGTCCGTTGGGACTGCCTCTTTTTTTGCTGAGGGTTATTCCAGCGGTCGACCTTCTGATAGGGGAATACTGCGCAGGTGATCGTTCAGCTTCGCCCGGAGTCGATCGGAGTCGGCGCAGAACAGGATAGTGCCGGCCATCGTCCGATAGACAGCGCTCCGGCTGATCTTGACCGGCTGAGCGGGGTCAAGCAACGCCGGGTTGTTCCAGGCTTTTGCCAGCGTGCGAGCGGCGAAGAAGAGCGACCAGAGGTTGAAGAGCCGCATACGCCGACGGCGCGGCGGAATGAGAAGAGTGAACTCAAGTGCCGCTTTGAGATCACCGGCGGCCAGCGCGATCAAGTGGTTGAGCACCTTGAGCGCCTCTGACGCCGCCGCCGCGTTGAAGAACTGATCGGCGGTGACACCGTGCCTGTGCATTAACTCAACAGGCAGATAACACCAACCGCGGCGATAATCGCGTGCGCAGTCTTTGACAATATTGGTCAACTGCAGCGCACGTGCGAAAGACTGATCGAGGGTCAGCATCGTCCGCCGATCCGATTCGTTGATTTCCGGGCAATAGAAGCAGAAAACCTCGGTCAGCATTCGGCCGACCGTACCGGCAACGTAGTAGCAGTAGCGATCCAGGTCTTCCTGCGACTGCAATTGATGCAGCCCCGTACGCTGATCGGCAGGAATATCCAAGGTTTGTTGCATACCGAGGGACATTTCCCTGACGCATTGGCCGATAGTTGCGCGCACCGGATCGGGCAGCGGCGCGAAAGTCTCGGCAACTCTCCAGGCGTTCCTGGCAAGATCGAGTTCGCAGGACGGTTCGAGTTCACCAGGCCAGAGGGCAAGCCAATTGCGCAGTGGTGACGACTCCAGTTGAGGAGTTGAGAATAACTCGGCGTATTCCGCCACCAATCGAAGCCGCAGAGCATGATCGAGCCCGGGAGTATCCTCGACCGTGTCAACAATGCGGCAGAAGAGATAGGCGCAGAGCACGGCGCGGTGCAGCTCGCCATCCAGAACACCGATATTCAGCGCAAAGGTCCGGGAGACACGCGGAAGCACGCCACGGCAGTAGGCGTAAGAATCGGCCGAGTTTTTAGTCATTCAAGCACACTTCGTTCATGAGCCGGCAAAATAGCAGTTAGCGCGACGCGAATGAAGCTAATTTCGTATGATCGTGAGTATGGCACTTGACATTGCCGCTGCCGGCGGCATCTTGCGGTGGGCAAACGAAAGGTGTGTTGGCAGTGGCCAGATCGATCAACGAAGATATCCGCAGGTTTCTTGATGAGCAGGGGGTCGTTTATCGAACGGTGCACCATGAACCGACGTTGACCTCCGAGCAGTCGGCGCAGGCGCGCGGCGAGGACATTCGCATCGGGGGTAAGGCGCTGCTGATGAAAATCGGCGAAGTTTACCGCCTATTTGTCCTCAGTGCAGCGCGCAAGGTCGACTCGGAGGCACTGAAGCGGCATTTTGGAGTCAAGAAGTGTCGCTTTGCCAGTGCGGAAGAGTTGCTGGATTATACCGGTCTGACTCCCGGCGCCGTGCCGCCGTTCGGCTTTCCGATACTGCCATTCGAGCTGTATGTCGACAAATCGATACTCCTCAACGATCGCATCGCCTTTAATGCCGGGTCGCTAACCGACTCAGTCGTGATGAGCGTGCCGGATTATCTGAGAATTGCCGACGCGACGATCCTTGAGTTCTCCGAGTAAGCTTCAATCGAACACAAAAAAGAAAGGGCGCACCGTGGTGCGCCCTGAATAGTCTACTTTTTCGTACGATTACGGACAGGTCGAGCAAGGAGCCGGTCCACCGCCGAAGATGTAAGCGATCATGAAGACGGCATCGGAGATCGTGATTATGCCGTTGCAGTCGGCATCGCCGGCTGCGATCGGGGAAGGCGCCGGTCCACCGCCAAAGATGTAGGTAATCAGGTAGACGGCATCGGAAATCGTGATGATCAAATTGCCGTCGGCATCACCGCAGATATACGGCGGGGCGGTGATCGTGATGTCAAAGCTGACCGTGTCGGCTGTTGCCGGAACGGACGAGTCGGTCACGAGGAGCGTGAAGTAGAAAGTTGCGTTGAAGAATGGCGTACCGTCGATTGATCCGGCCGTACCGCCATTGAAATTGCAGCCGAACGGCAAGTCGCCGCCGAAGAACTGCCAGTTGTAGGGCGGTGTGCCACCGACGGCTTCAAACTCGAAGAAGTACGGTATGTTGCTGTAACCATCCGGCGGATTGTTGTCATAGCCATGCACCATTCCATCGCAATGGTCGCCGACGCCATCGCCGTTTTCATCCGGCTGCCCGGGGTTGAAAACGCTCGGGCAATTGTCGCAGGCGTCTCCAATTAAATCGGTGTCCGTATCTGTTTGAAGCGCGTTCGAAGTATCCGGGCAGTTATCGACCGGACAGGTGTTGAGCGCGTAACCCGGATTGCCAAATCCGTCGGCGTCGGTGTCGGTGCAAGTGTCGCAAAGATCGCCAATACCGTCGTCGTCGGCGTCAGCCTGATCGGCGTTGACAACAGCGACGCAGTTGTCGCAGGCATCGCCGACGTCGTCGCCGTCCCCGTCAGTTTGGGTCGGATTGGCCACGAGCGGGCAGTTGTCGGCGGCGTTGAGAATACCGTCTGAATCGACGTCCGCCACGCGATAGGCCACGAGTCCGGTCACCCAGCAGCGCATCATTCCGAACTGCTGATTGGTGAAGAGTTCTTCGGTGCAGCCCGAGTAGCCCATATAGTTCTCAAACTGGGTTGTTCCCCACGGCTGGCCGTTGCAGGCGTCGGTGCCTCCCGGCGGCGAGCAGTTGAAGTTCAGCGGCGTCGGGGGTGTATCGGAGCAGAAGTCGCCGCGGTTGTCGCTCGGGCTACCGGCGAATTCGTAGCAGGGGCCGCAGGCGGTCACTTCACTCACGCCGCGGAAGGTGTGGTAGAGGCCCAGGGTGTGGCCCATTTCGTGGGTCGTATAGCCGTTGTCGTCGCCGAAGCCGTCTTCATGCATCACGATACCGTAACGCACGGTGCCGGCGTTTCCACCCGGAAGATAGGCGTAACCGAGGGTAATCTGACCCGGTGTAGTCTGTTCGATCTCGGTGATGTAGATATTGATTTTGCTGCCGAAGTTGTCGGCCAGGGCCGTCTTCATCGGCGTATCTTCGCCGCTTGACAGCAGGCGATAGGTCGTCGAATTGCGGATGTAGATGTTGTCCAGCAAGAACTGGATTCCCGCCGGAGCAAAGTCGTTGTTGAGCCGCGCAAAGACCTGCTGGCATTCCGAGACGGTGGTTGCCGGATTGGATCCGTCGTTGTTGGCCAGAATGTGGAAGACGACGCGAATGTAGTAGGTCTCCTGACCAGGCGCCGGCAGATAGAGGTTTCGATTGGCCGGGAATTCACATTGGTAGACATTGCAGTCGGCTTGCGGCGACTTGTCGGGACTTCCTGTTTCAAGTTCCTGCTCGACGAAGGTCGAAGAGCACCAGCCAACCTGGTGTTTGCGAATGATCTCTTTGATCTGCCCCGGATTCTGGCGAATCTCGTCGATAATGGCGTTGGCATCAACGGCCGCTTGGACGCTTGTCGCCATCAGACTGAATCCGACGACAAGGGCAAAACATCCAAACAGGAGAACACTGAGACGGGTTTTGGCTTTCCTAAGCATTTTCCAGCTCACTTTCTAACATGTCTTGCTCGAATCGGGCTTTTGGCCCGGTATTGAATATTTAATCTTCTCCACAGTTACGGACACGCGGCACAAGGCACTGCTCCCCCGCCGAAAATGTAATTGATCAAATAGACGGCGTCGGAGATTGTCACGATAGTGTTGCAGTCGACATCGCCGGCATCCAGAGGATCCGGGGCGGGACCGCCACCAAAAATGTAGCTTATCAAGTACACCGCATCAGAAATCGTAACGATATCATTATTGTCGGCATCGCCGCAGACATAAGGCGGTTCCAACGGCTCAACGATTCGAATTGAAACGCTCAAGGTATCTGTCTTGGGCGGTGAGTCCGAATCGGTGCAAACCACCGTGAAATAGAACGTTGCTACGTAGAATGGGGTTCCTGTTATAGTGCCAACCGTACCGCCGTTGAAATCACAGCCAAAGGGGATATCACCGCCGAAGAGCTGCCAGTTGTAGGGCTGAACACCGCCGATCGCCGTCATCTGGTAGAAATAAGGCACGCCATTGTAGCCTTCGGGAAGCACATAGCTTTGGATGTGGAACTGCCCGTCACAGGCATCGCCGATCCCGTCGACATTCTCGTCGTATTGCTCGGGGTTGGGGGCATTGACACAGTTGTCGCAAGCATCACCTACACCATCTGCATCGGCGTCCTCCTGCAAGGCATTTATGATATCCGGGCAATTGTCGGTCGGGCAGGTGCTCGCCGGATAACCCGGGTTGGCTGCGCCGTCGCCGTCGGTGTCAGTGCAGGCATCGCAGGCATCCCCGATCAGATCGCCGTCCACATCTCCCTGGTCGTTATTCACTGTGTTGGGGCAGTTGTCACAGACGTTTCCGAAGTCATCGCCGTCGGCGTTCTCTTGTGCGGGGTTGGCAACAAAGGGGCAATTGTCAGCGGCGTTAAGATCGCCATCGCCGTCAATGTCCGGATCGCAGGCGTCGCCGAGGGCATCCTGATCGACGTTTTCCTGACAAGGATTGAAAGTTGTCGGGCAATTGTCGACGGCATCATCAACGCCGTCGCCATCGCCATCGGCGAGGATCTCCCCGGTTCCCGACGGACTCTTGTCACCGCCGCAATTTCGCCAGGAGCCAAGTTCGGCGTTAATCCAGCAGTGCATACGGCCCCACTGTTGGGGCGAGAACTCGGTATAGCAAAAATCGGGGGCGTAGCCCATGTAGTTCTGCGTGTCGGTCGGTCCCCAGGATAGTCCCGAGCAGACGTCGGTGCCTCCGGGAGGCGAGCAATTGAAATTTGTCGGTGTAGGATCGGTGTCGGCGCAGAAGTCGCCGGTATTGTCGGCGTTGACGTGATCGGCGCGCTCGTAGCAGCCGCTGCATTGCGAGACCTCGGAGACGCCGTGGTGAGTGTGCCAGAGGCCGAGACAGTGACCGATCTCGTGAGACAGTGTGCCTTCACCGCCGCCAAAATAGTTGTCATCGACGATCGTCCCGCCGAGGAACGTCAGGGCATCGCCATCCCAGGGGAAGGTTCCGATGCCGATGTAACTGGAGTTGATATTCGTAACATAGACATTAAGGAATGAATCGGGATAGAAGGCAGCCAGAGACTTCATGCCTCCTTCTTCATTGTCGGTATAGTCGCGGTACTGAGTCGAATTGATATAGCGCGTAATGTAGGTGAAGCGCAGTTTTGAAGGGGCATAGTGAGCGTTCAATGTCGTCATCTGCGCATCGACGCGCGCCTGGTTGGCGGCAACGTTGGAGCCGTTGTCGTTGGCAAACACGTTGACGCAGACGCGGATGGATGTGAATGGATCGTTAGCGCCGGGGATATTCTGATCGCGAGTGGTCGGATCGTCGCAAGGGCCCTGGGGCGGGCAGAACAGGGCGGCGTTTTTGTGCGCAGCGTTCTTCTCAGCCCAACGGATGTCGGTTTGGCACCAGTTGCCACCATGAGCAGCGATATAGGCCTTTACTTCAGCAGGGCTCATTCCCTGGATCTGGATCCAGAGATTCTCAGGGGGGTTCTGGTCTGCAGAGAGGAAGCCGGGGGTGCAGACGAACAACAACCAAACGATGAGCGGCGTGAACCGTCCATTAAGGCTCATAAAGACTTTAACTCCAATCTTCGAAGTCGTAACTGGTAGAATCGGTACCAAACGGCGAGTAACGCCTAATAAAATCTACGGGCTAAGTGTATATTTGTCAAGAAGTTTCTCGAAACGCCGAGGGTCTCGACCAGGCGGTGAACTCATGGCGAACTCCCTGATCGCGTTCAGTTTATGGCCTAGAGAAGTCGTCTATTGGCAGCGGCCGGGTTTGCGAGGTCAAAGGAAACGAGCGACAGCTCCGGGCCGTCGTGCGCAGCCCCGAGTGTCACTGTCTTGCCGATGCGGGTCAACCAATTGGTAGAGATCCGGACAGATTCGTGGGCGTGCCCATGGAGGGTTAGCCACGGCTGTTTGGTCTCTATGAACCGGCGTACAGCGATACTTCCGATGTGCGGGTCGGGTTCGACGCCTTCAACCGTGCGTCCGTGATGATCGACCCAATCGAGGTCGGTATTATAAGGTGGCGTGTGGAAGAGCAGGATTGCTCTCGAGAGGTCTCGACCGGCGATTAGTTGGCGCAGATCGTGATCGATCGTTGAATAGCGGATGGTTTCGGGATCAATACTCTGCGAGTTGCTTCCTTCCTCCGGCGATACACAACCGGGGTCAACGTAGCGGGAGACGTCATAACGCTCCCAATCTTTCAGCTGGAAGGGCGATGGTGGGACGTAGTTATAGCCGAAGATCGAGTAATCTCCGACGTCGAGACAGCGATTGTGCGCGTAATGCCATAATCCTTCGGCGTCGCCGGCAATAATCGCGTCTTCCTCGAACTTGCCATCGTCATTGCCGAGGATCACAAAGGTCGATGGAAACCGCTCATGCAGCTCGCGTTGCAAGAGCCTGAAGGCGGGCGCCAGATAACTGTCGACAAACGGCGTGTACTCCACATTGCGCGCCAGAGCTGCCATTCCGGAGGGCAGCAGGTCTCCACCGATGAACAGGAATTGCGGCGGCGCCGTTCGAATCGCGTTGAAAAGCTTTTCGTAGAGCTCGAGGCGACCATGCAAATCGGAAACGAAGTAGCAGAGCGTTGCCGGCGGTTCCATCAGGTTCAATATAGATGACAAACGTTGATTTGCCGCATGAACTCGAAGTCGAACGCTAAGGAAATCCGAAGAAAAGCTTCAGGATAAACGAAGTTGACCATGATCGGCATTGGGACGAAGTTGTATGTGAAAAAAGTAACATACGCCAAGCCGATGAGCGCATCGGCATTGGACGGCAATGACACAGACACTCTGCTGATTTTAAGTTCGCCGTTCCCGGCGCCGCAGAGCGTAGCGAAGGAGTTGTTCATGTCAGGTAACGTTTCTGCTTTCATGGAGCAGGTCAAAGCCAAGAACCCGAGCGAGCGTGAATTTCACCAGGCGGTGCAAGAAGTCGTCGAATCGCTGATGCCGTTTCTCGACAAGCACCCGGTCTATCGGGAAGCCAAGATACTCGATCGCATCGTTGAACCAGAGCGCGTGTTGATGTTCCGGGTACCGTGGGTCGACGATTCCGGCGAGATCCGGGTCAATCGCGGCTATCGGATCGAGATGAATTCGGCGATCGGTCCGTACAAGGGCGGTCTGCGTTTCCACCCGACGGTCAATCTCGGTATTCTCAAATTCCTCGCTTTCGAGCAGGTGTTCAAGAATAGCCTGACGACGCTGCCGATGGGCGGCGGCAAGGGCGGCTCTGATTTTGATCCCAAGGGAAAATCGGACATGGAAGTAATGCGCTTCTGCCAGGCTTTCATGAGCGAGCTGTTCCGACACATCGGGCCGAACACCGACGTACCGGCGGGCGACATAGGCGTCGGTGGTCGCGAAATCGGTTTCATGTATGGGCAGTACAAGAAGCTGCGCAACGAATTCACCGGCGTTTTGACCGGCAAGGGCCTGAATTGGGGCGGATCGCTAATTCGTCCGGAAGCTACCGGCTATGGCGCGGTGTATTTTGCCGCCGAGATGCTGGGCACCCGCAGCGAGTCGATGCACGGCAAGACGTGCCTGGTGTCGGGTTCGGGCAATGTTGCTCAGTACACCGTCGAAAAGCTGCTCGATTTGGGCGGCAAACCGGTGACGCTGTCGGATTCGGCGGGTTACATCTATGATGAAGCCGGTATCGACCGCGAGAAGCTCGCGTTTGTGATGGATCTGAAGAACAATCGCCGCGGCCGCATCAAGGAATACGCCGACAAGTACAAGACGGCTGTGTATTCACCGATCAACGCCGGCACGGACCACAATCCGCTGTGGAACCACAAAGCGCAGTGCGCTTTCCCATCGGCGACGCAGAACGAAATCACCGAACAAGATGCCCGCAACCTGATTAAGAATGGCGTCTATGTAGTCAGCGAAGGCGCCAACATGCCTTCGACACCTGATGCGGTCAATGTGTTTATCGACAGCAAGATCCTCTACGGTCCGGGCAAGGCGGCGAACGCCGGCGGCGTGGCGACCTCGGGACTTGAGATGTCGCAGAACAGCCTGCGGTTGTCGTGGACGCGTGAAGAAGTTGACAAGCGCTTGCACGGCATTATGAAGTCGATTCATGAGACCTGCATGCACTATGGTAAGGAAGGCAATTTCATTAATTACGTCAATGGTGCGAACATTGGCGGCTTTGTCAAGGTAGCCGACGCGATGCTCGACCAGGGCGTTGTCTAATCTCAATCTCCCTTCGTGAACTCGCACGGTCGCGAGTACATCGCATCGGGCAGGGACTTGCAGTCCCTGCCCGATTTCGTTTCGATTCAGTTTTGCTGAGTCCGTTGTGTGACAGAGCCGAACGGGTTGGACTACCTGGCGGCTAAGTAGAACTTGTTGACGGCGTCCCAGTTGACGACGTTCCAGAAGGCGGCCACGTAGTCGGCGCGGCGGTTCCGGTACTTCAGGTAATACGCGTGTTCCCAAACGTCGATGCCGAGCAGGGGGACGAAGCCATCGGAGATCGGGCTGTGTTGATTCATGTTGCCGACCACGCGCAGGCGACCTGAATCCAGCACCAACCACGCCCAGCCGGAACCGAAGATGCCCATCGCTTTGTCCGTGAACTCCTGACGAAACTGCGCGATGCCGCCGAATTTCAGATTGATCGCTTCGCCGATATCGTTCTGCGGATCACCGCCGGCGTTGGGGCCGAGGATCTGCCAGAAAAACGAGTGATTGAGATGACCGCCGGCGTTGTTCTTCACGGGGTGATAGATCTCCTGCGGGAGTTTCGGCAGTTTGCGCAGGAGTTGTTCGGGGGTTTCTTTGCGCAGTTCCGGGTACTTCTCAAGCGCCTTGACCAGGTTGTTGATATAGGCCTGATGGTGTTTGGTGTGGTGAATCTCCATGGTGAGTTTGTCGATATGCGGTTCGAGGGCGTCGTAAGCGTAGGGCAGCGGCGGCAGAGCATAGGGGTCGACCTCCTGGGCCATTGCGAGTTGATCGCCCAGCAGCGAGGGCAGGACGACAGCGGCTGCGCCGACGATGGCGGCATGCTGGATGAATTCGCGGCGGGTGAGGCCCAAGTCATTGGCGGTGTTTCTTGATTCTGTCATTGATCCTCCGTGATCTCAGTCAATCGTGTCGCTGCCGCCCATACCTCTTACTTAACCCCAAAGGCGCGGAGGGGTTCCAATGGTGCAGGGTATTGCTGTTATCAAGAGCGCAAGAGGCGTCGGTTCACAATTTCGCGCTGAGTCGGTGCGAGGACGAGTGATTGGCTGGTGAAACGCGCGAAATCAAGAACCGACGGAACGGGGGAGAAGATATGAAACGAAATCGCGTCGGTTCACAATTTCGCGCTGGGACGGTGCGAGGACGAGTGATTGGCTGGTGAAACGCGCGAAATCAAGAACCGACGGAACGGGGGAGAAGATATGAAACGAAATCGCGTCGGTTCACAATTTCGCGCTGGGTGGGTGCGAGGGTGCGCGATTGGCCGGTGAAACGCGCGAAATCAAGAACCGACGCAACGGGGGAAGGAGACAGGGTATTGGCGCTGCAGCTACAGATTGCTTGCTGAACAAGAAGGAAAGGCGCGGAGGACAATGTCGTCCACCGCGCCTCATTACTGGCTGTTTTGAAGAACTAGTCTACTTCTCTCGCATAAAGGGATACTTGTAGTCCGTCGGCGGGACGAAGTTCTCCTTGATGGTGCGCGGCGAGGTCCAGCGAATCATGTTGTGCAGCGCGCCGGCTTTGTCGTTGGTGCCGGAGGCTCTGGCGCCACCGAAGGGCTGCTGGCCGACGACTGCACCGGTCGGTTTGTCGTTGATGTAGAAGTTTCCAGCTGCCTGGCGAAGCATGCGTTCGGCAGTGATGACGGCATCGCGATCTGCAGCGAAGACTGCGCCGGTCAATGCGTAGGGTGAGGTCTCGTCGCAAAGCTGCAGTGTTTTCTCGTAGTCCTTGTCGTTGTAGACATAGACTGTCATCACCGGTCCAAAGATCTCTTCTTCCATCGTTTTGAACTTGGGATTCGTCGTCTCGATCAAGGTGGCGTCGATGTAGAAGCCTTTCGAGTCGTCGCAGTGACCGCCGGAGATGATCTCGGCATCAGAGGCCTTCTTGGCGAAGTCGACGTATTTCTTGATGCTGTCAAAAGCCCCGCGATCGATGACGGCATTCATGAAGTTGGTCGGATCGGCCGGGTCGCCCATTTTGATTTCTGAGAGTTGCTGCAAGACCAGCTTCTTGATTTTCGGCCAGAGCGATTTCGGAATATAGGCGCGCGAGGCGGCCGAGCACTTCTGACCCTGATACTCAAAGGCCCCGCGAGTGATGGCCGTTGCCACCTGTTCGGGAACGGCGGACTTGTGGACGAAGATGAAGTCTTTGCCGCCGGTCTCACCGACGATACGAGGATAGCCCTTGTACTTATTCCGGGCGATGTTCTCGCCGATCGTCTTCCACATGCCCTGGAAAACCCCGGTTGAGCCGGTGAAGTGAATTCCGGCGAGGTACTCGTGATTGAGGACGATATCGGAAATCTCCGCGGCCTTGCCAGTGATCAGGTTGATCACACCCGGGGGCAGACCAGCTTCGATGAGGATTTTCATCAGGAAGTGCGAGGTGTACATGACGCTGGAGGCGGGCTTCCAGACGGAGACATTGCCCCACATCGCGGGCGCGGTCGGGAGATTGCCGTTGATCGAAACGAAGTTGAACGGCGAGACCGCGAAGATGAAGCCCTCCAGCGGCCGATAGTCGATGCGATTCCAGATGGTCGGATCGGGATTGATCGGCTGCAAGTCGGCGATTTGTTGCATGAAAAAGGCGTTGAAGCGGAAGAAGTCGATCAACTCACAGACGGCATCAATCTCTGCCTGGAACACATTCTTGGAGTGACCGAGCATCGTCGCTGCATTCAGTGTGTAGCGGTAGGGACCGGCGATTAAGTCGGCCGCTTTGAGAAAAACGCCGATGCGGTGGTGCATCGGCAGTTCGGCCCACGATTTCTGCGCGGCCAGACAGGCGTCGATGGCGGCCTGCGTCTCCGCTTTGGTACCGCGATAGGTGTAACCGAGGACCAAAGAATGGTCGTGCGGCGCCGTGATCTTGATCTTCTCCCCGACGCGGACTTCCTTGCCGTCGATCACCAGCGGAATGTCGATTTGCTGCGACTTGAGATCTGCCAACGCAGCCATGAGCTTGCTGCGTTCCGGCGTTCCGGGGGCATATGAATAAATCGGCTCATTTACAGGCTGAGCCATGCGGAATGTACCCATGAAATCTCCTCCTTGATTTTCTCCCTGATTGCAGTGACCGTCTTGGTTCGGGGCACCTGGCATGTGCCCCGGGACGTTTACAAACCTGCGATGATCTAATTGTGGGTGATGTTGCTCCACTCGGCGTCGTCCAACCAGCTCTTGGGCTGGTGGAGAAACTCCAGGACGTGCTCGATCAGGACAACATGCTTGTGCTCCTCGTCGGCCAGCAGCCCGAATGCTTTCTGCACTTCCGGCGCCTTCTCTTCACTCGATTTTTGGCGGTAGAATTTCTCGGTTTCGCGTTCGAGGTCTTGCGCTTTGTTCCAGGCGGCGATCACGTCGTCACCGAATTTCATGTCATCGGATCCCTTGGGAAGCTGCTCGAAGATTGTCTTGGCCGTCGCCAGGATCTGCGTGCCCAATTCCGACATCGCCTTGGCTTCGTGAACTTCGCCGTCGCGGAAACGCTTGAAGATTTCGTAGTGCTTGATTTCGTCGCCGGCCAATTGCAGCCAGATTTTGCGGAGCGCCGGGTTGTTGGTGCGGGAAGCTTCGCTCTCGTAAAAGTGCTGGCCGTCTTTCTCCATCTTCATGGCAAACTCGAAGACGTTCATAGAAACTCCTTATTCAGAAGGGCAGATTGCCCGATTATCACCGTTGTCAGCGCGGCCGAACAGCCGCTATCTGCAGACAATATATCCAAAAGGGGACTGCCGATCAATGATTTCGCAGAAAAATAAAGAGCGGTAAGTCAATGAATCAGAAGGGGGATAGCGCCTTCAACACAATTTTGCGTTGGCTTTCCCAGAAGTTGTCGTTTGTTCGAATTCGACAGGCGTCGGTTCACAATTTCGCGCTGAGCACACTCGTTGTTCAACCGACTACGGAAAGGCCGCGCGAAATCAAGAACCGACGCAACAGCTTACGAGGGGTCTTTGAAACGGCCGCCTGTCAGGCTGTTAGAACTCGATCTTGGGATTGCTCGTAGACGCGACAAAGCTCACGGTTATGTCGACGGTCTCGGCCAGCTTCAAGAAAAGCGCTTTGGGGCGCGGAATGCTGTAGTCGTCAAGTTTGATCGGAAAGGTGGCGCGCACGGCGAGTTGCGAGTGGGTGGAATCGAGAGCCGTGAGTGTCACCGAAGCCGCTGCCGTGACGTCGCGCGTGCTGCCGTGAACAGAAAATTGACCCATGACCTGGAAGGCGTAGGAGTCTCCAGGAGTCAGGGCGGCCGGCAGACCGGAAATCGACTTCAGGGTGAACTCGATGTACGGAAACTGTTCAGTATGGAGGTGGCGATCACGCATGTGCTCATCGCGAAGTTCAATGCCCGTGCGCAGGGTACGAGCGTCGACGCGCAGCCGACCGGAAGCCGGGAGCGAGGTGTTTTGCGGGTCGAAGGAGATCACGCCGGAGATCGTATGGGTCGTACCCTCGATGAACTCCAGCTTGGCCTGAGACGCGAAAGAGACCGTGTCGGTCTCGACATTTCCGGCAACGTAGTAATCGACGGCAATCACCTGTGCGGCCGGCGTCAAGGCAGTCAGCGTTGTTGCGAGCAGCCCCAGAGCGAGACGATTCATCTGGTTCATGTCGACTCCCCGGCGCTAGTTGTCATGAGCGCCTTCGTTGATCCAAGTCTTGATTGTGTCCTGTTGGCCGGACGTAAGAGTATCGCTGAATTGCGGCATCCGAAACTGCAAACCGATTTCCCGATAGCGCGTTGTGACCGCGAGGTAGATGGCGCTGACATCGGCAGCGCCGGGGATCACGTGCCGCCCGTGGAACGGGTCGTTGTTCATGATGCCGGCGTAGCTGGTCACGTTGACGCCATGCTGCGGATTGAAACTGCCATGGCAGTTGTTGAAAGCGCACGAGGCGAGGAGAATCGGCTGGACGTCATCCTTGAAGGAGACGGTCAGCACCGGCGGCTCCTCCTCCACGATCTGAACGACCCGTCCGTGATCGGCGCAGGAATTGATGAGGATTGACGCCACGGCGACCCCGGAAATCAGTACCAGGAAGAACGATGGCAGTATGCGCGTAATGCTTGCGATCATATCGAGGATCTCAATAGGTCACGTGAAATTGAATGAAGTAGTCGACCTGGTTCTTACGCGGCCCGGCCCCGACGAGGGTTGCCGAGGGTCGCATTTCAACGAAGGGAATCGGAAAGACCTCCAGGGAAAAACGCCAGAATTCGTTCTTGCCAGACTTGACGTTCCACTCGGGGTCGTGGAAGTTATATTCACTCAGCAGGTGAAGTCCGTAAGCCAGCCGGGCCGAGAGTTGGGCAAACGCGGTTCGCTGCTCATTGCCCTTGCCGACGGCACCGACTTCTCCCAGGGCCGTCAGGCGACCATAGGAGAGCCCGCCAAAGACCGCCTTGGCGACAGGAAAGCCGCGGTAGCCATCGGGCATTTCTTCCGATTCGCGCCACGACAGTCCGGTCAAGAAGCCTACAGGGCCGAGAGCGCCGGCACGAAACGAATGTAGAGTCAAGATTTGCTGTCCACCCTGGGCGTAGAATTCGAAGCTGATGTTTGAACCGTTGAAGAAGTTGCCTCCGATCGAGGCGCCATCGACGGCAAGTTCCGGTCCGAGCAACGGCACGGTGCGGACGTAGGCATTGTGATCGGGATCGCGCAAGCCGAAGGCGGGGTAGAAACGGCCGAGCTTCACCCAATATTGTTCATCTTTCACCTTCAGCATGAGATAGCTGTCGCGGACGTTGCTCTGTCCGAGCGCGAGGTTGTAAGAGACATGCCGCAGCAGCTCGACGGCCAGGTAGAGGTCGGCCTGCATCTGCAGGGTGCGGCCCGATTCGATATACAACGCGCGGTAGTCGAAGCCGAAGGTCACGTTGTCGGAGAGGCGCGGCCGAAACTTGTTGGGTTCGAGCAGCTTCTTGGTGGCTTGCAGACAGCGTTCGTTATAGGCGACGGCAAAATTGCCGAACTCATTGCGCATACCGCCGCCGTTCGGATTAGTATGGCAGGTTATACACGGCGTGGCGTGTTCGGCCGAGAGGCGGGGAAGACTATAAAGTGAGATCGAAGTCAGCAAGAGCATCAGCAAGAAGCTGAGCGCAACTAAGCGATGTTTGGCAGGCATATTTCCTCAGTCAGCGTTTCGAGGTCGTCATGCGACGACGCCGCAATCCAAGATCAGAGTTGGATGTCAGACGGAATCGTACAGTGGACGGGGGATATTCGGACGAATTTGGCAGGAAGTCAAGGACTGATCGACCACTCAAGTCGATTATTGAGTTGGCATTCGCACCGACTTGAACGCAGGCGAGTCGTGTTTCTGGAGAGCATTGATCACTCCGGCTGCAAACGCCGCGGTCGTCATCGGCTTAACGAGCACGCCGACGATACCCAGTGGGGAGAGGTCCCGGCCCGCCAGTGCCGCATCGTCGCCGGTACAGAGCAGGATCGGCAAGCTCGGGTTGACGTCATGGATCGCTTTTGCGAGATCAAGTCCCGACATCTCGGGCATGTAGAGGTCGGCGATCACCAGGTCGAAGTCGGTTGGATGCTCCTGAACCTGGATGATCGCTCCCCGCGCTGATTCCGCAGCAACCGGGTCGCCATTGAGGCGAATCAGCTGCCGCTCCAGGAGACGGAGGATGATTTCTTCATCATCGACGATCAGGACTCGGGGGCGGCGTCCAGACTGTTCATCGAGCATGGTGTGATCCCTTTTTCGAAATGATGGTACTTACTGGAATGACTGCAAAACGTAATGGGAAAGGTTGAGGGGGAGTTCCTGCGGCTCAATCGCGCGCACGATCGACCGTTGGTAAGTCCCCATCTCGTCGGCTTCGCTCAAGTCCAGCTCCTCGGCGATCTCATAGAGCTGGAACATATCGCCAATAACTTTGACGCGCGGTCGGAAGAGATCATGGCGGCTGCGGCCAATCGCCATGGCCAGGCGGCCGTCATCCAGCAGCAACAGCGTCCCCGGCGGATAGAGTGAAACGGTGTTGATGAAGACTTTCAAGAGGAACGGATCAAACTTGTAGCCAGCCTGATCGCGCATCTTGCGCAGAACGTGCTCCGGCGAGATTGCGTCCTTACGGTAGACGCGGCCCGAGGTCAGCGCATCGAAGACATCGCAAATGGCAACGATCTTGCTGAAGAGATTCAGGTTGCGTTTGAACTTCACGAAGGGATAACCGGTGCCGTCGAGATTGAAATGGTGTTCGAAAGCCACCAGCATCGCCCGGCAGGAATTGTCGTCGAACGGCATTGTCTTGGCGATGGCGAGCACGCCGTAAGTCGGGTGCTTACGGACGAGATCCCACTCGGCCTCGTCGAATTCCGTCGGCTTATTGAGCACCTGCAGGGGGAGACGGGTTTTGCCGATGTCGTGGAACAGCGCGGCAAAACCGAGGTTGGCCAATTCCGTCTTGGTCAGTTTCAGGCTGTTGCCGAGGCAGATCGAATAGACGCAGACATTGGTCGAATGGAGGAAGGTGTATTCATCGTGCGCCTGCAGCGCGGTCAGCTCAAGCAGGTAAGCGTCGTCGGAAACGACCTGGTCAACCAACGAGTGAATGATGCGCGAGGTGCGCGTGAGATCGACGGCGCGATTGGCGCCGATGGTTGAGACCACCGACTTAAGATTGCTCATCGCCGAGAAGAACGCCTTCTTTGCGAAGAGGCGTCGTTGGCGGGACTCATCGACCTTGCCGGTTGTTTCGACAACCGGGGGCAACAACTCGATAAACTCGATTCCGGCGGCTTGCCAGAGCATCTGCAAGCGCTCAAAGTTGTCGATCCCTTTGGCTTCAGCCTGATTGAGAACAGCTGCCATGGCCCGCAGATCATTCGCAGTGAACCCGATATCGATCATGACACCGGAAATGCCCACTGCCTGGAACAGCTTCATGAGATAGCCGGTGTTGGAATCGTGGTCGGCGTCGAGACGCAGGCGAATGCCGCAATAGAACAAGTAGTCCGATTGAACCTGAATGGTCAGATCACCGAAGCGCTTGAGGTTTTCCTGTATCATGTCATGCGTCAGAACGGACTGCAACTTGTAGTTGTTGTTTTCGGGGTCGTAGATTTTGGCCGTCTTGAGGTAGATACAGATTTGGTTTACCAGGGAACGTCCGTGGCGCATGTACTCGACATCGTCCGCTGCCGGGGCGGCGTTTCCGAAGATCTGGTTTTCACTCATGGTCAATCCCCGTGTGGCGGCGAAGATATTTCAGCGACTTGCGAGCGGCTGCTGCGATAGCCGGACGGGTGTCGGAAGCCAACTTGTCCAGCGCAGCAACCGCAGCGGGAGATTCCGAGAATTGCAACGCCGCGACCATCGCCTCTTGCAGGCGCAATAAACGGGCCTTGTTGAAGAGGCTGCTGCGGCCAATTACTTCCCGCGCATACTCCAAAGCGTCGTCGCCCCCGCAGAGCACGAACGCTTCCAGGAGCTGTTTCATCATGGTCGGATCGACGTCGGCGAAATCTTTGGACTTAACCAGGGTGGCAAGTCCCTGGTGAGCGACCTGAGAGCGAGTTTTTCCCAGCGCCTCGAGTGCGAGTGCTCTTACGCGCCCGGTCGAGTCTTCGATCATCGGCAGCAGAACTTTGGCGCAGCTGTCGCCGGCGAGTTTCGCCGCCGCCTTGACGACCTCGGTCCTGACGCGTTCGTCGGCGTGTTTGGCGGCCTTTGCCAGATAGGTGCAGGCGCGGTCATTTCGCATTTCACCGAGGACCCAGGCGACGTTACGGACGACGAACCAGCGGCTGTCGAAAACGGCGCTGCCAAGGATGTCGAGTTTTTCCGCTCCCTTGCGAATGAGAAGATCGCAAAGCATGCGGCGGGCCGGATAGTGGGCGAGTTCGCCCAGCATCCAGACCAAGCCATTGAGAGATTCCCAACCGAGCAGATCGAGGTATTGTTCAGTCAGGCGCAGGTCAATTTCCTGATTACTATTCAGCGAATTTGTGATGAGCTTGAGGCGTACGCTGTCACCACAGCGATTTTCGAATTCGGTCAGACGCTTTTTCGCGGCCAGCGAATCGACAGCTGCCGAGCCTGCCAGCTCGCGCACGTGCTTGACGATCGAGATCAGGATATCGAACTTGCCCTCGCCGATCAGCCGGTCAAAGGCAACTTGCAGCGCTTCCGTGGTCAGCCGCAAATCCTGGACGCTGCCGGATTCGGCGGTGAGTTGCAGCAACAGTTGCACGACCTCGGTCTTGAGATCCTTGGCGCGGTCCTCCTGGATCATCGCCATCAGGCTCTTGAGTTCGTGCGGGGCAAACTGGTCGATGCCGGCGTAGGTTTCGCTCATGTAGCGACGCGTTTCGGCAGCCTGATCGAGGGCGCCGGATCCGGACGATGTCCAGTTCCGAAGCTGAGCCGACTCGATGACAGCCTGGTTGCGTTCCTGAGGGAGGCCGGCATGTTCTTCCAACTCCAGGGTGATCTCAGCGATTTCTCCAGGTTCGAAAGTATCGACGACTTCGTAGCGAATGTGGCTGAAACCCGCCTGCCAGAAAAGATTGACGATATCGACGGCTTCGGTATCGGCTGACGAGCAGGCGACAAAGGCGTCGAAGAACGCGTCGACTTCGGATTCGCTAATTGCGGGAGTGATTTCGAGGAAGCGAATGCCGTCGCGGTGCAGGAGATGGGCGATGTTGTCATTCCCGGGAGTGCCATGATAGACGGGATCGTCGGCGGTCTCCAGCGAATCAAAACCGACGCGAACAGCCAGGTAATTGCTGATCTCGAACCAGGCTTTCAATTGATCCAAGAACGTGCGCTTGAATTGCACCGGAATTGGGTGCTGGGGCGGATACTGGCGACAGGCGCGCACGCCACGAGCCAGCCCGTTGAAGAGATCACGAAGCGCTGCGATTTCCCCGACAGAGTAGGAGAGCCGACTATTGAGATGTATATTTTCCAAGCTGATTTCCTTCCGGGACCAACCGAGACATATAGAGAAGAAATCGTCAAAGACGATTGCCGGCTTTAGTTGGCAGCGTTTTCGGGGGTCGGCGGCAACAGGCCGGAATTGGCAGTGTTTATTTCTGAATCAAGTCAGCCAAGCGGCCGTTGGCGGCGAGCAGGCGCCTTTGTGCCGCCAAGTAATCGAGGTCGAGCAGGTGCATCGCCAAGGCCGTTTTGACCGATCCGTGCGATGATTTGAGGAGCCGTCCGGCTGCCGGGTAAGAAATCCCCAACGTCTCCACGAGTATCCGTTTGGAGCGTTCGACGAGCTTCTCAGAGGTGGCCCGCAGGTCGACCATCAAATTGCCGTAGCACTTGCCGATGCGCACCATGGCGGTGGTCGTGATCATATTCAGGATTAGCTTGCAGGCCGTGCCCGCCTTCATGCGGGTCGATCCAGTCAAAACTTCAGGGCCGAGAATGGGCGAAATGACGACATCCACAAAACGCGGTTTCGCCGCGACCGAATTGCAGGCGATAAAGACCGTCCGGGCGCCGCGACGTTTGGCTTCCTGCAGAGCTGTCAGCGGATAGGGAGTTCGACCGGAGGCGGCAATACCGATTACCGTGTCGTGCGGCGACGGGTTGAGGCGCAGGATATCGCGCCGGGCGGCGGCAGAATCATCCTCGACGCCTTCACGGGACCGCACCAGAGTTTGGCGTCCGCCGGCGATGATGGCCTTGACCATTCGCGGCGAGACACCAAAGGTAGGCGGGCATTCGGCGGCATCGAGGACACCAAGACGGCCGGAGGTTCCGGCACCGGCGTAGATCAGCCGTCCCCCGCTCGCAAAAGAGGAGACCACCAATTCAACAGCCCGGGCAATCTGAGGGATAGTCCTGGCTACGGCCGGGGCGACGAGACGGTCTTGTGAGTTGATCAGGCGCAGGATAGCCGACACCGACAGACGATCCAGATTACGCGATGCCGGATTGCGCGATTCAGTCGTAAGGTTCTGGAGTCGATTGTAGAGTCGTCGGCCCATCCCTATGAACCGGAGACGGCAGTCACGGTCTTGACGGGCGCGATGTAGAGCGCCCCGATCTGGCCCTTGACACCGACGCGATTGATATTTTGACTGAAGATTCCTTCCGGAATCGTGAATGGCAGCCCCGGAGCGTTGATGGGCTGCTCGACCCGCCCGACAACGTAGACGTTGTAGGTTCCGGTTTGGAATTCTCCCTGGGAGTTGCGGAAGGCATCGCGCGAGATCGAACCGATTTGACCATCAAAGAGGTCGAAGCTGCCGACAGCCGTACTGGCTTGACTGGCGGGCTCGGTGACCACGAAGTATCCGCCGGAGTAACCTTCGAAATCGGAAGCATTCCAGCGCACGTTGACGACGTTGGTCGAGGCGAAGACCTGATTATTTGGCAACTGGTCGAAGTCGAAGCTGAACGAATCGGGTACGGCGATTTGGTGTTGGAAGTTGAAATTCTGGTCGAGGGGTGTGGAAATCTCGATGAGTGTCGTGTCACCCAGGAAGGAGGTATCTACGTTTTCAAAATATGTGCCGTCGCCGAGCGAGCGGACGGTTTGTCCGTTCACGAGGATGACGGCCGAGATAAAGGCCTTGTCGTCTCTGGTGATATCGAAGTAGACGCCGACGAAACGGCTGGTGCCGTTACGAGTTAAGAGGCCGTCGATCACCCAATTGCTGCGGACATCACCTTTCGTACCGGTGTCGCCGCAGGAGGTCAGGCCGACGAGTCCGATCAAACCAATTACTGCCAGCACGACGAAGCGCAGTATCACGCCACTGAATTCCCGTTTCCGCATAGTCTCGACTTTGTTAGAGTTCACTTATCGCTCCAATTTCATTATATCGTCAGCGAGCGCATCGTACTGAAACACGAAATGGCTCCGCCACAAAGGGCGCAACAAAAACATTGCCGTTCAAGAACTAAGGAGCGCTCTTGGGGAGTTGGATACCATTGATTAGGGCGGCATCCAGTCCCCAGGTTCCGTCGTTGATCATCCCGATGCCGCGGGCATAGAATTCCGTATAATCCGCCGCGTCATCGATCACATTGCCGTCCTTGAAGTAGATCTTCGTGGTGGAGCTATAGTCCAATTGGAGGCAACTGTCGAGATCGACCTGGCTGATCGTGCGGGTGACGTATCCGGCGAAAGTGAGTGTGCCGAAGATACGGAAAGAATCGGCGTCGGAAACGAAGCCCTCCGTAATCAGACCGAGCGAATTGAAGGTGTACGGTTCGTCCTTGACGAGATTAAGAGGAATATCCAGCGGTGGGTCGACCCACATGTAACCGAGCAGGAGATGAACGGCAAAGCGCTCCGAGGTGAGACTCCAGGCCTGGTCAGTTTCCGTACCGAGCAGGACGCGCTTGCAGGTTTGCCCGTCGATCACCGTGTCGCCATCGACTTTGCGGACAAAATTACCGGAGTTGTAGTACCAGGTGTCGCCGTCACTCATCGGAAAATAATCGGTACCGTTGACGATCCTGACCTTATCCGGCGGTTTGGGCGGTTTATCTTCGCAACTCATCAGACTCAGAATTGACAGGGAACAAAGTGCGATAACGGAGAGCGTGGCGACAGCCGGACGAAATTGCATGCGCGGATTCCTCATTTCGATTTTGATTCTCGTTTGATTGTCGTCATCTTTATTCAACATTGTTAGCACAGGATAGTTTCAGAATATATCTGAGGCGGAAGTTGGGCATAGCGCACTTATAGGACACTCCCTATATTGGATGACGAATCATGAGAGAATCCAGTTCAAAAGAAATCAGCGCCCTGGCGCGAGGGCGGAGAGCGTGGGCAGTGGAATTGAGACGCTCACTGCACCGTATCCCAGAAACGGCATGGACCGAAATCAAGACCTCGGCGCTGCTGCAGAACGAGCTGAAGAGGCTCGGCATCCCCTTCAAGGTGATCGCCAAGACCGGTATTCTTGCTGAGTTGAAGAATGGAAAAGGCAAGTGCGTCGCGTTCAGGACGGACATCGACGCACTCCCCATAACCGAACAGACCGGGTATTCTTTTCGATCACTTCATCCGGGCAACATGCACGCCTGCGGCCATGATGTGCATATGGCGACGATCACCCTCGCTGCCGCTCTTCTTATCCAATTGCGCGAGAAGTTCTGCGGGACGGTGAAGTTCATCTATCAGCCGGCGGAAGAGTCGCCACCCGGAGGGGCGGAGGTCCTGGTAAAGGCCGGTGTACTTAAGAATCCCGCTGTTGATATGATCTTTGCTCTCCACGTCGATCCATTGCGCCCAGTGGGACGGATCGGCATCCGTGAAGGTACGATGTGCGCCGGAACGCTGGATTTTGACGTTCTGGTGCGCGGTAAGGGCGGTCACGGGGCTTACCCGCATCTGGCGATCGACCCGATTGTCTGCACGGCAGATTTGATCAGTTCCCTCCAGACGATAGTTGCCCGGGATGTGAGTCCTTTCGAACCGGCAGTGGTGACGGTGGGTAAGATTGAGAGTGGGACAGCTCGGAATGTCATTCCGGATACTTGCAGGATCGAGGGGACTGCGCGGTCCCTGACCGACGAGGGACTCAAGAGACTGGCGGCTCGAATCAAGAAGATAGCCAACGATATTGCAGAGGCACACAAGTGCAAGGCAGACGTCGCGTTTACCTGGGGATATCCTCCGCTGGTCAACGCGGCTGATGCCAATGAGCGACTTCGAGAGAGCGCGATTCGCATACTTGGGCGCTCGCAGGTGGATGTCGTCGAGACTCCCTCGATGGGGGGAGAGGACTTTGCGCATTTTGTAAATGCGGTCCCGGGTGCGATGTTCTGGCTGGGAGTGCGTAACCAGAAAATAGGGGCGATTCACAGCCTGCACCATCCGCAGTTCCGGGCTGACGAGGCTGCGATCACGATCGGTGCGAGCCTGCTGGCGCAGGCCGCGATAGATTTTCTCAATGGTTAGGATTCTTCTCGGACTTCTCCTGCTAATCCTGGCGCCTTCGATCGAGGCGCAGAGAATCTATCGTTTTTACAGTCCGGGCGACTGGGTGAGTTTCACCAACACGCGATATGTGACGGGGATCGCTCGCGGATTCAACACGATCTTCTTCGCCACGACCGGGGGGATACTGCGCTACGATATTATTTCTGAGCGTTGGCTCGATCCGCTGACGGTGTCCGACGGCATGCCGGACAACCGGGTGCGACGCCTGGCGGTTGACCGCATGACTGACGAACTCTGGATAGAGACTCCAAGCGGCGCTGCCAATTTCAACCCGACTTTTGAAGAGTGGTCGAACATCATCACTTTTCCTTCGGAGTTGGTGCAATCCTCCAACTATGAGGGCCAGGGACTGCCGCAGTTTTTCACACCCTTCGGCTATACGTTTTTCGCGCCAAACCTTCTGACCGATCGCGATATGTTCGAATACAGGATCACGCAGTTTCTCCGCGAGGACAACAGCCGGGTATGGATGGGGGTGTGGGGGCTTGGCCCGGCGCTGGGCGATTTGGCCATCAACGATCTGGCGCTGATGCCTCAGGGTCTCTACGATGACGACGTGGCGGACCTGGATCGCGACGGGGACGAAATGTGGTTTTTGGGCGGCGGCGAGGGCCTGCCCGGGAGCATCAGCTACTATGATCGCAGCAGCGATCACTGGGAGTACTTCGATAGTCGCCGCAATCGCGGGATTATCTCGGATCAGTTCTATGCGATCGCGCACGATCGCAAAGCAGTCTGGATTGGTACGGAACTGGGATTGGTGCGCATGGATCGCCGCTCGCGCAACTTTGAATCGTACTCGCAGTTTGACGGCATCTCGGGCGAACGCGTGACGGCTTTGAAGTCGATCAAGAACAACCTCCTGATCGGCACCGATGATGGAATAAGTATCTTCGATCATGTCCGCGACACGATCTATAGCGCCAATACCGACTTGACCGAAGGCTTGATCGTCTTCGATTTCGACACGCGCGACTCGACAGTCTTCGCGGCCACGGAAATCGGCGTGCTGAGCCTCAACTGGGGCGGAAGCACGTGGAGGAGAATCTTGCTCGACTCCCCGTACCTGCGGGCGCCTGTTTATGACATTCAGGTGGTCGACACGCTCTTGTACACAGTCGGTGAGGACGGGGTTGTGGTTGTCAATCTCAAGGATTATAGCTACACCTACCATGATCGCGCGACGGCATTTAGAAATGCGCAATTGACTTCACTGTTGGTTCACGGCGGCACAGTTTGGGTCGGGGGTGGCGACGGGCTCTTTCGTTACAACCGGCGCAAGGACTCTTGGTATCGGTATACTACGAGTGACGGATTGGTGTCGCAGGGAGTGCGGACCCTGGTTGCCGACGGTGACTACCTTTGGATCGGGACGGATAGAGGAGCGACCCGCTTCTACTGGAACGACAAGAACCGCAGCGACTGGTTGCAGTAGCGGCTTTTGTTCCAAGGCCGCCGTCAATTGGTCCGGACGAAGCTTGCGCAGGAACGCTTGTAGGACTCAAACGGTCCCAAATAAAATGGCAACTTGACGTCCCGTCTATCAGTAGATAGTATCATCGGGTGAATCGCTCCGACATGACTGTAACTGGGCTTTAGGAGCTAATCTCAAGGCATTGATAGTGATTGCCAATTTGAATAAGTCAGCGGCTCGCCAAGGATTCGGCGGGATCGCCAATTTGGTGAGCTACAGGTCCCCTCTCTGGGTCGCGTTGCTGAAACGGCTTACGGTCCTTGTGATCTTAGGTCTGGCTTGCACGTCACTGGCGGCTGACAAAGACAGCTTCGACGCACAGTCAATTACTCCCAATGGTAAGTATATCCTCTCTGTGCCCGTCCAGTTCGACGGTGTCGCCGCGAACGAACTCCTGATACTGACGCGCGATGAGCAGAGGGGTCGAAGGCTGAGCCTGTACCAGGAATTGTCGCCGAAGAACTTTCCGTCGAATCCGACACTCGCTGCGGAGGTGCCGGCTTCCGTCTTTGCCATCCAGGTTGTCGACATAGATAATGATCGTCGCGAGGAGATCGTACTTCTGGGTCTGGATGCGCTTTACGTGCTCGACCATGATGACGGAGGGTACGCCGCCGCCATCAAGGAGATCGGGCGATTTGACCGCTTGTACACGGTCCCGGCGCCCGAATACATTTGCGACTACAGCTTCATGTTCGACCTCGATGCCGACCGGATACCGGAAGCCGTCGTGCCGAGTTGGGACGGATTGCGGATTCTCAAGAAAGACCGCAACGGCTACACTCAAATCAGGAGCGTGGCTGTTGAACACCGCTGCGCTTATCCGGCAACGGGAAATGTCCTGCGCGAACACGCCCGGCGGGACTTTTCCGTGTCGATGCCGACATTGTCCGTTCAAGACCTTAACGCTGATCGCTCCAGCGATATCCTGGTGGCTTCGGCGAGCGGATTGGCGGTTCTTCACCAGTTAGGTGACCTGCAGTTTTCCATAAATCCGGACCAACTGCTGCAGGTGAAAGCGGCGTTCCTTGAGAACCTGAGGTTCACCTCCTGGGGACTGGCTGACTTGAATAACGATAAGCTCACGGACTATTGCCGTGTTTTCACGCAGGGTCGGGACGGTGATTTCAAGACGATACTGGAGGTCTTCCTCGGCAATGCGCAACTGGGATATCCGCAACGTCCTTCCAAGCGAATCGTCATCGACCAATTCGGGATCGGCTTCGCCCTGGCGGATCTTGACGGCGATGGTTCATCGTCGGTCATCCTGGCGACCATTTCGGCGGCATCAACCAATTTGGTCAAATCACTGCTGATGCAACGTATCGGCGTGGAGTTGAGCATATTCGAGTCTGAAGGTGGAGTCTTCGCCGAACAAGCGAAGTTTGTCAAGAAGCTGAACTGCGGGATCGATTTCTTTGGCAACGACCTGCCGACGAGGTTCATTGGCTGCTTTGACGGCGATCTCGATCGCGACCAGATCAAGGACCTGGTAAGTATCAGCGATGACGATGAGCTGGAGATTTATCGCGGTACGAAGAACCCGCATTTCTCAGACAAGCCGGTTGTGACTCGAGAAGCGACACGGTGCAGCTCGGTGGACGCCCACGACTTGAATCTTGACGGCAAGGGCGACCTGGTGGTTTTCGGCTGGGATGAAGACGGGCGGGAGCAAGTGACCGTGCTCTGGTCCAAGTGATCTTTTGATTGACAGAATCGCTCTCAGATTATACCTTCCCCTGCGACATCGGTAAAGCAATCGTAACTCGCTCAAGGAATGTGGTGTGGTGGAAAATCAATTTCCGGACTGCCTGAAGTGCAAGACCGGCAAACTCTTGCCGCTGTCCGATTATGGTCGGGATGGTGCATCGATTCGGTACAAAGCCTGGGCCTGCTCAAACCCGGAGTGCGGCTTTAATATCCGGATCGACAACGGTGAGATCTCATTCGGCAAAACGATTGTGACCTCGAACAAGTAGAAGAGCAGCCGCGCGTGAGGCCGCATGCGCTTTAATCCATTACATAATTTGCCGCTCAAGATCGGGGCGCTTCTTCTCGCTCTGCTGCTGTGGGTACACGTGGCAACCAATAAGCCCTACGAGTACCAGTTTGAGCTTCCGCTGGTAATTGACAACATCCCCGCCGGGCTTTTGCAGACGAATCTGCTGCCGACGTCGATAGCTGTGCGCGTCAAAACATCCGGGAAGCAGTTGATTGTGCTGGATGCCAATCAACCACGCCTGCGGATCAGCGCCGCGGAGTACCGGGAAGGCAATTTCGAACGGGAGTTGACCGACAACGACGCGATGACGTCTTTTGACGAGGTCTACGAAAACGTCACGATAGTCTCCCCCCGCAAGCTCTTCCTGCGTTTTGAGCGTGAGGTCGAAAAGAGTGTGCTTGTAAAGAGCCGTGTCAGCTGCATTCCCCAGCCGGGATTTATGACGGTTGGGCCGGTTAAGATTGTCCCGGAAATGGTTCGCCTGTCGGGACCGGCTTCGGCAATGAAGCGAATCCAAGAAATTGAAACAGAGACCTTGGAGTTGAGCGGTCTAACCGCGGAAACGACTCGGTCAGTCCGGCTTGCTCTCGCGGATAGCCTCGGGATCACGCTCGGCGACAGCTTGGTGGATATCATTGCCAGGGTGGAGCCTATGGTCGAACGGCGGTTGGCGGATCAGATCGTGCATACTCCACATGACTTCGATACGGGGAAGTACCGCTTCAGCCCTCGCGAGGTCGATATCAGGATCGGTCTCCCGCAATCTCTCTTGACCGCTAATGTCCTGAGAAATGTCCGAGTCAGCTTTTTGTCTCCTGATCTGGAGACAGACTCAATTAAGGTCGGCATTCGAGTCAAGGTGCCGCCGGACGCAATTTACCTCCCGGAAGCCGACGACTCAATTACGGTGGCCCGCAAACGATGAAGATCCTGGGAATCGAGACCTCCTGCGACGAGACGGCAGTTGCCGTTGTCGAGAACGGTACGCGCGTGTTGGCCGAGGCGGTCTACTCACAGGTTGAGCACACCGACTTCGGGGGAATCGTACCGGAAATCGCCTCCCGACAGCAGTTGCGGAAGATCATCCCGGTTTTTGAGTCGTGCAAGCGTTCACTGGGGCTGACTCCAAAGGACATTGACGGTGTCGCCGTTACCTGCGGGCCGGGTTTGGTGGGCTCTTTAATAGTAGGGTTGAACTTCGCCAAAGCACTCGCATACGGTTGGGATCGGCCCTTGATCGGCATCAACCATCTTGAAGGACACATCTTTGCCAACCGGCTCGCCGATCCTTCCCTGACGCCGCCCTTCATTACCCTGATCGTCTCGGGCGGGCATACGCTGTTGGTGAAAGTGACTGCCTGGACACGCTATGAGATTCTCGGCTCAACTCGGGATGATGCTGCCGGCGAAGCGTTTGATAAGGTCGCCAAGGTGCTTGGACTCGGATATCCCGGAGGTCACAAGATCGACAGACTCGCGCTGTCCGGTGATCGGGGATTTCATCGCTTTCCCAAAGCCCAGTTCAAGCACGGCAGTTACGAGTTCTCTTTCTCGGGGATCAAGACGGCTGTCGCGCTCTATGTCAAAGACAAGTCGGATGAGTTTCGCAGCGAGCATCTGGCTGACATCTGTGCCTCGTTCCAGGAACGCGTCGTGGAGATGTTGGTGCGACCGACGATCGAGGCTGCCCTCGAGCACCGTGTAAACTGCATTGCAGTCGGCGGTGGGGTCGCCGCCAATTCGCGGTTGCGGGAAGTGTTTCAGCAAGAAGGGGAGAAGACCGGCGTGATGGTGATTTTTCCGGAATTTCGCTACTGTACCGACAATGCCGCGATGATCGCTGCGGCAGGCTACCATCGTCTGGCCGCCGGCGAGCGCTCCGGCCCCGAACTCACCGCGGTGCCTTATCTGCCATTAGTCTAATAGCGGACGATCCTCAAACCCCGCGCTCCTGCACGACAGACCGAAACCGGCAGGCTGAACCTGCTCTTCAGAGTCCCAGAGGCGAACAGCAATGACTTGACGAGCGATTGCGTTGGAATCGTCAGGAACTAGGCGATACTTGACGGGACGTGCGGACGGGGGGAAAAATCAAAATACGCCCAGGAGGAGTTGAACCCCCAACCTTCTGATCCGTAGTCAGACGCTCTATCCAGTTGAGCTATGGGCGCATTGTCTAAGGGAAGATTAAGCGATCAAAGGCGGGATTGTCAAGCGGATTTCTTGCTGCCGGCGCCGCACCCCTGCAACGCCGAGTGGCGGCCGACCACCCTTGCCGACGGCGACGCGAACACAAATCTGGCGAAACTCATTACCGCGGGTCCGCCGGAAATCGCTTTTCCGCGCGGCTCGCGATCAGTTACACGCGTCGAGTTGAGAGTGAAATCGGAACTCACGCAAAAGATTTTTTCGATTTGAAAGTTTGTCGCGAGATTTTTCTGTGTGGCGCAGAGTTCGGCGCGCTGATCACTCGCGTGATCGCGATCGTGAAATCAGCGCATTTTTGCTGGTCGAAATTGATGTCCGCACCTGGCGGTGATGTCGCGACGCCGGGTGACTACTCAAGCGAGCAGAGTTTTTTTCAGAATTGTTAAAAGTTTTTGTTGATTTGATGTTGCTCCAAGTCGAATCTATCCCTCGCAACATGAAGAACGCAGTTGAAAACAGAATTGAAGGAAACAGAAACATAAACGCGAGTAATATCGCAAGTGCGCGCGAAGCGAAGTTCGCCGAGCGGGCACTCAGGAGCAACCCCTAACCTCAAGAAGGGACCTATGAAGAAAACAGCAGCCAAGAAGACGGCGAAGAAGACTGCCAAGAAGCCGGCTAAGAAGGCTACGAAGAAGTCAACCAAGAAGTAATCTAAGCTTCTGGTAACACACAGGCGGAGACGCCTGTGGAGACAAGTTCGTTGCGACCCGCGTCCGAAAGGACGCGGGTTGTTTTTTGGGCCCGAGACTGTTATCGTATCGCCTGTTGACGTCTTTGGCAGGATAAAGGAAGGCTCGCCGTGATCAAATTGAGCGAAGAGGCAGCAGATTTCGCCGGCGGTCGCCCATTGGTGGCGGTCATCAATTCCAGGCAGTCGAAACGGCCGTGCCGCAAAGATCGCTGGGTGGAGGGTACCTGCCGGGCGGTCACGGCCTATGCGGAGCGCGGCGCCGTTTTCGTCACTTCCACCGGCATGAACACCTGGGAACTGGTGGTTTACCTTGTCGGCAAACTGGGCGGGTGGCAGGTGATCCTGGCTGAACCATCGTGCCAGGCGGACGAGATCATCAAGTCGTTTGAACTGGAACCGAAGCGCACGCTGATACTTGATCCCCTCGATTCCGAACGCGGCGTTGCGTTCGATTTCCCCCACAAGAGAGACGAGCTTGCCGCCTCGCTGGCTAATGTCGTCGTTCCGGTTTCCATTCGTCCTCAAGGGTTCTTTGAGAAAACGCTCGATACAGCACTGTCGCGAGGCAAGAAGGTGGATAGTTCATTCGAAACGACTTATTCAACAGCATCCGACCAGTCCCACTATGATTTCGAGGCGAACAGGCTCAATCGATCTCTCTCAGTCTCGTGGAACTACCTGACGCACATGACGCGTTCGCACCACGGTCACTTACCGAGCGAGACTGCTGCCGACTTCTACCGTGATCTATTGGCGACGGACGAGTATCCCCGCTCGGCGCTACGCGTATTGCAGAGGATCGTCAGAGAGAGCTGCATCCGGGCAAGCCATAGGTTTATCCGAGGGAGATACGATGTGGTTTCTCTAACAGCGCACGACCCGATCGCAGCCACGAAGCTGATGCGCTGGCGGAGAAGGTACGTCTATTACAATTTTGAGCCGTACGGGATAGCCATCACTCGCGCGGCGGCGTTGAATTGTGGAATTCGCCCGGTGGTTTATGGAGATGAGGCAGCTTTCGAGTCCCTCACCGAATTCGAGCGACCTTTCTTTCAGATGGCTGGTTCCAAGGTTGCCGATTGGACACCGGAAGCCGAGTGGCGGCACCGGGGTGACTTCCGGCTCGACGACGTTCCGCCAGACCAAGTTCGTGTCGTTGTCTATCGACCCGAGGACGTGAGCCTGATTTCCGCAGCCTGTGATTTTGAGGTTGTGTCTCTGACGTTATAGGGACCGGGGTTGTCGAATCCGACGGGTTATTTCTCGTGGATGCTGGGTTTCTGGTACTTGGCAGGGTCTTTCGGCATGAGCGGCGAACTTTGCTGGTAGTCGTCCTTGCCGACCTGCTGGTTGTAGATGCGCATACGAACCGTGAAATCCTGACAGGCCTGGCAACGGCTGATATTCCTTGCTTTGTCTTTGGGAACGTGGCGCGTCTTCATGTGGTTGGGGGCGAAGATCTGCTTGCCGACGATTTCGAATCCCTGGCAGTGATCGCGATCGTCGTGCCATTTGACTCCCTGGACGACGCGGGTGTTGGACTCATCGTAAATTGTGACGCCGGGGCATTCGATGACGGCAAAGTCTTTGGCATCCTGGTAGTCCTTGGAGGCGGAGCGGAAGAAGCCATAGTACTCGCCGTACTTTTCGTTGCAGGGCAGGCAAAGGAAGACTCCCTTGTACTCCCGCATTGGCTTGCCGCAGATGTGGCAGCGCTGCGAATGCGTCTGGGCGTCCATAGGTTTCTAACCCCGCGAGGAATCCGCCGACCATTGCACCGAGGGCGGCAGATTGAGGAAGCGGCAGGAATCGCCGATGAACTCAATCCGACACGACCGGCAGCGCAGGGCCCCGTTGACTTTGGTGAGTCGCGAGTTACACAGTGGACACGTAGTTCTTTTACGGCGTCGAAACGGTCTCATATTCTCTCCCTGTCGAGCCTTCTGCCCCCAAACGAACGGTTCGTGCGAATCTGCTGAGCGCCGAAAGGTGCTAACCCCGGATGAGCAGCAAGACCGCGAAGACGGCCGCCGCCACCGGGAAAATGTGCAGGAACGGAAACGGCAGCAGCCAGGCTCCGAGGAGCGCAACCGCCGTTGCCGGCAGAGCGACGCAGCGGACGACGTCAAAGGAAAACTTGACGACGCGCCAGATCAGCATCACCGCGACCGCGGCGACTGCCAGATAGAGCGCCAGGGCCACGACCAGGCCGCATTCGGCCACCAATGTGTGGTGAAGGCTGAGCAACGATCCGGTGCTCACGTCACCGACGTTCTTCGCTGCCTGAATCAGATGCGCTTGGACTGCCTGCTCCACGAAACGACCTCCCTTATTCGCTCAGTGCGCTTTCGTCCCTGATGCTGCTTTCATCGAGCGGTTCGATCGTCAACGACGACTCGCCCACCCGCTGGAGGCCGATCATGCGCCGGGTCAGGAAGTTCTGTGAGGTGATCCACTTCTGCGAGAGGTCGAGAACTTCGTCCTGCTCGACTTCGCTGATCCAGTCGATGACCACTTCGTCGTAGTGCAAGTCGTCAACGGTCAAGTCATCCATCGTCAGCGTGAACTTCACCTTCATCGAACTTCCTCCTTGCCTGATAGGCCCGGTGGAAGACTTTGCAGATACTCTGCCAGCTTGTCGGGAAGATATCCGGGGCGGCTATTTTATTGGCGTTGTTGCGGTTTACCCCCGCTTCAGGCTGAAACGGCGCTCTGAAACAGCGATTCGTGCGCGAAAGTATGGGAGGTGACCAATATCGTAGGGAGAAACTCCTTAAGCGGCAGGCGGATATCGCGTATTACACTCATGCAACGGGAATGGTGCAACCTGTACAAACGCGACGATATCTTCTTCTGTCCGCACCGCCTGCACAAGCACCGGGAGTCCGGTACCTCGGCCTGGCATATCTTGAAGCATAAAGGCTGCTTTCCGCAGGGATGCTTCAGCTTCCGTTGGCGCTGCCGGAAATTCGACGACGGGCATCTTTGTCCGAGAAAGAAGAAGCATGTTGGCAAGGACTGCTTCTCCTGTCCGTTCTTCTACGATCTCAAGGAGGCTTACCAACCGGAATTGAAGATCGAGACCGGCGAATACGAGCGTTTCCAAAAGGAGTTGGCCGAGTTCGAAGACTGGGTCGAGGAGATTCACGGAAAGCGAATAGAAGTTCGCGGCGAGATCGCCTCGGTCAATCCACTACTGGTCAACCACGGGGCGAACGGATCGCTACGGATCGAAGGAAGGGGAGTGCTGCTGTATTTCCGTGAAGGGATCATGGGCTATGACCGCTTTCTCGATCCCTTCTATGCCCGGCTATCCTTTGACGTCTATCGTCGCTCGGAGGTGGCAGTTGGGGATGAGATCGATATCAAGGGGGAGTTGCAGATCGACCGCGGGCGATTTGTGTTTCGCCGCGTTGGTTCGGTGGAGAAGATTCGAAGTTCGGGGAGCGCGCCGGTGCCGATTCAGAAATTCCGCGAGGCGAAGTTTACCGGAACGATGATCGACGGGCAACCGGCGAAATGCCTGCGCTGTCCGCACGGGTTGCTGATTGACTCGGTTAACGGCGATGGTCGATCGCAAGCGCGGAGGTTGATGTACTGCACCAAAGGGGTGGCGGATTACCGGTATTGTCCTTACAACGTGTGATCGCATCCGATAGAATTGCCGCTCGAAGATGCGTCGGTTCAAAATTTCGCGCTTTGACGTTGCCGAGTCATGAGCGCTTCCGATTAACCGCGCGAACTCAAGAACCGACGTGACTGGACTGAGAGGCCCCAGAGAAGAACTTCTACAGGTCTTGCCGCTCAGTTTTAGCGACTTCTGTCGCCAACGGGTAAACCTGGATTTCCGGAATCTGCGCGTATGGGGGGGCATCGGCGACATCCCCGATCAAGCGGGCGACATCGGCGGTCTCGAGGAGCTGGTAGCGCCGCTTGTCGGAATTTGAGATCACCTCGCCGATCGAGTTCATGTTATTCGGGAAGACCGAGGTTACGCGAACTTTGAACGGACGGAGTTCCAGCCTCAGGCAGTCCGCGAGACCCTGAAGGCCGAATTTGGAGGCGCAATAACCGGCACAGCCGGCGATGCCTTGTTTGCCGCCGACGGAATTGATGAAGACGATCTGTCCCTGGCTCTCTTTGAGCAAGCCGAGCAGCGCCCGCGTCACGAGGTAAGCGGATTTCAAATTGACCCCGATGATGCGATCCCAGGAGGCCTCGTCGAATTCCTCAACCGTGCCGCCAAGAAACATGCCGGCGTTGTTGACGAGCAGGTCGCAGCGACCGAAGTGTTCGCGGCAGGTCTGGGCGAGCTGAGAAGCAGTTGCCGTGCTGGTGAGTTCGCCCGGGAGATACTTGTATGCCGGTTTGTCGGTGAGGATGCGAAGAGCGGCCTGGGTTAGTTGTTTTTCGAGTCCGACGAGGAGAAGCTTGAAGCCGCGCGCCTGAAGTTCTTTTGCCGTTGCGAGGCCCAGGCCGCGCGAGCCACCGGTGATAACTGCTACCCGATCCACTATCAGTCCTCCTTCAAGAATTCCCGGTCTTATCGCGACACTTCAAAGCGGTTGTTTTCCGACTCCCAGAGCACGACCCGCGCAAGCAGATTGCGTCCCAGCGCGCGGTCGAGAATCTCGAAAATCTTACCGGCGAAAGCCTCGGTTGACGGCACCAAGCCGCGCATAAAATCGACGTCAGTGTTCAAGTTCTTGTGGTCGACCTTGCTGATGATTTCAGCCTCGATGGTGCGCTTCAGCTCCTTCAGGTTGATGATCATACCCGTCTGCGGGTCAACCTCGCCGGACACGCTGACTTCAAGCACGTAGTTGTGCCCGTGTCCGCCGGGATTGGAACACTCGCCGAAAACCCGCAGATTCTCTTCATCCGAGAACTCCGGTTTGAACATCCGATGGCCGGCACAAAAGGTCATTCGTTTGGTAATGGTCGTCTTCATCTCGTGATTTTGCAGTTGATGTTAGCAATGATCTCGAACGGGGCCATGATAAGCTCGCGACCGCGGGAAGTCGAGCACAAAGTTGACCGATTGTTATCGGGTAGTCGGCGATCCGGTCAGAATGATGTTCTGGCCGGTAAGCGGATCAGAGTCTGCCGAAGCCAGATAGAGCGCCTGCCGCGCTACCTGTTCGACGGCGAGGTCGGCGGTCAAGCCGGGCGGCGCGGCTGAGCGGAACATCGCGGTATCGACGGCGGACAACGAGAGCTGGTTCACGCGGATGCCGTATTGCCGCAGTTCGATGGCCAGAATTTCGGTCAGTCCCCACAGCCCATACTTTGAGATGTTGTAAGCGCCGAAGCCGGCGAATTTCGGGACGCCGAAGCAACCTGAAAGGGAGGAGATGTTGACGATCGTGCCGCCGCGCGGCTTCATTAGCGGAATCACATGTTGAGTCAAGAGCAGGGGTGCGGTCAAATTGACGGCCAGCATCCTGGCAAAGTCGTCCCGGTTGTAACCCTCCATGACCGATTTAATCAAGATGGCGGCGTTGTTGACGAGACAGTCGACTGTCACTTTGCGAGCAGTTAACTGCTCGAACAGTCGGGCGATTTCCTCCGGACGCGCCAGATCGACGACTTCGGCTGTTACCGCAGCACCGAGCTTCTGGCAGGAAGCCGCTGTCTCATCCAGTTCGGAGGGGGTGCGGGCGAGCAGAACCAGCGAGGCTCCGGCGGCGGCAAATTCGAGGGAAATGCCCCGTCCGACGCCGCGTCCCGCCCCGGTGACCAAGGCTGTCTTTCCTGAAAGCTTCTTAATAGAGTCCATCAATCCTTCTTGCTTCAAACCGAAACGCCGCTGCTTGCGTCTGAATCAGTAAGCATTCATGCTACAGCCGAGAGCAAACTTGCTCGATTTTACTTTGGGAAGAAAGCTAATTTCAGATAGAGGGTCAAGATGCCTCTGGTAAATACTATTCTCGATGCCATCGGTAATACGCCTATGGTGCAACTCAGACGGATGATCCCCTCCGGTTCGGCGGACGTTTATGCCAAGCTTGAGTTCATGAACCCGGGAGGCTCGATCAAGGACCGCATGGCGCGGTATATCATTGAAGATGCCGAAAAACGCGGTGAGCTGAAGGCCGGGATGATCGTGGAGAATACGTCCGGCAATACCGGCGTGGGGGTAGCGATCGTGGCTGCGGTCAAGGGCTATCGCGCCGTCTTTACGATCCCCGACAAGATGTCTGATGAGAAGATCAATCTGCTGAAGGCCTTCGGCGCCAAGGTCATCGTGACGAAGACCAACGTTCCGGCGGACAGCCCCGAGTCGTACTACGAAACGGCCAAGCGGCTGCATCGCGAGAATCCGGGTTCCTTTTACCTGAATCAGTATCACAATCCCAAGAACATCGAGGCGCACTACAAACTGACCGGCCCCGAGATCTGGAAAGACATGGAGGGCAAGATTGACTACCTCGTGGCGGGCATCGGCACGGGCGGCACGCTGTCCGGCGCCGGCAGATTTCTCAAGGAGCAGGATCCAACGATCAAGGTGGTCGCGGTAGATCCGTATGGTTCCGTGTTCTATGACCACTTCAAGTCTGGTCGGGCCGGCAAACCGGAAGTCTACAAGGTCGAAGGCATCGGCGAGGACATGATCACGCAGGCGATGGACTTTTCGGTGGTGGATGACATGCTCCAGGTGGGTGACCGGGATTGCTTCCTGACCGCCCGGGACTTGACGACGAAAGAGGGCATATTCGCCGGCGGTTCCTCAGGCGCCGCTGTCTGGGGCGCTATCCAGGTTGCCAAGCAGGTGGGCCCGGGCAAGCGCATTGTCGTCATTTTACCCGATTCCGGGACGCGCTACCTGTCGAAGCTTTTCAACGATGAATGGATGCGCAACTACGGTTTTCTCGATGATCGTCCCGAACTGGGCAATGTAGCCAAGATACTCGAGCGCAAGAACGGCACACCTTTGATCACAGCGCAGACAGGCGACACGCTCCAGGATGTCATCGGCAAGCTCAAGAAGTACGATATTTCGCAGCTGCCGGTGCTCGAGGATGAGAATTTGGTCGGGCTGATTCGTGAGAAAGAGGTTCTTGCGATGTTAGTGAGCGGCCGGTACGCGCCGACCCACCCGATTCGTGATGCCATCGCCCGCGACTATCACACGGTTTCGCGCGAAACCCCGGTCTCGCGACTGGCGGAGCTCTTCTCCAAGCAGAGTGCCGACGTGGTTTTTGCCGTTGATAATCGCAAGTTGGTCGGTATCTTGACCAAGATTGATCTAATTGAATTTCTCGCAGGAGCCTGAGGTGAAAGATTTCGACCCGACCAAACATCGCTTTGAGACAAACGCCATTCATGCCGGGCAGTTTCCCGACCCGTCAACGGGCGCGATAACGTTTCCGATCTACCAGACTTCGACCTATGTCCAGGAAGGGATCGGCGGGCACAAGGGCTTCGAGTATTCGCGCACCAATAATCCGACGCGCAAGGCTCTGGAAGACTGCCTGGCGGCCCTGGAGGGAGCGAAGTACGGTCTCTGTTTCGCCTCCGGTATGGCAGCGATCGGGAACGTGATGACCCTGCTGAAGGCCGGCGATCACGTGATTGCCTCGGACGATCTCTATGGAGGCACACCGCGACTATTCAACAAGGTTTATGCCGACTATGGCCTCGAGTTCACGTTCGTAGATTCATCGTACACCGAGCGTATCGAAGCGGCGATCAAGCCGAATACGCGGCTGGTGTGGATTGAGACGCCCACCAACCCGTTGCTCAAGATCACGGAGATTCGCGCCGTCGCGAGCCTGACGAGCCGGCACAAGCTGATTCTCGTGGTTGACAATACTTTCGCGACGCCGTACCTGCAGCGACCGCTCGATCTTGGCGCGGATATTGTCGTGCATTCGACAACGAAGTATCTCGGCGGTCATGCCGACACGGTCGGGGGTGCAGTGATAACTTCCAACGACAAGTATTTCGAACGCCTGAAATTCTGCCAGAATGCCGCCGGAGCGATCATGGGGCCGTTCGACGCCTGGCTGACGATGCGCGGGGTCAAGACCCTGCCGGTGAGACTCGATCGCCAGTGCGAAAGTGCCGGTCACCTGGCGAGCTACCTCGAAAGCCACCCCAAGGTCTCCCGGGTGATTTATCCTGGTCTGGAGTCGTTTAAGCAGAAGACAATTGCCGAACGCCAGATGCGAATGTTTGGGGGGATGATCTCATTCGAGATCAAGGGTGGTCTCGAGGCCGCTCGAAGGATGTTAGGCAACATCAAGCTGCTTTCGGTGGCCGAGTCGCTGGGAGGCGTTGAGAGTCTGATTCAGCACCCGGCACTCATGACGCACGCATCGGTTCCGAAAGAAGTGCGGGATGCCGTCGGAATCACCGATGGACTGATTCGCATTTCGGTCGGGCTGGAGGCCTACGAGGATATCAAGGCGGCGATCGACGACGCTTTCGCCCAGGTCTGATCTTTCCAGGGCTTGCTTCTTCAAGCCAGAGCGGGTCGCAAGCGACCCGCTTTTTCTTTTCACGAATCGGAATCATCGAGCGGCCGAATCGATCCAATGATTGGGCAGTCAACTAAGCCAATGGAGTCAGAATGTATCAGAGCAGCTATACCTTCGGGATGGAGACAAGTTTGAGTTTCGCGCAGGCTCGCCAGCGAGTCGAAGTTCTTCTGAAAGAGGTCGGGTTCGGTATTCTCACCGAGATTGACGTCAAGGCCACCATGAAGAAGAAGCTTGATGTCGATTTCCGGCCGTACGTAATTCTCGGTGCCTGCAACCCGCAAATCGCCCACCAGGCATTCCAACGGGAGCTGGAAATCGGCGCTTTGTTGCCCTGCAATGTCATCGTCTACGAGAACGACAAGGGCGGCACCAATGTCGCATTTATGGATCCGGCGGCAGCACTCGGGGTGACAGGCAATAGCAGCTTATCAGCACCGGCAGCTCAGGTGAGAGAGATGCTCATGGGAGTTGCTGAAAAGCTGCGGCAGTAGTCCTCCCCTCCAAAATCACCGTCATCTCCCAGAGCGCTTTCGCCTCCGATCAAAGTCTGGTTTGTAATGATGTTTTCGGGCATGACTTTAGCAAACTCTGATCTCTGCCGATAGAATCATTATGTATCAGATGAGGTGCGTGGCATGACCGGCGGTACGCGGGAGAGAACCGAGATTGTTGAATCAAGCGTCCCCGAGGTGCCGGTTCTTCAACGGCAACGGCCATTGAAGTTATTGCTCGCGAAGTGCAGCGCATTGGTACGGAACGCCGGCTCGAAGGGCGTGTTCCACCTGTTTGGAGCAAACCTGACGATCGGTCTGCTGGCTTTTGGCGCCCAACTGTTGGTCGTGAAGTTCCTGACACCTGCGGAAATGGGTTATGCCAAGACATTGCAGTCGTTCATGGCGATCGCAACTCTCTTGGCGGGCTTTGGATTCAACACGGCGGTTGTCAAGCTGTGCTCGGAGAAGATTACCCCAGGGGCGCGCGCCTACATTTTTCGCAAGTGCTTTCAATACACGCTGATCCCAATCGCCACCACGTTAGTGATCTTGTTCGGAGCCGCCCGTCTGGAGTGGCTCTCTCCGATAGCGGCGATCAACGAGTGGATGCCGCTCTATATGTGGATGATTCCCGGATTCGTGCTGACGGCGATTGCGATGGTCTACTTGCAGGCAACCAAGCAAATCAAGACCATGGCGACGACGCAGACAGCGACGCGGCTGATCGGGGCGGCGATCCTCGTGCTTGCGGCCCTTGCTTACAGCTTCCCCGGGTTCGTGGCGGCGACAGTCGTCGTCAATACGCTGGCCCTTGTCCCCTTGCTTTGGATTTTGCGTCGTGATCTGCGCAGCCGCGAGGTCGTGCCGCAGACGCTGCAGAGAGGCATGTATTTTGCCCGCTGGGGATTGGCGGCCAATGTCATTCAGACGATCGGGGCCAACGTCGACATCCTGATGCTCAACTACTTCTGGCCCGAGCGCGATGACCTCGGATACTACGGAATTGCCACGATTCTCCTGCTGGGACTGAACCAGATCACCGGTACGATCCAGAGTATCGCCACGCCGTACTTCTCCGAGAAGTCGGGCGACCGCAACGAGTCGTGGCGCGTACTGAAGAAATATCAATCGTCGATGATTATCGTTGCCGCACTGGCGGCGATCGGGGCGATCGCCGTCGTGCCGAGCCTCGTGAACTGGCTTTACGGAACGCAATATGCAGCTGTCGGCGACTACTTCCGCATTCTGGCCGTTAAGTATTTCCTCTGGAGTTGCTATGCGCTGTCGGCGGTGGCACTACTCGGCGCCGGAAAGATGCGTTTGTACACACTGGCCGTCTCGGTATCAGCGGTCGTGACCCTGGTGTTATCCGGGCTCGTCGTGACCGGGTGGGGGCCAACCGGCGTGGCTGTTGCGCAGGTAGTTGGGAGTCTGATAACTCTGATTGTCGTTTCTCTCTTGATCAGGCGGGTATACCGCTCTTCCTCACTCCAGATCTAAACGAAAACGAGAGTGCAGCAGCACTCTCGTCTCGATATCCAAGGGGAATAATCAGATCGACTACGGCGCGCACGAGGCGCAGGGAGCCGGGCCACCCCCAAAGATGTACGTGATCAGGTAGACTGCATCGGAGATCGTGATGATGCTATTACAGTCGACGTCGCCGGCCGAAAGCGGATTCGGGGCCGGGCCGCCCGAGAAGATGTAAGCGATCAGAAAGACGGCGTCGGAAATGGTCACGATGGTGCTGCCGTCGGCGTCGCCGCAGAGAACGCCCGGCTCGCAAGAGTCAGGGATCCCATTGGAGTTGTCATCAGCCTCCAATCCGACCGCGATCTCGCAACTGTCAGAAATCAGGTTGTTGTTGCAGTCGGTGATTGAAGCGACGGGCATTATCTTGTAGATCGTGCCGTTTTGGAAAAGCACGTACATTTCGCCGAAGGCGTCCTCGCCGAACGTGATCAGCCCGAAGATGCCCAGCTCCAGTTCAGTTGTACGATCTTTGAAGTCGCTGATTGCGATGCCATCATATTCGAACGAGAAGACCTCGCCGGAGCAATAATCGCCGAAGAAGTAATCGCCCGCGACAGCCGGGATGGCGCAACCGCGGTAGACGTAGCCGCCGGTAACTGAGCAGCCGAAGTCGTGGCTGTATTCATAGATGGGGTCGGTCGTAATCATGCCGGGATCGCAGTTGGATGAAGGCTCATAGCAGTGCATGCCTTCACGAAGATCCCAGCCAAAATTGATGTTGCCGCTGTCCGCGGCGGGGCGCCAGTTGATTTCTTCCCAGACGTTCTGGCCAACGTCGGCGATGAAGAAATCGCCGGTCAGGCGGTCAAAACTATTGCGCCAGGGGTTGCGGATTCCCCAATAGAAGATTTCTTCAGCCTGCGTGCCGCCGGCGAAGGGGTTGGAGGGCGGGATTGCGTAAGGAAAGCCGCCGTCAACATCGATACGGAGAATCTTGCCGAGAACCGCGTTGAGGTTCTGGCCGTTTTCGAACGGGTCGCCGCCGCCGCCGCCGTCACCGGTGCCGATGTACAGGTAGCCATCGGGACCAAAGCCGATCCAGCCACCGTTGTGATTGGATTGCCCGGGGTGATTGAAGGTGATGATTATCGAATCGCTGTCAACATCGGCGCTGTCGGGGTTCGTCAGTGACACGCGATGGCGGGTAACGACATTATTGCCTGAGGAATTGGTATGATAGGTGTAGAAATAGCCATTAACGGCGTAATTCGGGTGAAACGCGAGGCCGAGCAACCCCTCCTCATTGCCCGTTGCAACCGGCGAAACTGACAAAAACGGCTTCGTTTTCATCGAATCCGCGTGCAAGTCCCAGATTCTGATATCGGCGCGCGTAGAGACGCCGCCGGAGCCACGCTGCTCTACGATAAACAGCCGTCCGTAATCGCCAACCGGAGAAGTTGCAAATACCGGCCGGCTCAGCCCGGAAGTAAGAGTCTGTTTGGTTACCTGGGGTTGGGCGTGACTCGCCGACGTGCCAATTACCAAAGCCAGAATGCCGGCAATGAAGACGGCCTTAATCACTCGAGTGCTATTCTGCATCGATTCCTCCATGGTTTGCTGGTGACGCCGGCGATTGGGCCCGCGTTGATTCGCTGCGACCGGAAGTAAGATTTTGATTAGACGGGTTCGCCAATGTTCTACGCGATTAATCGACGATTTGATGAATCCCCATAGGCAACTTTTGACCAATGCGGCTAAGTCGCTGACACAAAACAAGAAGCCGCCGAGAGGCGGCTTCGATCAGAAGAAGTCTGTCTACGAGTAGTCTTACTTGCCTTCGCCTGCCGCGCCTGATGGAGGTGCATCGGGCATCTTGGGCATCGGCTGGGCATTCTTCGGCATGATGAAGAGCGAATCCGGTACCGGGCCGTTGACGGCGATCGAATCAATCGTAATCATCTGCTGCATCGACTGGCCCTGGGCCTCGATGGTCGAGTTGATTTTGAAGGGGAAGACTATGCCATTGACGGCCTTGTGACCAGAGAACGTGGCTGAACCGCTGCTCTCCTTCTCCTTTACAATGTAGAAGGTCGTAGCATCAAAGTAGTAGACGGTAGTGTCATTGGCCTTGGAGACGTACTCGACTTTATAAGTCTTGGCGCCCTTAACGAGATCTTCGCCGGTGAAGTTGACCTTGGCGCCCTTGGCCTTATAGTCGAGGAGCGGGAAGCGGTCAGCCTGCTGCATGGTCGACTGCTTCTGGTCACCTTCGAGGATAAATGTCTGCCCCATCTGAGACGCCCAGGCGTTGGTGCCGTCGGTACCGCCGCCACCGAGCACCATGTTGTTTGACGAAACCTGCATAAAGCTCTTATCGGGGCGCTTGATATACCATTCCAGGTCCATCGGCATGCCCGACATGAACATGCTGCCCTTGACCATAATGGTTGAGACGTCGCGCATGACCTTCTCGCCGCCGGTCGCCGCGAGGTGCTTGCCGATGATCTCATCCGCAGTCATTTGCGCTGTGGCGGTCGTTGCCAACAGAGCGATCATCAGACCCGCGATTAGCAGAATTCGATTCATTTTCTACCTCCAAGACGTGTACCAATCACTTTGTTATATCCGAGTGCACCAGTCTAAGCAAGGCCGGGCGATTATGCAATATTTTTGCGCTTGGCGAGTACGGATTGTGGTTGCCTGGAATCGGCAGACTGGCTATCATTCCCTAAGTCTACACAAGAACACTCGCATTGGTTTCAAGCATGGAGGAAACATGAGACCTACTTCTAAGGTACTTCTGGCACTTATCTGTCTGCTGCTGGCGAGCTCTACGGCGAACGCTTTTCGCTTTTCCGTCGGCGCGTTTGGCGGGATGAATATCCCGCTGGCGCAGGAAGACACCGAATCGGGAAGCGCATTCGGCGCCAAGGCCCGCATTCCGCTGACCGGCTTCATCGCCGTCGAGCCGAATTTCGTTTCGGTCAAGAACGGCGAAGCCGAATACGCCGTTGAAGGCAACTGGAATCAGACCATGACGCACGAGGGTGGCAAGTACAACAGCTTCGGTATCGATTTGGTGCTCGGCAATGTGCTTGGCTATAAGGGCTTCGGCATGTACGGAATTCTTGGGCTGTCTTCGATGAAGTTTGAGAAGAAGGGCATCCCGGATCTGACGAAGGGTTCGTATTGGTTCGGACTGGGATTTGAGTACTCATTCACCGACCAGATTTCGCTCGATCTTCGCGGCAAGGCGTTCATCTTCCCGTATGAAGACGAAACCCCGAACAAGCCGAACGATCTGAAATCATCGCGCAAGAATGGTTTGATTACGGTCGGTCTCAATTACTACTTTGGATTCACGGAGTAAGCGAACATGAAGAAAGCTACTACAATAACGATCAAGCTTCTGCTGGCTGCTCTGGCGGTGTTCCTTTGCATGGGCGCCAACTGCGTGACCACCGGGAATGTCATGGTGGTGGAGTACATCGACGACTTTGATGCACAGACCGAGTCAAGTCTGGACTTCGAGGATGTCGACCTCACGGAAAACGACGATTGGAACGAAAACAAGGAAGATATCGCCGGTATCGACGATATCGGCTTTGCCTGCCGCATTCAAAACCTTGCGGCGGAGCCGGCGGGCGGGCAGTTGTACCTCTACAAGCCGAAGAACCCGGCTGATCAACTCACGACCTACGAAGATGTCAAGGCACAGGGAACGCTACTTCTCAGCGGTATCGTCGTCGCCCCGGGTACGACACGCGAGATACTTTGGGATGAATCGTATGATTTCCTGCAGAACTTCAATGACGCGAAGGAAATCGTGTTCAGCGAGAAGTTCCAGGTTTACTTCATCGCCGACGAAACGCCGTTTTCAATTCTGGTGACGGATATCGTGCTGTTCTTGTCGATCAGCGGCAAGCCGTAAGACAACCATACCGAATCTGGTTTTCGCAAGCGCGGGAGGTGGAGACACCGCCCGCGTTTTCTTTTCAATTGAGAGCAGGAAACAGTTGCAGCAAACCGGCGCTGATAAACTCGATTGCTATGGCAGCCAGGATCAGGCCCATGACGCGAGTCACGGTATTCACGCCAGTCTGGCCCAAGCGATGGCTCAATGGAATCGAAAGGCGGAAGAGTATCCAGATGATCAGTGCCACAAGCACAATGGAAGCCACGATAAAAGCTCGATCAGACCAGCCCTCACTTCGCGTCGAGTAGATAATCACCGTTGAAAACGCCGCCGGTCCTGACAGCAAGGGGATCGCGAGCGGCACGACGGCAACATTGGACTTGGCGACGGCTTCCTGCGCTTCTTCGGGGGTCTGCCGCGCCGGGCTGATTTTGGCATTGAGCATCGAGATTGCGAGCAGGAGGATCAGGATTCCGCCGCCAACCTGGAATGAGGCGATGCGAATGCCGAAGAACTTCAGGATCGGCTCCCCGATAAAGGTGGCCAGCACCATAGCAATAACGAAAACAACGGAGGCAACCAGCGCCGTGCGCGCGCGCTGGCGGGCGTCCTCGTCGGCAGTGACGCTGAGGAAGATCGGCACCGCGCCCAGGGGATCGACGATGACGAAGATGGCCGTGAAGATTTCGATGTAGTGGTGCCAGTCCATAGTCTTTGTCCGCATCAGATTTAGAGTCCTTTTCAGCGTCCGGCAAACAGAAAATTGCGCGAATCTCGTGGCGGGAAGCCGCTGCGTCGTGTACCTTAGCAGTCTATGAAATACCCTGGGAAGGAGCCAGAGCGGTGGATGAACGGCAGGTAAGAGAGTTCTTGGGTCACATTGAGCTGTTCCGCGACATCGCCGAAGACGAGCTTTCGCTCCTGGTAGCCGGATTGGAGCAACGGGAACTCGACGCGCAAGTGCTGCTCTTCGAGGAGAATACCGCGCGCACCGAGATGTACTTCATCTTCAGCGGCGAGGTCGAGCTCTACAAACGCACGCCTTACGGTGAGGAAGCGCGCCTGACGATCTTTTCGAAGTACGACTTTCTGGGGGAAGGCGCCCTAATGGAGGACTACCCGCACAATACCTCGGCGCGCACGCTCCTCAAATCCACGCTCTTGACGCTCAGCCGCGAGCGTTTCCTTCAGATTTCGCAGCAGCAACCGACGATCGGTTTCAAGCTGATCTCGCGTATTGCCCGAGTCATTTCGCGAAGGATGCGCCAGGCCAGCACGCGCGTCGTTAATGTCGCGGCGCAATACGTTTCGGGTCGGACCCGCACCGAACACGATTTGCTGGGCGACCGCGAAGTCCCGGCCGAATATCTCTATGGCATCCAGACGATGCGCGCGCTGGAGAACTTCAATATCTCCGGCATCTCGCTCGCGTATTACCCGGAGTTGATCCGCTCGCTGGCGGTCGTGAAGATGGCGGCGGCGCGCGCAAACTGCGAGTTGGGGTTGCTCTCCCGGCCGATTGCGGACGCCATGATTCAAGCGTGCGGAGAAATCATCAACGGCCGCTGGCACACGCAGTTCGTCGTGGACATGATCCAGGGTGGCGCGGGAACTTCGACCAACATGAACGCCAACGAAGTGATTGCCAACCGCGCGCTGGAAATCCTCGGCTATGAGCGCGGCGAGTACAAGTACTGTCATCCCAATAACCACGTGAATCTTTCGCAGTCGACGAATGACGCGATACCGACGGCCCTGAAGATAGCTTTGATTAACAGCAACGCCCAACTGGTCACGGTGCTGCGGCAGTTGATCGCCTCGTTCTCGCAGAAAGCGCAGGAATTTCACAACGTTATCAAGATGGGGCGGACGCAACTTCAGGATGCCGTGCCAATGACGTTGGGGCAGGAGTTCGAGGCCTTTGCCGTGACCCTCGAAGAAGAAATCGACCGCCTCGAGCAAAATGTTTCGTTGTTCCTGGAAGTCAACATGGGCGGAACGGCGATCGGCACCGGTATCAATGCCGATCCGCGCTATCCCGACCTCGTGATCCGGCAGTTACGCGCGATAACCGGCCTTGAAATCAAGCTGGCCAAGAATCTTGTCGAGGCGACACAAGACACGGGGGCGTTCGTGATGTATTCTTCGGCGATCAAGCGGCTGGCCGTCAAGCTCTCGAAGATCTGCAATGACCTGCGTCTGTTGTCTTCCGGGCCGCGCGCGGGTTTGAACGAAATCAACCTACCGCCGATGCAACCCGGGTCGACGATCATGCCGGGAAAGGTCAATCCGGTGGTGCCGGAAGTGGTCAACCAGATTGCCTTTCTCGTGATCGGCAATGACCTGACGGTAACGCTGGCCACCGAAGCGGGGCAGCTTCAACTCAATGTCTTTCTCCCGATCATTTCCCATAGTATTTTCGAATCGATCGAGGTTCTCAAGAACGGCATGTTTACGCTGCAACACCGCTGTATCGACGGCATCACGGCCAACGATGAACATTGCCGCCGGATGGTGCAGGACTCGATTGGCTTGATCACCGCTCTCAGCCCGGTGCTGGGTTATGAAATTTCCAGCGACTTGGCCAAGGCGGCGCTGGCGCAAAATCGCAGCGTCTACGAGTTGGTACTGGAGCGCGGCCTGATGTCGCAGGCGCAGTTGGACGAACTGCTCAAACCGGAAAACATGATCGGCCCACGCCATCAAGATAGGGCTTGATCGCCGTCGATTAAGCTGTATCATACTCTCGATATTTGGACTCAATGACCCCGCGACAGCGAACCTATGCCGAGGATTCAGTGTCATGAACGATCAATTGCGTTACAACGTTGCCGATCAGCGTCTGAGTTACACCGGGCGCCTTCAAGAATTCCAGTTCGAATCTGACCGCATTATCGAGTTTAATCATCGGCACAAAGCCGTACTGAATCGTTACGAACTTGCGCTCGAGAGCTGTGCGATTCTCAATCTCAGCGACCGGATCAACTACCAATCCAACCTGGGCGCGCTACGCAACCGCCAATTGCGGCAGTCGGTCATTCTCTCGGCCGCGCTCTCCGCGATTGCGGTCGGCTTGCACGGCCGCGGCAGCCTCAAACAAGTCCCCAAGCACCTGGTGACCAGCGAACTGAAGAACAATCTCAAGCGAGCCAACGATCGGACGGCTGCGCTGGTTATGTCCGAGGTCCTACAGATGACTACCGAGACGCTCCCGGTCGGAGAAGAGGTCATCATTGAATCGGCGATCACCGAAGGCGTGCGCGTAAAGCCGGGCGTGGAAGCCGGCGGCAATCCTACGATTCCGGTCGGCGCGGTATTCGGCAAGCCGGAGCACCGGGCGACGTATGGCCTGCGCATGCCGGCCAACGTGGCGCTGTTGTCATTGGGGAATGACGTCATTGACGGGACGGGCAAGTCGGTCGAGGGTCTGCACTCCAGCTTTACAGCGCTCGTGCTCACCGAGTCGGGTGTCAAGCGGCACCTTCCCGACACCTATGTGCAGCGCTGGATGGCGAATGTGCCTTTCCAAGAATTCAACCCGCGCGAGACCAAGATTGTCGAGATCGCCGAGATCATCAGCAAAGCATATGGATACGGCAACAAGGAAAAGCTGAGCGCTTTCTTCCTGGACCGCCCCCGGCATCGTTATGCCATGGATATCCTGAACAAGGCGGGAGTTGCGACGCCGTTCGACAAAGACGGCGATCTGATGCCGGCGATTGTGATGGGACTGGACGGGCTGGGATTTCCGGACGGGCGGCCGTTGTCGTCGATGATCGGAGAGATCGGCGGCTCGGCGGAATGGGCTGTCGGTGTCCTGCCGCTGGTTTGGCGCGGCGGGCAGGCGATCGGGATGCTAACAAGCCAGTCGTCGTTGACGCGCAAAGACCTCTCCGAAGAAGACCTGTGGAAAGAACGCTTCCACTTTACCGAAGACGAATTCATGTCGATTCAGGACGCTCGCTTCCAGCGCAAACCCTACTTCACGGTCACCGATATCCTCGACAATCCGATGGCGGGCGGTATCAGCGCCTTTGGCGCGATTACCGACAACTTCTTCATCCCGCTGTTGACGGGTGTGGACGCCGACGCCGAGCGCAAGCGGATCAAGGTCAATGTGCTCGTGGTCAACTCGATCGGTATGGTCGACGCCTGGATGATGACCTTCAGCAGCAACAATTCCATCGCCGAGACGACGCGGTTAATGATCTCGCCCAAGGAGCGATTGGAGGAGCTTGCCGGCGCCGACCTGGAGCGCGCTATCGGCGAGTTGCTGCAGAGTCCGCGACAGCGCAGCCGTTACTTGTTGTTTTTCAATAACGAATATTATCCGGCCCTGATTCCGATTCATGACAAGATGGTGCTGCTGAACAACGCCGTCAAAGCGCTGCTTGATCGCAGCGTGATCAACGAGAAGGATCGCGAGATCATCAGTTGCACACAGCGCCTGGCGCCGGAGTTGTTCGTCAATTCGGAATTCTAATTGCCGCGAGGCGGCGCGCCAGGCTACTTGAACGTGATCTCGAATTCGAGTTCGTCGAGTAGCGGCAGGCCGTGGGCTCCCCTCAGCGGGATCGAGGGTTTGATCTTGCGGGATTCCTCAAGCGCGTTGCGATGAATCGCAACCAGCCGCATACCGCGCAGCAGATAAAATCGTATTGCCTCGACGTTATCGTTGGTTGTGATCAGCCAGAGCCGCTCACAGCCGGCAGCCACAGTTACTGTCCTTACCGCGTCTATCAAGGCGGAACCCACGCCGCATTTCTCGCGAAACGAATTCAGTGTTACGATTTCGCACTCGCGACCGACCACTTGGTAGGTGATGAGCCCGATTCGTTTTGTCTGCGCCATTGCCACAAACCCCGGCAAAGCGGCGGCATCAATCAACTGGCCGCGACTGGCAATCAGGTGCGACTTCCAGTATTGGGTGAGGATTGACTTCACCCAGTCTTGGTCTTCAGCGGCGACGGGGACAATCGAGAGATCTTTCAAGACCGGGTCGCCGCCTTTCTTTGTGCGACGAAAACCCCCAGCAATACCAGCGTACCGCCGAGTGCCGTCATGATACCGAAGTGCTCGTGGAGAAGGGGGACGGCGACGGTGGTCGTGGCAATCGGTTCGAGATAAAGGAAGATTCCCGAGCGCGCCGCGCCGAGTCTGGCGACACCCTCTTGCCAAAACCAATGGGCGAACGCCGTTGCCAGAACCGCCAAGATCAACAGCGCGATCACGGCGTCGGCCGGCAAATGCAGGAAGCTGCTCCAATCAGATTTGAGCAGCATGTAGCCGAGCATCAGGATGCACGTGGGCAGCAGCACGCCAAAGGTTACGAGCAGCGGCGAACGGGAGCGGGCGAGATCCCGGGTCGCCACCGTGTAGATCGCCCAGGTATGCGCCGAAGCGAGCACCAGCCAGTCGCCAACACTAGCGAGCCAGTCGAGCGAGCCGAGCCGGCCGTTGGAGACTAAAAGCGTAATGCCGGCTGTCGCGACAAATATGCCGGCGATCTGTGCGGCGGTAATCTTCTCGCGAAGAAACAGATATGATGATGCGACGGTAACGAGCGGAGTAACTGAAATGATCCAACCAGTGTTGGTCGCCGAGGTGTATTTCAGTCCCGTGATCTGTATCAAGAAATGAGCGGTAATGATCAACGAACCGATGCCCATCCGCCTCAGTGTGATGGCATCGAGATCGAATCTTACTTTTTTCAGCTTCAGGATTACGGCCAGGATCGGGAGCGCGATCAGCATGCGCAAGCCGAGCAGGTCGGCGGGCGACAGATAGCTCAGGCAGATCTTGGTTGCTACGAACGACCAGCCCCAGACGACCACGGCGAAAAGGAGTTGCAGGACGGGGAGCATGCTCAAGATGTTCTATTTACAGCCAGTGCCGACGGCGGAAGAACCAGACGAGTCCCAACGCGATGCCCACACTGAGGATCCAGAAGGCGACATAGCCGAAGGGCCAGAGCAGTTCCGGCATATTCGTCGGGCCGGCAGAAGTGTCAAAATTCATGCCATAAACTCCGGCCAGGAAGGTCAGGGGAATAAAGATCGTCGAGATGACGGTCAGGAGCTTCATAACCTCGTTGGTCTTGTTGTTGATGCTGGAGAGATAGAGGTCCAAGAGGCTAGCAGCGGTTTCCCGGTGCGATTCCACCGTGTCCATGACCTGGACGACATGTTCGTAAAGGTCTCTGAAGAACGGGCGGTTGGCGGGCTGGATCAGATCGCAGTCGGTGCGTTCCATAGCGCTGAGTGCCTCGCGCAATGGCCAGACGGCGCGGCGCATCTCGATCAGCATCCGTTTCAATTCATAGATGATCGACATGCTTTCTGGTTTTGGATTTCGTACCAGGCGCGACTCGACGGCCTCCACGCGCTCGCCGAGCTTTTCGAGTACGACAAAGTAATGGTCGACAACGGCATCGATCAGCGCATGCGCCAGATAATCGGTAGCCAGGAAGCGCACCCGCGGCACAGTCTTGCGGATACGGTCGCGAATCGGGTCGAACACATCACCGAGGACCTCCTGGAACGAGATGACATAATTCTTGCCGATGACGAGACTTACCTGTTCAGAAACGACTTCGCTGCGTTTCGGTTCGACGTACAGCATGCGCAACATCAGCGCGGCGTAGTCGCCGAAGTCCTCGAACTTAGGGCGCTTGGTAGTGTTAACAATATCCTCAAGCAGGAGCGGATGGATTCCGAAGCGCTGCCCGATCTTCTCGACGGTATCAAGGTTGTGCACGCCTTCGATGTTGATCCAGACAATCGTGCCTGGATCTTGCGGCGCCTGCCACTGCTCGAAGGCGTCCACACGATACTCGCGGAGATTCTGGCTGTCAAATTCCATCACGTCGATCGTCACAGGTGTGTGGCGATCAACGCCGACATAGACCAGCGCGCCGGGAGTCAATCCCAGTTTGCGCGAGAGTCTTTTGCTGGAATCAGTTCTCATTGTTCGACCGTATGGTTGAACTCAAGAAACAGACTTGACGGCTCTGAAGGAAGAAAAAACCGCAACATTGGTCAAATGTTGCCGTAACTAATCGATAATCAAAGTCCTCACCCAAGAAGTAGCGACGAATTCGGCAAGGGAAGTGGCGCCGGACGGGTCGGGGTGTCGAAGTCGTGACGGTAACGGAAATTAAGCAAGGACACATGCATGAAGCGAATTGTCAAGGTTGCCTTGACCTGGCTCATACTGGCTGTAACTGTTGGCGTGCCATTCGCGGGCTCTTCGGAGGCCCAGGATGCTAACACAAAGCCACGCAAGGTGATACGGGCGGTCAAAGCCAACCCACATTCGCCCAGGATTGACGGCAAGCTCGACGACGCGATCTGGGAAACCGCGGAATTTCACTCAGACTTTCTGCAACGACTTCCTGAGGAGGGTGCCGAGCCTCCGGAGAAGACCGAAGTTGCCGTCGCGTATGACAGCCGGGCGCTCTATATCGGCGCGCGTATGCATTGCGCCGATACCAAGAATCTCCGCCGTCAATTGGAGAGGCACGACAACCAAGGTCCCGCTGAGCAGCTAATCGTATCGATCGATTCGTATCTCGATCGGAGAACCGGGTATGGCTTCGGGGTGAACACCGCCGGCGTGCGGTTCGACCGTTACTACGCGGACGATCAGGAAGGAGACGCCGATTACTCGTTCAATCCGGTCTGGCATGCCCAGACTTCGATCGATGATTCGGCGTGGGTGGTCGAGATGGAAATTCCGTTCTCGCAGTTGCGCTTCACGGACAAGCCGGAGCATACCTTCGGAATCAACTTCAACCGCTACATTCCGGGTCGCAATGAGGACACTTACTGGGTATACACTCCTCGCGACGAGACCGGCTTTATTTCACGTTTTGGTGATTTGGTGGGAATCACCGGGATTCGCCCGTCGCGGCGGATTGAATTGTTGCCTTACTTTGCCGGCGACGCCCGACACACCGATGGCGACTTTTCGAACAATCCTTTCCACGACGGCAACGAAATCGAGCCCCGCATCGGCGGCGATCTCAAAATGGGTCTGGGTCCAAACCTGACACTCGACGCCACCATCAATCCTGACTTCGGGCAGGTGGAGGCTGACCCAGCCGAGATCAACTTGAGCGCATTTGAGACCGAGTTTTCGGAAAAGCGTCCTTTCTTTACTGAAGGAAGCAATCTTCTTGAGGGCAACGGGCCGGCATACTTCTATTCGCGCCGTATCGGTGGTCCGCCGCATGATCAAGGGACCGGCGATATTGTCGACCAGCCGAGCAATTCGACGATTTTGGGGGCAGCCAAGGTTACCGGGAAGCTGCAATCTGGGACTTCAATCGGGTTTCTCACGGCGCTGACTCAGCACGAGCATGCCCGCAACTACCTGATTGAACCAGATTCAACGTACGAGACACAGATCGAACCGACTACAGGATACAGCGTTGCCCGCGCGGAGCAGCAATTTGGGAAGAATCGCTCGACGGTAGGTTTTATGCTGACCGGGCTGGTGCGTGATCTGGATGGTCAGCCGCGGCTGGAAGACCGGCTGCGCCGTAACGCTTACAGCGGCGGCGGTGACTGGCGTTTGCGTTTCCACAACGGAATTTATGAGCTTGCTGGTTATGTCGGATTCAGCCACATCGCGGGCACGGCAGCGGCAATTGATCGCGCGCAACGCTCCAGCGCGCGCTATCTCCAGCGTCCGGACAATGACTACGCCGAGTACGATCCCAACCGCACTTCGATGACGGGCTATACCGCGCAAATGAATCTGAACAAGCGCGGCGGACGACACTGGCTTTTCAACGTCGGCGGCGGCGTTGAATCGCCGCTCTTCGAACTCAACGACGTCGGAATCCTGGGCAGGGCCGATGATCTCGATCTCTATGGCTACGTGGCGTATCGCGACAACAAGCCCGGATCGTTCTTCAGAAGTTACTATTCTGAAATCTACGGAAACGGCAACTGGAATTACGGCGGCGACCGGCAGTTCAGCGAGATCGGTTCCTACAGCGAGATAACCTGGCTGAACTACTGGTACAACTGGCTCTCGCTGCGCCGGCAGCTGCCAGGCCAGGACGACTCAAAGACGCGCGGCGGTCCTTCGATGGCGAATGAGCCGGGTTATTCGTTTGGATTCGGGGTTTCGAGTCCCTATGCCAACACCACGCAACTAAGCGGCAGCGCCAACTACGGAATTGATGAACTCGAAGGTTGGCTCTGGACTTTTGGGATCTCGGTCTCAACCCGGGTCGGAAATCGGATGGAGTTTTCGCTGAGTCCGCGTTTCACGCGGGAGGACCAACCGCGCCAGTATGTCACAGCAATCTCTGATGCCGGGGGCGGCGAAAGCACCTATGGCACGCGATATGTATTTTCGCGCATAGCGCGCAACACGCTCTCGACCACGATCCGCGTCAATTACTACTTTCGTCCCGAACTGAGTCTTGAGGTTTATGCTGAGCCGTTTGCGGCGAACGGCAAGTTTCATCAGCACGGCGAACTGGCGGCCGCTCGCAGCAACGACTTGCGTTTCTACGGGAACACGGAAGGAACGCAGATCGAACTGGTTCGCGATGAGGACGGCAACCCGACACACTACGCGGTTACCGACGGCGACAACACCTTCACGGTGCCTTACCTCGATTTTGGATTTCGCTCTTTCCGCAGCAATATGGTTTTGCGCTGGGAATTTCAGCCCGGAAGCACGCTCTACCTGGTGTGGCAGCGCGACCTCGGCGAAGAGAAAGATATCGGCAAGAATGTCGGCCCGGGATCGCTTTTCGACTCCTTTGGCGCCGACGGAACCGACTTTGTCGCGCTGAAAATCAGCTACTGGCTGCCTATTTCGTAGACGGCCTGATTATCTGATCGAGGTTAGCGCACATCGTAGCGCAAGAAAGCGACAAACGCCGCGCCGAATGCGGCCAGTGTAAACAGCACCAGCAAACCGAGATCAACCAACGTCGCGCCAAAACCGTCAGCAAAGCTGTACGATGGCGCCGAGAACTTCGGCAATTGACTGACATCGAGAGCGCCTTGATCTCTTGGTGACCCGATCTTGACCCCGGACTCGGTATCGATACTGATCGTAAACGCGCCGGAGGGCCCGCCCTCGCTCTGTTTTTGCTCGACAAACTGCACAAACTGGTCGCGATAGGCGCTCATGGCTGATTCGTAGCGCGTTTTCAAGGAAACGCCGGTGCCGACCAGATCCATCGCCGCCAGTTGGAATGCCGAAGCCGGAGAGACGCGCGAGAGGGAAAACGCCAGTCGTTCTTGTGCCCGTTTGCGGTTCTGGAGGTCAGCGTTGAGTTTGGCCTTGAAGTCGTCGATTTCCTTTTGTACTTCGCGGCGGGCAGCATCGTCTTCTTCCATGTATTTCCACAGCTGCTCGTCATCGACTGGCTCGGCGCCGCCGTCGGTATCGTGGCGCGCAATGTTGCGTTCTCGCCAGCGCTCCTCCTGGGCGTCGTAGAATTGATTCCAGCGGTCTTTTTCGAATCCCTGGGCTTGTCCTTCGATTTCCGCCACGCTCGGGACCGGCGCCAATTGGCCGGCGACGATCACACCCGCCCTGGGAATGATCAGCACAAAAACAATCCATGACACGAGCGACAACAGGAACGACGTCGATGATCGTCGCGTCAGCGCGGACATCAGCACGCCGTAGGCCACGAAAAAAGTGAAATAGAGAATCGCTGCGGCGAGCAGCACCAGCAGTTTGGCCCAGTGCACGCCGGAGAGGGGGATGCCGTAGATCATGAGCAACAAAAGACAGAGGAGAAGCGGAATACAGATCGGCACAACCAGGCCGAGCCAGCCACCGATACATTTTGCCAGGATGTATCGAGCCCGCGGCACGGAGTTGGCGAACACCAGTTTGAGGGTGCCTTCTTCCCTTTCGCCGTTGATCGCGTCGTAGGTAAAGAGGATCGCCAGAAGTGATAGGACGACTTGGACGATGAAGGCGAAATCGATGAAGCGAAAGACCGCGAAGATTGGATCGTCGGAGTAGGCGCTGTTGCGCAGCTTGACGAGGTCGCGCGTGTTGATGCTCGAGAAACGCCCGATGTCGTAGCCCAATCCGGAGACAAAAATCTGCATCGGATCGGGCTCGCGATAGGCGCGATAGGGGATGGCGTGCCAACCGCGTGCTTCCCGCGCGCCCTGTTCGACCAATTGCTGGGCCGTTTCATGCTGCCGGACTGCGCCCCGGTACTCCTGAATGCCGATGTAGATGCTGAGGAGCATGAGGAGCGAACAAATCAGGAAAGTGGCCGTAAATTTCGGACTCAGGATCACGGCCTTAAGTTCTTTGATGATTAAGGTTTTCAACATTGTCGTTCTCCGTTCCCGTGATTACCTGACATCGTAGCGTTGAAAGGCGGCAAAGGCGCCGCCAGAGAAGACCAGGCCGAATAGCACCAGCAAACCGATATCGGTGGTGGCGGAAGCGAGCGATTCCGTCAGAGCCGGCTGACGATAAACGAATTCAGGTATTTCCTGTGGGTTGATCGGTTGCGGTTCTTCAGCGTCGTCGACCACCGAGCGGAATACAAACATCCGTCCGCCGGGAACAACACCCGTCTTGCTGCGAATAAAGCCGGCATAGGTGTCTTGATAACTGGTAGCCTCATCCTTGTAGTGTTGCTTGAGGTCAATCGACGTACCGGCGAGGTTCGTGATGCCCAGCGACAGTGAGGCTGCCGGCGATACGCGCGCGAGGCTCAGGGCAACACGCTGCTGTTCGCTCTGGCGGTTGGAGCGTTGCTCGTTGAGTCGGCCGGAAAACTCCGCCAGCTTCTTCTCGCGTTCATCTGCTGCTTGTTCCATGAAGCGATTCAGCTCAGCCATTGTGGCCTCGGGGTCGCCTTTCTCGGAGGGGCGGAACTTCTGCCAGTTGGCCCGCTCTTCCTCCCACTGCTGCGCCTGAAAGCGCATCTTCTGAGCGCCGATTTCGTCGACAGTCGGCACATCGACGGCTCGTCCGGCGATTACCACCGAGGCGCGGGGGATGATCAATACGCAGAAGATCCAAACGGCCAGAAGCACCAGGAAGGAGCTTGCCGAACGCTCGGTCAGGGCCGAGACCATAATGGAGAGGGTCAGAAATACCAGGAAGTAGACCAATCCCACTACAATGACGAGGCCGAGCCGCAGCCAATCGGACGAAGCCATTGGCACGCCCATCACGGGTAGCAGCAGGCATCCGATGGCAATCGCCAGCAAGAGGGGTAGCGTGAGCGAACCTGACGTTCCGATCAATTTCCCGAGGATATACTGGTAACGCGGGACAGCATTTGAGAAGGAGAGCTTCAGCGTGCCGCGCTCGCGTTCACCGCTGATGGCATCATAGCCGAGCAAAATGGCGAATAGTGAGAGCACGATCTGGAAGAGAAACTCCAGGTCGAGGAAGCGAAAGATGGCGAAGATGGGGTCTTCATTGAACTTGCTGTCGGTGGCAGCCAGTTCGCCGCGTCCCCAGACCTCGGTAGTGCGGCCGATGTCGTTGGATACCCCGGTGACAAGACAGGCGAGTGGCTGTGGCGGCAGGAAGATGCGGTGAGACTGGACGTTAAACCAGTCGGTCAAACCTTCGTATTGACGGAGATTCTCGGCTTTGGCGGCTTCGTATTGAGACTGGTTGGCGCGGAATGTCTGGGCTCCCACGTAGAACGAAAGCAGGATCAAGGCCGCACAAGCGCCAAAGATCACGGCGAACTTCGTCGAGCCAATGATGTCGCGGATTTCTTTTTGAATGATCGTGGTTAGCATGACCGCCTCCGTTTACGCGACCGCTTCTTCGATTCGCCCGGCCATGTACTGCATATAGAGCGATTCGAGATCGCGCCCGACCAAATCGGCTGCCGGTTTCTGCATGATGATCTTTCCGACATTCATGATTGCGACGGTGTCGGCCACCTCCTTGGCGCGGAAGATATCGTGCGTTGACATCAGGATGGCTTTGCCTTCTGCCTTGAGCGACTCCAGGAGGCGGAGAAAATCGTGCCCCGCCTTGGGATCGAGGCCGGAGGTCGGTTCATCGAGCAAGATCGCCGGGGCATTCTTAAGAATTGCGATCGCAATACCGCATTTCTGGCGCATTCCCTTGGAGAAACCTCGCAGCCGTTTGTTGTGGGCTTCGGCCGCGAGACCGACGCGCAGCAACACCTCGCGGTAATCGTCGCGAGAGTAGCCGGTCTGCCCGGCCAGGCGCGCGAAGAAATCGAGATTTTGCAGGGCCGTGAAGTTCGGATAGAGCATAACATTCTCGGAGACGAACGCTACGTGCGCTTTGGCGCGCAAAGGCTCAACGTGAGTGACGATGCCGTTAATCCGCGCCTCGCCCGAAGTCGGGGCAATAAAGTTCAAGAAGATATTGATCGTTGTGGTCTTGCCTGCACCGTTTCCCCCAAGCATGGCAAAGATCTCGCCGCCTTTCACGGTGAAGCTGACGTCGTCGAGAGCCAGGACACCGTCCTCGTAACGCTTCGTCAGATTGACGGCTTCCAGAAGTGCCGGCGCGCCGACGTTGGTATTTTGGGTCACCATTGATGCCTCCTGTATGCTCAGATATCTATCTTCGTGAAAGTTTGACGCCAAAGACGACAATGCCGCCGACGAGGCCAATGATCAGCATCAGTAAGAGCACGGTGCCGATAATGTTGGAGTCTGGCAGGATTTCGATGGTCACTGTCTTGTCTTCGGCGGTTACCGGCTGGCCGTTTGACTGGCCGGACGAGCGTAAGCGCACCTCGTACTTGCCCGGGGCAATATCCGGCGCGGGAGTGATTGCCAGTGTCATCCGCTGTTCTTCGGAGATTTCCAGACGCGCCAATACTGCCGGCGTCAACTCCTTGGTCCAGTTCAGAGGCAAGTCGACTTTGACTTCAATATTGTCGAGGCGATGGCTGCCTTCGTTGACGAGATCGAGGTTCATCGTAACCTTGCCGTCGGCTTTGATGGCGTGATACAATTGCGGCGCGCGCACCAGGAGTTCACCTTTGCCGCGGGGCAGCAGTTCGAGGCGGACGAAACCCACGTCCAGGGCGGCGATTTCCTCCGACGACCAGCGGCGTTGGTCGACTCGGCCCAGCGTCTCGGACTTGTCACGCGGAATCACGAGGACATAGAACGAGATCGGTTTGTCGATTGTCACGGCGTCTGACGGTCGATCGGGCAGGCCGATTTCGAGAGCGGCGCGTTTGGTATGGGTGCTTTCCGTGAATTTCAATTGGCTGAGCCGTGCCTGTCCGCCAACCTCTTTGAAGTACCGCGAGATCTGCTCGGGAAGATTGACGACCTCGAGACTAAAAGTGTTGCCTGATCCGGAATAGAGCTCGAGGGTTAGATCGAATGAGGCCGTTGTGCCGAGTTCGACTTCCTGCGAAAACTGCTCCGATTGGACGGCGACCTTGTTGACGGAGGCATCTTTCTGCAGAAAGATCTTCATGTTCCGCTGCGTGCCGCCGCCATAGATCATGTAGACGGTGACGGCATCGAGATCCTGCAGTAGGGCAAAGTCAACGGAGACTGGATCGCCAAAGCGAAGTTGGGCAATCTTTGCCTCGTAGGGCTGGCTGATCGTTGCGCCGTTTTCATCGAGCAGCGACACATAGACGTTATTAATGATGTCGGGTTGCAGTGAGCGAAAGAGCTCGTCATCGAGATTCACCAACTTGTAGAATTCCTGGCTTCCCCCGGACGTATTCGCCAGGGTCAGGCGGACGCGACGGCTGCCGTCTTTGGCATGGTACTTCACGGCACTTTGCACGGTTACGTATTGTTCTTCGAACAGCACCGCCAGCAACGACTGCTGGTAGTTGACCTCGGCGTCCGCAAAAATGTTGCGCGCCCGCTCCAACTCTGATTTTGTGATCAGATCACGCTCAAAAAGCTCCTCCTGTCGCGAAAACTCCGAGCGCGCCATTTCATATGCTTCTTTGGCGCGCTTCAGACCCAGGAGCCGGTACTTGTCGTCGCGCTGGTTGAACGGGACGTTTGATTGAGCGACGGCAACACTCGCCAGTATCGCACAGAGCACGCATGCCGTCAGCCAGGCAGGAATTCTAAGCATTGTCTACTGCGTGACTTTCTTCTGAATGAAGGTAGGCTGCGCGCCAGCTACCGGCTTCTTGACCTCGACTTTTACAGGCTTGCCGTCGCGATGGAAGACGATCCCAACGATTTCGCCGACGGCCAACTTCTGGTAGTGCAGCTCAAAGTCGCCGACGGCGGCGATCTTGGTGCCATTCAGTTCAATAATCTGATCACCTTCCTGCATGATGACCTTGTCAAAGACTTCCTTGGAATTCGGCAGGACATGGGCTACGAGGACCTTCCCGGCATCTTCCTTGATGATCAATCCCAACTCGGTAATCGGAATGATCTTCCCTTCAGCGCCATCGAGCCGCACGACTTCGAAACTGTCGGAGGTCACCGGGCCGTCTTTGCCTTCCACCGTCATGGTCATGGCTCGCTTGGGAAGCTTGGCGGGGTCGATCTTGGCAAAACTGACGATCATCATCTGCCGGTCGCGCTTAATCCCCAGTTTGACATCGGCACCGATGGCGAGAGCTTCGTAGCCCTCCTTGAGGTCCTTGAGTGCCGCCACCTTCTTGCCGTTGAGCATGAGAATTATGTCGTCTTTTCTAAGGTCGACGCTCTTGTAGCCCTCGGGACGGCCGGATTCCGGCGCAACCATGTCAATGCGGAGTTCGTCCTTTTCCGGCAGAATCACAGCGCCCATTTCCTGAAGGATGAACACATCCCCCGTGGTGATCATGCGCATGACCGGCTTTTTGTTTTCGGCGCCCAGTATCTGGTCGCAGGTCGCACCGATGAGCAGGCTCACCGCAAACGCGATTGTCATCTCCAAAATCAGCTTTTTCATGTTTAGTAACACTCCTGTTCAGATAGGATCCGTTGCTTGTCTTCGTACGGCAAGGATAGCAGCCGAGTTGCCCACAGCGTAGTTAATCAGTGTTACTGAGTGTTAAGAACTGTTAAGAGCGCTGGTGAATGGTTGAAAGCTGCGTATATTCGAAACGATGTCACTCCCTCAGCGCCGCGTCATATTGGTCATCATCCTGATGGCTGCTTCACTGGTGGGCCTGGTTTCGGTGCAGGTCTACCTGCTGGGATTAGCGATGGATCAGAAAGATCAGGCGTTCCGGCAGAGTGTCTTTGCCGCGCTCAGCGCCGTGTCGCAAAGGTTGGAAACCGGGGAAACCGCTGAGCTAGCGTTCGGAACTGCGCTACCCGGAGCCGCGGGTGGCCAATTTCAGTTATTCCTAACGCAAGATGTTGGAAGCGATGCTGAGAGCCTCACCGTACACGGCATCATGGTCGAGCACGATGATGTTCGCGGCGCCTTTGAGGAAGAAGCTGCAGCTACGCCGTTCAGTCTTTCTAACGGTTTTCTGCGGTACAAAGTAGATGCACCGCAGCACGTAACGATCCGTGTTTACGACCGACAGGCAGGCACCGATCGCGTGGTTGTTGATACCTTCCGCGCGCCGGGGGACTACGAAGTCGACTTGACAAAGGAGCAGCTTGACCAACGGCAGTTGATGTGGGTCTACCGCTCGGATTCATCGTCCATAGTGCTCGAATCAGGCAGCGGATTCACTTTCCGCTCGCTATCTCCTTTGGTGAGCCAGAGTCGAAAGGGCGACTTCGTCAAGAAGGTCGTGAGCAACTTGATGATTACTGAACTGGAGCCGATCGAAGAGCGCATCGACGCCGACCGGCTCGATTCTTTGTTGCGTCAATCTCTGACCGAAGTCGGAATTGACCTGGCGCATCAGTTTGGGATTGTGTCGGGTTCGAATGATTCGCTGCGAGTGGCCCGTCCCGCCAACTATGAGAAAGCGCTAAGGACTTCAGAGTTCCGTTCGCGCCTGTTTCCGCACGACCTGCTGGCGGCGCGAAGCGATTTAGTCGTGCATTTCCCCGGGCGCAGTTTGTACTTGTGGAAGCAGATGGCATCGTTGCTCTCGCTCAGCGTTCTCTTCACACTGATCGTCGTGGCTGTGTTCGGTTATACGGTCCGCATCATCGTAGCCCAAAAGCGTTTTTCGCAGCGCATCGTCGAATTCATAAACAACATGACACACGAGTTTAAGACACCGATTTCAACCGTGGCGTTGGCGACGGAAGCGATCATGCGACCGGAAGCCGCTGCCGACCGGGACAAGCTGTCACGCTACGGCAAAATGATCATGCATGAGAATCAGCGCATGCGAACGCAGGTTGAGAAGATTCTGCAAATGGCGGTCCTGGAAGAAGGGGACTATGAACTGAAGCTTGAGCCTGTAGCCATGCACGAACTCATCGCCAAGGCTGCCGAGACGGCTAATCTTCAGGTGGCGAGTCGTCAAGGGACGCTTGAGATTGACTTGCAGGCCGAGTCGGACGGGGTCGAGGGCGATCCCGTGCATCTCCTGAACGTCGTTAACAACCTGCTCGACAACGCCGTCAAGTACTCCTCAGAGGCGCCCGAGATACGAGTCGAGACGCTGAGCGCCGACAACCGTCTGCGGCTACGCGTGATCGACAAAGGCATCGGCATCAGCGCCCACGATCTCAAGCAGGTTTTCGAGAAGTATTATCGCGTGCCGACCGGCAACGTTCACAATGTCAAGGGCTTTGGTTTGGGTTTGAGCTACGTGCGGCTGATCGTCGAGGCACACCACGGCGAGATTGCGATCGAGAGTGAGTTGGGCCAGGGCACGTGCGTAACCGTCAGTCTACCTTTAACACAGTCGCCTGGCGGAGGCTCCGATGAAGCGTAAGGTCCTGCTTTTGGAGGACGATGCCAACCTCGGTTTGATTCTCCAGGAGCACCTCCAGCTCAACGGCTTTGAAGTCACTCTCTGCAAGAACGGAGAGGAGGGCTTGGCGGCATTTGGCGCAGGGAAGTTCGATCTTTGTCTTGTCGACGTCATGATGCCGAAGCTCGATGGCTTCTCGTTTGCGCGCACGATCCGATTGCGGGATGGCAATATTCCCCTGATCTTTCTGACTGCCAAATCACTCAAGGAAGACAAAATCGAGGGATTCCGAATCGGATGCGATGATTATCTCACCAAGCCGTTCAGCATGGAGGAGCTGATGCTGCGAATCTCTGCCGTCCTGCGTCGCCTGCGCCCCGCGGCCGATTCGGCTGAACCCGCTGAGTTCGAGATCGGCAACTTCCACTTCGATTACACCCGCCAGACCCTGTCCTCGAAGGAAGTGCAGCATCGATTGACTCCCAAAGAGGCTGACTTGTTGCGCCTGCTCTGTATTCACAAGAATCAAACGTTGGAGCGAGAAGTAGCGTTACGCGAGATTTGGGGCGACGAGAGCTATTTCTCCGGCAGGTCGATGGATGTTTTTGTCTCGAAACTGCGCAAGTATCTCCGCGATGATCCCCGAGTAGAAATCATGGGAATTCATGGTAAGGGCTTTCGGCTGATTGTCAGTTGATTCCCAGCCTGAAGATGCTACCGGCGACGATCACTCGTCGCCGGATTTGACTGCATCCCACCTGACTCCCCGCCTCGGCAAAATGGGCGCCCCGCCTTTTTGCCATCTTTGACTTCAGAGCGTCATGTGTCGTTCCCAACTTGCTCCTGCCACCCACTCTCTTGTTGAATAGCCCCGGTTTCCCTGATTTGCGGAATTTTAGGGGTTGGTATCGGACTTTTTTGATGCGAGCGTGGTTAATTGACGTTCGGTTACAAAGTCCCCGTCTTGGAAATACAGCACTTGCCCCCTGATTGAATCTGCCCACTCGTCGAGAGAGACAGCAGGGAGCAAGCCCTCCTGGACCAATCGTCGAAATCGTTTGGCATAGCTGTCACTCAACATCACCCCTGACACGCGAAAGTCGCAACCGAGCTGATAATCAAGCTGCAGGAAATCGGTGCCGGTGCCCTCATTGATAGCGTAGTTGAAGTCGCAGGTGTCCTGCATCGAGAATGTGATTCCCGATTGATAGTCGAAGGCCCCAAAGTACTCGAGGAGGCGCGACGGCTTGAAGAACACCCACTGCTTGGCCGTGGCCCGCGGAATCGCGTTCAGTTCGAAATAGGGGTTCCCGTACGGCGGCGAGACACCGGCCACTTCTGCGGGATCGACGACAAATGTGGCAACGCATTTCAGGTGATTGCAGAAGCCGGCAAAGATGAAATCCTCAGCGCCGTCGGCGTCAAGATCCTCGCTGTGGACGAGTGAGGTGGTTCCCGTGTAGATCAGCCAACCGATCAAATCGCCGGTTGTGGTCCAGAACTTGATATAGGCGCGGGCGGGGTAGATATCGTTAAGGATAGTAACCAGAATTTCCCGTCCCTTGTAGCGCTTCAAGTAGGACGCGCAACGCGGTTCTTTGAAATTGATGCCGCCGGCTACGGTGTCAGAGGGGTAGGTTGAGGGTATCCAGCACTCGCGTTCGAAGAGAATCGCGCCATCCTGATCAAAGACGAACATCTTCCCGGTCAATGAACCGGCGACGTCGGTGCGCGGTGTGAAGACCAGTTCATTGGCCTTGTCGTCGTCGAGATTCCCGAACAAGAAGTGACCAGGAGACGGATTGATGGGGAAGCCAAAATCGTGCGTCCACACCTCCTGGCCGGCATTGTTCAGCGCAGAAATGCGGGTGTCGGTGATCTGCAGGTCCACCGGGCTGGCATCGAAGAAGATCCAGGCCTTGGGCTGAATCAGGCAGAGCAGGAAATAGGAAAGCAGCAGAAGTACGGGAATCTGGATGGATGACATTCGCGCGTACTTGCCGGCGCGCCGAACCACGAATTCACCCATGCAGACGCGCTCGGAGCGCACAACGTTGTGATCGGAGAGGACTTCGGCAACCGATGCGGCGCCGATAATGATCAAGCGGCGACGCGGATAGTCCCGGCGCAATGCTTCAAGCTGCTCGCGTGCGCCGGCGAGATTGGCCGCCGGAACGACGACGTACCTTGCGAGCGAAAAGAAGGCGCGTTCAACCTTCTTGCCTATAGTCTTCGGATTCGCCGGCAGCAGATTGCCCGAGCTATCGATAACGCCCGTGACCGCGACTTCGGCAGCGATTCTCTGCTCGTTTCGCAAGGCGGCCGCTTGCAGAGTCGCAGAGTAGATTGCCAGGGCGGCGCCCAATCCGATTGAGTCACCCGTAAAGGTCTCGCCGCTATCAACGATGTCAATGTGAGCCAGTAACCGTCGGCCTTCCAGAAAGCGTTTTCCCTGTTGACGCAATGATTGACGAACCGCGGCAAGCGAATCATAAATGGCCCCAACGAGCGGGTCGTCCGGGCCGACTACGTGCATTTGGAAGGTGACCTCATCCTGCAACCGCCTCTGATCGGCGATCTCGGCACGGACCTGGAGAACTCGCAGTCTCCCTCGCGAGCTGTCCTGCTTGACTCCATCATCCACGAAGAGGCAGTTGACGCTATCCGTTGACGAAGCGCTGCGCTCGAGTTCCCATTCAGCGAGGAGATCCGCGAGAAGTGTTTGAAGTTTGGGACATTGCTGCGAGGCCCTTTCAGTCAAGAGTCGCAAGGAGTCAAACTCGGAGAGACCGTCGAATTCTGTCGAATCGAGTATCAACTCCGATTCACTCATCGCCAGCCCACGAGCCGACTCCAGCCCGCGCTCGATGTCGCCAACGTAGAACCTCAGACGCATAAGTTGACTAGCTGCAAAGTGATGCAGCTGTGAGGCTTCCGGCGCTGGGAATCGCTTGTGACATTGATCGAGAGCATCAACGACGGACGACAGTTCGGTGATCGTGAAATCGACGGAAGGTATGACAAGCGAAGTGCGTTTCAGCTCTGCGAGGAAATCCCGGACGTAGCTGTCGTACTTTGCGTCGTCGACGTGGTCTCGCAGGGAGTTCCAGAACTCTGCGAGAATGATCAGGCGTTCGTCGAGCGGAAGACTTGATGCTAGCCGGCTCTGAACTTGCTCCCAGAGCTTGGCAACCTGCAGTGGTGTAGTCGTCATCTCAGATAAAAATGCGTAAGTCGATACGTCGCGTCTGGTCGCTTAGCCTGAAGGGTGTGACTTGCCGCGCCGCGACCTGGCGCGACTCACTTTGGCCGTCCTGAACCAGCAAGATCTTAACCGGCGAGAAGTTTTCTTCTCCGTCGAGTTCCAGAATCTCCACTGTGACCTGCTTTTCGCTCGGTAGACCGACGAAGCGAACAAGCAATTTGTCATGGCGGGGAGTCTCCAATATTGTCTCGGCGCTGTAATCGGCAGTCCGGGCGGTATGAACGAGCGGCGAGAGTTGGAAGATCGCTTCGGGCATGCGAATCTCCCAATCCCACGCTTGCACGCCGGCGGTGTCAACCGGCCCGATTTCTGCCCTGCCTTCGCGATCAGTGATGAACTCCCGCCCTTGCGACGGCACACGGACCATTACGTGCTGATAGTATTCCGGTGATTCGGCGATCAACTGTAAATAGTCCTTGCCAGCCGCATTGTCCCGCACCACCCGCATCACTAATTCTGGATCTTCCGAATACATGGTCGCCAAGCTGTATTGATCGGCGGTCTGTGGGCGAGGCGAATCCGCCGCGAGCAATCCCGGACGCTGCGGGGGCTGTTGGGTTAGCAGCTTGAGAGGAAGGATCGTCTTGCAGAGCGACTCGAGCCAGAGTCTCTGTTTGCACGCCCCGGTGTCTGGGGCATCGAGGGCTGTGCCGAGTTCATCCGCCGACAGCAACTGTAGCTTGACCTGTTCACAGAGCTCTCGGCAGAATTCGCAACTGTCAAGATGACGAGTTGCTTCAACGTCACCAAGCGTACCGCGGCAAAATTCTTCCAGTTGCGATCTTGTCAGGTGCTGCATCGTCTGGTCCATCTCCTACCTAACTACCATAGTGCCGAATCGCACGAATTGTGGAGTTTCTCCGAATACGATCGATGAAATCCTCGGCTGCGCGACGAAGGAGAGTTTCGAAGAGCGTCTTGTGCTTCTTGACATACTCGGCATGGGTGTCTGTCGGCATCACAAGTCGAAAATAGCTTCCCAGCGATCCGGGATGCACGGTGCCGCCAAAGACCATATCGCGAAGGTAGTGCGTGGCTGCCTGGACGTAAAGATCCGCCGTCGTTTCCGACAACTTGCCGCGAGCGACCATTCGCACGAGTTCAGAGCACTTCAGCCATTGCAGGCCCGCTGCCATTTCGATCTCAAATTGTTCGTGGAGAAGCACTTGAACTTGTCTTTCCGCTGAGCACGGAATCGGTGCCTCTTCGACGATGTACTTTGCGTAGACCCGAACCAAAGCGGCCAATAACTCGGACTCCTGCACGCACGGCAAGTAAATCTCCTGTCGTGTGATCCTCTCTACAGCCGTACGGCACCACGACTCAACGCTATGGGAATCGAGAAAAGACTGCTCGACGACAGCAGCTAGTTCGTTCGGGGGGATCGGCTGGCCGCCAGCGAGTGCTGCGACATCCAAGGCCGTCCGGCTCAGGAAACGGATTCCTCCCGACCACTCCAGACAGTGAAGTTTTTGATTCTCAAGCGATTCATAGACGCGGCGCTTGAAGCGCGCTAATTGGGGATCATCTTCGGCATGCAATTTGCCAATCTCTTTGAGAGTGAAGCCGCGTAATAGCCACAGATAGGTTTCAACAAGCTGGTCCGGGGAGACGGAATTGTCGGCATGAATGCCTTTGCTCGCGAAAAAGTCCAGAATCACACAGAAAGGGGAGCGGGAGTATGACGCGAAGAATGATCCCAGAATATCGATTGCCAGGTTTCTCATGGCATTCGGCGGGTCAGTGTTTTCAAGCGGCAGGCGATACTTCCTGCGTCTCAAGCTCCCCAGATACCATACGAGCACCACGCAGGTATGGTCGTACAGCTGGGAGAAAACGGATCGCCGCCGCGGATCGCGGAGAAATTCAACCAGAATAGCGCCGAGGACCGATTTCGAAACGTGCAACTCAAGTCTGCCTTTTTTGAGGATTGAGGCCGGGACTCCTACCGACATCAGATATCTGTCTTTGTTAACAGATTACTATAATTTCGGAAACCCGCCTTTGTCAAGCCCGATAAGGGCTCGCCGGGGGATTAAGTCCTCAGCAAGTACTGGAACTTGAAGAAGAATTGCCTGCCCGACTGGGCAAAATCATTGGTGCCGTCGAGGCTCTGATAGTTGTGAGAAGAGCCCAGGTAGAATATTGTAAAGGGATTGATCTTATAGCTGATCAAGGGCTCAACATTCATCGCGCGATCGAAGCTGTCATACTGCATAATAAGCCGCAAGAACCACTCACGCGTGAACTGGAAATTGACCTTCGTACGCAGTACGTAGCCGGCAAAGATCTTACGACCATCGGCATAGTTCAATTCGGAATAGGAATACTCTGGGCGGAGCACTAACCTCTCAGTCAATTTCAACGCTCCGGCGCCCTCGAATTGCCAGCCGCGCCCGAGGACGGGCGGGTCAACCCGGCGCGCGATATACTTGATCTTGCGCGCTTCCAGTTCAAGCGTTACCGGGTCGGCAAACCGAGATTCCACGAAAATCCGATAATGCCGAATACCGGGGATGAAGACGCCGCTAAAGGTCTCGCGGCTGAACAGATAGTTGAGGCCCACACCAGTCTGCGCCGGCAGCAGCACGAACACCTCCGGCGAGACCCACTCGTCCTTGCGCGCTCCCGAAAAATTCCAGATGCGGCCGACAGAAATGTTGGAGCTAAACTCTTTGACGACACGCCGGTTAGGACGGAAAAACAGGCCGGTCCAGAGGGAACCTTCGCGCTGGTTGTTGCGGAATACAAAGCCGTTATCCGTCCGAAAAGTAGGGTTGGCTCCGCGGTAGGTTAACTCGAAGTTCCATACACGCGCCTCCCGCATAAATCCGGCATAGACCAGATTACCCCAGTAATCTTCACCGTCAAAGGCTACGGTATGTTCACCGTCAGCAAAGCGGGAGTCATCGCCCATGCCGAAGAGAGCGGGGTTGTCCGGCTCGTCCGTGTGCGAGGCAAGTAACTGGCCTTCGAGTCGGTAGTTCTTGAACATCCGGAGGCTGAGATCGGCGCCAAACACCGATCCTGAGCCGCCGTCATCCAAACGGCGATCAGTGGCAATTGCCCCGATATGTGAGTCTTCCCCAAATGATTGCCTTACGCGTGCAATATTCGAAACGCTCTTGCCGGCCTCGACGATGGCCGTGTACTCCTCGAACGGAATCGTCGTCGGCGAATTCTCGTCGCGGGCACCGATATACCCGATTGTTGTGCGCCGGGAAACCCGACCGGTTAATTTGGCCGCCAAGGAGGGATCATTCATGGATCGGGTGTAAACGACATCGGTGAAAGTGCGGAAGACGTCAGATCCTTCCTGGAAGAATGGCCGTTTCTCCGGGTAGAAGAGGGCAAAGCTGTTATTGACGTCAATCTGACCGGCATCGGACTCGACCTGGCTGAAGTCCGGATTGATCGTCAAGTCAACGGTCAGGTCTGAACTCAGGAGATAGCGCGCATTCAAAGAGGCTTCGGCATCAGGATCGGCATGATTGAGCCCAGCGCGCAGGTCGGCCGGATTCTCTGCTTGAGATGCCTGGAAGCCGACGATGGTGGGCAGCAATTCCACGCGACTGCCCGGTCTGGCGCTGTCCATGCCGACCAAGTAACCCAACTGGCAGAGAAGGCACGGCTCGTCGCGGTCGATGGCTGCCCATGTTGAGCGTTCACGGCTTGAGCGCGAGCGATTGCGCCAAAACGTCGCCCGCCACTCCTGGATTGGCTCAACCGGAAAGCGCAGGCTACTAAAAGGAACTGCGACCTCCACCTGCCAGCCGTCGGCCGTGATCTTACCACGGGAATGAAAAACCAAATCGAAGGTCAAATCCTCATCGCCGCCTGCGAGCATTTTGAGATCCCCTTGCAGTCCGAAGGGATTGACGAAGATTTCGTAAGCCCAGGCTGCATCGCCGTATGTGTCGAGAATAATGCCAATGTAGTCATCCGAAAAGATCTCGTCGCGATCGCGCATCGATGCCCGCACTGTCTGTGGATCATCGAAGCAACGGAAACCGATGAAGAAGCTCTCGGCGTCGTAGGTGACAAGCACCTCGGTAGCAACCGGAGGGCGAACATTGTCTCCCGGCGAGTGTTCGGCGAAGTTGGTCGCGACCGCGGCATTGGACCAGCCGGGATCTGAGAAATCGCCGTCAATGATGATCTCTCCGGCCGCGCGTTTGACTTCCAACTTCGGTTTCCAGTTCGGGACAAACTGATCCTGGGCGAGTGCCGGCGGGACGAGGAACGAAAGCACGACGGCAATCGTGAACATTGAGATCCTAGTCGACATAGTAAATTGGATTACGCCAAAATCGACTTAGAGTTTCGCGATTTTGCCACCCGCGATATGCTTGCCTTCAATGGGATCGATCACAAAACAAGCGGGACCGGCCTTTATGGCCGGCCCCGCGGTTCAGTCTGCCTGCTAACGCCTAAGGACTACAACTTCTCGATTTTGCGGCGGTTGCGTTTAACCTTTTTGGTAGCGTTGCGGGTGTCGAAAACCATCTGTGAATTGTCGGTAATCCACTGGTAATCGTATTCGGAATGATCGGTAATGATGATTGTTATGTCAGCACTCTTTAGCAATGAAGCCGTGAGGCGTGTCGACTTAATATCCAACCGATGGTGCTCATCGAAACGGATGTGCGGCACGAACGGGTCGTTATAGAAGACCTTGGCGCCTGCCTTCTGGAGTAGATTCAGACAATCCAAGGCCGGTGATTCGCGAACATCCGCGATATCGCGCTTATAGGCGACACCCAGCACGACGACGCGCGAACCGTTGAGCGATTTCTTGCGCCGGTTGAGATTGCGGGTAACGCGTTCCAGGACGTATTCCGGCATGTGCGAGTTGACGTCGCCGGCCAGTTCGATAAAGCGCGAGTAGTAATTCAGGCTCTTGAGCTTCCAGGACAGGTAGTGCGGGTCGATCGGGATACAGTGGCCGCCCAGACCGGGACCGGGGAAGAAGGGCATGAACCCGAAGGGTTTCGTCGAGGCCGCTTCGATAATCTCCCAAACGTTGAGCTTAAGCCGATCGCACATCAGGGCCACTTCATTGACCAGGCCGATGTTCACCGAGCGGAAGGTGTTCTCCAGCAGTTTAACCATTTCAGCCGCTTGAGTCGAGCTGACGATCTGCACACGATTGATCGCCGATTCATAGAAGATTTTCGCCATCTGCTGACATTTCGGGGTGTGACCACCGACGACACGGGGGGTGTTCTTGGTTTGGTAGATCGGATTGCCCGGATCAACACGCTCGGGGCTGAAGGCTAAGTAGAAATCCTTGCCGACTTTCAGGCCAGTTTCTTGAAGCTGCGGCAAGATCAATTCTTCGGTCGTGCCGGGGTAGGTTGTCGATTCCAACACGATAAGCTGCCCGGGGCGGAGGTATTTCTTGACCTGGGCAACGGCGGTCAGAATGTAGGAGACATCGGGGTCTTTTGTCTTTGAGAGCGGCGTAGGGACACAGATCGTGATGACGTCGCAGAAACGCATCTGCGAGAAGTCTCCGGTAGCCCGAAGTTTCTTGGCCTGGACGGCCTTCTTAACTTCGCGGGCCGGCACGTCCCCAATATCGGAACCGCCACCGTTGATCAGCTTGATTTTGGCCTGCGAAATCTCGAAGCCAATGATCCTGTAACCGACGTGGACATATTCAATCGCCAACGGCAGGCCGACATAACCCAAGCCGATGACACCCAGGACGGCAGATCTGTCTTTCAGTTTCTGCGCCAGTTGATTCTTCAATTTCTCCTCCAGTATTCCAGCGTATCGGATAAAGTCTGCTTTATGCTGTAACTCGGTCGGAATCCGAGTTGCTTCTGCGCTTTGCTAATGCTGCCAATCAAGAGCGGTACCTCGACGGGCCGAATCAGCGACCGCTCGGTCTTGACCTTGATTTCGGCCGTCGAAAGCGAAATCAGTAGTTTCAGGTAATCGCCGATGCTACGGGCGCGCCCGGTGGCCAGAATATACGCTTCGCCCGGCCGGCCGCGTTTGGCCGCCAGCCGATAGCCATCGACGATGTCGCGTACATCCGCCAAATCACGCTTGGCGCTCAAATCACCGACCTTGATTACACCGCGTCTTCCGCTTTTCTCAATATTCGCGATCTGGGCGCAGAAGTCGGGAACGAAGTATCCACGGTATTGCCTCGGCCCCGTATGATTGAAGGCGCGAATCCTTACGATCGGCAATCCGTAGGCCCGAAAATATTGATAGGCGAGAATGTCCGCTGCCGCTTTGGAGGCGCCATAAGGCGATACCGGTTGCAGCGGATAATCCGGTTTGATCGGCATCTTATGTGGCGGAAGCGGACCGTAGACATCGGCGGATGAAACGAACACGATTGCCTTTACACCCCGTAGTTCGCGCAGGACTTCAAAGAGGCTCTGAGTGCCATTGAGATTGACTTGCATTGTCTCAACCGGTTCAGCAAACGAGCGTCCCACAGCGGCCAGAGCGGCAAGATGAAAGACCCAGTCAGGCCGGAAGTCGCGAATCGCCTTGCGCAGGCGTACCTGCTCTGCCAGCGATGACTGGTAAATCTTGACTAGTCCGCGAATTGCGGAGAGATTACGCTGCGACTCGCCCTTGAGGGTCGTCCCGGCAACTTCGACACCATGTTGGAGGAGATTCTCAGCGAGATGGGAGCCGGCAAATCCGGTGATACCGGTGATAAATGCCCTCATAGTCTCCGTCTGTTACTGAGCATGGTGAAGTCGGCGTCGACCATCATCTCGACTAATTGACGAAATGAGACCTTGGGTGACCAGCCGAGTTTCTTGCGAGCATGGCGGGAGTCGCCCAGGAGAATATCGACTTCGGCGGGACGGACAAAGCGTTGATCGACTTTAACATACTGCTGATAATCCAGGTCGAGCCGCCCGAAGGCGATCTCGCAGAACTCGCGCACCGTGTGATTTTCATTTGAGGAGATCACGAAATTGTCTGGCTGGTCGAGTTGCAACATTCGCCACATGGCGTCCACGTAGTCGCCGGCAAAGCCCCAGTCGCGTTTGGCGTCGAGATTTCCCAAATAGAGCGCGTTCGCCAGCCCCAGCTTGATCGCTGCCGCGCCGTGCGAGATCTTCCGGGTGACAAACTCAAGTCCGCGCCGGGGTGACTCATGATTGAAGAGAATCCCGGATGAGGCGTGGATTCCGTAAGATTCGCGATAGTTCACGGTGATAAAATGCCCATAGACCTTGGCCACACCGTAGGGCGATCTGGGATAGAATGGTGTGCGCTCGGTCTGGGGAACTTCCTGAACCTTGCCGAACATCTCGGACGACGAAGCCTGATAGAAGCGAATCTTGCGGTCAACCTTTCGGATCGCTTCGAGCAGTTTCGTCACGCCGAGTGCGTCAAACTCGCCGGTTAGTACCGGTTGTGACCACGAGGTCGGCACAAAGGACTGCGCCGCGAGGTTGTAGACTTCGTCTGGGTGAAGCTCCTCGATGATCCCCAGGAGCGACATCTGGTCGAAGAGATCGGCCTGCACAAGGCGGATTTTGTCTTTGATGTGGTTGATGCGTTCAAAGTTTTCGGTTGAGGCCCGGCGCACCATGCCGAAGACCTCATAGCCTTTTTCGATCAACAACTCGGCGAGATACGAACCATCTTGCCCGGTCACGCCGGTAATCAATGCGCGCATTTCCTACTCCCGTCTTCCGGTTGCGGGGAATATGACAGTCCCCGGTACTAAAGTCAAGCAGACAGAACTCTCTTGAGTCCTTGGGAAATATACACTTGGCACATGGTTCCGATTGCCGAATCCAGCGCCAGTCCCTATATAGCGAATATGTTGCGGAGAGCTTTTATCCTGAAAATCCTGCCTCTTCTTTATGCGTTGTTGATCATTGCAGTGTCTTCGATGCCCAACGCGCACCCGCCGTCGTTCAATATCAAGAATATCGACAAGTTTTATCACGGCCTCGAGTACTTCATTCTGGGTCTGCTGGTCTTCATCGCCTTCCCCGAAATCCAGCGCTCGCACCGGCGGGCTCTGCTGTATTTGGCGCTCTTTGCCTTCGGTCTGGCCTTTGCCGGCCTGGATGAGACGGTCCAGTCGTATGTCCCGAATCGAGACTCGTCGATGGGGGATTGGTGGGCGGACGTGATCGGCTATTCAATCGCGGGAATCTGTATTGTTGCGCTCAGATTCAAGAGAGGCAATAATAAGTGAAGCGCTTCGCCGTCGTCGCCGTGAATACTGAGACGAGTTAAACAGGTACAGGCATATGAAGTATCAACGAATCAAAGGAACCTTTGACATACTCCCGGACGAAACGCCGCAATGGGCGCGCCTGGAGCAAATCGTGCGCGAGGTGATGCGCCGATTCAACTATTCCGAGATCAGGCCGCCTATCTTCGAGATGACCGAGTTGTTTGCGCGCGGTATCGGCGAGGGGACTGACATTGTCTCCAAGGAGATGTTCACCTTCACCGATATGGGCGGGCGAAGTCTCACGCTCAGGCCAGAAGCAACGGCCTCCGTCGTACGCGCCTACATTGAAGAGTCCCTCGGGAAGAAAGCTCCGCTTAACAAGGTATATTACATCGGCCCGATGTTCCGCCAGGAGAAGCCGCAAAAAGGCCGCCAGCGCCAATTTCATCAGTTCGGCGCCGAGGCGATCGGCTCGGCCGACCCGCGAATCGATGCCGAGATCATTGCCATCTCGGTACAGATCCTCAAAGACTGCGGAATCGACCGGTTCACAGTGGCGCTCAATTCTGTCGCCACCCCGGAGATTCGGGCGAAGCATCGACTGGAACTCCTCAAGTTCGTGAATCCGCTACGCGAGAAATTCCCTGCCGTCGACCGCGAGAAGATCGACCGCAACCCCCTGCGGTTGTTCGACAGCAAGGAGACATTGACGAACGAATTGATGGTAGATGCGCCGCTTCTTTCGGCGTTCTATGATGATGCGGTTAATCGCGACTTCGGAATCGTGATGGAATCGTTGGAGAAGCTCGGCGTACCATATGTGGTCGATCCCCGTTTGGTACGCGGACTCGATTATTACACGCGCACGGCATTCGAAGTACGATCAACGCTTCTGGGTGCACAGGACGCCCTCTCCGGGGGCGGCCGCTACGATCTGTTGGTTGAGGAGCTTGGCGGCGAGCCGACTCCGGCAGTCGGATTTGCCGCCGGCATGGAGCGGACGTTGATTGCCATGGCGGCAACGGGCAAGTCAACGCCGTCGGGACAGCCACTCGATGTTTTCGTGGTTGCCGTCAACGAGGATGAACGCAAGGAGGCGATCACACTTGCGGGGCGGTTGCGCGAAGCGGGTGTTGCTGTTGATCTTGACTATCTGGGGCGGTCGCAGAAAGCCCAGATGAAAGAAGCCTCGCGGCAGCAGGCCCGATTTGCTGTCCTGGTGTTCTCTGATGATCTCGCCGCGAGGCAATATACGATCAAGAACCTGCAGTCCGGCGAACAGGACAAGCTGCCGTACGAAGGTTTGTTGCGGCTGTTAGTGGTTTTTTGAATACCGCTGCGCCTACTTGTCGAATTCCAGTGACGACTTACGGATGTTTTCGATCACTTCGCCGTAGTACGGTTTCTCTTTGAGACTCGCATAAGCCCCGGGAAATAGCACGGCGGTAATCTCGGCTGACATTTCCGAGAAATTGTTCATGATGATCGCGAAACGCTGGCCGTTGGGCAGACGCGTATTGTCGATCATCGGGAAGTCAAAAAAACCGACGCTGAACGAAACGTTCTTGGAGATTGGATCGGTGCCGCCGTTACTCGAGCGCACCGTGATGTCAACGCGGATCTCCTTGCTCTCCAGATCGACGTCAAGAACGTCGATCGCCAGCGCGGTGGTCACGCTATCGAGGGTGAGTTCGGCCATTTCAAGGGTGGCGCCCTCGAACTCCGGTGTCAATTCGAAGCCCCAGTCCTTTTTCACGCCAACGCCTTCGAGGACGATCATCTGCTTCTTGGTGATCTCGCGGGCGACGCGCTCCAGTCGCTTTTCAAAGGCGCGATAACGCGCCAGCGAGTCGGGTCGAGATTCGTTCTTGAGCCGTTCGGTAATGCTTTGCCGGAGGTCCATGAAGAGCGGCTTGAGATTGAGCGACTCATGGAAATTGTAGGCGAGCAATTCGAGATTCAGCACCGCCGCGCCGATTGTCGATTCCTGCGGGCGCAGAAAGGTCCCGATGATCGAAACAAACATATCTTTGCGCAGCGCGCTTTCCGACTGCTCGCGGTTGCTCATCAACTCCGAGTAGAGCCGGGTGTTGGCGTCAATCGATTGCTGGCGCTCGAGATACTGCGAGGTGAAAAATCCAAGAAGCGTTATCGCAATGGCTGTCAGCAAGCCACCGAGCGGCTGCAGCACGATGGTTAGTTTGTCCCAAAAATCGCGCTTCTGTTCCACAGGTTACTTTCGCTTCAGTGAGTATTTTCCGTCTTTGTCCTTCTCCAGGACAAGATCGTAACGCGTGGCGTTCGCGTAGGAGAAAACTTCCAACGCAGGCGTTTGCTTCTCTATCTGCACGGTCAAGATGCACTTGCCTTCTTCCTTGACGTTCAGACGGTACGCGCCGAATTTGTCGGTGAATGCGGAATCAGCTACTGCCGGAGTTGGCGCCGGTTTGCCGGTTTCAGCGGCTTTCACCGGGGCGGAAATGGTCAACTTGATTCCTTCCGCGACAGGCTTGTCGCCCATTTTGATGTCGCCAAAGATCTTGCCGGCTAACAGGGGGGCCGAACTAAGTAGCATTAATATCGCGATCAGCAGAACTCTCGTCATCTGTTCCTCCAGTTTGAGTTCTCCCATTAAACAATGAAGAAGCCGGGGAGTATCCAACAAATATTTGCTGCCCGACATCGTTGGCAACGGCCGATTTCTCCTGGCTTCTACGAGAGCGTCAGGAATAACTCCTGAAATCGTGTCGATTTCGTCAGTTCGGGATGAAATGAACTTGCCAGTATGTGCTTGTTGCGAACCACCACAACTTCGCCCCGACAGGTACCGATAGTCTCAACAGCAGCGCCGGTCTGTGTGATCTTCGGGGCACGGATGAAGACCATCTCCAGGGGCTCTGTCTTGCCATTAAAGCTCAATTCACCGGTGTCCACAAATGACTCAAATTGCCGGCCGTAGCCGTTGCGTTCGACAGTCATGTCAAGCAAGCCGAGCGGGTTGATCTGCTGGTCGTTGGTTAGGCGTGACGCCAGGAGAATCATTCCCGCGCAGGTACCCCAGACCGGCTTGGATCGGGCAAATTCGCGAATCGGCTCGGCCAATTCAGTGGACTTGATAAAGCGATCGATGACCGAAGATTCGCCGCCCGGAATGACAAGATAGTCGCAGGTCGACAATTGGGCCGGTGTTTTGACGAGGACAACGCGGCATTTCAACGAAGCAAAGGCCTGTTGATGACGCGCGAAGTCCCCCTGGAAGGCGAGTATTCCGACGCTTCGCATATCCGCTAACGATACTGGAGCAGTTCTTCCTTGGGAAGCTTGCTGATTTCCAGCCCGGGCATCGGGTCGCCGAGAGAACGCGAAGCTTCGAGCACCAGGGCCGGATCGTCATAGTGCGTTGTGGCGGTGACGATCGCCCGCGCCAAACGCGACGGATCGGAGGACTTGAAGATCCCGGAGCCGACGAAAACGGCCTGAGCACCAAGCTTCATACAGAGCACGGCGTCAGCCGGAGTGGCAATTCCGCCGGCGGCAAAATTCGGCACGGGGAGATCCTGCAGCTGGGCGGTCTTCTTGACCAGTTCCACCGGGACGCGGTATTCTTTGGCAGCTTTCTTGAGTTTATCAAGCGGCGCCTTCTTGAGGGCGTGAATTTCGCCATAGATCTGCCGGAGATGACGAACGGCTTCGACGATATTCCCGGAGCCGGCCTCACCCTTCGTGCGAATCATCGCCGCGCCTTCGTGGATCCGACGCATCGCCTCGCCGAGGTTGCGGCAACCGCAGACAAAGGGAATCTTGAACTGGTGTTTTTCAACATGGAATTGTTCGTCGGCCGGAGTCAGCACTTCGGATTCGTCGATGTAATCGACCTTGAGTTCCTGAAGTAGTTCTGCCTCGGCAAAATGGCCGATGCGGCACTTGGCCATGACCGGAATCTGAACCGTTGCCTTGATCTCTTCAATCTTCTCGATCGGCGCCATGCGCGCAACACCACCGGCTTTACGAATATCGGCCGGCACGCGTTCGAGGGCCATCACAGCCACTGCTCCGGCATCCTCGGCAATCTTGGCCTGCTCGGCGTTGGTGACATCCATGATCACGCCGCCCTTGAGCATTTCGGCCAGTCCTACTTTCAAGATCCAATCTTTATCGCTCATGTTTTACCTCGTGTCTCTTCTCCCACATTGATACGAAGGACGGCAACAAAAGAGGATGCCGTTTCGCACCAAACCGAAGCAACGTATATAATGGAGTGAGCCGAAAAAGGCAAGGAGCGGCTGCTCAATGCACTGCCACGCTGAGCTGCAGTGAGACGATCTCGTCGTCGAGAAAGTCAAAATCGGGACAACGGACGATCTGGGAAACAGCCTTAAGAGTCGTCGAATGATCCAAACGGTATCCTACACCAAACTCTATGCGATTCAACGGGTAATCCCAATTTAGACGGCCCGCAGATCCGCCAAAATCCAACTCAGAGAAGCCGATTGCCTCGGCCCGACCCGCCACGTACCATTGCGGTCCAAGCTTGTAGCGGAGATCGACATAGCCGCTGTAAGCGTCGAGATTTCCGAAGTACGGGTGCTCCCATCGTGTCCAGAACCCCTCGCTGTAAAGGTCGACGTAGCCGACTTCGAAGTGGACACCCAGTCCACCCCCATAATTCAGGTAGTCCTCGGGACTGACGTCTGCAGCAGACAAGGATGACTTGCCATAACCTGCGTCTGCCGGTTCTGCGACCGGAATTTCATTGAGATAAGGACCCAGAAACCCGCTCACGCTGATTGAGAGCGCAGGCGAGGCATAATATGTCAACTTGCTCGTGAACTGCGGGATGTCCTTTTCAGGCTGGATCGACGGGGCAGAGAGCGTGCCACTGAGCGCCGCAATCGACCAGTCGAACTTGCCGATGGCGCCAAAGAAATCCAATCCGGTATTCCAGCAGGCATCGTAAAGAATGGGCCAGCCGTAGTGGTCAAACCCCAACCCCCGGTGAGCAAGCAACTGCTGCTTGGTGATCTGGTCTGAACCGGGATTCAGCGCCGTGTGATAGATGTACACCAGCGGGACACCGATCAGGGGATTTTTGTCAGAGTAGGTTCGCGGTCCCCAGAGGCCGACGGTATTCGGGATGTACCCGGCATGGAGATTGAGGTTCTTGCCGGCGATGCGACTTAGACGCGCGTAGGCACCGTAAAGATGGAAGCGGTCGTTGTCTATCAGCACCTGGGTAAAGATCGTCGTGCGCTCGGAGACGGCGGCGTCGAAGAACAAGCGGGCACGAATAAAATCGAAATTCGAATGCTGCTTAAAGGTCTTGTTCGAATAGTCGTCGGCAGACCGGTTGCGAGCAACGATGTCGAGAATTCCGCCGACTTCGTATTGCGCACTCACAGGCTCGAAATACGCAAACAGTGCGATCAGAGCCGCAAACATGAATCCAGACTTCATGCGGTTACCTCTGCTTTCTGAGAGTCTTTGCCTCGACCTTCGCTGGCCAGTTTCGCCGGGAGACAGATTGTGAAGTGGGCTCCGCACCCCGGTTCCGATTCCACCTTGAGGTCGCCGCCGTGATCGACCACGATTTTGTGGCTGATTGCCAGGCCCAAGCCGGTGCCTCCAGATTTGCCATGGGTTACGAACGGCTTGAAAATGTCCTGCAGGATTGCCGCAGGTATACCGGGTCCGTCGTCGCGAACATGAACCAGGATCATCAGGGAATTCCGCTCGATCGACACGGCTACAGAATGTCCCGGTGAAAGAGCTTCGAAGGCATTGTTGAGCAGGTTATCAACGACGCGGCGCAGCTTGTGCTGGTCAAAGGACGCGACAAATTCTTCCGGACCGGTGAAGGACAACCCAACGCGCTGACGGTCATAGCGCTCGCGGTGAAACTCGATTTGCTGCTGGATAGTCTGCACAAACGGAAGTTCTTCCAACTGCAGTGACTTGTTGCCGTGGGCGTAATCGAGCAGGTCCTGGGTCATGTTGACCATCCGCTGCACTTGATTCCTGATGTTGCGGCAGTAGTCGGGTCTCTTTGATTCGCCGCCCAGGCCGTGAGTGATCGCTTCCACGGACAGCGCAATCGCCGTCATCGGGCTCTTGAAGTCATGGATGATTCCGGCCGCCAATTGCCCGATCGTTGCCAACCGTTCCGCCTGGATACGTTCATCCTGTACCCGGGCGATTGTCTCGCGGTTGGTAATGAGGGTCTGACGCATCTCGTCAAAGCACTTCGCGAGATAGCCCAACTCATCGTTGTTAAGCGGATGGATCGGCTGTTCGAGGTTTCCCGAAGATATCTTGCCGGCGGCGTCGACCAGCCGGTCGACAGCCGCGGTTAGCTTGGTGGAAGTGAAGCGATAGATCAATACCAAGGACACAATCGAAGCGGCCAGCGTCAGAACAATCAGGAAGAGCGAAATGTTGGCGATTGCCGGCGAAAGCTGGGCGTCCAGCGATCTCACCAACAGGACCGAGAGTTTCTCGCTGCTGCCCAGTTTGTGTTCGAGCAGGAGGTGCTCCTCATCGCCCAGACTAAGCCTGTGGACCAATCCGGGCTTGGCATCGGTGAGCTCGCCGACCAGAGCCACGACGAGCTCGCTGCTGCTGATCTTATTGTCGGTCGAGGCCACAATCTGGCGCTCGGCGAGCAGTAGCACGTCGCTGCCGGTCAGGTGCTTCAGTCGCTGCAGCAGATCCTGATCGATGCGATAGCCGACCAGCAGTTTGCCGGACATCTGCCCGTCGCCGAATGTCAAAGGAGCGGTCAAGATCTGGAAGACGCGGCCTTCCAGGAAGAGATAACTGCGTTTGAGTTCGTGTTCATACCGATTGCTGGAAAGAGGCAAAGTTTCGATCCCGGAAAGATCAAGGTCGTGATCACCGGCGAACGGCTTGCCGGTCGCATCCGCAATCAGAAAGATGTCGGCCTGAACGACCTGCCGGAAACTGGCGACTTCGTGTTGTGCCGTGGTCGGGTCGCCTTCGGCAATCGCCGCCATAAAACGCGGGTCTGCCAGCAGAATATCGATCCCGGATTTGAGCAGCGTGAACCGGCTCTCAAGATAGTTTTCCAGTACCAGATCGGCGGTCTTGATTTCTTCGGTGAAGTGGTAGGCATACTCCTTCTTGATGACATTGCGGACAACAAGAAAGACCAGCAGCGCGCCGACGACGATGGCGCCGGTCACGTAAAGCTGAAATTTTCGGCCAATCGACAAGCGCACGGTCTACCTCACATCCACCACGAGAGAATCGTCCGCAGCGACGGTGACCTCTTGTTCAAATTCGGGCGCATTTTCCTGCCAGACGCGCAGGGTATACACACCCGGCGGCACATTGGCGATGCGGTAGCTGCCATCCGGGTTCGTGACCGCAAAATGTGGTTGCTCGAGGACGAGGATGTGGGCGCGCATGCTGGGATGGATTTCGCAAAACACTTTGATCAGACCGGGGTTGTCGAATGTAACTGACTTTGACTTGCCCTTAGGGTAGCGTCCGAGATCGAACTTCTTGGCCTTGGAGTACGAAAACACGTTGTGATAGACCGGATCGAGATTCGGGAAGTCGACCGTCGTACCGACCAGTATTGCCATGACGCTCGGGTGAAAGTCCTGATCGCGCTGGATCATCTGGGGATACTCTTCCGGGGGGGTATACCCGGAGGCTTTGGGGCTTACGAGATACACTACTGCAGAAACGTCAGCCTCGCCCGGCCTGGCAGTTGAGTTACCTGAGCGAGCGGGGTAGCGTTCGATTCTCGATTTCGCTTTGGCGTCGGTCTGCCTGGAGATCACGCCGCTGACCGTAGCTGCGCCGGCGAGCACCGAGAGGGTCAAGCCCCAGAGACACGTTGTGAAACATAAACGCCTGAACCGGATCATAGTGATATTGTCGGACAAAGCTGCTAAGTATTGACTTAGTAGCTCCATATTGGGCATAAACCAAAAAGCGAAACGCTGCGAGATCGAGAAAACTGGTTCGATCTGGTACAATCCCGGCTTGAGTAAGTCCTCCGGGGGTTCACAAGACCGGGAACAACGGCGCTTGATCTTCGGGGGAAAATCGATTAGGCTAAGCCACGCCGCAGTTGATCCCGTCACCATGCGGGCGCAGGCGGTTTCCGGCGGAGACAAACCATGCGACATATCTACCTTGATTTCAATGCCACGACCCCGATCCACCCACAGGTGGCGGACGCCATGCAGCCCTACCTGCGGGAATACTACGGCAATCCGTCCAGCGCGCACTATTTTGGCGTGCAGACGCGCAAGGCGATTGAACGCGCCCGTTCGCAAGTTGCCCACCTGCTCAAGTGCGAATCCGACGAAATCATCTTCACCTCGGGCGGAAGCGAGTCGGATAATTTTGCGATCGCCGGTTACGCGCAGCAGTACCGTGCGCGCGGGAATCACCTCATCGTCTCCCAGGTCGAGCACCCGGCCGTTCTTGAAATCTGCCGCCGCCTCGAGTCACAGGGCTTCGAGGTCTCGTACTTACGCGTCGACGAGCATGGTGCAGTCGACGTAGGCGAAGTCGCCCGGAATCTCAAGTCGACCACCATTTTGGTTTCGATAATGCAGGCCAATAATGAGGTCGGTACGTTACAACCGATTGCCGAGATCACAGAATTGGCGCATGCCAGGGGTATCGCCGTGCATACTGATGCTGCCCAGGCAATCGGCAAGATCGCGGTCGAGGTCCCGGCGCTGGGCATCGACATGCTTACGATGGCCGGCCACAAGTTTTATGCTCCCAAGGGAATCGGGGCGCTTTATGTGCGAAGAGGCATCGAATTGCAGCCGTTGATTCTTGGCGCCGGGCACGAACAAGGGCGGAGAGCCGGAACTGAAAACGTCCTCGAAATCGTCGGGCTGGGAGCCGCTTGCGAGTTGGTGTTGCGTGAGATGAGCGAACGCGCGCCGATCATGCAGGCACAGCGCGATCTATTGGAATCGCTGATCTGTGACAGCCTACCGCAGGCAAAGGTCAACGGTCATCCGAAATTGCGTCTTCCCAATACGCTTTCCGTCTCATTTCCCGGGATCGAAGCGAACACGATCATTTCCGAGCTGGAGCACGTGGCTTGTTCGCCGGGCGCGGCCTGCCACTCGGACAAGGTAATGATGTCGCATGTCTTGGAGGCGATGAAGGTGCCGGTAGAGTACGCGATGGGGACGATTCGCTTCTCGGTCGGCTATATGACGAGTGAGGCCGACATCCGGGAAGCGGCCGAAGCGATCGTTGCGACGATCAGCCGATTACAGCCGCAGGGGGCCAGTCATATCGCTGCGACATCGGGCGGGGAAGAAGTGCGGCTGACCAAGTACACGCACGGGTTGGGCTGCGCCTGTAAGCTTCGGCCCCAGGAGCTCGAGCGAGTCTTAGCCCAATTGCCCCGGGCCACCGACGCCAACGTCATCGTTGGCACAGAGAGTTCAGACGACGCCGCCGTCTACAGGCTCAACGACGAACTGGCCATCGTCCAAACCGTGGACTTTTTCACGCCCGTGGTCGACGATCCGTATGACTTTGGAGCGATTGCCGCAGCGAACTCGCTGTCGGATATCTATGCCATGGGGGGCCGCCCGATTTTTGCCTTGAGCGTCGTCGGCTTTCCCTCGCAAAGATTGCCGGTAAGTGTGCTCGGTCGCATCTTGCAAGGCGCTGCAGACAAAGCCAGAGAAGCGGGAATCGACATCATCGGGGGACACACAGTTGACGATACGGAGCCGAAGTTCGGTCTTGCTGTATCGGGTTTGATTCATCCCGAACGCATTCTTGCAAATAACCGAGCGCGCGTCGGCGATGCGCTGATACTGACCAAACCGATCGGAACGGGGATCATCTCGACGGCTATTAAGCGGGGTCTGGCAACGACCGAGAGCGCGCGCCGCGTCACCGCGATTATGAGCACGTTGAACCGGGCGGCCGGCGAGTCGTTGACGGGTTTTGACGTCTCGGCTTGCACCGATGTCACAGGTTTCGGACTGCTCGGGCATCTTAAGGAAATGGTGGTCGGCAGCGGGGTAACGGCGCGAATTTCGGCTTCGCAGGTGCCCCTGATCGAAGCTGTAAGAGATTACGCCATTGCCGGCGCGATTCCGGGCGGCAGCGAAAACAACCTCGACTATGTCGCGCCCTTTGTCGAATGGCTCGATTCCATTGCGCCTCTTACGCGCCTGATCCTGGCCGATGCGCAGACCTCTGGCGGGCTATTGATTGCTGTGGCGCCCCAACAGAGCGAATCGTTATTGGCGAAGCTTAAGCACAACGGCGTGAGCGAGGCCGCTCAAATCGGCGAGATCGTCGAACTCAGCAAAGGGAAGATCGTTGTAGGGAATTGATGACCGCTATGCCGAACGGCGGCGGTGCTTGAGAAAATCCCAGAAGATGTAATCGCCGAGGTTGTCGGCGGAGGCAAAGTATGCCCGGCCGTGATTGAGTTCAGTCAGTTTCTTGACAAACTGCTGCAAGTACGGGTCGTCGGTGATCATGAACGTCGTAATGGGAATGCCCTTCTTGCGGCAGACAATCGCCTCGTCCAATGTTCGATTGACAACGACCGGGTCAAGACCGAAGGGGTTCTTGTAGATTGAGCCATCCGCGCGCGTGATCATCGAGGGTTTGCCGTCGGTGATCATGAAGATCTGCTTGTTGGCGCTCTTTCGTCGCAAGAGTATCTGCCGCGCCATCAAGAGGCCGGCCTTGGTATTGGTGTGGTAAGGGCCGACGCCGACATAGGGGAGGTCCTTGATCTGCACCCGCTGGGCAAAATCGCCAAAAAGCACGACATCGAGCGAATCTTTGGGGAAACGGGTGAGGATCATCTCCGTGAATGCCATTGCGACCTGTTTGGCCGGTGTGATTCGATCCTCGCCGTAGAGGATCATTGAATGGGAGATATCGATCAGCAGGACAGTAGAGCAATTGGTCAATTGCTCCGTCTCATGGACCTCCAAATCGTCTTCTTCCATGTTGAAGCTGAGCGAGGCGGTTCGGGCGATGCTGTTGAACAAAGAACTGCGGAAGTCGATGTTGCGGAGGCTATCTCCGTAGGTGAACTTGCGCCGCTCCGGCAGCGATTCTTCGCTGGCGCCGCCCTCTTTTGGAAACAGGTGATTGCCGCCGCGTGAGGACTTAAGGTGTTCGAAGATTCGATTGAAGGCATCCTGTCGAAGCGCACGCTCACCCTTGCGCGTAAGTTTCATGCCGGCCGGATCGATAGTGATGATATTCTGATCTTCCATTTGCTTGCGGAATTCGTCGAGATTGGCGCCTTCGGGAAGGTAGCCCATGCGCTTGAGCTGCTCCATTAATTGCATAGCCATCTTGACGTTGCCGTTCACCTGGAGCAGGATGTGGTTGAAAATCGACATCAGGTCGCGCATCTTCTGCAATTGTTGCAGCAGTGTGTCGTCCCATTTGGAGTAGTAAAAGCGCAAGCTTAGTCCCTCAGCATGTTTTCGAGCATGTCGACATAGACGAATCGATTGTCAGGAGATTCCTTGGCAATCAGATTGTGGCGGTGCAAGCCCTCGAGAATAAACTCCATCGCCAGGACCGTGCCGCGCTCATCGTCCGTTTTATAGTAGCGCTTCGCCAGTTCCTTTAATCCCACGATCTGAGCCAGACTGGCCTTGTATTCTTTGTAGGGTTGCTCGTCGGAGATCTCCAGGCGCTTACCGGTGGAGAAGAAATCGGTAATGGCTTCGTAGATGTTTTCTTGTGGCCGCCCATCGGCATTCGGCCGCGACTTGCGCGGTTCCGGGAAACGCTGGCGGAAGACCAGCTTGGCGGCTTCGCCGATGAGATTGACAGCCACCATGTTCGGTCCCTCCAATTCTCCTTCGTAGACGAGCTCGACCTTCCCGACAATCGAAGCGATAACTGAATACAAGTCGCAGATACGGGGGTAGTAGTCCTTATCGTTGTTGATAGCCGCTCGACGTTCGACATTGGAGATCAAATTCTCGTAGGCCGAGATTGTCAGGCGAGCTGAGACACCGGACGTCTGATCGACGTGCTCGCTCTTGCGCGCTTCGAAAGCGATCTGCTCAATGATGTCATGGATCAACTCCGGCACTTCAACCCGGTTTTCGCGCTCGCGCCAGGCCTCCTGGAGTGTAATCGCCTTTGACGTTTCAATCTCATTCGGATAGTGCGTGTTAATCTGCGAGGCGATACGGTCCTTTAACGGCGTAATGATGTTGCCGCGATTGGTGTAGTCTTCCGGATTGGCGGTGAACGCCAGCATCATATCCAGTGGCAAACGGACCGGAAACCCGCGAATCTGGAAATCGTTCTCTTCAAGAATGTTAAGCAGGGCGACCTGAATGCGCGGCTGCAGGTCGGGCAACTCGTTGATCGCGAAGATGCCGCGGTTCGTGCGCGGAATGATACCCCAGTTGATCACGTTCTCGTCCGACAGATCGAGTCGCTCTTTGACGGCCTTGATCGGGTCCAAGTCACCGATGAGATCGGCCACGGAAACATCCGGCGTCGCCAGTTTCTCGTGGTAGCGCTCTTCGCGAGAGAGCCAGGCGATCTCCAAATCGTCGCCGACACGCGATACGAGTTCTCGCGAACCGGAAGTGATGGGGTTGAGCGGATCTTCATTAAGAGCGCTACCCTTGATGACGGGTATGAACTCATCCAGGAAGTTTACAAGCTGACGCAGGATGCGCGTCTTGGCCTGGCCGCGAAGTCCGAGCAGCAGAATGTCATGACGCGAGAGGATGGCATTCTCCAATTGAGGTATGACCGTGCGGTCATAGCCGACAATCCCCGGCCAGCGCCGACGACCGGCTCGAATCTGCTCGAGCAGATTCGAGCGCAATTCATTTTTCGTACTGCGCGACTGGTAGCCGGTGGACTTCAGCGCGCCAAGCGTCTGTGGTAGTTTCATATTGCCTCTTATTCAGTCAATCTCATCTTAAGTGATACGCGCAGGCGCATCCAATCATGGTTAGTATAGATAACTTAGAGCGATTTTCTTGCAATTAAGCTGACAGTGATGATCGGCATAGACTTGTTTTGTTCGCAGTAGTTCTTGAATAGCGAAAGCGTCTTTTGTACTTTGCTCACTGTCGGTACCAAGGCGATCTTCTCGGTGGAGATTCCCGGCAAATGGCCGATAATGACAAGGAAGTCAAATGGTTAAAGCGCTGCGTTATATACAAATCGAACCCGTTCTCCCCGAAGGTCTGAAACCGCTTCGAAGCATCGCCTACAATTTGTATTGGTGCTGGAATCAGGAAGCGATTCAGCTACTCCGGCGTATAGACTACAAATTGTGGGAAGAATCCGGGCACAATCCTGTCCGATTGCTATCGATGATTCCCCAGCAAAAATTGGAGAAACTGGAACGCGACGCGGCGTTTCGCGCGCACTTGGAAAGCGTTTCGCGCGAATTCGAAGTATACCTCAAGGGTGATACCTGGTTCAGCGAGCAGCACTTCAAGGCTGATGCTCCGGAGATTGCGTATTTCTCGGCGGAGTTCGGCTTAACGGAGTCTCTGCCCATTTACTCCGGCGGTCTCGGGATTCTCGCCGGCGACCATCTTAAGTCCGCGAGCGATCTTGGGCTACCGCTGGTCGGAGTCGGCTTGCTCTACCAACGCGGTTATTTTCAGCAATATCTCAATGCCGATGGCTGGCAAGGCGAATACTATCCGGAGTTGGATTTCTCCATGTTGCCGCTGACCGAAGTCACCGACAAGAACGGCGATCCGCTCCTGGTGACCATCGATATCGTAGGTCGCAAGGTACATATCAAAGTCTGGAAGTTGCAGGTTGGACGTGTACCGCTCTTTCTGATGGACACCAATCTCGCTATGAATGCCATTGAGGATCGCGATATCACCAGTGAGCTTTATGGCGGCGACTCGGAAACGCGAATCAAGCAAGAGATTGTCCTTGGTATTGGTGGAGTAAGGGCGCTTGAAGGCGCCGGTCTAATGCCTTCGGTATACCACATGAATGAAGGACATTCAGCGTTCCTGGCCATCGACCGTATCCGCCGACGCATGCAGTCGGATCGATTGACGCTCAACGAAGCCCAAATGCTAGTCAAGCAATCGACCGTTTTCACGACGCATACGCCGGTACCGGCCGGCATCGATCGCTTTCCGCGCGAACTTGTCGACCGCTATCTGCGGCCGTATTACTCCGAACTCGGCATGAGTTCACATGACTTTCTGGCGCTGGGGAGCCAAGCAGGGGTTCACAGCGGCCACGAGTTCAACATGGCATACCTGGCAATGAATTCTTCTTCCAATATCAACGGTGTCAGCAAGCTGCACGGTGAAGTCACCCAGAAGATGTGGCAGGGGGCGTGGCCGGGAGTGCCTTTGAACGAAGTCCCGGTCGATTCCGTGACCAACGGCATTCATACTCGCTCCTGGATCTCCCAGGAAATCAGCGACCTTTACTCGCGCTACCTGGGTCTCGACTGGATGGATAAGCCGGCGGACCATTCCTGTTGGAGCAACGTTGATGATGTCCTCGACAGCGAGTTGTGGCGCACCCATGAGCTGCGTCGCGAGAAGATGATCTCGCTGATCCGGCAGCGGCTCAAAGACCAGTACCAGCGCCGTGGGGCTTCGCCGCGCGAATTGAAAGTCGTGAGCGAAGTTCTTAATTCCGAGATCCTCACCGTAGGTTTTGCGCGCCGTTTTGCCGCTTACAAACGAGGTGCGTTGCTTTTCCGCGACGTTGAGCGGCTCAAGCGGATTGTCAACAATACCGAGCACCCGATCCAGTTCGTGTTTGCCGGCAAGGCTCACCCCCGCGACAACAACGGTAAAGAACTGATCAAGACGATTATTCATACCATCCGCGATCCGCAACTGCGCGACCGCGTGGTGTTTCTGGAAAACTACGATATCGCGATGGCGCGCTATCTGGTTCAGGGCGTCGATGTCTGGTTGAACACGCCGCGACGTCCGATGGAAGCCTCCGGTACCAGCGGGATGAAAGTCGTTTTCAACGGCGGCCTCAACGTCAGTGTTCTCGACGGCTGGTGGGTCGAGGGGTATCGCCCCGACGTCGGCTGGGCGATCGGCTCCGGCGAGGAGTACGACAACCACGATTACCAGGACGAGGTTGAGGCTAACGCCTTGTACGACATTCTTGAGAAAGAGCTCGCTCCGACCTTCTACGACCGCGGGCGCGACGGTATTCCCCGGGAATGGGTTGCCAAGATGAAGCGCTCGATCAAGCTGCTCAGCCCGATGTTCAATTCGAATCGTATGGTGCAGGAGTATACTGATAAGTTCTATATCAATGCCTTCCGTCAGGCGCGAATCCTCGAAAATGAGAACTACGCCGAGCTCAGATCGTTAGCGGCCTGGTACAAGCACCTCAAGGACCGCTGGGCTGACATCCGAATTCTTGAGCTGAGCGCCGATTCCCCCACGCGGGTGAGTGTCGACATGCCGGTGTCGATCTCGGCGAAGGTGTTTATTGGCGAGTTTAAGCCGGACGACTTGAAAGTCGAACTCTACATCGGAAGGTTATCGCAACGCGGCGAGATCGCCGACGCCCGGATTTTTGAAATGTCCCCCAATGGCAGTCCGCAGGCCGGCGTTTATGCCTACCATTGCGACGCTCCCGTTAACTCGAGCGGCCGTTTCGGTTACTCGGTGCGCGTCCTGCCGGGCCACCGCAGCGCAGTGCATCGGCACGAGTTCGGCCTCATCACCTGGGCTAACGGCGACGTATAGCGCTCTGGTCGTCAGGGCAGCGCTTCGCCGACGACAGTCTTCAGTCGATTCCCCTTTATGAAGCGCGTATTGGCATCGCAGCGATTGATCAGCATTAAGTTCTCCAGCGAAACCGGAGAAGGGTGTTTCTTCGCGAAATCGGCGATCGTCATCGGCTCGGCCAGAGTTACAACTTTCAGCCGCCACGGTTGAACGGCCAGGACTTTCTGGTCGGTCAATTTCGCAAGACTCCGCACCGATTGGAGGATAGCGTTTTCGTGTTTCGACCATGTCTCGGAGACACCATATCCGAGAATCTGGTAAACGTTGCCCAAGTAGGAATAGAAGTAGGCCACGCCGCGCAAGGCACCCTGGGTGGTCTGCGCCGAAAACTGCCCCCAGGACGCCGAAATTCCGTTCAGATTGCCTGACTGGGTGCCGGACACTGCGAGGTCTTGCTGCGCGAAAAAGCGGTTAGCTGCTTCGCTGCTGGAACTGCCGGACGCCAGGGTGATCTGAATGATCGCATCTTGTTCTTTGCTGATTCCGACAACACCTTGCGCTTGATTCTGCGTTTGCCAACCGTCGGGGAACTCAAACTTGAATTTGAAGTCGGGATGATAGAACGTTGCACTCTTGAAATAGCCATGTCGGGGATTGGCGCCGAAATCGATTCCGTCGATGCGCCCGAGGTAGTCTTCGCGACCGACAATCTTGCGGGACAAGTCGCTGGAAATCGTGTCGACGTGTGAGCGGATGTTCTGCGCGCGATTTCCCGGGTCGGGATGAGTCGACAGCCATTCCGGGACGCGTCCGCCGCCAGCCGACTGCGTGATCCCGTCGAGCATTTCCATAACGCCGACCAGCTCGCGGGGATCGCGGTCAATCCTCTGCATGTAGCGCAGACCGAGGTAGTCAGCTTCGTTTTCGTCGTCGCGGCCGTACTTCAGAAACAGTAATCCCAGTCCCTGTCCAGCGATTCCGGCAAAGCGCTCAAGGCGTGGCTCGAGAATCGTACCGACCCCGAGTCCGATCGTGGCCAGTTGCTGTTTGCTCATCTGCGTTACTGAATGTTTGCCAGTCACGTGACCGATTTCGTGACCGATGACTCCCGCCAACTCCGCTTCGCTGTTGAGGTGTGCGAGGATGCCGCGCGTCACATAGATGAATCCTCCGGGCAAGGCAAAGGCGTTGACCATGGGATCGTCGATAACCTTGAAGCTCCAGGGGAGGTTGGGCCGTTCTGACTGCGCCGCCATCCGCAAACCGAGATCGCGAACGTAAGCCTGGAGCGCGGAATCCGGATACAGCCCCATTTGCGCCGAGATCGCGACATCCGCTTCCTGTCCCATGGCGATTTCCCGCGACTCGCTGATCAGGTTAAATTGCCTTTTTCCGGTAGCGACATTCGTTGCGCAGCCGTTGACAAGCAGGCCGGCGATAACGGGCAGACCTGAAACGGCTATCGCAACCAGGGCTTGAGCAATGCGGCGGCGAAGCGGCGAAGTGTATGGCATCTGTCTATCCTCCACTTGAAGAACGATCAACCCAAGGGAATGATTTGCGTCGAATTCAATTGTTGATCCGAATTGCGGGCAAGTTAGCCTGATAGCGCATTCAAGTCAATCAGGATTCATTTGCGCCGCCCGAGTCGGTCGGCTTTGAGATGCCCGTTTGTTCGACCGTGTCGGGAAGTCCATACCCAGCGATCGGGGCGTGCAGTGCCAGTCCCGGCAGGAGCGTGTTGGCCAGTGTGTAGACAATCAGGCCACCAAAGATGTGACCTTCAACGGCGAAGACATCGCGCAAGATCACGGCAATTACCAGCGTGAAAACCAGCGTCGGCAGCATCGCCCCGCCAATGCGCATGCCGGCAGTGATCGGCTCCTTCACAGCCAATCGCAGCAAAGCCGCCACCCAGAAGATGCGCAGCGGCGTCATCACGGCGAGCAGTAGCGCGCCGACGATGACCGCCGGCAGGACAAAGTCGGATCGCTGCAGGTGTAAACCGGCATTGAAGAAGTAGAACGGCACAAAAAACGAAGCGAATACCTCCACCGCGTGCAACATCTGATCGGAGGCCATTGAGGGCAGCTCCCGGCGAAATCGCTGGGCTGCGATGCCGGTCACGAACGCGCCGACAAGGTAGTAAACGCCCAGCTCTCGGGTCGCAAATGCGCAGACGACGGCGATCATCAGCAAGAATGCGAACTCCGAGTTCGGCGCATGCGGTAGCACAACGCGGGCAAACAGCTTGAAGACCAGGGGCAGGAAGACGATCATGGCCACGAGGATACCAAGCGAAAGTGAGAAGCGCGCTGCCGTAGCCGACTGCAGCGTCCCGAAGAGCACAGCCAGAGCAATGATTTCGTTGGAGATGACCATCGTCCGTGTCCATAATTGCTCGTTCTTGGAGAGCCCGAAGGAGTGCAGGGAACTGAGGATGAATCCTGCGGATGGCGTCAGAATCGCGAGGGCAACCAGCAGCGCCGGACGCGCTGGCAAGTCGAGAAGCTTGGATGCCACGAACGCTACGACGGCCAGACCGGCTAAATTGGCAGCGACATAGATCGAGATCGTGCGGAGGCGGCTTCTGAGCTCAACAAAGTCGATTTCCAGCCCGGCAAACAGAAAGAGCGATACGATCCCGAATGTCGAGAGAAGCTGGATCGTGTCGTCGCCGTGGAACAACGATAGCCCCATTCCCGCCCCCGCCCCGAGGAGAACGCAGGTAATGGCCGAGGGCAGGCGAAATCGCTGCAAGATCTTCGGCACTACAAAAAGCGCAAAGAGCGCTGCAATGTAGAGCAACTCGGGTTTTTGGAGTAATTCCTGCATGCAACTTCCTGCTTGGGACTTCGGTCAACTTGAAGAAAAGGCCTGAGAGATCGCCGCTCTCAAGCCTCTTCGCTTCTCCATCGTGCAAGATTGACTATGGACGGTCCGAGGGTTCGATTTTGACCTCGGCCGTACCGCGTTCGGCCATTCCGGGGATCTTGCGCAGAATCTCCTCGAGCTTCAGGCCGGTGAGCGATTCCACGACCGGCGGCAGTTGCGCAATGATCTGAGTGATGTCTCCGGTCAGTTTTGAAGCTCCCCCACCTTGGTTCCCCGAGTTGATGATGACCATCTTATCGGTCTTGGAGAGAGGCTCAGAAATCGCGCGGGCGATTTCGGGAAGCTTGTCGATCAGCATCTGGACGATAGCCGCCTCGTTATAATGCTTCCAGGCGTCCGCCTTCGCGGACATCGCATCGGCCGTTGACAAACCCTGGGCCTTAATGACGTCGGCTTCGGCCACGCCCCGGGCTTTGTTAGCCTCGGCTTCCGCAAGACCGATCGAACGCGTGGCCTCGGCCTGTCCGGTTGCGGTTTCCTGCAGGCGGAACTTCTCCGCTGCCGCAAGCTGCTCGACTTTGAAGCGTTCCGCGGAGGCCGGTCGTTTGACGAGTGCTTCGAGTTCGTTCTGCTTGCGCTCGATTTCCTTGTTTTGGATCTCGATCAGCTTTGTCTTCTCGACGAGCTGGATCTCCATTTCCTCGCGTTTGACATTCTGGCTCGTCTTGTTCTTCTGCAGTTCGTAAGCCAGATCAGCGTCGGCCTTTTTGAGATTGACCGCCGCTTCGTACTCGGCGACCTTCATCTTGTAATCGCGGTCGGCCTCGGCAACCCTGGTATCGGCCAGGAGTTTGGCGATTTGTCCTTCGCGGAAGGCGTCCGCAGACTTGATCGTCGCGTCCCGGTTGGCTTCCGCCTCGCCGACGATCGCATCCTTCTTGACGCGGGCGATCTGCGGTTTGCCCAGAGCTTCCAAATACCCTTGCTTGTCGCGGATGTCACGAATCGTAAAGGAAACAACGACGAGCCCCATGTTGGCCATATCGGCGGCTGCCACTTCCTGGACTTTCTGGGCGAAGGCATCACGGTTCGAGTAGATTTCTTCAACGGTGAGCGTTCCCAGGATCGCGCGCAGGTGGCCTTCCATCGTCTGCAGCGCGATATTCATGATTTCCTGCTTGCCCTTGGAGAGGAACTGTTCCGAGGCCGTTCTGATGCTGACATCATCGCCGCGCACCTTGACCTGCGCGACGCCGTCGACGATCACCGGCACGCCGTGCATGGTGTAGACCTCCGGCGTGTTGACGTCCAGAGTGAACAATTCCAAAGACAAACGATCGACCCGCTCAAAGACCGGCAGCACGAACGTACCGCCGCCCTTGACGATACGGAAGCCGATCGTCGACTTTACGCCGGCGGCATCCGTTACTCTGTGCCTGATACCGGATACGATCAAAACTTCATTGGGGCCGACCTTAGTGTAGCGCCGGGCGATGATGACAAAGAAGAGAATGAGGACGAATACGCCGGCAAAGACGGCGAATACCCAACTGGCGCTGACGTCAAATCCTGTTTCCATTTATCTGCTGACCTCCCTCAGTCCAATTCAACGATACAAAGATTACCGACCACTTTGACAATCTTCACCGACGCGTGGCTGTCGATGCGACTGCCGTCTTTCGAGCGCGCCATGGACGTGTAACGCGTCCCCTTCTGGACGTAGGCAATTTCTCCGGTCTTGGTGCCTTCCAGCGGCGTCAGCACCTCGGCCTCCAACCCTACCAGTTCAGACATGGTGGCTTCGGACGAGCCCTGGGTGCTACGATACAGCGTTCGGAAGATGTAGTAGGTCCCAATCGCTGATCCAAGCGCTGACAGCGTTGCGATCGAGACTGCCGGCAAGGCCGACAAGTGGGCGGCTCGAATACAGACCAGGCCCACAGCGCCGAAAATCGTAATGAACACGGCCAGTACAGCCGGCGACAGCGGCGAGAAGTGGAGTTCGCCGCCGATGGACGAATGCTCCCCGGTTGCGTCGACGTTGTCGCCGACTGTGGCTCCGTCGCCGTGCCCGGAAAATATCCCGGAGAAGATGGCCGAGAGCAGGGCATAGATCAGCCCCGCAATCATGCACAGGAAGAAGAAACTGCTAAGCGTGAAACTCATGGATTGGGAACCCCTCCCGATAGAATCTTGGAAGAAAGAAGATATTCGGGGAGCAAATAAGCAACAAAAAAGGCTATTCGGCCTGCGCTTCGCCAGTCATAGGAACAAAGCGCACCGGGATTACCGACTTTGTAACCGCTCCGTCGGCCGAACGCGTGATTTGGATCAATTCCTGATTCCTGTCGCCGACGGGGATAATCAACCGACCGCCAATCTTGAGTTGGTCGATCAGAGGCTGGGGAACGTGATCGGGCGCCGCCGTGACGAGGATGGCGTCGAAGGGGGCATGTTCCTGCCATCCGCGATAGCCGTCGCCGCAGCGAACCTCGACGTTCCGGTAGCCGAGACGACTTAGTATCGAATCGGCTCTGCGGCACAGCGGTTCAACGATTTCAATACTGAAGACCGAGTCTGCCAGCTCGGCAAGAACCGCCGCCTGATAACCCGAGCCCGTGCCGACTTCGAGAACCTTCGCTGCTGAGTCGATCCTGGCCAACTCGGTCATGAGGGCGACGATGTAAGGCTGGGAAATCGTCTGTCCCAGACCGATCGGGAGTGGTCCATCCGTGTAGGCATCCGGCTTCTGGTCTTCGGGTACAAATTCGTGGCGCAAGACCGAGCGCAGCGCCGCAAGCACCCCCGGCGAGGAGACTCCGCGGTTGACAATCTGTTTGTCGACCATCGCCTGCCGTTGGTGAAAGTAGGGGTCGTGACGCGCTTCGTCCATCGTCTCCTGACTACATGCTTGACCGGCAACCAATCCAGCCATGATCAAGATCACGAGCACGCGAATTGCCGGCGCACGGTGTTGCAGAACACTCGCCATCGTGGTTCAAATCACGCTCCAATAGAGAACCGAAAGGATTTCCTAGGTCAAGAAATTAAACAGTTTCCGGACCTGAAGCAACGCTATTCTCTGAAGCCAGATAGATCAGGGCGTAGCCGATAGCAAGAGAGAAAAGGAAGCAAAAAGACGGTCGGTCACCAAAGGTGAAGTATTGCAGCGTCATACCGAATATCCCGGCGCCGACTCCGACCAGGTAGGGGTAGAGCGCCATATTGCGGGATCGCCGGATTGCCCGGACTAAACTCACAAAGAAGTGAAGAATGAACCCTCCCAGGGCGAGGAACCCGAGAAGACCAGTCTCCACCAACGCATTCAGAAAAATGGAATGCGCTGAAAGCAAGGTGGGAATACCTGCTGCGGCCGCCCCAAAAGCGCCGTAGTTACCGATACCGACGCCGAGAATCGGGTAATCACGGAAGGTCGCCCAAAGCGCGTTCAGGTACATCACTCGGGGATCCGATTCCATGAGTCCTGCATCCAAACGCAGAGCGATCAATTCCCAGAGACCGAGATCAAAACGAAAATACCCCAGCGAGGTCAAGATTCCGCCCAGGAGTAACAGCGCCCCTGCGCAGCAGGCCAGGTACTTCAAGACCTGCCGCTTGGGTGCGAAGAAAGCGACAAAGGCGAGGGCAGACAGCATGGCAATCCAGCCGGAGCGCGACATCGTGAGAAAGAGCGCCGCGCTGCCGAAGACAACTAAAGCCGGCAAGAACCTGAGCCGCCATTGTTCAGGAAGCTGCCTGCGATAGAAGAGCAACGTCAAAGCCAGCGGCACAACGGATATCAAATAATGGGAGAAATGCAACGACTCGCGAAACGTCGTCCGCGGCGCAAAGCCGGTTATCAGCGCCGAATAGAAGCGCGTCTCGCCGTAGCGATATTGCTCGCCGGAGATGGCGCCAAAAGCCTGGGTGAAGTCTTTTCCCGGGAAATCGAGCGTCACTGCCAGCGATTGCCAGCACCCGAGCACGGCCAGCATCGCAGCGATCCCGAGATAAACTTGAAGCGAATTGCGAATAGCCGATGCGGTGCGATTGCGCTGAAGCACGATGGCGAAGAAAACTATGTACAATGCGACGAGCCCGGTTTGGACAATGGGGCGCAGTGCGGAGGCGCGAGTCGTCATTGCGCCTGTTGTATCGACCAGCGGCGGGGTAACGATGTAGGCGTAAAGCAACGACAGCACGACAACGGCGAGGTATCCGCTCAGAAGCTTTGTTGGAAACCGCTCGAACTCGATCCGCTCACGATATAGCGTCATGAGGCCGATCTGCAGGGCCAGCAGTAGGTAGGCAGGCAAGATGGAGAAACCGGCTTCAATGACAAAGGTTGCTTCAAGGGGCAACACCGCAATCAGTCCCCAGTAAGCCAGGTTCCTGAATCGCAGTAGAGCCAAGCCGACTGCACCAAGACCAATCAGGGCCATTCCGGCAACCAAAGGAGAAACTGATGGCAGCAGCAGGGTGGCAGCGATCGCCACGGCGGCGAGAAGTACCAAGCTGACCCGCGGCGCAATTCGCCCGACGGTCAAGGAAGAAGTGCTCATGATGTGAGATCGCTGAGTTTACTCACCAAGGCCTGCGCGCTTTCCCGCTCCAGCGAGTCCTCCGGAATGATCACAAACGTGGTCTCGTAAGGAAGTTCAGGAATGACTCGCTTGCTTAATCGTAGCGAAGGGTACTTGACTCCATAGGAAGGCGAAATCCAGCTGGTATCAAGTGTCAGGGTCCGATTGGCGTCGATCTCTTCAAATAGCAAACCTGGACGCGACGGGTCGGTACGGAGCAGAACAGCGCCGGCGCTTGTCATCACAATTGCCAACCGCTCGAGGTGAAAGTTGAACTCGATTTCATGGCCCCCCGCACCCAATAGTGTATCACGAATCACTACTGCCGAAGTGGAGCGGCGAAGCAGGATCGCACGACGATGAATCACCGGTTCATCCAATCGCGAGTAGCAGTCGTGTTCGGCGACGACCAGGTCATGGTCCGGCTGAGATCTCCAGTCGACAAGGCGCGGTTTCCCATCGGGACGCAGATGAAAGAGCAGTCCGGGGACCATGCGATTCTGTTCCTGGCCGTCTATCGTGACGGTATTGTGGTTTCGTGTCGAGCGGAACTGGTTTCGCGCGGCTTCCTCTACCGTATAGACATAGCTGCCGGGATCGACGAAGACGCGCGAACCGCGATATTCGAGAGTAAAACTCAGCAGATCGTTGTGCTTGTGATTACCCAGGCCCGCAGTGCCGACGCCATTGGCAAAGAAGTTCAGTACGATGTCATCGCTTCGCAATTGGCAGATTCCGGTCGCCGAGAGAAGAACTGACTCTAACGCGGGATTGGTTGGAGTCGCCTCAGCGTGTGCTTGGCGCTGCGATTTGAGCAGCACGCGTTCAATTGTCGGCTCCTCGCACTGTGGAATCGCCGCCGGCCCACTCATGCTGAGCAAGTCGCGGTAATCGCGGGAACCGCGCCATAAAATGCGAAACAGGCGGCCGTCATCGTTGTCGCCGAAATTCTCAACCAGGCCATCGGCGCCGGTAAACCGGGCCAGGTTGGACACCATCCGGGCGAGACGATCGCAGTATTGTTGTGAGAAGCCGCGGTCGATTCGTGCACAGAGATGTTGGGCGTAGAAAAAGAACTCTGTCACGAGTCCGTGGTAAGGCAGCGAGGACTCGTAGTCAATGCCGTCCGTGTGAACTTGAAGCTGCATCTCTTGCTCAAGTTCGCGCTGCGCGAAGCCAAACCACTCCCTGGCCTGCGGCACGGAACGGAACATCCAGCCGAGATAGAGAAGACCGATGAGGTCAGCGAGATAATGATTCGTATTGTAACCGGCTCCCGTATTCTCGCGGTTTTCCCAGATCGAGCGTCCGCCTTTGTAGAGTTCGAGCGCCAGGCGCGCTTGAAATCGCTCTTCAAACCGGTGGTTGAGCGAAAAGATCTGGTAGGCCGTCAGCCAGTTTAGGCACCGGATCGCCACATCCATCGCGCATGACCAATTGACGGACTGATGATATTCGTTGTCGATGATCCAGGAGTTGACCTGGTTCTCAAATTCCGTGGCGAGAGCTTCATCACCCGTCATGAAATGGGTAATGGCCATGGGCAGGAAATGTTGGCAGCGCGACAGCTCCCACGGGACTTTGACGTCGGAATTATCCGAGAGATCTACCAGTTTCTGCAGGCGATGATCGCGTTTGTCCCAGCGCTTGCCGCTCTTGAAATCGAGCGACCAATCGATTTGCGGACCCAAATCGATCCAGCCGGAACCGAGCAAATCGAAGTTATGGAGTTGGGCCCGACGCGCTGTTTCCCGGGCACGATCGACGTCGCCGGAACGGTCCTGCGATAATTTTCTTTTTGCAGCCGGATCCTGGAGCCCGTCGAAGATCAACGGGAAATCTGTCAAGAGCTCGCCGGCATTGTCCCCCAATTCGCGAATGAACCTCTCATCCGAAGGTCTCGGCATGGGGACCAAAGCCCGGACTACGCGGAGCTTGCGCTTGACCTTGTAGCCGATTCTCTTGATAACCGCTGCTTGCATACGTTTAGCTCCGATCACTCAGCTTCGACCCGATATGAACTCACCGGCTCGCTGGCGCCGGGCATCAACTTCTCGAAGTTCTGTTCCATTACCTCCGCAGCGGCGAGGTAATCCTCCGAACGCCCGATATCGAGCCAGAGCCCGTCGTGCGGGAAGACCCGAACCTTGCGGCCGACCGAGATCAGCTTGGTTACCAGGTCGGGAAAATCAAATCTCTCACCGGATGGAATCAGGTTCAACACCGCCGGAGAAAACGCGTAGACGCCCATGCTCACCTGGTAGGTGCTCGTAGGTTTCTCGAGGTACTCGACTATTTCATTACCCCGATTGCTGACGACGACTCCCAGATCGATTTTCACAGTCTTGGTGTATGTCGCTACGGAAACCTCTGCGCCGTTGTCGAGATGGGCCCGGTAGAAGAGCGCAAAATCAAGGTCGGTGAGAATGTCCCCGTTCATCACGAGGAGCGGTTGATCGAAGTCCGCCAATTGCGCGAGCGGCCCGGCGGTCCCCAGGGGAGAAGCTTCACGCAGGTACTTGATCGCCACACCCCAGCGTTTGCCGTCACCGAAATAAGCTTCGATCAGCTGGTTGAGGTAGCCGACCGCAAACGTGATTTCGTTCACGCCATAATGCCGGAGCTGACGAACCAGAATTTCGGAGATCGGATAATTGCCGACGGGCATGAGGGGTTTGGGAAGAATCGTCGTGTAAGGTCGCAAGCGCGTACCGGTGCCGCCGGCAAGGATTACGGCCTTCATACTTCGGCCTTTCGGCGAAGACGGAGTCGCCGTGTGACATCACCGAGCTGGTTGCGCAACTCGGTACGCATTTCGCGGAGATCGGCGCTTTCCTGCGGTGTGATGATCCGCGCAAAGTAGTCGCGGCCGAGCACCCAACTGCTAGCGAGAATCAGACCCGCGATGAACGATTGGATGATGTTGAGCAGGCGATGCGGACCCGACTTCTTGTCAGGAATCGAGGGAAAGTCGAGTGCCGCGACGACCGGCTTCTTGCGTTGGGCCTCGATCGTTGCCATTTCCAGTTGCTGGGCAAGCAGGGCGTAAACCTGGCCGATCTCAACAGCCTTGCGCGTCAGGCGCTCATGCTCCAATTGCAGATCGGGCGCCGAGCCGATCAAGTAGTTGCGATTTTGCTCGCGGAACGAAAGCAGCGAGTCTTCCACTTCGTGGAGCCGTTGTTCAGTCTCTTTCAGTCGTGACGACACGAACTCGCGATTTTCATCCAGGCGGGCAAAGCGCTCGCTCGAACAGAATTCATCAAGTTGGCGCAAATACTCCGATGCCACAAGCTGCGCAAATCGCGGATTAGTCCACTCGAAGCCAACTGTCACAATTCCCGTGATCTTGTCCTTACCGACAGATGTCTTTGCTGTCAGTTCTTCCAGCGCAGCGATCGGGTCATTGTCGATCACTTCGCCAATCGTGGATGCTTCAAGTTCCCCGACCAGCCCGGGCGGTATCGGAGCCGCCAACACGCGTTTGCGGATGACATCCGAGCGCAACATTTCCGGGAAAAGTTTGGAGGAGGAGGTTGGGTCGGAGTCCGTGTCCATCATTTCCAGCGCGGGAATCGCACTGGCGAGGTTGCCAAGAGCCTGCGCAGGATTGGTTCCCCCCGTCGGAAGCAAGGTCCCGCTGGAGACATATCGATTCGGCAACAAGAAATTGATCACACCCACGCCCAGAGTCACGACGACGGAACAGGCTAAAATGAATTTGGCATTGCGGTGCAGTAATCGCAGAACTCCAGTGAGATCTGGCCTCTGACCGGGTGTCGTAACTGCTAGTCGCTCCATGACCCTCCGAGCCCCGTCATGCAAATAGCAAGCCGGATGCCAGAACGCGACCGCACGATTTGGCTGTTGTATGACAATAACTTAGGCGAAGATAGAGGCCGGACTTCGTTTCACGAGCAAGCGATTGACGGAAGAAATTTCCTCTGTTATAGAGAATTGCCCGTTGGTTTGGAGGTCGGGACGAAGAGCCGCGGCCAGCGCTGTTCAACCAGTCGCCAGACCAGCAGTACGAGCAGTCCCGCGAGAATACCGACTCCGGCACCTGCGAGAACATCAAGCGGGTAGTGTACGCCAACAGCGATTCGCGAGTAGCTTACGATGGCAGCGAATCCAACGAGGTACCATCGCCAACGCGGGAAGACAATGCCGAGGAATGCCGCCTGCCCGAAAGTATTGGCGGCATGGGAAGAGGGAAACGACAGGCCTTGAGAACAGTTGACAAGTAGATGCACATCCGGCAGAACGTGGCAAGGGCGAATTCGCTCAACAAGCGGTTTGAGCAATTGGGCAGATATCTGATCGGAGAGTGCCACCGTGAGAAGACACCCGATGGCAGCCAACCGACCTCTGCGCTCGCCGAAGATGAGCAGGGCCATGAAAATGACCGCCAGCACGGCGCGCAGAAACCAGGAATTGGTGAAGATCGGCATGAGAAAATCCGAGACAGGATTCGCCAGCCCGGAGTTGATAGCAACAAACAACTCCGTATCCAGATCAAGCAGGAAACTCAGATTTCGTCCTCCTCCGGTCGAGTAAGAGGTTCGATCCTGGCGCGGCCTCGCGATCGGTTCAGCAATTGATTCTGCAGCGCCTCAAACTGCGATTGCCGGATGCGAGCGGTTATGATCACGGATTCAGCATACTCGGTTTGCACCGGGCGGATTCCAGACTCTGAGAGTAAGTGCATTACGATCGACGTGTCATCATGGTCAAACGCCAATTTGAAGTACTGATAGATGAGCTCCTCAACAACCCGAGCTTCTTGTAAAGTTGCCGTCGCCGTGTCTCGATAGGCACGGGCGAGGCCGCCGGTTCCCAACTTGACCCCGCCAAAATAGCGTGTAACCACGACCAGAACATCGGTCAGTCCGGCAGAATCGATTGCTTCAAGAATTGGCCGTCCGGCTGTACCTGCAGGCTCGCCGTCGTCTGAATAGCGCGTGGAGGAGTTGCTATCCAATCCCATTCGATAAGCGTAGCAGTTGTGAGTGGCGTCATGATAGCGCCTCTGAATTTCCGAGTAGATTGTTTCGGCGTTTTCGCGTGAAGTTACGCGAACGGCGCTGCCAAGGAATCGCGAGCGCTCGATACGCAATTCCCTTGTGACAGGTGCGGCAATTGTGCGAAAGGAATCCTGCAATATGTCAGTCCGCCCTCTTTGCCGCGCTAGACCATGTAGCGGACAACCATCTTCCAATCCTCCGCCTCTTTCAAATAGACTGCGCCGAGATTATTGGTCGATGCCCCTTCGGCATTGGGATTGAAACAGGTGAAGAGCGCTTTCCCCTGGCGCAGGGTCTCTTTAATGGCGCTGGCTGTCCCCCCCGTGCCCGAGGTAATTTCAACAACTATGATTGAACGCGCCAATCCCACGGTGATACGATTGCGCGCGATGAGCCGACCGGAGTCAACCTCGGTCTCCGGCGGATACTCGGAGCAGATCAGGCCATGCTCAAGAATGCTTTCGGCCAACCCCTGGTGTTCTGCCGGGTAAATGTTTTCCAGGCCGCTGCCCAGCACGGCGATTGTCTTGCCCCCGGACTTGAGAGCGCCAATGTGGGCCCCGGCATCTATGCCGCGAGCCAGGCCGGAGACGACGACGGTTCCGGTTCCGGCGATCAGGCTGCCAAGCCGCACGGCTTCGCCGATTGCCTCCGCCGATGCCTCGTGCGAGCCGACGATTGCGACGGCGCTTTCGCGCGTCAGGCTGAGATTGCCTCTGTAATACAGCAACGGCGGCGTCTCGCTGATTTCCAGCAACGACTCTGGATAATCACGCCGGACTATCGTCGTCAGGAAGATGCCATTCTCTGCATACTCTTCGAGGCGGCGTCGGATCAACTCGGCGTTGTCGATAGCGAGACGAATCTGTTCTTCCTTCTCAGCACTCATGCGCGGCAGCTCGGCGATCTCCCCCGGAGCGCTGGCAAAAATGCCTTCGATCGTCTCAAAGTGCGTGATCAACAATTGCAGAGTGCGCGGACCGACCCCGGCGTATTCACGCAGGGCAACGACCGCGATGTCGTTTTCCGAATATTCGATCATTCGTTTTCCAACATAGGACAGGCTAAAGTAGTCCGCGTGTCTGCCTGAGTCAAGCTAAGTCGTTCCTCCAGTCGGCGGATTATGGCTTGCCCGAATCTCCCGGTTCTATTATTGTCCCAGCAATTTTGAGGAGCCTATGAACTCGCGAAGATTTGATGTCTACGGTATCGGCAACGCGCTGGTCGATTACTTGTCGTTTGTTGATGACCAATTCCTGATCGACAAGGGCATCGGCAAGGGAATCATGACCCTCGTCAAAACTCCTGCGCACGAGACGCTCGAGGGTTTTCACGCCCACGAAGTCAAGATGTGCAGTGGTGGTTCGGCGGCTAATACCATCACCGGTCTTGCGACTCTCGGTGGCGCCGCTTGCTTTTCGGGCAAAGTCGGCGGTGACGACCTTGGTAAATTCTATCGAGATAACCTCGCTGAGGCTGGGATCGAGTTCTTCGTCGAGCCGGACCAGCTCCCGACCGGTTCTTGTGTCAGCTTCGTGACCCCGGATGCAGAACGCTCGATGCTGACCTTCCTGGGCGCTTCGACGCAACTGAGCGACTCCGACATTCACATCGACGCGTTGCAGCAGTCGCAGTACCTCTATGTGGAGGGCTATCTCTGGGATTCAGAGAGGGCGCGTCGCGCTGCGCTCCACGCCATGGATGCAGCCAAACGCCATCAAGTGCGTATCGCTTTTTCGTTCTCCGATGCCTGGCTGGTGGGGCGTTTCCGCGATGACTTTTCCCGTTTGTTGACCGATTACGTTGATCTGCTGTTCCTCAACGAGCGTGAGTCGGAAGAGATCACTGGATTTCAAGATCCGCAGATGGCCGTCAGGCAGATCGCTTCGCGGGTCGATTCGGTCTGTTTGACCTGTGGTGGAGCCGGTGCAATAGTCGCGCACGATGGCAGCGTTCGCCAGACACCGGCCCTGTCGCTGAGCAAAGTAGTTGACACCACGGGCGCGGGTGACCTGTTCGCAGCGGGCGTTCTACGCGGACTGACTCTCGGGTTTGACCTGACGACATCCGCCATGATCGGCGCGCGCACCGCGGCAGCCATTGTGACCAAGGTCGGGGCACGCCTTGATCGGGAAGACTTGATTCGCTAAGCCCGGTTGGAAAGCTGGACGTAAGACTTGAAGATCCCGGCACCGGCGAGAGGCGTTTCGATCGCGGTCGTGCGCGGCGACCCGCGCCGGCCGTACGCATAGGCTAAAGCCAGCATCCCCGCCAGCCCGGGTGGCATCGCACTAGCGAACAGATCCGCCATGGTGCGATATTCCCCGGACGAAAATGCAGCTTCTACGCGCATCCACCTTCGCGCCGATTCCGAATCGTTGCTACCCAATTCAATCTGAGTGCAGGCAATCACCAGTGTCTCGCGCGCGTCGGGGTGCGCCAGAACTTCGCCGAGACCGGTAGCGATTTCGAGGCTATCGGAACCGGCGACAATCGGCACCAGACGGAAATTGCCGAGCAATTTCTGGAGCCAGGGAAGAAGCGCTTCGATCGCGAATTCAGCGTCCTTGCCGCCGCCGTGGCCGCGGTCTGAAATCCTAACTGCCGGGTGAAGATTCGCCAGTTTGTGACACAATTCAAGATCGAGGAACACGCGGCCCAGAGGTGTATCGTAGGCGCCGCCGTTGTAGATCGACGCGAAATCAAAGAACGAACTCTGCGCCGTCGCCACGATAATGACGGTTGAGTAGTTGTGGCGATTCAGCGCTCGCAGCGCACCCAACTCGATCGGCTCGCGATACCAGTCGATGCTGAAGGGCGTGACAATCGACCGAATATCTCCCTTCGCCTCTGGTGGTCGCGTGGTTGCGAGAATCCGTTGTTCAAGACGCTCGCTTAATGTGACCGGATCTGCAGGATATATCTTTCCCGCGTAGTTGGCGCGTCTTACATCGTCGGGTCGCTGTTCGTCAACATGCATCGCGCGCAACATACAGCGATCGTTGCGCCAGAACAAGTCTCGAATGAATCCTGCTCTGGTTCACTCCGCCTCTTTGCAGACAGCGCAGCGGCTTCGATCGTTATTCTTCTCGCACAAGTCTTAATTCGCTTGACTTCGTCAGCCGGTTTGGTTATAGAGGTCGTGATCGCGGGGTGGAGCAGTCCGGTAGCTCGTCGGGCTCATAACCCGAAGGTCGAGGGTTCAAATCCCTCCCCCGCTACCAAACTTAAGCCCTTGAAGTTCAATGTCTTCAAGGGCTCTATTGTTTGCACGGGTAGCCGCACTGCAAGCGGAGGCGGTCGGCGGCAAGTCAAGAGACTTGCGCCGTCAATCTGCAAGCAACCTGCGGCCAATCGCGCGTGAGCTTTTTCACCGATATCCACCGGGACGACCGGGAGCTATCTTGCTCCCGGTCGCGTTGCATGGTTCAATTGGGAGCTACTGGCACGCCGCGCAGGGCACGGGTCCACCGCCGAAGACGTAGCTGATCAGGAAGACTGCGTCCGAAATCGTGATGATTCCATTGCAGTCTACGTCGCCGTTCTCATGCGGATTCGGCGCGGGTCCACCGCCAAAGACATAGTTGATCAAGAAGACGGCGTCGGAAATGTTCACGATGTCGTTGCCATCAGTATCCCCGCAGTTCCCTTCCGGAATCATCCCCAGGTAGATGTCATGCAAGCCGCAGTCGTCGTAAAGGGGACTGATCTCCAATGGCAGTGTGCCGTGGGCCTTGATTGTCGCCCATACTCCGGCTGGCGGCACAAAAACCGAGTCGAGATCGATCGTATGCGCCGGCGCGCCACCGAGGATCTTCAGATAAAGTGTACCGAGTAATTGGGCTACCGGCTCAGTGATCCTAGGAATCGAATACTGTCCTCCTGAAAGATCAAGCCATCCAAGCAAAACCTGGTTATCAGCGGGACGTGGCGCAACCAGATTTAGCGAAGAGGAAGCAACCGGGATGATACCGCCTTGGGTACTCCAAGAGGAGAATTCAATGTAATCGGAGCTGTAAAAAAAGCCCAGCGAGAATCCGCCCAGTGCAACATCGCCCCAGTAGTAAATCGGAACAGCAATCGAGTCACCTTCAATGATGATCGGCACTACCTGCCGACAGCCAACCCGGATCGTATCGCATAGCCCGGAATCGGGCAAGATTTCGTCCGGGAAGCGAACATAGAAACGGCAGGTATCGGGCGCCGTGACCTCGTCGACGCCGCGGCCGCTGAGTGGTACCAACACAACGGGATTTTCGGGGTCATTGCACTCAATCCGAAGTGTGTCCACGAAATCGCCGAGTTGATCTGGATAAAAACTAATCGTGATCTCGGCAGTAACTCCCGGCGGTACCGTGAGGTGGTCATCGGAGGTGACAAAACTCGAGCCACCAACCGAAATCGAACTAACAGAAAGGATTTCACTACCGATCGAAATGACGAGCAGCCAGCGGTTCTTCCAATGGCCAACCAACGAATTGCCAAAGTCTATCTCTGTCGGTTCGACATCAATTGCTGCTCGGCCCTCGACGCTGAGTCCGACCGGGATGACAACTGAACCTGCCAGCGGGTCGTTGCTCATCACCACAAGTTCCGCTTGATGCTCACCGGTTCCCAGACCGGTGGTAGCCACGTTGACGCTGACCGCTAGACTGGAATCGGGAACGACAGTCCCACTGCCCGGATCGACGCTCAACCAGGGCACGAATTGGCCACGAACGCTGTAGGAGATCATATTCAAGAGCACGACCCCCGGTAGACTGGAGTAGATATAGCCATACTCGAGCATCAAGGATGAGACGATGACTCGGCCGGAGCCGAACGAATACTCAGCCAGTTCGTTGACGTAATCATAATTTCCGGTGATGATTTTGTTGGCACCCGGAGGCAAGAGATCGATTCTGAAGTCGTTCGTGAAGTAGCCGTAGAAGGGACTGCCCAGACCCGCGGCCAGCGCATGGGATGGCTCGATAACATAGTGATAATAGTAAGAATGCCAGTAGTCATGGACGACCAGTGCTCCTCCCGGCAAAACCAGTCCTTCCGGGCTACCACCGTTCCAGCCGGCGCAAGCGTGAAACTCAAGAATACCACCGGAGGCGACGAAATCGTTGATCCGGGCTGAGACTGCACGCAGTTCCTCGTAAAAACTATGCGGCTGGTCTCCGGCAACGAGCACCACCTGATACTCAGAGAGGTCGGTCAGAGCAAGGGAACCGGAGTTAATGCGATCATAGGCAATTCCCAATGAGGCGAGTACCTCTTCATTGGCGGCGCCGCCCCACGGTAGCGCGTCCTGCACGAGAAGGAGCGGCACTGCTCCCGACGACCTGTCGGCACGATACTCCGGGGTTCGCCACAAGACAACATCGGGGGGCGCAGGACCACCGGCCGTGACGTCAGGAGCGTAGTTCCAGTTCGTCGCCTGGTTGATCGAACGTGCCGGAAGGGCAGCCGCGGCGCGCGTTCTGATCGAAAACTCCAGGGGCGAGTAGCCGCCATTGCTGATCGTCAGCTCGGCGCTGTCGCTTTGACCGGCCAACAAGTCAAAAAAGAGACTATCCGGATCGACCGCAATTTCAGGCGGAAGCACAACTTGTCCGAGCACCTGCACTTCGTGGGACGCGTCGTTCGCGTCGTTACTGTGGATGGTGACAATGCCACGGATCGAGTCTGCCTCGGTCGGCTGCAGCGAAACGCTGACCACTTGACGGCCATCAATTGGAAGCGTGAAGCTGGAAGGCGTTATCGTCATAGATTCCAGGTCGGATTCAATCGCAAAGACCTCCAGCGAATCGGTGCCCACGTTCGTGATCGCAACGGATTGCGACAAGAGGCCGCCGACGAATCCGGTTCCGAAATTGATCGTGTCGCTGGAAACGGCAATTTGTGGGACGCCGATGACGACGAGCGAGACGGGAATCGAGACTTCCGGAGTGATCGGATCATTGCTCTCGACTTCAATCGCCGCCCTGTATAGCCCGCACAAGGCGTCGTCGGCGTCGAGGCTCACCTGTACCTCCGAGCTCGAACCTGCCTGAGTGACACCGCTTTCGGGCGAGATGGTCACAAAGCCCGGTGCCAGCCGCGCGGCGCGAACGTAAGCGTCCGCGATGTTGATGCAGTGCTGGTCGTCGATGTACGATCCATCGGAACCCGCAAAAAGCAGGTAGTGGAGCCTGCCGGATGTTGCCAGCCCGGTCACGCGGTGGTAGTCATCGTCAGTAACATTCGCAAACTCATGCGCAAGACCGGCGCGCGCCTCAAGGATAAACAAGTGATTAACCGACGGGTCGTACGCGTTGTAAACCCTCTTGACAAAGACAAGGTATTCTCTACCCAGGACATTGAGACCGATAGTCGAACCATCGACCAAGCCAAGATTATCGGCCCCAAGATTGCCGCTGACCTGGAAGTACTCGACTGAATCCAAGTCGGCGACGCACACGAACAAGCCGGGATACTTGCGAGTGAAATAGCGGCCGTCTGTTCCCAGGTAGGGGCTGGAGAGGATCGGCCCATTGGTGTATTCGAGGTACCCTCCGAGTCCGCTCGAGAGAGAGTTCCCCCAATCGTACATGTCATTCCCGCCGTCCACAATTGCGTCACCGGATTCACCCTCACTAAAGTCAAAGCGATTCGGAATTTGTGAACTAATCGAGACATATCCAGATTCGAGGGCTGCGCGGATTCCTTCAAGTGTGCTCTGACCTCGATTTGTGGCCGCGTCGCTTTGAGGTCCAGACTGCGGGGGCGAGAGATAGAGCCGGTCAGTTGGCGGGCGCTGGGGCGTGTACATCGGAGAATTTTTATCCTGGGCGGCCTGTCCGCTCGCAGCGAAACGGGGACTGACCGCGAGGATTGAAGAAAAATCTGCCCAGGTCAGGACTGCGTGCCAACTGAGATCGGCCACACCGGTATTCGAGATCGTCAAAGTCTGTGCGGCCGATTCTCCGGAGAGCAGGGTGTCTAAGAGTGAATCGGGCTGAACGCCAATGATCGGGGGCATCTCAGCATATCCCAGCAAGGTCACAACGTGCGCGCTGTCATTGGGGTCATTGTTGTGGATCGTCAGGTTGACATCATAAGACCCTGCCGCCGAGGGCTGGAATCTCAGCAGCACCGACTGCGATTGCTCCGGAAACAACTCAAAAGCGAGCGGCGTTGCTGTAAAAGCCGCATCGGTGGAGGTCATTGATGTCACCTTGAGTGTGTCTGTTCCGAGATTGGTCACCAACAACGAATCGAATCTGGTCTGTCCGACAAAGAGGTCACCGACATCTACGCTGTCGGATGAGACGATGAGGGAGGGCACGCCAGTAACATGCAGTGCCACTGGCACAACCGGTTCGGAATTGAGCGGATCGTTGTTCACGATTCTTATCTCACCCGAGTAATTGCCGACGATTAGTTCGGCCGCCTCAAGTGTCACTGTGATTTCCGAAGTCGATCCGCCCGGCGTGGTTCCGGACTCGGGTGTAACGGCAATGAAGCTTGACGCGCCCTCAGTGACATGAAGAAATGACTTCATGATCGAGAGCATAGCGGCGTCATCAACGTATGCTCCCTGGCTGCCGGCGAACAATAAGTAGTAGAGTCTTTGCGTAAACTGAATCTGGTCGACGAAGTGGTAGTCATCGCCCGAGTACGTGGAGTAACCGTATCCGAAGGTCTCCGACTGGTCGATGATGATTAGATGGTTGACCGACGGTGTTCCGGCCCCGTACACACGTTTTACAATTCCGGAGAAGGTCTTTCCGTTGGCTTCGACCTGAAGCAATGACCCATCGACAGCCCCGCTGCCGCCAGCGCCCAGTGAGCCTCCGATATCGAAATAGGGCATGGCCCGCGTATCGGCTGCCAGCACCCAAAGCCCGGGGTACTTGCGAGTGAAGTAGCGACTTCCCGAGCCGAAAGCATACGAGGAGATAACGACTCCTTCAGAATAAGGAATTCCCCAGTAGCTGCTGGTGCCCAGGTAATTGCCATAGTTGTACATATTGTCGCCGCCGTCGTAGATGTAGTAACCGCTTTCCCCTTCAGAAAAGTCATAGCGATTGGGAATGCGGCCGGCGACCTGCTCGTGATCTGCGTCGAGGGCGGCGAGTACGAATTCCAGGCTTACGGAATCCATATCGCGGTCACCGGGCTGCATCCCGGTTCCTCGCGCCGAAGAGGAGAAGATATCACTCTCGTCGGGTCGCTGCCGCGCAGAAATCGAATCAGAAACTTTGGGGTCAGTCGGGCGTGATGCTGAGAAAACGGCAGAATGCGATGCCATTACCATACTACTTCCAGTTTCTTCAATCTCGAGGTCCCACACGAGATCAGCAACGCCGGCATTGCTGATCGTCAAGCTGTGTTGTACGGAGTCGCCCGACATCAGGCTATCAAGAAACGAGCTGGGATCAATGCCGAGGATCGGTGGATACTCAGCCGTGGCGAACAGCTGTAAGACGTGCACGCTGTCGGTGAAATCGTTGCTGTGCAGCACTAGTTCGGTGTTGTGCGATCCAGAGGTCGTCGGCGCGTATACGATCGTTACCACGGTTTGGGAGTCCGGCGGCAGCAACAACGCCACGGGCGAAGCGGTGAAGTCCGCATCGGCCACGCTGCAATCGGCAATGATGAGTGTATCGGTACCGGTGTTGGCGACGGTGATCGTGTCCAACGCCGACTGCCCGACGAAAACACGAGCGAAGTCCAGCGAGTCGCGAGAGACTTCAATGCGAGGCACCCCGGTGACGTACAAAGACGCTGCAACCGCGATTTCTGCGTTGGCCGGGTCGTTGGAGAACACTCGGAGGCTGGCCGCATACATTCCGCCAAACAGATCATCAGAATTGAAATTTACAGAAATTGACTCAGAACTGCCGGCGACGACGATACCGGCGTCGGGGTCAACCGACACGAAGCCTGGTCCGAGACCAGCCGCCTTCAAGAAGGCTTCCATGATGGCGATTGTCTCATCGTTGTCGATGTAGCTCCCGCCTGATCCGGCGTATAGCAAGTAGTAGACTCGGGCGCTTGTCGGCAGATTGTAAACCGAGTGATAGTCATCATTGGAGTAAGTCGAAAACGTATGAGCGACGTCTGGTGTTGATTCAACAATGACGAGATGATTAACTGATGGATTGCCTGCGTCGTAGACGCGCTTGATGAATCCCAGAAAGTTCTTCCCGCCGAGCGCGAGCTCAATCACGGCTCCATCGACCAACCCCCCGCCATCCGCGCCAAGGTTGCCGTTGATCGTCAATGTCCTCGGTCCGTCGAAGTCTGCGACAAAGACCCAGAGCCCCGGGTACTTTCGCGTGAAGTACCGGCCCATGTTGCCGAGGTATGATGACGGCACGACCGCATCGTCGGAATAACTAATCCACCCGCCAAATTCCGTTTCAAGATAGTTTCCGCCGTCATACATGTCGTCGCCCCCGTCACTGATGTAGTAGTTGGTGACTCCCTCGCTGAAGTCGTAGCGATTGGGAATCCGGGCAGTAACCGAGAGAAACTCCTCGTTGAGTGATTCCAGAACCTGTTCAAGCGGCTCATTGTCTTGAACAACCGGCGATTCAGACGGGGAGCCGAACCTTCCCGCAAAAGTGTGCAGCTCGGAAGGCTGCGGCGCCTGGAACGTTGGCCCGAAGTCTGCCTCCTTGGCAGCTGGCGCCCGCGACGTTGAGTAGGGCGGACTGAAATCAAGCAACTCCGCCTCCGACGAATCCTCGATTTCAATTCGCCAATACAGATCGGCAACGCCGCTATTTGCCACGGTCAACAAGTGCGTCGACGTTTCGAAACTAAGCAGGCTGTCCTGAATTGTCAGCGGTGCCACCGTGATCACCGGCGGCTCGATACCTGTGCCGCTCAGCTCGATACGGATATCGCTTTCATCGGGGTCATCAGTGACGAATCGCAGAGAACCGGATGTCGGTCCCGGCGCAATTGGTGTGAAGGTTACAGGCAGGGCAGCATTCTCCCCAGGTTCAATCATAAAACTACCAAGGGGGATGCCGAATGCCGTATTCTCAACCGTCAGCGTGATCGTAAGGGGCTCGGTCCCGTCATTAAGAATGTCAATCGTGTCGGCGCTATCTGCGCCGATGATCACCGTGCCGAGATTGAGCGCAACGTCCGAAAGCGAGATGTCGGGAGCGCCCACGACGACGAGGTGCGCCGCCACTGTGACCAACGGCTCATCCGGATCGTTGCTGCTCACCAGGATTTCGGCCGCATAATCCCCGCCGGGGAGTTTCTCGGAATTGAAGGTTACGATGACATCTCGAGACTTGTTCGAAAGAACAGTATCTGATCCGGGTGCAACCGAAAGCCAACCAGGCCCGGCGACGGCCCACTCGATGGAGTTGACTAACAATTGATGACTACCAGTTCCGTACCACAACATACAGGTGAGCTCGCACCCATAAAGCACTGCGCGGAATGGTGATTCATTGGCCACGCCAAAGTAGGAATCAGGACCGGTACCGATTATCCAGTCGGCGGTCCCGAGAGTGAAGCGGTTATTGTCGCCACAGAGGTAGCCAACGTATGAGATTCCTTCGCTGATCGGATGGTCGGGATTTGGCGCTCCGCCAGAGTAGAATCCGTCGGTTGAGCCGGTGATTCCGAACACATCGAACAGAATTACGCGCACCGAGTCTTCAAGCCAGGGCAGATCGTCGGTGCCGAGGACAACGCCCCTACCAAATCCCGAAAATCCCTGAAGAACTCGAGCTTGCTGCAGAGTCGGGCCGCCATAGTAGTAATTCACTATCAGTCCATCAAATTCGCGGACAGAGTCGAGGGATGAATAATCATTAACAATCTCGAATTGATAGAGACTGGCCAACAGCGAATCAGCAAGCAGGTAATAGGCCAGATTATACTGGTCCTGGCCGCAGATACCGATCAACGGCGCGGTACGCCCGACTGCAGATTCGCTAAGTTGTTCGCGATAGCGAGCTAGGTTTGCTACAAAGAGCTCGAGTTCGGCCTCCGTAAACACGGGCGCAGTGCCGTCGGGGCCGGATCGTTGTCCCGTCATCTGAACTCCGAGAAGGCAATTCTGGGCCAGCCGCAACAATTCTTCTGCCCGGCCAAGACGAATAGAGAACTCAAGGGGTGAACCTCCATCGTTGGTAATCCGAAATTCCTCTTCGGTCTGTTGTCCGGTAAAGAGATTTGCCGACAAACTGTCGCTATCGACATCGATATCCGGTGGCAACTGGGAAAAGCCGCGCAGTTTCACGTGCAGACGCGCGTCGTCCGGGTCATTGGAATTGACCACAAGGTCTGCGGTCAATAGTCCGTCGGTCGGAGGGGCAAAAGTGACCGCAATAATCAAGCTGGAGTCGGGCTCCAGCCAGAAACCCCCGGAATCGATTGTGAATGCCGCGTCGGACGAACTCGCGTCTGTTATGGTAATCGAATCCACGGAGAGAACAGCTGTGCCTTGATTCCGGATTTCAATCGACTTTGATTGAGAGGTTGTGACGAAAAGCGTATCGAACTCGAGAGTATCTGGAGAGGCGAAGATGTCAGGAGCCGCGCTGACTCGCAGAATCGCTGCGATGTCAACGGCTGGCCGCGCCGGATCGTTGCTGAAGACAGTGATATCGCCGCGATACAAGCCACCCTGAAGTCGTTTGGCATCGAGCACAGCCGTAAGGGTGATCTCGCTGCCTGGCGGGACCGTTCCGTAAAACGGCGTTACGTTCAGCCACCTGCCGCCTCCGAAACACCACCTGATTGCGTTGGCGCAGAGAAGCGGACTCCCGTAGTGGACAGACGTGAAATGTTCTCCGGCGAGGCAACTCCGGGTACTCCCTTGATAGGAAACGAAGTAGGGATTCCCATCGGAACCACGAAGCACCCAGTCCGCCCCGTCGAGCGTATACCAGTCGTTGTCGCAACAAAAGCTGTTAACATAGCTAACGCCTTGGGTAATGGGATTGGCGTCATTGAGCTCACCAAAGTAGAAGTCGCCGTCATGAGCCTGACCGATGCCGAAAATCGGCTCCAGCAGATTCTGGACGCTGGCCGGCTCATCGTCCAGGTCGTCCATCATCATGATGATGGGGTTGTGAGCCCGATTGAACATCGAGAGTGAAACTGCCTCCAGCTCGGATATCCCGTAGTCCCATTCGGCGACAATGAGTCCATCGTAGTCCTGAATGCTCACGAAATCTTCATAGTTGAGGACTGGTTCAATGAGGTAGTAAGGTGCAATTGCTGTGTCTGCCAGCAGCAGGTAGATGACGTCGTACGGATAGTCGCCGGCAACACCAATCCGGGGCATGTAGCCTCGCAATGTGAGGTATGCTGGCGATTGTCGGAAGGCCTCAAATCGAACACGGAGAAGCTCCCGATCATCGGGGGTGAGAATTGCACCACCGCCATCCCTTTCAAGACTACCTATGTCTGGAGAGATCCCCTCGATGAGTGCTCTTGTATACTGAGACAAAGGGCCTTCCGTTTCAAGTTGCACGTAGAAATCGAGTGAACTTCCCCCTTGATTCGAGATGATCACCTCGGTGCTGTCAGTGCCGCCGGTCGGCATATTGCGGCTGATTATCGTCGGGAAAACTGAGATCTCAGGCGGTATGAGCCCGAAGCCGGTGAGGGAGACGAGGTAGATCGGCTGATCGGTGTCATTGCTGCCTATCTCAAGCTGAGCCGAGTGTGCGCCAGAGCCGAGGGGAGCGAAGATGATGCCAACACTTGCCTCATCATCGGGAGGAATGGCGAGAGTAGGGACATCAGAACTGAACTCGGGAGAGGAAAACGTCAGTGAAGTTATGTACAGTGTGTCGGTGCCGCTGTTTCTGATTTCCAGCAAGAGAGTGTCGGCGTAATTCACAAACACATTCTGAAAGTCGAGCGAGTCAATTTCGAGTGAGATATTGGGAGCACCCGTAACGTGCAAATCGACAGGCACTATCAGAACGCTGTCCTCAGGATCGTTGCTGCGCACCCTGAGATCAGCATGGTAGTCTCCGCCGAAAAGCCCGGCAGCGTTAAAGGAAACGGCAAGTTCGGTGCTGCTGAATGGCGCGACTTCACCATCGCGTGGCTCTACGGTCAGCCAATCCCCACCTTCTGCCGCGTAGATGATCGCATTGTGGATCAGCGTGGGGAAATCGCCGCTCCAGACCGTATAGTCACCCGGCCAAACATTGATTGAAACGGTGCGGCGATTGTAAGCCGCAAGCGGTGTGCCGTCATCCCAGCTGGCGACCAAACTGGCATCTGCAGACAGATTGACATTGTTATAGAATTCCGCGATGGCCAGAGCTTCGACTCCTTCCATAATCGGGTGATCCTGATCGTACCAGCCGAGCGTCCGCGATGCAAACAACGCGCCGCCGCGGGACACGAAGGGGCAATAACCGGGCGTGGTGAAATAGCGACCATAAGACGCAAAGGATCCGGCACCCCAACAATCGACGGTAGTGACTACCGCGCCACCAACATCAATGTAGTCCGCCAGGACATCGCCGATAGCGTACTGGTCGACCCAGGCCTCGTTGTTCCAGGCAACGACAACGTCGTACTGCTCCAGAACCGAGAGTGGGGGGATCGTTCCGGAGTAATAGTCTCCTGCGTACCAGCTGTCAACGATCTCGATATCGTCATAAGCGTCCAGAATCAGGCTCAGGGACACGCTGCCCATGTCTGCGTAGACCAGCAAGACGCGCCGTGCAGATCCCGCCAGACGATCGCCCGTGATGTCATAGTCGAGTGAGAGGTCGGAAGAACCTTGAGGTGCGGAGTATTCGAGCTGACCTGCAAACGCGTCTCGTGTGATCCTGCCTCCGATGCGGCCCGCCGCCACGGGGGATTCCGGATAGTCAATATCAATCTCATAGAACAACTCGCCCTCGGCTTCGTCCGCGATAGTCAAGGTCTGTGAAGACGTATCGAAACTGAAGAGTGAATCCGCCAACTCCCTGGGGCTCACGCTGATTTGCGGGGGGCCGATCGTCGTCGCCGTCGCAAGATTGGAGATCTGCGAGCGATTCCCCCATTCGTCGGAGACACGCAGGGCGAAAAAGTATGTTGTTTGAAAATGTAGCCCGACCACTCGAAACGATTCGGCCGAACCCAACGCACCCGGTCGGGGGACGTTGGGAACCTTGTTTGCAGCCAGGAAATTGCCGCTATCGATGGGGAAGGTGGCAAAACGCAAGTCGTAGAGCGACGCTTGTCCCGCCAGAGAGTCGTCGCCTGTTGCCGTCCATGCGAGAGTGACACGCGTCGCCTCAATCAAGGTTGGCGCCAAGTCGGTTACAGGCGCCGGAGCTATCGAATCAGGTTGTGACAACGCCATGAATAGATTGAGTCGTCCCCCGGTAACGCAGCGACCCTGAAGAGCGGGAATCGAATCAACCATCATCAGGATGCGCTGCTTGACTTCTGCCTGTGACAGGTGAGGGTATACTGACCAAACAAGTGCCGCCGCCCCTGATACATGCGGCGCCGCCATGGACGTCCCCTCTGCGCTGTAATATGAGTTGCCGGGAATCGTACTGAGAATATTGACGCCCGGGGCACCCAGATCAACGCTGGTGGCTCCAAAATTCGAAAACCATGCCACCTGGTCAGAGTGATCGGTTGCGGCAACGGAGATGATGTTTGGGAGATCATAGGCCGCCGGGTATTGCGGATAGAGATCGGAATTCTCGCCGTAATTGCCGGCTGATGCCACAAACAGCATTCCGTGGGCGCCGGACGAGTCGATGGCATCCCGCAACGCATCCGAATATGGACCACCACCCCAGCTATTGTTCGTGAGTTGAGCACCCATCATCGTGGCGTATTCGATCGCGAGAATGGCGTCCTCTGTACTGCCATACCCATCGGAGCCAAGGAACTTGAGCGCCATGATCTTGGCGGACCAGCAGACTCCCGTGACGCCGACGGCATTGTTGCCGAGCGCAGCCACAGTGCCGGACGTGTGTGTTCCGTGCCCGTAGTCATCAATCGGGCCATTGTCCCAATTGACAAAGTCCCAGCCATGGATGTCGTCGACATAGCCGTTGTTGTCGTCGTCAATCAAGTTGTTGGCAATCTCTCCCGGATTACGCCAAAGGTTGTCATGCAAATCGACATGGGCCGTGTCAACGCCGGTATCAATGTCACCTACGATGACCGTGGTACCGGTAGTGATATCCCAGGCTTCGACGGCATCGATGTCGGCGTCGCTGGTGCCACCGGATTGGCCCGTATTGTTCAGACCCCATTGCGAGGGGAAACTGGGATCATTGGGTACGAGAAAGGCCTGCCAACGATAGTTCGGCTCGATGTACTTCACGCGCGGATCGTTTCGAAACTTCTCGACTACCGGCAACACGTCGCCTTCGGGAACCGCCAGAAGTTCGGCGCCAATGAATCTCAGGTCGCGAACAAGTGACGCGTTGAGATCGGCGCGCAAGGCAGAACGCTCGGCAGCCTTCACTCCAAACTGATAACAAACTATCACTTGGTGTGCCACGAAATCGCTCTCAGTCAATCGGGGCAGCTGATTAGTAAGCGTGAATGTTTGTGCCGTAGCATTGACGGAGCCGATCACGACAAGAAGGAGCGAGACCAGTAGTGCCAAGGCGACAGGCACAAAGATCCGAGTTGCGTAACAAATGAACACACACCGACCACGCTCACGCGGCAAGAAGCCTGAACACATATTACCTCCGATTTGACTGTCTCGAGTACCGCCTATAACTGCGGCGCTCGCAAGCCAGATAGAGCTTGCCCATCCACTTTAAGAACGAGTTTGTAGATTATAGACTCCATGAAATGTACAGACATCAATCAACACAGTCAAGTAAAATCTCGGTCAGGGACAGGTTCGAGTGCTTACCCTAACCGGCGACCGAGCTTGCACTCCATAACTGGCCGCACTCAGGAGTTTTGAAGAAGGTGAGTGAAGTGGAATCAGATGCCGTTGCTTTAGGCAACTTGGAGGCGCCAACGCTCAGACGTTGATAGTTTGTGGCAGTATCGACCAAAGATCTCCGGTGATACGCTGCGCATTTTGACATTATGCCAGCAAAATCGACAAGCACAGACTGGAATAGAGGACAGAATTGGCCCGATGAATCTCAGTTGAGTGCTAGTTACTCACTGCGTCAATTTTCCGGTGTAGCCTGCACGGTTTGCCAAGGAGTCGGTTTTTGCGGAGAGGTTTGAGAAAAGCACGCGGGATATCCACCTCTCTGAGAACCGTTCAAATTTTGGCCGCAACTCCACGTGACTCCTTGGACCAAGAAGCGAGGCGGGGATTCGATACACCCCCACCTCGAATGCACTTCACGCGCTAAGGTATTCTCATGACCAGGAACACTTGAACACCGACCGCGCATTGAGTGTTGTGCACTTCATGTACCTAGTCCCGTGAAGCACCCGTCCGTGCTCCCCCGCCCAGATTCCCATCGCTCACATTTGGAGTCGGGGAGCTCTTCGGAGCAAGGGAGACCAAGGTCAGAATTGAGAGGGATATTCGAGGAATCACATTACCTTAGTTGTGACTTGAAGCATCAGGACTTCCACTTGGGAGAATAGCAGCCCCGCGTTAACTGAAAGACGATTTCCGCCGATATCTTACAACCTCACGTATCGCCAAGCCTAGTCCACAATCAGGGCTTCTTCTAACAGAATCGCGAGACAGATCACTTCGACTATTGTTTAGGCGGTTTTCGTGATGATGAAACACAACAACTTAGCAAGGAAAGATTTCTGAGAATTGATGTCCGTTTGGGTTTTTCAGAGTCAAAACCCGAAGGTCACTAACAACTCGTCACTAATGGTTGGAGGCCGTCGGTCTCACAGCACCGTCGGGGACAGGACCTCGAGGTCGACCGATGCAATCGATTAGATCAGAGACCTGCGGCCAATCTTGCAATAGCAATATTCGCGGTAGACACTTCCGTCCAGAAGCTTAGGAAACAGCTGAGCGTTGAAACTATTCCCCGATACTGTGACGCCCGCTGATATCAACATGGGGCAAGAACAGCTGGTTCTGGAAAGAACAAAACAGATCAAAAAACGAACTCTAAGACTTAGGAGAAAACAATCGAGACGACGATCGCCACCGCTCAGACCGTATGTTGGTTTTCAGCCCCCTGAGTGCACTTTTGGCTAACGGCAAATAAGAGAAAACGACGATCAATCCATCAATTTTGGGTTATCGAGTGATTTTTTCGATTCATTTAGTGCATTGACAATTGACTTTCGAGCAGCGCTCCGAGAGGGTTGCGAGGGCTCGATTGTAAACTCAAGACGAATGCTGCCCGCATAATGACCTGCGAGGTACTCAAAATAGAAATCTCCCGCCCCCAACTCGCCACTGATAGTTGTATCACTGGGCGTACCAGGAATAAAGGTACCGATTTGCAGGTCGATCAGCTGTTGCGGCGGCTCAAATCGGCCCTGGAAACGTAACTCGCCGTTGTCAACCATAAGTCGTAAGCTGTACTTCATCGCACACGAATCGGCTATTATCATTCTCCAGTTCTCTGCTGCGACGCTTATTGCTTGACAAGGCTGGTTGTAAGTTGCGCCGCCTGACTGGACAACTGTAAATGTCCAGCGGTTGGCCGTGGTGTCGAATGCCGGAGTCGACTGGATGGTAGATTGGGCGGAGCTGGCACAGGGTGGCTGGATAGTGTTACAAGCGAGATCGGCGCTCTCGTTTGCTATCCACTCTCCAAAGAAGTAATTGGGCCCGTCGGGGAGTGAATTGATTCCCGGCGGTGAAAAGCAACCGCAGTCGTTGCACGAGGCGTATGCCTGCATGTAACCTGTTCGACTGACATATTGCACCAGATTCTGAATTGGTTTGTCACAGCCGGCGCACTGCGAATTGTTTCTGCTAGATTGTGCACAAGGGCAGTCGCTGAGGAGCAATTCGGCCAAGGAGTCGATTCCTGAATAGAGTGAAGTACGGGCATAGTAACAAAGAATATCTTTGTCGACAAGTGTGTTCTCGTCAAACAACAGCGTGCCGCCTTCGAAGGGGACGGAGGCAGTCGTAAATTGCGGCGGGCTGTTGATATCCAGATCGAATCGTGCGATGTAGTTGTCGCCACCCGTGTAACCATCGCCGTTGAGATCGTAACGAGAGTAATCAGCTGGAGCATCGGGAACACCCAATCGAAGTTGCTCATACTCATAGAATTTGGAGAGGAAAGTTTGAACATCGTATTCGTCGAACTTGCCGTCGGGCGATTCATTGAACGTCTCGTCTACGATGTCTAGCAGAACAGGGCGAACGAAGGCGGTGCCAATGTTTTCATCTAGACCCAATACCGCCAAGTAGGCATCAACTACACCAGGTGAGTTGGAGTTGTTGTATGCGCTGTAGAAAATCTCTTTCAACTGGTTGTTGGAGGCGAGTGGATCGAGGTTTAACATGTACGCCGCGAGGCCAGCAGCTTGCGGAGCTGCGAGGGACGTCCCAAAATAGTGCGAGATGAATTGATTGCCAGAGACCTGAGCACACCCGCCAAGAACGTTGTCGGGATCGTCAATGAAACAAGGAGCCGAAACGTTCTCGCCCACAAAGCGAACAGGTGCACCCTTGCAGGAGAAGGGGCTTTCGTTACCTGCATTGTTTGAGCTACCAACGACGAGGACGTTGTTCAGTTTGACTATTAGCGATATGTTGTCCTCGAGGAGATCATCCCAAACGTAGTCGAGGATTAGGCTATCGATCAATCCGATTTCACCGGGAGTGTAGGCATCGAACGGTGAATCAAATGATGCTGCTACCGTGAATGGCGAGCCATAAACCGCGTAGCGGCTGTCATCAGTATTCAGGCCCTCATTAGCGGCTGCAGCAGCGTGGAAGAAGTCATTCTGCCTTGGTTGTGCCCATGCTCTCCACTTCATGCCTTCAATCAGCCGAGTCAATTTTTCGATTCCAGTGAAATCAGTGATATATCCAAGGCTGGTGTTGATTACAAAGTGGGTCGGTGGAAAATGGTTGGAGATTTCCTTGCTTGCCTCAGTCCACGTTAATCCGCCGAGCATGATAGAGTTGATTCTTAAGAGTCCCTCAGTGGGGTGAACTCCGGTAGTATTTATAGCGTCATGCCGAGCGCCGATGATTCCTGAAACGGCAAATCCATGATTTCCCACCTCCGTTTGTAGAAATTCTTTCTCCCCTCGACCAAGGAGGAACTGTTGGGATGGGATTTCCGGATGTTGGATTGGGTAATAGTATTGATCAGGGACTAGCACTTTGACGGGGCTATTGATCGATTCGGCAAGTTGTTTGACATTCCATGCCGCAGGCACTCGCATTTCAGTAAGATGGAAAATTTCTGCGTCGCCGGTCTCTGGTAATTCGACGATTTCGCTCTCACTCGAATTGCCGGCGGCATAGGCAGCATAGGCATAAAGAAACGCCCCGCTCTGCATTAGAGAGTTTGCGATACTATCAGCTTCAGTCTTTGACGAGACTTCAGGAATGGCTATCGTTAAGAATATGTCGTCAGTTGTCATCCAAGAAATCAAACCTCCCACAGATGCCAGCGCAGCATTGACTTCTGCGACGCTTGCATCCGGGTGGACGATGGCTGACAACCTGGTAGCGATTAGTCCTGTTGTGTCAACTTCTCCTGAATCAGCAGCAAACGGTCCGTAATTGTAAGTAGCAGTAGTGGCTAATGCATCCGGATCTCCAGTCAGGAGGACTCCGAAAGTGCACGTGGGATTGCTACACGGCTCGGGTCCGGAGGCAAAGATATAGTTTATCATGAAGACCGCATCTGTGATATCGGTTTGATGATTGCAATCAAGGTCGCCCGCAGCATCATCTAGAGGCGCTGGCCCACCTGCAAAAATGAAGTTTATGATATGGACGGCGTCAGCTATATCGATACGTCCTGAACTGTCACAATCGCCACAGGACGCCCCGGAAGCCTGAGAAATCGCCAAGAGCAGCAGATTTGCGGTCAGAATGAGAATTCGCATGAGTCGCGAACAAGTTATGATTCGATACCAGTCGAGCATGTCGAAGCGCTTTCAGATTAACGGCACAATATGTAGTCGGTTCGAGTACTGCAAATGAGTATAAAGTCGATCGTCCGAAAAGGCAAGATGGAAAATGGATTAGATAGAGTTAGATTAGCTTATTCTAGCTGTCGTGCTTGCTGTCATCTAAATCTGGACGGCAAGAGGGCTCGAGAAAAGAAACAATCTGGCTAGTTTGTTGCAGGACAGAGGCAAGCCCGTTGTGGCTTATTGCAAACGAGGTTAAGTACAGGGATTGACACAATTTGTCTACACTTTTGACTGAAGTGTCTTCTAACACCTGTCTAACATAACAAGCCGAAACAAGGGACAAAACGGGACAACACCGGAGAAAATGAAAAGCGTAAGTCTTTGCCGCTGTTGTCCCTTAGCGTCCGGTATTATCCCGTCTTAGGGATGCTGAAAAAGCTCAGAAATCAGAGGTCGCGGGTTCAAATCCCGCCCCCGCTATTTCTAACCAATCAACTCTTCTCCTTCTGCATCAACCTCTTGCGTGTATACGGGATGAGTCCTCCGGCGTCGATGATCGCCTGTCTCGCTGTCGGCAGCGGAATGACCTTGAATTCCTTGCCTTTCGTGACGTTGCGCACATTGTCGCCGACGATCTCGATTTCATCTCCTTCATCGGCCTCGATATCAGGGCAAATCACCGTCGGCAATCCGAGGTTGATCGAGTTCTGCAGAAAGATGCGCGAAAAGTGCCGCGCAATGATCGTTAATTCCCAGCCTTTCAGGCAAGACGCCGCCTGTTCGCGCGAAGAGCCGCAGCCGAAATTCTGACCGGCAACGATAAAGCTCCCTTTGGGAACTTCGTGATCGCGGAGCTTCTTGTTGAAATCGACCTGATCGGCGAAGGCGAATTGCGGTGTTTCGGTCGGCAGCACCGTTGCCATAAAACGGCCCGGATAAATGATATCCGTGGAGATATCATCTGCGACTTTGAGTACGACCTTTCCCATGTTAACGTCCTCCTTCCCGCGGATCGCTGATGGTGCCGGTGATCGCACTGGCTGCAGCGACTTCCGGCGAGCAGAGATAGACTTCGGAATTGGGGTTCCCCATTCTCCCCTTGAAGTTGCGATTCGTGGTGGCGAGCGCCACTTCTTTGTCCCCGAGTGCGCCTTGGTGAACGCCGAGACAAGGCCCGCAACCAGGATTGCAGACGACCGCGCCGGCGTCGGCGAGATCGCTAAGATAGCCGCGCCTGAGGGCTTCGCGATAGATGCGCCATGAGGCCGGGAAGACCAACATGCGTGTACCGCGGGCGACCTTTTTGCCCTTGAGAATCTGTGCTGCGGCCGCCAAATCGTCGAGCCGACCGTTGGTGCAAGAACCGATTACAACCTGATCGACCTTGACAGCGGCGACGTCCTTCACGGTTTTGATGTTGTCAACGGTGTGCGGGCAGGCGATCTGCGGATCAAGCTTGGCAGCGTTGATCTCGATCGTCTTCGCGTAGACGGCATCCGGATCGGCCGTCAACATTCTGAGTTCGTCCGTCACGCCGGCCTCTTCGCGCAGATAACGCGCCGTTTCGGCATCCGGCGGCACGATTCCTGAAGTTGCGCCGGCTTCGACCGACATGTTGCAGAGCACAAGCCTGCCGGAGGTGCTCATTGACCTGATCGTGTCACCGTGGAATTCGAGCACCTTGAAATTGGCGCCTTCAGCGGTGAGCTGACCGATCAGGTAGAGGATCAAATCCTTGGGGCCGACAAAGGGAGCGAGCTTGCCGTTGACGTTGATCCTGATGGTTTCCGGCACTTCGACGTTGAGAATATGTCCGAGCGCCCAGACCGACGCCATTTCAGTGGCGCCGATTCCGAACGCGAACGCTCCCAGCGCGCCATGGCTGGTCGTGTGACTATCGGTTCCGACGACAACCATGCCGGGCCGGACGTAGCCGTATTCGGGGAGGATCTGATGGCAGATACCGCCTTCGTCGCCGCGAATGTCGTGGAATTTCGCGATGCCCTGTTTGCCGGTGAAATCACGCAGTTTCTTCTGATTGGTGGCGGTTTTCGAGCTTTCGGCCGGCACGCGATGGTCGAGGATGATTGCGATGCGCTCCGGATTCCAGACCCTCGCCTCCAGTCCGGTATCCTTGTATATCTCGTTGAACTGATTGATCACCAGCGCGCCGTTTTCGTGAGACATGGCGAGATGTACTTGCGGCTCGACCACCTCTCCGATCGCGACCGTCGCCCGGTCGCAAGCAGCGGCGATGACTTTTTGAACGTAGGTCATTCCCATAGCGTCTATCTCCCTAAGCTTACTGATTTCTCATCATGAAGCTAGATAACTTGCTTTTCCTTGAGTTCGCGCTGTTGCTCCTGCGAATATCCCAGCGCGCTCAGGATTCTTTCGGTGTGCGAAGATAACCGCGGCGGCGGCGCTTCGATTTCGCCCGGCGTCTTGGAGAACTTGGCCGAGAGGTTGAAGATCTTGATATTGCCGATCAGCGGTTCGTTGACGGTGGCGATGGTTTGCCGATGTTTGATTTGCTCGCTATTGAGCGCATTCTCGAGACTCACGATGTCACCGGAGGGGATGCTCTTGTTGTTAAGCAGTTCGACCCAGTGGTCAGTGTTTTCTTGAGTCAGTCTTGCCTCGAGAAGCGGCGTCAAGAGCTTGCGATTAGCTTTGCGGGTGTCGCGCTGCTGAAAGCGAGCATCAGTTTTGAGTTCGGGCAATCCCAGCGCATCGGCGAGATCTTCCCACTGTTTTTGCTGATTGGCCGCGATGTTGATGAACCCATTCTTGGTGCGGAAGACTCCGGAGGGCGCTGCGGTGAAATTGTCGTTGCCCATCGGAATTGGGGATTGTCCGCCGATCAGCAGGTTTGCGGCGACCCAGCCCATCAGCGGCATGATCGAATCGAGTAGTGCGATGTCAATAAATTGACCCTCGCCGGTGTGCTCGCGGTAGTAAAGCGCCGCCATGATCGCAAACGCAGCATTCAGCCCGCCGACGGTATCGCAGACCGGGAAGCCGGCACGAAGAGGATGGAGCCTCTCGTCGCCGTTGACGTCCATCTCCCCGGAAAGCCCCTGGATGATCTGGTCATAGGCCGGTTTGAAGGCATCAGGGCCGGTTTGACCAAAGCCGGAAATCGCGCAGTAGACGATACCCGGGTTGATCTTCGTCATCTCCTCATATGAGAACCCCAGCCGCGTCATGACGCCGGGTCGGAAATTCTCAACGACGACGTCGGCGGTCTCGAGCAGTCTTCTGAAGATCGCTTTGCCCTCATCGAGTTTGAGATTCAGCGTCAGCGATTTCTTGTTAGCATTCTGGGCCAGAAAGCTGGTACCCATCAGCTCTTGATTGAGCTTCGGCACGTTGCCGAGTTTGCGAGCCAGATCGCCGCCGTCGGGAACTTCAATCTTGATGACCTCGGCACCCAGCAAGGCCAAGTGCAGCGTCGCAAAGGGACCCGACAGGACGTTGGTCAGGTCAATGACGCGAATATCTTTCAGCATCTTCATCTTTCGACCATTTCATCCTTTCCGAAAATCAACGATTGAACCGGATTTCATTACCATGCCGGGTAACTCGCGGCCAAAGAAGGCGCTCACGAGTCTTGCGGTGTCAAGCAAAGTCGTCAGATCGAGGTCGCGGCGGATGCCTGTACGCTGCAACGAGTGAACCAGGTCCTCGGTACTAACATTGCCGGCGGGGAGCTTGGTGAATGGGCAACCGCCGAGGCCTCCAAATGCCGACTCGAAGTAGATGACGCCACAACGAAGAGCTGCAAAGCAGTTGGCCAGGCCGAGCCCGTAAGTGTTATGGAAGTGACATGCTAATTCCAGGTCGCTGTCAAGTCGGCCAATTGCAGTATAAAGCTCCTCAACCTGAAGCGGATGTGCGTGACCGGCTGTGTCAGCCAGACTAATGTTCCTGATGCCGGCATCGAGGTACTGCTTGACAATCGTCAGCACTCTTTCGGAAGGGATCGCCCCCTCAAAACCGCAGCCGAATGCCGACTGCACCGACACCTGCACCCGCTTGTGCGCGGCGAGTACCGATTTCGCCATCGCAACAATCCGTTTCAGTGCTTCCTCGGTGCTCATATTGGTGTTCTTGCGACTATGGGTGTCGCTGGCGGAGACTCCCATGCAGAACATCTCGACGCCACACGACATTCCGCGCTCCAGACCTTTTTCGTTGAGCACGAGGCCCGAGAGAGTCACCTTGGCTGGTTTGTTGGGGCCAAGACCGAAATGCCGGAACAATTCGTCAGTATCGGCCATTTGCGGCACCTTCTCGGGGCTGACGAAGGACCCGAGCTGGATGATGTCGATGCCGCTGCCGGCCAATTTGTCGATCCAGCGCAACTTCTCTGCGAAGGGAACCGCGCTCTTTTCGACCTGGAGTCCGTCGCGCAGACCGACCTCGTGAATGAATACTCTCGGCGACATTATTTTCTCCGATGGATTAGAGCTTTCGGGCAATTTCTTCTCCCATTTCCAGAGTCGTAGCGCTGCCTCCCATGTCATAGGTGCGCACCCGGCCTTCGGCGATGACTTGGGCGACGGCTTTCTCGAGTCGGGCTGACTTGTCCCTCTCGCCCAACCACTCAAGCATCATCTTGCCCGCCAAAATAGTTGCGATGGGATTCACCTTGTACTGCCCAACGTACTTTGGCGCGCTGCCGTGAGTCGGTTCGAATACCGCGAGCTTTTCACCGATGTTTCCTGAGCAGCCGAATCCAAGACCTCCCACCATTTGAGCGGCCAGATCGCTGACGATATCACCGAACATGTTAGTTGCCACCAGCACTCCATAACTCTTGGGGTTCTTTAGCAGCCACATGCAGATCGCATCGATATTGGCATCGTCCATCTGGATATCGGGAAAGTCTTTGGCAACGCTTTTGCCAGTCTCCAGGAAGAGACCCTCTGTTGCGCGCACGACATTGGCCTTATGAATGACGGTCACTTTCGGGTAGCCGAATTTTCTGGCGTACTCAAAGGCAGCGCGGATGATCCGCTCGCAGCCGAGCTTGCTGTTTATCTTGCACGTGATGGCGTACTCGTTTCCCTGCAAGTCGGCGAAATGCGCAAACGGCTTGCTGAGATTGGACAAGGTCTTGTTCAACTCGTCCGGTACCGGACTGAACTCGACGCCGGAATAGAGGTCCTCGGTGTTCTCACGAAAGACCACGAGGTCGATACCTTCCTTATAATTGAGCGGATTCCCCGGATAAGCCTTGCAGGGCCGCAAGCAGGTATACAGGTCAAACATCTGCCGCATCCGTACAATCGGACTCCGGTAGACCAGGCCCTTGCCCTGAAGTGCCGGGATCAATTCGCGCTCAGCGTCCTTAACTGGCTTGGAAGTGATTGCGCCAAACAGCGCTGCGTCGCAGTTCTTCAATAACTCGATAGTGCGGGCGGGGAACGACTCGCCCTCCTGGCACCAGAAGGTCCAGCCTATGTCGCCCTGATGGTACTCGGCATCAAACCTCAGGGCATCGAGACAGATCTTTGTTGCCTCCATGACTTCAACGCCAACACCGTCACCTGGCAACCATGCGATTTTGTACTTGCTCATTATATCTCCATATCTCCAATTTATTCTCGTGCTACCAGACTGGCTCTCGTTCGACAATCAGCATAATTCCATCGACATGATCCCGGAGTTCATGCCTGCTGGGAATGATCTGATGATGGGGAAACTGCCGAATTGATGTCTTACCGAGGCCATTTTTGTCTTGCATAACTTTAACATAGTGGTGTAAATTGTGCACGATGTCAAACGATGATTCTTCACAGATTCATTCCAAAAAGTCATGACTCCCGGGCGCGTACTACCATCTCTAACCTCTCTCCAGTGTTTTGAAGCCGCGGCACGTCACATGAGCTTTACCAAAGCAGCGGCTGAACTCAGTATCACCCAAAGCGCTGTGAGTCGACAGATCCGGCAACTTGAGGAGTTCGTAGGCCGGCCGCTTTTCCGCCGTCACAAACAGCGCCTGGTTCTAACAGAGGCCGGGGTGGACTATGCCAAATCGGTTCACGACATCCTGGAAAGGGCTGAATCCGCGACTCTGCAGCTTATGGCCTATGGCGGCGGTGGCGGGACGCTCACGATTGCACTGCTGCCAACTTTCGGCTCGCGCTGGCTTATCCCGCGTCTCGGGGATTTTGCCGCAAGGTACCCCGATATCCAGATGAATCTCGTAACGCAGGTTAGGCCGTTCAGTTTTGAGGGCAGCAGTATTGACGCCGCCATTCACTTCGGAAGCGATGTCTGGCCCGGTGCAGTATGTCATCGGCTTATGGGCGAGACCATTGTCCCGGTCGCAGCGCCAGCTCTATTGGCGGGTCGATCCAAGCTGTCCGACCCGGGAGACGTGGGCCGCTACACTCTCTTACAACACGCCACCCGTCCACAGGCGTGGCAGGAATGGCTCTGCGATTGTGGCGTGAATAGCGTGGACGGCCGCAAAGGTCCGCGATTCGAAGAGTTCCAGATGGTGATTCAGGCTGCAATCGCAGGCCTCGGACTTGCGGTGCTGCCCCTCTTCCTCATTCGCGATGAGTTGGCGAATGGTCATCTGGTGGTTGCGGTTGACCGTCCGGTTAGGAGTGAGCAGGCGTACTATCTGGTTCATCCCGAGTCCAAATCTGATCTTCGGAGGGTCGTCGTATTTCGCACCTGGCTGCTTGAACAGTGCGCCCTCCAGAATTCGGAAACTTGACAAGGTTCGGTTCGATTCCGTGGTGTTCGAGTACCCTCGAAATTGCAGTCGAGTACAAGGATCCAAACTGACTTCGGCGAGACGCTCTTTGGTATCTTGAAACAGACGAATTTTCAGCGGCCTAGAAGCGGCCAGTGACGAAGAGGCTTCGCATTCCCGAGACTCTCTGAATTCCGCGCCGACAGAAGCAGCCTGCTTTCAATCAAATCATGACAGGTTTGGGCAGTCGCAGTGCGGACAATCGCTTGCTATTTTCGCGGAAGCAATTAACTTAATATGGGTAAAGTAATCCATTGAATCGACATCGCCGCTAAGACCCTGCAGTTCCTGGAGGTGTAATGATGTCTATACGTACCCTCAATTCTGTTGTACTCAAAGCCGCTTGCATCCTAAGTATTTCCTTGACCTTACTTGTTGCCTCCACGGCTTCAGCGAGATCAGAGGGAAGCAACGGCGGCAGACCGGTGATCGACGGAACAAAGTCTCTGCATACGCCTTCGTCGAGCCAGCTGCTAGATGCTCGAGCATTCGACACGGTCACTTTCGGTTTCACATCTACTCTCGAAGGCTGGAATTTCTTCCTCGCAGTTGACACAGTTCAAGAGTACTACCGAGACCTTAACTGCATCGAGCGTTACCGTATGCATAAGGTCGCGGCACCATTTTCGCTCAGTTGGAATAGCTTTGGCGGCACCGGCTCGGCGATGGTCAATTGCTCATTCGACGGCTACTACTCAGGCAGTTGTGATTATCGCTGGCAGATCAAGTCGATACAATCGCCCGTGCCTTCCACATGGAATGGAGCCAGTCGGATCGAGGCTCGCCTCTACAAGGGTGTCTCCAGCACTATCTACGCCATGATCGGGTACAAGAGACCCGGCGATGAGACCTTCAACTATGCCGGCTGGCAAGGCTCCTTGCCGACAAACTCGTGGACAACGATTTCGCTGAGCGAACCATCCCCGGGAGCATTCAGCGATTTGGAAGCCGTCTCAGTGTTGCTCGGATCGTACAATGCGGTCGGCCCCGTCTATGTCGACTGGGTGCGGCGGATAAAGTTCGTGCCGCTGACCCCGGCGCTCACCTCGCCAACCGATCAGGCAACGATCCAGGATAACCTCCCCAATTTCAGCTGGTCGGGGGACGGGACGACCTACACGCTCCAGATTGATGGCGACACGACATTCGCGAGTCCGGTTACATACGATGGAATTGTCGGCACGACCTTCGAAGTCCCCCAGCCGCTTCCCAACTCGGGCGGCTATGCCGATATCAAGTATTTCTGGCGTGTTCGCGCTCATTATTCGAATGGCCAGATTTCAAGTTACTCAGCTCCCTTTCAATTCTTCATCACGGGCACTCATGATGTGCCTTCCGAGTTTCCGACGATCAACGCGGCGTATGCGGCATTCGGAATCCGATCAGGCGGGACAGTCCGGGTGTTGCCGGGTACATATACCGGTGCGGCAAACTGCAACATTGGCGGCTTTGGTGAGAGAGCGGTCAGCATCATCTCATCCGGCGGACCCGAAGCAACGATCATTGATTGCCAGGGGCTGTATCAGGGATTCTACTACGACCTCTACGCCCCGGGCGGAATCGTGCTGGAAGGTTTCACGATTCGTAACGCCAGCGGTGGAAACGGCGCCGCCATCAGCTGCTGGACGGGGTCTCCCACAATCCGAAACTGCATCATCGAAAACAGTCATGGCTGGGGCATCTACATTCGCAGCGGCTCGCAGGCAAGAGTGGAAAACTGCAGAATTCAAAGCAATGACAGCACGGGGATTCTGGTGGAGTTCGGCGCCAGTGCCACGATTACCGGCTGCCAATTCTCGGACAATGCTGCGTTCGGTTTACGGCTGGCGAGTGGTACGGCGGCGATCGTCACTGGATGCACATTCAATTCTGCCACCGTCAACGCCCGCGGAGAATCCGCGGCCATCAGGGCGTTTGATTCGCAACTCGATGTTCGCGGCTGCACAATTGGTAACCGCAACGGGAACGGCATCGAGAGCTATCAAAGCGAGTTGGCTGTTCGCAGCAGCCGATTCGTCAACAATCTCTCGAGCAATAATGGCGGAGCGATTGCCATCTATTGGTCGGAGGAAAACACTGTTTCGATTGATTCCTGTCTTTTCAGCGGCAATCAGGCCGCCAACGGAGGCGGACTCTACCTGGCCCAGGTCGGAACTCTGGGAATATCGCATTCGACGTTTGCCAATAATGAGACGGGGATTTACGCAAATGTGGAGGGCAACTTCGTCGGACCGATCACGCTGTCCAGCTGCATTATTGCTTCCTCCACAGCGGGGCCGGGGATAGACGACGCTTCGGGCATTCTGTCGCCTACGATTAGCTGTACCGATCTCTTCGGCAATACGGGCGGAAATTGGATTGGTGAATTGGCCGGGCAACTAGGCGCCCGTGGGAATATCTCCCACGATCCGTTATTCTGCGACGCGACGAACGGCGAATTCACGATAGCTGCGTCTTCACCGTGTGCGGCCACCCACAGTGGTTGCGGCGGGATGGGCGCGTATGATGTCGGCTGCACACTCAACCAGCCGCCAATCTTATCGGAAGTATCAGATACGACAATTTCCGAAGACCAGCCCCTTTTGATGGGGATTCTTGCCTCCGACCCCGATGAGACGATTCCGATCCTGAGCGCGGCGACACTGCCGGCGAATGCCACGTTTGACGATAACGAAGACGGCAGCGGTACATTCTCTTTCCGCCCCGGCTTTGACCAGTCTGGATCATACGACATTCTCTTCATTGCGAGCGATGGCGAGTTTTCCGATTCAGCGTCAATGCGCGTCACAGTGACGAATACAAATCGTGCTCCAATCTTCGCTGGCGTCGATGACGATACGATTTTCGAAGGTGAGGAACTTGTCCGGGTCGTCTCGGCAACTGATCCCGACGGCACGACGCCCTTGCTCACCGCGCACAATCTACCAGCCAATGCATCCTTTGCCGATCACGGAAACGGCAGAGGGACATTTCAGTTCAGCCCTGACTTTGGACAGGCCGGCTCATTCTCAGTTGTCTTCATTGCCTCGGACGGAGAACTGCACGACACCGCAGACATGTCGATCGTGGTGCTGGGCAGCAATCTGCCGCCGATCATTGAGCCGATAGCAGACCGGACAGTGGCTGAGCGGGAGCTTGTCTCGATTCTCGTGCAGGCTTCAGATCCGGATGAAACTGTTCCGGCGCTGAGTGCCTTGAATCTTCCGGCAGGTGCCGACTTCAGCGATCACAACGATGGAACAGGCACCTTCACCTGGACCCCATCCTTCGAGCAAAGCGGCGTGCATCTGGTAACCTTCCAGGCTTCCGACGGCCAGTTGACCGCGTCGGAGAACGTGACGATAACCGTCACAAATGTCAATCGTCCTCCCAACTGGGCAGTTGCCAGCGATACAAGCGTCCAGGTCGGTGAAACTTTGCTTCACGAAGTGAGAGCAAACGATCCAGACGGGAACGCACCAGTTCTAAGTGCGCAGGGATTGCCTGAAGGGGCGGTCTTTCTCGATGCAGGAAGCGGTGTCGGACATATCACGTTTACGCCAGTACAAGCACAGACTGGCGACCATGTTGTGGCGTTAATGGCGACTGATGGCACTCTCTCCGACACTGCTGAGATTCAGATCACAGTGTCTCCGGGGGCTATACTGGCCGTTCAACTCGATACCTTACGCTTTGCGATCGATAGTGGTGATGCACATCTCGCTGTTAGCAATCCGGGACGAGCGGATCTCGAATGGTCCGGCGAGGTCGATGTTCCCTGGCTCACGATATCGCCAAGTTCCGGAGTACTCCCGGCTGACGAACAAGTCATCATAGTCGTGATATCCGACACCTCTCAACTTGCCGCCGGCTATCACTGGGGACATATCAATCTCGAATCAAACGGGGGAGAGATTCAGGTCGCCGTGCTGGCGGGGAAGTCACTGGCGTTGCTGCTCCCCCCATTCCTGACGAGCGTTCAGATCGATGAACCGATCACGATGTCATTCAATGGAATCATCGATGCCAAAATACTCACTGATGCGGTGACAGTCGAATCGAAGAGTGGTACCGAGTGTACGAAAACAGCGAGCGTCGATGACGGAAAGACAACTCTGAAGATTCTCCCGCCGGAAACGCAGGAATTCGGCGAGCTTGACTCGATCATTGTCCATCTGGATTCGGAGTTACAAACGGCCGACGGATTGCCGCTGCGCGGGACCGATACAGTCCGCACCTTTGTGACTGGAGCGGCGATCTGGCCAGGGGATACCGATCATAACGGAATTGTGGACGAACGCGATGTTCTTCCGATCGGCACACACTTCGGCAAGCAGGGCCCGCCGCGGGCGGCTCAGGGACTTGGCTGGTATCGTCAGTTAGCGCGCGTCGTTCTTGCCGGCAGCCTATGGGAGCCCTACGCGGTGATCTATGCCGACGCTGACGGCGACGGCGCCATTGGTGAAAACGACATTTGTGGCGTAGCAGAGAATTGGTTGAGAGACATCGCAGCAGTAGGAAAAGCGCATTCTCCGGTCGGCCTCCCGGTTCTTGCAGCTCAATTGGAAGCCGCCGAGTGGGACCTGATTTACGATGCCCTCCTGGATTGCCCGGACAGCCAGGGTCGCACTGAACTGATTGAGATGATCGAGCAAATCAGGGGTTCGCTTGATAATGCGTTGCCATCATCCGTGGTGCTCTATCAGAATCATCCCAACCCCTTCAATCCTGAAACGCTCATTGAATTTGACTTGCCGCATCCTGACTTCGTGCACGTGACTATCTATAATGTCCAGGGCCAGAGAGTGCGGAAGCTACTCAGTGGTTATCGTCAGGCCGGACGCTTGCAGGTCTCATGGGATGGCGAAAATGATGAGGCGGAACCGGCTGCGTCAGGAGTCTACTTCTACAAGCTTGAGACTTCGAGTGCGACCCGGGTAAAGACCATGATATTGTTGCGTTGATTTCCGAAGTAAACAGCGTAGTCTCCTTGGGGCTGCTTGGTTTCGCGATATCTACCATTACGATTCGATCGATTATCTCTCACCGATGACTTTGGTCTGCAGGCACGAAGCGTACGCACTGCTTTGAATCCGAAGCTGCTATAATGGAGTGTCAATCTTGCTGTTCGCTATGATGCAGCTGAAACGGGTTTGTCCACGAGCGCCGATGTCCTGGGCGCCATTGATCGGGCCTATCGTTGTCAGGAGATTGTGTGGTTCAAATCCGCAGGAGCAATTCCGAACAATGGCGGCACAGCTTCGCGTGATACCGTATTGGCTCTCCCTTTGACTTGCACGGGTATGAAGCTTGGCGTATTGCTCCTGGAAGGAGTTGCGGTCGACCCGGGATCGTCACATTTCGACCATGATTTGACGGCTCTCGCTGCGGACATTGTGGCCGCGAAATTGTTGAGCCTGAGAACTCGCGAAATCGAGCTCGCCAAGGCAGCCAACGAGGCTCGCCTTAAAGAGGTGCAAGCGAATCGGGCTGCAAATCATGTCCTGCAAGCTCATTGGCGGCAACAATATCCAATATGTGATTGACAAGATAATTCCGGCGGCTCATTCTTGATTTGGTTCGCGGTAAGTCCATGGAAAACCTACCGCAGGGTTTGAAAAAGGTGCGACCAGTATGGCAGGCTATCAAAGGAGGTAACCGTGTTTTCCAGAGTCGCTTTAAGTCGTTTAATTTTAGCGTTGAAGGTTCTTTTTCTTTCTACAAAGGCATTTACGGAAGACACCAGCCGGCTTGAAAACATTCAGGATGCCTCCGGGATGTTCAACGAAAGGGGCTATTTGAAGTCCAACTCATTTAGTCTATCCGGTAACGAAGTCATCAACGATTTCAACGGCAATCTGATTTACACTCAACGCCTGTTCTACGTGCCGCTTTCGGAAAACGGGATTCATGCCGACTTGAAGCTCTGTTATAACGGCAATGTTAGCCACACTGCCTTCGGTGCGCGCTCAGGACTCAACGGTATCATGCAGACTCCCATCAATCTGCCCGAATGGATAATCTCTGTCAACGGCGTGGCTGTTCAGACCTTCAATTTCGAGAATGAGCTTGTTACCTGGAAAGCAGATACCAGTTTCACTGCTGACGCCTCATACACTGATGATATCGCAGCCCACATCGAAGGTTACCACAAGTGTTATCGGCGGCGGATCGCAGCGAGCGGAGCCACGAATGGGGTCATCAGCATCATGATGGAGGACGGAAGCATCAAGGAGCTATATAGTCTCGACACTGGAATTGACGGACCGGCCTTTATGATTGGAGGCGAATATAGCACGTGTTCAAAGGACGATGCGGATCGAGGCTACCTGTGGGGACTGTCAGATCCTCAATATGGCTACTTCACGCTCTTTAAGGCCGATGGTACCCAAGTCAAATTCCAGGTGTACCAGCCAACGTATCGAACAAACCTCGATTGCAGTGAAGGTTTTCCGAAAAGCAGAATTGACTATCCCCGGATTCTCTTACCGGTCTCCTTCTCGGATCAAATGGGTCATGTGCTGTCACTTCATTACGCTTTTACCTTCAACGGCGCCAACGTGCTGGGTCGTCCGTTTTTGGATGCAATCGGCGAGATACAGCTTGATTGGGACGACTGGAACTTCGGAACCACTGGGGGAGTCGAGTTTACATATGACGGCTCAAGTCTGTATCAGATTTACTTTGCCGACGGCGTGCACACACCGCACTCATCGGGTCGGGGGGTGAGTTGGCTCCCGTCTTTTAAAGCCAACCGAGGTCAAGTCTGGTGGATTATCGATCCCGCGCTGCGCAATACGGAGTTCAGATATCGTACCTATCGCCGAACCTTTACAAACATGAATTTCGACGTTGCCTCTCGACAGTTCAACGTCTGCGACGCCGCTGATCGGGAGGCGGGGGCCTCATATACCCTCCAACCCTGGCGGATCTGGAACATTCGGTACCCCGACGGAGGTCATCGTATTGTCAGCTATTTAGCTGATCCGGCAACCGCGTGGGGCGAAAACTCTGAATTCTTGCCCCGAGATACGATCACCGTCAGCTACGATCACACCGACAATTGCATGGATGGCTTGACGCCGCAGTTTCCTTGTCGGAAGTCAGCGTGGTTTGACCTCCTCGGGCGAGACCCCTTCTTTCTCAATATGGTAGCTGCGGCTCGACAGATCGTCGACGTCAACCAAATCGTGAACACCGATACATTGACATTCAGCTGGAGCGGCTGCGTTGACGGCGATTGCCACATCAAGCTGAATACCAATTTCATCACAGATAGATGGTTCGGCAAGGACTCGTTGGACAGTCCGCACAGAGGAGATGAGCCTCCAGTTCTACAAAGAAAGCTGACATACAGGTACTTCCCGGAAAACGGCCTCTTCAGCAAGAACTCGCGCGATCGGGGTTGGTCACTGAAGATGATCGGAAGTCAGGAGCGCGACCCAAACGCCTATGGTGTTGCGTCTATCCACAAAGGATATTTCTGGGACATTGATACCACCGGCGGTGTTTGCAGCGGCACTTTCCAGCTTGATTCCCTGATAACCACTGACGGCGGCGTCAGCTACTCTGAGACCTATGAATATGATTGGCTGGGTGATCCAACTGACGTCACTGTAAACAATCTCGTCCGCAGGGACGTCACGGATCCCTGGGGAATTCGTTCCGAAAACTACTACAGAACTGTCTTCATGGAGTTAAGCAGCCCGTCGAGCTCTTACTACAATTCCCGACTTCTTGACAGCGTACGTACAGTTCGTAGCTCTGATGGTCGACGCCTGAGAAGATCGACGACCCAATACTATGGCTCCGCGTCCCCACTCGGCTATATCGGCCAGTTAGCGCGTGACGTCGATTACTTGCTGGACAAGGACGGCATTGAGTATGACTCCACCGTTTCGTCCTATGCCTACATCAAGGGAGGATCACTTGACCCCAAGTTCTTTGGCGCGACAGCCTGGAGCATCGATCCGCGGCAAGACACAACCTTTTATCAATATCCGGCTGCATCCGAGACAATCACCCGCAAGTTGCTGACGCACGACGGCACTGTCGTCACGGAAACGAGCGCGGAATCGTTCACCGGTGCAGGTCCCTCTTGGTTCAAAATGGAACGCCATACCGGTCGTGAGACCCTGCTCTGGTACCGCAAAGTCGACGATCGGGGCCGACTGCGATGGTTGGTTGAGCCAAACGGCTACCGATCGGAAGTGATCTACGACAACCTGAATCGTGTTGAGGTAATCACTTTGCCGGGGGGATACACGCCGCCCGGTACTGAAGGAGATACTGCCTGGTCGGTTCGGAACGTCTACGATGATGAATTTGTGAGCAATCCGGTCAGCGTCACACAACACGTGCGCGTCGACAAGACTCGACCATCCCTATCCGATCGCGTCTGGTTTGACGGCCTGTCTCGTGGAATCCGGCTCGATGCCCTTAACGCCGACGAGACTTACGACAGTACCCTGACCGGGTACGACTACGCGGGCAGAGAGGTCTTTGTCGTTGATCGGTTGGGACATCGGACTCTGAGCAACTACGACTATCGCGATCGTAAGACCGCAATGATCTTCCCTGACCCAGCGCTGTCAACTAGCCGGTTCGAGTACAAGGTGATCACTGCCGGTGAATTGGGGCTGACGAGCCTGTTTAGCTTCCCGAACTCTCTTATCCGAGGTATCAAGACCATCAATGAAAACTCGGACTCGGTTTGGGAGTATTCCGACGTTCGCGGTAAACTGCGGCTTAGACAGACCTTTGACGGCTCCACGCCTTTGTCAACATACTTCGATTATGACGATCTGGGAAACCTGACCCGCGTGATCAAGCCGATGGGGGATGAAGTCCGCTATCGCTACGATTCCTTTGGGCGCCTGATCGAAGAGTCGTCCGCGGATTTGGACAGCAACCAAGCGGGCGCCCCTTATGGGCGGATCACCTATGAGTACGACAAGAACGGTAATCTGATTCGGCGGCAAGATCCGATGCTGCGTCTGCCGTTCGGTCCGGCCTACACTGTCAAGCAGTACTTCGCTTACGATGGCCTTGACAGGGAGGCAGAGAGCGGGTTTGAGTTGAACTTTCAAGGCAGTTTCACTCTTGTTCCGATGCGACGCCTGTTCTACGATCAGGCAGCTTCTTCAAACTCCAGAGGACGGTTGTCTCTCAGTTGGGAGTTTGACTTCGGAAAACACTGCCATTACGCCGAGCGCTACCATTACGATCCGCGCGGTCGAATCGTCCGCCAGGTTGATTACTTCCACGCTGTCCTCGACTCGATGATCGTGCCGGGGCACCCCGAACTGACAACATTCACAGCTCATGGCGACAGCCTGACTCTGCTCTACACCTACGACTGGGCAGATCAACTGAAGTCGATTACGTACCCGGATGGCTCGGCGGTGAAGTACGGCTACGATGCCCGCGGGCGCCTGACAGCAGTGGGCGGTGCGGCGGCCGCCGATTCCACGAAGTACGCGCAAGTGTCCTACACGCCCCGCGATCAACTGCAGATAGTGCGGTTGGGACAGGGATTGCAGCAACTCGACTACGCCTACAATGAGCGCGGATGGCTGAAGAGCATCAACAATGGCACATCATCGCCGGCAGGAGCGCCCAGTGACGTGTTTGGTGAGCAGATCTACTACGATGACTTTCCGAATCCTCCGAGCGGTGTTGTGCCGCAGTACAACGGGAACCTTCAAGGGCAGACGATTTCCGTCAATGGCGGAGCGAACACATTCAGCTATCGTTACGACGAGAGCGATCGGTTGAAGATCAAGCATTTCGGCGAGTACGCACTCGAGTCGTTCACATACGATGCCAATGGGAACATCGCCACACAATTGGACTGGTTGGGAAGGATTTTCAACAACATCTATCACGCAGGAACTAACAAGTTGACCGTGGTAGATATGCTGAACGCTGCCAGCGACGACACCCTGGCTTATGATTACAACGGGAACGTTGCAAGCCTTTCCGGGAAGAAGGCGGCCTTCCACCATGACGTCTATGGTCGGATGTACGCAGCCAGCGTCGAGATTCCATACGGCATCGACAGTGTTCATCACGCCTACAGTGCAACCGGTGATCGCATCTACAAACGCTATTTTCATCCTTACCGCGTCGACTGCTCTCAGGAGCGCTCCGGCGAAGGGGAAGGCGGTGAAGAGGGCGAGCCAACGCGGCCACCGAGTGATTCAGCTTCGCTGTGGTGTATGGAGGCGGATACAACCGCGACGTACTACGTCTGGGGGCAGGGAAAGATTCTCGCGGAGTATCGCCGGCCGTATGCGGGGGCAGTACACACGAACTTCATCTATGCCGGCGCCTCGCGGATCGCTTTGCGTGATTCGCTGAATCAACTGGCGTATTATCTCCACGACCACCTGGGCTCGACCAGCGTTGTGCTCGATTCGAGTGGAACGGTTCGTAGCGGCTATCTCTATTCTGCCTTCGGGCTGTCGCTGGCCGAAATTGGCGGCTCGCCGCAATCTTATCGTTACACCGGAAAGCCTCTGGACAGAGAAGCGGGGCTGAATCTATATTGGTATGGCGCGCGCTTTTATGATCCGAAGCTTGGCCGATTCCTGGCGCTTGATCCGGCCGCCGGCAAGTACCCCGGTCTGAGTCCCTACGCGTATTGTGCAAACAATCCGCTGAAGAATTTGGATCCGGATGGGGCGGTCGTTGAGACAGGATTAGACGTCGCCTCGGTCGTCCTGAGCGCTGTCGACATGTACAACGATCCGAGTTGGTCGAACGCCGGCTGGTTAGCCCTGGACGTAGCATCTGCGATAGTGCCTTTCGTGCCGGCTGCGGGGATTGTAAGACACGGATCGAAGGTAGTCGATGCTGCGAAGTCTCTGCTGGGCGCTGACAATGCAGTTGATGCGGCGAAAGTGGCGGAGAACGGTCTTGATGCAGGCACCGATGCTTCAAAATTAGCAGAGGGGCCGAAGGGGCGGCATGGAAAGATGGACCATCGAAATGCTATCTCTAAAGAAGCTTCGCGTCTTGAAGGAGAGGGGCATACAATCGACGCTGGTGGAGGCGGCCCGGAAAAGCGAGTAAACACTCCTGGAGGGAAGTCGGCTTATCGGTACCCCGACATTGAGTCAACAGATCCAGCCGGAGGAAAGCACTACACAAATGTGGGAAGGACTAATCAGAGTGGAAAACCACTTCCGAGAGAGCAGAATGCACTCCAGGATCTGGAGAATACCGGAAAAAGTACGCACTTTGTTCCGATAGAAAAGTAGTAGATTGGGTGATTTGCGCATGGCTATCGAGTTCTTCATGCTGCCTGATGAACAAAGCAAATGGTTAGAGAGGACCTTTGTTAGTGATGATTCATGGTGCTGGATTCGCAGACGTGACGCTGATTCTCGGCTGATTTCAGGTCCGTTCAAAACTGGCGATCTTCGTTTCGATTCGGAGAAGCTGGTGGAACTGGATTTCGGCAGAAGCAGTGTGCAAACACCTCTCTTCAGGGAGACTCCTTTTTGCACTGAGATCGACTTTCCACGCTCATTAGCAGTGCAGTTTCTTCCGTCACTGATTCTCAAAGGCCACATGTTGACTGTAGGTCAACTCGGAATCACTAGTAAAGGCTGGTACGAGTACCTTGGAATACAAGCACAGTCGGTCGTGAAGTGGTATCAACAACTCGCTCGTTTACTCAAGAAGACATTCCTCAGGGAGTATATGGCCATAGTCAAACTTGATGACGGCCGAGTTTACACGTACCGTGACATTCACCTATCGCCGGGGGCCGTCGAATGGTGGCGAAAAGGAAACGAACTTAGGACTCCGACGAACGACAATATCCGATTTGATGTCGTCCCGCGTGAAGAGATCAAATAGGCATGTAGTTTGTCAATTGGCTTCGACCCGGCGGCGGGCAGCTACCCCGGTCTGAGCCCATAAGCGTATTGTGCGAACAATCCGCTGAAGAATGTGGATCCGGATGGGGCCAGTACATACGACATTTTTGCTGGTGCCTTCATCGCTTACGCAGACAACGCCCTCGGCGGTGCGACCTCGCTCAGAGACATATATGTCCCTGAGTCGCCATCTGATTACAATACCGGTCAAGACATTGGTGATGCGGCGAGTGTGATCGGCGGTGCCGCGGAGGCGATCTCTGGAGGCGCGACTCTGTTGGCAGAAGGTGCCGCGATTGTCGGAACCGGTGGTTCCGCCGTCGTGGTGGCCGTACCAGCCGCTACCGGAAGTGCAGCACTGATGGTACATGGTGCGTCGACAGCGGGAGCTGGCGGCGTCAATTTGGTAATGCAGAAGGGGCGCGCTTCAACTGGAGGCTCAGCGGAACCGAAGCCGCTTGGGAATACAGCTGGGGATCAACCGGCTAGCTAATATGAGAAGTATGGCGCAGAAGGTGATTTCCGTAAGCACGGGGTCACTGGGAGCATCGAGACACGATACTCCAAGAAACAACTGGCTGGGGGGCGACTTAAGAAAGTCGATGAGGGGCCCAGGAAGGAAATGCTCAAGAAGGAAAGGGAACGAGTTGAGAAGAATCCCGGACCGGAGAACAAGGAGCCTTGGGCGGGAAAGGACCAGAAATGAACGAGAGGTGTAGTATGCAAGCAATCACCCTGGCCGCACAGGTTGAGGGTCCCGATGCCGATGAACCAACATTGTTGCCGCACTCAGAATTACGCCGGTTGCTGCGAGAAAAGTGCGCGGGACCATACAGCCCGGAGATTAGCGAATTCGCCCTGATACTCCGAATCGATGGTTCAATTCATCAATGGAATCGCGAGGGATGTGCGTTTCTCCGCCGAAGTTCAAAGGAAGGATACATAACGGTTGACATATTTGTGCCAGTCTCTCGGTGGCAAAACAAAACAGACCTCGAGGTCAGGAAATACTTCGCTGCCGGAGTTCGGGAAGCCCTGGAATTATGTGTTAAGCGTCTTCGGAAAGATAGGACCCTCGTAGACAGCGACAAGTTGATGGCTGACTTTGATCTCGTCGAAAAGGAGTACCTCAAAGGCATCGACTGACGTGAGCGCTTGCGCCCTGCTAATGGTACTTGAAAGGTCAATTGTCAGATCTTAATCGAAGGCAAAAAGTCACTTGGTCTGAGTCTTTCTCGAGACTGAGGACCTGCGGGCGACGAGGACACGTCAATGAGAATCGCAGTCACCGACAGCTATTCGATTGATCTTCCTGAAGGCTTGAAGGAAGATGCGGATCCGCCGGTATGGAGCTATTGGCTTAATGAAGACGGTCTATTTCTGCAGTTATCCAGCTACACGCTTGAATCTGGGCCGCAAATGTTGGCTGCCGAGCGTTTGGATAGACGCTTACAAAAGGGGGGAATTGAGCTAGTGGCAGCCGTCAAGCTGCGAGTGCGCTCGCCTGATTTTGCCGGAGTGATGTTTGAAGACAAGAAGGGCTGGCACTGGCTGTTTTCATACTTGGCTTGGCCCGATCTCACCATTTTTGCGACAGTCGTTTCGAGTAACGAAAATGCTCCAATCTTGGGCTCGTGGGCAACTAAGGCGATTGAATCCATAGAACGGACATAGGACAGTCCAAGTTGGCTCTGATTCCGATCATCGCACGCGTCCTCACCCACCCCCGTGCATTGGTGCGGCGCGAAGCTCAGAAAGCGTTGAAGCGAATCAGTGCGTAGCCAGCAGTTCCGTCGTTTTCACCGGTGAATGTCAGGCTTACAATGCCGATATAGATGATGGCGGGGCGCCACTGTACGCAACGGAATTGGCGAGGCTGATGGCGACAATCATTCAATGGCGCAGCGCATTCAGTGTCGGCGTACCAGAACTCGACGAGCAACACAAGAAACTCGTGGCGTTGATCGCCGAGGTCCAACGCATATTATCAGATCCATCACGCAAGTCTCAACTCGGGGTTGTGCTGAAGGAACTCGTTGAGTACACAAAGCTTCATTTTCGCACCGAGGAACAACTCATGGCCGAAATGGATTTTCCCGATCGCGCCGAGCATTGTCGTCTCCACCGCGAAATGACTAAGCAAATCGTGGAAATACTGCTCGAACTCAAAGCGGGGAAGGAACTCGATCCCCTGAAACTCTTTGAGTTTCTTCGCCGCTGGTTGGTTGAGCATATCCTGCACGAGGATCTGAAGATCGGCAAGGCCTACGCGGCACCGAAATCGAAGAGTTCCACCTAAGTGTAACGCTCCTTTATTGATGCACTCCAACGCTGCCGGAGTTGCTGCAATTCAGCTAAGTCCCGCAAATGTCGATAACTCAATAAACGATTGAATTTGCGTTCGAAATCGCATATCTTCTTGTTATGATTAGGGTTTCCTCCGCCGCTGATGTTGTCAACCCGCTCTTGATCCAGCCCGGTAGCGTCATTTACGCTTCAGGCAATGCCGCGACTCCGCAGTCATTGATCGAGCATCTTGGACTCGAAACCGGGATAAAAGACGTCGACCTTTACGCCGTGCTCATGCTCGGTGACCGGCTTCGAATCGCATTCACCGAAGAGGCCTGTAGTCGGATTACCTACAGGATCATCTTCAACAGCCACATTACCCGAGAGGCCGTTAATCGCGGCTGGGCGTTTTACCACCCGCTTCATCTGTCAGAGATTCCGCGCTACATCGCCAGCGCAATCAAACCAAACATTGTATTCCTCTCGGTAAGCGGTCCCGATCGCGGCGGGAATTACAGTCTTGGCAGTACCGTGGAAGGCGTACTTGAAGCAGTTCATACCTGCAACCACAACGGCGGAATCGTCATCGCCGAACGCAACGAGCACATGCCGTTCGTCCTGGGGACGACGATCCCGGAATCCTCCATCGACTACCTTCTGGATGTCAACTACCCGCTGCCGTCTTCGCCGATTCCGGAACCAGATTCGGTTGCCACGCGTATCGGCGAAATCATCGCAGGTTTGTACATTGAGGACGGCACCGGCAGTACGCCAGGGTCTTCGCTTCAGTACGGGATCGGGGAAGTTCCCGAGGCTGTCACCGAAGCGATCCTCAAGAAAGGTGTCAAGGACCTCGCGATCCACACCGAGTTGTTTGCCGATGCCATGGCCAAACTTGTGAAGAAGGGTGTTGTCACAAATCGCTGGAAAAAACACCTCAACTTTTCGGTGGCTTCGATATTCCTTTCGGAGGATCAGGCCGGCTACGACTGGCTCAGTTACAACAGCGCCGTCCAGAGTCGTCCCTCCAATTACACCAACAGCGTTTTCAAGATAGCTGAACAGCCCAAGATGGTCTCGATCAACTCGGCGATTGGCGTCGACCTGCACGGCAATATCTGGGCGGACTCTCTGGAGGCGCGGCACATCTATTCCGGCGTCGGCGGACAGAGCGACTTCATTCGCGGATCGCAATACTCCGAAGGCGGAGTTGCGATTATCGCCCTGAAATCGCAAACGAGCAACGGTATTTCGAAAATCGTCGACCGCTGCCCGGCCGGAATCACCACCACGGCGACGCCGGTTGACAAGGTGATCATCGTTACGGAGTATGGCGCGCTTGACCCGCGCAAACTCAGCCTGGGAGAACGCGCCGTCGGTATCGCGCACCTGGCGAAACCCAGCGAGCGCGAAAAGCTCTTGAAAATAATCAAGGACAGCCCCGAGTTTCACAAACCGAATACGATGGGAGATCGGCGCCCGCCGGGTTTCACCCCTTACGAAGATGCCGCAAAACTGCTGGGTTAGTCCGGAGTAGCAGCCATCAGCCGCCGGTTTTCGCGGCCAATCAGAAAAGCCAAAACCAGCCAGGCAACCACGAGCACGATGTTGACGATGGCAAACTGCTTGAGGCCAAACGCGAGCCAATTCACTCCGGCAAACACCACACCTGCCGACAATACATCGCCGAAGCGCACGAAGAATGAGTCGATGGCGACCTTGGCTTTGTATTTTTCTTCACGGGAAGTCGGCAAGAAGAGCATCTGTCGCGCTGTATTGTTCAGCGAGTAGTCGGTGGCATTTTCAGCGGTCTTGGCGATGCGAATCAGACCGAGAATTGGAACTGCGGCAATCAGTAGATAACCGCCCAGGGCGATCACCGGCAACACCATGATGGCAGTGCGAATACCGAACCACCTGATGAGCCGCGACACAAAGAACAATTGCGCGATTAACCCGACGACATTGACCCAGAAGAAGAAATCAGCGTAGAATTTCCCGATGAAGATCTTCTCGGCAGCCTTGGCAGCAGTAGCATCCAAGCCGGCTGTGGAGGCGCTCTGGGCGGCGTGACTCACGACATTGCTGAGAATATACTCCCCGGTGGTGTTGACCCAGTTGGTTAACAAGATGAGCAACGCGATAAGCAGTAAGTACTTGTTTTGCATCACGACGCGAAACGCCCCGGAACGGCTGATTGAATCGGCTGCATCGTATGCCGGCAATACTGCATGCGGTTGCCGCTTTGCCGATTTCCGCGATTCCACATAGTTGACCAACATCAGGCTTGCGAACAACAGCGCGCCAGCCACCAGCAGAAGCTGGTAGATGCCGATAACATCGATCAACACTTCAGCCACCTTGGCGCCAACAACGGCGCCCAGCGAACCGCCGAAGGCAATGATCGCGAATAGCCGCTTTCCTTCGTCGGGCGTGTGGACATCGTTGGCAAACGACCAGAACTGCGCGATAATCGTCAGACTAAAGATGCCGATCCAGACGAAGTACACGACGCCCAGGTAGGGTATCTCGGCCGCACCCAGTAAGTAGAATGTTACGAAGCCCGCTACGAAGAAGAGTGTAACGTAATTGAGTAGCTTGCGCCTGTTCAGGCTGGCCACCAGACGCGAATAAGCCCCAATAAACAGGATCAAGGTCACTGCCTGCAGCCCGGAGGAATATGCCTTCAGCTCCGCCCCGCCGCCGGCGAGAATCAGCGGCTCGCGTACAACCTTGGCGATGTAGTAGGCGGTCAGAATCAGGAAAATACTTAACGTCAGGAAAAGCGTATTACCGGCTTCTCCAGGATGTACTTCGGCGAAAACGTTTAGCGATTTTTCGAACAAACTGCGTTTCTTGGTGGGCGAATCCATAATCTCCTACTTTGACATCCCAAGAACTGTTCAGTCGGTGAATATACCGAATCGACGGCTGGGCACGTGCAGTTTTGCAACAATTGTATTCATTTCCGGGGCGATCTCCGGAGGGCAGCGTTCCAGGATGCCAGACCGTAGCTCCAGTGCAGCAGCACAAACCACAGCGGCAGCACCAACCACTGCCACCAAAGCTTCCGACGTATAGCCGCGACGATCGAAAACACAATGGCACAGAGCAAGTGCGTTGCGACGATTGCGATAGCCAGGTAGATGAGCTTCGGTACCAGAAGTCCCCCGAGTGCCGTGAGCAGCACGGATCCGACGAAGGCCATCGGTACGAAGTGCCGGATCGAGAGCCCTCCGTGCCCCATCCTTGTCATCATGATGTTCCAGTAGCCGTTTTTCCACGCCTGCCGTAGCAGGCCACCAAGGGTATTCCGGCAGAGATAGACCGGCTGAATTCTGATATCAAGATAAGATCGGTAGCCGCGTAGATTCATGCGCTCATGAAGCTCGTTATCCTGGTTGCGCGGCAGATTTTCATTGAACCCCCAGACATCAACGATCGCCTTTTTCCGGTAGAGCGCCATTGTTACGGTTGAGACCCAGCCAGACTGGGTGGCGACTCGATGCGGCGCGTTGCCGACTCCAAAGCGGTGCGACAGCACCGCCGCGTTGATCTTGCCGATCGTCGTGGTCCCTTCGGTCCGGAGCACGCCTCCGACTGCCGCAGCTCCTGTTTCTTCGAGAGTCTCAACCGCACAGCGCAGATGATTCGGTTCGATCAGGGCATGGCCGGAAATCCAGAGGCAAAGATCGTGGCTGGCCTGGGCAAGGGCGATATTCATGCCCGCGGCAGTCAGCCGCTGCGGATTCTCGTAGACTCGGATTCGGTTCTCCTGCCGACACCACGCTCTGAGCTTGTCGATTGTCCCATCGGTGGACGCGCCGTCCACGATGATGATTTCCAGCAAGTCGCGAGGATAGTCCAGAGCGAGAATCGACCTGAGACATTCATCGAGGTGTTCAGATTCGTTCCGGACGGCGAGAAGTACTGACACGCCAGGAAGACTCAGAGAAGCAGGATTGAGGTTGGCCGCACTCATCAGGCGTCCCATGATAGGCATAACCGCGATACGGGTCAAGCCCCACGCCGATCCAATTCAACGATTGAAATTCGCTCAACGCGGCACTAAACTAAGTCAATGAACATGAGGAGGTGAGGGAAGTGAAAACAGCGACATACCCCCTTTGGCTCGGGAATCGTCCGATTCAGGCTAATGCCGACCTGGATGTTATTGACAAGTTCTCCGGTGAGCGCATCGCTCAGGTCGCGATTGCTGACGGCAAGACCGTTGACCACGCCATCGACCTGGCCGTGGCAGCTGAGGAACCGATGCGACAAATGCCGGCGTATCAACGCCAGGCGATTCTTGCGCACTGCATTGCGCGCTTTCAACAGCGCTCTGGCGAACTCGCTGACGTTCTCTGTCACGAAGCCGGAAAGCCGATTCGCGATGCACGGGGCGAGGTGACCCGCTTGATCGATACGTTCCGCATTGCCGCGGAGGAGACGACGCGAATCACCGGCGAAGTCTTGCCGCTGGATATCACGCCTCGTGCAAAAGGATACGTCGGGATGTGGAAGAGGGTGCCCGTCGGCGCGTGTGCTTTGATCTCGCCGTTTAATTTCCCGCTGAATCTCGTCGCTCACAAGATCGCCCCGGCGATAGCAGCCGGATGCCCGTTTGTGCTGAAACCCGCTTCGTACACGCCGATTGGCGCCTTGATCATCGGCGAAATTCTCTCCGAGACCGATCTACCGCAGGGAGCTTTCTCGATTCTGCCGTGCCGCCGCGAAACGGCCGACCAAATCGTTACCGACCCGCGTTTAAAACTTCTGTCGTTCACCGGATCGCCGGCGGTCGGCTGGGACTTGAAAGCACGTTGCGGTCACAAGAAGATCGTGCTGGAATTGGGAGGTAATGCCGCCTGCATTGTCGACGAGGACGCCGACATCTCCGATGCGGTTGCCCGCATCGTCTTTGGCGCGTTCTACCAGTCCGGTCAGAGCTGCATCAGTGTTCAGCGGATCATCGTACATGAACGCATCTATGAGCCTTTCAAGAAGGCCTTGGTGCAGGCTACCAGCGGACTCAAGTCAGGAAATCCAGCCACCGAGGATACATTCATTGGTCCGGTGATTTCCGAGGCGGATGCCAGTCGTATTGAAAGTTGGGTCAACGCAGCGATCGCTGCCGGTGGAAAGCTGCTCTGTGGCGGTCGGCGCTCCGGCGTAGTCGTAGAAGCCACCTTGCTCGAAGACGTGCCCCGCGACCAGACGATCTGTACCCACGAGGTCTTCGGGCCGGTTGCCATCCTCTCGAAGTTCTCTGGCTTTGAGCAGGCGCTTGCTGAAGCCAACGACACCAGATATGGTCTGCAAGCCGGTGTTTTCACCCGCGACCTCCACAAAGCTCACAAGGCCTGGGATACTCTGCAAGTCGGCGGGGTCGTCATCGGCGATGTCCCCTCCTGGCGGGTGGATCATATGCCTTACGGCGGTGTCAAAGAAAGCGGACTCGGCCGCGAAGGTATTCGCTGGGCGATCGAGGACATGACCGAAATCCGTCTGATGGTCATCCGCTCTGCCTGATCATTCGCATCGAGCGATTGACAAACATGGCCCGGCTGCGTATACATTGAGCGTTCACGTGAAGTCTCAAAGTTCACAACGGCGGCAGTCCGGATGCCGAAATTGGCTGAATCGTCAGGATATCGTTGGCTTCAGAAGACAAACAAACTCACGTCGGGGGCTTTCCCCGTACGCGTCATTCGGCCATTGAAGCGCTAAAGACGGGTGACGTCAACCAGCGGCGGCTCGCCATGGATCGCGTCATCGGCATCTACTGGGCGCCGGTTTACAAATACCTCCGCCTGCGCTGGCACAAGGGGGCGCAGGAAGCTGAGGATCTCACGCAGGGTTTTTTTCTCTCAGCATTGGAGGGTGAGTTTCTGGCCTCATTCGATCCCGCTAAGGCGCGTTTTCGCACCTTCCTGCGCGTCTGCCTCGATCGGTTTGTCAGCAAGCAAATTGAGGCGGCTTCGGCCCAGAAGCGCGGGGGAACTGTCGAGCATCTCTCGCTCGATTTTGCCTTCGTCGAACATGAGGTAATCTCACAGAACTCGCCAAATACAATGAATCCGGAGCTGCTATTCGAACAAGAATGGATTCGCAGCCTGTTCGCCCGCTGTGTTGACAGGCTCAAGGCGCAGTGCGACGCTGCGGGGAAGTCGGTGGCTTTCGCGATGTTTCAAAGCTATGACTTAGGGGCGACGGATTGTCCCGAACCGCCGTCTTATCAAGACCTGGCGAGCAAACATGGTGTCACCGTCGAGACGGTCACGAATTATCTGGCGGCGATGCGTCGGGAATTTCGCCGTAACGTCCTGGCCGAAATTCGCGAATTGACCGCAAGTGAAGACGAGTACCGCGAGGAAGTCCGCGCGATCCTGGGGATCAGCATCGAATGAAACACCTCTCGGACGACCATCTCGAGCGGCTTCGGCGAGCCCTCGATGAGCCCGACCTGTCAGGCACCAGGTATGAGCTGGGCGGGCGTATCGGCAGCGGCGGTATGGCGACAGTGTACCTGGCGCTCGACCGCGAGCTGAATCGCCGTGTAGCAATCAAGGTGGTCTCGCTGCTGGACGAGTCAGGAGAGATGTCGCGCCGGATGTTGCACGAGGCAAGGATCGTAGCCTTGCTCGAACATCCGGGGATCGTACCGATTCACGATGTCGGCACGTTGCCGGACGGACGTGTCTTCTACGCCATGAAGTATGTCGAAGGGCAGACGCTCGACCAATATCGCCACCACGGGCAGAATCGTTCCGAGCTGCTGCGAATCTATCAGAAACTCTGCGAGGCCATTGCATTTGCTCATTCGCGCGGTGTCGTTCATCGCGACCTGAAACCGGCCAATGTCATGATCGGCGGCTTTGGCGAGGTGCTCGTCATGGACTGGGGAATCGCAATCAGTCTGAACCGGCCCGAGATTGCCTCGCCCGATTTCGCCAAGGAAGCGAAGCCGCAAGTCCCCGTATCGAACACTTCACCAGGGACGATCATCGGCACTCCCGAGTATATGTCTCCCGAGCAGGCGCGCGGCGATCGCGATCAGATCGATCACCGCAGCGACATCTATTCGCTTGGCGCCGTGCTCTACTTCCTGCTCGTCGGCAGGTCACCATTCGCGGGCGAGGATCCGGCCACGATTCGAGAGAAAGTCGTTAGCGGCCAGTTTCCTTCCCTGAGAAGCCTAGATCGCAGGCTGCCGCGGGCTTTGGAGGCCATCTGCGCCAAGGCCATGGCGCGCAATCGCGAGCTGCGCTATTCCTCGGTGACCGAACTCAGCGACGACATCAGCCGCTTGCTCGACGACCAGACGGTTAAAGCCTATCGCGAGAACCTGCTGGAGCGGTTATGGCGCTGGGTGAGTCGCAACAAGGTCATTGTGCTGATTGTGATCGGATACATGTTCATCCGATTCCTGATTTTTCAGTTCCTGGGCCAGTAAAGGAATCGCGGCAGCTTCGTAATAGTGAATCAGAAACGAAATCACTGAAGACAATAGAGGAGTAACACATGTCCAAACCTGTACTCGGGCTGATTCTGGGGGCAATCTTGGGGGCCATCGATGGTCTGACGGCGCTCTTCTCGGCGCCCGAAACCGCGCCGGCGATCGCCGGCATCGTCATCGGCTCCACGATCAAGGGCATGATCGCGGGTATCATCATCGGCTTCGTCGCACGAAAGTTTCGCAGCATGAAGATCGGCATCATTGTCGGACTGCTGGTGGGTTTCGTCCTGGCATTCATTATTGCCGCCATGCCGAACGAAAGTGGCGGGCATTACTGGCTGGAAATACTCATCCCCGGTTCGCTGGTCGGGCTGATTCTGGGGCTGCTGACGCAAATGTACGGTCGCGTGCCGGCCACGACAAGATAGCAAAGAACCTGAAGCAACACCTAACCTCTCGAAGAGGAGATGACAAATGGCTCAGCCTGTGATTCACTTCGAAATCAATGTCAAGGATCGCGCCAAATCCGTTGATTTCTATTCCCAGCTCTTCGGCTGGAAGACCAACACCGCGCCCGGATTCGACTATTCCCTGGTCGAACCCGCCAACGATAAATCGATCGGCGGCGGCATCGGGCCGTACCAGCCGGGGCAGGGGCCATCGGTGACTTTCTACGTCGGTGTCGACGATCTTCAAGCCTCGCTCGACAAGGCCCAGAAACTTGGAGGCAAGACTGTTTTACCGCCGACGCCCATCCCCGGCATCGGCGCATGCGCGATGTTTGCCGACCCGGACGGCAACGTTATTGGGCTGTTCAAGGGCTAACTTCCGAACAACTGTGGTGTTTCGATATGGAATAGTTGCCGCATCGGGCGGCTTAATGAGGAGCCCCGCTACCGGCTGTTGTTTTTGGATCGGTCGGGGCTCTTGCTCTGATTGCGTCCCATACCGTGCTTGAGAATTGAACGAAGCTGTTCAAAAACCTGCGCGCCTGCGCTTTGTTTGCTATACTGCTCCGGCTTCAGTGAAGTGCTGCCGACGACATCACTGGAGGACAAAAACATGCGCTTAAGAATCGGGCAGATCAGATGTGCAGTAGCCGCCGCGCTCGCCGTGGCAGCTATCCTGGTGGTTTCGGCCGGCTGGGCCGACGCCGCCGAACGAATCAGTATTGGCAAACGGTACCAGGGCGGCGTTGAATTCACCGCCAAGCCGAATATTGTCATCGCCCAATGGCGGATGACAATCGACAGCATTGTGACCGAACATACGCTGATGTACCTTGGTCCGCGCGGCGATGACAAGATCATGCTGCAGGCCCGCGTGGTCGAACGCAACACCATGCGACAGACGGAGAAGGAAGTCCACCTCGACTCGATCCCGGTCAAGTTCGATTGCCAGGGCGACAACTTGCAGAAGGTTAGTCCGCTGACCTTCGCCATGCGTGTAACCGACGGCACGCTGAAGTACACGATTATGGCCGACTGGGACACGGTTTATATCGATCCGGATACGGCATTTTTGCGCTGCCGCTTCGGACACGAGTGGCTTGACAAGAATCGCACCACTTGCCCGCTCTGCGGCGCCCAGTTGGAGCGCAGTAAATCGTAGTCGGCCACCGACTTCTTTATTGACTCATAGCGCTTGCCCCAATAGATTCCCGCAGAAATCTTACAGTTGTGCTTTGAACCACCTTGCTTGTCAAGCGACAAGCAAGGTGGAATGAACACGTTAGGAACAGCTATATGCCTGGACAACCCGCAGCTCGGTTAGGGGATTCTACCGCTCACGGCGGTGCAATTACCGTCGGCTTTCCCATGGTACTCATCGGCGGTCAGCCGGCCGCCCGCCTCGGCGACATGCATGTTTGCCCGATGGTCAATCCGGGAACTCCGCCGCCGCCCCATGTCGGCGGACCGATCTCGAAGGGGTCCTCCGGGGTGCTGATCGGCAATATGCCGGCCGCCCGCGTGGGGGATATGTGCATTTGTTCCGGCCCCCCGGATTCGATCGTGATGGGGTGTATGACCGTTTTGATCGGGGAAGGCGGTGGCGGTGGCGGCGCCGGATCCTCCAGCTCAGGCGGTTCCGGCGCGATCGCTGCGCAAGAGGCCACTGCCGAAGAAACGGAAGTCGGCGAGCCGGAAAGTGGCGATGCCGCTCCCGAAGAGGAAACTACAGAAGGCCACTATATCCAGGTCGTTGCCAAGGATTCAGCCGGATTTCCGATTACCGACTGCAAGTACGAACTCAAGGATCCCGACGGCAACGTCTCAGAAGGCACCCTCGCCGGAGGTTTCAAGAACTCGATCACAAACACCGGCAACCACGAATTGACGCTCAAGGCAATCGTCTCGGCGAAGTGGTCGCAAGCTACGGCCAAGGTCGGCGATACGCTGAAGCTTGAGGCGGAGACGGCGGGAATTCCCAACGAAACCGAGGCGCTCATCGAAGTCTGGATATACGATCCGAATTATTCAACGACGCGCCTGAAGACACTCGAGAGCAAGGTCAGCGGCGACAAGATTGAGTCGGAGTGGCTCGTGGAAGTCGATGATGACATGTTGGCGGTCGCGCGTGAAAAAGAACTCATGGGACGATTCTCGATGCCCCAATTCTACTTCATTGTCACGGCCGGCAATTTCTCGCGCCGCTCCAACATGTTGACGATCACCGACGATCTTGAGTTCGAGCTGAAGGACGAAGCCGGCAATCCCATCCCTGATAAACCTTATTCACTCTACCTGCCCAACGGCTCAGTGCGCACGGGCAATCTCGATGGCTCCGGCAAGGCCAAGGAAACCGACATTCCGGCCGGCAGTCTGCGCATCTCCTTCGATGTCAAGGACGAGGAATGGACGCAATAGGAGCGACCGCGAGGGTGCAGCATGGGATTTAGCATTTTCGGCTCATTTCGCGACTTTCTGCTCCGTCTCGGAGCGCGCACCGGGACGCCGACGACGTTCATACACCGTCTTTTGCAGGTATACATTCTGGAAATGGAAGATGTGCTCTTCCATCTTGACAGCGCTGTCATGATGCCGGAGCGCCCGGGGGGTGCCTCGTCCAGCCAGGGCGTCGGGGACGATGCCTCGGACGCGTCAACACAACAGCAACAAGACCAGGTCTCCGGTTTGGCGGCAATTGCGCTCGGTCTGAAGCAGTTCGAGTTTGACCCGAATAAGCGCTTGCTCATCGCCGGCCATGCCGACACTTCCGGGCAAGCAAAAATGAACTTCGAGTTATCCGCCCTGCGAGCACAGAATGTGGAGTTCCTCGTTGAGGGCGACCGCGAGAAGTGGGCCAAGGTGTCCGAATCGCGTCACCGCATTGAAGATTACCAACAGATCATGAAGTTCGTCAAGGAGAACACGCGCTGGGGATGGAATTGCGATCCCGGCGCAATCAATAATCAATGGAACACGGCAACGCGCGACGCGACCAAAAACTTCATTGAAGCCTACAACACCTGGGTGCTGGCGGCCCAGGCGCCGACAGAGGCTGTAGTTATCCCGCAAAATACCATTAGTATCATCTCCAACTCGGGTGCGCACAAGTGGCCGATCGAGATGTGGCGCGCTGTCTACGATATTTACAATGACGAGATCGCTGCCTCTCTCGGTGTGCCTCGCGGTCAAATCGGCCGTTATCGTTCGCTCGTGATGTACGCCGAGGATGCCAAACGTTTGGTCGCATGTGGTGAGTCGTTCCCGTTGGACAACGCCGGTCGCGACAACTACCGTTCACAACTGAATCGCCGCGTCGAAATGCTCTTCTTCGACAAGGAAGAAATCCCGGTTCTCAATTGTCCGACGCGCACGACTTCGATCCATACACCCGCCGAGTGCCCGCTGTGGCACAAGTGGCATTTCGCAGCCGTTCATATCGATCCGGCCGATCTGACCGCGACCGCTTATCACCTGAAATTCACGTACTTTGACCGCGTCCACCAGGCGATCAAGCCGGTTCCTGAGGGTTTGCAGATAAAGGTCTTCGAGAATTTCACGACGGAGATACCGGCGCGCGTCACCTACTCCAATGGCGTCTATATGGTCAAGGTGCAGAATAACACGGTGCGCACCGATATCCATTTCACTTTTGCTTCGACAAATCAGTGGCTGTTCAGTGCCGATGACAAAACGGAACCGGTCTTCGTCACCAAGACACCCGATGAGATCAAGGCCCTGACCTGGCTTGAGCGTATCAAATACTACGATATTCCAGCGGAGTGGTCATCGCGCAACTACTTCACGCGTTACGACAATACCAATCCCAATACGGGCGATCGATTCATCGATGTCTTGCGCACGCATAAGCAACTCAAACCATATGGCGGCAACACAACTGATCCCAATCAGCCGCTTACTTTCTCTCTGGATGACATCGTATTGGGCGATGCAAACCGCAGTCAGGGCATTCGCGACCGCAACGCTGCAAACACGCTGATCAATCTCGACGCCAATTCGCGTTATGCGCTCTTCTATATCGATCACACGACCAACGAAACTGTCGCCGGAACAACCAAGAATCTGCGCAAGCTCGCGATCCATAACCCGGACCCCAATCTGCCGATCGTGACGAATCAGGCGTTTTCCGTGAATTTCATCACCGACGTGCCGGGGAATGCGCGCATTGTCTATTTCTGTAACGGCTTCTATGACATTTACGACAAGCGTTCGCGTTCCACTGATCCGGGCTTCAATCTGACGGCTAATCACGTCCTCGGTGCACGCCTGGCTTTGCTGACTGACGGCGATGTGCATGTGACGCAGACGATGATCGGTTCCTCCGCGAGCGATCGCGCCAAAGGTTACACCTTGTCCGACCTGAACCCTGCGATCGGGCACTACACGCTGCACTATTTTCACAACTGCGATATCCTCGACGGGAAGCCGCTGTACTACTTGTTGACTCACTGGGATTGTCGCCTGAATTTCCAGGCGCCCGCGACCGCCGCCGACGTCAATAACCACCGCCACCCAGGGTTCAAGAATGCCAACGAGCGGATGAACAGGAAGAATTACCTCTTCGAGCGCAAGAGCGGCACGCACGATATCCTGATTCGACCCTACTACTACATGGAGGTCAAGAACGACACCAACGGCGGAGCGCACAAGGCGATGGTTACCATCGTGCAGTCAGGCAGCTGGATGCTTCCTGATTCCGGTAACTTCCGTCAAGCCGCTTACCAGGCCGAACCGAACCGCTTTGCCTCGCCCGATCCGGACAACACCAAGCAAGATCTTGACGGGAATACCAACGAGCCGCTCGCCAACTCGCATGAAATGGGCCATGCGCTCGGCAATGCCGACGAGTACCTTTACTCGGCGGACGATGCCGGCGGCAATTCCTGGGGTGGATTGCCAGACTACACTCAAGTCAACACAGCCGAAGGTGGACCTTACGCCTTTGACAAGTCTGCCCTGATGAATCGCAACCGCGCTTGGCGGGCGCGGCATCTCTGGAAGAATATCTGCTGGCTGCATGACGAGTCGGCGGCGACCAAGTCCCTGAACAAGTTCTTCAGTGGAACACGATTTCGCATCAATCTGCCCGGGCCGTCGACAACCTTGCTTTACGATCTCGCCGACACCTACAAGAACATCCATTATCCGGCCAAACGCGGCGATAATCTCGACATGGGTTCAAATGCCAAGGTCGACGCGTTGTTATACAAGCTTGATGATGAGACCGCGCACCTGGTCAAGTCAGGTCTGATCTTGACCAGCATCCTGGCGATTCGAACGAAGTTCGCGATCCGTTTTGTCGACGTCGGAGCCAATACCTGGACAACAGCCACCAAACGCACCTGGGCGGTGACGCTGAACAGCGACTACAAAGCTATGGTCGACCTGAAATTCCGGCTCTCGTGTCCGCCGACCAATGATTTCCAGGAGACCCTTTGTACATTCAACCCGCATTTCAAGGAATACACGGGCGGCGACCCCGGCGATTCGCATATCAATATTCGTGTCAAGGCACAGACGGGAGGCGGCTTCACGATCAGCGGCAACCGCCTGGAAGTTGACCGCGATGTCAATACTGCCCGGATCATCCGGTTCTGTTTCGGTCTCACCGCAGGGACGGCAGCCTTGGCCAACACGAACTTTGGACCGATCGTTACCTGGATGAGCGGCGCCACCGTAGCCAATGGCACCTTTACGATGAACAACCTGTAGGAGTCGAAAATGCCGGCAATCTACTCACGATTCTTTGCCAACTCCCGCCGCAGCGGCTCGGTATCTGTAACCAGCGCTGCCGTCGGAAAGTTTGCCTGGAGTCGCCGGATAAGCCGGGTTCCCGACCGGCCGGCAGAAGCTCGCCTGTTGCTCAGCGCTGATGAGCGGATTGTCGTCGATGGGCTCAACGAGCTGTATCTCTTTGATCGCAACGGCAACCAGATTGCCGCGCTTCCACGCTGGTACGGTTGCCAGGTTGCACTCGACGACGGACACCTGTCGTTTGCGACGGCTGCCCGCAAAGACCACATGCGGGTTGTGGACCTCCAAGGGCAGATCATCAAAGACGAATTGCTGATTCCCGGCTTGATTGACCAGTCAACGCTTGCTTTGTTTGAGCCCGGTGACACCGAGTTCATTGCACAAATCCAATTTGCCGGCGATATCCACGGCGCGCCGCCGTTCTTCATGATCTATAAGAGCAAGCCAGGCGATCTGTGGTTTGACTGGAGCGCCGATGTCCATGAGCCGACCAGTCCGATTATCCCGTTGGTCAACTATGAACAGCGCCGCCTGGTGACCTCGACGCGCCAGGAGATCTTGATCTACCCGCTCGATAGCCGACAGGCCGAGCCGCAGCCGGCCGCCCGCTTCGGATTCCCGCTCGAGAGCGCCACCCACTGGTGCTCAAGCGATCCGCAGGGAAGGCTCTACTGGTGCGGTCGCGGTGAGACCGGGGTCGCCATCGGTATGACCGATCTGACCGGGGCGCTCCTGGCCGTTGTTCCTGACACAACCTGTGAGAAGATTTCAGGAAAGCCGGTGGCGCCGCCTCTTCTGGGCGAAGATCGCTATTGGGTCTTGGCGAACAGCGCGCTACTATGTTTCCAGGAAGGGAGACTACTCTGGTCGTTTGAAGCCAAAGAGACTTCGCCGACAATGGCGACGGCCCTGGCCGATCGGAGTGTGCTGATTGTCGCGGTCAATCGCCTGATTCGCGTCAGCCCGGAGGGTGAGACGATGTTTGACGTGGTCTTCGAAGAGGAACTTAACACACCGCCGGTAGTCGACGCGGCTGGACGCATCTATGTCGCGAGCAAGGAGATGCTCTATGCATTTGACTAACGGTCTCGATACGATTCTGCTCGTGGTCGGCTTCCTGGCCTTGCCGTTGTTTCTAACCTGCAAATCGGAAGCCCGGCGGACGCCGGAGGAACTTACGTTTGCCTTCGGTGACGAATACTCGCTTACAAAACGCGGCAATTGTATCATCGTTGCCAAGACCGAGCGCTGGCGCGATTCGCAGATATCGCAGCCGGAAGATTATGATGAGTCACCGCACGGCACGCTGATCAGCCAGGAGGATTTTGCCGCGCTCTGGAAGATGATTGCTGTCGTCAATTTTGGGGCCCTCAGTGATCCCGAGAAGCTCAAGTTCACACCCACCGCTCCGGGGCTGCAAGCGCGGGAGATGCTGAAGGTGATCATTGATGGCGATACGGCCGCTTCGTGGATACGAACTTCGCACCGGCTCGATGACGAGTCGAGGTTGCAACTCGATGCCATAGTCGTGACGCTTGCCGAGGCCTACGCGAGACGAACATCTGAATTTGTCTATCCCGAAGCCCTAAGCTTCAGCGTTGGCTCTCGCGATGGCACTGTCGAAAGCGTCATTCATCACGATGGTACGACCGAGGTCGTTAGCGCCGGAAAGACTTACCGGCCATCGCAGGCGACGTTCCAGACATTCTGGCGCTCCTTTGTCGGGTCGGGACTGCTGACTCGTGAATGGAATACCTTTACCGCAGCACCGACGGCAGCACGGCAAACAGAACTCGAACTGCGCGTCAATGGCGCCTTGCTGCTGAAGAACAGATATGTTCTTCCAGAGGCCACAGCACAAGAACTCGGCGCACTGATCGCCGCGCTTGCCGATAAGCAGAACTCAAACCGAGGTAGCGAATAGATATGGCAAAAACGAATCACCAGTTCCGCCTCGCCCTACCCGAGGGCTGGAGCGACCAATCCCACTTCAACTACGCCGGTCCGGAGCTGCACGGTGTCAGTCATGTGCTCAGGTTGATCATCGATCACAACGTTCCCCGGGGTGAATCTCTCGAATCCTACGCCCGTCATCGCATCGATATGATGAACACAGCCCTCGTAGGGTTGGAGACGCTCAAGGACGAGAGCAAGACGCTGGCAAGCGGTGTCCAAGCCTGGGAATGGGTGTACAAGACCGTCTCCGGCAACCAGAAGCCGGTCTTCTATCAACAAGTTTATGTTCTCCGCGATGGCCGGGCGTACACATTTTCAATCGAGTACTCCAAGGCATCTTTCAAGATACTGGCAGGGCAGATCGAGCAGATCATCGCCTCGTTTGTGCCGTCAGAATCGTAATCACCCGCCGCAAAAACCGAACGCCGCCAGGAATCATCCCGGCGGCGTCTTTGTTTTCAATCAGGCAGTTGTCAACGCTTGTGGCACTGGATACACAAGTCCATATCGGGATTAAACGCCAGGTAGAATGAGTGATCGGAACCGTGCAGCTTATGGCAACTCAGACAATCGAGCTGTGCATTGGTTCGCTTGTCGATAAACTCCGGTCCCATCGGATGGGAGTTTTTGTGCACATCCGCATGGCAGGTCTTGCACAACTTCATGGGATCCGGGTCGGCCAGGTAGCGCGCATTGTCTGCCCCGTGCGGGCTGTGACAAATCGTGCAGTCCTGCCCGGGATGGGTCGTGTATTTCGCCTTCTCTTTTGCGGGTACATCACTGAAGTGACACTTGGTACACAACGTCTGTTGGCTCGAGCTCAGCAAGCCGCCCTGGTTGGAAGCGTGCGGATTGTGGCAGTTGCCGCAGGAGCGGTCGCCGCCCAGGTGGGCGTGGAACTCGGCGGTCTTTGCCGACTTGATGTCATCATGACACTCAAAACAAACACCCTCTATACTACCTGCGATAGCAAAGGAACTGCCTGCCTGCGCTCCGCCGCCGTGGCATGACGAACACTCGCCTTCTTCGAATGGAGGATGCTGATTCGCCATCAGCAGTCCGCGACTTGGAGAAGCGTGTGGATCATGGCAGGTTGAGCAGTCGGCATCCTGCAGGTTGTAGCCCTTGTGGACAGCTGCGAATTGCGCGTTCTGCGGGTGGCAATCGAAACAAAGCTGCGGCACCGACTTGGCCAATATCGCCGGATTACCGGACCCGTGCGCCGCATGGCACTTCAGGCAGTCCCGGCTCGCTACTGGCGCATGAGTCTGCGGCTGCTTGAGCCATTCGGTCACCACGGGATGGCAGCTCTCGCAGAGTGCTCCCGTAGGCTGCACCAATTGATTGCGAACGTCCGACGCGTGCGCGTCGTGGCAAGCAAGACACTCCCCGTTGGCAGCCGGTTGGTGCCGCGAGGCCAGATTCTCGAGTCCTTTTAGATCTTCGTGGCAACTTATGCACAGGTCTCCGACGTTTTCATTCAAGAGCGAAGCATGTCTGGCCGCGTGCGGGTTGTGGCAATCAGAACATTTTCCCGCGGAGAACGCGGTATGCGCGCTCTTCTTCTTTAATTGCTCCTGTACGTCGTCGTGGCAAGTATAACACACTCCTGGTTCATCAACCTTTACGGTTTGTGCGGATGCACCAACGCCGGGGAACAGCCACAGCCCCAACAGCAACACTATTACTCTCTTCACTTGCCGCCTCCATTCTGCGGAGTCTCACTGTGACAGGCGTCGCATGAGCCGGCGGAAAACGGATCATGTCCGTTCTTGAGTATAAGTCGCTCGTCATTTGAGCCGTGGGGGTCATGGCACTTGCGGCAGTCGATCTGGCTGCCCGAAAGCCCGAGGTGCTTGCTCTTGAAGTCGGCATCATCGCCGTCGTGGCACGTCAGGCAGGCCAGCGGTACGGCCTCAGCAAGCAAGCTCGGCAGTTCGCTCGAATGCGACTTATGGCAGCCGCTGCACTCGTCCTTGGCAGGCGCATGCGCAGCGCCTTTGGTAAGCAGTGTCTCGATATCTTTGTGGCAGTTGAGGCAGAGCCGCGGCTCCCTGTCGAGCAGCAGGTGCTCGATCTTTCCCGCGTGCGGCTTATGACATCCTGCGCAATCACCTGTCATCACCGGCTGATGTTTGCTGGCGGCAGACTCAGCAATGACGTCGGAGTGGCATTCGCCGCAAAGTTCCAGCGGTGCTTTCGTCAGCAATCCGGCGTGGGCGGTCGCGTGAGGAGCGTGACAGGAAGTACAAGTACCCTCGGCAAACGGCGGATGCACAATTCCGCTCGCGGTGTCGGCCAGCGCCGCCTGGTGGCAACTACCGCAAAGCGCGTCGGGTTTGGCCGTCAGTAACGGCTGAAGTGACGAGCCGTGAGGGTCGTGGCACTTCGTGCACTCGCCGGTCTTGATCGGAAGGTGGACGCTTGTCCGCCCGAGCCACTCGTTTACATCGCTGTGACAGTCGGTGCAAAGTTCGCTTTCCTTCTTTGCCACCAGCTTTGGCTGAAGCGAACCGTGCGGCGAATGACAATCGGTGCACGTGCCGTCAACAACCGGTGCGTGCTGGCTTGCGGCTTCGAGAAGTGGTTTGATTTCACTGTGGCAGTCGAGACAAAGAGTGTTGATCTCCTTCGTCAGGAGATGGTCCTTCGTCTTTCCATGAGCGGTGTGGCAGGCTGAACAATCGTCCTTGGCCGGTTGATGAGCCGAGACACCTGCCAGTTGCTTCTGCACGTCGTCATGGCACTCCACGCACAGCGCTGATTCTGCCGCAACAAGCAACTGCCCTTCGCGCGAACCGTGTGCCGAGTGACAACTCAGGCATTCGCCTTCGGCTACGGGCGGATGGCTTCCCGGGGGGGCAACCTCAGCTTTATCGTGGCACACGATACATAGCGCGTTTCCGTAGTCTTGAAGTCCAAACGGCTCGGCTGCCTTCGGCTCGTTGTGGCACGCTGAGCACTCACCGCCCTCGACGGGTGCATGAATTGAGGCCGTAAACAACCTCGCCGACTCGGACGAATGCGGCGAGTGGCAATGCCCGCAGCGCTCGGATGCCACTGGGTAGTCGCCATGTGCCGTCTTGAATGATGCCAGCGCGGGATCGTGACAACCGGCGCACAGCGTGCTCTCTTCCTGCTTGAGCAGTGCCTGATGATCGCTCCCATGTGTCTCGTGACACACGAAACAATCGTCCTTGGCGGGTCCGTGGACAACCGAGCGATTGAATTCCGCCTGATCATGGCAACCAAAACAGAGATCGCGCGCTTTATTCTTCAGGAGTCCGGGATTGTCGGCGGTGTGCGCATCGTGGCAAACCGAACAGTCGCCGCTCTTTGCCGGTGCGTGAACGTGCTGGCGTTCCATTCCCAGACTGCTCTTGTCATGGCATTGATAGCAGAGGGCTGCACCGGACTCCGTCAGGCGCAGCATGCCGACGAGCCCGTGGGGCTTGTGGCAGGAAAGGCATTCCTTCTTCCCGAATGGCTCGTGTTTGAATTTGCCCTTGAAGTCACCTATGCTGTGGCAATCAAGGCAATTGCCCTCGCTCGAAAACCGCTTCCCCCGCTTTACCTGCGCCTGAAGCGGGCCCCCGGAGAGCAGTCCCAATCCGACCGTGAACCAGGCCACGACCACAATCTGCAATGCGGTGCGCCGGTTCATCATGCAAGTGCGCGGTATCAACTCAATCCTCTCATTCCCGTGACGGCGCGTCCGATTGCGATCCTGCGCCGAAATATGCGTCGATTTCTTGCTCAAAATACTGGATCTGTGAGTTTTCCTTGAGTTTGGCGAGGACCTCGTCCAGTTTCTCCCCAAACTTGCGCTGGAACATAACCTCGCGAATCTTCATCTCGACTTCCGACAGTGTCTGGAGGCGTCCGGCGCGACGGTCAAGGAGCTTGAACACGACCCAGCCATCCGAGGTGGGGTAAGCCCGGGAACTCTGACCGATGCGCAGGCTGTCCAGGTCTTCTCGAATCGACGGCGGAAACGCATCGAGCGATGCCCACTCGGTCTGTTCTGCCAAGGCGGCTACGCCATGACGAAAACGGTCGGCCACGTAATCGAAGTCCGCGCCCTCGCGCAGCAACGCAACCGCGCTGTCGGCCCGCGCTTCCGACTCGATCATGACCTGACGCAGGCGCAGGTCGTCGGTCTCATGGAATTCAGCCTCGTGCTGGCGATAATACTCCTCAAACTCCTGCTTGTTGAACTTGATCTGTCCGACGATGGTTTCGCGGAGGTACACCTCGATCAGCGCGCTATCGCGCGAAACAGCCAGTTGATTGCGAATCGCTTCCACTGTGTCCAGTTCGTTGTCGAGACCGGCCCGATAGAGCACCTTTCGTTCTATTTGTCGATCAAGCTCGCGATAGAGAAGGGTATCGACCGACAGCGTTGCGTTAGTCATTGCCGAGCGCGCCGTCTTAACTCGTAGGAGGTTTTCGTCAATCACCGTCTCGCCTCGTAGTGACGCCACGGGCCGGTCGCTGCCGTGCTTGAACGTCGAATCGAGGACAGACTTCGTGTTGCCCGCGATCTCGCCGATTAACGCGCTATCGATGACCAGGTTGTACGATGCGCGCAGGTCAGCCACGAAGCGGTCCCAGGCCCTTTCGGTCTCAATCGCGCGGAGCACCTGGCGGATGTAATCGCGATACTGCGCAAGCTCGGCCGTATCGGCGGGCGTCAGCATCTCAACCTTCATTAAGGCATACACCAGGCGATAGGGGAATGGCCCCAGCAGGTCGCCTTCGCGCACCTTTGCAAGTTGAGTGCTCAATTCGGGTTCGATGTCGGCCCAATACTTGACGGAATGAAGCCCGCCAAGATAGCGGTGGATGTCAACCGACCGCAGTCGCGCGAGGCTGTCCATTGGTGCGCCGGATCGAATCTGGACCAGCAACGACTCGGCCGTTGCCAGACTCTCGACCGACAATGTCCGCAGACGTACGCGGCGATACTTTTCGTTGAAGTATGCCAATACGGAGTCGTCACTAACCGTCACGTCACGCCGAAAGTTATCGCGCGCAAAACGTCGGGAGACCAGCGTCTGTTTCTGTTCTTCCATGAAATCGTTGAAGAAGTCTTCGTCGGCGATTCCGACCGCAATCGCTTCCTGAACCAACAAGCGGTCGTTGACCAGCTTGTTGAGAAGCTTGCGATAATCGAATGAACCCTTCTCAGTGGCCGACATCGTCGAATGCAGGCCGGCGAAGATTGCGTCAACATCCTTTGTCGATATTGTATCGCCATTAATAATCGCCAGAACGACCGCCGGCACTGAGTCGCCGGCGGCGATAGCGCTTGGGGCGATACCAGCGGCAAAGGTGAAGATTCCGATGATCGTAATGAGCGCGCTGAGACGGCGCCGCTGTCTAGTTGATTGCATCTGACCTTTCCTGTTGGAGCTTTCCGGGAGCTGATCTCAACCGGTCCTTCCATTGATTGACGAGGTCGTTCCACCCAGCGGCGACTGCGTGCTGGGTTAGTTTGCCGACCGATAGCAAGCGGCCGGCGCCAAATAGCGTCTCGGAGTCGGAGCCGCTCTTTTCGAGTGTGATCGAAGCGATTACCATTCCGTTTGCGGGATCGACCAGGCGCAAGCTGATCTCGATTTCCGGCATGATTTCCGCCTCGCTGCTGCGAACGCCGACAAACCTCGTAACGATACCCGTGACTGCCACGGCAACCGCGTGTTCTTGCCTCAAGATGGCCAGCGCCGTATCGGCGGCGCCGACGCTCAGATCAGCCGTCAATCGCGCCTGGAGGGCCACTACTTCGCCGGGCGGCAAGACATCATAGCCGCGTTTCCAGAGTTCTTGGATCAGGGCCGAAGTCGCCAGCGCGCCGGCGCTGACTGTCGTCGTATTATTGTCGATCGGGAATACGGCAACTCGCCCTAATGCCGCCAGATCGCGATCGCGCTTCTTGAGCTGCCGTGGCGGGATCGTCGGCGCATTCAAATCTGGTGCGCCATCCACCAGTTTCGCCGCTGAAGTGCTCAAGAGCTCTTTGGCGCCTCTGACTCTTCCCAAACCGAAAATTCCCGCATGATCTTCACCTGTCGATGCCTCTGATGCGGCCCAAATCAGGCGATGCGATCGACAATCGTAGGCCTGAAGGCTAAGACAAACCTCCGGGTTCTCCTGTTCGAGATAGTAATCTATTGCCCCGGTGATTATCAATTGCGCCCCTGTCTGGGAAGCAATCAGGTCTGCACTTGCGCTGTCAATCGCTCCGATCAGGCGCAACCGAAGCGATCTCATGATATTGCGCAACGAGTCAGAATCGACAAAAGTTACTCCTTGGCGCTTGAATTCCTCCACGATGACCTCCCTGGCCAGCTGTTCTGCATCGATACTCTCTGCGTGATTGGCCAGTGGAACAAAGGCTGCAGTCACCTCGGCTGCAGCTGTGCTCGTAACGGCCATCCATCCGAGACCGAACAGACAAACAATCATGGCTTTCACGAGGAGGATCGAGTGGATGGCAGGGGGCATTCGCATAGCGTCTACCTTACTAAGGTCTTGATTACCTTGCGCACGCATTGCCGAGCCACTTCGCTTTGTGACTTCTGACCCGTGCCAAAGAAGGATGACAGGAAGCTCTTACTGCCTTCGGTGTGCGTCGCCGACCAGACCGTCTGTGCGCTTTCGGTTTCGACCATGCGCACATCGAGAGTCACGACGATTTGGCGGTTGGCGGTCTGGATCGCCGAGGACTCGTTAACAGATCCGAGGATCACGGCCTGTACGTCGAGCGTCTTGCCGAGCTGCTTCGCCTGTTCTTCGGATAACATGTCCGTGCGCGTCAGGCTGAGCTTGGAGATCGCATTCAGAACCTCTCCCGGTTCTACCACATCGAAGGCGTCGGTGGCCAGGAGTTCCGTGATGAACAAGTGCGAGACGCGCGCCGATGCTCCCTGGTCGTTGGAGAGGTTCTCGAACGGTATCACCGCGACTTTCTCGACGAAGTTGAAGTTGTAATTCTGATGGACGAAGACCGTCGAGCCCATGCCGGCACAGCCGGCGACGACGAGAATCAGGGCGGAAATGCCGACCCACAGCAGCATTTGACGAGTGCTCTTCATCGCGTATCCTCCTATAACCCTGTTCGCAGCCCAACGCGAAACGAGCGAGTCAGCCTGCCGCCTGATCGCGTGAAATCGGTTTCACCAAAGCCTGCCGAGAGGGCGGTCCTCTGCGACAGCAAATATTCGACTTGAGCGCTCAGCCGCTTGCTATGATTGTCGGCGCCGTTTTGATAGTCCGAGATGTTGAGGGCAGCGCCTGAGGTCAGCTTGCTTGAAACTGACCAGGTGATGGAGTAGTCCTGGCTGAGGTAGCGCGTCCGGTCATCCTCCGTGTAGTCCACGCTGGCTCGCAGTTGGAACGCGGGCGTCAGCGCCCATCCGACGTCTCCCAGGTACTGGTTCTTGATTCGCTTGGCGTCAGGCAAGCTCCTTACTTCCTGGTGCAGGAACGCTGCAGAGAAATCCATACTCCTGACCGGGCGCCCCAACAATCCGGCCCGGTAATTCCAACTGTCCAACTGCACCCGGCTGATCATGATCGTGTTGCGTCCGCCGCCGAATTCCTGTGTGATCGTCAGGCGCGGGAGCAGGTCGCCGCGACTGCGGATGACGGCATGGTTGATTTCCTGCGACTTCACGCCGGCAATATAATTGTCGCGATGACTCAGCGACAACGAAAACGCAAGCGTCGTCAGGGGTTGATATTGCAGGTCGTAGTTGGCTGTAAGGGTCTTGTCCACATCAAAGCGGGTGGCATCGTAATCGATCAATCCTACCTGGATGCGGGCAGAGTGCTGCAGAACCTTTGACGGCTGATTGCGCAGACCGAACGAATAATAGGTCTCGTCGCGCTTCTGGTTAAACGAACTACCACCATCGCGGCGAAGCGAGACGCCAGCCGTCGCGCTCAGGCTTTCAGACAGCTTCAGGCTGTTATTCAGCGAAGCCAGATGGATTTGCTGGTCGCGTTCGATGACTCCCGTCTCGCTCTTGTCCAAATACCCGGCGACCTCGGTGACCAGTACGGTGTCGACTTCATTGAGTCCGGCATTGACGGCTTTGATGTAGCGAGCTGAGATTTCAGGAAAGCGGATCTCGTATCGGCTGAATCCGGGGCTGAAGCTTGAACTTGCGCCGGCCACTGATTCCCAAACGGTGTTGTCCTCTGACTGGAAGACCGCCCAGCGGACGTTGTTTCCTGATGGCCGGTCGGTGTAAACATACAGGCGGCTGATTTCACGGCGGTAGCCCAGATCGATTCCGAGGTTCTGATTCACGCTGTTGCTGCCGATATTGATCGGCGGTACCGCCGGCAATGAGAGATTGCCGTCTATCAGCGTAGAAACGCTGTCGAGTCCGCCCAGGTCGGGTGTTGCGTCCGATGCATACAACCCGAAAAATACCGGCAGTTCCAGGGGGAGCGGGTCAAAGGCAAGATTGCGATCCGACTGCTTCTTGTAGCTGAAATCGTAACTCAGACTGCTGCGCAATCTGGACCCAAAGTTCTTCACCTGGCCGAACAACACGCCGTGCGTGCTGGTATTCTGCTCGACCCGTTGCGAGCGGTCCAGGGTATTCTTATAGGTGAAGCTGTAGCTGATCGATGTCATGCGAGCGGTATAGCCGGCGCTCGCCAACGCCATACGATCGCGCGTGTCGCGATCGCTCAAGTTTGCCTTGTTGTAAAGCAGGTCTTGTTGCAGCCGCAGTCTCATCCATGGATAGCGCGCGACACGAGACTGAAGTGCAATCGAGCCGCTCTCGTTGATCAGCCGCGAACTGCGATCGTTGCTGCGCGAATCGCGGCGCATCGCCTGTGCGTTGATTCCCAGCCACGCCCGGTTGAAGATCAAATCCGCCGAAGGCTGCAATTCGCTGCGCCAGGAGTTTGCGCCCAAATTTTCGCTGACTCCGAAGTTGTAGTATCGCAATGCGCTGCGGACAGCGAGATCACGCATGATGTTCTTCTGCCAGGCGACATTGTATTCCTGGTCAACGCTCTCCAGCGAACTGCTGTCTTCGTCCGTTGTCGAATAGCTAACCCGCAGGTCGGCAGTGAGGTTTGAAGAGATGCGACCCCGAACCGGGCTCGAGGCCACCAAGAACACAATCAAGAGCGCAAAGGCCTGTCTGATCGTCTTTTTGTATGCTACTCGACCGGTTTTCTTCTTCATTCCTCGCCTCAAAAAACGCCCGACCTTGAGGGTCGGGCGTTTGGTTTTGCCCTGAGGGGCTTCAAGGTCATTTACATGACTTTGAGTGCATGACTACGGCACGAACGGGGCGTCACCGGCGTCCTTCGCGTGGCACTTATTGCACAGCGAACGCTGGTTGTCACTCGGATACGGATTCGGAATCGCGTACGAGCCGGATTCATGTCCGTCTTCGTGCAGGAAGGTGATGTTGAAGTCCCAACGACCGGCATTTTGGGCCGAGGTCGCATGGGCGCGGTGGCAGGTGATGCAGGTGACCTGGCTGGTCGCCGACGGACCGGCGGTCGAACTCGTCGTCATAGTCGGATCTTCAAACGGCACAGCCGCGATGTAAGCCGTCGCCTGGGTACCACCAGTGAGATCGTCAGTACCATTGTACAGGTTGTAGATGTTCGCAATGGTCCCACCGATAGCACGACCCGTCGGGTGGATCAGCTTGGTGCTGTTATTATGGAAATCCCCATGGCAATTGCCGCACCAGGCACCCATGCCGCTCTTGTAAGCAGTGTGGCTGAGATTAGTCTCAGCAAGACTGTAGTCGCGGCCTTCAGCATTCGGAGCCGGATTGACAAAATTGGCAATTCCATCCTGGACCGGGCCGACGCCGTTCAACAGGCGGAAGCTCGCGTTACCGTGCGGGTCATGGCAGGAGGTGCAGCCCAGCTGGCTGGCCGGAAAGGTACCACCCGGGGAAACGAGGAGCGTTCCGTCCGGTCCGGCGCCACGACCGGGGGCATTGATGTTGTGACCGGCAGCTCTACCCGGGATCGGGTTGGTAGCGCCGGCGTGGCCGTCGTTAATGTTATCTTCGGTCAAGAACACGAAGTTACCGCCGCCTTTTTCAACCGGCGGATTCAACGGATCGGTGCCCCACACTGCGCCACGGCTGGTGGCATGGCAGGAGAGACACAGATCGCTGGCCGACTGAAACTTCAGCAGGTAAGCATTGCCATTGGGATGAGCCGGGTCAACCAGAACGCCGTTGCTCATATTGTGCATGGTATGGCAGCCGCCGCAATAGGCTACGCCGCCATCATGGAACGCCATCGCGGCGCCGCTGAACAACGTCAGGAACGACAACGAAACGACGACCAACAAAAGCTTGCGCATAAAAACCTCCGAAAAGTTACTCAGAAAAAAACGATCGTGAATTGATTTGAGTCAGGGAATTCTCCAGGTGCACCTCCTCTTTCGCGGCTTCAAGCAGCCAAGGCTGAGTTGTTGTTTGATTAGTTGATTCTATAACTGGTGTGGCTTTGTCACGGATGAACTCAGGCAGAACGCAGGCCTGAACCCGATTCAGAAACATCTGGCTGATGTAGATTCGTCCCAACTCGTCGACGGCAAGATACTCCGGATGGTAAAACCAGCCCGGCTCATATCCCATCCCGCCGAACTCGCCGAGGAAGATTCCCTCAAGACTGAAGCACAGAACGTTGTAGCGATGCTTGTCCAGGACGACGACAATCTGATGATCGACAACGTCAACGGCACAAGGGAAGTTGAGTTCGCCGACATCGTTGCCCCGCGAGCCGATCGTGCGGATGAACTCGCCCTCAAGATCGTAAACGTACACCGTGCCAAACATCGAAGCGGGCAAGTACAACAGGTCATCGATGATTCGGGGAGAGCCGAGTACCGCGTCTTCACGTTCCTTCGCGGTGAGGTCTGCGAGAATCGAAAACTCGCCAAGATATTCTCCCGTCGGTGAGGCAATGACGATTCGATCGCTGCTTGTCGGAAGGATATATAGCCGTTCGTGCTTGTCGATCGCCAGTCGGCTGCAGTTAAGCGACGACTGGTCAGTTGCTGATCTGATATCGATTGGGCCCAGGTACGCCCCATCGTAGTCGAATCTGAAAATGGAGCTGCCCATGCCGCGACGGCTTCCTACTACATAAATGAAGCCACTCGGGCCGACGACCAGGTCTGTCGGACTTCCAAACTGGTCTCGTCCGGAGAACTGAAACTTGAAGATTCCTGATGTGTCAAAAACGACGGTGCGGTTATTGCCGGTATCTACAACGTAGACCTCGCCGAACTGCCGATCGACGAAGACTTGTTGCGGGCGGAGAAACTCGTTGGCAGTTCCGGGCGCCTTGATCACGCGCAGCAACTCCGCGGGGACCGAACGGACATCCTGGCCTATTGCAGGGAATTGGCCAATCACCGTCATGATCGCCACGCACAAGACAAGAAGGCTCGAAGCGGTACTTGATGTCCGCTTCCCGGTCGCTATATCATCATGCTGTCTAGTCATCATCGTATGCAGATTCAATTTCGTCGCCTGATAACCGGACTATTTGTGAACTATTTCACAAAACAGACCACTAGAAAAGAAAGTACCAAGACAATAGTGAACGTATGTATGTGGTAACTGAAAACAGGACGTTATCATGTGATTTATTTCACATGAACTGATGTTTGAATAATCGAGTTGTCGAAAGTGTCTGTCCAAATCAGCAACCACCTCGAAGCTAAAGCAAAACCAACTTGGGGCAAGTATAGCCAGAAGTGTCCACTTAGGCAAGTGAAAATTGTCACGTGAATGTAATTTTCTTAACCGATGATAGAATGTTCCGACCGATTATGAATTGTCATACATTCCGCGCGGAGTGATTGACCGGCCAGCGCCAGAGAAAGTTAGTTATCGCTAAGTAAAAGGAAAGCCAAGAGGCTTACGGGGTAATCTCAGTACCAATAAGAGGTCCAACGTTGTCTCCCATGTCGTGGCAAGAAACACACAAACCGTCCTGGATAGTTTGCACTAACTCGAATTCATGTCTCGATACAAGAGAATGACAGGTGAAACACTCGATTTTGCCGTCTATTAGCGTGATTTGTGGTGGAATCTCATCCTGTATCTTCAAGGTAGAGTGCGGTTTACGATATCCGCTTTCCATTGAGACCCCGAACGCGTGGCTGGCTTCGGCGTGGAACCGGGATGCATGCTCTGCAAACTGGGACCCATCTGGAGTGGCTCGGTCGGCGTTGTGGCACGTCATACAAAAATCCGATGGGTTTTCAGTAAAAATGGAACTGCGCTGGGAGTGGATCAGATGGGAGGCTTCGAAATGTCCTGGACTTACCTCAGGCCGCAGACCGGCATGTGAGTGGCAAGTCTCGCACAATGGAGCCGCCGCTTGCGCAAACTCCAAGAGCATCGTATCGCCGCCTGCCGAGACGAGTTCCGGACGGTGGAAGCTATGACAGGCTACGCAATCTTGCCCACGGTCTTGATGAAACAGGTCACTTCCGAAGCCGGCATCTTCATCGATCGAATGACACGATTCACACCTGGCGTTTTGAAGTCTTGGCCCGCTGAAGCTGCGTGCCGCGGCATTGACGCTATGGCATTTTGAACAGGCTTCTCTTGCGTGGGGATGATCCTGGCTATTGCTGGCGCGGCCGACAGAAAGACCATCACCGAAGTACATCACCGCCAACACAATCATGAGCGTGATTATCGCAATTTTCGAGCGGTTGTCCACGCTTGAGTTGTCGTCGTCTCTTGTGAGAGCGATTACTCACTTGCCCTGTGCAACCTTTGAAAACCGAGCGCGAATCTTGCGCACGGCAATTCGGTGGTTTCGAACTGTCACGGTTGAATCAAAATGAATCAGTCTCCCGAGGAGTCAGCTTCGCCGCTCGGAGTAAACTTGTAACCGGCACCTCGCAGAGTATGGATGTAGCGCGGGTTCGCCGGGTCGGGCTCGAAGATCTTGCGCAACCGAAGAATGAAATTGTCAATTGTCCGCGACGAAGGGTAAACATGATAACCCCAAACCGCGTCCAGGACCATGTCTCGCGAGACAACCTCGTTGGCGTGCTCGACGAGGAACTTCATCGTCATACATTCCTTCTGCGATAACTCAACCTCGCCGCCCGGACCCTTGGCAGTATAGGTGCGGAAATCCACCCAATTATCGGCGAACTCAAAACGGGAACGTTCAAGTTCGACGGTGCCGTACCAGACCTGGCGCCGGAAGATCGCCGACACCCGGAGGAGCAGTTCCTGGAGATTGAACGGCTTTGTCAGGTAATCGTCGCCCCCGCTGAGAAAGCCGTCGATGCGATCCGACTGACGGTCGCGCGCCGTCAGAAAGAGTATCGGCAATCGGCCGCCTTGTTGCCTGATTTCTTTGCAGACCGCTAAGCCATCCTTGCCGGGGATCATGATGTCGAGAATGAGCAAATCGAACTGACCCTTGTGGTAAGTCTCCAGCGCCGAGATTCCGTCGCCCGCAACGGCGACCTCGTAACCTTCGGCCTCCAGATTCATCTGCAGTCCCTCGGCAATATGTTCTTCATCCTCGACAACCAGAATTCGTTTCATGTTTACCTCGCAAGCGGGAGCCGGATGACAAAAGTGCTGCCTTTGTCGGCGCCCTCAGATTCTAATACGACCGAGCCGCCATGCTCGGTAACAATCTGTTTGACCAGAAACAACCCGATCCCCGTGCCCTTGACCGAGCGGGTGTTTTCCATACTCGAACGATAGAAGCGCTCAAAGACCTTTTTCAGTTCCTGTCGCTCGACACCCTGGCCGCGGTCGGTAAAGCGCAGAACTACGTTTGAGTTTTCGCGCCGTGCCGCAATTGTTAACTCGCGCCTGTCTTCGGGTGAATACTTGATGGCGTTATCCACCAGCGCGGTCACCACCCGCCGGAGCGCGTGATAGTCGGTTTTCACGGGGAGCTCGGGCTCGAGTTCCAGATCCACTTTCATCTTGTGTCGCTCCAGAAGCGGCCTTAAACCGTCGACGTACTCTCGAAGATCTCCTGACAGGTCGGTCTCGACCAGATTGGCGTGGTGCCCGCGCTGAGACAGCCGGCCGGCCTCGAGAACATTGTCGACGAGTCCTTCCAGTCGCGCGCAATCATCCAACATCCGCGGGACAAAGCCCTTCACCTTCTCCTGGTCAAATTTGCCGGAAGCGATCGATTCGAGGTAGAGCTTGATTGAGGCAACCGGTATTTTTAGTTCGTGGGTGATCGCATGGATGAAATTCTCCTGCTGGTGCTTCAGACTCTCCGACTGCCGCAGCGTCCTGTAGATCATGAAGGCTCCCAGGAGCGTCAACAACACAAAGAACGAGCCTTCCATTGCGAACATCACCACCCGTCGGTTCGCTTTCTCCTCGACCTGGGCACTCACATCTTTGCGTACCGAAAACATCGATTCATCAAACCAGGGTGATTGGTACGCGCCCAGTCGCGGGGTTGTCGTGAATTCAATATCGACGCTCAATTCTGAACCCAAACGAGCCGGATAGAGCGGATCAAGATAGAGAACTGCGCGGTTGCGTGACCCGACAACGAGATAGAAACTCGAATCTGTCACACCTGTGCTGATCGCCGGCGAACCATCATAAGGCTGGAGTCGGTAGCCGATCACTGCCGGATCGCTCAGGAGAAGGTCGAGGGCGGCCTTGAGGTGATTGACATTGTCTACGCTGACAAACGACTCGGCTTCCAGCTGCAGTCGATCGTAGTTACGATTGAGGATGAATGCCGCAATGCGCGCCGACGACTGCGTCTGTTGATAGTGATATTCGATCTGTTCTTTGGAAATCGTGACCTGGAAATAGATCCACCAGATGATCTGGCCCAGGCAAACCACGACGAGGGCGATGAAGAGCGCCAACGCCAAACCGGCGGGACGCGCCAGCCGGTGCTTAATCTTCAGAAGCCACTCCGGCAGTAACCGCAATCATAGCGGCAATCTAATGAACACAATCGGCTTTTCAATGGCGTTTACATCAGTTTCGTGCCGCCGTTCGTCCCCCAGACTATAGAACAATTCGGCGAGCAGATATCCGGTCAGCGCTCCTACAGCGACGTCTGAGAAGTAGTGCTGGTAAGCCCGGATGCGCGTCCAGCACACATAGCTTCCCCAGCCAAACAGCACAGTCGGCGGCAACCAACGCCAGTCTCGATACTCCTCCGTGCTCAGACGCTGGCGCATGATCGCGCGAGTTCGCTTGTTTAGGTAGGTCATAGCGTAGAGAGCACCTGAAGCGTGCCCGGAGAAGAACGACTTGCGTGCTTCGCTATAGTCGTGTTCGTGAATCGCCGCAGAGTCGGGAAAGTAGTGCAGAAACGGCCTCGGCCGTGCAAAGGCATATTTGACAATCCCGGTAACTCCGGCGGTCGCCCAGAGACCACTGTGAAAAAGATGAAAATCCTGAAGCGCATCCTTTCCAGGGCGCGCCTCCGGCCAGGTGAGATTGCTCGCGATAATGCCGACTCCAGCGAGCGCAGGAGTGATTGTCGAACCGAACGTGCCGTTGAGGAAATTCGATTTGCCAACGTGAAACCCGCCTCCCAGTTTTCGCGTAATCACGTCGTCGAGAAGAATCGGCCGCCCGATTATGGCACGTTGAGACGAATCTGTCGGCGGAAGAAGGTGCTCAATCAGCAACGGCACGCCGGCACCGATGCCGATCAGGAGCGCTTCATCACCAGCGAGATATTTCCTGGTGCTTTCAGCGCGGCCGGTTGATGGCGGCACAAGCAGCAAGAAACAGAGGGAGGCAAGGAAATAGCGTGGATTCAGCGGCCACGATTTTGCGGAGAGAGCACGCCTAATCAACGTGCTCCAATCCGACAATTTCGAAACTCCGATCTTCAGGGTGGTACCAGAGCCACACGAGCGCCGGAGGACTCCATTTTTTGGTGCCTCGGTCAGATTGAATCTGTAGCTCAAACAAGTGGTCGTCTTCCGATGGCTTCTTCAAGTCGTCAAAGCGACTTTGCAGCTCCGCAATCGAGGCTGCGGTGATAGACAGGTTCCGACCCGCAAAGGTTTCCCAGTTTGTTACGACTTGTCCGCGATGACGACAGCGCCAGCGATACTGCGTACTTGCAGGATCAGAAAAGCCGTAGCTCACGGCGAGGTCATTGAAGGAAATCTGTATGTCGTCTGCGGCACTCAGCGTGAATTCCTCGAGTGGATTCACCCGGCCAAACCAATAACGACCGATCTTTTCGCGCCGCTCGAGTAAAATGCGCAGCAAGTACGCTTCGGCTGCGGGGTCGGAATACGAGCCGGTTTCAATCAGCGCCCGCAGGTTTTCTTCGCGCCACGCCATTACAATTTTGGCGCCCCAATAAGCATCGCGAACCGTCATGTTCTCAAACGCCGGGTTAGGAACGATTACGTCCCACTTATTCGGCGCGAAGATTTCCGACTCAAAATAACCGATCGACTTGTGTTCATATGGTTTGGCATCCTCCCATCCCCACTTCTTGAGCCCCAGTGTGAACCAGGAGACCAGGACGTCGCGCAAGTCAAAGGTGTTGCAGTAGCCCTGGGTCGGTCCCTTCGGCCGATTGCTGTTCGCTCCGAAGGTCGAACCGAAGTCGATCAAATGATGCTTGATAAACCGCCGCCCGTCCTCTTCAACAAAGAGATCGAGTGTATTTTGATCCTTGGCGTCATAGTGATTGATGAAGGAGGCAATCACGTACAACCCGCGCAACTCGCGGCGATGCTCATGCGGGCACCAGTCATTGGCGTCATCGTGTCGGCGACCGTTGTAGCTAAACGGACCGACAACCTTTCCGGAGAGCGCCTTGGAGGCCAGTGATCTAATTCGTCCATCCGGGAGCCTGTAGACGTCCTTGAGCATGTCGTCCAGATACTCCTGCGTAAACTCGCGTTTGTGTCCGGACCGATCAGCGAATGTGATACCGGGTTCAATGCGCAGCTGCTCCGGGCGCCAGTAGACAATCGTTTCCTCCGGCACATTGTATCCGCACGCATGGAAGTAGCGCGAGCCCATTGCGGCAGCTGCCGTCGCGATCTCAGGATTATCGGCCGGATCAAACTTCATTATATATTGTTCCCCGCGCTGATCCTTGATCCAGAAACCGATCGTTGCGCCCTGGACCTTGGGCCGGAAGACGCTCCACGGCCCCGTCGTGTCCGGCCCGGTGGACACTCCAATACCGCCTTGAACGAGTTCAGTTGTGAGTTCGCCGGTCTGAATTCGATTGGTAAACCAGGAGCTGTTCGGCACTCCGTCGAAGCGGGTCATGTTGTAAGCTTCTCTCGGGCGATTGACCAGCTTGCGGAAATTGCGGTCGGTGTCAAAGAGCTGCTCGCCCTGTTCCCACAGTGTGCGATCAATTGATTGCCACGCCAGCGCCGGATCGAGCACCGGTGGTTCGGGGATGGTCTGATCGTCGTGCTCGCTGACTCGATCGGGACCCGGGCGATAGACGACATGATGACTGCTGCAGCCACAGAGCGCCAACGCCCAGACCGCTGCCAGGAGCGTTAGCCTAATCACCAATCACCGCCTAACTCGAAATAGACACGCCAACTCTCGTCTGAGTAAGCAACCTGTGCACTGAAGACGATCTCGTCCTCGCGCCAGACCCTTAAGCCCGTTCCGAAGCTCTCCGACCAGTCACGCAAAGTGAACTCCTCTGTCAGCGAAGAGAAGACGCGACCCGCCTCCGCGAACACAAATGCATCGATCATGCTCCAAATCGGGTAGCGATACTCCGCGGTCGCCATCGTGCGATCATTGTCGATAAACCGGCTGCTGAGGAATCCGCGTAGATCTTCGCGTCCGCCCAGTCGGCTCTTAAGATAGAATGGCAGGATTCCGTCATCGCTGTCAGAGTCCACTGTCTCGGCGATCACTCTCAATGCCAGGATGCGCTTGTGGTAGATGTTGAAGTAATGGCTGATCTCGAAACTGCTGGCCAAGTACCGTAAGTCATCGGAACTCCCGAGCCCGTGGTTGTAATTAAGGCTGAAAAGTTCGCGGCCGCCGCGCGACGGTTGTCCCTTGCTGTTGCGCCAGTCATGATCGACTGCAAGGCTGCCGCGGAGCAGTCGGCTGCGCCGGAAGTCTGATGCGGACATGCCGAACTCATCCTGGATTTCGTCGAGTTTATGCGTCAGCGAAGTGTTCTCGCCGTCGAAGACGTCTGTCGCTACATAAGCGAGTCCCGGCCTCAGTTTGATGGTCCCTGCGACTCGCCACGGCATGGCGGCTGAGATTACCGATTGTTCAAGCGCGAATGATACTTTGTTCTCGTCGCGACTGGTGAAGCCGAGCCCATAGAAGTTCTCCCGTGGGCGGGAGCGGAATGAGACCAGAAAACTCAATCCCGCACTTTCTGAGACTGTCTGCGGTCCTTCATAGATCATCTCATAGCGTTCATACTTATTGGTGGAGTAAGATCCGACAACACGCCAGCGATCGCCGGGGGCAAAAACCTGCCGTCTCGTGTAGCTGATGCCGAACCGGTACCCGGCATTGGAGCCGTACGAGATCACCGGAGTCGGTCCGAGTGAAGGCCGAAACGAAAACACGTAGCTGCTCAGCTTTCGCAGCGCTGAATTTCGATAAATGCCGGTTGTTATCGCCCAGGTAAGTCCCTTGCCGACGTAAATCGGTGACTTGAGAATCTCTTCAGGGATGTCCAGGAGCACTGCCCCGACACTTTTCTTCGGCGCCACCGGACGTTGGTCGAGCAGGGAGTCAGTTTCGATGTCGGCGCGCGCCGGAGTCAGTCCGACGACAATTGCAAGCAGACAGCAGCAGAGGATCAGCTTATTCAGAATCGTAGGTCTCCGTTCATCGGTTTGACGCTTCCGTGACCGTTTTGGATTCTGCCAATATACGAGATGCGCAGGGCAGGGTCAAGTAATGGAGTCAGGAAGTACGGTTTTACATCTTGCTCGGCGCAACCTTCAAGGCTATCATTCCCGTAAGTCTGAATACGATGTCGAATCTGGAAATTCTCTACATAGAAGCTGAAGTTGCACTGCGGCGGGATCTTGCTCGGGGGCTCAGACGGCGCGGGTTCAAAGTTACCGTCGCCCGCTCCGAGTCGCATGGGATTCTCCTGGTCAAACAACGCAGATATGACGCTGCGCTTATCTCGATCAAGGCGTCGGCAGCGAACGGAGTCGATATCCTCGACCGGGTTCGCCAGAGTAAACCAGAGCTCCCAATCGTCGTGCTGAGCGCGCACCGGGGTATTCGCAGGGCCGCCGATGCGATACGGCGCGGCGCTTATCATTTTATCCTCAAGCCGTTTGAGCTCGAAGACATCGAACTCACGCTGCATCAGGCCGTGGAAAACGCGGCTCTCCAACGCCAACTGCGCGAACATTCGAGCTCGTTGGAACTCAAGGTTGCCGAGCGCACGGAGCGACTGGAATACTCCTATCGCCAGCTTGCAGCGCTGACAGAAGCCTCCAATCGATTTTCTTCCATTCTCGATGAAGAACAACTCTGGCTGGAAGCTTGTCGCGTCTTGACTGAGACTCTCGATTTTGACCGTTCCGGGCTGATGCTGGTGCGGGAGGGAAAACTACAATTGGAATGCTCCGCTTTTGCGAAGGATGACCCGCAGTTGGTTCAGGATTTTTTGCTCGCACTGGCTGAGGAACGCTGGAAATTCCCGCCCGCGTTCTCGGAATGTCTGAAATCGAATCGAACCATCTTTATCGAAGACCTCAGCAAGGATCCCCGCTGGGTCGTGGATCCGACTCGTCCGGTACGCACCAAGTCGATGATTTTGTCACCGATCCGCGCGCACGGCCGGGCAATCGGCGTGCTCCTGGGAAATATGCAGCACCACGATCGGCCGATGAACGATCAGGACATCGCCCGTTTCGAGATGCTGGCGAATATCATCAGCCTCAGCGTCGATCATATTCGCGCTTTTCAGGGACTGGAAGCCCAGGTCCGCGAGCGCACGACTTCTCTCGAAGCCAAGACGCGCGAGCTGGAGCAAGTCAATCAGGAATTGCTTGCCGCCAAGTCGAATCTCGAGATCAAGAATCTGCAGAATCAACAAATCCTGACGGAGCTGTCGCGCAGTCGCAACGAGTTGCAAGCCGTCTTCGACAGCTCGCTCAGCCTGTTGATCTTCGTCGACAAAACCGGCCGCATTGCGGCTTGCAACCCGCGCGCACTCGAATACTTCGGCCTCGACCCTGATTCCACGGTCGGGATGGCCGCCGAGGAATTCATCGAAACGATCAGCGCACTCTGCGCCGATCCAGACCATACCCGCAGGAATTTGTCCGAGGCGATCTCAAATCCGTCACAGGCTGACGAACTTGGCAGCGATCCCCATCGCTGGTACTCGAATGGTATTGAAGTGGTGAGGCCAAGCGAGCGGGTTCTCGCAACGTGGGTTGTGCCTGTCACCGCCCGCAGCGGGGAGCGCCTTGGACTTTTTTGGGGGTTTACGGACATCACCCGCCTCAAGCGCGCCGATGAGCAGATTCACGCCATCATCTCCGCTTCGCCGATTCCGCTGATTATCTCGAGTTTTCCCGAAGGCGAGATCCTCTATGCCAACGAGCATCTGAGTGCGCTGGTGGGATTGACGCCGGCGGAAATGATCGGTCGACCGGCGCCCGAGTTCTACTACGACCGGCGCGACCGCGAGGAGTTGCTTAAGCTCCTGGCAGCCCATGGCAAAGCCCATCGCGAGGTGAGGATCAAGACACCGGCCGGGGACTCGATGTGGATGATCTTCTCGCTCGTGCTGGCGGAAATGGGCGGCCGGAAGGTGATCATCGGAGGTCTCTACGACATCAGCCGCCGCCGCGCAATGGAAGACGAAGTTCGGCGCGAGCGCAATTTCATCTCGGCCGTGCTCAATACCGCCGGTGCGCTCGTGATCGTACTCAATGCCGACGGCAGAATCGTGCAATTCAATCGCGCCTGCGAAACAGCCAGCGGTTACTCAGCCGACGAAGCGGTTGGTCGCTTCGTCTGGGATTTCCTGTTGTTACCGGAAGATGTCGGTCGCATCAAGGCGGCCTTCGCCGATATCAAGGCCGGTCGTCTTGTCGGCAAGGTCGAGAATTACTGGGTTTCCCGCCGCGGCGACAAGCGGCTGATCTCCTGGTCCAATACCGAACTCCTGAGTGATCAGGGTAGCGTGGAATTTGTTATTGGAACCGGCATCGACATCACCGAGCAGCGACAGGCGGAAGAGGCGCTGCGTTTCAGTGAAGAACGGTTCCGTGGCATAGTCGAAAACGCCAACGACATCATCTACCTGCTCGATGCCGCCGGCCATTTCACTTACGTTTCGCCGAATTGGAAGGTGATGCTCGGGCACGAACCGGAGACCATCATCGGTAGCTCATTTATCGACATTGTTCATCCCGAAGACCGACCGCACTGTCTCGAGTGTTTCCACGAGATGCTCGCATCGCTGCAACGACAAAGCGGCATCGAGTACCGCGTATTTCATCTGGACGGTTCCATTCGCTGGCACACCTCCAGTGTGGCCGCCATGCGCCAGGCGGATGGCGAGATCAATTACTACATCGGTATCTGTCACGACGTGACGGAAAAGAAGCAGACCCTCGACGAACTCGCCCAGGCCTATCGCAATCTCCGGCTGACGCAGGGACAACTGGTGCAGTCGGAAAAAATGGCGTCGCTCGGGATGCTGGTGGCGGGTATTGCGCACGAGATCAATACGCCGATCGGCGCAGTCGCCAGTATGCACAACACGCTGGTGCGCGCCATCGACAAATTGACCTCTTACTTCAACCAGGTCTCGGCCCGCGATGACGCCGATGCAGCCAAGGTTAGTGAAACGCTGAAGCTCATCAAGGACGCCAATCGTGTCATTGTCTCGGGCACAGACCGGGTCGTCAACATTGTTCGTCGTCTTCGCAGCTTCGCCCGACTCGACGAGGCTGAACTCAAGACGATCAATATTCATGAAGGTCTGGAGGACACACTCACGTTGATCCACCACGAGATCAAGCACAATATCACGGTGACGAAAAACTACGGCGAAATCCCCGAGATCGCCTGTTTCCCCGGCCGGCTCAATCAGGTCTTTCTCAACATCTTGATCAACGCCAAGCAGGCGATCGTCGACAAGGGAGAGATCTCAATCACCACTTTTCTGCGCGAAGGTCGGATCTATGTCGAGATTGCCGACAACGGCGTGGGGATATCTGAAGAACACCTCGCGAGAGTCTTCGACCCTGGATTCACCACCAAAGGTGTCGGCATCGGGACCGGCCTGGGGCTCTCGATCTGCTACCAAATAATCAAGGACCATCGCGGCGAAATCCTCGTCGAGAGCCGGCGGGGCTCCGGCACGAAGTTTACAATCGCCCTCCCGACCAATCTTGACAAAATCCTGGAGGCTGAAGCAAGCCAGCCATAGGTCTGCTTCGTGCAGTGAAGACACGATGAAACGCCTCTTGCGCCGAACCTTTGATATTCGCCCGGACGAACGCCCGGCAGCGGCACTCATGGCGTTGAGCTATTTTCTCCTGCTTTCAACCTTCTACTTTCTCAAGCCGGCGCGCGATTCGCTTTTCCTGATCAAGCTCTCACCCGAACAACTCCCACTCGTCTTCGTTGTCGCTGCCCTGGCTTCGATTCCGGTTGCCGGGCTCTACACTCGGGCTGCGCGTCGATTTACGCTTGTGAATCTGACACTCGGGACTCTGGTGGTGCTCGTTTTCTGCCTGTTATTGCTGCGCTATCTGGTCACGCTGGGAGCCGGCTGGGTCTACTATGCGTTCTATGCCTGGGTCGGCATCTATGGCATTCTCATAACGGCTCAATTCTGGCTCCTGGCGAATGCGATTTTCGACGTACAGCAGGCGAAACGCATCTTCGCTCTGATCGGTGCCGCCGGAATCCTGGGCGCCTTCTGTGGCGGGGAGACGACCGGCTTTTTGGTCCGCAACGCCGGCATGGCTACCGAGAACCTGATTGTGATCGCGGCTGTAATCCTGGCCTTCGCGACTCTGCTGATCTGGAATCTCGCCCGGCTCCTGCGGCTCACTCAACGCGAGCAGCCGAGTACGGGCGGGGAAATGGAGGGAGCGGCCTTGCCTACGGTCGAATTGATGCGGCTGATATGGCGATCGCGTTTGCTCCGGTCTATCGTGGCTCTGATAGCAATCGCTGTCATCAGTTCCACCTTCATTGATTTCGTTTTCAAGAAGATATGTTATCGCAGTTACGGCGAGAGTGAGGCGGAATTGACGGCCTTCCTCGCTGTCTTCTACGGTCGCGTCAGCCTCTTATCGCTGCTGATACAGCTCGTGATCGCTTATCCGCTGATCCGGCGCCTCGGCGTCGGCGGCGTCATCATGATCATGCCCGCAGCCATTCTCGGAGGTGCGGCCGCCGTGACCATCGCGCCGATTCTGATAATGGCCATTGTACTCAAGAGTTCGGAAGGCATTTTCGAGTACTCCGTTGATCGCCTCGGCCGCGAGTTGCTCTTCATGCCGCTTTCATTGGAGCTAAAGAAACGCACGAAGATATTCGTCGATGTTTTCGTTGACCGGCTCTTTCGCGGTGTTGCCGGCGCTGCGCTCATCCTTGCGACGGTGGCGCTGGCGTTTGGCACCCAATGGCTGGCGCTCAGTATCTGCTTGCTTGGAGCGCTCTGGCTCGCCATCGCATGGACGGTACGCCGCGAATACGTCGATGCCTTTCGCCGCGCGATCCTGCGACGCGACATTGATTTGTCCGATCTGCGCTCCGGCATCGATGACTCCGGAACGATTCGGACGCTTGTCGGCACGCTCTCCAGCGCCAATGATCGACAGGTGGCGTATTCTCTCGAATTGCTTAAGTCAGCCCACGATCCAAAGTTGTTACCGGAAATTGCGCCCCTTTTAAAGCACCGGTCGCCGGAAGTTCGCCGCAGGGCCGTGGAATTGCTGCAGGAGTACCATGAGCTTATTGTCTGAAGTCGAAGCTCTGCTGGCCGACGAAGATCTCGGCGTTCGCCGCGAAGCCATCTACTTGCTCTACTTGCGAGCCGGGGATAACCGGGCTGGATTGCTTGAGGATTTCCTCAATCACTCCGACCCACGCTTGCAGACGGCGGCGATCGCTTGTCTTGCCGAGCACAAGATTCCCGAAGCTCAGGAGCTTATTACGGAAGATCGACTCGAGACTTTTCTCGTTCGAACCGATGCTGATGCGGAAACAGGACGGATGGAGGCTGCCGCGCTTCTCGGCGTGCTCAGTGGGGAGCACTACCGCGTCTTTCTTGCCCAGCTCATGGCCGACGAATCGCCCGCGGTGGTGCGCGAAGCCATCGCTGCGGTCGGTCGCCAGCGCGACCACAACTTCGTGTCGACGGTGTTGGAAAAGCTTGCGGATCGCCGCTACCGGAGCGCGGCCAAACTCGCTCTGGCGAATTTTGGCATCGCGATTCTGCCGGTGCTTGACGCAACTCTCCGTGACAACACCGCTCCCGAGGTGTTGCGACGCAATATCCCGAGCGTGCTGCACCGCATTGTGCACCAGCAGTCGGTTAATCTGCTGTTGAATGCCTTCACGGCGGTCCCGCCGGAGTTGCGGCCCTACGTCGCTCGCGGCTTAAACAAGCTGCGCAATCAGTCACGGCGACTGCGATTCGATAGAGCGGCAGTCAATCGGTTACTTTTCGACGAAGTGCGCCGGTATCTCCTGCTCCTGGAAATGGAGCTCGTCCTGACCGAACAGGCTGATGCGGCCGCGGAAAAGCTGTGCCTGCGGGCCATTGTGGAGGAGCGGGCGGGTTCGCTTGAAACCATCTTCCGCCTCCTGGGCCTGCAGTATCCTTCACAGGATATTCACAATGCTTACTTTGGGATTACGAGTGAACGAAGAGAGCTCAAGGCGAGCGCGGCGGAGTATCTCAGCAACGTGCTCGTCGGGCCGGCGCACGCGATGCTTTTGCCGCTTCTTGAAGGTCACTCGCCGCGGCGAATTCTTGAACTGGCATCGGCTACATATGTACGGCACATGAAGTCACTGCCCGATGTATACAAGGTAATGTTGGAAGGCTCGTCCACCTGGCTGCGCGCTTGTGCGCTCAACGCAGCGCGAACCCGGCCATATGACGGTCTCCGAGAGTCAGTCCGCAGCGCCATCTTTGACAGTTCCGCCATCGTTCGCGAAACAGCGCTGGCCGTTGCGGGTGCACTTGGTTATAGGTAAGTTGCGGGTGGTGGTGCTGAATGTTAACGACCATTGAAAAAGTCATGTTGCTGCAGGCCGTCGATGACTTTGCCGGCGTGCCGACCGTCGATCTGGCCTACATCGCGGCGATTGCCGAGGAAGTCACCTTCGACGCCGGTAAACAGGTTTTTGGCGAAGGCGAGCCGCCGAATGCGATGTTTCTTGTTGTCGACGGCAGCGTCAGTCTCAAACGCCTCGGCAAGGAGATCGCGGTCGTCGGACCGAATCAGGCGTTTGGCGTCTGGGCGCTGTTCGATGAAGAGCGCCGCGTCGTGACGGCAATCGCTGAAACCGAGACCCGTGCCTTAAAGGTTGACCGTGAAGCCTTTGCCGAGATTCTGGCCGACCACGCCCAAATCGCCCAGGCGCTCCTGCAAACTCTGTCGCGGCGGCTGCGCGCGATCATGGAACGCGTCCAGGTGGATCGAGATTCACGATAAACTTGACAAACGCCGCAGTGATGATTACTGACTAACGATATGTTTGATCCTAATTCGGTCATAAGCACTCCAAAAAATCCGGCATCGGTCATGATCGTCGATGATGACGAGATCGTGCTGACCAGTCTACACTCGTTGCTGCAGCTTGAGACCGACTATCGCGTCCAGGTGTTTCGCTCACCGCTGGAGGCTTTGAGCTTCCTGCAAAGGCAGCCCGTCGATGCCATCATCTCTGATTTTCTGATGCCCGAAATGAACGGGCTGCAGTTCTTTGCCGAGGTCAAGAAGATGTATCCGGCGGTGCCGCGTATACTACTGACCGGGTATGCGGATAAGGGTAATGCTATTCACGCCATCAATGAGGTCGGGCTCTACCAATACATCGAGAAACCCTGGGACAACGATCACATCAAGCTGGTATTGCGCAACAGCATCGCGACCAAGACGCTTGAGGAAACACTCCAACAAAAACTCCGCGAGTTGGACGAAGCCTTGCGCCACCGTGACTCATTGGCGACGCGAGAGGGGATGCTGCGCCAGGAGTTGGACCTCGCCCGCCAGGTTCAGCGCAATCTCCTGCCGCGCCAACTCCCGAACGGCCACCGAATTCGTACCGCCGCTCGCTACGAACCGGTCCTGGAAATCGGCGGCGACTACTTCGACATCCAGGAGATCGGGCCGGAGCGCTGGGGCATTCTCGTTGCCGACGCCACCGGCCACGGTATCCAGGCAGCCCTGAGCACGGCGCTGCTTAAGTTTGCTTTCAGCAGTTTCATTCGGGCCGATCGGCCATTGCCCGAAATCGTCACCGGCATGAACGACATCCTCAGCCGCGGCCTGCCGGAGAACTCCTTTGTCGCAGCCGCCGTCGCGATTCTCGATCGCCGCGTAGGAACCGTTGATCTCGTTAATGCCGGCCTGCCGCACCCGCTTGTAGTGCGGAGCGGCCGTCGACTGGTCGAGCGCGTTGCCGTCAACGGCCTGTTCCTCGGGATCGATCTCCCGATTGACTATTGCGCCTCCGAAGCGACTACCTTGTCGCTTGACAGTGGGGACCGCTTGCTGTTCTATAGTGACGGATTGAGCGAGGTCTTCGGTGACGACGGCCGATTGTTCGGGGAAGAAGACTTGGTCACCCTGCTCGAAAATTGTGTCGAATTGCCGTTGGAGGATCTCCTCGACAGACTCATTAGCAGCTCGCGGGAATTCTCACGCGGCGAGCAGGAACCCGATGACATTACTGTTGTTGCAGTAGAAACGATCTGACAGAACGGAATGGCGAAGAATGACAGGTACTGCTTCTGATCCCGCAAATAAGGAAAAACCGGAAACGATTGTGATTGTTGATGACGAAGAGATGGTCGTGACCAGTCTCAGTTCGTTTCTCAGCCTGGAAACAGATTACATTGTAAAGGCCTTTACCTCCGTCAGCCAGGCGCTTGAGTTCGTCAAGAACAACGACGTCGACTTGGTGATGTCGGATTACCTGATGCCTGAAATGGATGGTATCACGTTTCTCGCCCATGTCCGCGACTTGCGCCCGCAGGTACCGCGTATCATTCTGACGGGATATGCCGACAAGGAGAATGCCATCAAAGCCATCAACGAAGTCGGCCTATTCCAGTATCTCGAGAAGCCGTGGGACAACGATGATATCCTCATTGTCCTGCGCAACGGTCTAGAGCGCAACAAGCTGATGAAAAAACTGCAGGAAAAGATCGACGAGATCAATCGCGCCTATGCCGAGTTACAGGTGCTCCAGCGCGAGATTGTCAAAGCCTTTGTGTAGCCATCGCTCTTGCCAGGGGCGTCCGTCCACACTACCCGGAAGATTTGTTCGGCGGATCCAAGGTTGGTGTATTTCTCTAAGTACTCTCGGTAAGTCGAACGTGAAGCGTGTCTTTGCCGGCCGATTCCGCGAAGTCATTAATGCTGACCGGCTTGTCTCCGCCTTGCGCGTCGAATATTAGTTTGATTCTAATAATCCCCTAACAGCGAAATCTACCTTTGCCGCAATTCTTCAGGTGGAATGCCCGACTGGCGTACGGGTCTTCCTGGTCACAGATGAAAGAATTGTGGAGAGGGAACGATGGTAAGGATCAACACTCAAGGGGCAAATCAAGCGAAAATTCTGAAACAGTCTGGCGTTTTCCTGGGAATCGTGATTCTCTTGCTGGCGATCTTTGGCGCCGGCGAGAACGCGATTGCGCAACAAAACAAGCATGGCCGTATCATGGGTCGCGTCGTCGCTCTTGATTCCGGTGAACCGCTTATCGGCGCCAGCGTCCTTGTCGAAGGCACAAAACTCGGCTCCATGGCGGACCTCGACGGCAACTACATTATTAACAACGTCCCGGTCGGTACCTACTGGTTGACAGTGTCCGCCATCGGCCACACCAAGACTATTGTTGAAAACGTCGTGGTCACTGCCGATGAAGCAACCAAGCTTGAGTTCTCACTAAAATCGGAAGAGGTGGTTGGCGAGACTGTCGTGGTTGAGGCCTCTCGTGTCAAGGACACCGAAGCCGCCCTGCTCAATCTCCGCCAGCAGGCCCCGGCCGCGCAGGACGCCATCAGCTCCGAAGCGATGTCGCGTTCCGGTGCCGGTGATGCCGCCTCCGCCATGACTCGTATTACCGGCGCCAGCGTCGTCGACGGCAAGACCGCCGTCGTTCGCGGCTTGGTCGGGCGCTATGCCAATACACAACTCAATGGTTCTCAGCTTCCGTCAACAGACCCTGATAAGCCTGCGGTTCAGCTTGACCTGATTCCCGCCGGACTTCTGGACAATATCACGGTCGTCAAGACTTTCACTCCCGACAAGCACGGCAACTTTACCGGCGGTTCAGTGAATCTGAATACCAAGGATCTGCCGGAGAAGTTGACCCTGAAGTTTAGCACGTCGGCCACCTACAATTCAAGCGTGACCTGGAAGGATGATGTCCTCACGCATGCCGGTGGGCCCAAGGACTGGCTCGGTTTTGACGACGATCATCGCGACCCGCCGCAGATCCTGGTTGATTCGAACTTCTCAAATGCCGGTGGTTACACAAACGCCCGCACCAGCAACCAGGCCGCGACAGCGCAGTACCTGAACCAGGCAGCCCACGGGCTGAGCCGCGATTTTTCTTTCCAGAATCGCAAAGCGCCGCTGAACCAGAGCTACTCCCTCGCATTCGGCAATCTCTACAGCCTGGCCGGTCGTCCCCTTGGCGTCCTGGCTTCGCTCTCCTACAATCGCAGTTTCAGCTACTCAGGTGACGGTTTCTTCCGTCGCTACCAGCCGGCAAGTGTTTCAGAAGGACTGGTAAACAGTCTGAGTGTCTATCAGGATTTCTGGCAGCGCTCCGCGACCGAGGAGGTGCTCTGGGGGGCGCTCGTCTCGACAAACTACAAGGTCCACCCGAATCACCAGTTCCGCTTCACCTTCAACCGCAATCAGAATGGAGAAAAGTCTTCCCGCTCGCTCGGCGGCTGGTGGCGTTACTATTTCGAGCCTGAAGATCCGATTCGCATTCGCTCGTCATCCTGGCAATACACCGAGCGTTCGATGCAGTCATTGCAATACAGCGGCGAGCACTCGATCCGCCTTCCGCTTCTAGATCGTGTCCGTGTCGAGTGGGCTGCCGCTAGTTCAAAGAACACGCAGGATGATCCCGATCTTCGTTATTGGACGGACACGGTCGCCCTCGACGAAAACGGCAACCCCATCTCGGCCTCGATCGCCAGCGGTTACCCCTATCCGGCTCACTATTGGCGGTACCTCGACGAGAAGAATCGCGAATATCGCGCAGACATCACGATTCCGCTCAGCGGTGCGAACACCGGTTCGAGTCTCAAATTCGGCGTCGTCCGGATCGACAAAACGCGCGACCAGAAGAACTACCTGGCCCGGCTCATTCCCGGAAACAACTTCCAACTGATTCAAGGTTACCAGAATCCCAATGATATTCTGATCGATGAAAACCTCGGTATCATTGACTCGACCTGGGATGCGTCACGCAATCTCTGGGTCTACAGTTGGGGTATCCACGGCGAAAGCCTCACTGATCCGCTCGGTACCTACACGGGCGAGCAGGATATCACGGCAGCGTACGGCATGTTTGATATCCGGTTGAGCCGCAAGTTTGACATTATCGCCGGCGCGCGCTTTGAAGAGACCGACCAGTACGTCCAGTCTCAGGGGAACTTCACCAGCGGTCGTAATCGCGGTGAATTCGGAGTCTCCGACTGGCTGCCTTCGGTCAATCTCGTTGCGCATGCTATGTCGAACATGAATATCCGCGGCGCCTTCAGTGTTACGACGGCGCGGCCGACGATTCGCGAAATGGCCCCATTTGGCAGTTTCGAGTTCATTACTTCAGATATTCTCTCAGGCAATCCCGATCTGACCCGCTCGCTGATTCGCAACTGGGACCTGCGCTGGGAGTGGTTCACGCGTCCCGGCGAGGTTGTTGCTGTCAGCGGATTCTACAAGCATTTCACCGATCCCATCGAGCGGTTTTACATCACGGGAAATAACGACATCAGCTTCCGCAATGTGCCGAACGCCAAAGTTTACGGTTTGGAAATCGAGTTTCGCAGGAGTCTTGACCATACCGGCGTCAGCCTTCTGCGCCACTTCCAGGTTGGCGGGAATTTCACGCTCGTCCATTCAGAAGTCGAACTTGATGCCGCCGAGCTTGCCGGTCGCAGGGCAGCCCGCTTAATCGACTCCACGGAAACGACGCGCCCATTTGGCGGCCAGTCGCCGTTCGTGCTCAATCTTGACCTGCTCTACACCAGCCCGGGCGGCGGAACTGAAATCGCACTTTACTACAACACCTTTGGACAGCGCTTGATGGAAGTCGGTTACAGCTCCCCCGACATCTACGAGAAATCACGGCAACAGCTCGATTTTTCGATCTCGCGCAAACTCTTCCAGGTAATTACGGCGAAGTTGGCGGTGAAAAACCTACTCGACGAAGACCGGACTTACATCCAGGAAATCGGCGGCAACGAGTATGTCCGCTCGTTCGCGAGAATCGGCAGAAGCTTAACGCTGGGAATGACTTACTCGCTCTAAGTGCGAGACTCAGGCAGAGAATTAATCTTTGACTTATTGAGTCCTAACTTGGGCAGATGAAACTTACGTCGGTATGGTTGAACGTTTAAATACAACATCAGCACGTTTACGCTCTTCGAACTCCTGGCTCACGCCTCAACATGAGAGGAAGGCAAAGTCAGAGATGCAACTTGCATCACCTCAGTTCACTTTACTTACCCAGTGTGTTAACCCAGAACATGCACAACTTCTACAGGAGGTAACCAGTGCATCGTAAGTTTCTACTGTCACTCTTAATCGTCGTGATGGCTGCCGCCATGGCGTTTGGACAGTGCATTATCGAGCCCGGTAAGACACAAGTCCTCGTGCCGATTGGCGATATCGCCGTCAACACGGTCTGGACACCCAACAACGTTTACGTCCTGCAGGGACCGACCTACGTCCTTCCCGGCGTCACGCTGACGATCCAGCCGGGCACCGTAATCAAGGGTGTGACCGGCTTGGTGTCCCCGAATACCGCGTTCCTTTGTGTCCAGAAGGGCGCGACCATTATCGCCGACGGTACGGCTGCCGATCCGATTGTCTTCACGGCCTGTACCGACGATCTGACCCTGCCGAACGACCTGACCCGTTCGGACCGCGGTCTCTGGGGATCGTTGATTGTTCTCGGCGAAGCCCCGATCAATGGTGTGATCACGGCCCCCAACATCTGCCCGACCAACTTCATCGAAGGCATTCCGCCTTCGCCGAAGACGGAATACGGCGGTTGCGACCCGACCGACAACTCCGGTATCATCCGCTACGTGCAGCTTAAGCACGGTGGTGTGATCATCGGCGCTGCCAACGAAATCAACGGTCTTACCCTCGGTGGCGTCGGCTCCGGCACGATCGTTGAGCACGTTGAAGTCTATGCTAACCTTGACGACGGTTTCGAGTGGTTCGGCGGCAACGTCAACGGCAAGTACCTCGTCTCGGCTTTCAATGACGACGACGATTTCGATTGGGACCAGGGTTTCTCTGGAAAGCTCCAGTTCCTGTTTGCGATCAAGGATTCCACGAACGGTGACCGCACCTTCGAAATGGATTCCGATGACGGCAACGCTGAGCGCATTCCGCTTTCGCGCCCGACTGTCTACAATGTGACGGCGATCGGTCGCGGCCAACTTCCGGCCTCACCGTCTGCCGCGAACGCACCGCTACATTTTAAGGAGAATTCCGGCGGCCATATCCGCAATGCCATCTTCGTCGATCATCCGCGCAATGGCGTGTTTATCGAAGACCAGGGTTCATCCTCGAGTTTGACTTTCCCGGATTGCACCGTCGGTGCTCAGCCGGACGCTGAGCTCTATGCCCGCTGTTGGAGCGGACCGTATAACACCAACTTTGCCCCGGCGGCCCCGGCCTACGCCAACCCGGCGTTTGCGGGCGGTGCCGGCACCGGTGCCGACTTGACGATTTACGGCACGATTTGGTGGAACGTCGGCCGCAACGCCAAGACTCTCCCGAACGAACTTTGCGCGGGACAGGCTTGGACCGAAAAGCACCTCTTCACCGACTACCCGGCGTTGGCGCAGACCCTTACCGGCCAGTCATGGAAGAACATTATCGACAATCCGCTTTTCTTCGGCATGGACTTGAGCCGTGCCCGTTTCGCCGGCCAGAACGCTCTTGACCCGCGTCCCGCTCCGGAGTCCCCTGCCTTTACCGAAACTCGCACCGATGCTCCGGCTGAAGACGCGTTCTTCTCGTCAGCACCGTATGCCGGCGCTTTTGATGCGAACAACAACTGGCTCTGCGGTTGGACCTGTCTGGACGACGCCGGTTATCTGGCTCCGTGTGCTCCCCGCGTGGTCACCTGCATCGACGAGGGCGGCAAGCCGGTCGTCAATGTTCCGATTGGTGACATCACCAAGAACACTGATTGGACTTCAGACAATGTTTACTTGCTCCAGGGTCCGACCTATGTCTCTGATTCTGCGACCTTGACTATCGAGAAGGGTACCATCATCAAGGGTCAGACCGGCCTCGTTTCGCCGAACACCGCTCACCTGGTGATTCAGCGCGATGCCGACATCCTGGCGCTGGGCGACTCCTGCTGCCCGATCATCTTCACCGCGTCGACCGACAACGTCAATATCGCCAACGACCTCACCCGCTCGGATCGCGGTCTCTGGGGCTCGCTGCTGATTCTGGGCAATGCCCCGATCTGCGGTACCGTCACGGCTCCGAATCTCTGTGCCACCAATTTCATCGAAGGTATAGCTCCTTCGCCGAAGACCGAGTACGGCGGTTGCGATGCTTTTGACAATTCCGGTATCGTTAAGTGGACCCAGCTTCGTCATGGTGGCGTGATCATTGGCGCCGCCAACGAAATCAACGGTCTCACCCTCGGCGGCGTCGGCAAGGGGACCGAGCTCCATCACGTCGAAGTCTTCGCCAATCTTGACGACGGCTTTGAGTGGTTCGGTGGCACGGTTGACGGCCATCACCTGGTCTCGGCGTTCAATGACGACGACGACTTCGATTGGGATCAGGGTTTCAACGGTCGTCTGCAGTTCCTGTTCTCTATCAAGGATTCCACCAACGGCGATCGCGCCTTTGAAATGGATTCCGATGACGGCAACCAGGAATGCCAGAATGTTGCCCGCCCGGTCGTCTACAACGTGACGGCCATGGGTCGTGGTGAAGTGTTCGCGACCGCCCCGACAGCGGAAAACGCTGCCCTCCACTTCAAGGAGAACTCCGGCGGTCACATCCGCAACTCGATCTTCTACGAATGGCCGCGCAATGGTATCTTTGTCGAAGATCAGTCGAGCCCGTCTTTCAGCCTGCTGGCTCCGCTTCCGGACTGCACCCCGACCGGTCAGCTCGATTGCGAATTCTTCAGCCGCTGCTCGACCCCGACCTTCACCGACCCGAACTGGGTGGGTGGATACGGCAACGTGAACGCTCTCTACGCGGTGACGAACCTCTCGGTCTACGGTACCATCTGGTGTGCGATCAACAGCGCAGCAGTGACTCCGGCTCTCGTTGCCAGCTCCCAGTCCTGGACCCAGCAACGCCTGTTCACCGATTGGCCGTCTACCGGTGGTGGCCTGGCTAGCGTTCCGGGCGGCCTCTGGGAAAACGAAATCAACAACCCGCAATTCCTTGGTAACAAACGCGCTCAGAGCCGATTTGCCGGCCAGAAAGCTCTCGACCCGCGTCCGGCAGCTTCCGGTGCGGCGTTTACCCTGGCAATCAAGGATGCTCCGAACGAGGACGCCTGGTTCGCGTCAGCACCATATGCCGGCGCTTTCAATGCGACCGACAACTGGCTGTTCTGCTGGACCAGCCTCGATCAGCAGCAGTACCTGCGTACCGGCGCCTTGCTCTGCAACGGCAAACCGGGTGACGCAGACGGCAACGGTATCATCACGATCTCCGATGCCGTGTTTATGATCACCTACATCTTCGGCGGTGGTCCGGCTCCGTGCTCGATCGCCAACGGCGATGCGGATGGCAACGGAATCCTGACGATTTCGGATGCCGTCTACTTGATTACCTTCATCTTCGGCGGTGGCCCGGCTCCGGTCGCGCAGTCTTGCAGTTAATCCGAAGGTAATCAACCGGTTACATCTCGAAGCGGCAGACGCAAGCCTGCCGCTTCTTTGTTTCTGTTATTCAGAGTGGATTTATAAATGTAGAGAGACCGTATTTGTTATATTTTTCACTATGTTGGACGATAATCCTCATAGAGAAATAGGACGATTTATCTACTTTTTGCTTGACATAAGTGTGTAGATAGGTTATCCATGGGGACGGAAAGAAGACAACAAGCCCCGAACTTGTGAATTATTTCACAAATAGTGCGCGTTCGAGGCTCGCTTAGCACAGGATAGAGGTGATCGATAATGGCTTTTTCTCGCCGTGACTTATTCAAGCTCGCTGCCGCCGGTAGCGTTTCGGTTTTTGCCGGGAAGCTTGAGGCGAAAGAGGATGAATACGCTATTGATTGCAGCCAGACTTACGGCGTTCTCGTCGATACGGTGGTCTGTATCGGCTGCCGTAAGTGCGAATGGGCATGCAACAATGAACACAAGCTGTCGAACGCCGAATTGGCATCCTACGATGACAAGTCGGTGTTCAAACAACATCGCCGTCCCAAGGACACGGCCTACACCGTTGTCAACGAATTCAAAGATCCCCAGTCGAGCAAGCCATATACGATGAAAGTGCAGTGCATGCACTGTAATCATCCCGCCTGCGTTTCCGCATGTATCGTTGGTGCTCTGCAGAAGAATAGTCTCGGTTCGGTTGACTATGACGCCTGGAAATGCATCGGCTGCCGCTATTGTATGGTCGCTTGTCCGTTCCAGATTCCGGCCTACGAATACAGTGAGCCGCTCAAGCCGCGCGTCATGAAGTGCACGTTTTGCCTTGAGAGGCTGGAGGAAGGGAAGCGACCCGCTTGCGTCAGCCTGTGCCCCAATGAAGCCCTCACTTTTGGCACGCGCCAGGAGTTGATCGACGTTGCCAAGGACCGCATCAAATCTAAACCTGACAAGTATTTCAATCACGTTTACGGTGAAAAGGAGGCCGGCGGCACCAGTTGGATGTATCTGGCTCCGGTTGACTTCAATTTCACAGAGCTTCCCAAGCTGCCGTTCGAAGCGATTCCGAATCGTACCGAAACGATTCAGCACGGCATTTTCAAGTCGTTTGTGCCGCCCCTCGCACTCTATGGCCTGCTCGGACTTGTGATGTACTCGTTGCGCGAGAAAGAGAGCGACAAGGAGGACGAGAATGACCGCGCATGAAACACCTGCTCCCGTAACTCGCGTCCCGTACTTCACGAAGGGAACCATGATCGTCGCAGCGATTGCCGCCTGCGGGATCTTTGCCTATGTCTACCGCCTCATCTTTGGACTCCAGGCGGTCACGAACCTCGATGATCAATACCCCTGGGGCATTTGGATCGCCATCGATGTCGCCTCCGGTGTAGCGCTAGCCGCCGGCGGTTTCACGACAGCGGCACTCGCCGACATTTTCCACAAAGAGCGCTATCACGTCATAACGCGCCCGGCGCTGCTGACGGCAATGCTCGGCTATACATTCGTGGTCATCGGACTCCTGGCCGATCTTGGTCGCTACTACAATGTCTGGCATCCGATGCTCCCGAGCATGTGGCAAGGCAATTCTGTGCTTTTCGAAGTCGGTATGTGCGTCATGGTCTACCTGACCGTGCTCTACATCGAGTTTCTGCCGATTGTCTCCGAACGCTTCATCGGCCGCGTGAATCTTCCCGGGCCGTTGCGGGTGTTTAACAATCTCATCGACGGCTGGCTGCGGGTCTGCCGTAAGTTCCTGGGGCGGTTCATTTCCATCTTCATCATCATGGGCGTGGTGCTCTCTTGCTTGCACCAGTCGTCGCTTGGCACCCTGATGGTGATTGCGCCGACGAAGATGCACCCGCTGTGGTATTCGCCGATTTCGCCCCTGATGTTCCTGATGTCCGCGGTCGCCGTGGGTTTTCCGATGGTCATCTTCGAGTCGTTGATCGCCTCGCGCTCCTTCAAGCTCAAACCGGAAACCAAGGTCTTGTCGTCGATCGCGACCTATACTCCGGTGCTGCTGGGAGCCTACCTCGCCGTAAAGGTTGGTGATCTGACTCTTCGTGATGCGTGGCCCTACGTTTTCGAGGGCAGCGTGCAGTCGTTGATGTTCCTGATCGAGATCATCCTCGGAGTCGTCTTGCCGATAATACTCCTCTCGCGCACCAAGATCAGGAACTCCGTTTCCGGACTCTTCGTATCGGCGGCGCTGGTGATCTTCGGCGTGCTGCTGAATCGCATCAATGTCTTCCTCGTTGCCTATCAGCCGCTCTATCCGACCAAGACCTATTTCCCGTCAATCTTTGAGATCATGGTTACCGTCGGATTGATCGCCGCGCTGGTTTTGGTCTACCGGTTCTTCGCCCTGAATTTCCCGGTGATCGCTCAACCGACGGAGAATGTTTCAAGCCATGAATCGCAGCAAGCCGTGAGGACAGCATGACCAGTGTATCCCGGAGTTACATAAGAGCGCGCGTTTGGGCCGCCGTCGGCATCGTTTGCCTGCTGGGCGCCGTTGTGAGTTTGCCGGTGCTCGCCCAAAAGAAATCGACTCCCGCAGTCATGCCGCAGGTAGATTGCACCGAATGCCATTCCTGCGCAGTGCCGACTTTCAATGACCCCTGCCTGAAGAGTTGCCCGCGCACCACGATGGTTCACCAAACCGGGCAACACAACGTCAATGAGGCCCCCGATTCGATGCTGATCGATGACATCGCCGACCTCTACCAGCCGGTGCATTTCAATCACAAATTGCACGCCTCCATGGCGCAAATGGGGAATGATTGCGCGACTTGTCATCACTACAGTCCGCCGGGAAGAATCCCTCCCTGCAAGGAGTGTCACAGCCCTGCGGCCGATTCGCGCGATCTGGCCAAACCGAACTTGAAGGGTGCTTATCACCGCCAGTGCCTGTCCTGCCACCGCGAGTGGAGTCATGACACCAAGTGCGTTGTGTGTCATCTTCCCGAAGCCGGTGGCGCCATGGCTGCCGGAGCAGAGGATCCAACTGACATTATGGGTATCCCGCACCCGGTGATAACGGTTCCCAACAAGAAAGTTTACGATACTCCGTATAAGAGCGCGCCGATCGTGACGTTCCAGCACAAGGAGCACATTGATCTCTTTGGATTCCGTTGTGTCGATTGCCATGCCAAAGAAAGCTGCGGCAACTGCCACGACATCGACGAGCCGCTCAAGGGCCAGAAGACCCAGGAAGAAGTCCATGCCGTGTGCAACGACTGCCACAAAGAAGACGCCTGCGGCAAGTGTCACGACACGAAGGAGCGTCCCGGTTTCAGCCACAACTCAACTGGCTGGCCGCTCAATCCTTACCACACGCACCTCGATTGTTGGGCTTGCCATCCGACCGGCAAACGAATCGCCAAGCTTGGAAAGATGTGCGTCAACTGCCACAGCGGCTGGAACGCAGACAACTTTGAGCACGCGATTACCGGCATCAAGCTGGACGAGATCCATACCGACCTGGATTGCACGGACTGCCACAAGGACCGCAAGTACGAAGCCGATCCGGTCTGTTCTGATTGCCACGATGACGATCGGACCGCGCAAAGCGCTCCGCCCGGTGTGAAGACGCAACACCAGCGCCGTTAGGCACCGAGGCGAATCCACTCGGAGTTGAGAAGAGGCGTCCCTGTTTTTCGGGGGCGCCTTTTGTCATTTGTGTCAGATTCAAACAGCCCGCTTACACGTTCTTAGATGTTGCCTCGCAGATTGGCCTGCCTCTTTTGGAGGTTGCCAGCCTCCCAGCCCGCATCCTCGTTAGGGGGATGCGGGTTTCCCAGATACCTCGCACTCCCCCGCACCGGGCTTAGTAAATGCGAATCGAGACCTGCGAAGACCTGCCGGCATCATCGAGACAGATCAGGTCGTGTTGCCCCGGCGTAGGCGTCAGAAACACCTGGCTCCGTGGATCGACGGTGTAGATCAACTTGCGATTCTGGAACCAGTAGATCGTTCTCGTGCTGTTCGATACCGACGCGTCCAGGAGGATCTTTTGATACTCCGGCTTGACCTCAGGGCGCATCCGATACTCGGCGGCGTCCGCTGGAGACACGATTACCGGCGCGGATCCTGCGGCGAGAATCGGGCAGTTGGGGTTGTGCTCCGGGATCGTCTCGATAGAATAACCGTTTCGCGCCATCCAGGTGGCGATCGCCGTCGGCCACTTCTCGCAAATGCGGTCCTCGCATGAACGACTGCCACGACAGTGCCGACACAGTCGCATTCCCGTCTTCTTGTCCACCAGAATCAGCTCGTGAACCGTGCAGACTGTAGCCGGCGAAACACCCCGAATGTACAATTCCGACGCCGTGGCAGCGCAAAAGGGTGACGGGAGCATTCCGGATACCGCGCAGACTTCCCGCCGGTCAACATCAGGAGGCGCAACAAACCAGGCTGTATTTGAGGTGACTGCGAGCGCCTCGAACAGCGACAGCATCAATGGGGCGGCGACTTCCGCGCCGACCAGCCCGTGATTGCCGCGTCCGTCGAAATTGCCGATCCACACACCGATCGTGTAGTCAGGGTTGTATCCGATCGACCACGCGTCCCGTTTGCCGAGCGAGGTGCCGGTTTTCCAGGCAACCCGTGGGATGTTTGCGGCGGCATCCCAGACGCTGGGAAGTTCCGGCCGACGCAATCCCGCGAGCATTTCCGTGACAATGAAAGACGCCCCGGCGCCGAAAAGTCGAACAGCCGCGTCCGTCGGCTCGTCGCTGAGGAGACGATACGGGCGATATTCCCCTGCCGAAGCCAGGCAGGCATAAAGGTTGGTCAACTCGAGTAGCGTCACCTCGCAGCCACCGAGAACCAGCGGCAGTCCATACTGTGACCACGGTTTGTCGAGTGAAGACAGGCCGCCTTGCTTCAGCAAGTCATAGATTTCTTCACCGCCCGCAGTGGCCGCGAGATTAATGGCCGGGACATTCAGTGACCGTACCAACGCCTCCTCCGCTGTGACGACTCCGTCGAACTGCTCGTCATAGTTTACTGGACGATAGCCGCGGTACTCCACGGGAACATCATAGAGCAAAGACCGCGGCGAAATGATGCCGCGGTCGAGCGCAAATGCATATACAAACGGTTTCAGCGCTGAGCCGGGCGAACGCAACGCCAGTGCTCCGTTGACCTGGCCGCCGTGAGCTGTGTCGTCAAAGGCTGCCGAACCCACCAAGGCCAGGACGCTGCGCGAACGATTGTTGATGATCACTACAGCGCCGTTCTCGATGCCGATAGATTTGAGTGGCGTTAAGTGCTGTTCCAGTGCCCGCTCTGAGAGCTGTTGTATTCGCGAGTCGATTGTCGTGTGCAGTCGCTCAGCATCAGGGTATCGTGCCCGGAGATACTCAGCGAGGTGGGGCGCTTCAAACGGTAGCTCGAGACGAGCACCGCGAATCGTCTCCGTCTTCGCCAGGTTGTACTCCTCCGCCGACAATCGACCGCAACGAAACAGAATCCCCAGGACCTTGTCCCGAGCGATCCGGGCGGCCTCTGGAAAATGATCAGGCCGGTAGCGGTTTGGGGAATTGGGAATAGCGGCAAGCAGAGCCGCTTCACCGTGACTTAGTTGGGATGCCGGTTTGCCGAAGTACGCACGAGCTGCTGCGCCGGCGCCGACCAGATTGCCGCCATACGGTGCATGATTGAAGTAGAGGGTGAGAATCTCGTCCTTGGAGTAGTGGGCCTCGAGTTGCAGGGCGCGGAACATCTCGACAAGTTTATTGACCAGAGTCCGCGGCTTTGGCTCAATCAAGCGTGCAACCTGCATCGTGATCGTCGAACCGCCCTGAACGACCTTTCCGGCTTTGAGGTTTGCCCACGCTGCCCGCATGAGCGCAACAGGGTTAACTCCGGGGTGCGATCGAAAATGCCGATCTTCGTAGCATACCACTGCCTCCCTGAGTTGTGGTGAGACCTCTTCGTATTGCAGTTTAACTCGCCACATCTGATCCGGCGCCAGGAAACCACGCAGGAGTGCACCTTGATTGTCCAAGACGACCGCCGAAGCAGCGGGGAACAGCCTCGCCTTTGACAGGGGAAAAGTCACATCCAACGCGCCGAAGACAAGCACGAGACCCACCAATGCCACCGCCGTGAATCGAGCGAAGCGCAGAAAACGACCACTGGAAATCATAGCTAACTCACGGCCGCTGGACGTTGACCCGTCCGCTCGAAGCTACCGAGGCAATTCTTGGTGCATACATCGCTTCGCCGCGCACCGGCGGCAGGACAAACGCGCCTTCGGAGACGACACGAATGCCATAGTAGAACTTCGATTCCTGTTGCAGCCGAAAGTCACCGTAGATGATCAGGCGATCGTCGCGAATATCGACATAGTTGGGCTGGTACACCTTATCGCCGATCCACTTGATTGCCTGCCGCGATTGCAGCCGCGCATTCTCGATTTCAAATCCGCTTGGCAGCAGGTCGACAACGGCGACGTTCTGAACGTCCTCAGTCAGCGCCTTGATCGAGATCTCGGCGACGATCAGATCACCCTGCCGAAACTCATCGTAGTCGAGCGAATTGCCATTTTCATCGAGATACCGCCGGCGAACTTGCAGGTCGTTATCGAACTCCGGAACGCGCAGCGCCGTCGGCAGTCCGTCAGCGCGCCAGTAGTAGTAGGCCGTACCCGCGCCTTGAATTGCAATCTCTGCCGTCTTGCCGAGCCAGTCCTTGGCCCTGAAGTCGTGCTGATCGACAGTGAGGGTCCCAACTTTCTTGCCATCGACCGTCACCGATCCGCTATAGTTCGCTTCGACACGATTCTCAAAGACCTTTCCCATTGCCAGCAGCACAAAGGCGTTGTCCTGTGTTGTCTCCCAGCACGCACTTTCGTTGGCCGCCTTGGTCAGACTTTCGACGAGCTTGGGTATCAATGGGCTGTCAGGCTCAACCTCTGCAAGAACCTCCAGCATGATCGCCTGCGCGCGCACGGGTGAATGGAAATTCCCGCCTGACTCCCAGCGGTCGGTTGAATCGCGCGGCGCCATGACCGCCGGCATCAGGTTGCGCGCGGTTGCCGGATCGCCGATAAGCGCAAACGCACCCGCCAACTGATACTGCGAGTATTGCGGCAGTCGATCGAGGACTACCCCGCGAAGGAAATTCATCGTCGAACGGTCCGGCTTGCCCGCATGTGCCAGCGCGTACACAGCGTACGCCGCCGTGGCGTATGACGCCTGCTGCTGACTTCGGTTATACCCTTCGCCCTCAGAATCCTCGCGCGACTCGAGCGAATAGCGCGAGGGATAATTGCGGGCGAAAGTCTGCAAAGCCCCGATTGCCCGATCGTACACTCGATCCGGTATGGAATAGCCTGCTCTACGCGCTTCGATCAGAAAGTGTGCAGCATAGACCGAACTCCAATTGTTCTGATAACTCCCTTGTGGCCAGTACATGAACGCGCCAGACGGCAACTGCATGTTAACCAGCTTGGCAATTCCTTCCTCGACGAAATAGTCAACACTGCTCTTGCCGAACAACTCGGGCTCGGCTCGCTTCGCAAGTTCGTCGAAGTAGAGCATGGGGAAAAGCCTGGAGACGGTTTGTTCGAGACAACCGTGCGGATAACCAAGGAGGTACTGCAGGCTGCCGACGAATCGTACCGCGGGGAACGACGACACACTGAGCGTAAAGTCGGTTGTGCCGGGAATATAGTCGGAGGGAAACTCAATCCGCGCTGCTTGCTTCTCGGTCAGCGACCCCTGCCCACCGACCGTGACAAACGGCACCGGCGGGCGCAACGGAACCTCCTCTGTCATCGACGAACTCACACCGTTGCCCGAAGCTGACAGGGTGAACTTCACTTTGCCCATGCCTTCACCGGCCTTGACACGGAAATACACAGCCGCCTCACGTCCTGCCGCAATCGCCAGCGATTTCTCCGAACCCTCGGTCAGCGACACCGGGCCAATAGCGCTCAGCCTGACGACAAAACTCCCGTCCGTGCCGCTACCGTTGTAAACGCCGACAGGTATGACAAAGTCGTCCGTTGATCCGATGAAGCGGGGAAAGGTTGGAGTCAGGACCAAGGGCTCGCGGACAAACAGGTTTTTTTGCGCATTGCCGAACCTGGGCCCGGCAAAGGCGGCGGCCATGATTCGCAGCTGCCCGTTGAATTGCGGAATCTTGAAACTCACCTTGCCGGAGCCGTTGCGATCTGCCTTTACCAGCCCCGACCAGAATGCCACCGGCTTGACTCGCGTCATGCTTGTCGGAGTCAATTGTCGGCGACGCGCCGCTTCAATGTCTCCCGCCGGCGTCTTCTTCAAGAGAATCTCCGGCAGAACCGCCGAGTAAAGATCGTATGTCTCCACCGACAGACGTTTCTTGCCATAGAAGAACGCGTGTGGATCGGGGGCTTTGAAATCCGTCAGTTGACAAATGCCCTCGTCAACGGCGGCGATCGTGAGGTAGGCCGGTGCCCCGCCTGGGTCAGAGATGGTGTACTCAACAGACAATTCCGTATTGGGTCGGATCTCCGTCGGCACCTGCAATTTCACCGCCAGTCGCTCAGATTCAGTCTTCACCGTTAACGGCGCTACGCCGAACGCCCGCAGCGGTGTGTCGCGTTCCAACTCGCCGGTCGAACGAATCAGGTGTGCCGAAACAAATACGTTCGGTTTCCACTCGCGGCCGACCGGCAGTTTGATTGTCGCTGTGTTCTCCTTGAGAGTCATGATTTGGTGCGAGAAGACGCGTTCGCGCTCGACCGTTAAGAGCAATTTTCCACCGAACGGCGCGCGCACCTGGACCACCGCGACATCGCCCGGATCATATGATTCCTTGTCGAAGTCGATCTCGATGCGATCCGGGTTGTCCATCGCCCACGGCGCGTAGCCCCACCCCGAGGAGTAGAAATCAAGCGAGGCTGAACCGCTCCCGGCAACGTCGGTCGCCAGCACCCGGTATTTGCCGTATTGCTGTGGCGTCACTGAGAAGCTGCCGATCGCGGCTCGCGATTCAACAATGAAGCGATCAACCTCCTCCACCACTTCTTCGGAGAGATATCGATAATATCCGCGGGCCGGATCGTTCCTGAGGATGCTTTGCCAATAAATCCTCTGCAGAACGACTTCGACCTCACGCCCTGATACTGCGGCGCCCTCGGGGTCGGTGACTATGAACTCAAATGGAGTCGGCGTATGCGGCTTGCTATATCCCTCCTGACCCTGGCGCAATCCGACATAAAACGGGTAGGGATTGATCTGCGCCCCAGCGTAAGCGGTCACCCCGCGACCGCCCGGCTCCAATACGGTTGCCGAGAATACACCGCGCAGGGATGATGGCGGCAGCAGGGAGTCAAGAACCACGAAGCTGTAGCTGATCCGGCCTTCGTCGTCGAGTTTCGCTTCGGCCAAGGGGTGCTTTTGTTCCTTGAACGCTCTTGTCGAATTCGCGAAGGTGAACGACTTGAATTTCTCCGGAGCGAAGACAGCCGGCTCGATCGCAACTTCGCCGCTGACGGATCGCCCAGAGGCCGGCGGCCCAAATAGCGTAACGGCGTTGATGCCAAGTTTGATGACATCCTTCACCGCGTACGACTTCTTTTCGGGCGTCAGCGTTACCTTCATCCGGTCCGGGATGAATTCCTCCACACTGAAGCGCGTATGCCCGATTTCGTCTTCCTCGCCGATCAGGAGCGAAGCGGCGTATCGTCCCGTCATCAGGTAGTCACGAATCGGAACGTCGAATTGCGCGGCACCTTGTTCGTTGAGTTGCGCTCGCTGCTCGTTGATCAGCTTACCGTCCGGGCCGGTGACCCGCAATCGAATCGGAAACGGTTCCGGCACAGAAGCGTTGGCGCCGCGAACGACGGCGGCAAGGTGCGCCGTCTCGCCAGGTCGATAGATATCCCGCTCGAGGTAGAGATAGCCTTCGTAGCCGCCTGCCAGGTAGGGCGCGCCGGCAACATCAAAGTCGGTCGTCGGAATTAACCGCCGCGTAATCTCCACGAACGAAAGATCATTACCCCTTTCGGCCAGAATCAGATATGGATCCAGACCGGCCTCCAGCGCAGCGTAGTTCTTGATCACAGCGACACCGTCTTTGTCGGTCCTTGCCGTCGCCAGCTTCTGGTTGTTGCGGCTCAGGAGCGTGATCTGGACTTCGGGTATCGGCTGAAGCGTGCTCAGAGAATTTACCCAGATCCACAATTGATCGCGCGAGCGCTTGACTAGGATTCCCAGATCGGTCGCTACGATCCACTTGGCCGACATATTCCAGCGGCTGCGCTCTTCGCGTGCCGTCAGGCGGTAGATACCGACGCGGTCTTCGTGGAGATATGCGCGCACGTTGACGGGTGTGACAACTTCCTCGTTGGTGCGATTCGCGACTGTCAGGTCCCATTCTTTGAGCGTGCGCCCTATTGCTTCCATGTTGTAAACCCAGTCGTACCAGCGGCCACTGGCCGCAAGGTCGTTCGTGTTGAGCAGGTAGACGAGGTTGTTGGCGAAGACCTGTTCGATTTCCAGGGCCACTTTGTCGACGTTGATCGTCGAGACGCCGATGTTCAGATCACCCGAGCGAGTCAGATAGAAGCCGTCTCCGACGAAGTCGACTTGCGGCGGAATGCTCCGCTGCTGCAGGTTGACCGCAGCGGCGACTTCGCGCTTAAGTTCGGAACCATCGACGGCTCGCAGACCCGGCGCCACCTTTACTTGATAGGTCGTTTGCGTGCTGAAATTGCCCCGCAGATCGAGGTATCGATGCATCGCTCCGGCCTTGAATTTTACATCCGGACTAACCGTAACGTATCTTGCGGCCGCTTCAGAACTAACCGGCAGATTAAATCTGATGCGAATCGCCGGTCCCGACGGGTCATAGGGCGCCGGGAGAATCTCCTCGACGCGCAGATCGACGCGGCCCGGCAGGTTGAGTGGAGAGACATAGTCATCAGCGAGTCCGATCGCGCCGCCAACACATTTCAATCCTTTGCCGATTTTGAGTCGAAGTTGCTTTTCATCATCACCGCGGGCGGCATTTCGCGCGACCAGGCTTAAGAAGGCTGAAGGCTCGTGCGTCTGAAGTTCGAATGGCAGCTTTCCGCCGTCTTCGGACAAGATCGAAATGAATGCTTCCACTGCGCCCGGGTCGACCGGATAATTGAATTCGATTGAAGCCTGAAGGTCGGCGAGCTGGTCAGACTCGGCGTGCAAGTCATAATTCAAGACCGCTGAATTGACCCTTAGTTGTGGCGTGTAGAACTCGAAACGGCGCTCCCCGCGCAAGTTCATTCCGGCCGCCTCGGCTACTCGCGACGAAATCTCTGCAGTGTATCGCGTCGACGGCGCCAAGATCACCTCGGGGAAGAAACGAATCTTGTCGCCCGCGATCCACTCGAACTTGCCCGGAATCCTCGGTTCAAATACGATGAGCTCTTCGAGTACCGTCCGGCCCAGGACTGAATCAGCCGCTATCTCCCGCGAAAAACTCACCGTAAAATTGGTAGTCTGCGGTACTTCGTTCAGCGGTGAAAACATCTCGACTTTCACCGCGTTGCCGCTACTGGCGGTACCGAAATAGATCACCCCAACCAGAATTGTCAGTCCCATGACAGCGATCACGGCGTAGAGGAGTCCACGACTCACTCCACCCTTCACATTCCTATTCACTTGGTCCTCCATTCGGGCACGATGATTTCAAGCGCGCATTCCTGACGCGATACAATGCAGACGTAGATTGATTGAAACACTTCATGACGCCTTACCCCTTAATGATGGAAACTAACTCGTCAAATCTCTTTCGACAAAGCCCTTTAGATATTAGGCCCATGGGCGACACCAAGGTCGCCGGCTCATTGACCATTTTATCCTTTGTACACAGCAGCGTGAGAGTTGATCGATTTATCTTCGTGGCGGGGCAGGACTTTTCTTTGTCGTCCTGCTACGGCAGCGCGGCCACAGCCGTCCAGTCTCTTTCATGTAGACTTCATAGCCGGGGTAATGTTCACGCAAGAGCGTTTCCTCATAACTTGATTTGAAGGAGTAGAAGACAATCGTAAGCGCGCAAGTCAGGCCAACAGCCGCAGAGCCGTGGAGCAGCATCAATCCAACGCTGGTGATTATCGCCGCGGCATAGAGTGGGTGCCGGACAACAGCGTAGATTCCCGAGGTTACCAACTCAGACTCGGGCTTTGGGACCGGCGCCATGTTGATTATGGCGGATCGATTGATTTTGCGGTGTTCGCGAAACGCGAGGATCACAATGACGATGCCGCAAACTGCCAAAGCCAAGCCCAGGGGACGTTGCATCAAGAACCACGTGTGCGGCTTTGTGAACGCGAGCGCCAACATTACTCCACCCAACAGGAACCACTGCATGCTTAGCACCAGGATCACAGCGGCGCGACGGCTCATGGGGAGCTCCGCTGCTGTTTTCTGCTGCGGCCGGAGAATGTGCAGCAAAACTGATTGTTCTTCATGTCCACCATGTATAGATTCCCACAAAATGAATTTCGCTGCAAGCCAATTCGGATAAGCGACATGTCATCGATGCCACCATCGGACCTTTTGCCGCACAGGTTTTCGCGCAAAACCAGAGCCGCGCTGGTTTCGGTTCTCTCGAATTCGACCTTAGTGGCTCTCAAACTTGTGGTCGGAATCGTTTCCGGGTCGGTGAGTATTCTCTCTGAAGCGATTCACTCGGCGAACGATCTCCTGGCGGCTGTCGTCGCGCTCTTTTCGGTGCGTATTTCCGACAAGCCTCCCGATGATGACCATCCTTTCGGGCACGGCAAAGCTGAGAGTATCTCCGGGGCGATCGAGGCAGCACTCATCCTGATTGCCGCCATTTGGATTATCTACGAGGCAATCAAGCGCATCGTCTCCGGAGGGGAAGTCGAACACCTCGGACTCGGCACCGGTGTCATGCTGGTATCCGTCTTGTTGAACACCTTTGTTGCCCGTTACCTCTTTCGCGTCGCCCGCGAGGAAGACTCACTCGCCCTCGAGACTGACGCCCAACACCTGGCAACAGATGTCTACACCTCGATCGGCGTTGCGGTCGGGTTGTTGCTGGTCTGGATAACCGGCTGGTCGATCATCGACCCTATCGTAGCAATTATCGTTGCGTTCCTCATCCTCCGCATCGGCTGGCGGTTAACGCGGCAGGCCGGCACTCACCTAATGGACTCCAGCCTTCCGAGCTCGGAAATCATGGAGATCGAAGCCATCATACGTGCGGATGAACGCGTGTTATCATTCCACGATATGCGAACCAGAAAATCAGGTGCCTACCGCCATGTCGACATGCACATTGTGATCGCCGCCAACACAACATTGATCGATGCTCATCATATCGCTGATGAACTTGAACAGCAGATCGGCAAACGTCTCGAACCAGCCCATGTTGTCATCCATGTCGACCCTTATGAGCCAGCCGACGGAGAGACCCCAGACTCACCGATTCGTTGATAATAAATGACTTAGCTAAGCATCAACTAATCTTAACCAGCTCAGATAGTTACAGATTTCACAAAGTCTTTGCCAAAGAATACCGTCGCGGTTATATTCGCCGCCGTGTTTTGGTCGATATTCTTTGTATTAGACCATCGGCGAGCTATTTGTTTGTGATGGAAAGAGGACAAAATGGCGTCAGATAAAATAGTCATCGTAGGAGCCGGAACGATGGGGCAGGGGATTGCCCGCACCATCGCCGAGACAGGTACCGAGGTCATTCTCCACGACCTCTCCGACGAGATTCTCAAGCACTCGGTCGATTTCTTGTCGGATTCACTCGATCGCGAAATCGAGAAATGGGGCATCACCAAATCCGAGAAGAAAGCAATCCTCTCGCGCGTCAAAGCGAGCACCGACATCAATCAAGTCAAGAAGGCGCGCATCGTGATCGAGGCCATCCCCGAAAATATCGAGATGAAGCGAGAGCTCTTTGCCAGGCTCGATAAGCTTTGCACGCCGGAAGCCATCTTCATTTCGAATACCTCGACGCTTTCAATATCTCAGTTGGCTTCGGCGACCGGTCGCCCGGAGAAAATCATCGGCCTGCACTTCCTGAACCCGGTTCACAAGGTACCGATGGTCGAGGTCGTGCGCGGTCTTAAGACCTCAGACGAGACTTACAAACTCGCACAGGATTTTGCCGTCAAGCTGAACAAGAAGCCGATTCCGGTAAACGAATACCCCGGCTATGTCACCACTCGCATCATCGTCCCGTTCCTCAATGAAGCGATGCATGTCGTCATGGAAGGAATCTCGACTCCGGAAGATATCGACAACGCCATGAAACTCGGCTTCGGGTTCAACATGGGGCCGCTCGCTCTGGCCGATATGATGGGACTCGATGAAGTGATGGCGATGATGGATAACCTCCTGAAAGAACTCTCAGAGCACAAATACAACCCTTGCCCGCTGCTCCGCAAAATGGTGCGTGCCGGACACCTCGGCGTCAAGACCGGCCAGGGATTCTTCAAGTATGACGAAGACGGCAACCGGATTGAAGGAGCGTAATCATGATCATCTTAGTTCTCAACTGTGGCTCGTCTTCTGTCAAGTACCAGCTTTTTGAACTACCCAGCAACTTCTGCCTCGCAAAGGGCATGGTTTCACGTATCGGCATGTCGGGAGCGGTGCTCGTGCACAAGCCGCATGATCGCCCGGAAGTCACCATTTCTTCAGAGATGCTCGATCACACTGTCGCGATAGAGCATGTCATAGCGATCTTGCTTTCTCCCAATCACGGTGTGATCAAGAACCGCGAAGAAATCGCGGCCGTTGGACACCGGGTCGTGCATGGCGGCGAGCATTTTACCGAATCGTGCGTAATCACACCGGAGTGCATGCTGGAATTGCGGAAGCTGATCGAACTCGCGCCGCTGCATAATCCGCACAATATCCGCGGGATCAATGCCGCGATGACTAACCTTCCCAATGTTCCCAATGTCGCCGTTTTCGATACGGCGTTTCATCACCGGATGCCGGAACATGCCTACATTTATCCGCTGCCGTATATCTTGTACCGCAAGTACCGCATCCGCCGCTACGGTTTCCACGGCATGAATCACCATTTTGTCTCGAAGCGGGCTGCCGAGCTCCTCGACACCACGCGCGAAAAGCTCAAGATAATAACCTGCCATCTCGGGAACGGCGCCTCGATGTCGGCTGTCGACAACGGTATCTCGGTCGATACTACAATGGGCTTCACTCCCCTTGAAGGCCTAATGATGGGTACCCGCTGCGGCGACATTGATCCGGCGATCATCCTGCACATGATCGGTAAGGAAGAGCTCTCGTTGCACGAAGCGAACACGATGCTTAATAAGCACTCCGGACTTGTCGGCGTGAGCGGCGTCTCCTCCGACATGCGCGAAATTCTCGAGGAAATGAAGAACGGGACCAAGTCGGCGAAGCTGGCCTTCGACATCTATTGCTATCGCGTCAAGAAATACCTCGGCGCTTACGCCGCAGCGATGGGTGGACTGGACGCCATCGTGTTTTCTGCCGGTATCGGCGAAAACTCGGCCGAAGTCCGGCAGGCGTGCGTCAGTGGCCTGGAGTTCATGGGCATCGAACTCGATGCCGCGGCCAACGCTTCCGCGCGCGGCAAAGAGGCAGTGATCTCCAAGGCGGCAGCCAAGGTCAAGGTCGTTGTGGTCCCGGCCAATGAGGAACTCGTGATTGCGCTCGACACTGCCGAGTTGATCAACAAGTAAGCGCCTCGCCGATTTCAGTTACCGTAGTTTCCGCGCCGCCCCCAGCCGGGGCGGCGCTTCGTTTTACTTATCCGCATTCTCACCTTGCTTGTCCTTACAATGCGTATTTATTGGAGTTAACGTCTACTGAAGGAGTCTACGTAATGGCGCCCCAACCGAGTCTGATGTGCATCCTGGCTCACCCCGACGACGAATCGCTCGGCACCGGCGGTATTCTGGCCAAATACGCCGCCGAAGGAGCGGCTACCAGCCTGCTCACCGCGACTACCGGTCAGCGCGGACGCTATGGCCTTTCCGAGGTCCACCCCGGCATCGAAGAAGTCGGGCGTGTCCGTGCGGAAGAACTTCGTACGGCAGCTGCTGTCTTGAAAGTTGGACAGCTTAGAATTCTCACCTATATGGATAGCGAACTGGATCGTGCGGAAGCCACGCAGATCGTGCCGGAGATCGCGGCATTCATTCGTGAACAGCGCCCGCAGGTGGTGGTGACCTTTGACCCGTTCGGCGCCTATGGTCATCCCGATCACATCGCCATTTCGCAGTTTGCGGGAGCGGCGATCGTGGCGGCGGCTGATCCGAGTTATCCTTGCGATGGTCAGGTACACGGTGTTTCAAAACTCTATTACTTTGTTTCCGCCAAACCGGCCTGGGACGCCTACCAGGCAGCCTTTAAGCAACTAACCATCAAAGTCGACGAGGTCGTGCGCCAGGCGTCTCCCTGGCCCGATTGGTCGATTACCGCGAGCATCAATACCGAGGCTTATTGGCGCGCCGTGTGGGAGGCGATCCGGTGCCACCGCACCCAACTCACGATCTACGACAAACTCATGACACTGCCGGAGGAATACCATCTTTCGCTCTGGGGTCGTCAGGAATTCTACCGGGTTTTCTCTCTTGTCAATAGCGGGAGGCAACGAGAAGACGATCTCTTCGCGGGGCTCCGCTGACCGCGAACGCCTAATTCGCGTGAACTCGACGCTGTCTTTTTCGTTATCAGATTGAGGCGACTCAAGTTGCCGCCGTCGGCCTGGGGGCGACTCCGCGTCGGAACGGGCAATAGTGCTTGACAAGAACCGTTGACGAAGATAGGTTAGCAGGCTATGGAGATACAGCTGGACACCCTTACGGCTGATCCCACCGAACTGGATCTCTCGGCCAGCGCCGAGGAGCTGGATCTCCAATTGGATCTGGCGGCAGTCCAGGGTCCGGTGAGCTTTCGCCTTTCGGCCTGGCGCATCGACGACGAGATTTTTCTCAATGGTACCGTCGCCTACGTGATACAATATACTTGCGCGCGTTGCCTGGGAGAGTTCCGCTCGGAGTGCGCGCTGCCGCTGCACCTCGTGTTGCAGTTGGTCGCCGACGACTCGCTGGCGGAGTCCGACGACGAGGATGACGAGTTTGTCGCGGTGTCGGCCTCGAAAACCGAATATGTGGTCGATCAGCACTTGCGCGACTTGATCGCGCTTGAGGTGCCGATGAAGCCGGTCTGCCGCGAGGACTGCCGGGGTTTGTGCCCCACCTGCGGCATCAATAGAAACGAAGCGACTTGCAACTGCCAGGAAGACCGGCAGGATCCGCGCTGGGACGCGCTGCGCAAGTTTAGAAATAGCTGAGATGAACTGCTAAACATAAGAGAGAACAATGCCACTTCCAAAACGAAGACACTCAAAGCAACGCGGGCGCAAACGCCGCACTCATTATAAAGCGACGATTCCGGCTATGTCGGAATGCAGCAATTGCGGCGAAATGAAGATGCTCCATCACATTTGTCCTTCCTGCGGATACTACCGGGGCGAGCAGATCCTGGAAGGAAAGGAAGCCTGATCAGGTTTTGAAGCGACAGATTGCCGTTGACTGCATGGGCGCCGACCTCGGGCCGTTGCCTGCGGTAACCGGCGCCGTCACTTATCTGCGCACTCCCGGCAACGAGAACGATGAAATCGTCCTTGTCGGCGAGGAAGACGTGCTCAAAGAGCACTTGGCGCAGGTGGGCGCTGAACCGTCGCTGGCGATTACTATCGCCCATGCCGACGAGACAGTCGACATGGAGATGTTTGCAACCGAGGCCCTGCGGAAAAAGAACTCCTCGATTGCGGTCGCCATGCGCATGCATAAGGAAGGCAAGGTCAGCGCCGTCGTTTCGGCCGGACATACCGGCGCCGTCATGGCGACTGCTGTACTCACGCTCGGCCGCATCCCCGGCGTGCACCGCCCGGCCATCGCCGCCACCTTTCCCAATCTCCACGACAGCGGCACGCTCGTAATCGACGTTGGCGCCAATGTCGATACCAAACCGGAAAATCTCTACCAATTCGCCATGATGGGCGCGTCCTACTCCGAAGATATCCTCAAGGTGCGCTCTCCGAAAGTTGGCTTGCTCTCGATCGGCGAAGAACCGTCGAAGGGGAATGAACTGGTTCTGGCCAGTCACGACCTCTTGAAAGGCGGCCCCTTCAATTTTGTCGGCAATGTGGAAGGGCGGGACGTTCTCGAAGGCAAATGCGATGTCGTCGTCTGCGACGGCTTTGTCGGCAACGTGATTCTGAAATTCGCCGAGTCGGTCAAGACGTTGCTGGAAACCAAGGTACGTCGCCAGATCAGTTCCAACATGTTTTCCAAGACGGGTGCGATTCTCATGGGACCGTTTCTGCGGCGCATGCGCAAATCGCTCGATTACGCTGAGTACGGCGGCGCCCCTCTCCTGGGTATCAACGGCAACTGCGTAATCGGCCACGGCAAATCTTCGGAGAAAGCGATCCGCAATGCGATCAAGGGCGCGGCAGAGATGATTTCAACTAACGTCACCGGCCACATCCAAAAACGAATAGAAAAAGGCTCCGCCAAGGCGGTAGAACAATGAATAACGGAAGACCCCTTGCGCACCTGGCTGGAATGGGCGCTTACGTGCCCGCCAAGGTGCTCAGCAATGCCGATTTTGAGCGAATCGTCGATACGTCGGATGAGTGGATCACATCGCGTACCGGCATCAAGCGGCGCCACGTCGTCGGTGATTCCGGCGAGGCCACTTCAGATATGAGCATTAAGGCGGCCCGTCAGGCGCTCGACGACGCCGGCATGACCGCCGATCAGCTCGATATGATCATCATTGGCACCGTGACCCCGGATATGAAAACGCCCTCGGCGGCCGTCATCGTGCAACGACACTTGGGCGCCCTCCGGGCGGCGGCAATGGATGTCAACGCTGCTTGCGTGGGCTTCATCTACGGACTGGCGACCGGGCGGGCGTTCATCGAGTCGGGTATGTTCAATAACGTACTCGTTGTCGGCGCCGAGACACTGACCAGTATTACCAACTACGAAGATCGCTCCACCTGCGTGCTTTTCGGCGACGGGGCTGGCGCTGCCATCCTGACACGCTCGGAAGATGCAACGCGGGGCATTCTGGCAACCCATGTCGCGGCCGACGGCAACCACCAGGACCTGCTCTACGTCCGCGCCGGTGGTTCGCGCGAGCGGATTACTCCGGAAAACATGCACAACGGCGCCCCGTACGTTTATATGAATGGATCTGAGATTTACAAGTTCGCTGTTCGCAACATGCAGTCCTCCGCCGAAATCGTGCTTGAACAGGCGGGGGTCAAGCCGGAAGAGGTGGACCTCGTCATTCCGCACCAGGCGAATATCCGCATCATCGATTCGCTCCAGAAACGGCTCAATGTTCCGGATGAGAAACTTTTCGTGAATATCTCCGAGTACGGCAATACCTCGGCGGCTTCGATCCCGATTGCGATGTCCGAAGCCAAGCAGCAAGGGCGGTTGAAACCCGGCAATCTCGTCTTGATGGTCTCGTTCGGCGGTGGCCTCGTTTGGGGTGCCGCGCTTATAAGGGTGTAGCATGTCAAAGATCGCATTTCTCTTTCCAGGGCAGGGCTCGCAGTACGTCGGTATGGCGCAGGACCTCTTTGAGCAGCACGCGGAAGTGCGCGACTTGTACACTAGCGCTTCAAAGATCCTTGGATACGATCTGGCTCAGGTCAGCTTTGCGGGTCCTGAAGAAAAATTGAAAGAAACGGTGGTGACCCAACCGGCAATTCTCGTGCACTCGCTCGCCTGGCAGATCATTCTTCAGAAACAACCATTCAAACCGGATTTCACGGCTGGCCATTCTCTGGGTGAATATTCTGCACTGGCAGCCGCCGGGGTTCTGAGCGCTGCCGATGCGGTTACAGCCGTCAACACCCGCTGCAAAGCCATGCAGCAGGCGTGCGAGGAAAACCGCGGCACGATGGCTGCCGTCATGGGCGCAACGCGCGAGAATGTGATGAAGCTGCTCGAACGTTTGCAGCCCGAGGGTGTCGTTGTCCCCGCCAACTTCAACGCACCGGATCAAGTCGCCATCTCGGGTGAATTCAGTGCAGTCGAGAAGTCGGTCCCCTTAGCCAAAGAGTTCGGCGCTAAACGGGCGATACTCTTGCCCGTGGGTGGGGCATTTCATTCGCCGTTGATGCGCAGTGCTGCGGCCAAGCTCGAGCAAACTCTCAATCAACTTCAGTTTCGCGCTCCCCAGTTTCCGGTCGTCGCCAATGTGACCGCCAAACCCGAGACCGACCCGGCTGCTATCAAGAGCCTGTTAGTGCAACAGATCACCGCTCCTGTCCTGTGGGTCGATACGCTTGAAGAACTATCGCGGCTCGGAGTGCGCCGTTTTGTCGAGATCGGCCCCGGCAAGGTACTCTCTGGCCTCGTTAAGCGGACACTCGGCGATGTCGAGATCATGAGCCTTGACAAAGTTTCCGACTTTGATTTGGTTGCCGAGAAATTAATGGAGGTCGTTTGAGTCTAGCCGGCAAAGTGGCCCTGGTCACCGGTGGAGCACGGGGCATCGGGCGGGCCATCGTCGAAAATCTCCTGGATCGCGGCTGCAAAGCCGTAATCGCCGATGTCCTGGACGACGTCGGCCAGAGCGCCGTGAGCGAGTTGGCTTCGCGCGGCGAGGTCGCCTACGTCCATTGCGATGTGACTTCCGCAGCCGATGCTCAAAGCGCAATCGACAACGCCATCCAGAAATTCGGTCATCTCGACATCCTGGTCAACAACGCCGGCATCACGAAGGACACGTTGGTCATCAAGATGGATGAATCCGCCTGGGATCGTGTGCTCGCCATTAACCTCAAAGGCGCGTTCTTGATGTCGCAAGCGGCGGCGAAAGTCATGATGAAAGCCCGTTCGGGCCGCATCATCAATATCTCGTCGGTTGTCGGCTTGATGGGTAATTTTGGGCAAGCCAATTATGCGGCTTCCAAAGCCGGTTTGATCGGACTCACCAAATCTGTTGCAAAAGAACTCGCAGGACGCAATGTTACCTGCAACGCGGTGGCGCCGGGATACATCCAGACCGAAATGACGGAGCATTTGTCTGACGCCGCCAAGGAAGCCTTCTTGAGTGTCGTGCCGTTAAAACGGCCCGGCTTGCCGGTCGATGTCGCTAACGTCGTGGCGTTTCTCGCCTCGGAGGATGCGGGTTACATGACCGGGCAGGTGCTGCAGGTCGACGGCGGCATGTTGATGTAAGGGAAAGTCATAATAGTCTACATATTCTATAGGAGGAAGTGTGATGGCGATTGATGTTGAAGCCAAAGTCAAGGAGATCATCGTCGAGCAGCTCAATGCCGACAAGGATGCCGTGGTTCCGACTGCCAAGTTTGTTGACGATCTCGGCGCCGATTCTCTCGACACTGTCGAACTCGTAATGGCGCTTGAAGAGGCCTTTGGGCTCGAGATTCCTGATGAGGAAGCCGAGAAGATTTCGACGGTCGGGGATGCCATCAATTACATCAAGGCGCATGCCAAGGAAACGGCGTAGGACCTGACCGCGCCAACCGGGATTTAGATTTGACAACTATGAACAAAGCCGTGATCACCGGCCTCGGCATCGTTGCGCCGCTGGGAAATTCCAAAGACGAGTACTGGGCTGGAATCAAGGCGGGTAAATCTGGTGTCTGTACCGTAGATCGCTTCGAAACATCCCAGTTCGATTCCCGCATCGGTGCCCTGGTTCGAAATTTCGACGGCGCAGCTTATATGGACAAAAAGGAGCTGCGCCGGACCGACTTGATTCAGCAATACTCGATCGCTGCCGCACAGATGGCGGTCGAAGACTCTGCCTTGAATTTGGAGGTTGTCGATAAGACCCGCGTCGGTGTTATCACCGGCTCCGGGATCGGCGGAATTCTGACATTCGAGGACCAGTGCTGGACTTATAAGGAAAAGGGGCCGGGCAAGGTGTCGCCGTTTTTCATCCCGATGATGATCATTGACATCATCCCGGGATTGATTTCGATCAAGTACGGTTTCAAGGGGCCCAACTATGCGACCGTCAGCGCCTGCTGTTCTTCGGCTCACGCCATCGCCGACGCCATGCGCGTCATTCAGCGCGGCGAAGCCGATGTCGTGATTACCGGTGGAGCCGAGGCGGCCATCACGGAAATGGCCTATGCCGGTTTCTGTCAGGCGCGCGCTCTTTCAACCAGAAATGACGACCCCGAACGCGCCTCGCGCCCGTTCGACGTCGACCGCGATGGATTTGTCATGGGCGAAGGGGCCGCGATCATGGTCCTGGAAAGCGAAGCGCACGCGAAGAAGCGTGGCGCCAGGATTTACGCTGAGATCCTCGGTGCCGGAATGACGGCGGACGCGCACCATATTACTGCCCCCGCACCGGACGGCGATGGGGCAGCTCGCTGCATGGAATTGGCCGTGGCCGATGCCGGGCTGAAACTCGAGCAGATCGACCACGTCAACACCCACGGTACTTCGACGCCGTTGGGCGACATCGCTGAAACCGCTGCTATCAAACGCGTTTTCGGCGAACGGGCTGGGAAGCTCCTGGTCAATTCGACCAAGTCGATGATTGGCCACATGCTTGGTTGTGCCGGAGCGATGGAGACAGCCACGGTCGCGCTCGAACTTCACCATCAGTTCGTGCACCAGACGATCAATATCCAAAATCAGGACCCGCAGTGCGATCTGGACTACGTCCGCGAAGGCGGACGCCAGGTGCCACTCAACTTTGCCATTAGCAATTCCTTTGGTTTTGGGGGACATAACATCACGCTTGCGCTCGGCAGGCATTTGAATTCGTCAGGATAATGCATGCTGCGCTTGCTCCGACGGCTGTTCGGCAAGCAGGCCGAACCCGCTCAGCCGCCAACACTCAGTCCGGAGACGATCATCGAAGTGCAAAAGCGCATTGGCTACAGCTTCCGCGACTCCTACTATCTCTGCAAGGCCCTGACACATCGTTCCTTTCTGCGTGCAAATGAGCCGCGCAACCTCCGATCCTACGAGCGCCTCGAATTTCTCGGAGATTCGGTTCTGGGATTAGTTGTTGCAGAGGAGCTGTTTCAGTTGTACCCCGACATGAGCGAGGGCAATCTGACCAAGAACAAGTCGCTGCTCGTTAACAAGAAAGTGCTCGCGCACACCGGGATGGAGATCGAGTTGGGCACTTACATTCTGATGTCGGCCGATGAAGAACGCGCCGGTGGTCGCACCCGTCCTTCGATTGTCGCCGATTGCCTTGAGGCTCTTTTCGGGGCTGTTTATCTTGACGGCGGTTTGCAGGCGGCGCGCATGACCGTCAAGCGTCTGATCTCGTTCAACTTCAGCGAAATCAGCGATTTCCTGTCGCTGCGAAACTATAAAGGAGAACTCCTGGAAAGACTCCAGGCTGGCGGCAGCGGTCTACCGAAATATACCGTCTCTGATGAGGACGGCCCCGATCACCGCAAGGTCTTCACCGTCGAGGTCTTTGTCAATGGTCGCCGCTTGGGAACCGGGCGCGGCGATTCCAAGAAAAGCGCGGAACAGCGCGCTGCTGAAAGCGCACTTTCAGCTCTGGATGAAAAACGCTAACTGGGAGGAGATTCATGAATATCGTGGTTTGCATCAAACAGGTTCCGGAAATTGCCCTGGTGGGTGTCGATTCTCAGGCAGGGACAATCACCCTGCCGGCCAGTCCGGGGATGCTGAATCCCTTTGACGCCTATGCAATCGAAGAGGCGCTGCGTCTCAAGGAAAAACACGGCGGTACCATCTGGGCATTATCCCTCGGCGGCAAAGAAGCTGATTACGCTTTGCGCGAGGCACTCGCTCTCGGCGCCGACGAGGCTGCCCACATCATGGACGACGCACTAACCGGCCTCGATGCCGTCGGTATCGCGGCGGCGCTGGCTGCCGGCGTAAAGAAGATCGGTTCCTTTGATTTGGTGCTCTTCGGGAAGCAGGCCGTGGACTCTGATGCCTCCGCGATTCCTCCGGCAGTCGCCGGCGTCCTTTCACTACCGCAAATCATGTTTGTTCGCAAGATCGAATCCGTGGATGGTGGCAAGATTACCGTCGAACGCATGACTGATGACGGCTTCGATAAGGTTGTCGCCCCGATGCCGGCCGTCGTATCAGTGGTCAAAGAGATCAATGAACCTCGTTTGCCGTCGCTTAAGGGCAAGATGAATGCCAAGAAGAAAACGGTCACCGTCTACAAAGCCTCCGACCTGGGCGTCAACACCGAGACTGGGCCGGTGAAAAACGCGAGCAAGATTGGTAAAGCGGCGAATCCACCGGCCCGTCCGAAAGGCGAGATTATCGCCGGGGCCACTCCACAGGAGATCGCCGACAAGCTGTTCACGAAACTACGAGAAGGTCAGGTTATCTGACAACGAGCGCTTTCCATTCGAATCACGAACGCTTAGGGCCGGTCTTCCCGGCCCTTTCTATTGTTGAGGCTAATCAAGGTCCTCATGCTGTCGTAAGCGCAGGTTTTGCGCCGAACACATAAATTATTAATTGACAATAAATTATCCGACTGGGCTACGCTTCCTTAGCGAATATCGCAAAAAGTGCTTGACAGGGGATTTGTGAATCGTTAGCTTCAAGCACGGCCAAGGATGTGCTCTCGCTTAGTCCCCAGCACACCTTTGACTCACGACTTCGATAACAGTTCACTTTTTGGAGGCAGTAGGTATGAACCTGCTAAAGCTACTGACATTGGTAGTGTTCACAGCCTCAATATCGCTTCTCCTGCCAACATCGGCGCAAGCGGTGGATCATCCTTGGGATGACCGACCGACTGACACGACGACGGTAGGTTACAAGCCGCAGAACGGCAGCACGGACGGCCCCAAACCAAACACGCCGATCATTACGAGGATCATCGAATGGACACGGCTTTTCTTCCTCGAAGTGCGCAGCGTATTCCTGGGCAACAGTGTGAAGAGCGATTTGACTGCGAACCCGCCTCAAGGATCTGATAAGAGAATCATGTATCCTGTAGGCACACGAAGAAACAAGTAGCAACTTTTGTAGTCTGGATGAGCAGAATCGGTAATGCGACAGACACGGCGGACAAACTAAGATCGATCCAATCCCTGGTTGGCGAAAACAAGTTTGTCGAAGCTCGCGAAGAGTTAGGGAAGCTGACTCCTGTGATTGAGTCGGAGTCCTCGGCGCGCGTAGCGGGTGAGTTCCTCTATCTGCAGGCGACGGTCGACCTCCAGACCAAGCCGCCGCTCGAAGTTCTCGCGGTTGCGAACAAGGCCTATGCCCTGGTCGCCAATACCGCCGAGAATCTGATTATCGGCCGCATCCAGGCCTTGATCGGCAAGCTTCACGTCGCCCTCGGTGATCTCCACCAGGGCGAAGCTTTTATCCGCGACGCCATCAGCTCTTTCCGCCGCATCGGTCACGAAGACGAACTGGTCAGCGCTTACAACCGGCTGGCCCAGGTCTACTTCATTCGCGGCGAGTTCAAGCTGGCTGACAAATTCCTCTCCGAGTCGATCGAAATTGCCCAACGCGTCGACGCTATGTCCGAGGTCGCGCTGAATCGCGCCCGCGGTAATCGCGCGCGTATCCAGATTCTTCTCGGCAAGTGGGATGAAGCGCTGGAAGTCCTCAAGGAATGCGTCAACTTCAGTCATAGCACCGACTCAGGTCCGTCCGAAGCCCGCAATCTACTTTCTCTGGGCTACGTCCTCTATCTGAAAGAGAACTTCTCGAACGCCCGGCGGACGCTCGATCTCGCTTACGACGTCATCAAGCGCTTTGACCTCTTGCGCGAACGTTCGATTTACCACGAATACATGGGCGAGCTCCTAGCGGCGATGGGCGACACCCGCATGGCGCGACAGCACTATTCCTACGCGCTGGAGATCGGTCAACGTATCGCTCCCGAGAGCGCCATCATCAGCCAGACCGAACGCCGGCTCGCCGAGCTCGAGTACGCCGCTGGCAATTATGCCCTCGCCCGCGATCATGCTCAGCGAGCACTCGACGTCGCCGAGCACGTCGGCGAGGTTATTGAAATCGCCGGCGCCAAGAAGATCCTCGGCGCGCTTGCTGCGGCTTCGGATCAGATCGATACCGCGCTCGCCATGTTCGACGAGTCGATCACGGCGCTTGAAGTCGCCGGGGAAGTCCGCGAATTGGCGCACGCGCTCTACGTCGCCGGCAAATCGCTGATCAAGTCGCCGGCGCACCATCAGCTCGGTCTGCGCCACCTCAACGCTTCCATTCGCCTCGCCGACCAGCTTTCATTGACCTGGCTGAAGATCCACGCCCACTACCAGATGGCGGCGCTCGCTTACGAAGCCAAAGATTACGATGCGGCTTTGAGTTACCTCGCGTCGTGCGAAGACCTCGCCGATGCTTTCAGCGATGATCGCGCGATCGAGGAATGCCGCATCCTGCGCCTCTCGATCGAAGACGATATGGTGGATGCCGGACTTTCAAACGACAACGAGTTCAGCCTTTTCAGTTCGTTTTTGACGGCGAGCGAATATGGCAGCCTGAAAAGCGGATCGTTGGAGGACAGCCTGCGCGTGCTGCGCGATAAAGTTGGCGGTACTCGCGCCTTTATCTTCTCCTATGATTCGCAGCAGAACGCCTTCGAAACGCTCGCCGCACTCGAGTTCGACAATGCGCTGTTGCAGAAGATCTCGAAGTCGCTGGCCAACGGCCGCGGCGGTTCGTTGCCGCTGGAGCGCCCGCTGCTCGTAACGCACCTCACCGCCGATCGCAAGCGGATGTTTGACTATCTCGGCGGCGGCGACAGCCTGGGCGCGTTTATCTCCATCCCGATTCAGCTCTCATCAGAAGTCGCCGGTCTCGTGTTTATCGACCGCGTCGGTTCCTCTGATGCGGGATTTAGCAAAGCCAATCTTGATTTTGCGATTGCCTTCTCCGACATCCTTGCTTTCAAGTCATCCGAAGAACAGAAGCGTCGGCTGGCACAGGACAACCGCCGGTTGAAGGACCAACTGCAGAAGCAGTTGTCGTTCCCGAACATCATCACCGCTAACCACGACCTGCTCGATATTCTCGATCGCGTGATGCAAGTCAAGGACTCGTCGATCTCCATTCTTATCGAAGGCGAAACCGGCACCGGCAAAGATCTGCTCGCCAAAGCGATCCACTACAATTCCAACCGCAAGGACAAGCGCTTTGTCTCGGTCAATTGCGCGGCGTTGCCGGAAACACTGCTTGAATCGGAGTTGTTCGGCTACAAGCGCGGCGCGTTTACCGGCGCCGAAGGTGAAAAGGTCGGGCTGTTTGAAGAAGCCGACGGCGGCACATTCTTCCTCGACGAAATCGGCGACATGCCGCTTTCGATCCAGGTGAAACTCCTTCGCGTGATCGAAGAAAAAGAAGTGGTTCGCCTCGGCGAAACGATGCCGCGCAAGGTCGATGTCCGCGTCATCTCCGCCACCAATAAAGACCTCAAGACGATGATGGAAAGCGGCCAATTTCGTCAGGATCTCTATTATCGCCTCTCGACCTTTGGTTTCCGCCTTCCGCCGTTGCGCGAACGCCGCGAAGACATTCCGCTGCTTCTGCGCCACTTCGTGCAGAAAGCCGACCCCGAAGTTCGACTTGAGCCGGAAGCCTTCAATCTGCTCACTGATTACGATTGGCCGGGAAACATTCGCGAACTCGAGAACGAAATCAAGAAGCTCGTGCTTTTGGCCGGTGAGAAGAAGGTCATCTCTTCGTATATGATCTCGCACCGCATCACCGACCGCATCAACCCTGATAGCGGCTCGCGCGCCGAGACAAACGGCAATTTCTCGCTTTACGAATATCTGAATCGCCTCGAACGCGAGTACATCCTGACCGCCTTGCGCGAGAATGGCTGGATCAAGAAGCACGCCGCCGAAAAACTCTCGATTCCGGAGTCCACGCTTCGTCTCAAGATGAAGCAATACCACATCTCGCAATATTGACTCGCGACATTTCCAACCCAAGCACCTAAGGATTGTCTTTCTCCCGCGGGAGACTGTTGAAGGAGCTCTCCGGACTGTGATCTGGCAAGACAACCCCCTTGCCCCCTTTGCTAATGGGGAATAACGAAATCTCACAATGTCTCATATGAGCAACAGATTCTCCCCTAACAAGGGGAGCGGTTTTAGTCTCCGACGAAGGAGGGGGACGGAAACCGAGGGGTGTTATTCCGTTGGCATCGCACTTTTCCAACAGTCCCGCGGGCGGGAATCCGCGTCATGGCAGAGCACTCTGTAGCCCACCCAAAGCGCCAGCGGAGGGTGGGGCATCTCGCTGAATCAATCAGCGTCGGTTCACAATTTCGCGCCGGACGTTACCAGCATCAACACTTACTTGGTTCTTCGCGCGAAATCAAGAACCGACGCAACGGCTTTGGGGTGACAAATATGGTATCGGGTGAAGGTGCACCAATTCACGAACCCTTGCGCCGAATTACGATTTGCATCTATATTCACCCCATGACCAACACCTGGGACTTGCTCCCCTTCGGCACCTTCACCGGTGAATACAATATGGGCTTGGACCGCGAACTGCTCGGCCAGTTCCAGACCGGCGAACGCACCCGCCCGGTCGTTCGATTCTATTGCTGGGATCGTCCCACAGTCAGCCTCGGCACCAACCAGATCGCAACCGAGGTTGTCCGTCTTGAGAAAATTCAGAGGTTGGGCTACGGCCTGGTGCACCGCCCCACCGGCGGCCGGGCACTTCTGCACAAGGGTGACCTTTGCTACGCCGTTATCGCTTCACGCCACAGCCACCCGCTGTTCAGGACTCTGACGACAACCTATCGCACTATAGGTCAGGTCATCGCTGCCACTCTAACCGAACTTGGGATCAACCTGGCTGAACTACCCGTCGAAGCCGCCGGGGCTCATGGCAAGGCCAATCCCTGCTTTGCTATGCTGAATCCCTTTGAAGTCACCGTTCGCGGCTGCAAAATCTGCGGCAACGCCCAGTTCCGATCCGGCGACTTCTTCTTGCAGCACGGCTCGCTGCGCGTTCAAGACAACTGGACAAACTCCGATCTTGTCGATCTCTGGCCGGAAGGGAACAGCCTCGACGGTGGGTCAATCACCGCTGTTGAACGTGAAGTCGGCAGGCAAGCGGCTGGAGTAGACGTCGCCCGACTTTTCGGGAGGGCGTTCGAGCGGCAGTTAGAGATCAGTCTTAGACCATTGGAACCGTAGCGCTCCTCCAAAGTAGCCGGCTTCGGGGCTCGCGAACCCGTTCGGTCCCCGACAATTCGGTCAATTCCCATTAAACAAAATCGCCACTTAACAGTCTTATGTAGTGGAAGTTAAGAGCCGCTTTGGCGCCAACTTTTCGCTTGACTTGGAGCCGAGGAAGTCGCTTAATTCGTGAATTGTCTTTCAATTACGGAAGACCCTGCTTTGCTGGGAAGTGCTCGGCAGGTAACGTGGGAGAGAAGAGCGACGATGTCCGCCAACCAAGTCTAACCTTGATTGTCTTAAGAAATTTACGCTTTAAGCGAGCGAAAGTTTCGGCTATTTGCGGCAACGTCGGTTGTGATTATGCGAGATTTTAGTTCAAGAATAACTCGCCGGACGGCGAGCAGGAGGTAGGTCCATGCGGATGGCGAATGTGTTCAGGAGTGTAATCCTGTTGGTGGTGCTCGGGCTCTTTGCCTCGACCAGCATTTGGGCTGGGTCTGTCGGCAGAGTCAAGGGCAAAATCATCAATAAGAAAACGAAAGAGGGAATTCCTTCGGCGGTCGTCACGATTGACGGAACCACCATGGGCGCCCAGGCCGATATCAACGGCGACTACATGATCATCAACGTCCCGCCCGGAGTCTACACCGTCACGGCCAGCGTTGCCGGCTACATCCCGGTCAAGACTTCAAACGTCGACGTGCGCGCCGACGGTTCTGTCACCGTGAACGCCGCGCTCGAAGAGTCGATCGTAGAAGTCCAGGCGCAGGAAGTTATCGCCGAACGCGACTTGCTGAAAATCACCGAAACCGCCAACCTGCGCCAGATCACGGCAGAGAATATCAAGAACATGCCGGTCTCGACCGTGCAGGATCTCTTGACGACGCAGGTCGGTGTGGTCGAGCGCTTCGGCGAAATCCACATCCGCGGCGGCCGTAACAACGAAGTGATGTACGTCGTCGACGGCGTGTCGGTCAAGGACCCGCTCGGCGGCCTCGGCGCCGTTGATCAGGCGATGAATATCTCCGGCAACGTGATCGAAGACCTCCAGATCATCAAGGGCGGATTCGATGCCGAATACGGCAACGCCCAGTCGGGTATTATCAACATCACGACCAAGAGCGGTTCGACCAATACCACCGCGCATCTGGAATACTTCACCGACGATTTCGGCACCGACATCCTCAACAAGAACTCGAACAACTTCGACCGCGTCGACTTCAACATGTCGGGTCCTGAGCCGTACTTGTCGAGCAAGCTGCTGCCGAGCCTCGGCATCAACTGGTTCAACGAGAAGCTTTTCTACTCGATCCAGGGTGCGGCCGACAAGAGCGACGGCTACATCAGCTACAAGGATTTCTTCACCGATACCAATAACCGCGGCTTCAAGTCGCGGTCGATCCTCGGTTTATTCGATCTGACCGACCGTATGACCAACTCGTACGAGGGTCAGATTTCGATGCGCTACCAGGCGACTCCGAACATCAAGGTGAACCTCCAGTATCGCGGTTCCTGGGACGACCAGACCGTGTTCGGGCGCACCTACTACGACTACATCTACACACCGGAGACCGCGCCGGTTGTTCACGAAGAGTCGCACATGTACAAAGCGCAGTTGACGCACCAGCTTGACAAATCGACCTACTACGAAATCACGCTGTCGCGCTTTAACCGCGACTACTTGCAGAAACCGGGCGACCCGAACAATCCGGGCGAAGGTCTCACTCCCGACCAGTTCCTGCTTTTCGAGCAGTACGAGTACTTCTTTGACCGCAATGGCAACGGCAAGTTTGACCAGGCGGAACCGTTTATCAACGCTAACGGTGATACCTCGTGGCTCAACGGCGGGCCTTTCTATACATTTGGCGACGCTTATCGGCCCGTAAACGAGGTAAGCGCAGGATTGCCCGGTTGGCCGATTCTCAGCTACGAGCTTGATCAGGAATACCGCGGTGTCACCTCTACTTACCGTGGTCAGGGTAATTCGTCCACTCTTGTCGACACGATCATCACCGACTGGAATGGCAACGGCGTCGTCGATTTCTTTGAATCCGAGCAGTTTGTCGACCTTAATGGCGATGGCAAATGGAACTCCGGAGACTACCTGCTGATCGACACCAACGGCAACGGCAAGTACGACCCTGACCGTGGTCAAGTGACCAATCAGGACAAGCCGGAGCCATACTTCGACGGCGACAGAGTGCTGGGTGAGCCCTTCACGGATGTCAATCTGAACGGTGTTTACGATGCCGGCATCGACATCTTTGTCCTCGCGGTAGATCCCGCCGTCAATCAGGACCTAAATCGCAATTCCAAGTACGACGGCCCCAGCGACCCGTGGCTGCCGGGCACACCGTACATTGATCGCAATAAGAACGGCATCTACGATCCGCCGAACGGTCGTTTCGACTATGGCGAGGCTTACGATGACGTGAACCTCAACGGACGCTTCGACACAGTCGATGGTTTCTATGACTATGGACACGAGCAGTGGGCGTTCTACCAGAATCGTTCTGCCGCTCGCTGGACCGGCGACTTTAAGATCACGAAGGTCTTCACGAAGGAACATGAGGTCAAGACTGGTGTGGCCGTCGACTTCCACAAGATCAGCTACGGCGATCTGCGCTATCCGAACTTCGTCTACGACGGTATTCCGGACGGCGGTGAGTACCCGGACCGCGGCGTCTTTCGTGATTTCTACAAGCGCAACCCGATCTCCGGAGCGGTGTTCGTTCAGGACAAGATGGAGTACGGCGCCATGATCGCGAATATCGGTCTGCGCTATGACTTCTTCATCCAGTCCTCCGAAGTCAAGGCCAATGCAGTGGAAGGCCAATCACAGGAGAAGACGATCCTGGGCTCGCAAAACCGCTTTAGCCCGCGCATCGGCTGCTCCTACCCGATTTCTGATAAGGCCAAGGTCTATTTCAACTATGGCCACTTCAACCAGTTGCCGGATCTGAACCTGATGTACGCCCGCGCGACTCAGGCTTCCAACGCCTTCGGCATCATCGGCAACGAAAACCTTGATTACTCAAAGACGATCTCCTACGAGTTCGGCGTCGACTATATCTTGTCCGAAAGCTACCGACTGGGTATTTCGGGCTTCTACAAAGATATCTTTGGAATCATCAACTCGATTCGCGAAGGTTCCGGCCCGAGCGCAACGAGCGTTTACCAGAATTCCGACTACGCCCGTACCCGTGGCTTTGAATTGGAGCTGGAAAAGAACTACGGTAACTACGTCGACGGTATCGTGACTTACGAATACTCGTTTGCTTACGGCAAGAGCTCGGACGAAAGCTCGAACTACTTCGCCGAATTCAACAACGGCACGATTCCGATCCAGGAATTCCCGCTCGACTGGGACGTTCGTCACCAGTTGTCGATGAATATCGATTTCCAGGTCCCGCAGGGCGACCATCCGAAGTTGTTCGGCCTGAAGCTGCCCGATAACTGGGGAGCCAACGTGATCTGGCAGTTCGGCTCAGGTTATCCTTTCACCCCGGACAAGGATTACCCGGGACTTCGCCTCCTCGCCGGCGAGCAGCCGCAGACCAATTCGCTGCGCTACCCGTCGACTTCCGAAGTCGATATCCGCGCCTACAAGCGCTTCCCGTTCCTGGGTCTCAACTACACCGTCACCCTCTGGGTCAACAACCTGTTCGACGCCAAGAACGTGGAACTGATTTACGGCCTCACCGGTCGATACAACGCCGCCTCCAAGACTCCGGGTTCCAACTATGTGTTTGAAGGAACTCCGGCGGCCAGCAATCCGATGAATCTTGGTCCGGGCCGGAATATCCGTCTCGGCTTCGGAGTGGAATTCTAAACTGAAGGTATTTGATTCTATGTTGTGTGGTGGATCGACGCGGATTTTCAGCCTTGGTATCGTGATCGCTTTACTGCTGACTGCCGCCGCGCAGTCCGCGATGAAAAAGCCGACCGACGACGACTATCGCCGGGCGGCCTTGCGGAAGGTGCTGGCAGTTCCGAACACTCAGAATTGCTCGCACCGCGTCAGTAACGTCTATTTCACGATCACCAATTGGGGCTTCTTTGGCAGTCAGTTTGGTGATGCGACCGATTGGCTGACCGAAGATTACTGCCTCAATCCGGGCGTCAATGCCGGTGAACTCGCGCCATCGTTCGAATTCCCGGCCGGCTCCGGCATTAGTTACCTCTTCCAGGGCGCTCTCTGGATTGGCGCGGTTGTCGACGATGACACCTTGGTCTCTTTCGGAGCCGATGGTTGGCAGCGCGTCAACGAGATGTACCCGCGCCCGGCGCCGCTGGACAATATCGTCCAGCTCTCCACGCGCGCAAATTCCGACTACTTCAGTGACCAGGCGGTCTCTGAGCAGGACTATTTCGCAGAATACACCGACACGCTCGTGGATGACGCCTTGACCGGGCGCGATGAAAAAGAGAATCGTTCGCACCGACCGCTCAATATCAAGATTCTGCAGCGCAGCTATGCCTGGTCATTCAGCTACGCTGAGGACTTCGTATTGATCGACTACAAAATCGTCAATATCGGGGAGCGCGATCTGCGCAAGATGTATATGGCGCTGTATGTCGATGCCGACATCTGGCACCAGAACGTTAATCCGGTCGTTTCGAACGGCTTTGACGACGACATTACCGGGTATCTTCCCGACTATGTCTCACCCAATTGCCCGGAAATCGTCGAACCGCTCAACCTCGCCTGGATCGCCGATTTCGATGGTGATCCGGAGGGCGGCGTCTTCAATGCCAAGAGCCCGACAGGTGTCTCGGCAACGCGCGTTGTCCAGTCACCGGATCCCGAGAATCTCAAGTATTCTTTTAATTGGTGGGTATCCAACGGCGATAACGTCGATCTTGACTGGGGCCCTCGTCTGCAGCTCAACAATCGCGACTTTGGCGGCTATCTCGGTACCCCGGAAGGGGATCGCAACAAGTACTATATTATGTCGCAGCCGGAGTTCGACTACGACCAGATCTACTCGGCAGTTGACCTCTCGGCGCAGGGCTGGCTGCCCCCGAACCCCAGCGTTTCCAACGACCTGGCCGATGGATTCGATACGCGTTATCTTTTCTCATTCGGTCCGTTTGAAGTCGTTCCTGGCGACACAGTACCTATCACTATTGCTTACATCGCTGGCGATCGTTTCCACGTCAATCCTAACGATCACCGTCTGTTCAATCCGTCTGCGCCGGAGGCCTATTATAATGCGCTCGACTTCACCGATTTGGTGACGAACTCGCTCTGGGCCGGCTGGGTTTATGACAACCCCGGGATCGACACCGACGGCAATGGCGTCAAGTCAATTGACCCACAAGATCCGCGGGTCAATCCTTGCACGGGCAAGGAATATTACAAGTTTGGCGATGGCGTCCCCGATTTCACCGGCCCGCCGCCGCCGCAACCGCCGGTCATCCGCTATTCTGCCTCTCCCGGCTCCGTCGAGCTGCGCTGGAACGGGGAGATTACCGAGACCACTACCGATCCGTTCTCGTTCTTGAAGGATTTCGAAGGTTATCGCGTCTATATGGGTACCGGCCCCGAGCTCAAGAGCTACGCGCTGGTCACCTCCTATGATTCACTTAATTACAATCGCGTTCGCCTGAATCTCAACTTCGATCCGCCGCGTTGGGAATTGACGGAAGTTCCGTTCCATCCCGATTCATTGGAGAAGATTTACGGCGAAGGCTTTGATCCAGACGACTACACGTCTCCGGCTGATTCGCTCGATTGGACTGACCTAGATGGATCCCATACCGCCTACTACTTCACCAAGCAGGATTACAACCAGTCCAGCTTGGGCGGACCGGGGCAAATCAGGAAAGCCTATCCGGATGCCCGGCCAGGCGATAAGATCTGGGTCGAAGAGCTGAAAGATTCCGTCGACGCCTACTACGAGTACGTCTACACCATTAACGGCCTCTTGGCGTCGCGTCCGGTCTACTTCGCAGTGACCGCTCTCGATTACGGCAACCCGGCAACAAGTCTGGCGGCCTTGGAGTCCTCGCCGCTGGCGAACGCCGTTGAAGTATATCCTGTTTACTCCGCCGAACTTGTGGAAGAGCGCAAGCTCGATGTCGTCGTGTTTCCGAATCCGTACCGCATCGACGGCGGCTATTTGGAAGCTGGATACGAAGAGCAGGTATCATTGGGAGCCGGCGGCGAAGAAAGATCGCGTCGAATCCACTTTGCGAATCTGCCGAGTGAAGCCACGATTAGGATTTATACGCTCGACGGCGATCTGGTGCGCGAACTGCAGCACCCCTGCAATTGCCCTTATCAAGAGGGCGGGAGCATGATGACGTGGGATCTGATCACGCGCAATACGCAGGCGGCGGTGTCGGGGATCTACCTGTACACGGTAGAAAGCGCGTTGGGGACTCAGGTCGGGAAGTTTGTGATCATCAAGTAGTTGTGGTGTGAAGAGAGTCAAGTCAGGACGAGATAGAGGAGCCGGTAATGATAAAGAGTCGTAATCTGTGTTTCCTTCTGCTGCTGGTGCTATTGCCTGGCGTAGTCTACGGCCAGGCGAAAGTGGCGACAGCGGGAGCGCAGTTCTTGGAGATTGGCGTGAGTGCCCGTGCGATCGGGATGGGAGAAGCGTTTGTGGCGGTGGCGAATGACGCGACGGCGATGTATTACAACCCGGCGGGTCTGACGCAGTTGTACGATCGGGAGATCGTGGTGAGCCATATCGAGTACCTGGCGGAAATTCAGTACGACTTTGCGGGCGTGGCGTATCCGCTCTACCGCCTGGGAGGGGTACTGGGAGTGGGGTTCTACGCCTTGGATGCGGGTGATATGGAAGAGACGACGTACGAGTACAACTTGGGGACGGGCCGGACCTTCGGCGCGGGGAGCTACGCAGCGACATTGAGCTACGGACGGGCGCTGACGGATCGCTTTAGTGTTGGCGTGACGGTGAAGCTGATCGACGAGCTGTTGGAAGACGAACGGTCGACGGGTTGGGCAGCCGACGTCGGCACGAGCTACGACACAGGCTTCCGGAACTTCAAGATTTCGATGGTGATTACGAATTTTGGCCCGGATATGACGTTTATCCAGGAGAGTTATCCTCTGCCGATCAACTTCAAGTTTGGCGGAGCGATCAATGTGTTGGAGGGTGAACAGCACAAAGGCGTATTCGCGCTGGAGGCATCGCATCCCTCGGACAACTTGGAGAAGTACAACGCGGGATTTGAATACCAATACTCGGAGAAGTACTTTTTGCGGGTGGGTCAGAAGTTCAATTATGACGAAGGCAGCTTCAGCGCTGGCGGCGGCGTACGTGTGCCGTTCAATCAGATGGAGTTGCGCTTAGACTACGGCTATCAGGATATGGGTTTGCTCGAACAGGCCCATCGCTTCACCCTCGGGTTGAAGTTCTAAAGACGAGAGCCTATTGCCACTACGATATTGAAACTCTTTATCGATAGAGTTGGAGGAAGACGAATGAACGTTTTGCGGTCGGTATCCGGCGCGCAGCGGCTGATGCTGCTAAGTGGTCTTCTTGTGTTCTGCTTCAGCGGCCTGCTGCAAGCAGCGTTGGTTTCGAACGAAACCACGCGCGACCACATCAAGAGGATCCAGGCACTTCGCAAACCGGCTGCTGCCCCGATTCTCGAAGTGCGCGTGCACAAGGTGGGCAACATCCATCTGTGCATGACGAATTACGGCATTTTTGGCAATCAGGCCGACCCGAGCATTCTTGACCCGGAGACCGGTCTCTCGGCGCCGTCGTGTGTCTATCCGGCCGGCACCGGCATAGAATACCTCTTCCAGGGCGCGCTCTGGATTGGCGCCGTTGTCAACGAAGACACGCTGGTGTCACACGGTCACGACGGCTGGCAACACATCTTTGAATTCTACGCCGACGCAGCGCCTCAAGGCTCGATGATCAAGCGGACAATTAGAAAGTCAGAGCCGGAATACTCTGACGATGCGGTTAGCGAGGCGGACTACATCGCCGTCTACACCGACACTCTCACCGACGAAGCGTACGTACAACAGAATCCGGAGGAAGGTCGGCCGCATGCCCCGATTGGCGTCGAGATTACTCAGAAAAGCTACTCGTGGTCGTATTCATACGCCGAGGACTTTATCCTGATCGACTTCCTGATCAAGAATATTGGCATCAACGAGATCAAAAAATCTTACATGGGCATCTACGTTGACGCCGACGTCGGCCACAATATTACGAATAATTATTTCAAAGATGATATCTGCGGCTTTAAGGCTTCTGTACCTTCACCTTCCTGCCCTGATCTGGAGGATATCATCAATACCGCTTGGATTGCCGACAACGATGGTGATCCAAGTGGAGGCGTCTTCAACAAATACAGCCCGACCGCCGTCACCGGCACGCGCGTTGTTCGTACGCCTAATCCTGAGCTGAAGACCAGCTTCAATTGGTGGGTGTCTAACGGCGATAACGTCGATCTCGACTGGGGACCGGTGCGGCAGGAGAACGCCCGCGGACTCGGAACGGGCGGACTGGGAACACCCGCCGGTGACGAGAACAAGTACTTCTTCATGAAGAACGCTGAGTTCGATTATGATCAATTGTATTCGGCAACTGATTTCTCGGCGCAGGGCTGGTTGCCCCCGAACGCGTCTGTAGGTGAAGATTTGGCCGACGGCTTTGATACTCGGTACTTGCTCTCGTTCGGACCATTCGACATTGCGCCCGGCGACTCTCTGCCGGTCACGATGGCTTACATCGCCGGCGACAACTTCCACGTGCGCCCCGGTGACTTCGATGAATTCAGTACGGCTGACCCGTCGAAGTTCGATGCCTTGCTCAACTTCGGCGACTTGGCGACCAATGCGCAATGGGCCGGTTGGGTCTATGATAATCCCGGTGTCGACACCGATGGCGATGGCGAAAACACCATCCCCGGTGTCACTGACCCCATCGTGAATCCTTGCACCGGCAAGGAGATTTACCGCTTTGGTGATGGCGTTCCGGATTTCACCGGTCCGCCGCCGCCGCAGCCTCCGCGCCTGCGCTATTCTGCCTCGCCCGGGGCTGTCGAGATTCGGTGGAACGGGAAGGAATCTGAGACAAACCAGGATTTGTTCTCAGGGCTCCGTGACTTCGAAGGTTATCGCGTCTATATGGGCAGCGGACCCCTGCTTAGCGATTATGCGCTGCTGACCTCGTATGATGCCGACAACTACAATCGATTTCGGCTCAACCTCGACTTTGACCCGGCGCGCTGGGAGCTGACTGAAATCCCCTTTTCGGTCGATTCTTTGAAGGCGATTTATGGACAAGATTTCGATCCCGACGCCTGGACATCGAGTTCCGATTCACTGCCCTGGGTCGATCCCGGTGGAATCGTGACGGCCTACTATTTTACCAAACAGGACTTCAACCAAGCCGAGATCAACGGTCCCGGCCAGATCCAGAAGTTGTATCCCGATGCTCAGCCCGGTGAAATGATATGGGAGCCGGACCTGAACGATTCGGTTGACGCCTATTACGAATACAAGTTCTCGATCGACGGACTGCTTGCTTCACGGCCCGTTTACTTCGCGGTGACCGCTTTTGATTTCGGCAATCCGGCGACAAGCCTGGCTGCCTTGGAAAGCTCGCCGTTGGCGAATGCGATTCAAGTCTACCCGGTCTACTCGGCGGAGCGAGTCGAGGCACAGAAACTCGACGTTGTCGTATTTCCGAACCCGTACCGCATTGACGGCGGCTACCTCGAGGCAGGATACGAGACACAGTCAAACACCGGAAATGCCGGTGTGGATTATGCTCGCCGGATTCACTTTGCGAACCTGCCGAGCGAAGCCACGATTCGGATTTATACGCTCGACGGCGATCTGGTGCGCGAACTGCAGCACCCCTGCAATTGCCCTTATCAAGAGGGCGGGAGCATGATGACGTGGGATCTGATCACGCGCAATACGCAGGCGGCGGTGTCGGGGATCTACCTGTACACGGTAGAAAGCGCGTTGGGGACTCAGGTCGGGAAGTTTGTGATCATCAAGTAGTTGTGGTGTGAAGAGAGTCAAGTCAGGACGAGATAGAGGAGCCGGTAATGATAAAGAGTCGTAATCTGTGTTTCCTTCTGCTGCTGGTGCTATTGCCTGGCGTAGTCTACGGCCAGGCGAAAGTGGCGACAGCGGGAGCGCAGTTCTTGGAGATTGGCGTGAGTGCCCGTGCGATCGGGATGGGAGAAGCGTTTGTGGCGGTGGCGAATGACGCGACGGCGATGTATTACAACCCGGCGGGTCTGACGCAGTTGTACGATCGGGAGATCGTGGTGAGCCATATCGAGTACCTGGCGGAAATTCAGTACGACTTTGCGGGCGTGGCGTATCCGCTCTACCGCCTGGGAGGGGTACTGGGAGTGGGGTTCTACGCCTTGGATGCGGGTGATATGGAAGAGACGACGTACGAGTACAACTTGGGGACGGGCCGGACCTTCGGCGCGGGGAGCTACGCAGCGACATTGAGCTACGGACGGGCGCTGACGGATCGCTTTAGTGTTGGCGTGACGGTGAAGCTGATCGACGAGCTGTTGGAAGACGAACGGTCGACGGGTTGGGCAGCCGACGTCGGCACGAGCTACGACACAGGCTTCCGGAACTTCAAGATTTCGATGGTGATTACGAATTTTGGCCCGGATATGACGTTTATCCAGGAGAGTTATCCTCTGCCGATCAACTTCAAGTTTGGCGGAGCGATCAATGTGTTGGAGGGTGAACAGCACAAAGGCGTATTCGCGCTGGAGGCATCGCATCCCTCGGACAACTTGGAGAAGTACAACGCGGGATTTGAATACCAATACTCGGAGAAGTACTTTTTGCGGGTGGGTCAGAAGTTCAATTATGACGAAGGCAGCTTCAGCGCTGGCGGCGGCGTACGTGTGCCGTTCAATCAGATGGAGTTGCGCTTAGACTACGGCTATCAGGATATGGGTTTGCTCGAACAGGCCCATCGCTTCACCCTCGGGTTGAAGTTCTAAGGACGAATTATGCTCTTGTTTGAGGAGGTATAGATAGATGTTCAATAAGAGAACATTGCGGGTGGTAGTGGGATTGGCCTTGGCTGTGGCAGTCGCTTTTGCACTGTCTTCATGCTCGTCAAAGAAACCCGAAGGCCCGATTCCTGAAAACTCGGCGCCGGTTGTAGAGATTGTCAATGTACCGCCGAGCGGCTCACACTTCACCACCAGCCCGGTCATCAACTGGTTTGGTACCGATGCCGACGGCTTCATCGTCACCTACGAGTATGCCGTAATCAAGGCTAGTGTCGTTGCCGCCTCGGTTGATACCAGCAATCCGGCTGCCATCATCGCTTACGCGAATGGTGCAATCGATGCTCCGGGCCCGACGAGCCCTTGTGATCCGACATGCTGGCAAATCATTGATGTGGAGAATACCGACAGTCCCACCCGGCAGGAGATTCGCCTGATTGCAGGAAATACCCCGGCGGACACGGTTAAGCAGTATTTCTTCGTGCGGGGCGTCGATGACGACTCGGCGCGTTCGACAACGCAGTACAGCCTGTACTCGCGCAACAATAACCCGCCGTCTACCGAAATCACGACTGAACCCGACACGACCTTTTATTATGACCTTCCAGAGACAACTTCCGTCTACCGCGGAGTCACCTTCGAGTGGAAGGGCAATGATCAAATCGACTTTCCGAACGTCGCTGATCAACCGCCATTCACGTTCTACTATCAAGTCTTCGGTCCTTATCCGCATCGCCAGCTTGACTACGATCGGACGACCGGCGCTCCGAAGGCAGGCTTCACGATTGACACCACGGACATCTCGAAGCTGGTGCTGAGTTCGCGCGACACCAACACCGGAAGCGTCTGGGTCAGCAATACAGCCGCACAATTCTATAACTTGTGGCGAGGTGCGCCCCAGACCGACACCACTCAGATTGCCGACTTTGTGGTCAAGGTGACGGCGCGTGATGATGCGTCAGCTCCTGATCCGACCCCCGAGTACAGGGTCTTTACCGCGGTGTATCCGAAATTCGAGAAGAACGTCTTGGTCTTCATTCCGTCGTTCTGCTTCAGTAGCGCCAGTCCGGGGGAAATCCCCTGTTTCCCGAACAATTATCCGATCGATTATGCGACCTTCGTCGAGAACGACATGGTCAAGGCTTACAAGAAGCTCTTTGCCGATGCCGGCTACCCGGATGCCGACACGCTCCATGCAAATTTCAACATTACGGAGAGTAACGCGGCCTTCTTAGTGCCGTCGAAGCAGCTCTACGGCAAGTATCGCGTCGTTGTCGTCTTGGCCGACGGCAATCGGCCGAAAACTTACGCCATCTACTTTGCCAATCTCACGGATTACATGGACTTCGGTGGTAATGTATGGCTCTGGTCGCCTTCCGCGTTTTGCGGGATTCTCCCGGTTTCCGAGGGCCTGTTGTCTATTCCAGCCAAGTCAAATCAGAACTACCTGGCCAACCAGTGGCCGATTCGATATTTCGGTGTGACCGCCGAGTACCGTGGATTCTGGAACACCTCCTACACAGAGCGCGCTCTCTGGGATCGGAGTGACAAGGAGAATGCGCCTCCAACCATCGAGCAGCACAAGGGAGGATTGGCATTGCGGGGCACAGGGTTCGAGGATTTCGAAATGGACCTTGAGCGGGTGCAACTTACCTACAACTACGTTCGAAACGGTGTCGATGAACTCGACACGCTTCGCTTCCGCGGAGCGCCCAATTCGAGCTATTTCGTTCGCGATCTACTGAGCGAGCCGCTCTTCCTTTATGAATCTGCCTTTGGAAGCGAGATTCCACTTAGCTACCAGCGAAAAGTCAAGCAGTTGCAGGGTACGATCCTTGCCGTGCGACAGAATCGCGGCATATTCAAATCCGCACTCTTCGGCTTTTCGGCCTTCTGCACGAAGGAAGAGGATGCAATCAGGATCACACAAAAGATGATGGATTGGTTCCTCGAGTGATCGTAACCAAGATGATCAAGGCGCCGGGTATTCTCCCCGGCGCTTTTTTTTGCGGTTACTTACTTCCTGTGAGCGCGTTCAATAGCGCCTGCGCCGGTGCAAACCCCGGTCGAAGATCAAGGCTCTGCTGCAAGTAGCGCAGGCCGCTGGATGTGTCGGCCAGCGCCAGGTGAGATAGCGCCAAATTGAAGGTGACAATCTCCGTCTGGGTGCCCAGCGCGAGGCTGCGTTCAAGGGCATCAATCGCATCCGAATAACGCTTGAGTGCGAAGTAGGCAGATCCCAGATTTGTCCAGCCTTCGGATAACTGCGGATCAAGTTGTACAGCCCTCTGTAGATAAACCACCGCCGAGTCAAGTTCGCCTTTACTGCCGAGCACGAAGCCCAGGTTGTAGGTGACGCGGCTTTCAAACATCGCGGGCGCCAGGACATCTGAGGTACGTGATATGTTTGACGCTTCCGAATAGGATGGTACCTCGTTGCTTTCAAGTTCGCCGAGCAGCTTCCGCAAGCGCCTCTCGCTCTTGACCAAGTCGCCAAGATCGGCCTCGACCACAGCCGCGATGAAGCTCTCGGCATTGGTCAGCCTGTGGCCCCGTTCGTATTCTCCGATCAGGATCGCCGCGCTGTCTCCCCGACCCGATTCGCGGAGCGAGTACCAGAGATTCAATCTCGCCTCGCTCAGGTACGGCTTCAATTCCAGCGCCGCCTCAGCGGCAACTATTGCCTCGGTATACTGCTGCGTCTGTCGGTACATGTAGGCAAGATTGTTCATCGCTTCGGCGCTACCGGAAGCGAGCGAATCTTCAATCAAAAAGTAATGCCAGGCGGAGTCGAATTGCCCGAGCCGGAGAAATGCGAGCCCGAGATTGAGATTCGCCTGCAGCAGCGGAGGTTCCGAAGACAACGCCGCATGATATTCATTGATCGCCTCGGATGTCCGACCGGCATCCAGGAGCAAATTGCCGCGGCTGAAGTGTGCCTGCTGGCGGTTGTCGAATTGGAGGCCGTACGGGTTGCTGTTGAGCAGCACCGCAAGCAAGACGATACTGACGGCCGGCAGCGCAATCTGCCTCGCACTTCCTGCTCGTCGAAGCTCCCAAAGCTCGATCAACGCCGCCGCAGCAAACACTGCCAGGAGTGGCAACATCGGTAAGCGAAAGCGTGAGTTCACGAAAAAGGCCACAAACGACAGTCCATAGGTCAGTGCGCTGATCGCCAGCATCGCGACAATCGAAGACTTGCGCCGACAGAGCCACATTCCGACAAGTCCGAGTGGCACCAGAACACCCATCCCTATCGGTAGCAGCTTCAAGACCATTGTTTGTGACTTGAAGAAAGGCAGATTACGGTTATTGGAAATGTCATCGCCGGAAAAGAGCAGGTAGACCTTCTTCACAAGCAGCGCCAGCCAATCAAGCGGATGCGACGCTATGAACCTCCAGCCCTCTCCAAAGTAGTATGAGCTGACCTCGCCCGGAGACAATTCTGCACCGGTTTCAGTCTCGGCCAGGTGCTTAATATCCGCATACTGCCAGGCGTAGCCAAGTTTGCCGGGCATCACTGCACTAACGCCGTCCGCCTCGGCATTGTTGCCCAGGTAGAAGTTGATCCCGCCTTGCGTCGCAATAGTCACGGCAGGTTCCGCACGAGTGGCGTTATGGGCTACAACCGCGGCGATCGGCGCAAGTACGCCGAGGCAAAGCAGGAGCATCTCCTGCGCTCGCAACTTATCCTTCAATGGACGCCAGACGATCCAGATCAGCAGGGGAACAAAAAGAAGAGTGTTCGGCCGATTGACCACTGCCAATCCCTGCACCAGACTTGCAAGGACTAAGAAAGTAACTGAAGACGTTTCGCGATACCGCAAGCTCGCCCAGATCACAAAGAGTGTCATCAGGACGACTGACGACTCCAGCAACAACTCACCGTCGAAATACACCATGTCGGACGTCAAGAGTACTAGAATCGCAGCCACGACTGCTGTGCGTCGATCAAAGAGCTGTTCTGCAATCAAATATGTCAGCGGTACTGTCCAAGCGCCGAGAAGCAGTTGAATCAACCGTGCGGCAGCAATGCTGTCTCCGGTAATCCAATAGACGAATCCCAGGAAGTAGTTGTAGAATGGCGCCCGGAAAAACGGCTCGCTCGAAACCAACGCACCGTCAGAGATGGCCAGTGCTGTCAGGTGATGATACAGCGCGTCCACTGTCGGGTGCAGAAACTCAAGCAGCCCGCGATACTCGGCTAAGTAGACCAGCCTGAAGACAAGTGCAACGCCGTAAAGCAGCCAAACAGTCTTAGTACTGGTTTTCTCTGCCATATCTGATCAAGATAGACAATTCTTTAACCACGGCAACGCCAGTTCGAGATGCAGAGCAATGCGCATGTCAGCATGCATAACCATGCACTTGTGAGAGACTTTCCAATGTTCCGCCCCTGGTCTGCCCCGGAAACGATTACTCGTGAGCAATTGCAAGCAGTTGTTATACAACGCCTTGTTTATACACCCCCGCGATTCGCTTCCTATCGACCACTCGCGGCATGCAAACTCTTGCATACTCACCGGATGGCACAGAGCTTGCTCAATCAATGTTTGATGAGACACTGGATTCTACTCTCCGCTCTTCTTTTCGCGCCCCTGCAACACGCTGTTCAAGCCGGCGAACTTTCAGAAATCGCCCAATCCAAGATGTCAGCCGATTTGATCACGCGGACCATCTCTGGTGAGTGTGAAATTCCGGTGGTTGTCTTTCTAAATTCACATGACGATTTCACCGCTCAAGCATCTCCTCTTCAGAAAGCGGTCCGCCAGGCCGAATCTCACGCTCAGTTGGTCGGTTATCTCCAGCGTCGCGGCGAGAAATCCACTCATCTGACAAACCGCATCGACTCGCTCGCAAACGCCGGACGAATCAAGAACTTGAAACGCTTCTGGATCACCGACGCCATCTCGCTCACGACCGACAGCGACGCGCTCAACCTCATTGCTTCGGACGATGAAGTTGCCTTGGTCGTTGAAGACCTTCCTCTTGAACTTGTCGTACCGGTTGCTACCGGCGACACCGAATCGGGTCTTGTTGGAAGTGATTTCTCTATGGCGCAGATTGGTGTCCGTGAATTATGGCAAATGGGCTACACCGGACACGGCCGTATTGTCTGCGGATTTGACACTGGTGTCGAAGGATCTCACCCGGCACTCGCCTCGCGCTGGTTAGGGAACGACAGCAGTACATCGTCACTTGCATGGTTTGATCCCTACGGCACAACTATGCCTACCGATCTTAACGGCCACGGCACGCATACCATGGGTCTGATGACCGGCCGCGACGGCGCTGATACCATTGGCGTCGCCTTCAACGCCAACTGGATGGCTGCCGCCGTAATCGATCGCGGACAAAATCTCTTCAAGACCGTCTCTGATATCCTTGCTGCCTTCCAATGGGCCGCCGACCCCGACGGCAATCCTGAAACCAGCACCGATCTTCCTGATGTCGTCTGTAACTCCTGGGGCATTCCGAAGGGGCTGTTCGAGGCGTGCAACGAGACCTTCTTCGAAGCGATCGACAACCTTGAAGCCCTCGGCGTCGTCGTAATTTTCGCCTGCGGCAATGAAGGCCCCAATGCCGGCACCATCCGCAATCCCGCCGACCGCGCCTCTAGCCCGACGAACTCCTTCAGCGTCGGTGCCGTCGATCAGTCTCGTGCCGACCTGATGATTGCCAACTTCTCAAGCCGTGGTCCGGCCAATTGCGACACCACCAAGGTCAAGCCGGAAATCGTCGCTCCGGGCGTCAGCCTCCGTTCCAGCTACAAGGGCGGAACCTATCGTCTGATGTCAGGAACCTCAATGGCGGCACCGATTGTGGCCGGTTGCGTCGCGTTAATGCGCGAATACAACCCGGACGCAACTGTCCAAGAGATCAAGACCGCCTTGATCCAATCTGCCTTGGATCTCGGCCTCGCCGGAAGAGACAACGAATACGGCTTCGGCTTCATCAATGTCCGTCACGCTCTGGATTTTCTTCCTGCCCCGCAAAAGCCTCGTATTCAGCTCGTGGACGTAACGATTGAAGGCGAGCAGTCAATCCTCAATGTCGGGACGACCACACCGATCCATTTGACTGTGTCAAGCCCGATGTTTCCGGTCACTAATCTTACCGGTACGCTTCGTTCGGACAATTCGCACGTCTTCCTGCTGACGAGTACCGCCGATTTTGGTAATCTGCCTTCGCAAATGCTCGGCGACAACGCCGGTGCGCCTTATCTGGTTAAGATCGATCATACGGCGCTTCCCGGTGATGCCGCGACCTTCACGATCGACTTCTACTCGCAGCAGTTTGGCTATCTGAACAGCGTCGATTTCGAGTTAACCTTCTCCCAACCCATCGTGGCCGCCTCCGACAATATCTCGACCGATCGCCTGAACGCGGAGATCACGAACTATGGTCTGAGCCGGCGTTTCTATGACTACTCAGCCGGTCAGGACCTTCTGTCCCATTTCGGGTTGCTTCTTACCACGAATGAAGGCAGTGTAAACGACGCGATTCCGGGTCAGCTTGACTACGTCGCAACCGACTCGATTTTCAAACTTGAAGGAGCATCATCGACTCGCCTGGCAAGCTCCTATCGCGCCCTGGAAGGACTGCAGATTCAGCAGTCGACTACCTCATTCAACCAGCCGGGCCACAACAACTTCCTAGTCATTGAGTATGAAATCGCCCGTCCCGACAACGCTCCCGCCATCGAATTCGCGGGACTCTCGCTCGATTTCGACTTCGCCGGCGGCGAGTCGTTGCTGCGCGAAGGCGATGACTTGATCTTCCGTAGCGCCGGTTACGACCGCTATATCGGTGTGCGCGCAATCTCGACGGCTCCGGTAATCGCCGCTTCGTTCTCCGGGGCTGAGTCGAAATCAGGCATGATGTCGGACGAATCCAAGCTTCAGCTTGCCGCCTCCCGTGCTGATCTCGACCTCAGCGAGGGCGACCAAGCCGCGATCTTTGGATTGAATCTTGTCGACGATCCGCTGAATAGTGACCTGACCGCCGCGTTCGTCATCGCAACCGGAAACTCGCTCGATGAGATCAGCGTTGCGCTTCAGGCGGGTGAACTGAGCTACCTCCAGGCAACAGATGCTGAAGATGAAGATGATGTTCTACCCACGTCGTTTGCCCTAAATCAGAACTTCCCCAATCCTTTTAACGCCGAAACACAGATCAGCTTCTACCTGCCTTCGAGCGGACCATACTCGCTTGAGGTGATCAACTCCCTTGGACAGTCGGTGCGCCGCTTCGCAGCCGATCAAGCCGCCGCAGGTGCGCAGAGTCTGACCTGGGACGGCAAGGATGCTCGCGGAAACGACGTCGCCACCGGCGTCTACTTCTATCGACTAACCTTTGACGGAAACTCCACCACCCGCAAAATGGTTCTTCTAAAGTAGATTAGACAATGTCGGCCCAGCCGCGTCTAGCTCTCAGAAAGGAAGTGATCTCGTCGATGACGACAAATGCTGGCAAAAGCAAGCTCCCGGTAAATCATCACATTTGGGCTGTGCTCGCGCTGGCTCTTGCCGTACTCGTTATGAGTAACGGCCGTCTCGAAGCGATCACCGTTTCGCCGGATCTTCGCAATCGGCTCGAACGGGAAGGGAAATGGGAGCAATTTGCCGCCAAACTCGCGGACTGGCACTCCCGTCTCGACAATCAAGCCTCCCCGATCAATATCAAAGACCGCTTCCTGGCCAAATCAGCCCATGGTCAAGCCGGAGTTCCTGAGACCCTGAAAGTCTGCGTGCTCATGGTCGATTTCGTCGACAATGTCTCTTCGTGGGGTGCGCAGTCCAGCATTACACCGGCGTTGGTTGATCAAATTCTTTTTGCCCCTGGAGGCAGTGGCCTGGGATCAATGACCGACTTCTATCTGGAGAACTCCTACGGCCAGCTCTATGTCGATGGCGAAGTTTACGGCTGGTATCGCATGCCGCGCACTTATTCAACGTATGTCGGATCTGATTACGGACTTCAGGCCGGCGAGCCGAATGCCCGCACCCTGGTCAAGGATGCTATCGCTGCTGCCGATCCGAATATCAACTATGCCCAATTCGACAACGATGGCGACGGTTTCGTCGAAGCAATCTTCGTTTTGCATGCCGGACCCGGGGCCGAAGAAACCGGTTCAGCTTCTCACATGTGGTCTCATCGCTGGAACGCCGGTGGCCAGGTTCAGACGGCCGACGGGGTCAAGTGCTTCAACTATGTGGCCGTGCCCGAAGAAGTCCTCGGCGGCGCCCCCCGGATTGGCGTGTTCGCCCATGAATTCGGACATATTCTCGGACTGCCCGACCTCTACGATATCGGCCACGACCCGAGCCGCGCCGGGATCGGTCGGTGGTCGCTGATGGCTAGTGGCTCATGGAATTTCGGTCAGCGCAAGCCCGCCAATTTCGACGCCTGGAGCAAGCACGTGCTCGACTCGCTGCATGGCACCTTCGGCAGAACCATCGACCTGACCGACAATCTTACCGATGTCGTCCTGCACAGTGCCGTCACCGATTCGATCCGCTACCGCTACAAGCTGCCGTCGGCATCCGGCCGCGAGTACTTCCTGGTCGAAAACCGCCAACAGCAAAGCTTCGACCAGTATCTGCCCGGCTCCGGCCTCCTGATCTATCACTGCGACGACAATCTTACGGGCTCGAACAATACCAATCTGAACAGCCACCTGCGTATCTCGCTTGAACAGGCTGATGGCTACGGCCAGTTGGAACTCGATATCAACGAGGGCGACTCGGAAGATCCATTCCCCGGTGTCTCCGGTGAAAAAACGGAATTCACGAGCCTGAGCTTGCCCAATACCAATTCCTGGTACGGCACTCCACATCAGTTCTCCGTCTGGAACATCCGCCGCGATACTGACGAAAGTACCATTACCTGCAACTTCGACGTCTCCTATAGCCGGTCGCGGATCGTGTTCCTGGACTTCGACATTAGTGACTTGACGTCAGGCAACGGCAATGAAATCTTCGAGCCGGGTGAGATCATTCAAGCATCCTTTTCCGTGACGAACTACTGGATGACCGCCTCCAACGTGACGGCTACTTTGAGTTGCTCGACCCCGGGTGTCACGATTATGAATCCCAGCTTGCACATCCCGGCGATCGGCGGTGGGCAGACCTTGGTAGGCCCCGCACCTTTCAATATCCAGCTCAGTCCTGCGCTGTCGCCGACGATCGCGCGCTTCGATCTGAGATTAGCCAGTGCCTTTTCGCCCGATACTTTCTTGACTTCATTTCAAACCCCTGTTGGAGGAATCAACGTCGTTCTGATCGATGCCGATGACAGCCCTTTTTCAGCAGAAATGGCCTCTTACTACGCGGTTGCGTTTGACTCTATTCTCTGTCCGGTCACCTACTGGGACATCGCCACCCAGGGGCCGCCTCCCGCCAGCCTGCTGGACTACAGCGTCATGGTCTGGTTCACCGGTTCGATTCGCTCGCAGTTGGCACATACCATCAGCAGCGATGAAGTCGCTTACCTCAAAAATTACCTCGACCAGGGCGGTCACCTGCTTTTGACGGGCCAGGATATCGCTGAACAACTGTCACAGACTGCGGATTCAACATTTCTGCGCGATTATCTCGGTGTTCGCTATCTCGGCGATCTGCAACCGTACGATGCCGACATCCTCTCTGAGAGCCCGATCGGCGCCGGTTGGAAACTCCGCGTGGCCGGATCGCAGGGAGCGTCAAACCAGTTTGACACTGATCTCTTGGAGGTCTTGCCAGGTTCGACGCCCGCCTTCAACCTCAAGAGCTTTGACGGCACCAAAACCGGAATCGGTGGTGTCACCCGCACTTTACCCAACAACGGTCAGGTGCTCTTCCTGTCTTTCGGCGTCGAAGCCGTCACTACCAGCCATGCTCATCTCGGATACGCGACCCGCTACCAGTTGCTTCAAGCCGCCATGAACTTCCTGCGCGAGGACATCGCCACCGATGCCGACGAATGGGTCGATGTCAAACCACTCCCCTTCGACTTCGATCTGCAGCAGAACTACCCCAACCCCTTTAACCCGTCTACGACGATCCAGTATGTCGTCAGCCCGCGTGTTGCCGGCCAACCCCTGTCCCTGGAGGTCTACAACATTCTGGGCCAGCGCGTCGCCAGCCTGGTTGAAGCCACCGCTGCGGCCGGCAGCTACAGGCTCAATTTCGATGCCGGGCAACTTGCCTCCGGTGTCTATCTCTATCGCCTGCAGATCGGAAACCAGACCATCACCCGCAAGATGATCCTCTCGAAATAGCTGCTCGTTCCTTAGAATCAACCGATTGACTCTGCCGCCAAATTCGCCTATCATCGAGCGACTGCCTATGTGGACTCGCTTCGATCCCCGTGCAAAACTGGCCCTGATACTCGCATTGGCGACAGTGTCCGGCTTCAGTTTGCAGCCATCAGTTCTGGTCGTTGCTTCGGCACTGCTCATTGCGCTCCAGCCGATGGCTCGTGTTCAGTTCAGGGACTGGTTTCGACTCCTGCCTGTGATTGCCATTTTCGTCGCAGTCACGCTCACTCTGAATCTGCTCTTCCATCCGGCTTCAGATCCGACGACAATCAATGTCCTGCACTTTGTGTTAAACCGCGAGTCTGCCATCATCGGGGCGCTCTATGGTTGGCGTTTTCTGCTTCTGGTTGCCGTGGCCCTGGTTTTCGCCAAATCCGTGAGCCGAGAGGAGTTTGCCGAACTTATCTGGCGCAGCCTTGAGCCATTTGCGAAGCTCGGCCTGCCGGTCCGGTCGTTTGCCCTGGCTCTCTCACTCGCTGTGCGATTCATCCCAACTATTAGCCACGAATACGAGCGTATCAGCCTTGCTCAGAAGCTGCGCGGCGCTCGCTTCGATGGCAACCCGATCTCAAGGGTACGCCGCTTCATTCCTGTACTGATGCCGGTGGTTATTAGCTCGTTTCGACGTTCTGAGATTCTGGCCGATGCACTCACCGTGCGCGGCTGGAACGCCCAACGCAGCCGAACCTTCTATCGCCGGTATCAATTCCTCTGGTTCGACTGGCTTCTCATGCTGTTGGCCCTGGGTCTGGTGGCGGTAGGGATCGGCGTGCGATCGTGAATAACATTCTGCTAAGAATTTCATTCGTCGGCACGAACTTCGCCGGCTGGCAGCGCCAGTCGAATGCCGTCAGCATTCAGCAACTGCTTGAAGAGGCATTGTTGAAGATAACCCGGCAGAAACATGCGATTACCGGTTGCAGTCGCACTGATGCAGGTGTCCACGCCGAGGAATTCATCGCCAATTTTCAGACAAGCTCTTCGATCCCACCAGTCAAATTCGCTCCGGCATTGCAGTCACAACTCCCCAAGGATATCTTGATCAAGTCTTCGTTCCCCGTACCGGCTGAGTTCAATGCCCGCCGCAACAGCTACGAGAAGTCCTATCGCTACCAGATCACCAGCGAGCGTTCTCCCTTCCACAATCATCGTTGGTGGCAACTCGCAGACCTGCCGCCATTGGAGCCGCTGCTGGCGACGGCCGCGCTGATCGAGGGTCGGCATGACTTCTCCGGCTTCTGCGTCTCCCGCTCCCGCAAAGCGGACAATCATTGCACTATCAAACAAGCGACTTGGCGGAGACGCGGCCGTAAGTTATATTTCACGATTGTCGGCGATCGGTTTCTGCATCACATGGTGCGTTTCCTCGTCGGCGCGCAAGTCGAAACGGCGACAGGGAAGTTGTCCGGGGCGGAATTTCGCCGGATACTCGAATCTCCCGACCGTTATCGCGCGCGCTATCCGGCGCCGGCCGACGGGCTTTATCTGGCAAAAGTAAAATTTCGATAGTCGGGAGACTCAGGATGAAATTCTTCATCGACACAGCCAATATCTCGGAGATCAAACAGGCAGCCGCGCTCGGCGTGCTCGACGGCGTGACGACCAACCCGTCGCTTGTCAGCAAGGAGAAAGGGAAGTTCGAAGACATTCTGCGCGAAATCTGCGCCGTCGTCGATGGACCGATCTCAGCGGAAGTCACCGCCTCGGACTACGAAGGCATCCTCCGCGAGGGACGGGCACTCGCCAAGATCCACAAGAACATCGTGGTTAAGTGCCCCTGCATTACCAGCGGCCTGCAGGCGACCAAGACCTTCTCCGATGAAGGCATCGGTGTTAATGTTACCTTGGTGTTTTCTCCGCTTCAAGCCTTGATGGCCGCCAAAGCCGGTGCGCGCTTTGTCTCGCCCTTCATCGGCCGTCTCGACGATGTCTCGACCGACGGCATGCAGCTCATCCACCAGATCGTCAAGATCTTCGACAACTATTCCTTTGAGACCGAGGTCCTGGTTGCTTCGGTTCGCCACCCCATGCACGTTGTCGAAGCTGCCCTGCTTGGCGCTGATGTCTGCACGATGCCGTTCAACGTCATCGACAAACTGATCCAGCACCCGCTGACCGATATTGGGCTGAAGAAATTCCTCGACGACTGGGAGAAGGTCAAAGGCAGATGATCCCGCGATATACACCCTCTGATATTGGCGCTCTCTGGACCGACCAGCATAAGTTTGAAACGTGGCTGAAGGTCGAACTTGCCGTTGCTGAAGTGCAGGCAGGTATCGGCATGATTCCCCGATCGGCGTTCACTCAACTGAAGTCGAAGGCAAAATTCTCGGTCAAGCGGATCGATCAAATCGAAGCCGAAGTCAAGCACGACGTGATCGCGTTTCTGACTTCCGTTTCCGAAAACGTCGGCCCGGCCGCCAAATTCCTGCATTTCGGAATGACCTCCTCTGACCTGGTCGATACGGCGCAGGGTGTTGTTCTCAAGGAAGCCGGCGCGTTGATTCTCAGGAAGCTCGACCTGGCTGCCCGCGAAGTGCGCAAGAAAGCCGTCAAGTACCGCAAGACGCCCTGCATCGGCCGGACTCATGGCGTCCACGCCGAACCGACGACAATCGGCCTCAAATTCCTGCTCTGGTACATGGAACTGCAGCGTCAGCGCGAGCGCCTCGAACATGCTGCGAAGGCTGTTTCTGTCGGGAAGATCTCCGGCGCTGTCGGCAATTACGCCAATCTCGATCCCAAGATCGAGGCCGCCGTCTGCCGCAAGCTTGGCCTCGCGCCGGCTCCGATCTCCACGCAAGTGCTCCAGCGCGACCGCCACGCCGAATTCGTCGCGTCTATCGCCCTGCTGGGAGCTTCGTTGGAGAAATTCGCCACTGAGATTCGCGGCCTCCAGAAAACGGAAGTCCTGGAAATGGAAGAAGGTTTCTCGAAAGGCCAGAAGGGTTCATCGGCAATGCCGCACAAGCGCAACCCGATTACGTGTGAGCGAATCGCCGGTCTGGCGCGCGTCCTGCGCGGCAACATGACCGCCGCCTACGAAAACGTGGCGCTTTGGCATGAACGCGACATCACACATTCCTCTGTCGAACGCGTTATCCTGCCCGACTCTACAGCTCTGATCGTCTATATGCTGAATCTGTTCACGCAGGTTATTGCCAACTTGCAAGTCTATCCCCGCAACGCCCGCCGTAATCTCGACCTCACCGGCGGTCTCGTTTTCAGTGGGCGGCTGCTGCTTAAGCTCGCCGAGGCCTGTGGCTCGCGTGAAGTAGCTTACCGGCTCGTCCAGCGCAACGCGATGGATGGCTGGAGAGGGCAGCGGCGCTTCGTCGACCTTGTCAAGTCGGATGCCGAAATTCTGCGCCATCTCTCGCCGCGCCAAATCGACGAGTGTTTTGATCTTGCCTACTACTTCCGCAACGTCGACAAGATCTACAAGAAGTGCCTGGGATGATTGCCAGAGAAGGATATCCGTTCATTGTGCCGGCGGCATTCGTCGCGATTTTGTGCTGGGTGCTCGTTTATGCAACTCACTCGGCCATGGGCATTGTTCTTGCCCTGTTGGCCACCCTGGCTGCCGGATTCTTGACCTATTTCTTTCGCGATCCCGACCGCACACCACCTCCCGGCGAAAACCTCATCCTCTCGCCCGGAGACGGTAAAGTAATCGTCAACGAGATCCGCACCGATAGCAATGGCGCGCAGTATCAACTTGTGTCGATTTTCCTTTCTGTCTTCGACGTTCATGTGAACCGTATCCCGGTCAGCGGGGAGATAATCGGCGTGGAGCACATTCCCGGCCGCTTTCACCGCGCGTTTGAGCCTGAGGCCGTCACGGAAAACGAACGCACCGAAATAGTCATCAACTCCAAGTTTGGAAACGTAAGATTCAGTCAGGTGGCGGGGATTCTGGCCCGCCGCATCGTCTGCCGCCTCCAGCGAGGCGATCGCGTCTCGCGCGGCAAGAGATTTGGCATAATACGCTTCGGCAGTCGCGTCGATCTCTTTCTCGATCCGGGGGTATTGATCGACGTCAAACTTGGAGATCGCGTTACAGGAGGAGTAAGCGTCATTGGACGATTCCCGCAAAATGGCTAACTTCCGCGGCATTTTCCCCGGTGCGTTCACGATGGGGAATATGTTTTGCGGTTTTCTGGCTATCATCTCCGCCCATAACAACGAACCGGCGCGCGCTGCCTGGCTCGTGGTTCTGGCTGGGTTTATCGACGCTCTCGATGGTAAGGTCGCGCGCTTGGCCCGCGGTACCAGCCAATTCGGCAAAGAGCTTGACTCACTGGCTGACATCGTCAGTTTCGGTGTTGCGCCGGCCTTTCTCATCTGGTCGGCAAGCCTCGGCAATTTTGACCGCTTCGGTTTCATGATCGGCGCCGTCTTCTTGATGGCCGGCGCGTTTCGTCTGGCGCGATACAATGTGGTTTCCGATCCACATACCAAGTCGCACTTCATTGGCCTGCCGATACCGCTCGCTGCCATCACGATCTGTTCTTATGTCATCATGAGCATGAGTCTCTGGCAGGAGATTCGTTTTCCGGAACTCGTTGTCTCCATGGTGATTATCTGTTCTGCTCTGATGGTCTCCAATGTCATCTACGACTCGATTCCCGAGCGGACCGACCGCCGAGAAAACCGTTGGCGGATCTTGTTTATTTTCTTATTCTTGGTCGCATTTGTGATCAAGCCGCGCTTGGTCCTGTTTCCGTTCGTCGCTTCCTACGTGCTGTTCGGGATCATTCGGGAAGCGGTGAGAATTATGAACAACACGCGTCGAAACAATCGAGAAAAGAGAGATGTCCAAGAATAAAACGGTGGTCTGCCGGGTGCGCCTGAAGGACGGCGTCCTCGACCCGCAGGGTGTTACCATCAAACACGCGCTGGAACAATTAGGCTTCGGCGATGTTCTTGACGTGCGGTCGGGGAAGGTGTTCGAGTTGACCTTCAAGTCGACAGCCAATGGCGACCTTAAGGCTATGACCGAGGAAATCTGCCGCAAGGTGCTGGCGAATCCGGTAATCGAGGAATTCGAGGTGGGAGAAAAGTAGATGCGCTTCGGCGTTGTGACCTTCCCCGGCTCCAATTGTGATTATGACGCTTTCATGGTGGTCCGCGAGCAATTGGGAGAGCAGGCGGAATTTGTTTGGCACAAGGACGACAATCTCTCGGGCTACGATTGTATTGTTCTTCCCGGCGGCTTCTCCTACGGCGACTACCTGCGCTCCGGAGCAATCGCGCGCTTCTCGCCGGTCATGAAATCCGTCGTGAAATTCGCCGCCACCGGCGGGCTCGTCATCGGCATCTGCAATGGGTTCCAGGTCTTGTTGGAATCGGGATTACTGCCGGGTGCCATGTTACGCAACGAGAGACTTCGCTTCTCCTGCAAGCATGTCTATCTGCGCTGTGAGACCGACCAGACGCCTTTCAGTTGCCGCGTGTCAGTCGGCGAAGTCCTCAAGATTCCGATCGCTCACACGGACGGCAACTACTACTGGTATCCCGGCGAAATCGCCGAGCTCGAACGCAACCAACAAGTGGTCTTTCGTTACTCCACGCCGGAGGGGGAGATCACCAAGTCGGCCAACCCCAACGGCAGCATCAACAACATCGCCGGAATCTGCAACCGGGAGCGCAATGTCTTCGGCATGATGCCTCACCCCGAGCGGGCCAGCGAAGCGATCTTGGGATCTGCCGACGGCATCAAGATTTTCCATTCGATAGTAGCTCACGCCCAATCAGGAGTGGTCGTTTGAAGAGAAGCGAGATCATCTTCTTGATCGTCTCTTTGATTTTGGCCGCGATCATCGGCGGTCTTCTCGGTGATATCATCGGCGACTTCCTTCCGGGAGGTGCCGCCAAGACGCTCTTCCAGAAGCACTTGTCGATAGGGTTCAGCCCGTTTACTCTCGATCTGTTTTCCATTGCCTTTACGCTCGGACTCATGCTCAAGATCAATTTCGTCAGCGTATTGTTTGTGGTGATGGTAATCATCTATTTTCGCTGGTGGTATATTTAGAGGAGCCAGGAGTCAAACATGCCAAATTTAGGTTTCCAGGAACTCATCATTATCTTCTTGATCGTGCTGCTGCTGTTCGGCGCCAAGAAGATACCCGATATCGCCGCCGGGCTCGGCCGCGGTATCCGCGATTTTAAACGCGCGATGAAGGACACGGGCGACGAAATCCAGAAGTCCGCCTCCACCGAACAACCGCCGAGCGGACCGACATCCACCGACAAGAAGGAATAAATGTTCACCCGCGAAGACGTTCAACGCATCCAGGCCACCCTTGGCGCTACCGAGTCGATCTGGGAGGGCGATCACTTTCGCCTTAAAGTCGTGCAGGCCGAGGAAAAACGCACACTCGTGCTCGAAATCTATCCTGATACCCAACTCGGCAAGAATCGCGGTGCCCTCATCGTCGTCTACACCGGCGGTGCACACCTGCAATTGCACAATTGTTCCGGCTTCGTCGCCAGCGAAGAGCTTGGCGAAGTTACCTTTGTCGCCGAGACGACCGACAGAATCTCCGGATTGGTTGTCGAGCGGGAAGCGGCCTGCTCGCTCTATTCTGACATCAACCGCGACCTGATTTCTTCCGATTTCTCCAAATTCGGCGTCGAGGTCATGCTTTCGGGCGTGGCGCTCTCGCTGGCCGAAGACCTGTTCAACAAATAAAAAGGGCGCGTTTCCGCGCCCTTGCTATCTCGATAGTACCGGACCCCGCTGCTACACGTGTGCCGGTCTCTTCGCAAAGCTCACTGTGAAATCATTTAGCGCGGCGGCAAATTCCGTGGCCGAACGATAGCGTTCCAGCGGGTCTTTGGCGAGCGCCTTTCTGATGATCAAATCAAAGAGCGGCGGAATCTTCGGGTCGATCGCGCTGGCCGGCGCCGGCTCTTCATTGAGAATCTTGTAAACCAACTGCGAGATGTTCTCGCCGGCAAACGGCCGCCGGTGCGTCAGCATTTCGTAAAGCACCACGCCGAGACTGAAAATGTCCGAACTCGGCGAGACATCTTTGCCGCGTAACTGTTCCGGAGATATGTAGTTCGGCGTTCCCATCGCAACGCCGGTTTGCGTCATGCTCGAAGATTCGAAATGCGCGATACCGAAATCCATGACCTTGACCTTGAACCCGTCCATCACCATGATGTTCGCCGGCTTGATGTCGCGGTGGACGATGCCCATCTTGTGCGCGTATTCCAGTGCCGAACAGGTCTGGATGATAATCGACGCCAGGATTCTGTAGTTCAACTGCAGGTTGCGTTTCAACACCGCTTCCAGGGTGTAGCCCTCGATGTACTCCATGGCGATGTACTGCAAATTGCCCTGCATTCCGACGTCGTAGATCGTGACAATATTCGGATGCGACAGATTGCCGGCGGCTTTCGCTTCGCGATTCAAACGTTCCTTCAATTCGTTCAGTTCTGAAGGGTCGGCGATTGAATCGAGGCGAATCGTCTTCAAAGCAACCAGTCGGTCGATGGCAGGGTCTTTGCCCTTGTAAACCGTGCCCATCGCTCCCTTGCCCAGCGGTTCGATTACCTGATAACGGCCAAAGGAAACCGGCTGCCCCTCGGTGGAGAAGCGAACGCCGTAAATCTTCTTCTCTTCATCCGTCAGGATTAGTTCTTCGTCGACCTTGTCGCGCTTCTTCGCGCTCGGCGCCGGCGTGGACGGCGGTGCAGCGGGCGTATCCGGGATCTTCGACATGTCGACATCCAGAAGATCGGGAATGAACGTCTTGGTGTCGTTTGTCTCCGTGGCGGCGACTTCGTCCTGCACGTCCTTGGTGGTCTTCTCCAGTTCCGGAAGTTGCGCCATCTTGCCGGTCTGGTGACGGCGGATCGTCTCTTCCGAAATCAAGTCTCCACCGCGGCGCACCGCTTCGTAGTCCAGTCTGATCGTTTCGCTGAACACCTCTGGCGAGGGCGAGTCATCGACCATGAGCCTCTTCGGAATATCGTCAAAGCTGATTTCCTGTCCGGTGTCACGCCGCGTGGCAATCGGCTCGCCGTTCAGCAGCTTCTTGAGATCGAAACTGCGCGAGATCGACGAGGTGATCTCCCGCTCGCGACCCGGCTTGACGGCTATCGAGGCGATGAGGAACAACACAACGGTTATGCTCGGGTAGAGCACGTTCATTACTGTATTGAGCGAATCAAATAAGACGAAATTGATGTTCACCAGGATAAATCCCAGGATAAACAGCGCCAGCAGGCGATAAAGCTGTCCCATGCGGGGGAGCATCAAACCGCCGAAAGCACCAATACCGAGTATCAACAGCAGGTCGATCGGAATCGGGAAGTCAAATCGCTTGGGTGAACTCCCCTCGATGAGATTCTGGGCGGTGGCGGCATAAAACTGGTACGACGGCAGACTTCCCGCGGTGGCGGTCTCAACGAATTGGAACTCGCCGACGCCGGTTGCCGCGACAATCACTGCTTTATCGCGCACCGTCGACGGATCGGCGTCGCCGGTCAGGACATCGATTGCAGAAACGAGTTGATACGCCTTGCCGGCCGCCGGCAGGTTCACTAGCAACTGACCGTGGTCATCCGCCGGTAAGGCGCGGCCGCTCATTGTCAGCTTGCCGCTTCCTGAGAAATCGAAACTCGAGCTGTTGCCGCCCAGATAAAGATTCGCCAATTGCACCGGTGCTGACACGAACACTTTATCTTCGAAATTCACGACACTATTGATGCCGCGGACCTTGTCGTCAAGATCGGGCTCAAAATAACGAAAACCGACACCGGCGACATTCTCCGCAAAAATACGCGGCGGCACGAACGCAGCGACGACCCGCGGCATTCCTTCGATGTCGACGTCCTTGGTGGGCATCAATGAAGAGAAGTGGAAATAGTCTGGAGCCGGCCGCGAACTCCCGCCTTCACTCGAGACCACGATATCAAACGGCAGCACGACATTGCCGCATTCTCGCATCGATTCCGCCAATGCCTTCGAATTGCCCGACGCAAACTCTTCGGTTCGCTCGCCCAGCGGGAAATCCAGCATGACGGCCTTTGGCTTGTAGTCGCAAATCGTGATCAGCAGGTCGCTGATTCGTCCATGATCCCACGGCCACTTGCCCACTTCACCAACCGACTTCGAGTCGATCGCCACCACGGTGACCTTGCTCTTGTCCGGTTCCAGCGGGCGGGAACTACGGATTTGATCCTCGATCTTCAACTCGAGACTACGCAGCGGCGAAAGATTCTGCGCGTAGAGAATGACCACCAGGAGCGTCAGGAGCCAATAGAGAATTCCGCTCTTGAGGCGTGCTGACAGAGTCTCCCACTTGCTGATGTAGTGCTTCATACTGCTATTTTCCACTCGCCAGCCGCGCAATCAGGAATTCTGGCAGATCTACAGCCGCCATTTTCCGCTGCGCCGCCGCGACGTCGTAGTCGACTCGACGATACCGTATGACATCCGCCCCGGTGTCGAAGAGTACGTAGCAGGCGCGGGGGTCACCATCGCGCGGTTGCCCGACTGAGCCGGTGTTGATGATGTAGCGATATTCCTTCTCCAAATCGATTTCATGGCCGCCGATCGTGTAGGCCTCGCCCGCGAAGTTGCGAGCATACACCACCGGCTTGTGTGAATGGCCAAGAAAGCAAATCCGGTTATCGAAATGTCGAAATTGCCGGTCGGCATCCAGGAGCGACAGGCAGTAGTGCCAGGATTGTGGCTCCTCGGGCGTCGCATGGACCAGGAGCATCTCGTCCGTCTGGTACGTCAGCTTCAACGAGGACAGAATGCCGATCGATTCGGCATCGAGCACCGACGATGTGTATGCGATCGCCGATTGGGCGTACGCATTAAATTCGCCGGTGTCCAGGAGTCCCAGAGCGCTGTAGTCGTGATTTCCCATAATCTTGATGAGACATTCGGATCTAATCAAGCGCAGCACTTCATTCGGATTGGCGCCGTAGCCGACAGCATCCCCGAGAAAGACAATCTCCTCGACATTGGGTTGCTGCTGGATGTCTCGCAATACGGCGGTCAGCGCCTCCAAGTTGCCGTGCACGTCAGAAATGAGCGCTAATGTCATCAGTGTTAACCTTCAATGAATCGAAAGACTGACTTGCCGACTTCGACGATGTCCCCATTCTTCAAAGTTACTGATTCTGTCGGAACGCCATTGATGCGCGTGCGCCCGCGGCGTCCGACATTGACGATGCTGTACGAGTTTCCTTCGCGAACGATCTTGGCCTGCAGCTTCGAAACCCAGAACCCGCGTACCGGGATATTGACGAACTCCGATTTGCCGAGTGTCGTCGTGTCCTCGGAGAGCTTGTGCTTGCGCTTGCCACCATCCATCGCCAGCAGCACCGAGCCGCCGTATTCCGCGGCAACTTCCTTGTCCTGCTGGTCGCGCACCACCAGTTCCTTCTGCCGCTTGGTGCTTAACACCATCGTGCCTTCCATGTCCGAGATCTTCTTCGCCGGGAGTGCCTCATGATTGAAGATTAAATCAAACTTGCCGATCGTGATCGTGTCCTGGTCTTGCAGGAAATGCTCGTTAACTTTGCGATTGTTGACAAACGTGCCGTTCAGGCTGTCGTTGTCGATAATCAGCGCACCCTGCTCGGAAAACTCGATCTGGGCGTGCTTGCGCGATACCCCGCGGTTGTCGAGGACAATATCGTTCTCTGACGTGCGGCCGATCGAAATATGATCCTTTTCGGTGACCACACGCTCGATCACCTTGTCTCCGTACTTAACGATAAGTTCCGGCATTTAACGATGCTCCTTTCTGTCGCTCTTCGCATCGCTTGGCGGGGTCGTGGGAATCGGCCGGGTTTCCATGAGTGACTCCAGCGGATTGGCTTTCCCCGTATGCTGCAATTCTTTTTGTCTCTTCGTATCTAGAACCATTGTCGGATCGATATCCGACATCTTAGCCGTGGATTGCGAGTCACGATAGAAGACCAGGTCGAATTTCCCGATCGTGACGACGTCGGAATCCTTCAGGAACTGCCGGTTGACGCGCATCTGATTAACGAATGTGCCGTTCAGGCTGTCCAGATCTTGAAGCTCAGCGCCCCCCGTGCCGAATTCGATTCGCGCGTGACGCCGTGATACGCCGCGATTGTCCAGCACGATGTCGTTCTCAGAGGTTCTCCCGATACTGAGATTCTCCTTCTCGGTCACGATCCTCTCGATCACGCGATCGGCAAACTTGACAATGATCTCCGGCATCGCGATTCTCCTTTCTGCCTCATACGTGAACACCCGGCCCCGCGACAAGGCCAAGTCCCTGTAGCCTCTCAGGCTTTCCGCTTAATTGCAAACGACTTGCCGCTGTTGGCGTATTCAGTTATATTTTCGACATGCTGCCCGTAAACTTGAGAAATCGCCCTGCTGTTTTCGCTGCTCCCTTGGCAGGAGTTTCCGATTGTGCCTATCGCTCGATCGCCAAGAATATGGGCGCCGACTACGCATTTCCAGAAATGATTGCCTCCGAAGGGCTTATCCGGGACAACGGCCGAACGCTCGACATGATGCGTCGCTATGACGGCGAAACCGCTGTCGGCTGCCAGCTCTTCGGTACTAAACCGGAGTCGGTGGCCAGTGCAGCGCAAATGGTCGAGCAGCTTGGATTTAACTCCGTCGACCTCAATTGCGGCTGTCCGGTCCACAAAGTCGTCGACAAAAACGGCGGCGCGGCTTTGCTCAAGACACCTAAGCTCTTGGGAGACATCATCCAGACCGTTGTGAAGAGAATTTCAGTCCCTTTTTCGATCAAGATCAGGTCCGGGTGGGATAAAAAATCTATCAATTATGTAGAGATTGGCAAGATCGCCGAGGATAATGGTGCCGCCTACATCACACTTCATGCGCGCACCCAGTCGGAGATGTTCGCTCCGGAAGCACATTGGGACCATATCGCCGAACTCAAGAATTCCATAAGTATTCCTGTCTTGGGTAATGGCGCCATCTGGACCGCTGAAGATGCCCTGACCATGCTCAAGCAGACCGGCTGCGACGGGGTTATGATCGCCTCCGGCTCGCTCGGCAATCCCTTTATCTACCGGGAGATTCGCCACTTGCTGGAGCATGGCAAGCCCGCCGACCCGCCAACCGTAGAAGAACGCGTAGCTGTCTGCCTTGAGCACGTGCGCAAATTGGCCGATCTCTTCGGCGAACCGGCCGGCATCCGCCGCGGCCGCAAATTGATCGGCTGGTATTATCGCTATATCAGCGGCCGCAAGAAAATCGACCAACAGCTTTTCCTCGTCGATTCCTACACCGAAGTTGAACGCTACCTCCTGGAGTTCCTCGAAAAGCGGCGGGACCAGGCGGCATGATTTCGCGAGCCGCACTGTCGCGAATCCTCATGGCGCTGACTGACGGCAAGCTCGCGCTCACACAGGCGATGAGTCGCCTCAGCGCAGTCGAACAGGAAAAAATCGTTGTCGCAGGGCAGGGGGACTGGTGAGAATCGGCTATCTCGATTGCTTCTCCGGCGCAGCCGGTGACATGCTCGTCGGCGCGATCATCGATGCCGGTTGCGATCCGCAGTTCATCCAGTCACAGCTCGATTTGCTCGGTCTACCAGGTGTGAAACTCGAGACAACTTCGGTCAAGAAGCACGGCCTGCATGGCGTGAAGGTTTCTTTTGCTTCCGATGAGAAGGACCCGCCGCATCGCCACTTTTCGGCGATCGAGAATATACTCCGCCAATCGCAATTGGATGACTCGGTGGTCGAAGCCAGTCTGCGGGTGTTTCGTCGGATCGCTGAAGCAGAATCGCGAATGCACGACTTGCCGATCGAGAAGGTTCACTTCCACGAAGTCGGCGCTGTCGATGCCATCTGCGACATCGTAGCAACCGTGGTCGGCCTGCGCCGGCTCGGAATCGATAAACTCTATGCCTCGCCGATGCTTCTCGGCAGCGGCTTTGTCAATTCAGCCCATGGTCGGATCCCGCTACCGGCCCCGGCAACATTGGAAATCGCCCGCGGGTATCCCGTCACGCGCATCGACAACGGCCATGAGATGACCACTCCAACCGGGGCGGCCCTGATTGCCGAACTCGCCGAATTCGCGCCCGGCTATTCGATGGTCGTGGAAGCCACCGGCTACGGCGCCGGTTCCGTCGATCTCGACGACCGCCCCAACCTGCTGCGCTTGATCGTGGGCAAGGCGCACGAGACTCTGGATTCAGACACTGTGACGATTCTTGAAACTAACATCGATGACGCGACTCCCGAAAACATCGGCCACCTGCAACAGCGCCTGCTCGAGAGCGGGGCGCTGGATGTGTTTGTAACGTCAATTCTCATGAAGAAGAGCCGCCCGGCGCACAAGATCACGGTCATCGCTGAACCGCCCGCTGCGGAAAGCCTGGCCCGCATCATCCTGCGCGAGTCCTCAACCGCCGGAGTCCGTTTCCGGGACGAAGCGCGCTGGAAACTCAATTACGAATTCAAGACAGTGAGTACCGAATACGGTCCCATAAAAATCAAGTTCTACTTCGGGGGCGATATTCGTAAATTCAGCCCCGAGTATGAAGACGTGGTCCGCGCGGCGATCAACGCCAAGGTGCCGTTCGTCAAGGTCTACAACGCGGCGATTATGGCCACGAATGCAATGAAGGAGAATCAAGGTGAGTGATCTGAAGGTTTTGGTTTTTGCGCAGAAGAAAGGCAATGCCCCCGCGGGCGCTACTCTCGAAGTCGTCGCGGCCGGTCGTCAATTGGCTGACAAACTGGGCGGAAAGCTTGGGGCAGTAGTCGTTGGAAGTGCCACCGAGAGTGTCGCCAAGGCTCTCAATGCAGCGGGCGTCGATCTCTGCTTCACGCTGGAAAATCCCCAATTCGACCAGTTTCACGACGACGCCTACGCGCAGATTCTCGTCGATGTAGTCGAGGCCAAATCGCCGCAGATCATTCTCGGCACCGCCAACTTCTACGGCAAGGCCCTCTTCGGCCGTGTTGCGGGTATGCTTGGCGTCAGCCTCGCCGCCGACTGCAATCAAGTCGATATCGACGGGGAAGGCCGACTCAGTGTCACCCGCCCGGCCTACGGCGGCAAGGTCTACTTGACCGTGCAATTCAAATCAACGCCGCAGATCGCGACCCTGCGTCCCAAGGTGTTCGCCGAAGCCAAAGCCGATCCGGCTCGTACCGGCCAGATCGAGCCAATCACGACTTCAGCCACAAGCCAGCTTCAGGTTGAACGTGGCGCTGCCGGAGGTGGTGGCGAAATCACGCTAGCCGAAGCGGATATCATAGTTGCCGGTGGGCGCGGACTCAAAGAGCCGGCCAATTTCCAATTGATTCGCGACCTGGCCGATGCCGTCGGCGGCGCTGTCGGTGCATCGCGCGCTGTGGTCGATGCCGGTTGGATTCCGTACAAGCACCAGGTTGGCCAGACCGGACGCACCGTCAATCCCAAGCTCTACTTTGCCGTCGGCGTGTCCGGAGCGATCCAGCATCTTGTCGGTATGCAGTCATCAGGCACAATTGTCGCCGTGAATCGCGATGCCGACGCGCCGATTTTCAATGTCGCCACTTATGGAATCGTGGGCGACCTCTTCGAAATCGTTCCGGCGTTGACCGAGAAATTCAAGAAAGAACTGCACAAATAGCAGGAAGAATAGGCCACAGATTTGACTCGCGCAGCATCGATCGACATCGGCTCCAATTCAAGTCTGCTTCTGATTGTCGAGAAGCACTCCGATGGCCGGCTCACGGTTGTGCTCGACACCAAGGCTTCCACTCGACTCTCCACCGGCGTCGACAAGACTGGTGTCATCGAACCGGAGGCGCTTGCCCGCCAGATCGCCGTTCTTGACCAGTTCGACACGATTATCAAGGAACAGAAAGTCGACCGTGTTTTTGCCAGCGGCACCCAGGTATTTCGCGTCGCGAACAACGGCGCGGCCTTGGCGGCGATGATTGCCAAGCAATACGGCTGGCAAATGGAGATCATTTCCGGCGCCCGGGAGGCCGAGTTGTCCTATCGCGCCGCTGCTACGGGCCTCGATAAAATCGCTGAGCGCCGCATCGTCATCGATGTCGGCGGCGGCTCCAGCGAGGTGATCTTCGGTAAAGGGGACGCTATCGAACGGAGCCGCAGCTTTCCGATCGGCGCGGTCAACCTAACCGAATCGTGCGGCCTCGACACGCTGCTCAATGAGACCAAGCGCCAGCGTGTGGCTGAACGGCTATCCCAGGCCTTCGACGGCCTTGAACGCATGGGGCGCCCCGCCTTCGATGCCAAATTGCTCGCCGTCGGGGGCACTGCCGCTACGTTGGGCGCAGTCAGCCTCGGCCTGAAAGAGTTCATTGCTGAGAAAGTACACGGCACTGTGGTCACCAAAGGCTGGATCGACGGCCAGATTACGGAGTACGGCGCCATTAGCAGCCGCGGCCGTGCGCAGGATATGCCGTTCGACCCCGACCGGGCGGAAATCATCGTCGGCGGCGCGATGATTCTCTCTTACTTGCTGCGCCAATTCTCGATCGAACGGCTGGTTGTCTCGAATCGCGGCCTCCGCTGGGGGCTGCTTTTTGACCAGCTTTCTCGATGATTTTGCCCAAGATTAAACGGTCGCCCGGGCTGCTTCGTCTGTAAAACAGCTTGACGGAACTTCCCAAATTGATACCTTCCCGCAGGAGGAATCGCTATCGAAAGCTCGTCATCGAATAGAATTTAGCCGATTCGGATCAGTTAGATTGAAGTTGAATACCACCACACCGAAACTCCTGCTCACGCGCATGGCTTCGGTTTTTTTTATTTCGGGGAAGGTACGCTGATGAAAATCCCAGTTAGGTTTACCTTACTGTTATTGTTGCTGCTGTTCGCTGGGTCGGCACTGGCCGTTACCGGCGCTCTGCCCGCACTCTTCAAGCCGCAGGCGGGCACGCCGCTCTTGTTGGACAATTCTGTAACTGAAATAGTATACGACGGAAGCGCAGTTTGGATCGCCACTGGCAACGGCGTATCGAGAACAACTGATGGCGGCGCTACGTGGTTGACTTTCATCGCTCCCGACAACTTCGAAGATGATGCCATCGGTGCGATCGGTGTGAGTGGCTCGCGCCTTCTGGTAGCGACAGCAAGCAGTACGCTTGACCAGACCGGCGCTGGACTCTATTACACTGATAACGATGGCGACTCCTGGACCCGAGTCGGCAATAACCTGTTCAGTCGCGTCAACCGACTTGCCTATGACTTGGCGGTACTTGATAGTGTCATTTTTGCTCCAGTCTTCGGTGCCGGGCTTTTGAAAAGCCTCGACTATGGAGTGAGTTGGACGTCTGTCTTTCCGAACGCGGACATTGAAGAGGATTTCGAAACTGATAGCTTGATAGACGGCAATGACAACTTGGCTGGATTGATGTTCTCCACGGTCATCGACCCGTATCATGACGACACAACGATTGTCTGGGCCGGCAGCGCCGAGGGGGTGCATCGTTTCTACCACATCGGAAAGCACAAGAAACTGATCTCGCTTTCGGTCAATGACATCGCCAGTAGCGGCGACGTTTGGTGGTATGCGACCGATCACGGCATCACCAAGTTCAATGATACCACCGGCATATTTCTCAGTTGGGATTACGATAAAGGTCTCCCTGATTACGAGTTTACTGCCATAGCTGCGAAGGGTGACACTGTAATTGCCGGAGCATTCGACACTGACGCTAACTCAGCGGCTGGATTCGTCATTTCGACCGACGGCGGGGTGAATTGGAGTTCGAAGTCAACGGCTCAGGCTGAGGGGAATTCCCGGCGTGTTGAAGAGCTGGCATTCCGCGGCGACGATGTCTGGGCGGCCTGCAGCTTCGGTGGCCTGTTAAGGTCTACCGATCTGGGTGATACTTGGGCAAACGTCTATTTCAATGACGCCGATCAATCCGAAAGCAATCTGCTCAACCACATCAACGCCATCGATATCAATGAGCGCGAAGAATTTTATCGCGTAACGGTTGGAACCGATTCGGGCATCGTTGCCTACTTCTTTAGTCAATCCGACGAACTCGATTCCAGTATTCACCTTCCGCTTGCCGACAACGAGCTTTGGGGCCAGAAAGCAATCGGTGTCGCCACTTTCAAGACTGAAACCCGCGAGGAATACTGGGCCGTGGTCAAGTCGCTCAAGCCCGATTTCGGCAATCGTCCGGCGACGGTTCGCTATCTGGCAGAGTTTAATACTTGGGAACATTTCCTGACCGGGCCCCCCGCCGTCGATTGCTACGATATCGAGATCGGCCCGCTCTTCGGCGACACGGTTGTCTTTGTCGCGACATCTGAAGGCATTAAGCGCTCCGGTAGCTTTGGCAGCAGCTTCTCTACGCTGACAGTGTACGATTTCTTCACGGGTAAAGGCATGGGCGACACACTCACCTATCATGCAGTAGAAATGGGTCTGTTCGAGACTCACTTTGGAACGGCTGACTCAGGCTTGGCACAATTGAATCTGGTACTGGTCAACAATCAGTTGTTTACGAACTCGCGCGTTATCCAACCCAATTTCGATCCCGATCAAGTTGATTTCTTCGGTCGATCCTATATCATCGTCGACCCCGACTCCGTCTGGCGCGAAGGTCTCATCAGCGGCAATTTCGTGCCAGCCATGGGCATTCAACGCGCGGGTGATCAGACTTACGTCTGGGCAGGAACTCGTAAGGCGAACGAGATTGGTGGACACCCGGCGGCGTGTTACTCTACTGATCGCGGTGAAACGTGGAAAGAGGCCATTTCCAATATCTTCATTTGGAACTTCGAATTCAACGGCGACACCGTCTTCTTTGCAGCCGACGAAGGCTTGTACATGTCGACGGACTTCGGCGAGAACTGGACAGTCCTTGACATTCGCGATCAATCAGGTGGTCGAAGTATAGCAGATGATGTTCCGGTCTACGCTGTGCGCATGGTCGGTAATCGGCTTTGGGTCGGTACAGAGGATGGTCTCGCACATAGTCAAGATTTGGAGAACTGGACCATCATTCGGTCATTTGAGGACATACCCGAGAATGCTGGCGACGACGACCGCTCTTACGTTTCGCCCAGTCCGTACTCGCCGTATCTGGGGATCGGCAATCTCAAGTTCCACTACAAACTCAAGAACGACGGCAAGGTCACGATTACGATTTATGACTTTGCCAACAACGTCGTCAAGACCGTCGTTGACGGTGTTGACCGGATCGCAGCGACCCAGTATGACGACGTCGACACCTGGGATGGCACCAACTCCAATGGCGAGAAGGTTGCCGCCGGAGTTTACTTTTATCGACTCGAATCCTCCAGTGGCGAAGAATACTGGGGCAAGTTTATGGTGATACCATGATGAAGCGACTTATTCTCTGCCTGATCCTGGCCGTTGTTACGGTCGTTCCTGCTGCAGCCGAGGACTTCGGCGGCTACGCCGGCGCTTTTCTCCAGATGTCGGTAAGTCCCCGCGCCGTCGGCATGGGTAACGCCTACACAGCCGTCTCCGACGACATTGCGGGCGTCTTTTTCAATCCCGGCGCCGTTGCGCAACTGCAGCGACTCTCCTTTGGCGGCGCGTACCGCGACATGTCGCTGGGCCGCACGATGCAGCAAATCGCCGTGCTCTTTCCGGTGCGCGGTGAGGCGGCTATTGCGATTACCGGAGAAATGGCCTCCACTAGTGGCGTCATGGGCCGCGATGAGCGCGGCACACCAACCGGTGAACTCGATAATCTCGACGGCGTCGTCTCGATCGCCTTTTCACGGCGCTTCTCAAGATTCATTACTCTGGGCGGCGACATTCGTTACTACCATCAAAAACTCGAATCTGCGTCCGCTTACTCCGCGGGATTCGACTTCGGCGCCCTTGTCCATCTCAAGCGCGAGTCGGCCCTGCCGTTTGACGGGCCAATCGACCTTCTTCGCTTTGGCGTCGTCGTGCGCAATATCTCGGCGAAGTACCCCTGGAATACCGGTGACTACTGGGCTGAACGCGGCGAACTCGGCACCGATGTTACCGACAAAGTCCCGTTGGTGGTTAAGGCCGGTGCTTCGGTGCTCTTCCTGAAAGAGCGCCTGCTGCTTGCGATCGACGGCGAAAAAAGCGAACACAAGGATGCCAAGCTCTATGCCGGGGGCGAGTTCAAGCTCGTTCCGCAAGTGAAGCTGCGCGCTGGAATGGCGGCGGGCGAACCGGCCTTTGGCGCAGGATTCGAATTGCCGATAAAGAACGTGAACGCGCAAATCGATGTCGCCGTCGAACAGGCGCGCAATATCGGCGGCTGGGAATCAATCTTCGGATTCTCGGTCGGGCTCTAACAACGAGGCAATTCGTGTATTTTCGGATTCTCAGTCTTGCAGCCATCGCCAGTCTCCTTGTTGGTGCGACACTTCTCGCGGCCGACCCGGGAAGCGTGGGCTTCAACTTCCTCAAAGTCTCGCCGGGGGCGCGTAACGCTGCTATGGGCGATGTCGGTGTTTCGTTGCCGTCGACGCTTCATGGAGCTTATTTCAACCCGGCTGTGATTTCCACCTCCGACCACGCCAGTGTCGGGCTTATGCACCACGAAGGCATCTTTGACACGCGCCGCGAATATCTTGGCGGCGCGACCCCCGCTATGGGCGGAGTGATCGCCATTGGTTTTGACTACTTCAAAGTCGGCGAAATCGAAGCGCGTGATCTTCCCACGGAGGAACCGCTTAATCTCTTCGATGCCCAGGATTGGCTGGTTTCGGTTTCTTACGCGCTCAAATTCAATGACAAGATCGCTGCCGGCATAACCGGTAAGTACGCGGCGGAGAAAATCGACACTCGCACTGCCGATGCCTTCCTCGCCGACGCCGGCCTCTGGTTCAAACCGACGCCGCTCGCCGCCATCGGTGTGGCCGTTCGTCATCTCGGCAGCAAACCGAAATTCACCGCAGAAGAAATCGACCTGCCGGTTACATTCGCCGGCGGCCTCAGCATCACCACGCGCGGACTGACTTTCGCGGGGGAAGCCTCAGCTCCGAAGGAATCCGATGTCCGCCTCAATTTCGGCGCCGAAAAACAGGTCGCGGAGATGTTCGATTTGCGCGCGGGCTACAAGGTCGGCTATGACGAAGAGAGTTTCTCCGCAGGCGCCGGGTTCTCCAAGTCAATCTGGCAAGTTGATTACGCTTTTATTCCTTACAAATCGGGGCTCGGTTCTACCCATCGTTTTGCACTCACAATCAATCTAAAGTAATAGATCATAGGAAAGATTATGGCCAAATACCGAATCGCGTGGTTACCAGGTGATGGTGTCGGCGTGGATGTGATGGAAGCCACACGCATTGTCCTTGACAAATTGAAAGTCGACGCCGAATACATTCACGGCGACATTGGCTGGGAATTCTGGTGCAAAGAAGGCAATCCACTGCCCGACCGTACCATCAAGATTCTCAAGGAAACCGATTGCGCTCTTTTCGGCGCCATTACCTCCAAACCCAAGGAGGAGGCCGAAGCGGAGTTGATTCCAGCGATGCAGGGCAAGAAGCTGGTTTATTCTTCGCCGATCGTGCGCCTGCGCCAGGAATTCAACCTCCGCACGAACAAGCGCCCCTGTAAGGCCTACGAGGGCAACCCGCTGAATTTCAAGGAAGGTATCGATATTACCGTCTTTCGCGAAAACACGGAAGACCTCTACACCGGCGTCGAATTCTACCCGCTGCCCAAGGATCTCTCCGCGCAGATGACCGCGCTGAACAAAAAGATGAAACGCTTCGCTGATTTGCCGTCCGAAGATGTTGCCATGTCCTGCCGCTTAATCACCAAGCAGGGCTCGCGCAACATCGTGAAGGACGCTTTCGAGGAAGCCAAGCGTACCGGCAAGAAGTCGGTGACGATCGTCGAAAAACCAAACGTCCTACGCGAAACTTCCGGGCTCTTTACGCGCGTTGGCCGCGAAGTCGCCAAGGATTATCCGGGAATCGAATGCTGGGAAACGAATATCGACGCCATGTGCATGTGGCTGCTGAAAAACCCGCTCGACTACTCAATCCTCGTGACCAGCAACATGTTCGGCGACATCATTTCCGATCTGTGCGCGCAACTCGTCGGTGGACTCGGTTTTGCCTCCTCCGGCAATATTGGCGACAGTTACGCCGTTTTCGAGCCGACCCACGGCTCGGCGCCAAAATACGCGGGCCAGTACAAGGTCAACCCGATGGCGACCTTCCTGGCGGCCAAGCTGATGCTGGAATGGCTGGGCGAAACCGGGCAGGCCGATCGTCTCGAAAGCGCAATCGCGGCCGTAATCAAAGAGAGCAAGGTGCGTACCTACGACATGGGTGGCAATGCCTCTTCTCTCGACATCGCCAATGCCGTAGCAGCCAAGCTGTAGAGTAGTGTCGGCAGCTGATTTTCAGGGCGCGGTCTCCGCGCCCTTTTTCTTTGGGCTATTGGTGCTTGCGTTCTTTAACGAGTTGAATCATGGCCCCGAATTCCGCTCCGAGCAACACCACAATCGCCGAGTAGTAAACCCAGAGGAACAGCAGCGCAAGCGAAGTGAATGATCCGTAAATCGTCAGAAACTCGCTGAAATTCCTGACATAACTGTCGAACAAGAGCTTCGCGATTTCCCACAGCAACCCTGCCAGCACGGCGCCGATAAACGCGCTCTTGAGATGATGCCAGCGGCTTGGCAACAAGTAGTAGATCCACGTGAATAGCAGGACCGAGATGAGAAGCGGAACTCCGTACGAAACGATGCTGCCCACAATAGGAACATCGATCACCGATATTTCGAGCAACGGAAGCTGATTATTCTTCAGGGCCTGCAGCAGGGAAGTCAGAACCAGCGAGACCGTCACGAACACCATCATGATCGGCACGCAAGTGAGCGCCACCAGGCGCGACTTCCAAAATCCGCGCCGCCCGCGCGTGCGCCAGATGCGATTCATCGCCTCTTCCAAAACCGAAAACACCCGCATACTCCCCCAGAGAACGCCAATAAGACCGAGCAAGCCGTAGAAGGTCTTATCGTGAACCGTGTCAGAAAGCAACTCCAGGGCCGCCGAGGCCGCTCCCGGAAAATTCCCGGCGACAAACATCACGATGTCGCGTAGCGCCTGCTCGGACGAAGCGAAAAGAAATCCCATGATCGAAGCCGCCAACAGCAGGAAGGGGATAAACGAAAGCAGCGCATAGAACGAGATCGAAGCGGCCAGCGTAGCGATACTGTCGGTGATGAACGTGCGCCGAACTAACAACATCAGGATTCGCCGAAGATTGCGAATCACCGATCGTCTCCCGACAACATGATCCCGAGCGGTTTGAGCGAGTCGATGTTGTCGCATATTACTTTAAACGCCGCCGTAATCGGCACCGCCAGAATGATTCCGATCGCGCCCCAGAGCCAGCCCCAGTAAAGCGTTGAGATTAACTGCGCCAACAGGCTGATATTCAGCGAGCCCTGCAACATGCGCGGCGTCACAATGTTCGATTCCACAAATTGCACGGCCATGAAAAATGCGAAAACAAGAATGACGGCTGTCGCCGAATTATACTGCACGAGTGCCATCAGCATCGGCGGCACCGCACCGACGTAGGCGCCGACATAGGGGACGAGATTCAGAATCGCCGCCAACGGACCCCAGATATAGGCATACTTGACACCGCCGATCAGAAGCCCAACCGTGAAGATGATCGCCAACGCTACCGTGATGACAAACCTCTGCCACATGTAACCGGCGATCCGTTCCGATACCTGCCCCAGGATGGAGCCGGTGGCCTCCGATTGATCCTGCCCGAACAACATCTTCATCCTGCGACTGTACGCCGGCTGTTCGATCAGGACGAAGAGCGTTAACAGGAAGACGAGGACCGCCTGCCCGAGAAAGCTGAAAACCGAGCCGACTCCCTTGAAGATAAACTTCGGGATCGTCGACAGGCTCTGCAGGTCAATCTTGCCAAGGACTTCTTCCGCCTTGGTATCGATCAAATCGTTCAGCATCGGCGGCAGATTGGTTAACTTCTCACTCCGGAGCTTCTCAAACTGCTCCCAATACCCCGGGACAGACTCGGCAAAATCCACTGCCTGACCATAGATGAGCAACCCGATCAGGGCCAAGACAATGATCGCCAGAAGCAGGACCAGCAGCACGGCGAGGATGTGCGGCACTTTCCACTTCTTCAGCCGTGCGATCATCGGCCACAAGACGTAGGCCAGCGTAATCGCCGTCACCAGCGGCACCAGGATTCCCGCAGCAAAATAGCAGAACGCGGTCATCCCTGCGACCGCCAGGATCGGCACCGAAATCTGATTGAGCGGGATACTTCGACTTTGGTTTTCCATCACTGCCCTCCGGTCAATTCCAAGAATTCTGCTTCCGTAAGCGTCTTGATCCCCAATCTCTGGGCATCCTGGTATTTCGAGCCGGGGTCAACGCCGACCACAACGTAATCAGTTTTTTTCGAAACGCTCGATGCGACTTTCGCGCCAAGATCGAGTAAGACCTTTTTGGCCTGATCGCGCGAGTATTTCTCAAGCCCGCCGGTAATCACAAACGTCTTCCCGGCCAGCGGCTTTGGCCCGGCGGCTATCTCGAAGGATGGCAGAGCCTTCCACGCCTTGCGGAGCTTCGACAAGACATGCTGGTTTTGCTCGTTTGCAAAGAAGTCAACTATACTCTCGGCCACGATTGGTCCGATTCCCTCGACGGCGTTCAGTTCTCCGATTCCCGCTTTCGCCAGTCGGTCCAGACTCCCGAAGTTCATCGCCAGCAGCCGGGCGACGTGCTCGCCGACGTTGTTGATCCCCAGCGCCGCTACCAGATGCGGTAAGTCTGCACCTTTGCTCTTCTCAATGGAGTTGATCAAATTGGCGGCCGATTTTTCTGCCATCCGCTCCAGCGAAGCCACCTGCTCGAGCTGTAAATGGTACAGGTCGGCAAAATCGTGAATCAACCCGGCTGCAAGCATTTGCTCGATCAGTTTCGGGCCCAATCCATCAATATCGACGCCGCCCTTCGAGGCGAAATGAATGATTCGCTCCGCCACCTGTGCCGGACACGACAAATTCGGACAGCGATAAGCCGCCTCACCTTCGATGCGCACGACCTCGCTCCTGCATTCCGGGCAGCGTTTCGGCATCGTGAATCTCTTCTCTTTGCCGGTGCGATGCACTGTCAGCGGTTTGACCACCTCGGGAATCACGTCCCCGGCGCGCTGGATAATCACGTGGTCGCCGATCCGGATATCCTTGCGCATCACTTCGTCGTAATTGTGAAGCGTCGCCCGCTTCACCTCTACGCCGCCGACCCGCACTGGCCGTAAGTGCGCCACCGGTGTAAGGGTGCCGGTTCGTCCCACTTGCACGACAATGTCTTCAATCACCGTCTCTTCCTGCTGCGGCGGAAACTTCATCGCAATCGCCCAGCGAGGCGAACGCGACAATTCTCCCAGTTTCTGCTGCTGTCGGAACGAATTGACCTTGACCACCATACCGTCAATATCAAAGTCAAACGCCGAGCGCTTCTCATTCAGCGCGTTGTAACGTTCGATCACTTTCTCCGCAAAATAACAGAGCTGCGCCTCCGGTGTCACCTCGAATCCAAGTTTGGTCAGCAGCCGCAGCAATTCCCATTGCGTACCTGGTTGGGAGCCTTCCAGTCGGCCCACGCCGTGCGCATAGAATCGCAGCGGCCGTGACGCCGTAATCGTCGGATCCAATTGCCTCACCGACCCGGCCGCTGTATTGCGCGGGTTGGCATAGAGTTCCTCGCCTCGCTCTTCGCGCTGCTTGTTAAGCTTGGCGAACTCGCTCTTGGTCAGGATGATCTCGCCCCGGACTTCCAACAATTTGATCTCGGGAGCCTTGAAGCGCAGAGGCAGGTTCTTGACGGTCCGCAAGTTTGCCGTCACATCCTCACCGGTCGTCCCATCGCCGCGCGTCAGCCCCAGCGTCAGGACGCCTTTCTCATAAACCAGTTCCACTGCCAGCCCGTCCAACTTAGGCTCAGTGAGATACTCCACCGTCTCGGTGTCCCCGACGAGAATCTCGTTCACTCTCCGCTCAAAATCGAAGAACTCATCCGGTGTAATCGCCTTATTGAGCGACAACATCGGAATCGCCCGCTTCACCGAGCGAAATGCCGTTGCCGGCGCCGCCCCGACTCGCTGCGTCGGTGAATCCGCGCGCTTAAGATCGGGGAACTCAGACTCCAGTGCAACCAGCTCGTCAAACAAGCGGTCATAGTCGGCATCGGTGATTTCCGGGTCGTCGAGGACATGGTAGCGATGGTTGTGATAGCTGACCAGTTCCACCAGGTCGGCAATTCGTTTGCGGGCTTGATCTTTCGTCATGCGGCAAATCTACGAATGGCGAGTGGCGGTGTCAATCATCCAAAGTTTGGCTTTCGATGCCTCAATTTGACAATTTGGCCCCAGGATCGTACCTATATTGACAAAGCAGTCCGTAATGCTATCTTCAGACGACGCAATTTTGCTGACAGGAAAGGGAAATCAATGGAAGGCAAGCATTCAACTCTAAGGGCGGAGCGGAAAAAAGCCTGGGCAATCATCCGTTTCATGTTCATTGCGCTCGTCCTCACCAACACCGCCAATGCGCAGCAGAAGGTAGGAACTATGCCCGAATGGGTCACCAGTTACCTCGAAGCCTACTATACCCTCAATTTTGTTGGCGCTGCGGCAGCCGCTCGCGGTGGGAGCGGCGTCGCCCTGAGTCAAGGGGCCATGTCTCTTGCTGCCAATCCAGCCGCTATTTTTCCAGACGGCCGCATCGATGTTGCCTTGGAAATTGCTGGACTACGTAATAGTCTGGAATTCCACTTGCTCGGGCCCGCTTTTCCTCATGTCGCCCGCGACTACAGCCAGCCTGCGGTGCGACCCGGGGCCGTCGCCGTCTCATTTAGCCTGAGTGACCGCGTGGCGATGGGGTTTGCGTTTACCAATCCGCGTTCCTACAAGATGCACGACAATGCTATCTTCACCGAAGCTACTTATGAGTTTCCATATGGAGCCGAAGATTTCGAGGTGTCGCTTTTTCAACAACTGAGGCAATGGCAGACATCTGTAGCCGTAGCGGTTAAGCCGTTACATGGATTGGAAGTTGGCATAGGGGTAGATCTTCTCAGCAGTCAAACCGAGTACAGCTCACAGATCAGGAGCACCGAGATCCTCGATCTCACTTCACTCGATGAGACGTTTAACTCCTATCTTCTTAGCGCAGGAATCCGTCACAAAATCGCGGAGTTCGCGTACGGCGTGACTGCACGTACTGGCGACCGGATTGATGCCGTCTATGCTAATCTCGTCGGCGACCAGCCGGCAGACGCAGAGATCCCGTGGGAGTTGGCCATCGGCGTGGTTTATCGCGATGCGGTTAGTTTCGAGGTGCGTCGCGTCGGTTTTCGCAGCAGCCTGATAGATGCTCTCAGTGATACCGACCACCTTACCGATTTTGGGGCCGGAACGCATGTTCTTGTATGGTCCGACAAGCATGCCAGCACGGTGTTCTTCAATACTGGATTCATCTATCGAACACTAATCGGTTTTGAACGCGAGGCGGATGAACAGGTCTTCCTGAATCTTGGCGCCGAACTGCGTCTCGACCGCATCCGACTTGCCGCCACCGTGATCAACGGCCACCTGTTCTCGGACGAGGAAGTCAGAGTCTCGGAACTGCAGCTATCTTTGGGTTATTCAGTGCCGTAACCCCGAGCCGTTCAGATATTGTTGTTGACTGCCGACCCCATTTCGTGACCTTTGCGGCAATGACTGCGGAATTTCCGGGACTGACCAAGATTATCGGCACACTGGGACCGGCCAGTTCTGACGAAGCGACCATCGAGGCCCTTGCCAAGAACGGCCTCGCCGTCGCCCGCCTCAACTTCTCGCATGGCGAGCACTCATTCCACAAACAGCTCATTCAGCGAATTCGCCGCGTCTCCAAACGTCTCGGCAAGCCGATCGGCATTCTCCAGGACCTCTCCGGCCCCAAGATCCGCGTCGGCCGCATTGCCGGCGGCGCGGTGGAAATCGCCGACGGCAACCGCCTCAAGATTGTTGCTCACGACGTGGTTGGCGATAGCGCTACAATCTCTGCCTCCCCGTCGGAATTGCTCCCCGACCTTCGCAAGGGCGATCAGATCTACATCGATGACGGGCTCCTGCGCCTGGAAGTCGTTCGTGCCGGACACAATGAAATCGAAGCGGTCGTCGTTAAAGGTGGTATGCTGCGCGAACGCAAGGGCATCAACCTGCCCACATCGTCCTTGTCGTTGCCGTCTCTCACTGAGAAGGATCTGCGCGACCTCGAATTCGGCATCGCCAATGGAGTTGATTTCGTCGCACTCTCGTTTGTCCGCTCCGCTAATGACATCGCCGTCCTTCGCAACGAAATGCGCAAGCGAGAAGCCGATATCCCGATCATCGCCAAACTGGAGAAACCGCAAGCGATCAAGAAATTAGGCGACATCATGCAGGCCGCCGATGCCGTCATGGTGGCGCGCGGCGATCTCGGCGTCGAAACCCCGATCGATCAGGTGCCGACACTCCAGAAGAACATCATCGCGACTGCCTCGGAAATGCTCAAGCCGGTCATCACGGCAACCCAGATGCTCGAATCGATGACGCAGCACCCGACACCCACCCGCGCCGAGGTTTCCGATGTCGCCAACGCCATCCTGGACGGTACTGATGCTGTCATGCTCTCCGCCGAGACGGCCTCCGGCAAGTATCCCGTCGAAAGCGTCGCCATGATGAGCCAGATCATCCGTTCTACCGAAGCCAATATCCGCGGCCGGCTGGAGCCCAAATTCGACATCATCGGCCGTCCGGCCATAGAGTTTGCCACCGCCATCTCGGAGTCGGCCGTGGCAATGGCGCGTGATATCGATGCCTCCCTCATCGCCTGCTTCACCCAAACCGGGCTCTCGGCGCTCTTAGTCTCCAAGCAGAGATCTTGCGTGCCGATCGTTGCCTTCACGCCGCACCCGGAAATCGTGAATCGAATGACCTTGTTGCGCGGCGTCGCCCCGATCTCTGTCCCGCATTTCAAGTCGGTCGATCAAATGATTCTCGACGTCGAACGAATTCTCAAGAAACTTCATCTCGTTTCCACCGGTGATCGCGTCGTCATCGTGGCCTCAGCGCCGGTGCACGTCCACGGCGACACCAACATGCTCAAGCTCCATACGATCACCTGACGCCGGCGCTCACTTGACACTTGCCGTCGCCGAGGATTATTCTATATTTGCGCCATGGCACCGGCACGGCATAGACTCAGACTCAAGATTAGAATCGACAGCGATGCGCTGAAGATCTGGGATGCCGTCATCAATCCGCTCAAGCTGGCGATCTGGTTCTGCAATAAGGGCGAAATCAACCCCAAGTTACGCGGCACGATCCATCTGACCGGCGAGAACTGCCCCGCTACCAGCTTTCCCGAGAAGGAGATCAAGGGCTCGATTCTTGAACTGGAGCCGAATCGCGTCCTCAAATTCACCTGGCCGCTGGCCGGCGCTTCCTCCGAGGTAACCTGGATCATCGATGACAAGGGACGTTACTGCGATTTTCTCGTGACCCACGACAAGATGCCGGACAAGGCCCTGATGATGGATGCCTGGATTATCGCCCTGTACAATCTGCGCTCGCTGATCAAGGAAAATCGCCCGACCTATCGCCTCGACTACTCGCGCCTTGAAAAGGGCACCATCAGGCGCGAGATCTTTATCGAGGAACTTCCACCGGTAGTCTACCGCGCGCTGACTCAACAAAGTTCGTTGCGCACCTGGTTTGCCGCCAATGCCGAAGTTGACCCGCAGCCGGACGGGAAGTACACCACCGGTTGGAAGAGTCCCGACGGCTCAATACTGGGTCCCCAGAAGATTCTTGAATTCGTTGAGAACAAGAAACTGGTTTATGACTGGCATGAGCCGGGACTCGTCTCGGAAAGTCAAGTCACCTGGGAGTTGCTCCGCATCGGCGAGAAGACCCGTGTGACCATCCGCCACACCGGTTTCGCTCCCGACAAGCCGAACAAGGCCTGTACCCAGGGTTGGCACGCCTTTTTGCTGGTCCTGAAGGATTTTTGTGAATCGCGCGGTCGAGTCGGCTACACCGTCATCGACGGCGATTGGAGTTCGTAAAGCAGGGGTCAACGCCCGGTGGCATTGATGACCGCCGGTATGGTGCGCAGTAGTATCTTCGCATCCAACGTCAGCGACCAATTGTCGATATATTCCAGGTCCTGCCGCATCCACTGTTCAAACGATGTATCGTTGCGATCTCCGACTTGCCACAAGCATGTAATTCCCGGCTTCATCGAAAGTTTGCGCCGCTGCCAGAAATCATAGTCTGCGACTTCTTGCGGAAGCGGCGGCCGCGGTCCCACCAAAGACATCTCCCCCTTTAGCACATTGACGAGTTGCGGAAGCTCGTCGAGCGAGAGTTTGCGCAGGACTCTGCCGACAGGGGTGATGCGTGGATCATTCTTGATCTTAAAGACCGGCCCATCCATCTCGTTGAGATGAGAAAGCGTCTCCTTGATCTCCTCGGCGTTGACGACCATGGTCCGGAACTTGAGCAGCTTGAATCGCCGTCCATGCAACCCGCAGCGCACCTGCCGGAAGAACACCGGGCCGCGCGACGTCGCCTTAACCGCAACGGCAATTGCTGCCAAGAGCGGCGATAAGAGCAACAGGCCGATGCCGGCCGCAATACGGTCGAGCGTTTGCTTGAAAATGAGCCGGGCGTTTATTTCCGGCTCGCGTGTAAAGAGAAACGCCGGTTTCCCTGCCAGTTCGATTGCATATTGACGTGACGACGGCATATCCGCTATATCGACGCTCAGGCAGGAAACGACCCCCATTTCTTCGCACAGCTTCATCGCGGGTCGAATCCGCTCAATGAAGCGCGCCGGCACCGTGAAAAATACGAAGTCCACGTGATTCGCTTTGATCGTTGCCGTCAGCCGTTCGATCGAGCCGATTAACGGAATATCACGATACCTGTATAGCGCCTTCCCTTCGTCCAGAAAGAGCAGTCCCCTGACAGCCAACCCCCATTGCCGGTTCTCCAGCAGCGTGTCCACCGCTTCGCGTACCCGCTCGCGCGTGCCCACGACCAGCGTCGTCTGTACGTTCCGCCCGCGCGACCGAAAGTAATGCAGCGTCTGTAGCAGCACCAATCTCAACAGGAACAGAAATGCCAGTTGCAGCGCTACGAAGAGAGCAAATTGCAGTCGAGGTAACAGATTCAAGTGCAGCAAATAGGCGCCGGCCAGAAACAGCGCAGCCGCCGATGCCGTCAACATAAACGATTCGCGCAAGAAACCGAGTGCGCTCTTGAGTCGGTAAATGTAACGCTCGCCCAGAAAGTAAATGCTGGCGGCCAAGGAGATCAGCGCGATTCCAAGCAGCGCCTTTTCGCCCCGCGAGAATATCGCTGGGGTCTCCGGCAAAGATCGCAACGCAGCATACAACCAGTGCGCCAGGACAAAAGCCAGGGCCGTCAAGAGCACGTCGAGCAGGAAATGGGCCTTGCGCAAGATGGTGATTCGTTCGCGCAACATATTGACTACTCTATGCCTACCGCTGCTCTCAATGAATCCAGGTAGCTCTCGGCATGCCGTTTGTAATGACAGTGCTGTAACGCGAATCGCTGCCCGTTGGCGCCCAGTTTCAGGGATTTCTCGCGGTCGGCGGCAAGGATGCCGATCTTGTCCGCCAGATCGGCGTCATCATCCGGCAGGAAAGCCACCCCGGCTTGCGCCGATTCCACCAACCTCTGCGATTCACCCGTTGTGCCGATCACAATCGGCTTGCCGGCCGCCATCACCTCGTAGATCTTCGACGGTATGTTCTTCGTGAACAACTCTACGCGCCGCAAGGGCACCAGGCATAGATCCGATGCCGCATAGTAATCCGGAATTCGGTTTCGTGGCTGCTGATGCACGAACGTGACATTCTCCAGTCCTAATTCCCGGCTGTAGTTCATCAAGCCATCGCGCTCGGCGCCGTCGCCAACGAACAGGAATCTCACAGCGTCGTTTTCCTTCAAGCGATCGGCGGCTTTGATCACGGTTCGAAGGTTGTGCGCCATGCCCATCGTCCCTATGTAGGAGACGAGAAAGTGACCGTTCAATTCGTGCTCGTCGCGAATCGTGTGATCGTCCGTGGCCGACGCGAATCTCTCGTAGTCGACACCATTGGGTATGAGCACCAGCTTCTCTTTGGGGATCCCGCGCGCCACCAGGTCATCGACCGTGCCTTGGGCGACCGCGACGATTGTTTTTGCGCGCCGATAGAGGAACATCTCGACTGCTTCAAGCATGCGAATAATCGCGCCGCGCTTCATGGCGCCGACGGCGACAATCTCCTCCGGCCATAAGTCACGAACTTCGAAGACGAAGGGGATGCGTTTGCATAGGCTCACGACAAACCCCGCTACGGCGACGAAAAACTGCGGCGATGTCGCGATCACGACATCCTGCTTGCCGGTCTTGGTCAAAGCCACCCAGATGGCGCTGACCATAAAAGACAGGTAGTTGGCGATGCGTTTCCCGAAACCCTTATTCGGTGCCGCATACACGAAGCCGCGATGGACCGCAGCGCCTCCGTACTCCTCGCGTTGGTACGCCTTGCCCCGGTATTCCTCCGGAATGACACCCGTCGGGTGATTGGGGAAACCGGTGACGATCGTCACCTGATGCCCGGCCTGCGTCCACGCGGTCGCAAATTGCGAGACGCGGACCGCGGGCGCGTTGACCTCGGGAGGGAAGTAGTGCGTGAGATAGAGAATGCGCAGTTGGCGTTCCTTTGTTTCCATAACTATGCGATGAGAATCGCTCCCCCTTCAGCTAATGACCGCCGCGCTTCCAGAGCAACAAGGCTCGAATGAAAATCTGCTTCAAGTTCTTCAGCCGGCCGGCCGCTGCGAATTACCGCGGCTAATGCCGTCATTTCTGCCCGGAACCCTTTGTCCATCGATCCGCGATAGAGAGAGCGCCGGCGCCCGCCGACAAAATGCTCCACGCGCTGCCAATCGCTCATCGTGATGACCGCGCCGTCGGCGAAGATTTCCAGGGATTCTTTGGGATACGAGCGATCACCCATCGCCGCGTAGGTGATTGTGGCGATTGATCCGTCGCTCATCGTCAGTTGAATCTGCACGTTGTCGTCCACCTGATACCTGCCCTTTGCCGACATAATCGAAGTTGTCCTGACCTGGCTGACTCGAGCATCGAGCAGGTGGCAGATCAGGTCAATGAAGTGACACGCCTCTCCGATAATTCGGCCACCACCAATTTTATCGTCATGCACCCAACTATTCTTATCGATGAATCCTGGATTTAACGAATAATTAATAATTGCCGGCGAGGTCCGCCGGGCCAGTTCCCTGTGCATCAGTCTTGTACAACTTGAGTAGCGCCGATTGAATCCGACCATCAGAGTCGTTCCCCTCTCTGACTGCAAACGCCGGATCTCTGCAAGCTCTTCCAGCGTCAGACAGAGCGGCTTTTCGACAAAGACATTCTTGCCCGCCTCCAGAGCGCGCATGATCTGTTCGGCATGGCAATTGTGCGGCGTGGCAACAAATACCGTACCGATATCTGCTCCCTCCAGTACTTCTGCCTCGGAGTTGGCGATTCCGGCGAAATCGAATTGGTCTGCGGCCGCGCGCGCGCGATGCGGCGTCGGCGAGTAGAGCAGCGTCCGGTGGAACAACGGGTTCTGCGACAGGGCCGGCAGGAGAACGCCGGTTGCAAATAGACCCGCGCCGAGAAACCCAACCGCAATCTCGCCTTTCGTAGGCGCAGAGCTCCTGGTGATGGTTGCCGGTGTCGCCTCCTCGGTTGCGACGTCGTAGTTCAGCAGGACGCCCAGAACTTTCTCGTTCTCAATGCGCTCGAAAGCGGTCAAAGCGTGTTCGATCGGATAGCTCGCCGTTGTGAGCGACTTGACATCGACTTTCCCCGCCGCGACCAACTCCAGAAATGCGCTCATATTGCGATTCTCGGTCCAGCGCACATAGCCGGCCGGATAGTCGATTCCGCGTTCTTCATAGATCGGGTCATAACGCCCGGGTCCGTATGACCGTGACATCACGAGCGTCAGTTCTTTGTCGTAGAAGGCTTTTCGCGGCACTTCCATCCTCACATCGCCGACAATCGTAACCCGCGCTCGATCGCGGGCAATCTGTGCGGCGAATTCCAGCGGTTCGTTGGACTTGGTCGCCGCCGTAATCAGAGTAACGTCAACGCCAACCCCGGCGGTGTAATGCAAGATGGCCTTGGCGGCAGTAGCTTCGGAAAGATTGACGGCAAGTGCCGGCTCGAAGCGGAGCGCTTCCTTCAATCGCTGCTCGTCGATGTCAACGGCAATGACCTGGCATCCGCTCGCCTTCAGGATTTGCACCGTTAACTGGCCCAGCAGACCCATCCCGATCACTGCCACGCGCTCGCCCAGCGTCACCGCTGCTTGACGCACACCCCACAGCGCAATCGCGCCGAGGGTGACAAATGACCCTTGCTCAAAGTCTATCCCCTGCGGCAATCGGACGGCCAGATTTCGTGGCACGTACACGTGCTCTGCGTGGCTTGCGTAACCGAATCCCGCGCACGCCACCCGGTCGCCGACGGCAAACTCGGTGACATCCGCGGCAACCTCGACAACCGTTCCGGCCGAGCTATATCCCAGCGGTATCGGCGCTTTCAAACGCGCTTGCACCTTGTTGAATGTGCTCGCTATGCCTTCGGTGCGTGCTTTGTCAATGACCTGCTTCACCAGGTCGGGACGCGACCGCGCCTTGCTCATCAGATTTTTCTCCGCCAAATCCATGATTGCCCGCTCCGTGCCCGGCGAAATCAGCGAACAGTGGTTCTTGACGACAAGACCGCCCGGTTTACAGCCGGGGCGTGGGCATTCGGCGAGAGTCAGTCCGTTGCGTTTCGGGTACTGGAGAACTTGCTTCATGAAGAAACCCCTTCCGCAGCCGAGGCCGCTTCCAATTGTTGATGCCTTGATTTTAGCTGATTGAACAAATCGATCGCGCGCACTGCGGTCTCGTCCCAGCTAAATTGCCGGGCGCGATCTACGCCGCGTTCTCGCAACGTCTCTGCGAGTCGGGAATTGCTGAGCACTTCCTGCATGCGAAGTGCCAGGTGTTCGACATCTCCGGCTTTCGCCAGAAGAGCTGCACCGCCGGCGATCTCCGGCAGCGCCGATGAGTCCGATACGATCACCGGAACCCCAGCCGCCATTGCCTCCAGAATCGGCAATCCAAACGACTCAACATTTGAGAAAAGGACAAACAAGCTTGCTTGTGCCAGGATCGACGGGATCTTGTGATGTTGCACGCCCCCGCAGAATCTGACTCGATCCCGCAAATCCAGTTCTGTTACCAGCTCCTCCAGCACCGACTGATAACCCAGCCAATCATGCCCCACGATGACGAGATCCTGTTCGTAACCGCGTTTCACCAGCGCTGCAAACGCCCGAATGACCTTGTCGAGATTCTTGTTAGGGTACAATGTGGCGATCGCTGCAATGTATGGCCGCTTCTCTTTCCCCGTTTCGCGTGATTCATTGCGCCGCGCCGGGTTAAACGCGCCGAAATCAACGCCTTCGTAGACGACCGCAAGGCGATCTGCCGATGTGCCGCAACGGCGTTGAAGCTCTTGCGCCGTTGTTTTCGAAACGGCCCACACCTTGTCCGCCCGCTGCGCCGCGCTGCGCAGAGACCAGTGATTGTAGATGTACTGCAGCCGGGTCTTGACTTGACTGCGCCACGAGCGCCCGCGATAAGTCACATTGGTCGCGAAGTCGAAATAAATCAGGTTTTGGCAGGTGACCACCGACCGACAGGGGACAATCGGCGGCAACGTCCCGAATGGCGAATAGTAGACCTCAATATTCTCGTGCCACAAGGTCAGAGGCAGTTGCAACCATTCGTAGGCAACACGGCGCCAGATCGGGTGGCTGGCTTTCAGTGCGCAGCGAACCACAAACCGCGGATTGCCGGTCTCAAAGCGTGAGCAGTTTGCCTCGGTAGCAAGTATCAAGTATTCATTCTCTTTGTCGAATTGCGCCAATCGCGACACCAGGTTGACGAGAAACGTTTCGCCGCCTCCCGTTTGATCCGGCTCGACCAACAGCGCATTGATGCAGATCCTCATGAAGTAAACCCTTCGGCAATCAGGCGGTTGGTCTGCTCGAACCGATTCTCCCAGGTATCTTCGCGCACCAGACCGCGCAGGGTCTTCTCCAGTTGCTTGCGTTCGGCATCCGGCAGGGCAAGCAACTCGTCGATCGCGCGCACGAACCCGACATAGTGCTCTGCTATGCGCACATGCGGCGCGAACCGCATCACCTCCGGCATCGGCACACTGACCACGGGCTTGCCGCAGGCGAGGTACTCAAACACTTTCAGCGGCGAGCACGACTCGGCAACGTCATCACGCTTGTAGGGATTGATAAAGACATCGACCTCGCGCATCAGCGCCGGCAGATCGTCATAGGGCTGCCGCCCCAGGAAGTGGATATTCGTATAGCGCTTCAGCAGCGTTACCTCCGCCGCCACCGGTCCGATGAACACGATCTGCCAGTGCGGACGGTGAGCCGCGATATATTCGACGAGCTTTTGGTCGATCCAGTAGGCCAGCATCCCGACAAATCCGATGCGGGGATGTGGAATGTTCTCCATCGCCGGGGCGGTACTGGTTGCGGCAGCCGCCGTCTGGAAATGCGCCACGTCGCAGGCATTCGGAATCACATGAACGTTGGGGTGCAACTCCCGCATCTTGTCTTTCAGCCGCGTTGCCGTCACAATGACAACCTTGCAGATACCGAGAAATCGTCGTTCCAACTTTTCCACCGTACTGCGGCGGATCAGTCCTTTGGCTGCAGCGAGATCGTCAACTTTTTCGTAGAGAACTTTCTTTGCCCCCAGCAATCTGATGGCCAGCTGCGAATAGGGGACATACGCGTAGACCAGCGGACGGCGTATCTTCATCCGCAGCGCCAGCCAGCGCAGCCAGAGACCGAGCATCACATTGTTGAGCATTGTAACAGGCAGAAACATCTGGTGAAACGGCAGTAGAATCGGCGCCGTTGCGATATGCAGATTTGGCCGGACCTGCTGCGGTCGGCGCAGGAAACGCAACGGTCGCCAGAAATCCTCGCGGTTGCGCTTCAGCCAGGTAAGCCAATGCCACTGGCTCTGCACATATATCACGGTGTGCCCGCGTTCGGCGAACCATGTCATGAAGCGCTGCTTGCGCGTCCACAGATCGGTATAGTCTTGTGTGGAAAGGCAGATGATCGGCTGCACCGGTCCGGTGCTGCCGGCTACCTCCCGCTTTTCATTATCCTGCTTGCGCCGCTTAGCCTTCACCTTCTGCGCCTCCATTACAGCCGGTCCACGATGAAGATCGTTGTCGCCACACTCGCGAGAACCGAAGCTGAAGTCGAGAAGATCTTCAACCAGTCGCGCTCCTTGCTGACTCTGGTCGGAACAAAGATTGCATCGCCGAGATTGACGCGCTTCGACATCGCGCCGCCGCCCGACACAATCGTGCCGTCGGCGCGCACAAGCTGAACATGCTTCTTATCGGCGTTCGGCAAAAAACCGCCCGCGCGCTTGAGATAATGCTCGGCCTTTTTGCCTTCTTGGAAAGCAATCGTGCTGATCGAAGGCACGGCGCCTAACACCTGGATCCCCGCCGGCTTGGTCGGGATGTAAATGTGGTCGCCGTCCGCGAGTTTGACGTCATAGCGCTGATCGCCGGCGCGCAGCAATTCATCCATATAAACCACGATGCGGTTCGACATGCTGTTGTCGCTCAACACCGCCGCCGAGTCGATGTGGATTCCGCCCGAGTCCTCTTCGACCCGCTCCATCGAGCGGTTAATCAACTCGTCCACGCCGCGACGCTTCAGATCTTTGATGATCGTCGCCCGCGTGAATACGGTGCCGGTGGCAAAGGCATCTTCTGTCAAGCCACCGGCACGTTGGATCAAGGAGTAGAGGGAATTTGTACCTGCAGTTATGGCATACGTTCCGGGAAATCTGACTTCACCCTCGATCGTCACCATGTCGCGCTCTTCCCAGCCGGGAATCTGGCGAATGAAAACTTTGTCGTTGCGTTCGAGCGGCAAGTCTTCCTGCGGATCATCCAGCGAAGCATACAACACTTCACGGCGTCCGTCCTCGAAGGTTCTGGCGAGTTCGATGCGAAGCGGATACGCCGAACTCTTGAGATTGCCGGCGCGGAACACCAGATCGGAGATCTTCATCCCGTCGTAATAGGCATATTCGCCCGGCCGCATCACCAGCCCATAGATCGCCACCGACTTCGGAGCAATCACTTCGTCCTGTGAGTAGGAGATCAATCGGTCGTGTGAACGCAGCGCCACATTTGACGCGCCGGCCAGCACCTCTTCAGGGTTGACCGTGATCAACGTGGTATCGTAGCCGTTTTCGCAGCGCAGAATATCGATTCGCCCGCGATAAGCGCGCTCCTCAAGATCGCAGCCTTCGCGAAAGAGATCGGCGAGAGTTAACCCGTCGCGGTACTGGTAGAAACCGGGATGGCGAAAATGTCCCTCCAGGTGCACGACATTCAGTTTGTGATCGTAAATCGACTCGACCGATACGACGTCGCCGTCTTCCATCCGAAACAGCCGCGCTGTCGTCGTCGTGTCTTTGAGATTGAGATCGAGCACTTGATAGGCGTCGCTATTGGTCACGCGGTCGATGCGAACCTTTTCCAGAAAGGCGCTGGGCAACGTCCCGCCCGCCAGGGCAATGACATCACCGATCGTCTCCTCGCCGAGAATCTCATATATAGCGGGCCGCTTGATCGCCCCGGTCACTTCGACCCGCTTGCCGACGACTTCAACAAACACGACATCCCCCGATTGCAGCGAGACTCCCGCTACATTCTTGCCGAAGAGCAGGAATTGATAGAGATCGACCGCCGCCGCATTCTCTCCCGAACGAATCAACCGGATCTTGCGCAAGCTGCCCCGTTCGGTCGGCCCTCCCGCCAGGTAGAGGGCGGAGAATAATGTCGAAAGCGAATTGACGCTGTAACTGCCGGGATACTTGACTTCCCCGAAGACAAACACTTGAATTGATTTCAATTTGCCGATGCTGACGCTGAGTTGGAAATCGCTGAACACGCTCCCGAGCCGCTCTTGAAGCCTTCGTTCGGCCTGCTGCAAGGTCAACCCCCAGATCGGGACTTCTCCCACCGTCGGAATGAACACCGCGCCTTGCCGGTCGATCGTCAGATCGTACTCCTGTTCAACTCGACCCCATAGATTCAGAATCAGGTTATCGCCGGGACCCAATTTGTAATTCTCCGGTAGGGCAAGATTCTGCGGTATCTCGTTGGTCGATCCGCCGCGGGCAAACAGGTTGTAACCGAACAATTCCGTCTTGCCGGAATCGCTCGATACGGGCCGGTAATCCACCTGTTGCTGCTCCAGCTTGTTCGTCGAGTCCGGCAATGACAGCATTGAACGATAACCGTCGTTTTGCTGGGTCGAGCGCGCCGGCATCTGACGGACCAGTTCTTCGTAATTGAGCGCGTCGCGTTTGGGGTAGTTTTGGGCGAAGCCGGCTGTGCACAAAACGATAAGCGCAGCCGCGAGGTATCCTATTCTCATTCTCCAACTCCTTGGGTTCGATCCAGAACCTTCGAGTTGTCCCCTTTGCAAAGTCGATGCCAGATTGAAACGATCTTATAAGTGTTCGAACAGCAAGAAGTTATCGAACTGTTGAGTTTGGCCAGGATAACCGGCCTGGAAGTCTCTTCCGCTTGAGACCGTCATTATTTCCGATTGGGGATTTCGAGCTATTAAAGGTCAGACCGTGAGTGCCGGCAGAGAGCAGCCCAGGATTGATGATGCGATGTTGGAGCGAAGCCCGGCCTTGAGTGGTCGTCTGGCGGCAAGCTTGAGTTCCGCCGTCAGTGTCGGAATTACCATCCCCTCGTTTAACCCGGCGTGCCGGGCAACCCGTCTGGCGAACTCGAAGCGACTCATGTGCTCTTCGCCGGCGAGGTGAATCACCGGTATGTCGGATTCGGCAACGAGCAGATCTCTGATCGCGCGCGCCAGATCGGCGATGTTGGTCGGATTCGTCATGAGGTCGGTCGCGGCTATGTAACTCTGACCCTGCCTGAGCGAGCGCGCAACCGAATTATAGAGATTCGCCCGTGCTTCCAGTTCCAGCGAATAGAGCGCGCAGACGCGAATGACAGTTGCGGCAGTCTCGCTTTCCATAACGGCTTCCTCGGCTTCCCGCTTCGTCTTCCCGTAATGATTGATGGGACTTGGCGTTCCGTCCTCATCGTCGGGTCCGCTCTCCCCGTCAAAAACGTAGTCCGACGATATATGAAACAAGCGGGTCTGCCTTCCACGCAGCGCGTTCAGAAGGTTCTTGACGATTGCGACGTTTCCCGTCTGGGCGTAATCATGGTCCAATTCGCAGCGATCCACGACCGGCGCACCGGCTGCATTGATCACCGCGTCAAATTCTTGCGACCTCACGATTCCGGCAACCGCATTCACATCGGTTAGGTCTACCGAGATAGTCGGAAATGCCTCCCGCATCGGTGCTGTGTGCGAAGTTGCGGTGACATCAAAGCGTGGCGCTAACTCGCGCACCAATGCGGTCCCCAGCAGACCCGCTCCACCAGTGATGAGGATTCTCAAGATCAACTCCGTGCCTGGTAATGCCGGCTTTCAAACCCCTTGACATCCTCGCGCCGCAGTCTCCCGAAGATCTCGGGATGTGCATGGTACCAGTCAATCGTCTCGCGCAGGCCCTCTTTGAGCGATCGTTGCTTCAGCGCGCCATATCTGGCGGCAAACTTCTTCGAGTCAATCCGATACGCGCGATCGTGCGCCGGACGATCTTTGACATGCTTGATCGTGGCCTTGCTGCCGCTCAAATCGATCAACGCCTCAACAATTTCCAGGTTCGTGTAGTCCGCATCCGCGCCGATATTGATGACCTCGCCGGCAGGGAAGTCGTCAACTAACCTCGACAGCCCTTGGCAAAAATCTCCAACATGCAGCCAGCACCGCCTCTGCATACCGTCTCCATACACCGGTAACGGCTGGCCGCTGCGCATCAAACCAAGAAAATAGGGAATCAGCTTCTCCGGAAACTGCCGTGGCCCGTAGTTGTTCGTCGTTCTCACAATCGCGGCCGCCTGTCCAAAGGTCTTTACCGCCGCCACAATCAACAAGTCCGCCGCAGCTTTGCTCGCGGCGTATGGGCTCGACGCGTTCAAAGGTGCCGTCTCGTCGAAGGCTAGTCCGGGCGCCGCCGGCCCGTAGACTTCATCGGTGGATATCTGCAGCAGCGGCGTCTTCGCCTCACGGCAGGCCGACAACAGCACCTCCACGCCCCAGATATTCGTCTTTACAAATTGTTGCGTGTAGTAGAGCGAACGATCGACATGGGTCTCGGCGGCGAAGTTGAAAGCCACGTCATATCCGCGTTCCAGCGCCGCCTGAATTGCCTCTGTATCTGTGATGTCCGCCTGGATGAACTGGACAGCTCCTGACCCTATTAACCCGCTCAGGTTGTCCAGCGACCCGGCATACGTCAGAGAATCCAGCACCGTGATTCGTAGATTGCGATTCTCCCTGACAAGATGCTCAACAAAATTCGACCCGATGAAACCGCAGCCGCCGCAGACCAGGATCCGCTCAGCCATCGTGCCGCGACCAATCGTACGGAATCTTGGCATCGTGTGGATCTATACGGAATTCATCCGGCTCGGCATGATTGTACGGTCGTGTCGGCACGTTCATCACGTAACACTCCTCCACGCCAATATTCTTGAAGCCGTGATAGACGCCGGCAGGAATCTGGATCAAGACCCGGTTCAAGTCGCCGGGGAAGAATTCGTTTATCTCGCCATAGGTCGGGGAATCGCCCCGGCCGTCATAGAGCACGAACTTTGCCCGCCCCTTCACGACGCACATGTGATCCGTCTGGTGCTGGTGCATATGCCAGGCTTTGACCACGCCGGGATAGGCCGTCGTAATATAGACCTGTCCGAACTCCCGATATAACTCTTCGTCCGCGCGCAACACTTCGAACAGGTTGCCGCGTTCATCGCAGTGAACTTTCAGTTGCTTGATCTTGACTCCGTCAATCATCTCCGGCTTTCCTCAATTCGTTCTGTGTTCGCAACGATCGGACGAATCCCTGCGCGCGGTACAGCGACTCAAACGTCCCGGCGTCGGTCCACCAACCGCTCAGGATATCGTAACCGCAGCGTCCATGCCGCAGGAAGTAATTCGAGACATCGGTGATCTCCAACTCTCCGCGCGCTGATGGCTTCAATGTATCAATGAAATCGAATGCCTTTGCCTCATAGAGGTATACGCCGGTGACGGCATATTTGCTCTTCGGCGTCCGGGGCTTTTCTTCGACCGCGACCAATCGCCTCTGTTCGTCAAATACCGCAACTCCAAAGCGATTGGCGTCGTCAACTTCCTTAAGAAAGAGATGTGCGCCCTCGTCGCCCGCAGCGAACCGTCTGACTGCCGGGCCGATGTCATCGGCAATGATGTTATCGCCCAGGATCGCGCAAAATCGATCTTCGCCAACGAAGTGCCGCGCCAGACCCAGCGCCTCGGCAATTCCGCCCTCACCCTCCTGATAGGCGTAACGAAGCCCGTCCAGTCCGAAATCCTTGCCATTTCCCAGTAACTCCAGGAACTCGCCGGCATGGTTGCCGCCCGTGACAACCATGATCTCAGTAATGCCGGCTTTGACCAGCGTCTGGATCGGATAATAAATCATCGGCTGATCATAGACCGGCAACAGGTGCTTATTCGTAGTCTTCGTCAATGGATAGAGCCGCGTCCCCAGCCCGCCTGCCAGCACAACACCTTTCACGGCTTCACCTTAATCAAGAGCGCTCTGTTCATTCGTCCCGGACTCACCCGAATTGTATAACCTGCATGTTATCTTCTCTGCAACCGGCCTAATATCTTTTGTTGAATTGCCTATGTCAAACAGGTATCGTCGGGAATAATGACGCGGATCATCGCTCATCGCGGCTCGTCAAAGCTCTTCCCCGAGAATAGCTTGGCAGCCTTTCGCTACGCGTTTGAATGTGGGGCCGATGCTCTCGAAGTCGACCTGCGCTGCTCGCGCGACGGCGTCATCTATTGTTTCCACGATTACCACTTGGCGCGGATGACCGGATACTCAGGCTATCTCAGCCGCACGTCCTCCAAAGTTGTCGACAAATTGCGCGTCGAATCGCGGCAACACGTCCTCCATTTTGAACGCTTTGTCTCCGAGTTCGCCGGCAAGATCGAGATCATCCTTGATATCAAGTCGCCCGGTATCGAGAGCGAAATCATTGCCGCGCTCGGCCGTCACGCCGCTAATCACATGATCATCTACTCGAGCTTCAATGCCAAGGTTATCTCTCGAATCAAGTCGCTACTGCCGTCGGCGCAGACAGCTCTCATCGTTGGCCCCATCCGCAACCTGAAAGTCAAACTCGACTTCCCGGCCTATTTAATCGAACGATTGCAGAGTCTGAGATGTTCGGCAGTACACTTGTCCAAACTCGTCGCCAAACCCGGACTCGTCCGACGCCTCGAAGAGGCCGGTTTTGCGGTCGCGGTCTGGACTGTTGATGACCTTGCGGGCGCACGCAAGATGGTGACCATGGGTGTCGATGGCGTGATCTCCAACGTTCCGGAGACTCTCGGCCTGCCGGCGAATCGCCGTTTGCTTTCCGAAAGATAACCAGAACACTCACACTTTATTATGACCGCCCGGCTCCCTTTGATTTCACCCAGAATTAACAAACAACGACCAGGCAGAGGGCGTTCATTCTACCTGACGGCTAATGGAATGGCGTCGATTATGACCTACTTCTTTCTGGCAATATCGCTACTCCTCACTTCGAGTTCAACTTTGGCGTTCGATCTCAACACGCTTCTTGATCGGCACGCTGCCGCCCTCGGCGGTCGCGACAAGCTCGCCGGGATTTCGAGTGCCCAGTTTAGCTTTGAAGTCAGCCTCGGTGGGATGAGCGGAACCTCTAAAGTTTTCTTCAAGGCTCCGAATCGCTTCCGTTTCGAAATCGATTTGCCGATAGCGCGCTATATTCAGGCCTGCGCCGGCGACGATTGCTGGATGAGCGACCAATCGGGTCTGACCCACGCCCTTGGTGCCGAATACAAGGCTGCCCTCCAAACGCAAATCGCGCTGGCCGTGGGAAGTTACCTCGATACTGCCAAGTTCAGAGGCACAATTGAAGTGCTCGACACCAATCGTAATGTTGATTCCCTGGCCTGCTATGTACTGCAGATTAGACCCGAAGACGGATTGCCGGTGCAGCTGATGATCAACCGCGATTCGTATCTTATCGAGCAAATCGTCATGAAAACCGACCTGGCAACCATGATCTCCCGGTGCAGCGACTATCGCAGCGTCGATGGCATCATGGTACCGTTCCAGACACGCGAATCGACCGAAGCGGGATTCGTTTCCGGACTCAACCGCGTCACTTCGGCTTCCTTCAATCTGCCGATCGACAATTCGCTCTTCCGCGATCCCCGCAGTGGAACGCCAGCGTTATCCACGCTCTCGGCGGATTCAGTCGTGCTCCCCTTCGAAATCTGGAACAATCACTGTTATGTCGAAGTCACCCTGAACGATAATCGCCGTCACACATTCATTTTTGATAGCGGTGCCGCGGGAGCAGCCGTCAACTCCCGTCTCACCGATTCGTTGCCGCTCAAACCGCTCGCGCAAATTGAAGCCCACGGCGTCGGTGGCGCCCAGCAATCGCCCGCCTATCTCCTGGAGAAATTGGAATTCGGCGGCCTCGTCTTTGCTGATCTGCCGGTTTTCGGCATCGATTTGGGGGCGATTGAAGCTGCCAGCGGGCGCACGATCGACGGCATTATCGGCTATGATGTGCTGGGACGCTGCATTGCCAGCGTCGACTACGATGCTTCGACCTTAACGCTGTACAACCGCGACAGCCAACCGCGCGACCATTGGGGTCCTGCCTGCAATTTGATGATCGACTTTCGGCTGCCGTACGTAGAAGCCGTCGTCAACGACTCGATTATCGGCCAGTTTCGCATCGATACTGGTTCGGCCTCGTCGATCGATTTCAATGCCCCTTTCGTCAAGAGCCATGCCCTGATCGGCGCCGACCGCAGCGACTACCGGGAAATGAACTCGATCGGAATCGGCGGCGGCTCTGCAGGACTGATAGGTGTCTTGCCGTCGCTTGACCTCTGTGGTTACGATCTCGACTCGCTCACTGTCTCCTACTCGCTGGCCGAAACCGGAATCTTTGCCGGCGAACGTACCGCCGGAAACATCGGCGCTGGCGTGTTGAAGCGCTTTCGCGTGACCTTTGACTACGAGAACGAAAAACTCTACCTTGCCCCCGGCGAGCGCTATGAACTGCTCAACTCGGTGCGAAATATGATTGGTATTTCGCTGACTTCTGCCGCCGACACGCTGGTTGTTGATCGCGTTGTACCTCAGTCGCCGGCCGACGGCTTACTCGAACGCGCTGATCGGATACTGTCGCTTAATGAAACTTCGCTGCTCGGCATAGCTCGCGCCGAAGCGGAACGAATGATGACCGGGAGCCGTGGCGAGCAGATCTCGCTTCAGGTTTTGCGAGCGGGCAAGCCTATCAAGGTCAAATTGATGCTGGACAATTTGTACTAAATTGGCTCCGGCTGCCGATAATGATTGTGATACAATAAGATGGAGGTATTGAATTGCGCGTTGGAATCGTAACGGGTGGCGGAGACTGCCCCGGCTTGAATGCCGTTATCCGTGCCGTCGTCCGTAAAGGGATCAACAAGAACGGCTGGGAGATCATCGGAATTCGCGAGGGTTGGAAGGGCCTGATGGGGGACACCAACGTCCAGCCCCTCGGCATCAACGACGTCTCCGGTATTCTGCACCGCGGTGGTACCATCTTGAAGACCTCCCGCACCAATCCGTTCAAGAATGGCGATGGCATCGATGAAGTCCTGCGCAATATCAAAGACCTTGAACTCGACTGCATCGTCGCAGTCGGCGGTGAGGACACCCTGGGTGTCGCCCAGAAGCTCTTTGCGCTCGGCATCAAAGTCGTCGGCATTCCCAAGACCATCGACAATGACCTTTCCGGTACCGACACTACCTTCGGATTTGACACTGCCGTTAACATTGCGATGGAAGCCATCGACCGGTTGCACACGACCGCAGAATCCCACAATCGCGTGCTTGTCATCGAAGTCATGGGTCGTCACACCGGCTGGATCGCCCTCTACGCCGGCGTTTCCGGCGGCGCTGATGTCATTCTTATTCCGGAACGTCCTGTCCTCGTGGACAAGGTCTGCGAGCTGATTCGCAAACGCCACAAACGCGGTAAAGACTTCTCAATCGTCGTCGTCGCTGAAGGGGCCAAAGTCTCTTTTGATGATAAGGTCGATAAAGACGGCTCCTTGATTGTCAAAGACATGGGTGTCGACCAGTTCGGACACGTCCGCCTCGGTGGTATCGGCGCTCTCCTGGCCGATGAGATCGAAAAACGCACCAAGTTCGAGGCCCGCGCCGTGATTCTCGGCCACATCCAGCGCGGCGGCGCCCCGACGGCTTTCGACCGTGTCCTCGCCACGCGCTATGGCTCTGCCGCAGTCGACTTCATCCGCGAAGGAAAGTTCGGCCAGATGGTGGCCCTACGGGGCAACGAAATCGTTGGTGCTGAGCTCAATGAAGCCGTATATTCGCTCAAAAAAGTAGACGAGCGTCTGATCGAAATGGCCGAGGAATATATTGGTTAAGTTACTGCTGAAAGCCTGGGGATTCGTACTGCTCACGGCGCTGGTCTTGCACGCCGGTCAACCCGGCGGCACCACCGCGCTGGGACTGCGAATCGGGCTTTTTTCCAATGAGAGCAGTGACCTGTCACAGCCCAATGACGAGGTCAAGCTCTATGGCAATCGCACCAATTTCTACGTCGAAGCCTACGCCAACTACTATTTCACGAATTGGCTCGCCGGCGTCTTGAACCTCGGCTCCTACTCCAAAGGCGACATCACCTTTGACGTCTACGTCAACGGCAACTTCGACGGCCAGTTTCTCGGACAGGCTTCGATTTTTCCCATGCAATTGGGCTTGAAGCTCGCTCCGTTCTCAACCCAGTTCCCGGGCAAGGTTCGACCCTATCTCGAAGGCGGTGGCGCCTTCATCCTGGGGCGGGAGACCGCCACGCTGGGACCATACGATTCTTATTGGGCGCGCTACACCGATGGCTCGCTCTCAACCGAATCCGACTGGGGCTGGTGGTTCGGCGGCGGTGCGGAAATCCCGCTCACCGAGACCTTTTCATTCGACACAATGGTCAAGTATCTCGACAATAGTTTCTCTGGCGATATTGCGGGAATTAGCAACTATTCCGGTTGGCAGTTCTCGCTTGGGATTGTCTACGCGTTTCTGCGTACTAAGTAGCACGGAAGGTGGAGGAATGTATGGCGACAAAAGTTGCAATCAACGGATTTGGACGTATAGGCAGATTGATTGTCCGCAAGGCGATTCTTGAGAACAAACTCGACATCGTCAGTGTCAACGACGTGACCGATGCCCCGACGCTCGCGCATCTCTTCAAGTATGACTCAATTCACAAGAAGTTCAACGGGGAAGTGCGCACCGAGGGCGACAATATCGTCATCAACGGCAAGACGATCAAAGTCACAAAGGAACTCGACCCGGCTAAATTGCCGCACACTGCTAACGGCGTCCAGGTTGTCGTCGAATCGACCGGCAAGTTTACCGATCGCGACGGTGCCTCCAAGCATCTCAGCGCCGGCGCCAAGAAAGTCCTGATCTCCGCTCCGGCGAAGGGACACGACGGCACCTTCCTGTTCGGCGTCAACTGGGAGCAGTACGACAAATCCAAGCATCACATCATTTCCATCGGCTCCTGCACAACCAATTGCCTGGCGCCCGTTGTGAAGGTGCTCAACGACAAGTTTGGCATCGAGAAAGGCTTCATGACCACGATCCATGCCTACACCAACGACCAGCGCATTCTCGATCTGCCGCACAAGGATTTGCGTCGCGCTCGCGCTGCCGCCATGTCGATGATTCCGACCACGACCGGCGCCGCCAAGGCCATTAGCGAGGTGATTCCGGAAATGAAGGGCAAACTCGATGGCCTCTCCGTCCGCGTTCCCACCGTTGACGGCTCGCTCGTTGACCTTGCAGCCATTCTCAACAAGGAAGTCACCGCGGACGAAGTCAATGCCGCCTTCAAGGAGGCTGCCAACGGCAAGATGAAGGGTGTCCTCGAATACTGCGAAGAGCCTATCGTCTCGATCGACGTCGTAGGCAACAGCCACTCGTCGATCGTTGATTCAAAGTTGACGGCCGCCAAGGGCACCTTGATCAAGGTCTTCTCGTGGTACGACAACGAATGGGGCTTCTCCTGCCGCATGGTCCAGGCGCTCGAGCAGATGATGTAGGAGCCGGGACATGAACAAACTCACTATCGATGATCTGCCGCTGAGCGGCCGCAAGGTCCTCATGCGCGTTGATTTTAACGTCCCGCTCAAGGACGGTAGGGTAACTGACGATCTGCGTATCCGCGAGTCGATGCCTTCAATCAAGAAGGTCGTCGAAGCCGGCGGCAAGCTCGTTTTGATGTCGCACCTCGGTCGTCCGAAAGGCGGACCCGCTCCGGAATTCAGTCTCAAGCCGGTGATGACGGTTCTCGAAAAGCTCTCCGGCCGTACAGTGCACTTCGCCGCCGACTGCGTCGGCCCGGTCGCTGAACAGGCCGTCGCCGATCTCAAAAATGGCGAAATCGTCCTGCTCGAAAACCTGCGCTTCCATAAGCAGGAAGAAGCCAACGACCCCGACTTCGCGCAAAAACTGGGTTTTCTCGGCGATGTCTACGTCAACGATGCCTTTGGTTCAGCCCATCGCGCGCACGCCTCCACCGAGGGAGTCACGAAGTATTTCGATCAGTGCGCGGCCGGCTACTTGATGAAGAAAGAACTCGAGTTCCTCGGCGGCGCCCTCAACAATCCCAAGCGACCATTTGCAGCCTTGCTCGGTGGCGCCAAAATCTCCGGCAAGATCGATGTCATTACCAACCTCCTCGGCAAGGTCGACAAGATTCTCGTCGGCGGCGGGATGGCGTTTACATTTTTAAAAGCACAGGGCAAAGAAATCGGCGGCTCACTTCTTGAAGCCGACAAACTCGAATTGGCAGGGAACATCCTCCAGCAGGCAGCCGCCAGAAACGTCAAGTTGATCTTGCCGGTCGATTTCGCCTGCGCTGCCGAGATCTCGGATTCTGCGGCCATCAGCTATCACGGTGCCGGATCGATTCCGGCAAATCTCAAAGGGCTCGATATCGGCCCCGAGAGCGTGAAGCTTTTCATGAACGAGCTCTCGGACTGCAAGACAATCGTCTGGAACGGCCCCATGGGCGTTTTCGAAACCGACAAGTTTGCCGTCGGCACGATGGAAATGGCCAAGGTGCTCGCCCAGTTGACCGGAAGCGGTGCCGTTACTGTCGTAGGCGGTGGCGACTCTGCAGCGGCTGTCGCCAAGAGCGGTCTTGAGAAGAAATTCTCTCATATCTCAACCGGCGGCGGTGCTTCACTCGAGTTCCTCGAAGGCAAGGAGCTCCCCGGCGTTGCCGCCCTGACGGATAAGTAGGTTGCCGATGTCGCGCACAAAGATCGCCGCAGGAAACTGGAAAATGTACACGACCCCGGCCGAGGCGACAGCCTTGGCCGGTGTGATCGCCAAACACGTCGGTCGCGCGACTTCTCCTGAAGTCGTTCTGGCGCCGCCATTTACGTCAATTTCGGCCGTTCTTCAAGCGGCTTCCGGATCAGCGATCAAGATTGCCGCACAAAACATGTACTGGGAGGACGAGGGCGCTTTCACCGGCGAAGTCTCCGGCAGAATGCTGTTGACCGTCGGCTGTTCCCACGTTATCTTGGGACACTCGGAACGACGGCAGTACTTCTTCGAGACCGATCTTACGATTAATGCCAAGCTCAAGAAGGCGCTGTCGATCGGATTGACTCCGATCGTCTGTGTCGGGGAAACGCTCACGGAACGGGAAGCCGACCTGACCGAACAGGTGGTTCGTACTCAGGTTACCGGTTGCTTCTCGGGCATCGCGGGCGAGGACCTGCCAAAGACGGTCATCGCTTATGAGCCCGTTTGGGCCATCGGCACCGGCAAGACCGCCACACCGCTGCAGGCGCAGGATGTTCATCGGTACATCCGCAGCTTGCTGAGACAGAACTACGGTGCGGCTGCGGACGCCGTGAGAATTCTCTATGGCGGCTCGGTCAAGCCTGAAAACGCTGCAGAGTTGTTCGGCCAGCCCGATATCGACGGCGGCCTGGTCGGTGGCGCTAGTCTCAAGGCGGAGTCATTCAACAAGATTATTGATGCGGCTCGTTAAGAGCAGGAGGAATAGTTTAGTGTTCACAGCCTTAGTTGTTCTCCACTTGATCGTTTGCCTCGGCCTAATCATCGTCGTGCTGCTCCAGTCGTCCAAGGGTGACGGGCTTGCCTCTGCTTTTGGCGGCGGTGGTGCCTTCTCCGGTGCTGTCTTCGGCGGACGCGGCGCCTCGACCTTCTTGTCGAAAGCTAGTTGGGTTCTGGCAGCTCTCTTCATGGTCACCTGCATCGGCTTGACGCTTTCCTCGCGCGGTGGCGTTACGACTTCGACCCCGGAATCGGCGGTTGAACGCGTGATCAATCAGGAACGCCAGCAGATGCCTTCAACACCGGCGCAGCAGCCCGCCACAACTCCGGATCAGGCTCCTCCGGCTGGCGGCGGCCAATAAATTCTGGCACCAGCGAGATTTGACGACGGCAGGATTCAACTCCTGCCGTTTTCGTTTTTGCGCATGGCAGGTTCTCGCCCGACCGTTCGCCTTCGGCCGGTTCCTATCGAAAGAAGACTTGACAGATTCACGAATTGCATTATATTCGGCTCAATGACCAAGGTTACTCTGCTCACGGCCCTTTTTGGCGTTTTTACTTACGGCTACTATTGGTGGTGGTATGCCCGCACCGCGGATAGTGGCGCTGTGCCTGTGTAGCCTGGCAATTCGGAAAGCAAACCCAAGCCCACTATCCGCAAGGATGGTGGGCTTTTTTTATTGATGGTGAAGAATTGAACATCCTGGATCAGATCATCGACTCTCACGGCGCCGGCAAGATCGAGTTGTCGTTTGACGAACTCGACCTCCCCGGCGATCTCGAAACCCCAGTCTCGGCGTTTCTCAAGCTCAAACCGCTCGGGGCGCGCTTCCTGCTCGAATCGGCCGAGGACCCGACTTCCATCGGCCGCTATACGTTCATCGGTATCGCGCCGCTCCTGACCGTGTCGATCAACCTCGAAGAAACCACCATCAGGTCCGGCACGAGCAGGCACACGCTCCGCCACGGCCCGGATTCTCCCTTCGACGGCGTCAAACAGATTCTCACGCGCTTTGCGATCACCACGGGAAGAACCGACCTCCCGCTGTTGGGCGGCTTGGTCGGCTACACCAGCTACGAAATCGTTCAGTTCTTTGAACCGCGCCTCCGCGGACTGATTCCGGTCTCCGACGGCCCGCTCGCCCAGTTCTATTTCGTTGATACCTTGCTGGTCTTTGACCACTTTATGCGCCGCATGAAACTCCTTCGCTTGCGCCAAGGCAGCGAGCAGCTTACCGCTGGAGATCGGGAAGTTGCCATCGACGATATCCGCGCCGCCCTGAACGCCCCGATCGAGCGCCCGGCGCCGCCGCCAATCAGTTCCGCCAACGGCTATCGCTCCAACTTCGCGCAAGCGCAATTCGAAAAAGTCGTGCTCGCCGCCCAGAAGCACATTTTTCGCGGCGACATCTTCCAGACGGTCCTGTCTCAGCGCGAAGAACGCGCTTCCGCCGCCGACGGTTTCCAAATCTATCGCGCGCTCCGCATGCTCAATCCGTCGCCCTATATGTTCTACCTGACCTTTGATGATCTTGAACTGATCGGTTCTTCACCCGAAGCCATGGTCAAGCTGCAGGGCAGGCGTGCCACCATCCGCCCGATCGCCGGCACTCGCCGCCGCGGACGCAGCGAGGACGACGATCTCCGCATGGCGCAGGAACTGAGCAAAAACGAAAAGGAACGCGCCGAACACGTCATGCTCGTCGACCTCGGCCGTAACGATCTCGGCCGCGTCTGCAAGTACGGCTCAGTCAAAGTCGCGAGTTTAATGCACTTGGAACGTTATTCTCACGTCATGCACCTGACCTCCACCGTCACCGGAATGATGCGCGATGATTGCACGGCCTTTGATCTCTTTCGCGCGGCTTTCCCAGCCGGTACCGTCTCCGGAGCGCCGAAACTGCGCGCTATGGAAATCATCGCCGACCTCGAGCGCACTCCGCGCGGTCCGTACGCTGGGGCCGTCGGCTATTTCTCGCTTTCCGGCGAACTCGACATGTGTATCACGATTCGCACAATCATCAAGCGTGCCGGCCAGCTTCAGGTTCAAGCCGGGGCCGGTATCGTGGCCGATTCGTTGCCGGCGGAAGAATATCTCGAAACGACCAATAAAATCGCAGCTCTGCGCGAAGCCGTCCGTATCGCCGAGGAGGGACTCCTGTGATTCTCTTCATTGATAATTACGATTCCTTCACCTACAACCTGGTGCAGTACATCGGCGAACGCGACCGCAACCTCAAAGTCGTCCGACCCGATGAGGTCACACTTGACCAAGTCGAGAGCTTGCGTCCAGAGAAGATCGTGCTCTCCCCGGGGCCGGGTCACCCGCGCGATGCCCAGTTATCTCTCGATGTGATCCGCCGCTTCTATTCATCGACGCCGATCCTCGGCGTCTGTCTGGGTCATCAATGTATCGGCGAGGTCTTTGGCGCCGAAGTGCGCTCCGCCGATCGCCTCGTTCACGGGAAGACCTCCGATATCTACCATCGCGGCAAAGGTGTGTTGGTCGGACTCTCCAACCCTTTCAAAGCGACGCGCTATCATTCATTGATCGTTGGGGAAGAAAAACTGCCGCCGGAATTGGAGGTAGTCGCCTATACTTCTGACGGCGAAATCATGGGACTGATGCATCGCACCGCGCCGCTCTTCGGTGTTCAATTCCACCCCGAATCGATCCTGACCACCGAGGGCATGAAGATCATCAACAATTTCCTGGACCTGAGAGTATGGTAAGAGATATCCTCGCCCGCCTCGCCGCCCGGGAATCGCTGTCGTTCTCCGAAGCCGCTTTGTTCGTTGATGAAATCGCGGACGGCAATGTAACTCCTGCACAGATCGCCGCCTTCTTGAGTTGCCTGCGCGCTAAGGGAGAGACCGTCGCCGAACTCGCTGGTTGCGCGGCTGCGCTGCGCCGACGCGCCATCAAGGTGCCCCACACGCGCAGCTTGGTTTTTGATTGCTGCGGTACTGGAGGCGACGGCTCGAATTCGTTCAACATCTCAACCGCTGCCTCGCTGGTTGTCGCCGCTTGCGGAGTCGCTACCGCCAAGCATGGCAACCGTTCGGTCAGCTCCTCCTGCGGCTCTGCCGATTTGCTCGAGGCCGCCGGCGCCAACATTGAGATTAGTTCGTACCACTCCGGACGCATTTTCGAACATCTCGGCTATTGCTTTCTCTTCGCGCCGCTTTATCATCCGGCGGCCAAAGCTGCCGCCGCGGTTCGTCGCGAGCTCGGTTTTCGCACGATCTTCAACTTGCTCGGACCACTACTTAATCCCGCTGGAGCGACGCACCAGATGATCGGAACCGCTACTCGCCAGGCCGCCGCCATGATGGCTTCGGTCAGCGAATATCTGCCCGAATTGCAGGTAACAACCGTTTTCAACTCGCGCGGCTTTGATGAACTGCTTCCGGTTGGCATCAACCACCGCTATCGCTGGTTGGGCGGTAGTTTGCTCGATGATGAACTCGACCTTCCGGCCAATGTCCAAAATGGTTTCGATCCATCGGCTCTGCGCGGTGGTGACAAGCACGACAACGCTCGCATCCTCGACCGCGTGCTCGGCGGCGACGATTCCCCCTATAGCAGCGCCACCGACCTCAACGCCGGATTCGGTCTGCTTCTTGCCGGCGCCGCTGCCGATCTCCACGAAGGTATCGAGCGCGCCCGCGACGCCCGCAAATCGGGCGTTGCTTTGCGTCTGCTGAGAGAATTCGTCGCTGCAACCCGGGAGGCCGCCTGATGCTCGAACAAATTCTTGCCTCCGTTTATAAGCAAGTCCAAGGCAGATCCCGCGCCCGCTGGCAGTCCGAGATCGAGACACGCCTCTCTCTGCTCGACGATTCAGGTCGATGCAGCTTTCGTGAAGCCATCGCTGCACCCGGTGAAACCTTCGTTTGCGAGATTAAGCGCAAATCACCCAGTACCAACGGCACCCCGCTCGCTCTTGATGTCGCCGCAACTGCGCGGCTCTACCAGGGCGCCGGCGCCGGTGCGATAAGCGTGCTGACCGAGCCCGAGTATTTCGCCGGCTCGCTCTCCGATTTGCACGACGTTGTCCGGGAAACAAACCTGCCCGTGCTCCGCAAAGACTTCATCATCGACGAGCTGCAGGTTCTCGAAGCCAGGGCCTACGGGGCATCAGCCGTCCTGCTGATCGTTGCCGCGCTGACACCGGATAGACTCGCGGCGCTTCATGGCTTCGCCGCAGGTATCAGCCTCGACACCATCGTCGAAGTTCACGATCGCGACGAACTCAAGCGCGCCCTCGATCTCGAACCGCTAATCATAGGCGTGAACAATCGCAATCTCAAGACCCTCGCCATCGATCTTGCCGTCGGTGAGCTTCTCTTGCGCGAGATTCCGGCCGGAATCATGAAGATCGCTGAAAGCGGAATCTCCTCTCGCCGCGATGTCCTGCGTCTTCGCGAAGCCGGTGCGGACGCCTACCTGATCGGCACCTCGATCATGCGCAGCGGCGACGTCTCGGCCAAGATTAAGGAGTTGCGCGGACTATGACGCACATCAAGATCTGCGGCGTAACCTCTGTTGAAGACGCCCGCAAGTGCCTCGAACTCGGCGTCGAATATCTCGGCCTCGTGCTCTCCGATTCGCCCCGTCGCGCTTCGGTTGAAACAGCAACCAAGATCTGCATTGAAGCCGCCGCTCGCGCCAGGGTCGTCGGCGTTTTCGCCTGTACCGACGATTTGCTGCGCTTTGACGCCATGACCGACATCGAACTCGACTTCTACCAGGTCTACTTCGTAGCACCGTCGCGATTGCGCAAAGCCCCGCTGCGCGGCTGGCTTCACGCGCGATTCGTAGAGTCGCCCCCGGAACCCCTGTCGTTGATCAACGGTGATCTGGCGATGTATGACTACAAACATCTGACGCCTGCCGATATGAACCGTGTTCTGAATGAAGAAGGAGTTTCGTTCGCCGACCGCTCGTTCCTCGCGGGGAATCTCTCGGTGGATAATGTTGCTGACCTGGTCAGGCGCTACCGCCCCTTCGGCGTTGATGTTGCCCGCGGCACTGAGCGACTCCCCGGCGTCAAGGACCACGATCTGTTAACCCGATTTGTCGAGGCGGTACGCGATGCCGATGCCAACAGCTAAGGGCTATTACGGCGCCTATGGCGGCCGCTTCGTTCCCGAGACGCTCGTTGCTGCCCTCGATCAACTGAGCATCGCCTTTCTCGAGTCACGCCGGGACCGGCAGTTTCAATCCCAATTGTCAGTTCTCCTCAGGGACTTCGGCGGCCGCCCGACTCCGCTCTATTTTGCGGCCAATCTTACGCGCCGTTGGAAGGGTGCACGCGTCTACCTGAAGCGGGAAGACCTCAACCACACCGGCGCCCACAAGATCAACAATTGCCTTGGTCAGGCTCTCCTCGCGCTGCGGTTGGGCAAAAGGCGTATTGTCGCCGAAACCGGGGCCGGCCAGCACGGCACGGCAACCGCTGCGGTCTGCGCCAAGCTCGGTCTCGAGTGCGTCATCTACATGGGTCGCCACGACGCCCATCGCCAATCGCCCAACGTTCAGCGCATGCGCCTGCTCGGCGCCGACGTCCGCGAAGTGACCGCCGGCTTGGCCACGTTGAAGGAAGCAACTTCCGAAGCCATCCGCGATTGGGTCACAAATGTTCGCAGTACGCACTACATCATCGGCTCCACCGTCGGCCCGCACCCGTACCCGCTCATGGTGCGCACCTTCCAAGCCGTCATCGGCCGCGAAGCGCGCGCACAGATCATGAAGACCACGGGTAGTCTGCCAAAATCTGTCATTGCCTGCATTGGCGGCGGCTCAAACGCGATGGGCATCTTCTCGGCCTTCTTGAAAGACCGCTCGGTCAAGCTGATTGGCGTCGAATCCGCCGGCACCGCCTTGAGCCCCGGACATCACGCCGCGCCTTTGGCGAAGGGTTCACCCGGAGTCCTGCATGGTGCGCTCAGTTACGTGCTACAGAATTCCGATGGCCAGATCGAGCTCACTGAGACGATCTCCGCCGGCCTCGATTATCCCAGCGTCGGCCCCGAACACGCTTTCCTCAAGGACTCTGGCCGCGTCGAATACGTTACCGCGACCGATCGCGATGCCGTTGCTGCTTTCAAAGAACTTTGCCGTTGCGAGGGGATTATTCCCGCGCTCGAGTCGAGTTTCGCGCTTGCACACGCGCGCAAAGTGGCCGGGAAGCTCAGGCCCTCCGACTCGCTGATCGTCAACCTCTCCGGGCGCGGTGACAAGGACATGTCAAGCATAGCAGGGTACGATGAAGACCATCAATGATGCCATCCGCTCTCGCCGTCAGCAGGGCGGCAAGGCGCTGATTCCCTTTCTGACGGCCGGATTTCCGACTGCGGCTCGCTTCCAGCGCGCCGTTGCCGCCGCCTGTGAGTCCGGAGCCGACGTAGTCGAAATCGGATTCCCTCATTCCGACCCGCTTGCCGATGGTCCTGTGATTCAGAAATCTTCGCACCTGTCTTTACAGCAGGGCATGACGACCGCGACCGCTCTGTCGCTCATCAGAGACCTCAGCGGCTCCTTCGCCCAGCCCTTCGTCGTCATGTGCTACTACAACCCGATCCTGAAATTCGGCCTCGGTCGTTTCGTCCGCACGGCTTCACTCTGTGGCGTCAAGGGATTGATCGTACCTGATCTGATCGTCGAAGAGTGCAGCGAACTCCGCTCTCATTGCCGCGACGCCGGAATCGACCTGGTCTTGCTGGTGACACCGACCACTCCCGCCTCACGCATCGCGCGCATTACTGCCGCTGCCGCCGGTTTCATCTATTTCGTCAGCGTCACCGGCGTTACCGGCGCCCGCCCAGCCCTTAACGGCGACCTCAGCCGGAATGTCGCCCGCATTCGGCGCTTCACCGATCTGCCCGTCTGCGTTGGCTTTGGCATCTCGTCCCCGCAATCGGCTGCGGCTGCCGCCGGCGCAAGTGACGGGGCCATTATCGGCAGTCGACTCCTGCAGATCATCGAAGCGGATTCATCGAGTAAATTTGAACAATTGAGATGTTTCCTAACGGAGGTTCGTATGCACCTGGGAGGATCGCCATGATCCGCGGCGTGCGCGGCGCAATCTGCGCCTCCGCCAATTCGCGCGAGGCCATTTTTGACGCCACGCGCAAACTCCTGATCCACATGTTCGCCAAGAACGATATCGAGATCGCCGACATTGCCGCCGTGTTTATTACCGCCACGCAGGACCTGAATGCCGATTATCCCGCCTACGTCATGCGCGAGATGGGACTCCGGATGGTGCCGTTGATGTGCGCCACCGAGATCGATGTCCCCGGCGCGCTCCAGCGCGTCATTCGCATTCTCATCCTCGTCAACACTGACAAGACCCAGGAGCAAATCAAACACCTGTACGTAGGGGATGCAGCGCGCCTGCGGCCCGACCTCGCAGGGGAGGAATCATGATGATCGTCGTAATGAAAAAAACTGCCACCGTCAAGGAGACCGCCGGTGTCATTCGCCATATCGAAGAACTCGGTCTCAAACCCCATATCTCCCAGGGCGACGAAAAAACCGTCATCGGCGCCGTCGGCGATGAGCGCACCATCGACAAGGAGCGCCTGCTCGGCTTGGAAGGAGTCGAAGCCGTCATACCGATCCTCAAACCCTACAAGCTCGCCTCGCGCGAGTTCAAGCCGGAATCGACTATCGTCAGCCTTAACGGTACCAAGATCGGCGCCAACACCGTCACCGTGATGGCCGGTCCTTGCGCCGTCGAAAGCTACGAGCAGGTCCGCGATGCCGCCATTGCCGCCAAGGCGTCCGGCGCCCGCATCCTCCGCGGCGGCGCCTTCAAGCCGCGCACTTCGCCGTACGCGTTTCAAGGGCTTGGCCGCAAGGGACTCGAGATTCTCGCCCGCGTCCGCGATGAAGTCGGCATTCCGATCGTCACCGAATGCCTCTCGCAGGACGACGTCGATCTGGTCTCCGACTACGCCGACATCATCCAGATCGGCGCGCGCAACATGCAGAACTTCTCGATGCTCGAAAAAGTCGGCAAGCAATCGCGCCCCGTACTGCTCAAGCGCGGCATGATGTCGACCATCGAAGAACTTCTGATGTCCGCCGAATACCTGCTCGCCAACGGCAACTACAACGTCATTCTCTGCGAGCGTGGTATCCGCACCTTTGAGAAGATGACCCGCAACACCGCCGATATCGCCGCCATCCCGGTGCTCAAGGGCCTCACGCACTTGCCGGTCATCCTCGATCCGTCACACGCTACCGGCGAGCGCCATCTTATCCCACCGGTTTCGCTGGCTGGAGTCGCTGCCGGGGCGGACGGGCTCATCGTCGAAATTCACCCGTGCCCCGACAAAGCGATGTGCGATGGCTATCAATCGTTGACGCTCGAACAGTTTGACGACATGATGAAACAAGTGAAGAACATCTCGTCGGCAGTCGGAAAAATCGTGTGAGTGAATTCGCTTCGTTGTCGATCGGCATCGTAGGATTGGGCCAGATGGGTGGGTCACTCGCGGCGTCGTTGTCGCGTTGCCATCGCGGCGAGATTCTCGGCTTCGATCATCGTCCCGAACTCGGTCGAGAGGCTTTGAATCGCGGCTTTCTCTCCCGTCTTTCTCCAAACGTAGCCGCACTAATTGCTGATGCCAACATTGTCATTCTCGCGTTGCCGATTCAACAGATCATTGAGTGTCTTGAAGCGCAAGCCTCGCAACTGGCGGACAAGACGCTCGTGACTGATACCGGTTCACTCAAGACAGCTATTCTCGCAAAGGCGAAAACCTGCCGACTAAACAACTTCATCGGTGGTCACCCCTTGGCCGGTACCGAAAAGCGCGGCCCCGAATCCTGGTCGTCCGCCCTCTTCTTCGGTTGCTCATACTTCATCTGTGATCCGGGAGTTTCCGCATCAATCCCTCGCTCCGCGCTCTCATACTTGCTGAATCAACTTGGTGCGCGTCCGGTTGCTGTCGCTGCCGACGAACATGACCGCATCTTTGCCACCTCCAGCAATCTCCCACACTTGCTGGCATATGTGCTCCGGGCGCAGTTTGAGCGCGAGAACTCGGCTTCAGATCGCCGCCGTGACTTCGCCTGTCCCAGCTACCGCGGTGCCACCCGCGTAGCCGCTTCTGACCCGGAAATGGTCTTTCAAATGCTCTGGCACAATCGCGCCAACCTCAGCACCTCGCTCTCCAGCCTGCAGCGCTCACTTGCCCAAGCGCAGAAAGCGCTTGACGAAGGCGAAGCGAATGCGTTTCGTCGCATTCTCGGTATGACAGAACGGCGGGACGAGCCATGACTCGCAGGATGCGCGGCGAATTGATCCTTCGCGGCGACAAATCGCTGTCGCATCGCGCATTGATGTTCGCCGCCCTCGCGCCGGGTCGCTCACAGATCCGAAATCTCTCGCGTGGCGCCGATGTCGCCAGCACCGCACGAGTTCTGCGCTCGCTCGGAAACAGTGTTACCACCAACGACGAGTTGACGGTCGCGGAAGGTGTTGGTCTCGCCGCCTTTCGTGCCTGCTCCCCCAATCTCGATTGCGGCAATTCCGGAACGACGCTACGCCTGATGCTCGGTATTCTTGCTGGCTCGCAAACCGGCTGTTCGCTTTCCGGCGACCACTCCCTCAATCGCCGGCCCGTTCGACGAGTTATCGCACCGCTGACCTTGATGGGCGCCGATATCAGAACTACCGACGAGTCCGACCGCCCTCCCGTGATGGTTCGCGGTGCCAGACTCAACGGAATCGAGTATCTCTCGCCCATAGCTTCTGCCCAGGTGAAGTCCGCCGTACTCCTGGCGGCACTCAACGCGGAAGGAAACACTGTCTTCAGCGAACCTGAACTATCGCGTGATCACACCGAGCGTTGGCTCGAAGCTGCCGGTGTCACAATATCGCGTGAGGGGCGGAGTGTCATTCTCTCTCCCGGCGCGCCCCTCGAACCCTTTGAATACGCGGTGCCCGGGGATATCTCCACAGCCGCTTTCTTCCTGGTCGCGGCTGCGATCGTTCGGGGAAGCGCATTAGTGGTCAAAGAGTGCCTGCTTAACCCAACGCGCACGGGAAGCGTCGAAATCCTGCGCCGCATGGGGGCGGATGTTCTCTTCGAGAATGAACATGAATACAGAAACGAATCGATAGGGGACATCAAAGTTGAGTCTGCACGGCTGACAGCCTGCGATACTGCCGGAGTTCCGACCGCCTCATTCATTGATGAAGTTCCCGCGCTTGCCGTAGCCGCTATGTTTGCCGTTGGAATGACACGGCTCCGTAACATCGGCGAATTGCGTGTCAAGGAATCAGACCGCGTCCAAGGAATTGTCGACCTTGCTGCATCTTTCGGCTGCCATGCCGCTGTTGACGACGATGACTTGATTGTCGAAGGCGGTACGCCGATTCCGACTGCAAGCTTCGATCCCCACGGTGACCATCGCCTCGCCATGGCGTATGAGATCACAAGCTTGGCCGCCGGTGCCGGTATCATCGGTAAATTCGCCGACACGATCGCTGTTTCAGCCCCGGAGTTCTATCCATCGCTGGAGCGGCTCTCATGACGACGAGTTCCCCGCGTCTCTTCGGCATCGTTGGCGAGAATATCGGCTATTCACTCTCGCCGCACATCTTCAACACGCTATTTCGCAGTCACGGCATCAGCGCTGTTTACGCGCCCTTTGATATTACGCACGATGATCTACCGAAATTTCTCGCCTTCACGCGCACGCGCGCCGTCGCCGGATTCAACGTCACGATTCCGTTCAAAGAAGCGATTTCGCGACACCTCGCCCAGAGCGACCCTATTGCCGAGACAACCGGCTCAACGAACCTTGTCATCGTGAAGAGCGGCCTTCTGCACGGCTTCAACACTGACGTCGCCGGTATTGCTGCTACTATAGAACAAAGGCTGCAGATCAACGTGGCAGGGAAGTCGGTCCTTGTCCTCGGCGCCGGTGGAGCCGCGCGCGCTGTCGCCTACTACCTGGCCAGGCGCAAATGCGCTGCCATCACAATTCTCAATCGCTCGCGTGGCCGCCTGTCTTCTTGGCGGCGCTACCTTCGCGCCCTTTCAATCGAGGCAAGGTCCACTCTGACAACCCCCGGGAAACCATTACAGGGCGGCATTCAAGCATTCGATCTCTGTGTCAATTGCACGCCCCGGCCCATCGCGGAACTCCTGAACCCTGATCTCCTTGACAATTGCCAAAGCATCTTCGAATTACGTTATTCACCTTCGTTTCGCGACCGCAAGCGCCACGTCGATGGCAAGTTGATGTTGGCCGTTCAAGCAGCGGAAAACTGGCGGCGGTTCACAGGATTCGAAATCGATCCGCGCGAGGTTATGAAGATCATCGTAGGAGCAGGAAAATCATGATCCGTTTCGTTACCGCCGGCGAATCGCACGGCATGGGCTTGACAGCAGTCATCGAGGGCATTCCTGCCGGCCTCAAACTCAATCTGGAGGCAATCACCATCGATCTCCGTCGCCGCCAAATGGGCTACGGTCGTGGCTTGCGCATGCGCATCGAGCAGGACACCGCGCTCGTTACGGCTGGACTCTGGGAGGGCGAGACGATCGGCAGCCCCATCAGCATTTTCATCCAAAATCGCGATTGGAAGAACTGGAAAGACCAGAAGCGCGCCAGGAAAACCGTCCCGCGTCCCGGCCATGCCGACCTGCCGGCCGTATTGAAATACGATTTCGACGACATTCAGAAAGCCATTGAACGCTCCTCCGCCCGCGAGACTGCCGCCCGCACGGCCCTTGGTGCCGTCGCTAAGCAGTATTTGGCCGCCTTCGGCATTCGCATCTACTCCCACACGCGCCAGATCGGAACTGCCGTCAACGACAAACCGGTGCGCTTTTCAGAGACGCTTTTTCGCAAAGTCGAGAAATCTCCCGTGCGCTGCGCCGATCCGGCGGCAGCCAAGGCGATGATCCGCCAGATTGACGACGCCGTCGCTCGTCAGGACACGCTTGGCGGAGTCAGCGAAATCATCGCGATAGGTGTGCCGGTTGGTCTGGGCAGCTACGTGCAATGGGACCGGCGCACTGATGTCCGCCTCGCCGCGGCGATCATGGGCGTGCAATCGGTGAAAGCCGTCGAAATCGGCGAAGGGATCACAGCCAGCCGCTGCTTCGGTTCGCAAGTACACGATCCGATTGCCTACACCAAGTCGGCGGGCCTGCGCCAGCTCACCAACAACTCCGGCGGCGTCGCCGGTGGCATCACGACCGGCGAAGAAATCCTGGCGCGCGCTTACTTCAAACCGATCTCAACGCTCGGCAAACCGCTCAAGTCTGTTGATCTCAAGACGCTTAAATCCACCGACGCACCTTACGTGCGCTCCGACATCTGCGTCGTGCCGGCGGGTGGCGTCGTCTGCGAAGCCGTCGTGGCGCTCGCGTTAGCCGACTTGATGTCGGAGAAATTCGGCGGCGACTCCATGCGCGAAGCCGTCAGCAACTACAAGTCTTATCTGCGCTATGTCAGACAACGCCAAGCCCGATAACATCTTCCTGGCCGGCATGATGGGCACCGGTAAGTCAAGCGCAGGCAGGCTCCTCGCCGCTATGCTAAATTTCGAGTTCGTCGATACCGATGCCGTGATCGAGCGAGACGCGCAGGCGACTGTGAGCGAGATCTTTCGCGACCAGGGCGAGCCTTTCTTTCGCGCCCGCGAACGCGAAACTCTTGTTCAGATCTGCCGTCGCGATCGCCAGATCATCGCTACCGGCGGCGGTATGCTCTCCGATGCTGAAAACCTTAGGCTTGCGCAACAACACGGCTTTGTGGTATTGCTGACGGCGGATAATGAGGCTATGGTAGCCCGTACCGCGCACCGGCAGACCCGTCCGCTGCTTGCAGCGGGCAATCCGATTGAGCTTCTCGAAGAGATCTGGAAGCAACGCCAAAGTGTCTACATGTCAATCGCATGTCGGATCGACACGACCGCGCATTCTCCGCACGATACGGCTATAGCGGTTCACGGCGCGTTTCAACTCTGGAAAGGTCAATCATGAAACTCCAGTTTCGCTTGCGTACCGACGACGTTCCCACGCAAATCGCAGTCGGGAACAACATTTTCGCGCGCCAGCTGGCGCGGGAGATCAGTGTTTCCGGCAAGATCTCGTCAATCGTCGCGATCTGTGATCGCCGCGTTCATGCGCTTCATCGAGACTGGCTCATGCCGCTGCTCCCAACGAAAACACCTGTCCTCCTCCTGCCCGGAGCGGAGTCAACCAAGTCAGCGGCCTCGCTTCGCAAAGTCCTGACATGGCTGCAGCAACAGCGTGCCGACCGTCACTCGCTTGTTCTCGCTATCGGCGGCGGCGTGATCACTGACCTCGTTGGTTTCGCCGCCTCGGTCTATATGCGACGAGTCAACTATATCTCAATCCCGACTACTCTCGTTGGTCAGGTCGACGCCGCCATCGGTGGAAAGACCGCCGTCAACTTCGGCGGCATCAAGAATTCAATCGGTACCTTCTACGCTCCCGGCGCCATCATCTCCGATCAACGATTCCTCCAAACATTGCGCGAGCAACAAATTCGCGACGGACTGGTCGAAGCTTTCAAGATCTTCTGCGTCTGCAGCCGCACCAACTGGGATAAGTACACCCAGACCCCCGGCTCTTCTTCCGGAACTCGGCTTTTCTCGCAGCTGATCTCCGATGCCGTTCGCCTCAAAGTCGACGTTGTCAATCGCGACCCCTTCGAGCGCAACCTCCGCCGGATCCTCAATTTCGGCCACACCGCCGGGCACGCCTACGAGTCGCTCAGCGGCCACTCGCACGGCCATTCTGTGGCCTTCGGACTGCAAGTGGCGTTTGAACTCTCCGTGCGTCACACCGGTTTGCCTTCCTCGCAGGCCGAGCAGGCTGCCGCCGTCTTTCTTGCCCTCTATCACCGGTTTGATCGCGATGCATCCCATCCCCAAGCCCTCTGGGAGAAGATCCAGCTCGACAAGAAACGCCACGGTAACGCCATCCCATTTGTCCTGATAAAAAGCATTGGCCGTCACGTCATCCGCGATGTAAACTACAGGGACTTCACGGCGGCAGTTTCCGCCGTTAGAGAGAGGTTTGCTTGAACAAGATCATCGCCGTCATCAACGGTCCCTCCTTGAACCTGCTCGGCGAGCGCCAGCCGGAAATCTACGGCCAGACGACTCTTGCGGAAATCGAACAGCGTCTCAAGGCGTTCTGCACGACCGCCGGCTTTGAACTTCGCTTCCACCAGAGCAATCTCGAAGGCGACCTGATCAACTGGGTACAGGAGTACCGCCGTAATTCGGCAGGCATCATCATTAATCCCGCCGGCTATTCCCACACCTCCGTCGCCCTGATGGACGCCTTGCTCGCAGTTGAGGTCCCGGTCGTGGAAGTTCACATTTCGAATTTCTATCGCCGCGAGGAATTCCGGCGCACCTCTTTGACCGCCCGCGCCGCCTCGGGAGTCATCACCGGCCTTGGCGTCGCCGGCTATGAATTGGCACTTAAATTCCTAATCGATTCTCATAAAGGTTGAACCGTGAAATACATGTACACCAACGGGAAGTTCCACGCCCCAACCGTCAACAATGTCTCCACCATGATGCAGGCGATGAACTACGGCACTGCCGCTTTCGAGGGTATGAAAGCTTACTATGTCGAAGACCGCAAAAACTGGTTCCTCTATCGCCCCGAAAAATACTACCAGCGCCTCTGCCGCAGCGCCAACATGATCGGCCTTGACTTCAAGATGTCGCTTGACGAATTCGTCGGCGTTATCGGTAAGCTGATCCACAAGAACAACCAGCGCGTCGATACTTACATCCGGCCCCTCGTCTACCGCGATGAGAAGGGCGTCGGTTTGATGCGTCCCTCCGGCTACGGCGTGTCAATCTTCATCCAGTCGATCCCGTTTAGTTCGGCCAACCAGTATCGCTGTTGCTTCGTTTCGCAGAAACGCCCGACCGACGGCACCTACTCCGGCAAGCTGACCGGCAACTACCTGCTTTCGTTTTTCTCGGCGCAGGAGGCCAAGGAGAAAGGCTACGACGTTGGCATCCTCTCCTCGACAGAAGGCCACGTTGCCGAAGCTTCCATCATGAACCTCTTCTTCGCCAAGGGCGGCAAGCTTTTTACGCCCGCACTCGAATGCGGCCCGCTCGCCGGTATCACCCGGCTTTCGATTCTGCAACTGGCGAAAGAAATGTTAAAGATGAAAGTTACGGAAGGGAAGTACCGTCGCGAGAAATTGCTCGAAGCCGACGAAATTTTCTTCACCGGAACCGGCTCCGGCGTCAACTACGTCAAGCAACTTGAACGTCGCAAATTCAACCTCGACCGCTCCGGACAGATCGCCCCGAAAATCGCTCAGGTCTTCGAGGACGTCGTTCGCCTCCGCGTCGATCGCTACCGGGACTGGCTCGTTAAGCTCTAAAGACCCGCTACGACCTCATCCGACAGATACCAAAAAGAAAGCCCCGCCGCAGGCGGGGCTTCTTTATGTACATGGCCGTCCCACCGGACGACCCTAAGGGGGTCGTTCTTACTTCACCAGCAACATCTTCTTCGTCGCCGTGAATCCCGAGGTCTCCATCTTGTAGAAGTAGACACCGGAAGAAACGCTATGCCCGCTTGCGTCCGCCGCGTTCCAGCGCACCTGGTGGCGGCCCGCCGCCATCATGCCGCTGACGACCGTTGCGACCTTCTGACCGGCGGCGTTGATCACCGAAATCGTGACATCTGCAGCCGTCGGAAGTGCGAACTCGATCATCGTCTCAGGATTGAACGGGTTCGGGTAGTTCTGGCCGAGCGAGAAGTCGGACGGAAGCACGCTGCGCGACAGCGACGTCGACAGGAGATTGCCGTAGTAGTCCGCAATCTCTGCGCTCGCCAGTCGAGCCTCGCCGCTCACCCTGACCAACGGTTGCACTCCGGCCGGTATCGACCTGGTCGACAGATCGTAGATCAGCACCTTGACAACACCGTTTGAGACGGATTGCTCCAGACTCAGCTCGGTCAGATTCTCGATCCTAAACTCGCCGCCGACCTCAAACGTCAGCAGCAGGGCGCCGAGGCGAACGCTCGATTCGCTGGAAATCGTCGCCCCATCCTGTAGCAGCGTCACACCGTTCGCAAAGGGCGCCAACTTGGTGATCGGCAGGGCGTCTCCGGTGATCACGCGCACCAGGTAAACCAGGTCGCCCACCGACAACGGCACTCCATCCTTGTTAACGTCCGAGGCCGCGATCTGCGCCTCACGGCGTTGCAGATCCGCGTCGAGCGCGTCGATGCCGAACAGGAAGTAGTTCGTGTACAAGACGGCATCGGCGATTTCGTAGGCTATTCCGTTCAGGTTCAGATCGCCCGGGGCATCGATCGAATCGGCGCAAACCACGTCTACGCCGCCTTCCCAGAACTCGATGCAACGAATCGGCTCGTACTTTTCGCCGATCATGCAGACATCCGGGGCGCCCATGCCGAACGGACGCGCATGGCTCGGATACGCCAGGTCGTCGAACTCATCCCACATGACGTTGCCTTCAAACGACAAGATCCGCTTCTCCAGCCACAACGTGTCGCCGGTTACGGAGGAAATCGAATTGTCGCCGCAATCGAACCAGAAGAACTTGATCGGCAAGTACTGGCATTCGTACGTCCGGTCGTTCGAGACCAGGAACTTCAATCGGAACAGCTCCTCGGGGGAGGGTAGCGCCGGACCGAAACAGAGCGGGTGATTCGGGCCATTGTTGACATCGGCAATCGCTACCACGCGCACCAATCCCGACGGGCACGGGCCCGTACAGTTGCCCTGAGCGCCGTAACGATAGGTGAAGTACTCCCAGCCGCAGGTCGTCATCAGGTCGCCCGGCTCGGCCTGCAGGAAGCCCAGCGCGCTGTTGTCGTAGCTAAGCAGGAAGTCGTAGCCGCCGAACTCCTGGCCGCTGCCTTCGATCGTGACCGAGACATACTCATAGTGGCCTTGAAGCGTATTGTGCGTCTTCTCAGTCTTCACGATAAAGCAAGTCGCCGTATCGCAATCTATCATCATCACCCACCGCGTGTGATCCGTCTGCGCGTTGAGGCCGCACGAATCGGTCACCGTGATCGTGAAGTTATATTGCCCGTCGCTCGACGGCGGCGTGAAGCAGAACATGCCGCTGCCGTTGGCAAAGTTGAGGCTCGCCGGTAGCGGCGAAACACTCACGGTCTGGACGTTGCCCTCCGGATCGCTGTACGTGAACGGCACGCACAGCTGCGAGGCACCGAGGTCGGAGCAGAAAAGCGTCGTGTCGGTCGCGTCAACCGAGACGCTTGGTCCCGCGTTCAGGCGCACGGTCACAACCGCCGTGTCGAAATCTGTTGCGCCACAAGCATCGGTCGCCTTCAGCACAAAGGTGAAGCTGCCGCTGCTTGCCGGTGTGAAGCAAATCTGCGAGCCATTGTAAGTCCCCGGACCCGACACCAATTCACAGGTCGAAAGATTGCCGTTGGCGTCGTTGCAGCTCGCCGGCCAGCAAATCTGCTGAGCAGGAGCCTGGCAAGGCAGATTCTGGTCTGGACCGGCGTTCGCCACCGGTGCTGCATTAATTACGACCGTCACAGTCGTTTCGCACGTGTCGGCTAGCCCGCAAGCATCAGTAGCGATCAGCCGAATCAGATTCGGTCCCGCTACCGGCGTCAGGCACACCTGGTTGCCGTTCAACGTGCCGCCGGTTACGGTGGTAGTGCTCAAATTGCCGTTCGGATCGCTTGCCGAGAATCCCGGTATGCAAATCTGATTGGCGTTGCAGGCAAACACCGTCGTATCGCCGTGACAAACAGCGACCGGGGGCTGGTTCACGGTCACGGTCACGACCGCGGTATCCAAATCCGTCGCACCGCAGGCGTCCGTCGCCTGGAGGACGAATGTGTAGACTCCCGCACCGGCCGGGGTGAAGCAGATACTCGTGCCATTATAAGTTCCCGGCCCGCCCACCAACTGGCATGTCGACAAGTTGCCGTTGACATCGCTGCAGGATGCCGGCCAGCAAATCTGCGCCGGAGCGCACTGGAACAGCGTCGAATCGCGGCCGGCGTTAGCCAGCGGCGCCGCATTCAATGTCACGTTAGCATAGGAAGTATCGTCATCGATCGCCCCGCAGGCATCGGTCGCGCGCAGGATAAACATGTAGCTGCCGCTCGCCGCCGGAGTGAAGCAAATCTGCGAGCCATTGTAGGTCCCCGGCCCGCTGATCAGTTGGCAGCTCGATAGATTACCGTTCGGGTCGCTGCACGAGGCCGTGATGCAGATCGGCGCCGGCGCGCATTGGAACAGCGTCGTATCTGATCCCGCGTTTGCCACCGGAACTTGGTTGATCGTGACATTTACGACCGAGGTGTCGTAGTCGGTCAACCCGCACGCATCCGTCGCCTTCACGATGAACGTGTAGATTCCGGAAGCCGCCGGTGTAAAGCAAATCCCGCCGCCGTTCAGCGTTCCCGGGCCTGAGGTCAATTCGCAGTTGGTCAGGTTGCCGTCCGGATCGCTGCACCCCGCGCTTACGCAAATCTGTGCCGGCGAGCACTGGAACAGCGTTGAATCACGCCCGGCATTGGCGACCGGAGGATTATTCACCGCCACCGTCACGACCGCAGTATCATAGTCCATAGCTCCGCAGGCGTCCGTCGCGCGCAGCACAAACGTGAAGATCCCCGCGCCACCCGGCGTGAAACACACGGTCGAACCGTTGTAGGTGCCCGGCCCGCTCACCAACTGGCAGGTCGAAAGATTGCCGTTGGGATCGCTGCACGAAGCCGGAATACAGATTGGGCTGGCGCCGCACTGGAACACCGTGGAGTCGTTGCCCAGCGCCGCCACCGGAGGCTGATTCACATTCACGGTCACGACGGCCGTGTCGTAATCCATCGCCCCACAGGCATCCGTGGCGCGCAACACAAAGGTGTACACGCCGCCGCTGGCCGGAGTGAAGCAAATGTTCGTCCCGTTGTAAGTGCCCGGCCCGCTCACCAACTGGCAAGTCGAAAGATTGCCGTTCGGATCGGTGCAAGAGGCGGGCCAGCAAATCTGGGCCGGCGCGCACTGGAATACCGTCGAGTCGTTTCCAGCACTCGCGATCGGAGCCTGGTTTAGAGTTACCGTTACCACTGCAGTATCAAGATCAGTCGCTCCGCACGCATCCGTGGCCTGAAGGACAAATGTGTACACGCCAGAAGCCGCCGGCGTGAAGCAGATATTCGTTCCATTATAGGTTCCCGGACCGCTGACCAATTGGCACGTTGACAAGTTCCCGTTCGGATCGCTGCAGCTCGCTGGCCAGCAGATCTGAGCAGGTGTGCACTGGAACAACGTCGAATCGTTGCCGGCGTTCGCGACCGGTGCCTGGTTGATCGTGACCGTAATCACTGCCGTGTCAAGATCGGTTGCGCCGCAAGCATCCGTTGCCTGAAGCACGAATGTGTAAGCGCCGGAACTCGCCGGAGTAAAGCAGATGTTAGTCCCGTTGTAAGTTCCCGGACCGCTCACCAATTGACAAGTAGACAAGTTGCCGTTCGGATCGCTGCAGGACGCCGGCCAGCAGATTTGCGCCGCCGCACACTGCGTGACTGTCGAATCGTTTCCGGCGTTGGCTACCGGTGCCTGGTTGAGTGTGACCGTGATGACGGACGTATCGTAGTCCATCGCGCCACACGCATCAGTAGCTCTGAGCACGAACGTGTAGATGCCTGACGCCGCCGGCGTGAAGCAGATGTTGGTCCCGTTATAGGTCCCCGGTCCGCTTACCAACTGACAGGTCGACAAGTTGCCGTTCGCGTCGCTGCACGAGGCCGGCCAGCAGATCTGCGCCGGCGCGCACTGCGCCAGCGTCGAGTCATTGCCGGCGTTCGCCACCGGCGCCTGGTTCAGCGTGACCGTCACTACCGAGGTGTCGTAATCCGTCGCGCCGCAGGCGTCCGTCGCGCGCAGCACGAAGGTGTAGATTCCCGACGCTGCCGGCGTAAAGCAAACATTCGTTCCATTATAGGTACCCGGTCCGCTCACCAACTGGCAGGTCGACAAATTGCCGTTCGGATCGCTGCAGCTCGCCGGCCAACAAATCTGGGCCGGAGTGCATTGGAACAGCGTCGAATCATTGCCGGCATTCGCGACTGGCGCTTGGTTAATCGTCACGTTGACAACCGAGGTATCATAATCTGTCGCACCGCAGGCATCCGTGGCCTTCAGCACGAAGGTGTAGACACCCGACGCTGCCGGTGTGAAGCAGATATTCGAGCCGTTGTACGTCCCCGGTCCGCTCACCAATTCGCAGGTCGACAAGTTGCTGTTCGGGTCGCTGCACGACGCCGGCCAGCAAATCTGGGCCGGAGCGCACTGGAACAGCGTCGAATCGTTGCCTGCATTCGCTACCGGCGCCTGGTTCAGGGTAACATTGATCACCGAAGTGTCGTAGTCCGTCGCGCCGCAGGCATCCGTCGCCTTGAGCACGAACGTGTAAATGCCGGTTGCTGCCGGTGTAAAGCAGATGTTCGTGCCGTTGTACGTACCCGGCCCGCTCACCAACTGGCAAGTCGAGAGATTGCTGTTGGGGTCGCTGCATGAGGCCGGCCAACAGATCTGTGCGGGCGCGCATTGCGCCAGAGTCGAGTCATTTCCGGCGTTCGCTACCGGTGCCGCATTGATTGTCACCGTGACAACGGCCGTGTCGAAGTCCGTCGCGCCACAGGCATCGGTCGCCTTTAACACGAATGTGTAAGCGCCGGAGCTTGCCGGCGTAAAGCAAATATTCGTGCCATTATACGTTCCCGGTCCGCTCACCAACTGGCAGGTCGAGAGGTTTCCGTCCGGGTCGCTGCAGCTCGCCGGCCAGCAGATCTGCGCCGGTGCGCATTGGAACACGCTCGAATCGGCGCCCGCATTCGCTACCGGCGGCTGGTTCTGTGTCACGTTGACGACTGTGGTGTCATAATCAGTCGCACCACAGGCATCCGTAGCCTTGATAACGAATGAGTAGATACCCGACGACGGCGGCGTGAAGCAGATATTGGTGCCGTCGTACGTCCCCGGCCCGCTCACGAGCTGGCAGGTCGAAAGATTGCCGTCCGGGTCGCTGCACGAGGCCGGAATGCATACCGGCGCTGCGCCACACTGCGAAAGCGTCGAATCGGGCCCCGCGTTCGCCACCGGAGGTTGGTTGATCGCCACCGTCACTACCGAGGTGTCATAATCCGTCGCACCGCAGGCATCCGTCGCCTTGAGCACCAACGTGTAAACCCCGGCTCCCGCCGGCGTGAAGCAGATCGCCGAGCCGTTGTAGGTTCCCGGACCGCTCACCAGCTGGCAGGTCGAGAGATTACCATCCGGATCGCTGCACGAAGCCGTTATACAAATCGGCGCCGGCGTACACTGGAACAGCGTGGAATCGCTGCCCGCGTTCGCAACAGGCGGCAAATTCGGGCAGATATCCACTTCGTATGGGTTGCCCTGTGGATTGACCGCCGGGTCAGAGATCGTCGTCTGACCGTCCGAAGCGGTCGTGTAGTATTGCAGCAATGTTTTGCAGGCAAGTAGGTTTGCCGGCAATGTCGCACAGAATGTGCTGTCCCCCGCGTTATACGTCATTGGAACTGACGTGTAGCTGACATCGCCATTGAACCGGTAGAACAGATTCACGACCAAACTGGCCGGCGGTGTGTCATCATCATCCACGTAGGTGCAGATCGTCAGATTATTGGTCGGCACCTGGCAGGTGTCGCCCAGGCTGATCGTCGGCGGAGTCCGCGTCGGATCCGGCGGATCAGTTTCGGTGCAGTAGGCTGTATCACACGGCGTGCAATTGGCGCCATCCTTCTTGCAGATAATCGTTGCGTGCGTCTGGCCGTTCTGGATCGTATCCGGATTGTCGTAGCAGATGTAGTAACGGCTGCACAATCTTTGCTTGATCAGGGTATAGACCGAGTCAACGTCGGCGCTCGTCGCGGCATGGCTCCAGAAGCCGCCCGTGGCATTGGAAAATTTCTGCAGCGCAATCGGGTTGTAGTACGTGTAGTCGATCGGCCCCAGGTTAAACGTGTAGATCGGCACGCCGCCCGAATTGGCCAGATTGCAGATCAATGTCGAATCGTCAGCGTACGTCCCGTCCGAGATACCGTCCGGCGGCTGGCTGCAGAACTGACTGCGATTTTCCAAACCGTCCGTAAACGCAATCACGGCCTTGCTGCCCAGTTCGAACCGCGTGATATCCACGCCCTTGTAGATGCCGTCGTAACAGGCCGTAAATCCGTTCTCGTTCAGTGCATTGATCGCGTTATGCAACGTAGTCTTGTTCGAGGTGAAGTTGGTCACCGTGCCAATGCAATTAGAATACGGTACAATCGCCACGCGGTCAAAAGCATCCATGTTGTTGACGTAACGGTGCATCGCCGCCTTCGCTGAGTCGAGACGGTTGTCTTCTTCCATACTGCCGCTAACGTCGACTACGAAACAGACCGAGGTCTTGCACGAATCGGCTGTCAACTGCTGGACCGTAAATGAGGGTATCGTCACCCCGTCTTGTTTCACGCAGAAGCTGTCCGCATTCAACCCGGAAATCGTGAAACCGTTCGAGCCGATCACGTCCACGTACGCGCACACCACCGGCCCGCAGATCAACTGCGAAATCGTCAACGAGGGGGTGCCCGTCTGCGACTCCAGCGCCGTCGGGTTTCCGCCGCCCAGTTTCGGAATCGTGTATCCCGACGGCGGCTCATAGTTGGGGTCGATAAATGACGAGTCTTCCGGGGCATCAATGACGATCAACTGCGCTTGCGCAGGGCTCATCGCGCCCAGTGAAATCAGTCCCATTGCGATAATGACCGTTAGTCTCAGTAACAGCCGGTCCATAACGTACTCCTGCCAATGTCAAAGGTTCTGACGAGGCTTATATGTGTGTTTTTCATCTTCGTAGTTGACATTCGTCGCTCTCTTGCGACCGGCGCTGCAACAGACGGCTCTCCGAGGTGCAGACACCATTCCAATGCTTTTCTCTTGGGGACGATTATGAAGAGTCTCACAGCGAGGCAAACGTGCAATAGAATTGAGAGAACTTGATTTAATGCGTATCGACCGTAAGCGCGTTACCTGTCTATTCGACCATTCCTCCTCGTTCCAGTTTCATGAATCTTTGCGCGCAGACCTTGCCGGACAGAACACATCGCTTCTGTGAGTGCTCCTCACCGGCTAATCACTGCTCGCTCGATTCACCTCCTGCCCAGAAGTCTCAGCTATTCTTCAAAATGCAATCTTTGAATAGTACTTGTGAAGTACCGAATTATCTGCCTTCAAAAGAACCGTAAAATCAGAGTTTTGTCAAGATGTTTTTGACTCTGACGGCTAATTCGCCCTTCTCGCAATTGTCTATCTGACAAGTAGATATGCCGTACGACCGCTACTTTGGAGCTTGCGTTAGTCAAATTTTGACTAAATTGATCCTCCAAGAGTAAAATTGACCGCTGCAAAAACGCCGCTAACGCAATGTCTTATAACTTGTTACGCTGCGACGTGATCGACAAATGCATCGACTATCACACTAGGACCACTATTTATCCCGTTGCTTCCCGGTCCTGTGCTCGTAGATTTCTCTTCGGCTCTGGCGGGGAGGGATTTTTTTCGGTGCGTTTGAAGTTCTGCAAAGACTCGGACCTGAAAGAAGGGGAGGTCAAGACCTTGCGCGTCCTGGCGCGCAATATTGCCCTCTTCCGCATAAACGGTGATCTCTATGCCCTCGAGGCTGACTGCAAGCACATGCGTGCCTCCATCGCCCATGGCAAGCGCGAAGGCAACATCATCACCTGTCCCGCTCATGGCTGGCGCTATGATATAACTACCGGGGAATGTCTCAATGAACCCTGGGCGAAGCTTAAGACCTTTGCGGTCGAAGTGGACGCTGGAGACGTCTATGTAACGCTGGCCTGAATCAGTATCTGAGGCAGATAGTTTTCATCACCACCCCAGCAACTGCTCCAGATTCGCGTTGATCTTCTCGACGATCTCTTCGTACTCGCGCTTCTTGGCCTGCTGCTGTTCCACAACCTGCTTCGGCGCTTGCTCGACGAAATCTCGATTCGCCAGTTTCAACCGCGTCTTGTCCAGGAGGCCGGTCACGTTCTCAAGTTCCTTCTGCAGCCGCTTGCGCTCGGTGTCGACGTCAATCAGCCCCGCCAGGGGAATGTAAACCTCTACCTGGGGAATCACCGCTGAAGCCGACAGCTGCGGCTTCTTCAGATCCGCGCCCAGCACCAGCTTCTCGATCCGACCGAGGTTGAGGATGTAGTTCTGATTGTCTTCGATGATCTTCGCCAACTCCGGGTCGCTGATCTTTAAGTGCACTTCCGCCTTCTTGGACGGCGGCACATTCATCGTCGCGCGAATATTCCGCACCGCGTTCACCACGCGCTGCAATTTCTGCATCATCTCCTCCAACTGCTCGTCGATCAGGCTCTCGTCGGCGATCGGATACGATTGCAGCAGGATCGACTTCTCGCCCGGCGGCAGTTTGTGGAGCAGGTGCCAGATCTCTTCGGTGATGAACGGAGCAAACGGGTGCATCATCTTCAGGATGCTGTCGAGGCAGTACCCCGTCACCCGCTTGGCCAGCAGCTTGTCCTCAGGATCGGTGTCACTGTAAAGCCGGGGCTTCACCAATTCGATATACCAGTCGCAGTAGTCGTGCCAGACGAATTCGTAGAGCAATTTCGCGGCGGCGTTGAACTTGAAGTCATGCAACTGCTCGGCGATCTTCTTCTCCGTCTCGTTCAGCCGCGACAAAATCCACCGGTCCATCATCGGCAGGCCGGGTTTGACTTCCAGCTTCGCCAACGCGCCTTCGCTAATCTCATCGCCGAGATTCAGCATGATAAATCGTGAGGCATTCCACAGCTTGTTCGCGAAATTCCGTCCCAGTTCAAACGTGTTCATCGCGATATTCGGATCCTGGCCCTCCGGTGTCGACAAGATCAGCGACAGCCGCAGGCTGTCCGCCCCGTACTCGTTGATCACCTCGATCGGGTCAATCCCGTTGCCGAGCGACTTCGACATCTTCCGCCCCTGAGCGTCGCGCACCGTCCCGTGGATGTAAACGTCATTGAACACCAGCTTTCCCGTAAACTCGTAACCCGCCATCACCATCCGTGCCACCCACAGGAAAATGATCTCGCTTGCCGTGAAGAGGGAATTCGTCGGGTAGAATTTTTTCAAGTCCGCCGCGTCCTGCGGCCAACCGAACGTCGAAAACGGCCACAACCACGAGGAAAACCACGTGTCGAGTACATCTTCTTCCTGGAAGATTTCTCCTGACCCGCACTTGCGGCACTTGTTCGGCGCCTCTTTTAATACCATCTCTTCGTTACAATCGCGGCAGTAGTACACCGGGATCCGGTGCCCCCACCACAACTGGCGCGAAATACACCAGTCGCGAATGTTCTCCATCCAGTAGAGGTAGGTCTTCGACCAATGATCCGGGTGGAAATTCAGTTGTCCATTTTTGAGAGCCTCGATCGCCGGCTTTGCCAGCGGCTTCATCCGCACAAACCACTGCTCGGATAAGTAAGGCTCAACCACCGTCGAACAACGATAACAGATGCCGACGGAGTGCGAGTAGTCGTCCATCTTCGCCAGCAGCCCCTTCTTCTCCAACTCGTCGAGCACTTCCTTGCGCGCGGTCTTTACATCCAGACCCTTGAACTTGCCGGCGTTTTCGTTCAGAGTTCCGTCGGGGTTCAGGATGTTGATCTTTTCCAGATCATGGCGCAAACTGATATCGAAATCGTTCGGGTCGTGTGCCGGCGTGATCTTCACCACACCCGTGCCGAATTCCTGGTCGACGTAGTCATCGGCGATGATTGCCAGCTCGCGGTCGAGAATCGGCAGAATCGCCGTCTTCCCAATATATTGTTGGTAGCGTTCGTCCTTCGGATTGACGGCCAACGCCGTATCGCCCAGCATCGTTTCCGGGCGCGTTGTCGCTGCCGTCAGATAGATATCCTGCCCCTTGAGTTTGTAGCGAATGTGATACAGCTTGGACACGCGGTCCAGGTGCTCAACTTCGTCATCCGAGAGGGAAGTCTGGCAGCGCGGGCACCAGTTGACGATATACTTGCCTTTGTAGATCAGGCCCTTCTCATGAAGCCGGATGAAGACCTCCTTCACCGCTTCCGAGAGCTGCTCGTCGAGCGTAAACCGCTCGCGCGACCAATCGCAGGCACAGCCCATCTTCTGCAACTGTTCCACGATCCGGGTCTTCTTCGAAGTTACATACTCCCACACCCGCTTGACAAACTGCTCGCGGCCCACCTCGCGTCGCGATGTCTTCTCCTTCACCAGCAGCTTCTCAACCACCACTTGAGTTGCGATTCCCGCATGGTCGGTTCCCGGAAGCCAGCAAACCTCGCGCCCCTGCATCCGCTGCCAGCGGATCATGATATCTTGCAACGAGTTATTTAAGGCATGGCCGAGATGCAGAACATCCGTTGCGTTCGGCGGCGGGATCACAATCGTGTACGTCGGCTTCTTGGACTGCGCGTCGGCGTGAAAATACCCCTTCTCCTGCCAGTCGCGATATATCCGCTCTTCGACACCAAACGGGCTGTATTGCTTCGGGATTTCTTGTTCGCTCATAATCACTTTCCGAAAAATGGAACCCTGAGTATAGGTGATGCCCAACCCATGTCAAGATCATATTAAAACGCTTGGCCGGCGTCGCGGTTCGCTTCTATATTGCCTCTTCCTTGATCGGTCTTTTCGAAGGAGAATTCAGTGCGTCCAGCCGGCCCGGCCTTTGACCATCTCGTCACCATCCTTGAGACTCTTCGTGCTCCCGGCGGCTGTCCCTGGGATCGCGAACAGACTACCCAGTCATTGCTCCCCTACATGATCGAGGAAACCTACGAAGCCATCGAGGCCGGCGAGGCCGGCGACTATAGTCGCCTCAAGGAAGAACTCGGCGATTTGCTCCTCCACATCGTCTTTCAGGCGGAAATCGCCGCCGAGAAGGGCCACTTCGATATTCGCGACGTCATTGAATTGATCAGCCACAAGATGATCGAGCGCCATCCCCATGTTTTTGGCGATACTACTGTGAGTTCCGCCGATGACGTGAAGAAGAACTGGGAGGCAATCAAAATCGAGAAACGCGGGAACGGCGAGTCGCAAGCAACGGTGCTGGCCGGTGTGCCGAAAACAATGCCCGCGCTCCTCAAAGCCTATCGCGTTCAGGAAAAAGCCGCGCAATTCGGCTTTGACTGGGAGCGCGCCGAAGAGATTTTCGACAAGATCGACGAGGAATTGGCCGAATTTCGCGAAGCGCTCGCCGAGAACAACTCAGCGGCCATCAAAGAAGAACTCGGTGACCTCATCTTCTCTCTGGTCAATTTCGCCCGCCACATCCAGGCCGAACCGGAAACTTGCCTCAATGCCACTATTCAGAAATTCTCGGATCGCTTCTCGAAAATGGAGCGCGCGCTCCTGGCGCGCGGGCTCACCCTCAAAGCCGCCACCTTGGCTCAAATGGAAGAAGAGTGGCAACGCGCCAAATCCGCCTGATGCCGCGAGGCCGGTGATTCATCTCGACCGGCTGTTCCGTTGCGAAACAAACTCCGTCGCCTTTGTTGACCGCGGTAATTCATTGCCGATTATCCCTAACCCTCTCGTGCCCTGCGCCGATACTCATTCTATGACACTAAAGTTGGCAAATCGGGGTCTTTCAGAATCCACCGACACGACCTAAACCCTTTCGCCAACCCGAATCACGAATCTGCGACTTGCGGGTGACAAAATTTACCAGGTCCTCGAAAATCTGCAGGAGGGTATCCTCCTCTTTTCGCGGGATGGGCGCTTCCTGGATTACGCCAATCACGCGGCTGCTGCCATTTGCCATTGCTTAATCGAACACCTGCAGCAAGAACCGACTCAGCGGTTCACCTGTTTGAACGCCGACGAAAAATCTGCCGTGCAAACCGCCTTTGCCGCCTTGGTGGATTCCGGCACCGCTTACCACAGGGACTATAAGCTGCAGCCGCCAGGCAGACCGCCCCAGTTGATTTCAGAGGCCGGTAGCCTCATCGACACTCCCGACGGCGAGAGAATCCTCGTGGTGCTGGATCCGGTTTGTGCCGGCGAGAATGCACGCCAGGAGCTCTATCTGCAGACTCTGCTCAAGGTCATCAACGTCCTGGCTTCGGTCAGGAGCGACGCGGTTTCAATCGATAAGATCCTCGAGACGTTGGCCTGCAATCTTGGTTGGGAAATAGCTGAGTTTTGGCAGCTTGATTCCGCCAATCACAAGCTTCAACTTTCGTCTCTCTGGATCGCCCCGGAGGTTCCCCAGCGCGACGAGTACCGGGCCCTCTCCGTTTCGCTCGAGATCTCCGAGTCGCGCGCAATGCTGACCAAGGTTTGGCTCGGCGGCGAGCCCGCCTGGTCTGCCAATCTCCTGGCCGGTGAAATCCCCGAGCGCCGCCATCTGGCGGAGAGCATCGGCTTGCAGACAGCCCTTTGGTTTCCCATCGCCGCGCATGGTCGCCGCGTCGGAATCGTCGGCCTCTACTCGCGTGGACTCCTCGAAATCGATACGCGTCTGCTCGAAATCCTCGACTGCTTCGGAACACAATTGGCGCAACTACGCCAGCAGGTTCGAACCATAGTCCAACTCAGCGCCAGCGAACATCGCTTTCGCCAAATGTTCGAGGAAAACGAAGCCGTCAAACTCGTTATCGATCCGACCAACGGCAGTATCGTCGATGCGAATCAGTCTGCGGTGGACTTCTACGGTTACACCTGCGAGCAGCTCAAGAGCATGCGCATCACCGATATCAACATGCTTCCGACGGCCGAAGTCCATGCCTGCATGTCCGCCGCCGAATCAGAACACCGGAACCAGTTCCGCTTCGAACATCGGCTCGCCGACGGGCAGATCCGCAAGGTCCACGTCTACTCGAGCCCCTTTGAATCCGATGGTCGCCGTTATCTCTATTCAACAATCTTCGATGTCACCGAGCAGCACCGGGCGCAGGAAGCCCTCAAGGAAACCGCCGAGCACCTGCGGCTGGTCTTTGAACATACGCCTGCCGCCGTTGCGATCTTCGATCGCCAGATGCGCTATCTATTTGCGACCAGGCGTTGGCTGCACGACTATAATCTCGGCGATCGCCAAGTCATCGGTTTCACCCACTATGAAGTGTTCCCCGAAATCCAGCAAGACTGGAAAGATATTCATCAACGTTGTCTCGCCGGCGAATCGCTCTCTTGCGAAGAAGACAGGTTCGTGCGGCTGGACGGTTCCATCGATTGGGTGCGTTGGTTTATCTGTCCCTGGCGAAACTCCGGCGGCTCCATCGGCGGCATTATCATGTTCACCGAAGTGGTTACGGGGCGCAAACTCGCTGCCGATCGTATCCGCGAAAGCGAAGCCAAGTATCGCTCGCTCTTCGACAACCTGATCGACGCCTGCGCCTATCACAAAATCATCATCGATGACTCGGGTCGCCCGGTCGATTACGAATACCTCGAAGTCAATACGGCCTTCGAGCGCATGACCGGCCTCGCGCGCGATCAGGTGATTGGTCGCCGCGTCACCGAGATCCTCCCCGGAATCGAATCAGCCCCGCAGAAGTGGATCGAGGTCTACGGCGATATCGCTCTGAACGGCGGCACACTACGGAAGGAAGATTACTCCCGTGAACTTGACCGCTGGTACACGATTTCCGCCTACAGCCCGGAATCCGGGTACTTCGTCGCTGTCTTTGAGGATATCACTGAGCGAAAACAAGCTGAAGCCGCCGCCCGTGAAGCCCAGCGCGCCGCCGCGGCGCTCCTCGGTAATCTCCCCGGCATGGCCTATCGCTGCCTCAATGACCGCGATTGGACCATGGAGTACATCAGCGAAGGCTGCCTCGAACTCACAGGTTACTCCACGACCGAGTTAATCAACTCGTTCGTGCTTTCCTACAATGACCTGATTCACCCGGACGACCGTGACTTCGTTTGGCGAGAAGTTCAGGAAGGCGTCAAGAAGAACCGGCGCTACCGCATGACCTACCGCATCGTCAGCCGCAACCGGGAAGTCAAGTGGGTCTGGGAACAGGGCGCGGCCTTGCGCGACGACAAAGGCAATGTCACCGGTCTCGAAGGATTCATTGCCGACATTACCGACCGCGTCCGCGCCGAAGAGGCGCTCCACCATCGCGAAGAGCGTTTCCGCGCCTTGATCGAAAGTTCATCCGATATCATCATGCTCTTCGATGAGCGCGGATGCGTGACTTACACCAGCCCCTCGACCGCCCGCATCCTCGGCTACAGCCCCGGCGAGATTGTGGGCCGCACAATCATCGACAAGGTCGACCACCGCGAACTCCGCAAGCTCAATCGCGCGTTTCTCAAGGTTATCAACCACCCGCGCGCCGAGTTCTCGCTCGAAGTCCGCGTCCGCCACCGCGATGGCTCACCGCGCATTCTCGAATCGGTCGGCCGCAATATGCTTGATGTCCCTGATGTCCGCGCCATCGTTGTCAATTCCCGCGATATCACCGATCGCCGCGCCGTCGAGATCGAGCGCGCGCAAATGGCCGCCGCCGTCGATCAGGCCGTCGAAGGCATGGTCATCACCGATATCGACGGTCGCATCATCTATGCCAACGCTGCCTTTGAACGCCTCACCGGTTTTGCCCGCAGCAGTGCCATCGGCCGTCTCGTGCGCAGCTTCTTTGCCACCTTTGAGGGCAACCGCGCCTTCGCGGAACTCTGGCCGCAGGTTCAGATGGGCGAACCCTGGGTTGGTCGCTACCGCAACCAGCGCGCGAACAATGATACCTACGACGAGGAGCTGGCTGTTTCACCCATCCGTGGCGAGGGCGGCAAAATCGTCAACCTCGTCTTCGTTAAACGCGACATCTCGCGTGAAGTCGATCTCGAAGGCCGTTTGCGCCAATCGCACAAATTGGAAGCCGTTGGCCGGCTCGCTTCGGGCATTGCGCACGATTTCAACAACCTGCTGGCGGGGATTCGCGGCTTCGCGGAACTGATCGTCGCCGAATCCGGCTCCGATCAGCGCTCCAAGGACTACGCCGACGAAATCGTCCGCGCGGCAACCCGGGCTGCCGATCTCACTGGACAGCTCCTCGCGTTCGCCCGCAAGGGCAACTATCTTGCTGTTCCCGTCGACTTGCACAGTACGGTCAAGGAAGTCACTCGCATTCTCGAACACACGATCGATCGCCGCATCGAAATCCGTAGCGAGCTGAATGCCCGGATCGCTACCACCAAGGGCGATCCCTCGCAGATCCAGAGCGCCGTTCTTAACCTCTGCGTCAACGCCCGCGACGCCATGCCCGAGGGCGGCTTGCTGACGTTCCACAGCGAGAACGTGCAACTCGATGCGGATTTCTGCCGCCGTCACGGCCTGGAATCTTCAGTCACCGATTACATTGCTCTCTCTGTCCACGATACCGGTACCGGAATCGATGAGGCCCTCATCGGTCACATCTTCGATCCCTTCTTCACCACCAAGGAGCAAGGGCAGGGCACCGGGTTGGGACTTGCCGGCGTCTATGGCTGCGTTCGTAATCACAAGGGTTGCGTCGAGGTCAAGAGCCAGGTCGGCAAAGGCTCGAGCTTCACGCTCTATTTGCCCGTCTTCGAAACCGCCGAGTCGCCCCGCCCGCCGCAGATGCTCGAGCGCGAAACCGATGGGCGCGAGCGCATCCTCGTCGTCGACGATGAAACCGTCGTCCGTAATCTTGCCGAGCGCATCCTGTCCCGCGCTGGATACAAAGTATTTACCTGCGAGAATGGCGCCGAAGCCGCCGATTTTTATCGCACGGCTCATGCCTCGATCGACGCCGTCATCCTCGATATGATCATGCCGCGGCTCAACGGCATCGACACCCTTGCCGAATTGCGCCGCGTCAATCCCGATGTCAAGGTCGTGTTCCTCTCCGGTTATGCGGAAAACATCGGCGATACCCTTCGCGAGTACGGCGCCGCCGGTTTCATCCAGAAGCCCTTCCAGATGCAGGAACTGCTTGAGGGTATCCGACGCGTCCTCGACCACAACCCGCGATCGAGCCGCTCCGAGACTCCCAAATCCTGAGTTGCCAACGTCTTTTTATCGCTCTTCAAACTAGTTCATCCCGTAAACTCCCATCACCTTGGATGTTGTAGTTCTTGTCTTAGCAGATCCTGCCTCAAGCCTCTGTTGATTTTGGTCTCTTGCGCGCAATTGTGAACTGCCGCTATCGGAATTCAGGCGCAGCAGTCGGCCGTAGTTTGGGGAATATCTTGCCGCTCCTGTTTGTATTTCATATCAAGAAAGCCAAGCGGCCGCGTGCGCCGGGAATACAGAGTTGCCGCGACCGCCGGGATATTTGTCCCGTCAATAGTGTACAATGAGGAGAAAGCAATATGTTCAAGCTCGCTCTCTTTCTGACTCTCGTGCTCGCCACCGCCACTGCGGTTGCCGACGACGTAGCCATCACCGTCTACAATAACGATCTAGCCCTCGTGAAGGAGGGCCGCTCCCTCGACCTTCAGAAGGGGATTAACCGCCTGAGTATGACCGATGTCGCCGCCTTTATCGATCCGACGTCAGTTCATTTCCGCTTGCGCTCCAATGATCGCGTTGAACTGCTCGAACAGAATTTCCAGTACGATCTTGTCTCAGCCGAGAAGATCCTCCAGAAGTACCTCGGCAGTTCCATTGATATCGTGCTCAAGAACGGCGACGTCGTTTCCGGCAAGTTCCTGTCCTCGTCTTCCGGGTATCTCGTGCTGCAGCTCGAAAACGGCTCGGTGCGCCTGATCAATCAACTCGAGATGCTCACGGTCACTGCACCCAAACTCCCCGAGGGACTCATCGTTGTCCCAACCCTGGAGTGGCAAATCTCCAGCGATGTTTCCGGCAAGAAAGAAGCCGAGGTCAGCTACTTGACCTCCAACATCGGCTGGCACGCCGAGTACATCGCAGCTCTCGATAAGGATGACAAGAACCTCCGCCTCAGCGGCTGGGTTTCGCTCGACAATCGGTCCGGGAAAACTTATCGGGATGCCAAACTCAAACTGGTTGCCGGCGACGTCAACCGCGTCCAGCAACGGCCGCTGGCCAAGGGAATGATGGATGAGCGCATGGCTGCGATGGCCGCGCCCGGTTTCGAAGAAAAAGCGTTCTTCGAATACCACCTCTATACGCTCGGCCGTCCGACGACTATCGCCAACAACGAAACCAAGCAGGTCAGCCTCTTCGAACCGGCCTCCACGCCGGTGCGCAAAATCTACCGCTACAACGCCTATCAAGGCATGACCGATGTCAACGTCGTCGTCGCGTTCAAGAACTCGCAGGAGAGCGGTCTTGGCATGCCGCTGCCGGCGGGCAAGGTGCGGCTCACGAAATCCGACAGCGACGGCTCCGACGAATTTCTCGGCGAAGATATGATCGACCATACCCCGCGCAACGAAGAGGTCGAACTCAAGGTCGGCAACGCCTTCGACATCGTCGGCGAAACCGCCGTCGTCGAATCGCGCCGGATTTCCGACCGTGTCCATGAGGAGACCATCGAAGTCAAAATCCGCAATCGCAAGACCGACGCCGTCACGATTGCCGTGCGCTACAACCTTTGGGGCGATTGGCAGATTCTCGAAGCCAACGCCGAATACATCAAGAAAAACGCGCGATTGGTGGAATTCAGCGTGCCCGCGCCTGCCGACAAGGAGACCGTGCTGCGCTTCCGCGTGCGTTTCAACGGCTGATTATTTCTTTGACATGCCTGCAGGCAGGCATTAGCTTCCGTCGATTGTTTGTGACTTTCGTCACGAAGAGGAGGAGTCTGAATGAAGCGTATCCTGACAACAGGTTTGATTTTGGTGCTAATCATGGGAGTCACCGGCCTTGCAGAAGAAAAGGCCGCCTTACCCTACGATGCTCTCGTCCGGTCGGCAAAAATCTATTTGTCGCAACGAGATAAAGACTTCGATCGCGCCGAAGAACTGCTTAAAGATGCCGTCACCAATTACCCGGATCCCATCGAAGCCCATTTCTATCTCGGCCTGATCCACGCCGAACGCGCCCGCTTCGCTGACATGATGGTCGAATTCAAGAAATTCGAAGAAATCTGCGCCCGCGCCTCGGAAACCGGGGACAAAAAACTCCAGAAGCGCTGCGAAAAAGACAATATGGCCAAGCAGATTCGCGACACCCGCCTGTCGGAATTGAAGAAGAACTTCGATGTTGGCGTCGCTAACCTCCGCGTGGTTGACTCTCTCAAAGGTGTCGTGGCAGCCGCTACCGATTCGGCTCAAAAGGCCAAAGACAACGACCTGATGCAACAACTCCTCGCCAAGGCTAAGGGCGCCTTTAACGACTGCGTCGTCATCGATGACACGGTCGCTGGCGTCTGGACCAACCTCGCTCTCGTCGAGGAAAGACTGGGTAATCCGCAGGAAGCGATCAAGCACTATGAGCGCAGCTATCAATTGAATCCCAAGGATGCGCGCATGGTCTACGACTTCGCCAATGTCTGTTTCGAGGCCAAGGAATACGCCAAAGCCGCTCGCTACTACGGCGAATTCGGCGAGCTTGACTCGCTCAACGCCGAAGCCGCCTTCATCAATCAGGCAATGTGTTATCAGTCCCTGCAGGACATGGCTGGCCTCGCTGCGTCGATGGAGCGTGTGCTCGCGATCAATCCCAACAACGCCGATATCCGCTTCCAGCGCGGCATGATGAACATGCGCAATGCCACCAGCGAAGCGATCCGCGACTCGGCCGCTGTCCTCGACAGCCTGCTGCAATTGAAGCCCAAAGACGCCGCTTTGCTGGCCGCCAAGGAAGAGCTGACGAAGAAGCGCAAGTCATTCAACGAAATGGCCTACGAAGACTTCAAACTGGCGGCTGAAACGCAGAAGAACGACGCCTTGTACTGGTACTGGTATGGCACTACGGCCTTCTTCACCGAGAAAGAAGTCGAGGCACTCGAAGCCTATAAGAAATGCGTCGAAGTCGACGATGGCAACAAGGACTGCTGGGATCAGCTCTCAATCCTCTATCAGCGCAAAGGCATGCGCACCGAGGCCGAACAGGCCGCCGCAAAGGCCAAGCAATAGGCCGTTCTCGAGTTTGGACATCACAAGCGGGAGCGCAGACGCGCTCCCGCTTTTTCATCTCATTGCGCCGCCCGACAATTGATTGTCATCTCTCTGACCCCGCTCTATATTGCCCGCATGGCCGCCGAAAAGCACCTCGTCGAAGTCTCGCTCTTTGGATCGATCAAGAAACCTCTGACCTACGCGCTCCCTGCCGACTGCGACTCTGACCATGTCCTCGGTCGCCGTGTCGTCGTACCGCTCGGCCGCCGCAGTGCCCTCGGTGTCGTCACCGCTACGGGAGTCGGCTACGACGGACCGGTGAAATCGATCACTTCCTTTCCCGATCTTGAACCTGTCTTGAGTGCTGCCGAGCTCGTGTTCTGTCGCTTCATCTCTGATTACTATCTGGCGCCCGTTGCCGATGTGATTCAATCCTATCTGCCGCAACCGCTCTCGGCGCGACTGCAGCAACACCTGTCCGTCTCGTCGCGGGAGTCGCTGCAGTCGGCTGCACAAGCCGGTGACAAGGCCGCTCAAGAGTTGCTCAAACACCTGGGTCGGCGCAGGATCTTGCCGGCCTCGCGCCTGACACAGCTTCGTCCCGCTCACCTTCGCCGCCTGATCGACCGGCAGCTTGTAACACCTTATTGGCAAGTCCGGCGGGGACGCGTCGACGAATCAACCTCGGTCGCCAGAATTCTGAACGGAAAAGACGACAGCTTCCAACCCGCTGCCGCCCAACTCCGTGCCTTGGAGTATCTCGCACAACACGGACCGACGGATTTGCGCACCCTTAAACGTCATTCGCGCGTTCTGCCAAAGCAAGTCGAACAGCTTGAATCCGCCGGCCTGATCTCAATTGCCGAAGCCGCCCCGTTTATCGAACCGAAAGCCACCGGCGCGGTTAAGGAAGTGAACCTGAATGAAGAGCAGCGCGTAGCGGTCAAAGCTATCAACGCCGCGCTTGCCGCCGCTAAATTCGCACCGTTTTTGCTCTATGGCGTCACCGGCTCCGGCAAGACCGAGGTCTACATCGAAGCCATCAAATCCGTGATCGCATCAGGTCGCCAGGCCATCGTTATGGTCCCGGAGATTGGCCTCTCGCAAGCGCTCTACTATCGACTTGAACAGATTTTCGCCGAAAGATTGGCGCTCGTCCATTCGCGCATGTCCGACAAGGCGCGCTTTGAAGTCTGGCAGAGGGCGCGCACTCGCCAGATCAGCATCGTGCTCGGCCCGCGGTCGGCGCTGTTCACCCCCTTTCCTGAATTGGGTCTGATCGTCGTCGATGAAGAACATGACGCCTCCTTCAAGCAGGAGTCCCCGCCGCCGCGCTATCATGCCCGCGATCTTGCCGTTTATCGCGCGCGCCAACTTGGCTGTCCCGTTGTGCTCGGCTCCGCCACGCCGTCGATCGAGTCGTACTACAACGCCCAGACAGGGAAGTATCAACTGCTCGAGCTAAGCAACCGTATCGACAACCGCCCGCTGCCGCTCGTTCGCCGCGTCGACCTGCGCAAGAGCTTCGAGAAGCGCGGCCATGGATATCTCTCCGCCGAACTGCGCGAACAGATCGAAGCCACCCTCGCCGTCGGTGCGCAGGCCATGCTCTTGCTCAACCGTCGCGGTTTTGCCCCATCTGTGCACTGCTTCGCCTGCGGACATAAACTGACCTGCAAGAACTGCGACATCGCGCTGGTCTACCACAAAATCCGCCACAACATGATTTGCCATCTCTGCGGCTACGACCAGCCTTATCCCGATAGCTGTCCTAAATGCCGCAGCAACCTCTTCCTCTATCGCGGCATCGGCACCGAGAAAATGGAAGAAGAACTTCGACGTGCCTTTCCCGAGGTCGGCATCCTCCGCATGGACTTCGACTCCACTCGCAAGGAAGGCAGCTTCCGCGCCATCTACGACAAATTCAAGTCGGGGCAGGCGCGGATTCTTCTCGGCACGCAGATGATTGCCAAAGGCTTTGATTTTCCCGACGTGGCCCTGGTCGGTATCATCACCGCTGACACCAGTCTCGAATTGCCCGACTTTCGCGCCCGCGAACGTACTTTTCAACTCCTCACCCAGGCCTCCGGTCGCGCCGGTCGCCACAACTTCGCTGGCCAGGTGATTCTGCAGACTCTTTACCCAGACGACAAGACCGTGCTCCTGGCGCAGGAACACAACTACCTCGGTTTCTACGACGTCGAAATCGCCGAGCGGCTCGAGCTATCCTTTCCGCCCTTCGTCCATGTCGTCCTGCTAGCCGTCGAATCCACCGACGCCGCCCACGCCCTCAAGGTCAGCCGTGGCCTCAAGAACGCCGTTCAGACCGCTCTGGGCAATCTCGCCCGCGTCCAGGGGCCGATCGCGGCGCCGATCCACAAGCGCCGCAGCTACTTTCGCTTCCAGATTCTCATTAAGAGCCGCCGCATGACGACAGTCCTGCGAATGCTCGGCGCTATCCTGGCCAAGCCGGACTTCCAATCGACCGCAAAACAGCGGGTTATGGTCGACGTCGATCCGGTCGATATGATGTAAGTACAATCAACCTTGACAACGCGCTTGTTGTCGCTAACTTCCAACACCTATGCATGGGACGCCGCCAATGGATAAGACTCTGACCAACGGAAAGCTGGTGACAATCGACCAGGTGATGCATAACGACGAAATCACCGCCTGGATCGTCAAAGCCGACCACTACCTCGGCCAGCAAGGCTACACCGAACACGGCCTGCGCCACTGCAAGCTCGTTTCTAAGATCGCCTTCAACGTGCTCGAACGCATCGGCCGGCCTGAGCGTATCTGCCAGCTCGCCGCGATCGCCGCCTACATGCACGACATCGGCAACGCTATCAATCGCGAATATCACGCCCAAACCGGCGCGATGGCCGCTTACAGCCTGCTCCACAAAATGGGCATGGTCACCGAAGAAGCCGTCGACATCGCTGCCGCTATCGGCAATCACGATGACATGGATATCCTCCCGGTCTCCGATATCGCTGCGGCCGTGATTCTCGCCGACAAATCCGACGTCCACTCCTCGCGCGTGCGTAATCTTGAGCAACTCGGCTCCGACATTCATGATCGAGTCAACTACGGCGCCAAGTCCTCCTTCCTGCGCGTCGATCCCGACCATCAGGCGATCACTCTCGAAATCACTATCGACGACAAAATCGCGTCCGTAATGGAGTATTTTGAGATCTTCCTGACGCGTATGGTAATGTGTCGCAACGCGGCCAAATTCCTGAAAATGAAATTCGAATTGGATATCAACGGAAACAAATTGTTGTGAGCGGACAGGGACTGTCGTACAAATCTGCCGGCGTCGATATCGCTTCAGGAGATGAGGCCACCGAACGCATCAAACAACTCGTCAAGAAAACCTATAATCCCGCCGTCCTCAACGGCATTGGCGGTTTCGGCGGTCTCTACGACGGCAAATTCAAGAAGCTGAAAAGCCCTGTGCTCGTCTCATCCGCCGATGGCGTCGGCACCAAGCTCAAACTCGCCTTCATGACCGGCATCCACCATACCGTCGGCCAGGATCTCGTCAATCATTGCACCAACGATATCCTCGTCATGGGCGCGCGTCCGCTCTATTTTCTCGACTACTTCGCGACCGGAAAACTCAGTCCTGCCGTCGTCGCCGAGGTTGTCCGCGGCATGGCGATCGCCTGCAAGGAAAACGGCTGCGCCCTAATCGGCGGTGAAACCGCCGAAATGCCGGGGTTCTACAGCGAAGGCGAATACGATCTCGCGGGCTTTATCGTCGGCGTCGTCGACCGTGCCAAGATCGTCGACGGCAGCAAGATTAAACCCGGCGATCTGGTCATCGGTCTCGCTTCTTCCGGCCTGCATACCAACGGTTACTCACTGGCACGTCGCCTCTTTTTCGAGGCGCTCCAATTGACGCCCGATGATCCCATTCCCGGCCTCGATCAGACCGTCGCGCAGGCCCTGATGGCCGTTCATCGCAGTTATCTCAAACCGATCATGAAGTTGCGCGAGAAGATTGCCGTCCACGGCCTGGCGCATATCACCGGCGGCGGTATCCCCGGCAATCTCGTGCGCGTCTTGCCCAAGAATTGCACGGCCATGATCGACAAGTCCGCTTGGACCGTACCTTCGCTTTTCACCTTCATGCAAGAACGCGGCAACATTTCCGCGGAAGACATGTTCTCCGCCTTCAATATGGGGATCGGCCTTACGATCGTGCTCGCGAAGAACGATGTCGCAGCCGCTCTGCGCATCCTCAAACAACAGAAAGCGCCGGCGCAAGTGATCGGTGAGATCGTCAAGGGCAAGCGCCAGGTCGTGATCCGCTGATGTCTCCTTCATCCTCGAGCGGCCGCTGATCTTTAGATGAAATTCAAGTTCCCGCAAAGACTGATCCTGCTTCTGCTCGCAGCGGTGTTTTTCAGCCTCGCCTTCGAGCCGTCACCTTTGTGGTTCTTGGTCTATTTCTTCGTCCCGCTCTTCTTTGCCAGCGTTCGCGGTCTCGGTTTCCGCGAGGGCTTCCGCAGCGGCTGGGGCTTTGGAGTTGTCACCGCCTTTCTCACGCTCTACTGGGTCGTCTATGTCAACGTCGTCGGCGTCATCCTGCTGATTCTTATCCATTCAGTCTATTACGGACTGATCGGCGGCCTGCTCGGTTCGGCCACCTCCAAGTTCGGTCGCAAGGGCTTCATCATCGCGCCGTTCCTCTGGGTGGGTATGGAGTATATGCGCGGCCTCACGCAACTGTCTTTTCCCTGGCAGAATCTTTCGTATACGCAGGCCTCGAATACCGTGATCGTCCAGCTCGCCGAAATCAGCGGTGATGCCGTCATCACCTTTTTCATCGTGCTCATCGGCTTGCTGCTCTATCACGCCTACGGCAATCTGCGCCGTATGGCGCTCTCGATCAGCCTGTTTGTTCTCGTGCTCCTGCTCTACACTGGCGCCTACTTCTGGGGAGCGACGCGCTTCACGGCGCTTGATCCTGACTTCGAGGTCGCCGCGCTCCAGGGCAATATCCCGATCACCGAAAAATGGCAAAACGGCCGCGCCGATCACAACTTCACCACGTACGATACTCTCTGCACGCAGGCTGCTGCCGCCGGCGCCAAATTGCTTGTCTGGCCAGAGAGCGCCGCGCCGATGTATCTCAATCTCGAACCGCCGTACATGAACTGGATCGCCGCCATGGCACGTCGCAACAACGTCGATATCATGACCGGCGCGCTGCACATGGACCGAGCCCCCGACGGCGCGCGCCGCTATTTCAATTCGACCTATTTCTTCACTCCCGAAGGCCGCGACCCCCGCATCTACGACAAGCACTGGCTCGTGCCGTTCGGCGAGCATATGCCGTATGCCGAGAAGATCAATGCTATCGCCAAGTTCCGCGAGTTTGTCAAAGAACGCCTCGCGCTCGACATCTCTGATTTCCACCCCGGCGACAGCCTGATCCTCTTCGAATCCCACGGCCGCAAGTTCGGCACCTTGATCTGCTTCGAAATCGCCTACAACGAATTCGTCCGCGACCTCGTCAACTCCGGCGCTGATTTTCTCACTGTCATTACCAACGACGACTGGTTTGGCGAAACCGCCGGCCCGTACCAGCACGCCGCCATCCCGATCTTTCGCGCCGTCGAAAACCGCGTCTGGATCGTCCGCGCCGCCAACACCGGCGTCAGCGCCATTTTCGACCCCTTTGGCCGCGTCATTTCAAAAACTAGATTAGGCGAAAAGACGTTCCTCGTCGGCAAAATCGGCCATCGCGGGGAAGTCACTCTCTTTCAAAAACATGGAGCAATTCTCGGCAAGATTTGCCTTGCCGTCAGCCTTCTTGCGGGTATAATTCTTGCCGTTGTTAAGAAACGTCATGATACCTGGCAGACTGATTACCGCCGCTCTTATCGTTAGCCTCCTTTCGGTTGCGCTCTCAGCGCAGCAACTGCTTTGGGAGAATCACACCAACAAGGACAACATCACCTCGCTCGAGTCTTTCGCCGGTTACGTCTGGGCAACCTCGACCGGTGGTGTCGTGCGCATCGACCCTGACGACAATTCCATTCGTACCTATATGAATTCTGATGGACTCCGCAGCAACCTGGTCAATTTCTCAGCCTACGCCGGCGACAGCGTCGTCTTCTTCGGCTCCGCGAATGGCGTGCTCAGTCGCCTCGATCTTAAATCCAATCAGTTTTCTTCACAGGTGCTGCAGGGAAAAGACGGCACGACGATATCGCTTAATGCCGCAACGGCTCACGAAGACATTCTCTGGATCGCCTCCAGCGTCGGTGTCATCAAGTACGATCTCTTTCGCCACGGCGGCGAAGTCAAAGAGACCTATCGCAACCTCGGCGATTTTTCCGCGGAGACTCCGGTGCTTGATTTAGTGATCTTCAATAGCGAGATCATTGCCGCCACAGAGGAGGGGCTCGCCATTGCCGATGCCTCCAGCGAGTATTTGCTCGATCCTAACGAGTGGCTCAACCTGGCTGCTCCGGCGGAACCGACTTGTCTTGCTGTTCTCGGCGACGTCATACTCGGCACCGTCGCTGGCACTTACCGGTTGCTTTCCGATCGAACGTTCCAGCAAGCCGGTGTAAGTGATGCGGCTATCCTCGATCTGGCGAACCATAGCCCTTCAACCGAGCTATACATCCTTTACAATCGCAGCGGTACCCGCGGCATCTTCGGCTTTGTCGCTGGTGAAGACCTGCAGCTGACCGGCGACGCCTCGATTCGAAATTCCTTGAATTCTCTCGCTTGGAACAACACCCTCTTCGCCGGTACGACCAATTCCGGCGTGTTCGATCTTGTCGGCGGCGCACTTCAACGCATTGCCGTTCCCGGTCCTGCCGACAACAACCTCGTCGGCGGCGGCATCACCTCTGACGGCAAACTGCACGTCGTCACTCGCTTCCAGGAAATCTCTACTTTGGCAAACGGAGTCTGGGATCAGACGCCCGTGACTGCTCTTGAAAAGCTCTCGACTCTTGTCGATGCACAGGACAATCTCTGGATCGCCACCTTCGGCGACGGCGCCTTGCGCTTACTGCCGGACGGTACCTTGCAGAAATTCGATCAAACCAGCTCGCCCCTGATCGGCATCCAGTCGGATCCAACCGCCAGCGTTGTCAATAATCTCTATCAAGATCCTGCCGGGCGTATCTGGTTCTCGCTCTTCCAGGCTTTCCCGCATCGTCCGCTGGTCGTCTTCGACCAGACCGATTCACTCTGGACCTGGTTCGGAACCGACGATGGCTTCATCTCCGGCAACAATCAAGTCGTCGCTGCCGGCAACGGCACGGCGGCCATCGGTGTCGACGATCAGGGTATTGCCTTCCTGCGCTACGGCGCCGATCCCTTTAATCATGCCGACGATCAACTCGCATATTTCAGCCGCAGCCGCCGGCTTCCCTCGGCGATCGTCTCCGCTGTCGCTTACGACCGCGACAATCACCTTTGGGTCGGTACGCCGCAGGGTCTGGCGCGTTTCGACGATGAAATTGAGTTCTTCATTCCGGTCTCGTTGCCGACGGAGGTTTCCTCGGAAGTCACCGCTCTCGTAGCCGACTCCCGCAACAATCTCTGGGTGGGAACCTCGCGCGGGCTGGCGCTGCTGCCCGACGGCGGCGGCGATACCCTGGCGCTGACGACCATGAATTCCGAACTCGTCTCCGACCAGATCGAAAGCCTCGTCTACGACGAACCCTCGGGCAATTTGCTGATCTTCACCGCCAACGGTTTGTCAATCCTCGACTACACAGTCTCCGGTAACGATGGCGCCTCCGGTGTGGTCGCCTACCCCAACCCGTTCCGGATTGGAGATGGCTCGACCGGCGTCCTTCAGTTCACCATCGACCAACGCGGCGATATCCGGATCTTCACCATCGCCGGCGATCTTGTCCGCACCATCGATGTCAACGCCGGCTGGGATGGTCGCAACGCCTCCGGCGAATATGTCGCTTCCGGCGTCTACATCTGGGAGCTGCACGCCGAAGACGGCTCGCGCCATCTCGGCAAGGTCTTCGTTGTGCGCCAATGATGCCGCCCGCCGTCGAATCCGCGCCGCTGTCAACGCTGTCATCTGACGAGTTATCGCAATTGCAGAAACTGCCGCTGGCGGGACCCTTCTACTTGCCGCCGCTGCTTGCTCTCTGGTCTGACGCGCTCCGTTGGCAAGGCCTCGTCCTGCGCAGCAAGAGCGATTGCCTTATCGGCTACCTGCGCAAATCGCCGCTCGGGCGGCACTTCTACGCACTCCCGTTCGGCATGTATTCCACGCTCCGGGCGGATTGCTCTTCGACGCTTCTTGACCCGCTCGCGACCTGGCTGCGCTCGCAGCAGCTTGCCGAATTCCGGATTGCGCTGCCGCACAACCTCCAGCTTTCCGGATCGTCACGCTTGCATAGCCGCTCTTTCAATTATCACCTTCTCGATCTCTCGGTCGAAACGGAATTCTCTACAAACACGCGCCGCAATCTGCAGAAAGCGCATGATGCCGGCTTCAGTCTGAAATTCCTCACCCCCGCCGACACCGGCGCGGCACTGCGCGTTCTTCGCGATCACCAGTCGCGCACCGGCGAATATCGACGACTCCCTGCCGTCGCCTACGAGCATCTTTTCAACGACGTCGTGGCCAATCATCCCGGCATCCTGGCGGTTGCCCTGATTTCTTCCGGCCAAATCATCGCCGTTCAGCTATATTTCGTATCTGATGACGACGCCTTCTATTTCGACGGTTTTTCCCTGGCTGTCGCCCTTGGTGCTGGCGGAAACTTCTATCTCATGGAAAGCATGATTCGCCATCTGCGATCTCTCGGTATCAAACGCCTCAATCTTGGCGCCTCGCCGCCGTCTGATTCCGGTTTGCGCCGATTCAAAGAAGGCTGGGGTGCTCGCGAGGCAACCGGTGTCGAGCTGTATCAGGTATCCGCCAAGAAGCGATTGGCCGACCTGTTGCGAGGGCGGCGATGAAAATCCTCTTTCTTGGCGAAGCGCTTTCACCGCACCTGCCGCGCTGGCACACCGCGTTCGAGAAACTTGGCTGGGAGGTCCTGACTGCGTCCTGCGACTACGACGACAAGTTCACCGGCCGCCGCCTTCAGCCATCGATCAGCCGCAGCCCCTTGCGCTATCTGTCCGTTATCGACCAAGTCGAAGCCATCGTCCGCGAATTCCAACCGCATCTCATCAACGCGCACTTCCTGCCCAACTATGGCCTGATCGCCGCCATGATGAAGGCGCACCCCTGGGCGCTTACACTCTGGGGTTCCGACATCCTGGACGTCGGCAATCACGGCCTGCTCCGCCATTGGCGCAGTCGCTTCGTCCTCAAACGCTGCGATCTGCTCGTCGCCGACTCGCACTATGCACTCGGCGTTGCCGAAGCGTTGGTGCCCGCGCGTCGTCGACTCGTCGTCGCGTTTGGTGTCCGCAAGTCGTGGTTCGAAAGCGGCTCCATGCGCGAAATGAAGGAATCGTCGAGCCTCAGGATTCTTAGCACGCGGCGTCTCGAGCCGCTTTACGATGTCGCCACGCTCCTGAAGGCTGCCCGTCTACTCAAGGACTCCGGCTTTCCGTTCCAGCTTACGATTGCCGGCGACGGTTCGCAGGCCGAATCACTTCGCTCTCTCGCGCGCGACTTGGAAGTTGCCGACCTCGTCACCTTTACCGGCTTTCAGAACGATGAACAACTCTTCAATCTCTACCGGACTCACGATGTCTACGTCTCCACCGCGACCTCCGATTCGAGCTCGGTCTCGCTCCTGGAGGCCATGTCGCAACGCCTTTACCCCGTTGTCACCGACATCCCGGGAAACCGCGAGTGGATCACCGAGTCGGCACTGCTGTTTCAGCCCGCTGCCCCGGACGAACTGGCCGGGAAGATCCGGCCTGCTCTGGCCGTGGCGGCTCGCACCGCCGCCTGGCAATCCTACTGGCCGACGCTCCAGCAGAAGGGAATTCGCGAAGATCAAATGGTTGTTGCCGATAAAGCCTTTCGCAAACTGATTGACGAATATGACCGCACCGGCTCACGTCATCATCGTTAGTTACTACTTCCCGCCGCTCGGACTGGCCGGCACTGCGCGGCCGGCGATGCTCGCCAATCTGCTCGTCAACGCCGGTCATCGCGTTTCGGTCGTCACCGTCAAGCCGATCAAGTACGACGTCTACGATCCGTCGTTGCTCTCGCTGCTGGAGTCGCGTGTTGAAATCCGCCGCGTCGAGTCCCTCGACCCTGCGCGGATGATGAACTTCGTCCCTCTGATTCCGGCCTCGTGGCGAAAGAAACTCAAGTCATCGGTCGCTTCCACATCGAAGCTCTTTCCCGACTCCAAGACCGGCTTTGTGCCTTTCGCCGTGCGCGGCGTCGAGGAACTGATCGCCGACCCGGCCCGCACCGTGTTGGTCACTACCTCACCGCCGGTCTCCTCGCACCTTGCCGGCATCTATCTCAAAAGAGCCGGTCGCGTCAAGTGGATCGCCGACTTCCGCGATGTCTGGACCTCGCTCCCCGCCGATTCCGAGTCCGCCGAGACCGGCCGCATCGCTGCCAATCTTACGCGTGAAATCACCGGCTTTGCCGACGCCGTCACCAGCACCTCGCCCCAGACTGCCGACTATCTCCTGGGTCAGCTCACCGGCGAAAGCAAGCCGGTTGCATTTGTCCCTAACGGCTATGACGATAGCGATTTCTCCGGTCCGGCCGTTCGCCAACCCAACACCATCGGCCTCTACGGCACCCTCAACCACCTGATCGGCTTCGACAAGATCGCCCGCTTCGTCGCGCAACTACGCCGCACGACGGATATCGACTGGCGCATACGCCACATCGGCCACGTCGCGCTCCCCGAGTTGCCGGCAATACTCTCCAGCCACAACCTCACCGCCGCCTTCGAGTCCACCGGCTATCTTCCGCGCCAGCGCTCAATCGGTATCATTCGCCGCTCGACTTTGAATTTGATCGCCCTCTCGGACCAATACGACACGCGCTATATCGTTCCTTCCAAGCTCTTCGAGTTATTGCGTGCCGAAGCGCCACTTCTGGCGCTGCTGCCGCGTTACAACGCCGCGCGCCGAATCCTCACCGACTCGGAGTTTCCCGGCGTCTACATCGTCGATGGGGCAGGGCAGTTCGTTGAAGCCGTCGAAGATATCACCAAACTCCCTCTCGAGCCCGTGCTTCGCCCCGGCGTGGAGCGCTATGAATGGAAACAAGCGCTGGCCCCCTTCGTCAGTCTCATCAATGGCCTGTCGACATGAACTCGGTCACCTACGCTATCGTCGCCTACAAGTCCAACGATCTCCTTCCCGCCCTCCTGGACTCGATTGGTCGGCAGCAGGGAAGTTTCTCCCGCCAACTCGTCATCGTCGATAACTTCGCCGCCGAAAACTGCGCGTCGCTTGTGACGGAATCGAAGACTGAAGCCAGGCTCATCATCAATGAGAACAACCGGGGTTATACCGCCGCCGTTAATCAAGCCGTCGCCGAAGCTCGCGGCGAGGTTGTCTTCCTCCTTAACCCCGACATCAATCTTCAGCCTGACTGCACACAAAGTCTCTTGGAGTCTCTCCGTAGCGATTCTCGTCTCGCCGCTGTGGCTCCGCAGTTGCTGAATTACGATGGCTCGATTCAGCCCAGCGTCCGCAACTTTCCGACCTTTGCCACCTTGATCTGGGAGCATACCGGTTTAGCCCGTCTGCTGAAGAAGAATCCTGTGTTTGGCCGCTGGAAGAACCTCTTTTTCGATCACAATACGCGCACAAATGTCGCCCAGCCGATGGCCTCGGCACTGATGATCCGCAGGGAAGTCCTCAGTCGTCTCGGCCCGTGGGATGAGCAGTTCTTCGTGTATTTTTCGGACGTGGACTTTTGCCGCCGAATCATCGATTCCGGCGCTCAAATCCTCTTTGAGCCCTCGGCTCGCGCCATTCATGGCCTCGGTGGCTCGACACGAAAAGAGCGCGGTTGGCTGATTCGTGACTCGCATCGTGGCTTCTATCGCTATCTGCGCAAACACGAATTGCTGCGCTGGAAAATCGCCCTGCGCCCGCTTGCCTGGCTCATCCTGCGCGTCAGCGCCGAAATCCGCGTCTATTGGCGCGAACTTCTCCGCATCACCTCGCCCCTCTGTTCTTAGCCCGCCGCTCCGGTAGATTTTACATTCCGAGGCTGTCCCATAAGTACCGAAACGGGTAGTTGCGGCGGTTCTTGTCCCGCCACAACGAGGTCTCTTTTTGATAACCAGACAGCTTTCTCGCGTGATGTGAATTGCCGCGTTGTGAGTTCCGGTCGATTGCAGCCATGAGATGGCCTCACGATCTCCATTCTACCTATTCTCTTCTCCCCTCTCCCCTTGGGAGAGGGGTTGGGGGTGAGGGTGTCATTGCGAGGAGCGAATGACCCTCATTTTTCGTAGACAGCCAGATCGCGACGAAGCAATCCATCTTTCCGTATTAGCAACCGTAGGGCAGGTCTCTGATCGCACTCTCTCGGGTCTCTCAAATCACTCCGCCGGAGACCTGCCAGCTCGCCTGCATCTCGCCGCGTCTCAGATCGTGTCATTGCGAGGAGCGAACGACCCCCATTTTTCGTAGACATCCAGATCGCGACGAAGCAATCTATCTTTCCGTATCAGCAACCGGAGGGCAGGTCTCTGATCGCACTCTCTCGGGTCTCGCAAATCACTCCGCCGGAGACCTGCCACCACTCGGTCCCTGGCGCCAACCCCTACT
>CAZNWJ010000002.1:0-19907 GCA_964576925.1 uncultured Ignavibacteria bacterium | reverse complement strand
CAAATCACTCCGCCGGAGACCTGCCACCACTCGGTCCCTGGCGCCAACCCCTACTTCAGCAGCGCCATCTTGATCGTCGCCGCGAAATCCTCCGACCGTGCCACCGCGAAATACACACCCGAGCTTACCGCCGCTCCGTAATCATCACGACCGTCCCAGACAAACTCATTTCGTCCGCGGATCACCGCAGCATCCGTCAGTGTTCTGACGATTTGTCCGAGAACATTGACGATCTGCACGACCGCGCGCGCCGGTCGCGGACTGTCGAATGCAATTGTCGTCGTAGGATTAAAAGGATTTGGGAAATTCTGATAAAGCTTATACTCCGTCGGAAGCGCCTCACCCGTCTCGTCGTCGGCATCAAGAACGATCTCCGGCGAGAGCACTTTAGACTGGGTCACATAACCGTTGCGATAAACCGTAACCGTGAACTCGTCCTCGACATTGAAATCAAACTCTATTATCACCAGCCCCAGCGCATCGGTCTGCGATTCCAGGATGATTTCTCCATTCTGCGTCAGCGTGACTCGCGCATCAGCAATCGGATCTTCGCCAGACCGGAAACCGACCAACAATTCATTTTGCCCCGCAGCCGTAATGCTCGGAATGTGCAGCGTGCTCGCCTGTGGCGTCATGCTCCAATAATGCATCGCCGGATCACCAAAGAAATTCAGTCCGTAACAAAGATCGCGATAGCTTGGATATAGCATCTTTGAATCCCGCAGCGCCTCCGAAGGTAGGGCATCATCGTCATAAAGGCTCTTGATGAACGCATCCGCCAGCTTCCACGAGGTTGCCACCCAGCCCCAGCGCGAATAGCCAATAAACCCCACCGCGCCGCCGTCCGGCTTAGCCAGATACATCTCGGCGACACACGGATTTGTCGCCGCAAACGGCGGAGCATCCATGTCAAACGCACCGTTGTCGCAACCGATGGAATAGACCAACCCCGGCTTGCCGTTCGCTTCAAGATTAGGCAGAAATCCGTTTGCCCCGTCCGTACCCTCGCCCGTGAATAGAAACGACTTCGGCCACATGTTGTATTGGTTCGACCGCAAGACCCAGCCGTCGCTGACACCATGAATCAGCAGCGTCGTAAATCCCCAGCCCTCCGACATCGTTGCGATCGCTTCCGTGGCCAACGGATATTCTGGGTTAACCGCATCACCAGTCGGATCCTCGACGATCGCGCTCACTTCGCTCTCGACATACTCGGGGAAAGCTCCCGCCAGGAGCTGCTGTTGCCCGACCCCTTGGTAATCGCGCATCTGATCTGCCGCAATAAACAGCGATCGATTCAAAAATTCGTACTCGCCGCCACCGGGATTCCGCTCGTATGCGATCAATTTCTCAACATAAGCAGAAAAATCCTGCTCCCGATGAAACGGCAACCGCCCAACAAGAACTTCACCATAGAGATCCGGCTGGTCCTGCGCCGGCTCGCCGTAAACACCATCGCCATCAGCGTCCCAGTTGCCGTTCACATCGGCGAAGTACAGATCGCAGATGTTTTGAAGCGCGATGTCCGGCACAATCGCCGTATTGGCGTGATACGCATAACGGATTGGCAGTACCGTTTCATCACCCGCCAGCAGGACAAACTGCGTCCCGGCCTGGTAGCTCTCGATCAGAAACTCTCGCAACCGCTCCGCATCGTCGACACCGTCGTGTGCGGCGAGAATCTCGTCAATGTCAATGACAGCAGTAGTCAGTCCCATCTGTCGCTTCCAGAGCAGAAGCGGTTCCAGTTCGTCCGCAAACTCTCCCGCAGTGACGACGAGATACTCTGCCCCGAGCGTCGCGCCGCTGAGTGCAGTCTGGCTGTTTTGAAGATGAGTACCGCGAGTGATTTTTGCGTTCGTAACAACCTGGTCGGCGCTGATGATTTCATAGCTGAGATCCGAAGTCCCGAATACAGCCAGTTCGATCTCTTCGGCAAGCAACAACTCCGATTCCGAGATTCTCTCAAACGGAGAAAGCAAAATGCTCACGATCATTTCGTCGCCGGCCACGCTGCGGTCGACAATCGCTGCTGTGCGGTGGCGTTCCTGCCCCAATCCACCGAGCTCGCTCAGTCTGCTTTCGTAGAAATCAACATCGCGTCCCTGATCACCAGCGAATGTGGCCGCCGGCAGGGGACTCTCACCCCAAACAGGCGTACATATATTCACTTGTCGGCCTCCATACCCCACCACCGAATCAATCTCCCCACTCCTCACCACCAGCCGAACGACTCGGGACAACATGCCATCTGCACCGCTAACCCATTTACTTCCAGCGCCTTTTGAGTCAGCAACAACTCCGACTCCGTCGAGGTTCACACGAAACTGCTCACGGCTACAGTCAAACCGGAGCCGGTCGGCAGCATCCCCTTTGAATGCCGGTAACATCATTGTTACCAACGAGATAATCATGATAGACCAACGAACCATCATCACTGTGCGCCTGTTAAAGACTTTTTGCCCACCCTCTATTGCGCAATCGCCGTGCCCGAAGCTCGAGAACAGACAAGATCGATAATCGATTGTATATGAGTAACTTAGTGTGTTTCAGGTTGTTTCAGGAGTGCTTTGGTTCGTCTCGACACAGAGAAAACAGCCCGAATCTGTAGCCTCAGCCCAATACCTATGGCGCACTTACGATTTCACGAAGTTTTTTCCATTTTTGCCTTGACTTGTACCCCAAAAGTGTTGAACTTGGGGGAAGAGTGGGGAATTTTGGGTAACCCCGGTAGCTGGTAGGTCTTAAGTGGTTAATTTTACTGGACGTTACACCGTTTCTGTCGATGGCAAGGGGCGAATTGCCATCCCCGCCAAGTTGCGCTCCATCGCAACCCAGCAGGGATCGGAAAAATTCATCGTGCGCTTCGGCTTTGACGGCTGTCTCGACCTCTACTCCGAGTCCGAATACAAGCGGGTCTCGGAACAAATGGCCTCCCCGCAACCGATCGATGCACGCCGGGCGCGCTTCTTGAAGCGCTTTATCCACCCCAACTCGGCGGAAGGCGTACCGGATGGTCAAGGCAGGATCGCAATTCCCAGGCATCTCCTCGAGTATGCGGGAATTACCGACAAAGTGCTGATCCTCGGAGTCGGCGAAAAAGTCGAACTCTGGAATGAACAGCGCTTCAATGAATACCAACAGTCGTTCGAGATGAGCGCAGAAGAGGTCGTCGAGAATCTGTTCGGGTTCACGTCATAATGCGGCGCACACGCCGGTTCTCCTTCAGGAAGTACTGAATTTAGTCCCCGTTGGCGCGCGCCTGGTGATCGATTTCACCCTCGGCGCCGGCGGACACGCGGTTGAAGTTCTCGCCCGTCTTGGAAAGGACGCACGTTTGGTCGGTTTTGACAGGGATGTCGAGGCATTGGAAGTCGCCCGCCGCAACCTCCAGGTGTATAACCAGCAGGCGCAGTTGGTGCACGACTCGTACGCCAACTTCGATTTGCATCTGGCGCCGGAAGACAAGGGGTTGGTTGATTTCATTCTTGTCGACTTGGGACTTTCATCGCTGCAATTGGAGCAATCCAGTCGCGGCTTCGCCCATCAATCACCCTCCGACCCGCTCGATCTGCGCTTCGATGCTACTCAGGGTGTGCCGGCGGCGGCGCTTATCGCCCGGACCTCGGCCTTTGAGTTGGCTCGCGTCCTCTCCGAGTTTGGTGAAATCCAGCGCTCCTGGAAAATCGCCGAGGCCATTTTCAAGCGCGCCGATGCCGACCGCCTTCACACCGTCTCCGACCTCGTGCACACCGTGCTGCCGTTCGCCCCGCGCGAACGTACCAAGCAGTTTCTCTCGCAGGTCTGGCAGGCGCTGCGCATCTGGGTCAATGATGAACTCGGGCAACTGCGTGTCGCGCTGCCCAAGGCCGAAGAATATTTGAAACCGGAGGGGATTCTCGCCGTGATCAGCTTTCACTCGCTCGAAGACCGTATGGTCAAGCAGTTTATGGTCGAGCGCGAAAATCCCTGCATCTGCCCGCCGCGCGCGCCGATCTGTGTTTGCGGCCGGCAGCCTTCGCTGAAGAGAATCACCCGCAAGGCCATCAAGCCGAGCGATCAGGAAATAGAATCCAATCCGCGTTCGCGTAGCGCCCGACTGCGGGCCGCGATCAAGATAGGGACCTCTTGAGGACGTGAGGTGGCTCGCCAAGGATTGGTGGGTCACCTCACACAGGTTGTCGTTATGCGTAGGTCAGAGTGGTCAGTTCAGAAACGTGCCGAGAGACGCACCAGGCGTCGCCGCGTCTTTGCCTTCTTCGGCGCCCTGTTCGTGATCCTGCTCTTCTCCTATCTCTTCGTCTGGCAGCGCGTCCACACGCTCGAACTCGCCGACGAACATTCGCAGCGTAAGACGACCGTCCGGCTCCTCAAGGAGGAATGCCAATCCCTCCAGTACGAAGTCGAATACCTCGCGTCGCTCGAGAATATCGAGCGCATCGCCCGCTCCGAGCTGTCGATGGTCTCGCGCCAGGAGGCGCAGCTCGTTAAGTTCTCTTTCCCGAAACACGCCAAAACCCCAACCTCCGCAAGCGGCCACGCCAAGACAGACTCGACCAAGGCCGCCGCAAAGAAGAAAGGGAAAGCGAAGCTCGGCGCATGATGGGTGGTGGTTTTTTCATTTCTCGTGGCCGTGTTTACGCGCTGATAATAGTCTTGGCGCTCGTCTGGCTGGCGCTGATCTATCGCTTGAGCAGCATCCAGTTGATCGACGGCGAACGCTACCGCCGCATCGCCGATTCGCAGAGCAAGGGCGAAATCGAAGTCCCCGCCGATCGCGGACGCCTTCTCGACGCCCAGGGCCGCACGCTTGCCGGTAATGTTGCCCGGCGCTCCTTCTTCGCCTATCCGCAAACCGAGGCTGACGCCGTTGAAATCGCCAATTTTATCGCGCCTTATATGAACACCGCGCGCTCCGCCTTGCGCGAAAAGCTCACAGCTCGTACCGAGCAGTTTACCTGGCTCTGTCGTCAGGTCGACGAAGAGAAAGCCAGGGCCATCTCCGAACGCAATCTGCCCGGCCTCTTCAGCCAGCGCGAAATGCAGCGCTCTTATCCGCGCGAAACGCTCGCCCGCGACCTGCTCGGCGCCGTCGACACGGACAACAAAGGCATCTCCGGACTTGAACTCGCCCTCAACCAGTCGCTCACCGGCACGGCAGGGAAGAGCCGCGTCGAACGCGACGCCGTCGGCAATATCTACCGCGTCGCCGGCAAGGACCTGGTCACGCCCGCCAACGGTAATGATGTACAGCTGACGATCGATCTCGACTGGCAAAGCATCGTCGAAGAGGAACTCAAGCACGGCGTCGACTCCTTCTCCGCTCAGTCCGGCATGATCGTCTTGCTCAAACCGAACGATGGCGCCGTCCTCGCGATGGCCTCTTACTATCCGCATTCCAAATCCGCCGCCTCGCAGAAAAACGAGGTGATCGCCGACGTCTTCGAACCCGGCTCTGTCTACAAACTGATCGCTACCGCAGGCGCGCTTGAAGAGGGCGCCGTCCGCCCAACGGACATCTTCGACTGCGGCAACGGCAAGGCCAAGTTCGGCCCCAAGTGGCTGCACGACGACAAGAAGTGGAGCAGCCTTCCCGTGCGCGACATCTTTGTCTTCTCGTCAAACATCGGCACCGCGCGCGTCGCCTGCAAACTCGGGCCGCAAATGCTTTACAAGTATTCGAAGTACTTCGGTTTCGGATTGCGCTCCGGCATCGACGTCCCCGGCGAAATGCCCGGCATGCTCAGCGAGCCGCGTAAATGGAACGAGTTCTGGACGGCCCAGCACGCAATGGGCCACGGCGTTTGTGTGACCGCGCTGCAGCTTGCCGCCGCTTTCAATGTCGTCGCCTCCGAAGGCTCTCTCTATCAGCCTTACCTGATCCAGAAGGTCGTCTCACCGCAAGGCGAAATCCTCGAACAGCACGGTCCAACCAAGGTGCGTACGCTCCTCTCGCCCGAAACCTGCGAGACTATGCGCAAATTCATGAAGGCCGTCGTTGATACCGGCACGGCCAAATGGAGCAAGTCCAAAGTCGTGACTTATGCCGGCAAGACCGGTACCGCTCAAAAAGTCAACCTCGAAACCGGCGGCTACTACCAGAACAACTACATCTCCACCTTTGCCGGCTTCTTTCCCGCCGAAAACCCGGTGGCCGTCGGCGTCGTTGTGCTCGACGATGCCCAGCCGGTGCACTATGCCGGCATGACTTCGGCGCGCATCTTCCGCCGCATCGCCGAACGTATTTCGACCAAGGAAAAAATCGAGCTCTCGCCGGTCTTTGCGCAGCAAAAAGAGAAATTCGCGCCGCGCCATGTTCGCGTTCCCGATCTCACCGGCCATACACTCTCCACCGTCAAGGAACTGCTCGACACCCTTGCGCTCGACATTTCCTTCGTCGCTCAAGGCGACATCATCGCGCGCCAGGTGCCTGCCGCCGGCACGACGCTCCTCGAAGGCGAACGCCTGATCGTCCACCTCACCGGCGCCGACCCCGACTCCACTGGTGAATTCGCCGGCCTGATCGGCATGTCGTTGCGTAACGCCATCGGCAAGGTCAAGGAGTGGGGTTACGACTTCTCCGTTGAAGGCTCCGGCTTTGTCAAGCAAGTCATCGATACCACGTCCAAGAATCCCTCGGCCAACCGCAGCCTCAAACTCATCTGCAGTATCGATTAGAGGATCCGATGGTAGTCTTTGGTGATCTGGTTGCAAACGTGGATGACATCACAATCACCGGTGACCCCTTGACTGAAATTGCCAAGATCGAAGTCGACAGCCGCCTGATCGCTGCCGACGATCTCTTCGTCGCAGTCCCCGGCTATGCCGACGACGGTCGCAAGTACATCGCGGATGCCGTCAGCCGTGGCGCTGTCGCCATCGTCGCGCCCACGCCGGTCGAAATCCCCGTCCGCGTCAGCGGCCGCGTTTCCGATATCCGCCGGGCGCTGGCTCGCATCGCCGCCAAGTTCTACAATTACCCGAGCCGCCGCCTCAAACTTGCCGTCGTCACCGGCACCAACGGCAAGACGACCATCACCTGGTTGCTCAAGTCAATTCTCGAACGCCGCGGCAAACCGGTCGGCGTCATCGGTACGCTCGGTTATTACACCGCCGATCATGTCTTTGAGTCGATCAACACCACGCCCGGCCCGCTTGAGATCGAACGCCTGCTCACGATCATGGTCAAAGAGGGCTTGCGCTACGTCGCGATGGAGGTATCCTCGCATGCGCTCTCGATGAACCGCGTCGATGAACTCAATTTCCAGGTCGCCGCAATTTGCAACATCACGCAGGATCATTTCGACTATCACCAGAACTTCGAAAACTATCGGGCCGCCAAAGCGCACTTGCTTGATCTGGTCAATGGCCCGGATAAATGGGCGGTGCTCAACCGCGACGACGCCAGCTTCGATTTCCTCGTGAAGCGCGTCCGCTCCTCGTATTTGACTTTCTCTTTTGACGATCCGATGGCTGATGTCCGCCTCGAGGATGTCGTCATGTCCACCGACGGCTCCAGCTTCACGCTCGTCACGCCCATCGGCAGCGAACGCGTCAACCTGAAATTGCTCGGCCGCTTCAATCTTGAAAATGCCCTCTGCGCCGCCACCTGCGCCCTCGCCATGGGGCTCGATCCGCTGACCATCGCTCAGGGGCTCAGTGATCGCGAGTTCGTCCATGGTCGCGCCCAGAAAGTCAACGTCGGCCAGCCTTTCACAGTCCTGATCGATTATGCTCACACTCCTGATGCGCTCGCCAAAATCGTCGACACCGCGCGCCAGATCTGCCGCGGCCGCCTGCTCGTGCTCTTCGGCTGCGGCGGCGACCGCGATCGTTCCAAGCGCCCCTTGATGGCCCAGGCCGCCTCCTCGCGCGCCGACATCGTGATCGTCACTTCTGATAACCCGCGCACCGAGGATCCTCTGGCCATCATCGAGGAAATCAAACCGGGCCTTGAATCCGGAAAACAGACCGTCATCGAGGCCGATCGTCGTCTCGCTATCCACCAGGCGCTCGATCTCTGCCGCCCCGATGATCTTCTCGTGATCGCCGGTAAGGGCCATGAAAACTATCAGATCCTGGGCACCAAGAAGATCCATTTCGACGACCGCGAAATCGTCGAGCAATACCTCCGCGGGGGGGCAGCATGATCTCCGGCAAACTCCGGGAGTTCGCCGCCGCCTTCGCGGATTCGCAGTGGCAGAAGCCCGCCGATCTCGAAACGTCCTTCGCCGGCGTCATCATCGACAGCCGCGTTCCGCTTCCCGGAAGCATCTTCATCAGCATCGTCGGCGAGAATCACGACGGCCATGCTTTCGCCCGCGCTGCCGCCGAGGCTGGTTCGTGTGCCATTGTCGTCAACAAGAGCCGCCTCGGGGAATTCACCGGACTTTCCGACACCGTCGTTATCGGCGTCGACGACACCCTGCGCACCCTGCAGCTCTTGGCTCAGGAATATCTTCGTCAAATCAACCCGCGTCGCATTGCCATCACCGGCACCAACGGCAAGACTACCTGCAAAAATCTGATCGCTGCTGTTCTGGGCGCCAAGTACCGGGTCAATGCCTCGCTGGGCAATCTCAACAACCAGATCGGCGTGCCGCTCTCGATCTTCTCATTCGACCGCGACTGCGAAATCGCCGTCTTTGAATTCGGCATGTCGACGCCCGGCGAGATCAAAAACCTCGTCGAGCTCTACGCGCCCGATATCCGCGTCCTGCTCAACATCGGCCCGGCACATCTTGAAACGATGAAGACCATCGAAGCCATCGCCGAAGCCAAGTTCGAAATCTTGCACGATGCCCGCGATACCGACTGGGCTGTGCTCAACCTCGACGATCCCAACATTCGCTCGCGCTCGTTCCGTTACCGCATGCAGAAGCTCACCTTTGGCCAATCGGCGTCTGCCGACGTGCTCGCCGAACGGGTCTTCGTCAACGGCTCCGGACATGGACACCTCATCTACTCCGGATCAGAAATCATCATGCCGGTCCTTGGCGTCCATCACGCGACCAACTGCCTCGCGGCGCTGGCTGTGGCCAAGATTCTCGATGTACCCTTTGCGGTTGTCAAAGGACGCCTCGAATCCTACGTCCCGTCCGGTAATCGCATGCAGGCCGAAGAATTTCAGGGGCTGACCGTTATCAACGACGCCTACAATTCCAACCCGGTCTCCGCGCGCGGCGCCCTCGAGACAATCGACGCAATGCAGACGCGCGGCCGCCGCGTCGTCGTCTGCGGCGACATGCTCGAACTCGGCGAAAAAGCTGCCGAGTACCACGCCGACCTCGGACGCCGGATTGCGGAATCCAAAACCAACTTGCTCGTTTTGCTCGGCGAATTCTCCGCTGTCGTTCGCGATGCCGCCATTCGTCGCGGTATGGAAGCGGACGCCATCTACATCGCCCGCGATCACGCCGATGCTGTTGATCGTTTGCTCTCCTTCTTGCGTTCCGGCGATTTGATCTTGCTGAAGGCTTCGCGCGGAATCAAACTCGAAGTGGTCGAGCAGGGTCTCAAGGCCGTTTGGGGGAGAGGCAACTAATGCTGTACCTGCTCCTCTACCCGCTGGTCGATCACATCAACTTCTTCAATATCTTTCGCTATATCACTTTCCGGTCGGCGATGGCGACCATCACGGCGCTCTTTATCAGCCTGATCCTCGGACCCTATTTGATCCGTCTACTCAAGCGCAATCAGGTTAAAGAGAGCATTCGCACCGACGGCCCGCAAACTCACCTCGCCAAGGAAGGCACGCCGACGATGGGCGGGCTGATCATTCTCGCCGCCATCGTGATTCCAACTTTGCTCTGGGGCGATTTGACCAACCGCTTCATTCTTTACATGCTGCTGGTAACTGTCTGGATCGGTGCGATCGGCTTCATGGACGACTACCTCAAGGCGATCAAGCAGCAAAAGAAAGGTCTCGTCGGCCGCAAGAAGCTCATTGGCCAGGTATCGATCGGCATCATCTTTGCCTGTCTGCTGTATTACTTCCCGCCGACTCCGGCCTTTGACATGACGACCGACATTCCGTTCTTCAAGAATTACCATCTAGTCTTTCCGTTCGCGCTCTTCATCCCCTTCGTGATCATCGTCATCACCGGCGCCTCCAACGCCGTGAACCTGACCGATGGTCTCGACGGCCTGGCGATCGGCCTGGCGATCATCTGCTTCATCGCCTTCGCAGGCATGGCCTATATCAGCGGTCGTATCGACTTTTCCGATTATCTCGATATCGTTTATTTGCCCGGCGCCGGTGAACTCACCGTCTTTTGCGCTGCGGCCATCGGCGCCGGACTCGGATTTCTCTGGTACAACACGCATCCGGCGCAGGTTTTTATGGGCGACACCGGCGCTCTCGCTCTCGGCGGGATCTTCGGCGCGCTCTCGATCTTGCTCAAGAAAGAAATGTTATTGGTGATTGTTGGGGGAGTCTTTGTGGCTGAGGCTCTCTCGGTTATCTTGCAAGTGTCTTCTTTCAAATTGCGGGGAAAGAGGATCTTCAAAATGGCTCCCCTCCATCATCACTTTGAACTGCTCGGCTGGCACGAAAGCAAGGTCGTCGTGCGCTTCTGGATCGTCGGCGCGTTGCTGGCGCTCCTGACACTGTCAACTTTCAAGATCAGGTAACGATGAGGATCGATTTGGTGCAGGGTAAACGTGTGGCAATTCTCGGTATGGCGCGCTCCGGAACGGCCGCCGCCGGTCTGATCAAGCATTACGGCGGTACGCCCTTTGTCTCGGAGATGAAACCGCGCGAGCAGGTCGCCCAGCACCTCCGTCGCCTCGACGAACTTGGCATCAACTATGAAACCGGCGGCCACACCGAACAGGCGCTCGACAATATCGACTTCATCGTGCTTTCTCCCGGCATTCCGCCTTCGGCGCCCATCCTGCGGGAGATCGAACGCCGTCACCTGCCGGTCTTTTCCGAAATCGAAATCGCTTCCTGGCTCTGTGCGGCGCAAATCGTCGCTATCAGCGGTACCAACGGCAAGTCCACCACAACCGCCCTGACTGCCCACTTACTCACGACGGCAGGGAAAAAAGCTGTCGCCACCGGCAACATCGGCTCGCCGTTCTCGCAGGATGTCCTTGGCCTGACTGCCGACGACTTCGCCGTTGTCGAAGTCTCCAGCTTCCAGCTTGAACGCATCGAAACTTTCCGGCCCCGCGTTGCGACCTTGCTCAACATCACGCCCGATCATCTCGATCGCTACAGGGAGATGCAAGCCTACATCGAAGCCAAATGCCGCCTCGCCGATGCCATGCAGCCGGAAGACGTTCTCGTGCTTAATGCCGACGATGAAATCCTGCGCGGCGCCAAGCTCTGGGGACGTCCGACAATCCAGCATTTCTCGATCAAGCAAACACTCTCGGATGGTGTCTTCGTCAAGGATGACGAGTTGGTGTTCTCGTTGGGAGGCAGGTCAGGGACGATCTGCCTCACCCGGGATATTGGCATTCCCGGTCCGCACAATGTCGCCAACAGCGCCGCGGCTGCTACGATGATGCTCGCACTCGGGTTGGCTCCGGAGGAGATCGCCCGCGGACTGCGCAGCTTCAAGGGCATACCCCACCGCATCGAGTTTGTCGCCGAAATCAACGGCGTGCGCTACATCAACGATTCCAAGGCCACCAACGTCGACTCGGTCGCCGTAGCTCTGCAGTCGTTCACGCGCCCGCTCTTTGTGATCATGGGCGGACGCGACAAAGCGGGCGATTTCGCGGCGCTCGTGCCGCTGATGCGCGGCCGCGTCAAAGAAGTGCTCCTCATCGGCGAAGCTACGCCGATCATCGAGAAGCAGTTGCAGGGCATGGTGCCGCTTCGGCGCGCCGTCGACATTTACTCCGCGCTTGATCTTGCACACGGTCTTGCGGAGCCCGGCGATGTCGTCTTGCTCTCGCCCGGTTGTGCTTCCTTTGACCAGTTCCGCGACTTCGAAGATCGCGGCGACAAGTTCAAACAGGCTGTCCACGACCTGGCCGCCCGGAGGTCTTCATGACTCAGCCGCGTGACTACGACAAGATTCTCATCGGCGTCGTCGGCCTGCTGCTGTTAATCGGCACCGTCACGGTCTATTCTGCTTCGGCCATGTTCGCCGGCTCGCGCTTTGGCAGCGACACCTTCTTTTTCCAGCGCCAGTTGATCTGGCTCGGCATTTCCGTCGTCGCGATGTTCGTGGCCGCGCGCTTGAATTATCGCGCGCTGTGCAATCTCGCGTGGCCGCTCTTGACTATCTCGCTCGTCTTTCTCGTCGTCGTGCTCTTCACCCGCGAAATCAACGGCGCCAAGCGCTGGATCGACCTCGGCTTCTTCAAATTCCAGCCCTCTGAAGTCTTCAAATATGTCTTGATCATCTTCATGGCCGCCTTGCTGACCGTCAAGAAAGACAAAATCCGCCAGTTCAGTTCGGTGCTCTTCCCGCTCTTCCCGATCCTCGCTCTCGGCTTCGGGTTGATCCTGCTCCAGCCGAATCTTGGCACCGTACTCGTTCTTGCTGCGGTCACCTTCATCCTGCTTTTCGTCGCCGGTATTAGCCAGAGGCTTCTCGCCTTGTTCCTCGGTGGAATCGGCGGCGCCTCGTTTTTCATGGTCTATATCATCGGTTATAAGCGTGCCCGCGTCGATACCTATCTCGAATCGATCTCCGATCCGCTGCTCGCCAGTTATCAGGTGAAGCAGTCGATCCTCGCCATCGGCTCCGGAAGCCTGTTCGGCAAAGGCCTCGGCCGCGGAAGCGCCAAGCTCTTCTATCTGCCCGCGCCACACACCGATTTCATTTTCTCGACTCTCGCCGAGGAAGGTGGCTTCATCGTCGCCACTCTCGTGCTGCTGCTTTTCGGCATTCTCGTTTGGCGGGGCATCCGCATCGCGATCCACTCCGCCGATCTGACCGGTTTCTATCTCGCCCTCGGCATAACGCTGGTGATCTTCTGTCAGGCGGCGACAAATCTGCTCGTGGCCACCGCCATGATTCCGGCTACCGGTCTGCCGCTGCCGTTCCTCAGCTACGGCGGCTCCTCGATGCTCTTCACCTGCATCGCCGTCGGCATCTTGCTCAATGTCAGCCGCTATGCCGTCGCCACTCCACAGCTCTTCAAGTCGAGGGCGGCGTGAGGCGCATCATGTTTGCCGGTGGAGGTACAGGCGGGCACTTGTTTCCCGCGTTCGCGATCGCCGAGGAATTCCAGCGACGTCTCGGTGCCAATTGCCGCGTCCGCTTCTTCATCACCGGTCGCGACCTCGAACGCAAACTTATCGGTGGGCGCGGTTTTGAAATGACGAAGATCAACGTCCGCGGCCTCAAGCGCGGTTCGCTCGCCGGGAATCTGATGTTCTTCCCGATCCTGTCACTCGGCATCGCTCAGGCCCTCGTCAAGATCATTGCCTTCAACCCCGATCTCGTCGTCGGCACCGGCGGTTATCTGTCGTTTCCCGCCGTACTCGGCGCCAAGCTCACCGGCCGTCCCGCCTTCATTCAGGAGCAGAACTCCTTTGCCGGTGTCGCCACGCGGCAGCTCTCACGCTTTGCCGATCACATCTTCCTGGCTTACGAACAGGCGGCCGAACGTCTGGCGTTTCGCGAAAAGTGTATTCTCTCCGGCAACCCAGTCAATACGGCGATCGGCGAAATCGAGCGCGCAACTGCAATTGAGCGCTTCAGACTCGACCCGTCAAAGAAGACGCTCTTGATCCTTGGAGGCTCGCAAGGCGCAGCTTCGATCAACGAGAAGATCAAAGCCTCCCTGCCGGAATTCAGAAGCCAGAAGAACCTGCAACTTCTCTGGCAAAGCGGCAATCATCCGCAAATGATCTCGGCCTTCGCGGAATCCGGCATGCCCGGCGCAGCGCTCCCCTTCATCGAGGACATGCCCACCGCCTACGCTTGTGCCGATCTGATCATCTGCCGCGCCGGCGCATTAACTCTCGCGGAAGTCACTGCGGCTGCCAAGCCGTCGATCGTCGTGCCGTATCCGCACGCCACCGATGATCATCAAACCAAGAACGCCGAAACGCTCGTCGAGGCCGGCGGCGCCATGCTGATCAAGGACGACCAACTGAAAGACCTGAATCTGGTCAGCCTCGTGAAGCAACTCCTCGACGACGATTCCAAACTGATGTCAATGAGCATCGCTGCCGGATCGCTCGGTCGCAAAGGCGCGGCCCAGGCCATCGTGCAGCGCATATTTGAATACATGGGGTGGAGATGAAGTTCGGGAAAATCAAGAAACTGCATTTTGTCGGAATTGGCGGCATCGGTATGTGCGGCATCGCCGAAGTCCTGCATAATCAGGGCTACAAAGTTACCGGCAGCGACATGTCGTTGACCGAAGTTACCGATCACCTGCAGAGTCTCGGCATTCAGGTTTTCGAAGGACACCGAGCCGAGAACATCAACAGCGCCGACTGCGTCGTGATTTCCTCTGCCGTCCACGAGGACAACCCGGAAATCATCGAAGCCCGCCGTCGCAAGATCCCCGTCATTCGCCGCGCCGAAATGCTCGGCGAGCTGATGCGCCTGAAATTCGGCATCGGTGTCGCCGGTACCCACGGCAAAACGACGACCACCTCAATGCTCGGCCACATCTTCGTCGAAGCCGGCCTCGATCCGACCGTCATGGTCGGCGGCCGCGTTATCTCTTTCGAAACCACCGTCAAGCTTGGCGACGGGGAATTGCTGATCGCCGAAGCCGACGAATACGATCGTTCCTTCTTGTCGTTGACGCCTTCCGTTGCTGTCTTGACGACGCTGGAAGCCGATCACCTTGATTACTACAAGGACCTCGACGAAATCAAGGTCGCGTTCACACAGTTTGCCAACAAAGTGCCGTTCTACGGCACGATTCACCTGAACCTCGATGAGTCGAATCTCGTCAGCCTGATCCCGAATCTGATTCGCCCGATCCGCACCTTCGGCCTCAAATCGCAGGCGGATCTCCGCGCCGACAATGTGCACCAGGAAGGCACCACCACGCGCTTTAGCGTCTATCATCACAACAAGCACCTCGGCGACATCGCGCTGCCGCGTCCCGGCGTCTTTAACGTCAAGAACGCGCTCGCGGCCGCCTCCGTCGCCCTCGAAACCGACATTCCGTTCGCTACTATCAAGAAAGCCCTCGAGAACTTCAAGGGCGTCAATCGCCGTTTCGACTTGATCGGCGAGAAGAACGGGATCAAGGTCTACGACGACTACGCGCATCATCCGACCGAAATCGAGGTCACGTTGCAGGCCGCCCGCATCGCGTTCAAGAACCGCATCATCGTCATTTTCCAGCCGCACCTGTTCAGCCGGACGAAAGATTTCTACGAGGAATTCGCTAAAGCGCTGCTGACCTGCGACATGCTGATCCTGGCGAAGATCTATCCCGCGCGCGAAAAACCGATCGAAGGTGTCACTGCGAAGATGATCAGCGATGCCTCCGCCAACTTCGGCCACAAAAACGTGCAGTACGTCGATGAGGTCGCCCGCATCCCGGAAATCGTCGCGAAATACGCCCAGCACGGCGACGTCGTCTTTACCATCGGCGCCGGCGATATCTACAAGACGGCGCCCAAGGTTCTGGAGGCAATCGGCTGATGAGACGCTTCGCTACTTACTTCTTCTTCCTCTCGCTGTTGTTGTTGGGAGCAGGCTACGCCTTGAAATCCTACCCGCTCCTGACCGTGAGCTACGTCCAGGTTACCGGCACCGACAAACTCACCGCCGGTGATCTGCCGGTAGCCATCGGGTCAAACCTCGTCAACATCGACATGAAGGCCATTGCGGCTGCAGCCCTACGACACCAGTACGTTGCGCGAGCCGAAGTCAAAGCTGACCACTATGGCAAGGTCACTGTAGCCGTCACCGAGAAATATCCGGTGAGCTACATCTACCTCGATGACCTCTACGGCCTGACTGAGCGCTGCGAACTCATTCCGTCCAATCTCAACGACTCCGGCCGCCACCTGCCGATCGTCCGCGGCATCAAGCTCGAGCGGCCCTATCCGTTCTCGACAGCCGATGACGCCGATCTGCGCGCAGTCGTGGCGCTAATCCAGCAGATGCAACTGGAAAAGCCGCTCCTCTTCGCGGCGCTCTCGGAAGTCGTCGTCGAAAACGGCCAACTTAAACTGATCTTCGAACCCGGCTCCATCGTCGTCAACTGCGGGTGGGGGCAGGTCAACACCAAGCTGGAGCGGCTCGAAGAAATTCTCCAATCGAACAAGAACCCCGGGATCGACATCGATCTCCGGCTCACTGATATCGCTGTGTTGAAATCAAGGATGATTAATAAGGAAGAGGTGAAACATGGGATCTGAAAGAGTGGTTTGTGGCCTCGACATCGGCACGACCAAGATCTGTGCTCTCATTTGCCGTCCGGTGGCGGAGGGAGATGATGAGATCATCGGCGTCGGCACCGCGCCGTCGGAAGGACTCAAGAAGGGCGTTGTCGTCAATCTCGAGAAAACCATCGGCTCGATCCAGCGCGCCGTCAGTTCCGCTGAGGAAATGGCCGGCATCAATATCGAGCAGGTCTACGCCGGGATCGCCGGAGATCACATCAAGAGCATCAACTCCAAGGGCGTGATTGCGGTCAGCCGCTCCGATAACGAGATTTCCGAATACGATGTTCATCGCGTGATCGAGGCCGCCAAGTCGTTCGCGATTCCGGCCGACCGCGAAGTGATTCACGTCTTGCCGCAGGAATACATCGTCGACGACCAGGGCGGCATCAAAGATCCGACCGGTATGTCCGGCGTGCGCCTTGAAGCCGAAGTCCACATTGTCACCGGCGCGACCACCTCTGCGCAGAACATCTATAAGTCGATTCGCCGCTCCGGTTACGAAGTTCGCGATCTGGTCCTCCAGCCGCTGGCCTCCGCCATGTGCGTGCTGCACGAGGATGAAAAAGACCTCGGCACCGTGTTGATCGACCTCGGCGGCGGCACCACCGATATTGCGTTGTTTACCGACTCTTCCGTGCGCCATACCGCCGTTATCGGACTCGGCGGCCGCAACATCACCAACGATCTGGCCATCGGCCTGCGCACTCCGATCGACACCGCCGAACAAATCAAGCTCGACTTTGGCGCCGCTATGGCCAGCCTGGTCAATGCCGAAGAAGTCATCTCGATCCCGTCCGTAGGCGAACGCCCACCGCGTGACGTCTCCCTTGGCGTCGTCGCCAGCATCATCCAGCCGCGCGTCGAGGAAATCTTCAAGATGGTCCTCTTGGAACTCAAGCGCACCAACTTCTACCAGTCGGTCGCGGGCGGAATCGTCCTGACCGGCGGTGGCTCGATGCTGCGCGGCATCGATGTCCTGGCCGAACAAATCTTCGACCTGCCGGTGCGCGTCGGCACGCCGCGCGGATTCGGCGGGATGTCGCATATCGTCACCAATCCCATGTACTCGACGGCATTCGGCCTGGTGCGCTACGGCCTTGACCACCCGGAAAAGGGCAGCAAGGAAACCGGCGTCTGGAACCGCGCCTTCAACCGTTTGGAAAAGGTCTTCAACTCGTTGTTCAACTTTTAAGGTCTGAAAACAACAACCCAAGGATAAGGTAGGAAATATGACGTTTGATCTGGCTGACTTCACCGACCGCGCGAAAATCAAGGTGGTCGGTATCGGGGGCGCGGGCGGCAACGCCGTCAACCGCATGATCGATCAAAAACTCAACGGCGTGGAATTCGTCTCGATCAATACCGACTCGCAGGCGCTCGAATTCTCTCGCGCCGAGCAACGCTTCCAGATCGGTAAAGGGCTTACCCGCGGTCTTGGCGCCGGCGCGCGCCCCGAAATCGGAAAACAGGCGATTGAAGAAGATCGCGCCGAAGTCTCGAAGCTGCTCGAAGGTTCCGACCTGGTGTTTGTCACCGCCGGAATGGGCGGCGGCACCGGCACCGGCGCAGCACCTGCGGTTGCGGAAATCGCCCGCGAACTTGGCGCACTCACTGTCGCGATCGTCACCAAGCCGTTCGAATTCGAAGGCCGCAAACGCATGAATCGCGCGCTCGCCGGTATCGACGAACTCAAGTCGCGTGTCGATACACTGATCGTCATCCCGAATCAGCGCCTCCTGCAGGTCGTCGATCCTTCGACCAGGCTCACCGAAGCGTTCCTGATGGCCGACGATGTGCTCCTGCGTGCCACCCGCGGCATTTCCGACCTGATCACGATCCCGGGTCTGATCAACTGCGACTTCGCCGATGTCCGTACCGTCATGATGGAGATGGGCGACGCCATGATGGGTTCCGGCTGGGGACGGGGCGAAAACAAGGCCGCCAATGCCGCGCGCATGGCGATCAATTCGCCGCTGCTTGAGGATGTCAATATTTCCGGCGCCAAGGGCCTGCTGATGAATGTCACTGGCGGTCCCGATATGACTCTCTATGAGGTCAACGAAGCCACCACGGTCATCTACGACGCCGCCGGCGCGGATGCCAACATCATCTTCGGCGCGGTGATCGATCCGTCGCTCGATGACGAAATCCGCGTCACCGTGATCGCGACCGGTTTCGGCAACGCCAAGCGCGAACTGGCGGAAAAGCTCGAGCGGCTCGAGAAACTCGAACGCCACACCGTCGGAACCACCGTCGTCGAATCGGTCGACCTGTTCGAACGGGCAGTCGAACGCAGCACGCGCCCGATGATCGTCGGTCTCGATGGCGACATCAAGTCGGATGATTTCGTGACCAAGGCCAACGATGAAATTGATCAGGAAGACCTCGAAATCCCGGCCTTCCTGCGCAATCGCGTGAAGTAACACCGAGCGAACCAGGGAAGACGTACGATGCGACCGGAACAATCACACTGTGAACGCCACCGCTCGGCGCTGCTGATGCGTGCGCAACTACGCGCCGTGACGCAAAGGCGCCGTCGGGAATCCCTTTCTGACGGCCGCAAGCGACGGTGTATGGATCTGCCCGCAATCTGGTCCACGGTCAAGAGCGTAGCTCCGACTTCAGTCGGACACCCGCATCGCTCAATCGCCACCTACACCTGTCATTCCGGCGAACGCCGGAATCCAGCTTCCGCTCGCATGAACCGAACCGATGTCATTGCCAGCGACCTTCTGCGGACGCGCTGGCTCGAAGATAAATTCAAAGCCGGGCTAATGTCGTAACCGACCTACCACGACAACTTGGGTAACGTACGTTCCGCCCCGACTGGTAACAGTCGGGGCGCACTCTTATGGATTCATCACTTTCGACCTGTATTCATACTTAATGGTGCCCCACCGTGCTGCCCCGTTTCGACGGAGTTGTTGGTGCCCCACCGCTTGCGGTGGGTTGTATGATCGGTGTTTGGGTTTTTCAGGTTACGGTCCCTGAGATCCGAACGCGGACCTCATCCGTTGCGTCAGGTCTTCCGATTTCGCGAACGTCACCCTGATCCACTGAACCGAATTGGCGCGAAATCGGGCGACCTGACGCCAAACGGCCCCCGGTAGGTCAGACATTCCTGCCTGACAGCCCCTCACACCCGACAGACAAGAATATCTGCCCCACCAGGAACCTTCTCCCCTCTCCTTCTGGAAGAGGGGTCGGGGGTGAGGGTGGAGCGAACGACCCCCATCAATAAGCTGTGCACTCAGCCGCGACGAAGCAATCCCAGCGTCTGTCTCTGGGTTCACCCCCTGGTGCCCCATCGCCTGCGTGGCGTCCCGAGGAACGAGGGATTGCGGTGGGCTTGTCCGTTGCGTCAGGTCTTCCGATTTCGCGAACGTCACCCTGATCCGCTGCACCGATTTGCCGCGAAATCGGGCGACCTGACGCCAAACGGCCCCCGGTAGCTCAGACATTCCTGTCTGACGTCTCTCACACCCTACATACAAGAATATCTGCCCCACCAGGAACCTTCTGTACTGACTGTCGCATAGGTTACACTTTAGACCGGGCGGATAGGTAACACTTT
>CAZNWJ010000001.1:0-893077 GCA_964576925.1 uncultured Ignavibacteria bacterium | reverse complement strand
GAGAGCGGTACGTTCGCAACGTACAGGTCAGCGGTTCGATCCCGCTCTGCTCCATATTATATACCCAGAAGCCGCGCATGATTGGTTCCAGTGAGAAACAGCTACTGATCTCATCCGATGGCTCATCTTTTTCGAAGATCTGCCGTATAAGTTAAGAATGCGGAAATTAATTAGGACATTTTCAAGCCTGCTTTTTCTCGCCATTGCTGCGGCGGCATTCATGACTGCCCTGGAGGCAGACCTACACGGCAGTTGCGGAGATTGCTGTGGCGAAGGTCCGTGCGGCGAATGCGCTTTGTGCTGGTGCAGTTACTCAGTCCCCCAGGCTGAGCCGATTGACCAGGAACTGAGCGTGGATCATGACGCGACATTGATCTTGTTCGTCGACCAGCAAACAAGTCTGAGTTCTCTGACATCTCCCGGCATTGACCGGCCACCAAGAAGCTAACCAACTCCCCCTCGATCACTGAATAGTTATTGCCCTGCCGCGAAGTGTCGCGGACCGGGCGTGGTATCTCATTGCGGCCACAATGGCCGAGGAGTTGGTATGACTAGTTTCAGAATTGTTGAATACATTTTGATTGCTGCGGCCGGGCTAATACTCGGAATCGCGGTGACGCTGTGGTTGGCGCCGAATAGTGGTCCGGCTGCGAATCCGGTTGAAGTACACTCCGCCGATGATGGTCACAACCACGGCGAGAGCGAGGCAACAGATGATGTTGCCGATTGGTGCGCCGAGCATCGCGTCCCGGAATCGCAGTGCACGCAGTGTTCACCAGTACTGATTGCAGAATTCAAAGAGAGCGGAGATTGGTGCGGTCCGCATGATCTTCCGGAGTCACATTGCAGACTTTGCAATCCTGATCTGCATTTCCCGAATGAACCCGTCGAAAGGGGTGGTGCGTCATTGGCCGTCGGTGATTGGTGCGCGGAACATCGCGTCCCGGAATCGCAGTGCACCAAATGCTCACCGGCACTGGTTGCGAAGTTCAAGGAGAGTGGGGACTGGTGTCCCGAGCACGGCCTGCCGGAATCGCAATGCAGGCTCTGCAATCCCCAAATTCGCTTTGAGAACGAGCCGCTGGAGGTACATGAACCGGCGTTGCCCCGACCAAGTGTGCTGTTCACCGGAAGCGATCCGGCGTGCACGAAGACCGAAGCCGTCATCCGATTTGCATCGGCAGAGACGGCCGAACGCAGCGGCATTGCCGTAGAACCAGCTATTTCAGCAGCCACTTCCGGACAGGAAATCGACGCGCCGGCGGAGCTGATATTTGATGAAACGCGCACTTATGCGGTGACCATGTCGCTGCCGGCGACGGTGGTACGCTGGCGAGCGGAGCTGGGACAACAATTGCGGGGCGGCGATCCGATCGCCGAACTTGAGTCGCCGGAAATGGCGGCGCTGCAAGCCGAGTATCTGGAGGCGCTCACGGAAACCCGCTTCGATGCCCTTGAGGCGGCGCGGGCCGATAGCCTGCACGAGGCGTCGTTGATCTCGAGTGCCGAGCACCAGCGCATTGTGAGCGAGTTCGAGATCACGAAGACGCGGCGCAATGGCCTCGCGGGACAGCTTCGTGCCGCGGGTTTGTCGGACGAGCAGATCTCGCGCCTGGAAACGACGGGGGTAGGCTCGCGCTGGACGCTCATGGCGCCGCAGGCCGGCAATCTTCTGGACCGGCGCGCACCGCTGGGGTTGATGCAGGCTTCCGGGGCGACGATCGTGCTGCTGGGCGATCCGACCGCACTCTGGATTGAGGGACATTTGCGGCAAAGCGACGCCGGCGCCATTCGTGTCGGTCAACGAGCGTTCTTCGCGGCAGACGGCGGATCATTGGAGCGAACTCCGGCGGAGATTTTCTGGGTAGCTCCTTATGTCGACAGCGACTCGCGCACAGTGAGTGTCAGGGCGCGCCTGTTGGAGATAGACTCGTCGGTCAAGGCGTACCGTTACGGCCGCCTGATTGTCGCCAGCGCCGGAAGTTCCGAAACGGTGATTGTCGCCAAGAATGCCGTGCACTGGGAGGGCTGCTGCAATGTCGTGTTCGTCCGTGAGGATGCGGCGCGCTACCGCCCGCGGAAAGTCGAGATCGAGCGCGGCGACCGCACGCATTACCGAGTCGCTTCGGGGCTGAACGCCGGCGAAATGGTAGTGGTCAAGGGAGGCTACTTGTTGAAGACGGAACTGATGAAGAGCAGCCTGGGCGCCGGCTGCTGCGGACATTAGGCCGACGATGCTGGAGAAACTGGTTGATTTCGCCATCCAGCGGCGGGGGCTGATTCTTTGCGCCGCCGGCTTACTGGTGATTGTCGGCCTGGCGGCGCTGATGCGGCTGCCGTTTGACGCCTTCCCCGACACCACGCCGGTGATGGTGCAGGTGAACGTCGCCGCGGCCGGTTGGGCTCCGGAAGACATCGAGCGGCAGATTACATTTCCGATCGAACGCGAACTTGCCGGCCTGGCGGGACTGATCGAGGTGCGCTCGATTTCGAAGTACGCCATCTCGCAAGTGAACCTGATTTTCTCGGATGACATCGACATCTACCTCGCTCGCCAACAGGTTACTGAACGACTGGTGAGCGTGCAATTACCGCAAGGTGTCGAATCGCCGAAGCTGGGGCCGGTATCGACGGGATTGGGCGAGATTTTTCACTATGTCGTAGTCGGAACTACGGGCGATGCGACGGCGGCGCGCACGGCGCAGGACTGGATTATCAAGCCACAATTGCAGTCGGTGCCGGGGGTGGCCGAGATCAATGCCTGGGGCGGGTTTGAGAAGCAGTATCACATCGTCGTTGATCCCAATCGGCTGGCGCAGTACAGGCTGGGCGTGGCGCGGATTGCGGAGGTCGTCCGCAGCGGGCTGCAAACCGTGAGCGGCGGGCAGATGGCGCGGGGCGGCGAACAGACGATTGTGCGCGGCGTGGGCACGATTAACCGGCGCGAGCAGATCGAGAAGCTGGTGGTCGACTCGCGCAATGACGTGCCGATCCAGATTCGCGACGTGGCGGATGTGGTGATCGGCCACGAAATCCGGCGCGGCGCAGCGACGGCCAATGGTGAGGGCGAGATTGTGCTGGGCCTGGGATTCATGTTGACGGGCCAGAATTCGCACGAGATCGCCGAGAAAATGGAGCAGCGCCTGGGGGAAATCAGCGCGACGCTGCCGGAGGGGATCGAAGCGCGGCCGGTTTACGTACGCACGCGGCTGGTCGATGAGGTTCTAAAGACGGTCCAACACAATTTGCTCATAGGCGCGGCGTTGGTGATCGCGGTGCTGTTTGTCTTTCTCGGAAATCTGCGAGCGGGACTGATTGTGGCCTCCGCGATTCCGCTGTCAATGTTGTTCGCCTTCGAGATGATGGCGCAGGTGGGAATCATCGGGAGCTTGATGAGTCTTGGCGCCGTCGATTTCGGGCTGGCCGTGGACAATGCCGTGATCCAGGTCGAGAATGCCGTGAAGCGCCTGGGATCATCCGACAGCGCAAGCTCGCGACTTGAGGTGATCAAGAATGCCATCCTGGAAGTGCGCAAGCCGACGCTGTACGGCGAGTTGATTATCATTCTGGTTTATCTCCCCATTCTCACGCTGCAAGGCATCGAAGGCAAGTTGTTCCGACCGATGGCGCTGACGGTGACGTTTGTGCTGGTGGGGTCGTTGATTCTGTCCTTCACGGTTTTGCCGGCGTTGATTGCGACGTTTCTCAAACGAGCCCGCAATGATCGCGAGCCGTGGCTGGTGCGTTGGGGACAAAGACTCTACCGGCCGCTGGTAGAGGCGGCGCTGCGGCATCGCATCGGCGTCATGGCGTTGGCAATTGCGGCGATCGCCGCCGGCGTGATCTTCTTCGGCAGACTGGGCGGGGAGTTCCTGCCGCGTTTGAGCGAGGGGACGATCGCCATAAACGTGATTCGACTCGCGGGAATTGATATTCCGGAGACGGTCGACAACAACACGCGCATCGAGAAGATCATTCTCGAGAAGTTCCCAAACGAAGTGGATCAAATCTGGTCGCGAATCGGGACGGCGGAGTTATCGACCGACCCGATGGGGCTGGAATTGACCGATGTGTTTATCACGCTCAAGCCACGCTCGGAGTGGAAACGCGCGGGCTCGCAGCAGGAACTGGTTGAGCTGATGGATGCCGAGCTGTCAGACCTGCCCGGGATGAACCGCGTTTTTACGCAGCCGATCGAGATGCGCGTCAACGAGATGATCGCGGGCATTCGCGGCGATATTGGCGTCAAGATATTCGGAGATGACCTGGCGATCCTCGAACAAAAGGCCGAGGAGATTGCCGCCGTCATCCAGTCGATTGCCGGCGCGGAGGATGTCAGCGTCGAGCAACTCATCGGCCAACCGGAGTTGCGCCTGGAGGTGGATCGCGAGCGACTGTCGCGATTGAATGTGAGTGCCGAGGAAGTGCTGAGTGTCATCGAGAGCCTCGGCGGGATCGAAGTGGGAGAAGTGTACGAGGGGCAGCAGCGCTTTCCGCTGGTGATTCGCATGGATTCATCTTATGCAGGCGTGCCCGAAGACATCGAGCGGTTGCCGCTGACGGCCGGTTCGGCGCTGTTGACGCTCGACCAGGTGACGGTACCCGCGCTTGAGAGGGGTTATGCGACGATCACGCGCGAGTGGGGCAAGCGGCGCGCGGTCGTGCAGTGCAACGTACGCGGGCGCGACGTGGATTCGTTTATCAACGAGTTGCGGGAGCGGATTAATCGCGACGTCGAATTTGCCCCGGGTTACTTCGTGCGTTTCGGGGGCCAGTTTGAGAACCTGCAGCGGGCGCGAACGCGGTTGGCGATAGTCGTGCCGGTGGCGCTGCTGTTGATCTTCGGGCTGCTCTATTGGACTTACGGGTCGATACGGGATGCGCTGTTGATCTTCACCGGAGTGCCGCTGGCAGCGCTGGGTGGCGTGGTCGCCCTGGCCTTACGCGGGATGCCCTTTTCGATCTCGGCGGGTGTGGGTTTTATCGCGCTTTCGGGGATTGCGGTTCTGAACGGTCTGGTGCTGGTGTCGACGATCAAGCGACTGCGCTCGGAGGGCTTCGAACTTGAACCGGCGATTATTGAAAGCGGGATGTCGCGCTTGCGCCCGGTGCTGATGACGGCGCTGGTGGCGGCGTTTGGATTCATCCCGATGGCGGTATCGAGCGGGGTCGGTGCGGAAGTGCAGCGGCCGCTGGCGACGGTGGTGATCGGGGGGATTATCTCATCGACGGCGCTCACGCTGATCGTTCTTCCGGTGCTGTACGCGATTTTTGGGGCACGCAGCCGGGCTGAACAATAAACGAACGGCCCGCCGGAGCGCGGGTCGTTGTGATCTTAACGTGATTGGCGAGGCAATTTAACAGGGAGCCGGACCGCCACCGAAGATGTAGGCGATGAGGTAGACGCAGTCGCTGATGTTGGTCTTGAAGTCGCAGTTGGCGTCACCGGCTTGCCACGGCATCGGCGACGGTCCGCCGGCGAAGATGAACTGGATCATGAAGACAACATCCGAGATGTCGACAACAAAGCTGCTGTTGGCATCACCCTTGATCCAGGTGCGCACGACGATCGGAAAGCAGACCGGCGGATTGTCGAAACTCCCGGGCTCGCAACCGGGGCAATCATAAAAGGACGGCGGGAATCCACCTGAACCGGCATCGAAGGTCCAGGTACCGGCGGGTGGAATAAAGACGTTGTCGACGCAGAATTCAGCGCCGGGTGTCAAGTCCGAGGCATCGAGTTTCATCGAGACAATACAGGTCGAAGTCGGGTGCGCTGCAAATCGCGTAGCCGGATTGATTGATATGCCGCCCATGTGAAGCATGTCGGGCAACAAATCACTGCGAAAGGCCCAACCGCCCAAGTCCCAGGACCCGACGGAGGCGCCGTCTTCGATCTTGAAGTAAGGCGGTTGCGACTTTGGAAACTGGCCGTAGGGTGTCACCCAGGCGATTGTGCCGCTCGTGGCAGTTATCGCGAAACCGAGCGACATGGCGACCAGTGGTTGGTCATTCTCGATCCAGATTTCAAAGGTATTCATCGCATCGGCGTAGACGACATCATCGGGGTAGTTGATGTGAATTTTCACTTCGTTAGCTGCCGAAAGCGGGGTAGCTGCCAGGAGCAGGTAGATCACGGCGCCCGACATGAGCAGTCTTATCGTCCGCTTCATAGGCGACTCCCATTCGTAGTATGAGTCCTTCATCAATATCTCACTTCATCAAGACCATCTTGCGGGTAAGTGTTGACCCGCCGGACGAGAGGCGATAGAAATAGACGCCGCTCGGACAGTCACGGGCATCCCATTCGACCGCGTTGGCGCCGCTGCTGCGACCGCCGAAAGATTTGACTTGCTGTCCCGACACATTAACGATCTGCAATTGCCAATCGGCAAGCCCGGGGAGTTCGAAGGTGATTCGGGTAATGGGATTAAACGGATTCGGGAAATTCTGCTCAAGAGTCGGCTCGGCGGGCAAGACGGCGGTCGCAATTCGTGTAACCATTGCCTGGCCGGAGTCGGTGATTAGCTGTATGTCGCGCAAGCCGGGGTTGCCTTCGAGATTCAGAATCGTGGACTTCCCTGCCGGGATCAACGACTGTTGTTCCGCCAAGTGCGGGAGCAGCAGGATACGATAGGATGCGTCGGCGGCGCTCCCCGCTCTCAATTCCAAACTTGTCAGGTTGCCTGGCGCCGCGTGCGGCGGCTGTTCGAAAACAGCATACACGGCAGCGATCGGCTTGGGCGAGTCGACGAGTAGTTGACCATTAACAATGGAGATCTGCGCCTGCGGAGGCAACCCCTGCTCCGGCGGAATCGAGAGGGTGTCATTCACGAAGATGCGAACAAATGATACCAAGTCAGCCACTTCAAGTGTGACGCCATTGTCGTTGATATCCGAGGCGCAGATTTGCGCGGCGCGTCGACCGGGATTGGGGTCGAGAGCCGCGACGCCGAAGAGGAAGTAGTCGATGAAGACTTCGGCATCGCCGATCTCGTAGGCGATCCCGTTGAGATTGAGATCGCCGCGCTTGCAGATCGGGTCGAGACATTGCAATTCGATGCCGCCGTTCCAGTAGTAGACGAAGTCAACGGTTGGGCGCAACGGCACGGTGTCGCAATCACCGCAATCGCCGCCGTAGCGGAGCGGTGCGGCGCAGTCGGTATCGGTCAGTTCAAAGTTGGGGTCCGAATAGGGATCGGTGTTTCCGGCATCGAAGACACGACAGGCGCCAAATTGGTAGTTCTGATATTGTTCGGGCAAAGTATTGTCGCCACAGGCTTGCCAGGCAAAGCGGATGGGAGAGAATTCGCATTCACGTTCGTAATCGTGAGTGAGGTAAAACGACAAAGTCGCCAACGTGTCGCCGGGGAAGAAATTGTAGCAGTATGGCATCGGGTCGCCATTGTTGAGGTCGGCGACGGCCCGCAGACGCACCAAGCCAAGACGACAGAGCCCGTCGTAGATGCCGGGATCGATGGGACTATATGTGAAGTACTCCCAGTTGCAGATGTCTGGGCTGAAGATGTTCCCGGGAGTTGCGCCGACCAGATTGAGAACGCAAGCTTCATAGGAAATCAAGAAATCGAATCCACCCACCGATTCGCTGCCTCCTTCCGCAGTGATCGGAACGGTTGCTGTTCGCCCGAAGAGCGTGGTGTGAAGCTTGCCGATGCGGAAGAGGAAGGGCCAGGAGTTGAGTACCTCTGCCGGAAACATGCAGGTATCGGCGGCGCCGCAGTTATCGGAGACAATGACGCGGAAGTTGAAGAACTGGCCACCGTCGGCGCCGGTGAAAGTCACAGTCAGGAGTCCGTTGTTGTCGATGGCGATGCCGTTGACCGGTTGCTGGCCAAGGGCGGCCACCGACCAGGTGAGTTGTTCACAGCCCGGCGTCGGCACGGCCGCTAACTGCAGATGAATGTCGTCGCAGAGGTAGCCCTTGATCATTCCGGGGCAGTTGGAGATGACGGGTGCGGCGCTGGATGAACTGATCCACAGAAAGACAAGAGCGAATACTGCCGGCAGCAGAATTGCATGCCGAATCGTAGACTGAAATCTCATGGTTTCCCTCCAGGGACAAACCCAGTGTGAATCATTTCAAGAGCATCATCTTGCGAGTGGCAGAAAAGTCGCCGGCGGAAAGCCGGTAGAAATAGACACCCGATGGATGCTGCCCGGCGCGCCAAGTGACATGGATGGTGCCGACGCCGCGGCCGTTGAAATTGTCTACAAGTTGTCCAGTGACATTGAATATATCCAAATTCCAGAACTCCACAAGAGGCAATTCAAAGCTGATGATCGTCAACGGATTAAACGGGTTGGGATAGTTTTGGTGCAGTTGAAAATCTGTCGGCAAGACCTCGGCATCGAGGTGGACGTTCATCAGGTTACCGTGATAGTCGGAAACCTCGGCGGAAATGAGTTTGAGGCCGGAGATGCTGAGGATGGGAATACGACCTGGAGGAATAGAAGCAGTCCAGTTATCGATTCCGGGTTGCAGAAGAACGGTTACTGTGTCACTATTCTCCGACTCCGCCAGACCCAGTTCGGTGAAGCTTGTAAAACTGTATTCGCCTTCCCTAGCGAACTTCAGGACCAGCCCCCCGACGGAGTCGGGGGAGTCGAGCCAGAGTTCGCCGCCCACCTGCTGCAGATACGCGGTCGCCGTTAATGGTCTGAGCTTTGGCCATGGCAGGGCATCGCCGACGATTACGCGCCACAGGTAGTCCAGGTCAGCGATGGTCGCTTTGAGGCCATCGCGGTTGACATCCGATTGGCCGAATTGAGCGGCGCGAAGCTCTGGATTGTGATCGAAAGCGGCAGGACCGTAGAGGAGATAGTTGCCGAGAGCGATGGCGTCCGCAATCTGATACGGAATCCCATTAAGGTTAACATCGCCGACTTCATTGAAAAGCCAGCTGACTTCAACAATGTAGCCATTGACGAAATCAATGAACCGTTCGCGCACACCTTCGCCGGAGTGATCGCAGTCGGAACAGGCGCCGCCATAGCTAAGCGAATCGCTGCAATTGAGGTCCGTGATTTCGTAGCTGTCATCGTAGACGGGATCGCCATTCTCAAAGTCGAAAACCCGGCGCGAGTAGTAGACAGTATCTGCTGACGCACCGATGAAGGTGTTATCATCGCAGGTTCGCCAGGCGAAGCGAATGGGAATCAGTTGGAGTTCGTAGTTTAGATCGCGGGTGAACTGGAATTTCAAGCTCGCCAACTCAGATCCGGCGCGAATGGTTGCGCAAGCTCCGGCGCCTGCAGACGCAATAAAGCGCACGCGGCCGGGGTGGATTTCGGAACTTGATTCACTCTTGCGTTCATAGGAAGCGGTGAAATAGTCCCAATCACAGCCGTCGGGACCGAGGTCGGCGCCAAGGTCGGCATCCACAATTGTCAGTGCCCGATAGTCGAAGTCGAGAAGGAGATTGAAACCGCTGATCGGCGCCGTGCCGCGCTCGAGAGTAATTGGAATATCGCAATACTCGCCGCGATCTCCGACATGCCGCTTACCTATACGGACAAGAAATGGCACGCGCTCGAGGACGGCGACGAAGGTCGTGCAGGTTGCCGAACCGCCGCAGGGGTCAGTGACGGTGGTCGCGAATGACCATGTCGAGGCGGCCTCGGAGCTATCGGGCTGCCATTTGAGGACTCCGGTGGAGCTGATGGTGGGCGCGTTGACCGGGTGTTCCAAAGGCGCAACCGACCAAAGCGCAGGATCGCACGGGTCGGGGTCAATCGAATTGAAATCCCACTCGAACCTGGAGTTGTAGCCGATCGCGAAGGTGTCGGCAGAAGAGTTAGTGATGCGGGGAGCACTGTTCACCCAGCGAAGAGAAAACGAGTACGAGGTGCTCGCACCACAGGCGTTGGTAGCTGTGACGACGACTTCGGTTTGCCCGCACGCGTTCAGCGGCGTGACTTTGAAGTCACCGGTTGCGGGGTTGATATTACCGACATTGCTCGTGAAGGTCACCGGATCGGCGGGCGCAACGTTGCCGCCCTCGGTGGCACGAAATCTGAAGAGGAAGGCGATACAGTGACTTCTCTCGACCAAAGAATCAGGCTTGGCGGTAAATACCGGCGGCAGGCAATCAGAAAACGCGGTGCTTGCAAGAACTAACAGCAGCGACGTGGCAAGAACGAATGGTGTTTTCAGTGTCCGTCCACAACGGCCCGAGGGGGATGGATATTGGTACATAGCAGACCCCGGAAGTTAGTTGCTCGCCTTCAACATAACGGGAGTATCAAATCCCGCAAGTGGCTAGATCGATATCTTTAGCGACGATAAGAGGTGATCCAAGAGCTTTCCTTCGCCAAAAATTCCAAGTCCGGCAGTTCGCATCCCGCCATAAAAGCCCCTTTCGGTGATCGGGGATCTTTCCGAGGCGGGACAAGAAGCGACGCTACTGACCAAAATGGGAATTAGAATACCGCCTCTTATTTAAGCAGCAGCATCTTGCGCGTGTCGGTGAAGGCTCCGCTGGTAGCACGGTAGAAATAGACGCCGCTCGGCATGGAACGGGCATCCCATTCAACCACCACTTCGCCGATTCCCCGTCCGGAAAATTCGCGCACCAACTGCCCCGTGACGTTAATGATATCGAGTTTCCAGTCGGACTGAGCCGGCAGAAAGAGCGAGATCTTGGTCGTCGGGTTGAACGGATTCGGGACGTTCTGGGCGAGACGGAACTCCGTCGGTATGACCGATCGGGCGAGCTGGGTGTTTAGCAGATTTCCGTTGTAGTCGGCGATCTGGACGTCGACCAATTCTGCAGAGCCGGTGATGCTGAAGACGGAATTCGTACCAGCGGACAATCTGTTGGTCAAATCGTCAAGACCGGAATAGATGAGGACCTTGAGCAGGCCGTCGCTTTCAGTGCTGACGAGTTCCATTGAGCCGGTGTGGTTAAGGTGGCAACTTCCCTGCGTCTTGAAGGTGGCATACAGAGCGCCGATCTCGACCGAGGAATTTGTCGAAAGTGTGCCGTCGAAAGTGACCGTCGCCGTGTTGGCGAAAGGCGCAAGTTTCGGGAACGGCAAGGCGTCGCCGACGATAATGCGCATCAGGTAGACGAGGTCGCCGACGGTGAGCGTGTGGCCATCGGCATTGACGTCGGAGGCGGCAATCTGCGCCTGACGGAATTGCGGATTGGATTCGAGCGCGCTCAGGCCGTAGAGGAAGTAGTTGGTGAACAATACGGCGTCGGCGATTTCGTTGGGCACACCGTTGAGGTTGAGGTCGCCGCGGGCGTCGATCGAGTCGGCGCAGACGATATCGATACCGCCGTTCCAGAAGTAGATATAGCGAAGCGGCTCGTATTTCTGGCTGACATCGCAGGCCGCACAGGCGCCGCCATAAGCGATGGCAAAGTAGCAGCTCATGTCGGTGATTTCATAATCAGGATCGATGGGCGGGTTGGTGTTTTCGAAATCAAAGACCTTCGAAGATATCCAAAGCGTGTCGCCGCCGACATTGGAGATGCCGTTGTCGCCGCAGTCGATCCAGGCGAAGCGAATCGGGATGTACTGGCATTCGAAGGTGCGGTCGTCGGTGACGAAGAAGCGCAGGCTGACTAACTCGCCGCCATTGGGGATGTTAAAACAGTCGGGGTGGTTAGCGCCGTTGTTGGCATCCGCTAAGGCGATCACACGGAGCATGCCGGAGGGACAGGGGCCGCCGCAGTTGCCAAAGGGGCCGTAGCGATAGGTGAAGTATTCCCAGCCGCATCCTGCCGGTCCGGCAGCAGCACCGAGCGAGGCGCTCTGGAAGCTCAAGGCCGAGGCGTCGTAAGCGAGGAGGAAATCAAAGCCGCCGATCTGATCGGAGCCGGACTCCTTGGTGATCGAAACGTATTCGTAGCCGCCCTGAAGAGTATTGTGGGTCTTCTCGACGCGAATGACGAAAGGCGTAATCGGAATATTCTCGATTGCGAACTGGCAGCTGTCGGCGCTGCCACAGTCGTTGGTGGCAATGACGGTGAAATTCTTGATCGTCGCGCTTTCGGTGATGTCAAACAGGAAGCTGAAGTTGCCGCTTGCGTCGATCGTTGGGGTATTGACAACCGGATCATTGGCAATCACCGACCAAGACAAGCCGCCGGGCTCAGGGTTGGTCGCGTTGAAGTCAAAAGTGACGGGTGCGCCAATCGTGCCCTTGGTTGGAACTCCCGCGCAGTTTGTGATCAGCGGCGGATTGCAGGGCGGGCGCTGAACGAGATCAAAGCAGACTGCGGGGGCGTCGGGGATGGCCGTAGAAGAATTTAGCTGATCTTGAAAGGTTGGTGGAAACTCCAAATAGGAGAAGACCCCGCCGTCTTCGATGAGGAACGACCAATAGCCAGCTGGCGGGAAGAACACATTGTCCACACAAAACCCGTCCGCTGTTGGCGTCAAGCCTGCCGGTATGTTGATCTTCATTGTATAGCAGAGAGTCGAGGAGTTATGCACCGGCAAGTAAGTAGTGCCGCTACCCTCGTCTGGACCAGTACCACCAATCAGAATCGAATCCGGCACTGCCAAGATATTGGCATGCATTCCGCCGGAACTGGCAAGTCTCTCAAGGGCATCCCCTTCTTCCTGAAAGTATTGCGGCTTCGGCGGGCGGGGCCGGTTACCGTACGGTGAGACGAGATCAAAAGAGCCACCCGAACACGAGAAGGCGAATGCCAGCGTCATTCCGGCAAGCTCCTGATCGTTCGTGATGTAGATCTCGAGGATATTGTCTTCGCCGATATAGACGACATCGGAGCCGCCGTTGAAGTGGACGGAAACGTCGAAAGCGCCGTAAGAGATTGCCGACGTGACGAGCACGAGCAGGGCCGCGAGGATACTGTTGGCTCTCATGGTTTTTCTTCCTTGCGAGATTGTGATCGAAGCGCGGGCGGGGCCAGCTCGAATCCGCCACAACGCTTTGAAGTAGATCAAGCATTAGAAGATAGCCATCAGGGTCAAGGTTGTCAACGGGGTATTTGCGGTCGCGGCCGGGCGGGATTCCGGTAGAATGCCAACAAAGACGCCCCGCTCAGACTGTGAGCGGGGCGATGAAAGTAGCGACAGCAGCCAAGCAGGGCTATTTCAGTAAGAGCATTTTGCGAGTGGCGGTTTGGGACCCGGCGGTGGCGCGATAGAAATAGACACCGCTGGGCATGGAACGCGCGTCCCAGTCGACACTTACGAGGCCAACACCGCGTCCTGAGAATTCGCTCACAGTTTGCCCGGCCACATTGATGATCTCGAGCCGCCAGTTGGACAGGACTGGCAGATTGAGCGTGATCCGAGTGGAGGGGTTGAAGGGATTCGGGACGTTTTGCGAGAGTTGGAACTCGGTGGGTAGAGCCGCGTGTTGGAGATGCGTGCTTAACAGATTGCCGTGGGCGTCTGCAGACTGGGCGGAGACGAGCTGCGCTTCCCCGATGACTGTGAACAACGTATGAGTGCCGGACTCGAGGTATCGTTTGGGATTCTCGATTCCCGGGTAGACGAGCACGCGCAGGACGCCGTCGGCTTGATAACCTTCGACGGTCAGCAGATCAGAGCCGACGACGGTACAATTGCCCAAGGTCGTAAACTCGGCGACGACGGCAGCGAGCTGCGACGAGGAACTGCTCGTGAAAGCGCCGTCGAAGGCAATGTCGGTCGAGCCGGCGAAGGGCGCGAGTTTCGGCAGCGGCAAAGCGTCGCCGACGATGACGCGCAGGAGATATACCAAGTCGCCGACGGTAAGCGGAATGCCGTCCTTGTTGACATCGGAAGCGGCAATTTGGGCCTCGCGAGGACCGGGCAGCACGTTGAGCGCCGAATAGCCATGTAAAAAGAAATTAGTATAGGTTACGGCGTCGGCGATTTCGTAGGCGATGCCGTTGAGATTGAGATCGCCGCGGGCGTCGATGGAATCGGCGCAGACAATATCGATACCGCCGTTCCAGAAATAGATCTGGCGGAGCGGCTCGTATTTGAGCGAAGTATCGCACTCGGCACAGGCGCCGCCGTAGTGCGGCGAGGAACCGCAGTCGACGCCGGTGATTTCGAAGTCGGGGTGGATGGTCGGATCGGAATTTTCGAATTCGAAGACCTTGTCGGAAATGTAAAGGGTATCGCCGGTGACGGACGAGATGCTGTTGTCGCCGCAGTCGATCCAGACGAAACGAATGGGGAGATACTGGCATTCGAAGTTGCGGTCGTCGGTGACGAGGAATTTGAGTTTCGCGAGTTCGCCGCCGTTAGGGATATCGAAGCAACCCGGATGATTGGCGCCGTTGATAACATCGGCGAGGGCGACGATACGGATCAGGCCGGAGGGACATGGTCCGCCGCAGTTGCCCTCGGCGCCGTGGCGGTAAGTGAAATACTCCCAGCCGCAGCCGGAGGCGTCGATGGCGGAGCCGATTTCGGCGCTGACAAAGGCCAGTCCGCTCGGATCATAGGCGATCAGGAAATCGAAGCCGCCGAACTCGTAGTCGCCGAAGAATTCCTGGATCGAGATTTCCTCGAAGTATCCCTGGAGCGAATTGTGGGACTTCTCGATGCGGATCACGGTTTGAGCTACTTCCCCGCCCGGGTTATGGAAGTGGTCGAGGATTTCGTCGTCGGTGAGGGCGCGATCATAGATGCGGAGTTCGTCGAGAGTTCCCCGCAACTTATAGGGTAGGTTGCTGAAGCCGCCGAAGTGCATCGTGTTGCCGTAATCATCCAATAGACCCGAGCGATTGGCAGAGGCGACGATGATGCCATTGACAAAGAGCTTCTGAGTTGTGCCGTTCCAAGTCGCGACGACATGGTACCAGTGTCCCGGAGTCCAGATATTATTCTTGCGGATTTGCGATTCGACGCCGTTGATCGAAAGATCAAAGAGGAAGTCTCCGAGGCTGTCCGGAAACGGTCCGCGCAGATTGCCCTGTACACCGAGGTGGAATTGATAAGGTGCCGGCAGATCGTGTTCCACGCCGCCGCGATCGAAAATTGGATCGTTGCCGGTGCCCACGAATGAGATGGGTTTGTACCACGCTTCGAGAGTGATGCCGGTTGTGGGGGCGAGATTGCTCGGGACGCCGAGATCGATTTCGCCGGTGCCGTCGAGAAAGACAGCTCCGCCGACGATACCGGGCACGCGCGCGGCGTTGACGAGCGTGCCGTGGTTGGCGTTGGCAGTCTGGTCGAAGGCCGTCAAGCCAGAGGCTTCATCAAAACTCCAGTGGCCGATCAGACCGGGTTGTGCGTTGAGGCTGCAACAAAACAAGAGAAGGCAGAACGCTGCCAGAGCGAGGAAACGTGGCGACATTTTAACCCTCCCGGGTTAAGAGGACTAACGTGCGAAGTGCGCTTTGACTGGGACACGAACGCCCCGGATATCTTGAGTTACGCAATAATATACATAAATGTCGAGGTTGATGTCAAGTGAGAAGTGCGTTAGCAGGCTCTGCAGATTCAAGCAGGGGTGCCAGGATTCGAACCTGGGTATGGCAGATCCAAAATCTGCTGACTTAACCGCTTGTCTACACCCCTGTCGCAAGCTCCCGCTGCCGGAGCCGCGGGAAGCGAAGCGGATTATACAAAGACGGCGGCCAAGAGTCAAACACTCTTGCCGCCGTCTTTGGTTGATGCCGGCGTTAGTTACTGGAAGCGGCCGTCGAGCCGGCTGCAGCTAGTTCGCGCTCGTAAGCGGCCAATACGCGGTCCTCGATAAAACGGCGCGCATCATTGTTGACGGGATGCGCGATGTCCTGGTGGGTGCCGTCGGGGCGTTTGCGAGACGGCATACTGACGAAGTACCCGGTCTTCCCGTTGATGATTTTCAAGCCACGGATGACGAACTGGTTGTCAAACGTGATGTTGACAAACGCTTTGAGTTTGTCCTCGTTCTTCAGAGTCACGCGGATGTCGGTGATCTCCATACTACCTCCCAAGTGGCGAGTCCGCCGGCTGTCTCTACTCTCGAGTCAATCTCACAGGCAAGAGACCGTAAACCTGCCAGCCGTAACGGCTGGTAATGGCTGCTGTCAATTCCGGGTCAGGCGCCTGATCGAAAAGAGCGAAAATAGCCGACCCGCTGCCGGATAAGGCTGCATGTTGGGCGCCCGCCCTCTGCAAGGTCTTGAGGCACGATTCGAGTTCGGGGTGCTGTGGAAACACCACGTGCTCGAAGTCATTGCCAACCCGGTTTAGCGTTCGGAAAAAGTTTGCGCCTGAGGCTGCGAGATTAATATCCGACTTTGTAGAGAATCTTGTCAAGTAGAATCTTAACTTAGCATAGGCATCAACGGTCGATATTGCAAAGTTTGGCACGACCAGCACGACAAAGTAGTCCACTGGCGGTTCACAATCGGAGATTTGTTCGCCCCGCCCTTCCATGATGGCTGAGCCGCCGGAGAAAAAGAACGGAACATCGGAACCGAGGCGGGCGCCGAGTTTGGCGAGTTGCGCATTCGAGATTCCGAGTTTGAGCAGGCGATTTAGCCCCTTGAGGGCAGCGGCGGCATCAGAGCTACCGCCTCCGAGTCCGGCGCCGACGGGGATGCGTTTGGTAAGCCGGATGCTGACTCCCGATGAGATTTGCGTCTCGGATCGAAGCAGGTCCCAGGCGCGCCAAATGAGGTTTGACGGGTCTGGAGGCGCTTGATCGGAGTCTGAGGTCAAGGTGAAGCCCCTGTCGGTGATTTCGAGGTAGAGTGTGTCGTAGAGGCTCACGGCCTGCACGAGCGAATGGAGGTCGTGATAGCCATCGGCGCGCCTGCCGAGGATTTGCAGGAAGAGGTTGATTTTGGCCGGCGCCTGCAGCGCGAGCGAGTCGGTGGCGCTCAATTGGAGAAACCCTGCAGGAACCAGGCGAGGAAGACGTTGATTTCGACGATATTTTCATCAACTCCTGCCTGATTGCGATAGTCGTTAAAGTGGGAGTAGCGCAGGTCGAGGCGGCCTTCGATTAGACGGCTGTCGAACATCAGAAGGCCGAGTCGCACAGACGGTGATTTTTCGACGACGCCGGTGGGAAACTTGTCTTCAAAGGGCACACCCGATTTCACATGCTGTACGATCCGGCCCTCGCCTTTGCGCGTGAAGCGGAATTCGAGTTCGGCGTCAAAGGTGCGGCTAATGTGGTAGCGCAGGAGCGCAAGGATGCGATCCTGGTCATTGCCGTCGAAGTAGCCGATCGGCTTGCCGTAGTAGAGGTAGAGATTCTGCGGTTGGTTCTGGCCGTAGACAGTGGTGTTGACACGCGTGTAGCTCAGCTTGGTGAAGAGCCTCTGGAGACCGAAGGGTTCGAGAGCGTCGATGCCGAGTTTGTAGCCGACCTGATGAGGCTCGGATTCCAGGTCGATTTGGAAATCGTCGATCATCAATTCGCCAAAGATGCGCGAGCGATGCGGCCAGTAGAGGCTGAAGTCCGCGCCAAAGAAGACGTTGTCATCGGAACCGCGGTTCCATTGCTCCCAATAGTACGGCACAAAGGGATTGAGATAGCGCCAGTCAACGGGACGGTTGAGGCCGCCGTAGAGAACGAGTTCAGACAGGCCGAATTCGAAAACACCCTTCTTGCGGAAACTGAGTCGATGCGCCGAGATGTAGCGCACCAGGGTGGAATCGTTATGGACGACATCATCCAGACGCGTGATGAAGTAGTCGAAGCGGAGCGCCGGGTGTTCATAGCCCAGCCAGATGCGATCGAGCGGCGGTGCGTTGTCGGAAAGCAGAAGCGCGTCGTGCTGCTCAGGGCCCCAGATCATCGAGGAGCGGCCAATAGAAGCGAAGATACCCTCCGGGACGGAGTAATAGAGCGCAGCCTGATCGACCCAGCCGGTGATCTTCTCATCCCACTTGCGGCCATTCCATTGCGAGTAGAGGTCGCCGTGGTTTTCGAGACGCATGCGGAAATGTACCTGCAGGCGTTCAGACGGCGCGAGCCAAAGTTCGGAAGTTAGCCCGACGCGATGGATCGGCATGGTGTCGGAGGCGGCGAGTTCCTCGGCATAGGGGACGAAGCGGAGACCGAAACCAAGCGAGCGTTGCCCGGTTGTTGTCAAAAAGCCAATACGGTTCAGCGGCCACTGCAAAACTGATGTATAGGCGTCGATACGTTCGTAAAGAAGCGCGCTGACCGGGTTTGGCTCAGGCGAAAGTTGTTCGTCCTTGAGCCAAGGATGCTGAAACGGATAGAACACGGGGCGGACGTGAGCATACAGAAAGACTTCAGAGTTCAACAACAATTGCTCTTCCCAGTAGCGATCAACGATGCGATCGGTGGCCTCGATGTGATGGAAGCGATAGATCTGGCGCGCGCGCGAGGCTTCAGTGGCATGATTGATCCCCACCAGAGTCAGCAACACGAATAACACGGTGCGGCTATGCATGGGGGCAATAACCGCAGCCGGCCAATTCAAGTCAATTCAAATCAGTCTGATCAAGATTGGGAAGCCTGAGGTGGCCTGATTAATATTAGACCTATTTTGTCGAACATTACGAGGGGCGATCTCGTATCTATTAAGCAGCCTGCCGCTGCCGGCACAACAAGCACATCGGAGAAGCAATGCAAACAGACCATGGGAGAACGTCTATGCCATTACGTCATTGGATAATCGCGATCTTGATCTTGATCGGCTCAGCACAGTCAAACCCGCAGGGCAGCGTGCTGCCGGAGCGAACGGGAGAGAGTCAATGGGTAGAGAATCCGGCCTTGTCGTACGAATATGACGAGGTCTCCGGCCGATTCCGGAGGCTGGACGTTGTGAAGACGATGCCACCGGTAAGCCAGATGATTGAAATGACGGGTCCGCCGAAGTCGCCTCAACGCGGCAGCAGCCGATTGGAAGCAAGCCCGGAAGACGAGTATGACTCGCTACAACTCTGGGGACACTGGCATGGCCGCTCGAACTATGGCGGGTCGTGGGGCTATGTCGACTCTGCGAGCGGCAACGAATACGCGCTGATTTGCGCGCGGGCGGAGGGTGTTTCGATCGTCGACATCAACACCTGGCCGCCGCAGGAAGTCGGATTTATGCCTTCGCTATTCCCCGGAAATGACGCCAAGGAAGTCAAAGTATACCGCCACTATGCGATTGTTGTGAAGGAGTATGAGCCGATCCAGATTTTCAACATCCAGAATGTCAGCAGCCCGGTGCAGGTAGCGACGATCGTGCCGATCAATGCCGGGTCGCATAATTGCCTGGTGGACGGCGCCTACCTCTATGTCGTGGGCAATCACGGGGTCGGCGGGCTGGAGATTTGGAATATCTCGAATCCGGCGAGTCCGGGCGCGCGGGTGGGCGAGTACAATCCCTATTATTATCACGACATCGTTATTCACAACGACACGCTGTTTGCAGCGGCGATCTATGGGGACGGGATTGATGTCATTGATGTTTCGAACAAGGCGAATCCCACCTTCATTACGAACTGGAATTACCCGGGCTCAGGGGCGCACAATATCGATATCAGCCCCGACGGGCGATACGCTTATGTCGGCGACGAAATCGGCAGCGGACCCTGGACGCGCGTGTTTGATATATCAGACATCCACAACGTGCAACTGGTCGCGAATATCTTGCCTTCTACTCCGTCCATATCGCACAACAGCTACTTGCGCGACGGATTTCTCTATATAGCGCACTACACTTCGGGGCTGAGAATCTGGAACGTAAACGACATTTTCGCGTTGCACGAAGCTGCGCGCTATGACACCTATGCGGGGACCGGCATGATCTACGCCGGCGCGTGGAATGTCTACCCGTTCTTCGCTTCCGGGAAGATAATCGTCTCGGACATGCAGACCGGATTGTATGTTTTCCAGTGGCCGAATTTTGTCTGCCCGGACGGGGTGGACAGCGACGGCGACGGGCTGGGGAATTTTTGCGACAACTGCCCGGGGGTAGTCAACCTCGATCAGTTTGACGAGAACGGCGACGGTGTCGGCGATGCCTGCGACGGGCAATTACATATCCAGAGTTATGAACCCGATGATGGATATCTTGGTATTCCCTATTCATACCAGTTTACGGCGATTGGGGGGACGGCACCCTATTCGTGGACATTTCTTGGCGGCGACGTGCCCTTCGGGTGCGTTTTCAACAATGGTGTGGGAACGGTAACCGGGACGCCGACCTTCAATGCGACTTACTATTTCACAGTCATGGTTGAGGATTCTTCGGTACCGGCCAAGCTGGATACACTGGGCGTGAATGTGACGATCAGCACATTCGAGCCGCCGTATCTCTGCGGTGATGCCGACGGATCCGATGTCGTGACGATTTCCGATGCCGTATATGTGATCCAGTACATCTTCGGAGGCGGACCGGCGCCGAATCCGCTTGAGAGCGGAGACGTTGATTGCAACGGGCTGGTGACGATTTCCGACGCCGTGTATCTGATCAGTTTCATTTTTGGCGGGGGACCGGCGCCCTGCGCATCCTGTCCGTAGTCCCTGGAGTCAAGGAAATGAAATGGGCCGGAATCAGGTGATTCCGGCCCATTAGTGCTTGGGGTCGAAAGTTCCGCTGAACTTACTTAGCGCTTTTTGGAGCCGCCTTTGAGACGGGCGAGCGTTTCGCTCTTGAGCTTGGTGCGGAACTCCTGCTGCAGTTTATTCCAGAACGGGAACATGCTGCAATGGTCGGCCTGATCGCAATCGCAGCCGCGATCGCCGCGGACGCAGAGATTCAATCCGAGCGGTCCATCCATCGCCTCGATGACATCGAGAACGCTGACCTGGGTCGGTGTCTTAGCCAATTGATATCCGCCGTGGACACCCTGGTAGGACTTAAGGATCTGCGCGCGGGTCAGTTCCTTGAGGATCTTGGCCAGGAAGTCGCGCGGGATCCGCTCGGTTTCGGCGATAACATTGATGGAATTGCGTTTCTCGTTGGGTTGGCGCGCAATGTGAAGAACGGCCCGCAGCGCGTAATCAGCTTTGCGTGAAATCTTCATTGGTTGTGTTACTCCTCCTGGCGTCTACTCGCAGCTTTTAATTCCGGACTTAAGGGTAAAGCCCGGACACGGTTCGCGATAAATCCTTGACCGAACGGTCAACTTAACCATTAGCGGTCTATATTTACTCATACATACGTGAAGAAATGCAAGTTCGGCGAAAAAGTAAATGGATTTTTTAGTAAATTTATCGAGTTTTGAAAAAAAGTTTGGAGAGACCGGTTGCGGAACCGGCGGGTGTAAAAGGTAAGATGATAATCTCGTGGATCGTGATTACCGTGATGATCGCCGTGAGCGCGAACGGCGAGGACTTAACGACCCTGTATCCGGAGCCGGCGGGTTACCGGCGGGTTGCGGTTGCCGCCGGGTCGTTTGCGGAGTATGTCCGCGGGCGGGCCGTGCTGAGCGATACTGCTGTAGTGCGATACTTTGACGGGCGGCAAGTGCAGCAGGGGCCGGGGAGCCCTCGAGTGATCGACTTGCCGTTTCTATTCAGGACCGATGTCGAACAATGCGCCGACATGGCGCTGCGACTGGTTAGTGAGTACTTCTGGGAAACGGGCAAGGCGGACTCGTTGTCGTTCCGGCTGCAAAACGGCCAGCAGATCGAGTGGCGCGAGTGGCGCGCCGGGCGACGATTACGTTATGACGCGCAAAGCGATCGGCACGTGGTGAGCCGGGGTGCGGCGGATTCGTCGCGGGCGGCTTTTGAGGGATTTTTGTATTACCTGTTTCACTGGACCGGTAGTGTAGCTCTCAAGCGCGATTTGCGGCGAGTTTCGGCGAGCGAGCTGCAGCCGGGAGATCTGATCGTGCAGAACACCAGCGGGGCGATGGGGCATGTGTCCGTAATCCTCGATGCGGCAGTCAACGGCGAAGGCGAGAGGTTGTACTTGATCGCAAACGGATGGACACCCGCCCAGAGTATGTTCATCAGACAGCCGCAGGCGGGGGAAGGAGTCGATGGCTGGTTTACGCTGGCGGGCTACGAACGTCACTTGCAGGGCTACCGCTTCGGGCCGTTTGAGCTGCGCCGCTTCTGAAGAGGCAACAAGAGGGATTACTGAAGATGAAGAGCTATCGCAAGGAAATCTGGTTTGAGACGGCGACACGCCGGCAATTGTTGAACATCACACCGCAAGTCGAATCCTGTTTGCAGGAGAGCGGCGTAAGCGAGGGGCTGTGCCTGGTCAATGCGATGCATATCACCGCCAGTGTGTTTATCAACGATGACGAGTCGGGATTGCACCAGGATTTTGAGGTTTGGCTCGAGAAACTGGCGCCGGAAAAGCCCCATTCGCAATACCGGCATAACGGCTACGAGGACAATGCCGATGCGCACCTCAAGCGCACGATTATGGGGCGCGAGGTCGTGGTCGCGATCAGCGACGGCAAGCTCGATTTTGGCCCCTGGGAGCAGATATTCTATGGTGAGTTTGACGGCAAGCGCCGCAAGCGAGTGCTGGTGAAGATTATCGGAGAATAAGTCGATCCCGAGATATCCGACGCGCTCAGCTCTTTGCAGCCTGAGCGACCGACGCCAGCGGCGTCTGCAATTTCTTTTTCAACAGCAATAACGGTTTGAAATCAGGGTCGGCGTTCTTCCAGACCTCGGCGGCGCGTTCGCGATAGGCCTGTGCCGAGGCGCGGTCGTTGGCGGCTTCGTAGATGTCACCCAACTTGACAAGCGTCCGGGCGTTATTCGGATTGATCGAGAGATTTTTCTGCAGTTCGGAAATGGCCAGATCGATGTCGCCTTTGCGGAGCAGAATATCGCCGTAGTACCACCGATAACCCATTTTCTCATCCGGGGTCGGCGCGAGGGCGACAATTTCGGAGAAGAGGCGCGCAGCTTCGTCGAGGTTGCCGGCCAGGTCGGCTTCGGAAGCCAGCATAAATCGCTCAGAGATTTTCCAATTGTTGGCCTCAGCCAAAGCAGGCTGCTCTTTGAACTTCTCTTCGACATACTTGCGCGACTCGCTCCAGATGTAACGTAACGAGTCGAGATTGCGCTGGCGGTAGTAAATGACGCCTAACGTGAAGGCGGCATCACCGATCATCTCCGATTTTTCGGCCAAGGCCTTGTCAACCGCCGCGGCAATCAGGTTTTTGGCTGAGTCGAGTTCCTCGCGCTGAATGAGCCGGGATGCATAGTTGATAGCATACTGCAGGCGCTTGGCGTCGTTGGGTGCCTGACCGTTGAGGATGTCAAAGCAATAGTCGGTCTGGCGATTCTGGCCAAGGGCCTGGTAGGCCTGGGACATGTGCAGGACCGTGAAATCGAGGTCGGGGTTGATATTGAAGGCCTGGCGAAACTCGTTGATGGCTTCTTCATAGCGCCCGAGCGCATAGAGGATTTCACCGCGCGAATCGTGGGGATTTGCCTGGTCGCGGCTGAGTTCAATGTACTTGTCGAGCATCGCCAAGGCGTCGTCATAACGGCCGAGATAGTAGTTCAGGTAGCCGAGCATATTGTAAGCCGGCGCATGATCGGGGAACTTCTTGATAATTCCCTGAAAAAGCTCGAGGGAACGCTCGAAGTTGTTATTCCCCCATTCGATATAGGCCACGGCGTTCATGGCATCGAGGTCGTCAGGATATTGGCGTAGCATTTCTTCGGCCAACTGCTGCGCTTTCTCGCGATCACCGTCCCACTGGCACTTGTAGCCATCGAGCAGCAATTGCTCGCGCGGAGAGAGCTTGTCGCGGTATTTCAGCGCCAGCGCGCGCCGTTCCTGGCCCTTCTTGACGAAGCCGAGTCCATAATAGACATCCGCCAGCCTGGCCTGTGCGACGGCAAACTCGCTATCCAGCGCCACGGCCCGTTCAAACTCAACCATCGCCTGACGAAGATAGAGTTGTTCGTGCCACTTGACTCCGGCCTGATAGTGCTCGTAGGCCTCAGCGGAACTGGTCGTGACATTGCGATCGGTCTTGAAGGCGACATAGACGGCCATCACAAGAAACAGAAGAAAGACAATGAGAGAAACTTTCCGAAGCATCGATGCAAAACCTTTCCGGTATCATGCCGGTTCAGAAGCGACCCGGGATAACCTGCCGTCCTGCAAATATACGGATGACATTAGGCGATGTTCACTGTTTTTGTGAATTCGCTTGCGGACGAACTCACGATGTTTAACTTGAAATCATGCACTCATATCGAGTATCGGCGGCCCTCGTAATCGCTGCAGTTTCATTTGCTTATGCGCCGGGACTGACACTCGAACAAGCGCGCCAAATAGCCCTTCGAGAAAACAACACGATTTTGGTTCTAAATAACCGGATTGAAGAAAACCGCAGCAAAGTGGCGACGGCGCAGACAGGCTATCGGCCGCAGTTTCAGCTTCTGGGATCATACACGTATGTCTCACGCTTGCCGCATCTGAAGATCAACTTGCCGTTGGCGACTCCGCCACCTGAGATCCAGACAGCGACGCATCATGTAACCGATGCCAAGCTTCAGGCGGGGTACTTGCTGTTTGATTTCGGCAAGAGACGGAAGTCGGTAGGAATGGCCGTGCTTGGGAAGGAGCTTTCCGAGGTTTCGTTGCTATCGGGGCAGCAGGAAGTTGCCTACCGGGTATCGCGCGAGTACGCGGGCGCAGCACTGGTCGGCGAACGGAAGCAACTTGTTGAGCGCTACATCGAGACTGCACAGCGTCATCTCCACGATACACAGACGCTGTTTGATAATGGGTTAGCATCGCAATTTGATTTGCTCAAGAGCGAAATGCAATTCAAGGTCTATCAGGAGCAACTGGCGGTGGCGGAGGCAGAACTTCGAGCGGCTCTCTACAACCTGCGGGAGGTGATCGGCAGCGATAGCCCGATCACGGTTGACGAGAATCTGGCGGCGATCAGTATCACCGCGCCGACGGCGGGAGAAATCGATGCCGCGAAATTGGCGGAGCAGAAGCCGGAAGTCGTCGCCTTGCGGAAGCAGCAGGAGATGTCGCAGCTGGCGATTGGGCTGGAGCAATTGCGGCCGTCGGTCTCGTTGATTTCGTCAGCGGGCTGGAAAAACACGTACATGCCCGACCCCGACAGACTTCTGTTCAACTACAGCGGCGGCGTTGCGATTTCGTATCCATTCTATGACGGGGGGCGCGCCAAATCGCGACATAGTGAAGAGAGAGAAAAGCAGAAGACGCTGGGGCTTGAGATTGAACGAATCGTCAGCCAGACGCAGACGGCCGAGCGAGTCGTGCGTGCCGAATTGGAGAAGATCGAAGCCAAGTCACGCATCACGAGCGAGAAGCTGGCGCTTGCGAAGCGGGCGCTGGAGATTGCGCAGGTGTCTTACAACACCGGCATGATTACGAATACTGATTATCTCGATACCGAGCTTGAGGTTCAAGAGATAGAGACGGAGGCGCTGGCAGACCGGCACGCGTTGTTGTTGGCCCGGCTGGAACTCAAGAGGGTGCTATCTTATTGGCCGGAGTTGGGCAAATAAGCTGCTGTCTTCTTCGCTGCAATTTGCACGAATTCAAAGAGCGGCAGTTCACAGTTTCGCGCGGGCGTAGCCAATTCGTCAATGACTTTCGAAAGAACGCGCGAAATCAAGAACTGCCGCAACAGGGCTGAACCACACAGCCTCATTAAGGAACTGTTCGAATTTTCCTGCTTGCGCGATTGGGCACTGCAAGACTTATTACGTATACTGCTATAGTGAACACGGCCGCAAAAGACGGCCAGACTGAATAGTTAAGAACGCCAACAATTACCAGCGATTGAGAGGTCCCCATGGCTAAAGCTCTCATCTTGTTGTGTGTCCTCTTGACGGCGCTGATTGCCGGTTGCAGTGAGCAGTCGAACGCGCCTAATCCACAGAAGAACGATTACCAGGTTCCCACAGAAGTATCAGAGAAGTTGGGACGGTTTACCGTCCCGGTCGGCATCGATGTAGATGATCCCGAGATGCAAGCGACTCAATCCAGCGTCGCGACCCCGCCCTACGAGAATTACGATGCCTACGCCGTAACAATACTCTGGGGCAGTCTAACCAATACGACACCGCCGGGCGGCACTCTTGTGGATTGGAGCGGAACGCTGTCGGTCAATGGTGTGGTCACAATTGATGTGCTGCACACAATCAGTTTCGAGAACAACCAGGACGTGCTGATTCCAACTAATAATCCCGCGGTAGCGGCGTGGACTTCATTTGCGGCAAACGACTTCGACGGGATCAATTGCCTGATCTATGTGGACAAGGACATAGTGTACATTACTGCCCCGGAACTGACGTTCGACACGGCGCCGTTTGACATCAGCTATCAACTTGAAGAGCTTGCCGACCTGAGTGAATTCCACCTGGTCAACAACATTCACGGATTCGCGATCAGCGCGCGCAAGATCTATTCAACGTCTTGTGCCAGCGGGCTAATCGTCGGCGAATGGGTGCGCGACGACGTTTCCGGCGCAAGCGGATGGTTTGGCGGGCAGTGGCTGAATCCGGACGGCTCGATCTTCGGGGGAGTTGCCGGGACGTTCACGACCGACGCCAACGGGCTGCGGACCTTTGAAGGCGTGGTATCAGAAGGCATGCTGACGGTGGTGACGTACCGCGTTTTCGGCACCTGGTATTACGACGATCCGACGATGTGTCCGTTGTGCGGCAGCGGTCATGGATACTTTTGTGGCTTCTACACCGATCAGAATTCGAAGTTCAAGGGTGTCGTGAAGGGCGAGTTTGGATACGCGGCCGACGCCGCCAACAATCACCTGCCTTTGAACGGGAAGTGGATTGATTTCTGCAACAATGCCGCCTTTGCAAGTTGGCGCTGGATAAAATGATCGCCCGGGGCGCATGAGCTACCGACTCCAACGGGCTTGACAGCCGCCAGAATGAGTATTAGATAGACGGTTATTCGCAACATCGGGTAACCGTCTTTGACTAACCTGCCTTCAGATCGCACCGGCCAATCAGACTCCACTCAGGGAGAACGCGCGGTTCACCCTTTCAGGATCAGCAAGAAATCGGGGTACTTTTTTGCGATTGCTTCGGCTCTGGCATCGGCATTGGCGACGGTCGTCGGGAAGTGGAATCTTGAGTCGATCTCGCCGTTCCTGATGAACAGCCTGATCTTCAGCGTCGCCTCCGTGATCCTGATTCCGTTTGCGATCAGAGCGGGCGGTCTGCGGACGACACAGACGATCTCGAAAAACGGCTGGAAGTGGCTGTTGCTTTTTGCATCGACCTCGATGGTCTCGGTGCTGGCGTTCTGGTCGGGGGTGCAACGAATGGACCCGACGCTGGCAGCGTTCTTGAATCGTGCCGAAGTACCGGTGGCGATCATTCTCGGCGTGCTTCTCCTGCGAGAGCGCTTCACAATCTGGGAGACACTGGGCACACTGATCTCGATTGGCGGGATCGTGGTGATGCGGCTGAATCTGCGCGTTGAGTATTCGGTGGGCTTCTGGCTGGTCTTGTCGGGGGCGTTGCTATTCGGATTCGCCGAGTATTGTTCCAAGCGGGCGCTAGAGCACATCGAGCCGTTGTTGCTCACAACGATTCGCAACCTGATCATGTGCGCGCTTTACTGGATCGTGTTCGTCTCGGTCCAGGCAGATTTCTCCGGTTTGGATCGGGTGTGGCCCGGTGTGATCGCGTTGGGCTTGTTAGGTCCGCTGCTCACGAGGCTGCTTTATCTTGAAGGACTGAAGCGCATGGCGCTGTCGAAAGCTGCTGTGATCAGCCAAAGCCAGCCGGTGTTTGTCCTGGTCATCGCGTTTGCAGCCTTCAGCCAGCTTCCGACGCTGCGCGAGACGACGGGCGGATTGCTGATCCTCGCCGGCTGCATTCTCATGATTGTCGCGCGACAGCGGTGGCTGATACAGGGCAGCGGCCGGCAACCCTCTTCATGACGGCTGATTGTTTTTCCTTGCCCCGCGTACGGAATCGAGTGTAGAATCCCTCGTGTTGATCTTGTCGCGCTACGTATTGAAGGAGCACATTGGCCCCTTCCTGTTCGGGTTTTTCGTCATCACGTTTGTACTCATCATCGATTTTATTCCACACATGCTGGAGTTAATCATCGGCAAGGACCTGTCGGCATGGACGGTGATCAAATTCCTGGTGCTGAATTTGGCCTGGATGCTGGCGCTGGCGGTGCCGATGGCCGTTCTGGTAGCGACGTTGATGGCATTCGGGCGGCTGACGGCTGACAAAGAGATTCTCGCGATCAAATCGCTGGGGATTGACTTGATCCGTCTGATGATCCCGGTGTTTGTCGCCAGCGGTTTGATTGGCGCCGGCCTGATCTGGTTCAACAACGAGGTTCTGCCCGATGCCAACCATATGGCCTCCAATCTGCGGGGCGACATCGGGCGATTGCGACCGACATTTCAGCTGCAGCCGGGGGTTTTTGTCGAAAACATCCCCGGCTACATCCTGCTGGTAGAGGATATCGATCACACGACTTCGCGAATCAGAGGCGCGGTAATCTATGACCGTACGAACCAGAACGTCAACCGCACGATCACCGCTGACTCCGGTATCGTTGAGTTTTCGCCGCAGGACGAGGTGATCACGTTTCACTTGATGGATGGCCAGGTTCACGAGCAGAATCGCGACAAGGTGCGGGATTACAGGATTTCGGCGTTTAAGTCGCAGACGTTCAAGGTGGGCAATCTGGAGACTCGACTCAAGGAGACCGAGCAGGACTACCGCGGCGATCGTGAAATGTCGGCGCAGCAGATGCTCGATAAGGTACATGGCTGGGAGAAGGAGATCTCCGACTATCGCGAAGCGGTGGTACTCGACTCTGATTCTTCCCTGCTGACACTGCTGAAGCCGCCGGTGAAAGGCCCGGTTGCACAAAATCGCGGCGAAAAAGAATGGCTTGAATACCAGTACAGCCAGGCGGCCGGGACGATTAACCAGATGACGCGGTTGTTCAAGACGCGGCGGACACAGATTGCCAACGACGTGAAGCTTATCTCAAAGTATGAAGTCGAGATTCACAAGAAGTACGCGCTGCCGGCGGCGTGTCTGGCCTTCATCTTGATCGGGGCGCCGCTTGGCGTGGTGAGCCGAGGCGGCGGAATGGCGTTGTCGATTGGAATCTCGATCGGGCTTTTTACCGTCTATTGGGCTTTCCTGATCGGGGGCGAGCAGTTGGCGGATCGACTGATTATCCCGGCGGCGGTGGCGATGTGGGCAGCCAATGTATTAATGGTGGCGGTGGGATTGATCCTGATTTACTGGGTGCGCAGCGAAAAGAGCTTCTTGTCGGCGTTGCGCGCGATCTTCTGGCGGAGCGCTCACCCGTGAGCACATTCGCCCGGTATCTTCTCAAGCGTTTCTTTCTGACGTTCTTCGTCGCTATCTTCTGTTTCATAATCATCTTTGACCTGGTCAATCTCGTCGAGAACATCGGCCGGTTTGTCGAATCGGGCGCGACGGCCAAGGACGTGGCGCTGTACTACGCGTATTTCACGCCGTTCATCGTCGTTTTAACCTGCCCGATTGCGACGTTGCTGGCGGCGATATTCTCGATCGGACTTTTGGCGAAAACGAACGAGCTGACGGCGATGAAGGCGGCCGGGGTCTCGATCTATCGGATCGCCGGTATTCTCGTGCTGGGCGGATTTTTGGTGGCGGGCGGACTGTGGGTGTTTGGGGAGTACGTGCTACCGGAGGCAAACTACCGGAAAAACATCATCAAAGCAGAAAAGATCGAGCGCCGGCGCCCTGAGGCGGCCAATGTTTATCGCAACCAGTTGTTCCAGGGACTGGAGGGGCGCATTTTCCAGTTCACTACCTATCAGTCGTTGGCAATGATCGGTGAAGATGTGATTATCCAGACTTTCGATGGTCGCGCACTCAAGCAGATTGTCACCGCAAAGAAGTTCGTGTGGCGCGACTCGGTTTGGATCGGGTACGACGTTGCCATCAAGGAAATCGGCGATTTGAAGTCGGCGGCGCAGCCGATCCGCAGCACCGCGCACGACTCGCTGGTTTTCAGCGCGTATCGCGAGCGGCCGAATTTCTTCGAGGATTGGTTTACGCGACAAGATGCTTTCTCGATGAGCTACTTCAAGCTGCGCGACTTCATCGAGGTAAGCAAGCTGCTGGGCAAGAAGGTCACGGTGCAGGTAGTCGACCTGAACAACAAGATCGCCTTTCCGTTCATAAATGTGATTATCATCCTGATCGGGGTGGCCCTGGCGTCGAATCCCCGGCGCGCGGGGCTGGGGATCAGTTTCGGTTTGTCGATGGGTATTTCCTTCGTATTTTTCACGCTGGTAAAAGTCGGAATAGAAATGGGCCACAACGGAATTATCTCACCGCTGGTGGCGGCCTGGGGCACGAATCTGGTATTCCTGGTACTGGGATTGTTGCTCTTGCTGCGCGTGCCGAAGTAACGGCCCTGCAACAAAAGCGCACGAAATCAATAACTGCCGCAACAGGAATTCATCACAGACGGAACAAACACAGGAAGGTAGTACAGAGATGACAGATCAATCGAAGACACTCATTCGAGCGGGCATTGCATTCCTGGTGGTTCTGGCATCTCTTTCGTGCGGATCATCACAACAGAGCGTCAGCGGCGATCGCGAGGTTGCGTGGCGCGAGTGGAACGAGGCGGCGTTTGCGCGCGCCCAGGAAGAGCAGAAACTGGTGGTACTCTACCTGACGGCGCCGTGGTGCCGCCAATGCGCGGAGCAGGAGGCAGACGTCTTCCGCCGGGCAGACATCCGGGAAACGATTGACACAGCCAGCATAGCAATTCGCGTCAACGCCGAACAATACCCAAATATCTACGACCGCTATACGCTGGGAGGACTTCCCTCGTGCCTGTTCCTGACGCCTGAGGGCTATCCGTTTGGCGGGTGCACGAATGTACCAGCGGACTCTTTCAAGGTGCTCTTAGACCGCGTGGTCGATGCCTGGCAGCACACACCGGCCGTCGTGCAGATACAGGCGGCAAAGTTGGACAGCCTGTTTCGCGCGTCGCAGACGACGCTGCGCCTGCGCCGACCGAACGAGCAGATGTTGATTGAGGCCGAGGAGGCGATTTATACCCGCTACGATTCGACCTATGGCGGGCTCGGCGACCAGCCGAAGTTTCCGTTGCCGGAGATTAATCGCTTCATGTACAACGCGACCGGTCCCAGCGGCGAGCCGTTGTTTCGCGCGGAACTGACCGGCACTTTTACGGAGCAATCGAAGTTGATCGATACGGTTTGGGGCGGGCTGTGCCGGATGGCGATGTTCGCCGATTGGAGCGGGATCGGGTTTGAGAAGCTCGTTGATCAGAATGCCGGCGTAGCGCAGAACTATGTCGACATGTACCAGATCACCCATGATGAAGGTTACCGGAGAAACGCCGAGCAGATTCTTGCCTGGATCGACCGGGCGATGCGCACGGAACTGGGCTGGGGCTGGTACTCAAGCCAAGCGGGCTATCTGCGGCTTAACGGCAAGGTGTATGATCTCGGCAGTTTTCTCGCGATGGGCGACAGCGAGCGACGGAAGTACGGCGTGCCAGAGATTGATCGCAGCCTCTACACAGGTGAAAACGCCGCCGCAATCAGCGCCTATCTTCAGGCCGGGCGAGTCTTCGAGCGTCCGGAACTGATCGAGTATGCGATTCGCAGTCTGGATTCGCTAGGTCAAAGGGCGGTCGGCAAGGGCGGTTTGTTCTATCACGCGCCGCTTACGGAGGATAAGGGAGTTCTCGGACTGGCCGAGGACCAGATTGCGATGATGACGGCGCTGCTTGATGCTTACGAAACTATGGGAGATCGCAAATACCTCAAAGGCGCGGAGTTGACCGCGCGGGTGGCATTCTCCAGTCTTTATGATCCGGCGGTCGGCGGGTTGAATCTCGAACCGCTAGACAAAGATGCCATTGGCCGAATGAAGACGCCGCTGCGTTCATACGATTTGATTTGTCGCGCGGTCGTGAGTTTCACGCGGTTATTCTACCTGACCGCCAACGAAGAATATCGCCGCCCCACCGAGAGAATCGCCGCTTATGCGCTCAGCATTGAATTGCGGGAAGACGACCTGCGCCGTGTGCTTCTGGGAAATGCGTATCTCTGGCTGACGCGGTATCCGGTCAAGCTAGCCATCGTCGGGCCGCGAGGAGCGGAGTACGACAGCTTGATGAGTGCGATTTGGAGAAGGCACCAGCCTCGATTAGTCGTGAGCCATCTTGGTGACGGGGCAAGTGAGGTCAGCTATGGGCAACTCAAGATTCCGCCGACGTCACGCGCCGGAATTTACGCCTGCGGGGAGGACACGATTTCGACAGCGATTACTGCTCCGGACTCACTGGAAACGCGGTTGACGGAATTCCTGCTCGCGATGCAGCGACTCCGGAAGGTCGAGAAGCCGTAGTCAACGCCAGGGGCCGCAAGTATCAGTTGCCGTCACCGAGGCGAGAATCCGCCAAGACCGCTATTAGTTCAGGCAGGGTGGCAACAAAGGCGAAGTCCATTTCGCGCAGCCGACCGACATAGGAGCGGGCAGACCGGCCGCCGAGAATCACTTTGACCTGGCTGGGCAACATTTGTCTGAGTCGTGTGAGTTCCTCGACAAGCCGCGGGTCGTCGGGAGGATAGACAAGACTAAGTCCGACGGCGCTGCAACCGCTTCTTTGCGCCACGTGGACAAACTCCTGCACCGGTACTTCGGTACCCAGATAAACGACGCGCCAACCGGAGGAGAGAGCCGCGACAGCCGAAAGGACCGCTCCCAGCTCGTGAATCTGGCCGGTCGGCGTTCCAATTACGACCACGGGAGCATTTTCCGGTGGTTGATGCGCGGCGGCGATAGAACTGAGGAAGTTGCGAATAATGGCCGTCGCCATGTGCTCGTGAGCGACTCGAAGCTCGCCGGTTGCCCAGTGGTCACCGATGCGCTCGAGCAGCGGTTGAATGATCCCTTCGAGAAGCACCGGTTGACTGACGGCAATCGCTGCGCGGCGCAAGAGCAGGTCAAGTCGCTCGCCGTCGAAGTCGCGCACGGCGGCAAGGCATTCCAGAATATAGAACTCCAGCGATTTTTGGGTCTCCTGCGCGCCACGATGAGTTCGTGCAGCCGGAGATGACTCGTCAGCAACGACCAGATCCTGGAGTTCGGCAACAGAAAGTCGGGCGATCTGGCTGATGTTGTGACCACCGGCGGTTGCGCGCCTGAGAAGAATCAAGCGTTCGATATCGGTCTCAGTATAGAGTCTTCGGTTACTCCCCGTGCGCTGCGGGGCAAGCGCACCGTAACGTTTCTCCCAGGCGCGAATTACGTGGGTCGTCAGCCCAGTTCGGCGAGCAACCGACTTGATTGGATGAAGAATCTCATTTGAAGTAGCCATACTCATCATATATAATACGCTCGTCTAAGAAATGTCAAAGATAATTCTTGTCTTTGAGATCTATATACACAACCGGAAAAGTGTGGTTTTCCACTTGCAAACGTTGCGTATCAACAGATTAAGCAAATCCGATGGCTTGTAAGAACATCGTAGTTAGAGACCGCTTGCAATCTTAAGATTTAGACAGATTCACAACTTTCATGATAATTTTGTTATATACAATGTGGACAATTGGATTCTGATCTTGAACCTGTTGGCAACTTCACTGATGACGGGAATCGTGTGGTTTGTTCAGTTGGTGCATTATCCTCTCTTTCGTGTGATCCCGATCGACTTCATGGCGGAATACGAGCGGCTGCATTCTCAAAGGACCGGGCGGCTGGTAATACCACTTATGACAATTGAGCTTGTCAGTGCGACCGCAATGGTGGTTGTTGCAGACAATTCAGTGAGTCAAATTGCCGCCATCGTCGGGCTCGGCTTGCTCGGAGTGGTGTGGATTTCAACCTTCGCTCTTCAAGTTCCGGCACATCGGGCCCTCTCGGCAAGTCCGCAGCCGGGACAGATTCGGCGATTGGTTAACAGCAACTGGTTGCGCACGGTTGCGTGGTCGTTGCGAACGTTGCTACTTTTCGCGATGTTAGCGGAGGGTTTGCGGTAGATGTTTCTCTTTCACCCGCGATGGACGGGAATCCGGCAGTTCGCCCTTACAATTCTAGCTTTCTTTGCGCTGACCGGTTCGCTACCGGCCCAAGACGCAAACATCGGCCGCGGCGCGGTCAGAGGGACGGTGATTGACGCGACTACGCGCGCGCCCCTTCCGGGGGCCTCGGTGCAGATCGACGGCACAACGCGCGGAGCCGCCGCGGATGTGCGCGGCGCGTTTGTGATTGGCGAGCTGACGCCCGGGGAGTACGGACTTCGTGTCTCGGCGATCGGTTACCAGACGCAGATGAGAACTGACGTTGTCGTCAGCACCGGCAAGCCGACCGTGGTAGAAGTCGCGCTGACTCCGGTAGTTGTCGAGTCTGAGGCGGTTATTGTCCGTCCGGAGTATTTTCCGCGTTCGACGGAGTCTGCCGTGAGTACGCAGAAGCAGTCGTTTGAAGAGATCCGGCGACTGCCGGGGGGATTTGAAGATGTCGTTCGAGCTGTCTCGATACTGCCCGGGGTTGCGCAAGCCGAACCGGGCCGCAACGATCTCGTGGTGCGCGGCGGGGCGCCATCAGAGAACCTCTATCTCGTCGAGAATCTTGAGGTGCCGAATATCAATCATTTCGGAACCCAAGGGGCTTCCGGCGGTCCCTTGTCGCTGGTCAATCTTGATTTCGTCGACGGTACAAGTTTTTCGACCGGGGGTTTTTCCGTCCGCTATGGCGACCGTCTTTCGAGCATTTTGGCGCTCGAGTTACGTTCAGGGCGCAGCGACCGGGTCGGGGGGAAGGGTACAGTATCTGCCAGTCAATTTGGTTTGAATCTCGAAGGGCCGCTGGGAGAGCGGGGGAGTTTCATTTTCTCGGGACGGCGCAGTTATCTCGATTTGATTTTTCAGGCGGCTGGATTCTCGTTTGTTCCGGAGTACTGGGATTTTCTCGCGAAAGCGGACTACCGTTTTGATCGATCCAACTCGCTAAGCGTGTTTGCGCTTGGCGCCCTCGACAATGTCCGGCAAACCAATGACGACCAGGATGATCGCTTCGACAACTCCCGGGTTCTGGCGAATGAGCAGAACCAGGCGATCGGCTCAGCGACATGGCAGCATCTGTTTGGCCCGGGGTTTGTCGACGTCACGATTGGGCAGGTGTTCGTCGAGTATGACATGCGACAGAATGACTCACTGTTAAATCCCATCTTCACCAACCGTTCAACCGAACGGGAGACGTCGCTGCGCAGCGACCTCACCTGGCAGTTGGCGACGCGCACGAAACTCCAGGCCGGCGTGCAGGGCAAGCTGATTGATTTTCGGGCGGACATACTTGTTCCGCGCTTCACCAGCAGCTTTGGACAACAACTCGAGGCTGACAGTCAATTCGATACGACGGGGTACAAGGCCTCCGCGTACTTGCAATGGTCGCAGGGGTTTGGCCGGGCCAATGCTGCCATTGGCGCACGCGTTGATGAATTCAGCTTGATCGACGACGGGTTCGCGTTCTCTCCGCGCGGCAGTCTCGCCTATGATGTTTCGTCCCGCACGACGCTATCGGCGGCGGTCGGACGTTACTACCAATCGCCGTCTTACATTTGGCTGGCGACCATCGCGGAGAATCGCGGGCTTAAGCAGGCCGGCGCGAACCACTACATTGCGAGTATCGAGCACATGGTGCGCGATGACACGCGCGTGCGGCTGGAGTTCTATCTAAAGAACTACTTCGACTACCCGGCCAGCAGCACGCAGCCATTCCTGGTGATGTCGAACACCGGCGGTGGATTCGGCGGCAAGGATGACGGGTTTGCCTCCTTTGGACTTGAAGCGCTCAGCAGCGTCGGATCGGGGCGCGCGCGGGGCATCGAGATCTCCGCGCAGAAGAAGCTGTCGGTAATACCATGCTACGGCACGCTATCGCTAAGTTATAATGAGTCTTTGTTCAGCGGCCGCGACGGCGTTCGGCGGCCGGGTTTGTACGACCAGAAGTGGATCGGCAACATCGGCGGCGGGTACATTTTCAACCGGGCGTGGGAGATTTCGGGGAAGTTTCGTTTTGCGAGCGGCACGCCGTACACGCCGTACAATACCGACGGCTCGCAATCGCCGGCGTACTACAACACGGGACGACTCAAATCGAATCACAGTCTCGACCTGCGGGTCGACCGGCGCTGGAACTTCCGAAACTGGTCGATGATCACCTACCTCGATATTCAGAATGTGTACAACAACCCTTACAATGCGCCGCCCAGATGGAATGAGCGCGAGCAGAAGGTTGAAGATGACGAGTCGATCGGGCTACTGCCGTCGATCGGGATCAGTGTGGAGTTTTAGTCTATGCGGCGGATCCTGATTACCGGCGCGAGCGGATATATCGGCGGGAGGTTGGTCCAAGCGCTCGAAAGGCGCACGCAAACGGATCTCTCCGGTGAAGAAATCCAGATACGTTGTCTGGCGCGCCGGCCGGAAAACTTGCGGGGACGATTTTCGAAGCGCACGGAGATCGTGGCAGGCGACGTCTCAGACATTGCCTCGCTCGAACAAGCACTCGTCGGCGTCGATACGGCTTACTATCTCGTTCATTCACTGGCGGCAGGAGAGAGATTCTTTGAATTGGAGCGCAGAGGGGCTTCGAGCTTTGCAAACGCTGCGCGCAAGGCAGGCGTCAAGCGGATTGTCTACCTTGGTGGACTCGGCAGCGGCAGCGATTTGTCTCCCCATTTGGCCTCACGTCAAGAGGTCGGGCATATATTGCGCGATTCCGGAGTCTCGACGATTGAATTGCGGGCTTCGATCATCATTGGTTCCGGGAGCCTCTCGTTTGAAATGATCCGGGCGCTGGTCAGCAAGCTGCCCGTGATGGTAACACCGCGGTGGACACGGACGCTGGCGCAGCCGATTGCGATCGAAGACGTCATCGACTATCTCGTAGACGCTATCTTCCTGCCGCCCGAGACGAGCGGGATATTCGAGATCGGCGGGGCTGACCTGGTTTCCTATGGGGAACTGATGCGCGAGTATGCCCGGCAACGCGGTCTCAAGCGATGGATATTGCCGGTACCCGTGCTCAGTCCGTGGCTCTCGAGCTTGTGGCTGGGACTGGTTACCCCGCTCTACGCCAGCATCGGTCGCAAGCTTATTGACAGCATGCGCAATACCACAATCGTGCGTGACCAGAGGGCCCGACAGGTTTTTACGATAAGTCCGCGCGGGTATGCCGAGGCGATTCGCAGGGCTTTGTCCAATGAGGACTCAGAGTTTGCGGCCACGCGGTGGTCAGATGCACTTTCTGCGACACCGCATGAACACAGCTACGGCGGGATGCGTTACGGCAATCGCCTTGTCTATTCGTTGGCCGCGCAAGTCGACTGCCTCCCGCTCCAGGCGGCAGCGCCGATCATGCGGATCGGCGGCGATCGTGGATGGTACTACGCCAATTGGCTTTGGCGGCTGCGTGGATTTCTCGATTTGCTTTTCGGTGGCCCCGGCATGCGCCGCGGGCGAAGAGATCCCGAAGTGCCTGCTGTCGGTGACACGCTGGATTTCTGGCGTGTGGAAGCCGTCGAACCGAACCGGCTGCTTCGTTTGACTGCTGAGATGAAGGTCCCGGGTCGGGCCTGGCTGCAGTTTGAAATCAACCCGACGGCAAGCGGGTCAGAGATCCGCCAAACGGCGATATTCGATCCGGCGGGTCTGTTCGGACTGCTCTACTGGTACGCCTCTTACCCTATACATGTGGTGGTCTTCAACGGAATGCTGCGCCAGATCACGCGCATAGCCAGAGAACGCGAATCGAGTGTGACCAAAAAGACCGGTGGACGACCCCCCAAATCCGGGATCGTCCACCAGTAAGTTATCGCGGGGCCTAATCAGTTGGTTGCCAAGGGCGACGGCAACAGCGGCGGCTTGGTGACCTTGGTGTCCGATTTTTTCAGTTCCATTTCCTCGATCAGAACTGAGGGCGCGACAATTGTGGCCGGCATCTCGTAGTCGTTACCGATCAGGTAGCTGTAGACGTGGCGGCTGTTGTCGGTCTGGACGATATCACGCAGGATGCGCGCGTTGACACTGCTGAACTGCAGTCCGCGCACGGGTTCTTCGCGGCCATCGGGATAGAGGCGATAGACTTCATAGGGAAGCGTAAGGCCTTCGTCGCCGCCGCCCGGCATTCCGAACATCTGCATTCCGGCGGCAGGCGCTGAGAGATCGCGCAAGCGACGGATGATGAGTCCATAAGGCAAGTCGATATCCTTGCACATCGAAATCATGGCGGCTTTGAGCTTGTCAAAGCTGAGTTTGTCGGTGGACTCAAAGATCAGGTTAGCCGGCTTGGCGGTAACATCCTTGCTGACCGCACCGCGGGCGGAACCGGTGGGCTCCTTGAGCTTCTTGGTCGGGGCGATCCCAATAAGGAAGTTTACGAGCTTGCCGTTTTCAACCAGAGTCGTGCGTTTAGGGACGCCGCCGGCATCGTCGACTTCGTAGAAACCGATCAGCGGCGTGTCACCGATCTTGGCGAGCGTCGGGTCATTGTAGACGCTCATGGTCGGCGGCAAGACGCGGCGATTGAGTTTGTTGGCGAATTCGGACTCGTCACCACCGCCCATACGGTCATTGGCCGAGAGCGGTGATGGCATGTTCGATACGTGGCGAGAGAACAATTGACGGAAAAGTTCGCCGGCTGCCGCGTCGGTGAAGATCACGGGACCGATGTAGTCTTCGAGGGTATCGGCGGCAATCAGGCGATTCATCTTCTCGGCGTTGGTGCGCGCCCAGGTGAGCAATTGGTCGCGTGCCGGCAGGTTCTTGAGATCATTGATAATGATGCGGTCGTTGTTACTCACAGTCTCGCCGTCGGAGGAGCGCCCGGACATTGTCAGATCAAAGCCGTAGATGCGATCGCCACGCAGGCTACGGGTGCCCTCGGTATTGAGCAAGTACTGGTTGACGACCGAGGCCGTGACTTTGAGTTCGGAGGTGGTGATTGCGGGGAAGCCGCGAAACACCTCCGACATCGGACGTGCGAGCTCTTCAAAGAACTTCTGATCGATATCGAAAGGCTCCGGCTTATCGAGGAACTTGTTGGGCGGGAGCTTGATCAAGTCATCGGGCCGATCGGGCATGATGCGCGTCTGCAGGTAGGCGCGTTTTTTCGAGAGAGTCTCGAGGGCGCTTTTGTAGACGCGGTCGGTTGCGAGGTAGACCTTGTTGCGAACGGCATCGTAGTCGTCATCGACCGGAAGCAGGGTGAAGTCGGCGCCGAAACCGGCAAATCCTCCGGCGAAGTTTGAGTTGTCGAGTTGGAAGCTGCCGACACGCAGGTCGGTGGTCAGATAACGGCCGCGCTCGAGATGCGATTCGACGAGCGTACCGAGGCTGGCGGAAATCTCAAGTTGTTGATAGTCGTCGATGGTGTAGCTGATAAAGTAAGGGCGTTCGAGATTCTCCATCACTAATTGCGACTTATTGCGCTGGGCTTCGTCTTCCATCACTTTGAAAAGCAGATCGCCGGTGGAATCCGCAAACAGCGTCAGTGGAGAGAACCCTGCGAGACAGGCTGCCAATAGCACCAAGAGTATTGATTTACGCGGTATCATGTTAGTTACCTCCCTGGCCGGCGTCGCTGGTCTTGATCGGTTTGTAGGGCGGCGGCAAGAGCGGCGGTTTTTCCTGTTCCTTGAATTTCTTTTCGACTTCGAGTTCCGAGACGAGAATGCTCGGCGCGGTTGCAGACACCGGTACCCAACCTGACTCGGCGCCGCAGGTGCCGTTGAAGATGCCGTAGTCGTCGCCGGTCGCGATGATGCGGGCGAAACTTGAGAGCGGTGTTCCGACGATATCGACGCCGCGGATCGGTTCGAGCGGGCGATCGTCGGTATAGCACTTGTAAACCAAGAGCGGGATGACCTTGAAGGATTGCGGACCGAAGCGCGATGTCGTCGTGAACCCTCCGGAGATGTCGTTAAAGATCAGGCCGTAGGGTTTGCCCTGTTTGCGGCATTCGTCCTTGAGCATCTGCACGAGTTGGTCGAACGGCACTTCCTTCGATGATTCGATCATCAGATTTCCCTGACGGGCGACGGCGTCCATGCCCGCCTGTTTGCGGCCATGGGCGTTGGAATTGGGAAAGCCGTTGACCGGCGAGCGTGACATCAGGAAGTTCTTGAGCACGCCCTTCTCGACTACAGGAACCCGCGTGGTCTTGACACCTTCATCGTCGTAGCGATAGAAGCCGCGCAGGAACTTGCCGTTAAATTCGCGCGTAGTGGGATCGTCGTAAACATCGATGAAATCGGGGAGAATCTTCTCGCCGACTTTCTTGGCGAAGGTCTGGCCCTCGAATTCCGATTTCTGGCGGTGGCCTTCGATGCGGTGGCCGAAAATCTCGTGGAAGTAGACGCCGGTCGCGCGATTGACGAGGATCGCCGGGCCGATGTACGGCTCGGCAAGCGGCGCATTGAGGAGCGCTTCCAGTTCGCCGATCACGCGGTGGATTGTGGCCGTGATGGTGGCATCATCCGGCAAACCATTGGGCGAGTCGGAATCAAAGCTTTCGTAGCGGCTGATGCGCATGCCGTCAGAGGCGGTGCCTTCGCAGCGGACAAACAGCCGGGCGTAGGATTGGCCGGTCTGGATCATGGCGCCTTCGCTGGAGACGAAGAAGCGATTGTCGTTGGTGAGGCTGATTTCGACGCTCGATTCCTCGACGAAGGAGAATTCCTTGAAGATGCTGCTGAGTTGGCGTAAACGGCTTTCCCAGGCGGCGGGATCAAGCGATTCTGCAACGGTAGCGCCGATGAAGTTTTGCGGCTGTTCGCGCGAGAAGTCGGCGGAGGTATCCTCCTGCTCGACCATCACCTGCATGTTGGTCACGACCTTGGTGTACTGCTCGATGGCGGCCTTGTACTTGGCGTCGGTCACGTTCCAAATCACGGTGCGAATCGCCTTTTCGTCGTTTTCGAGCGGGAGCTCGGGCGATTGCGTGAAGTTAAAGCCGAAGCCAAAACCGCCGCGGATTTCGCGGGTGTTGTCGAGCGCGTAGTCACCGACGCGCAGGTCGACATCGAGAATGCGCCGATGGTAACCGTCGTTCTTGGTGATGGCGCCATAGGAGGCAGCCAGCGAACGCTGTTCGGTGTCGGTGGCGTGATAAGCCAGAAAGTACATGGGGATCGTGTCGGCGTGCGCGTAGGCGGCGACCGAGCGGTCGAGTTCCGTCTTCATCGCCGAAAGCAGCGGCGAGGGCGCGGCAGATTGCGCGACGGCGATACCGCCGCAGAGTAGAATCAGTGCGACGGCAACGAGCGATTTCGATTTTATCATCTATCCTCCAGTGAAATTCAAGGAAGCAACGAATCGGCGATTCGTTTCCTACAAGCTATCAAATTGTACAGCTTAAGTCCAATGGAGATCGAAAGATGAGCGGCGTAAGTCTCTGATAGCGGTAATCGACGCGGTTTCGTTTTCAATGAGATAGATGACTCTGTAGCCGCCCGCAGGGTCTGTTGAAAAATTGCGATGCCAACGGAATAACACCCCTCGGTTTCCGTCTCCTCCTTCGTCGGAGACTGAAACCGCTCCCCTTATTAGGGGAGAATCCGTGGCGCGCGAATGGCTTTCTGAGAGTTCGTTATTCCCCCTTAGCAAAGGGGGCAAGGGGGTTGTGTTGTTAGATCGAGGTCTGGAGAACTTTTTTCAACAGTGCCCGCAGGGTGGGAAGTTTTGTAGCTTGCTGCGACATCAATCGCCAAGAACATGTTTGCGGTGGCTGTGCCGATGCGCAATTGCTGACACACCTCCCGGTACACTGCTAGTCACCATCCTCGCAGCAGGCTATTTTTGTCCCATCGTGCCGGTGGGGTACAAGTTGACATTCATGCTCAAGCGGGCTTCATACGATGCATACAACCCCGAAAATCCCTAATAGGGCCAAGACAATGAAAATGAGCGCAGATAGAATGGCGATGACTTCATAGACAACCCTGGTACCGACCTTGAACAGGATTCGATCTTTCGAAGATAGTGCTTCGCGGACGGCGCTACGTCGGATAAGCAATATGACTGCCCCTTGGACAATCAACAATCCAAGACTCTGGCCTTTCTGCGCGGGGGTAGGAGTCTGAAGCCCATCTAATGGCAACATCAGGAGACTGAAGACCCCAAAAATGATCCCTGCGAGTCCCCCAACGAGTAACCACCGCTTATAAGTTTCAAAATCTAATCCCGCTCTACGGAAATACGCATCCCAATACGTTGCGAGCCGAGCGAAATAGCTTCTGAATACAGAAAACACGACACCAAGGACCAATAGGGACAGGCGAAAGGATGACACTACCATAGCGTGCCGGTCCTGGCGTAAACGTGGTAGCCCTGTAGGTCGAGACCCCCAAAGGCAGGATCGCTGTTCGTTCCGAATTGTCTGAGGGGTTTCGACATCTGGCTTATTCACCGGCTTCCAACGCAAGACTCGCCAACTCGTGGCAACCCCAATCGCGTTGATAATAACCTGCGCGATAGAAATGGTTCAGCGACGACTCCGTATATAGAAAAGGATCGCTCACCAGTCCATGCTTGACCGGATTATAATGTATATAGTCAATATGACGATTCAAGTCCTCTTGATCGCGTATGACATGATCCCAGAAGCGATGTTGCCACACTCGCCCGCTGACCTGCCGCAACCTTGAACGATAGAGCCCCGAAAATCTCAGCGTGAAGCGCTTCATCATTCCTGATAAATCATTGGCCTGCGGATCGAGAACGACGTGAAAATGATCCGGTAGAACGACCCAGGCGATAGTGACTGTGCCGCAGGAATCGATGACCGACTTGTAGGCGCGTAGGAAAAGATCGATGTGCTCAATGAGTAAGGGCTTGCGGTGGTCAGTCACATGCGTGAGAAAATACATCTGACCAGCGCGATAGTAACGACGGATATTCGTCATGAGAAGAACAATGCCTCGGAAAACGCAGAAAGTCAATCTACGGTTCAAAGAAAGTCTGTCGAAACCCCGCAAACGGTTCGGACAAGCCCACGAATCTCCCATTAGGGGTTTCGACCTACTTGGCTGCAAGTCACCATCCTCGAAGCAAGCCATTGAGATCCCACCGTTCCGGTGGGGTACAAGACAGCAACAAGCTATCAAATTGTAAATCGCAAGTCCAATGGAGATCGAATAGAGATCGAAAGATGAGCGGCGTTAGTAGCCGAAGGCGGTGATAGAAGCGGTCTCGTTTTCGGTGATATAGATGACGCGACGGGCGGCGTCGACGGCGATGGCGGAGGGGCGTTGCAAGGCGCGATCGCGCGGATAGACGAGGTGCAGGTTGCCGGCGGTGTCGTAGGCGAAGACCTTGCCGGCGACGCGGTCGAGCACGTGGATGCGGGTCAACGACGAATCGGCCGGGTTGCCTGCAATCGCTGCATCGATGGGGCGAACAATACGTGTCCTGGGCGGCGTCTCGGCTTCGCGGAGGAAATCGCCTTCCGGAGTGAAGATGCGAATGCGGTCGACTTCTCCCACCCAGAGGTTCTGATCGGGGGCGATCAGGGCGAAGCGAGGTTCAATCAGGCCTTGCAGAGAGTCGCCCGGAACAACGGCGAGAAGTTCCAGCCAGGTGAAGAACGGCTGCTCGTCGACAAGTGAGATCATCGCGACCTGGCTGAGCGAATCATCGAGCACAGCGAGAGTCCGGCCATCGCTGGAGAGCGCCGCCGGTGACAGCCTTTGGTACTTGCCGGGATACCATTCGATGAAGGTCAAGAAGTCGCCTTCCCGATCATAAAGCAGTACCTGGTGTGCGCTGCTGTCGGCGACGATGAGCAGCGAGTCGGTCACGGCGATCGCACTGGGAACCACCGGGCGCGGGCGATCGAGGCGGATGGTTTTCAGGAGTCGCAAGTCGGAACCGTAGACCTGAAGGGCGGCGAGTCCGGCAAAGGCGACGTAGAGTGAGTCACCCTTAATGGCGAGCGCCGAGGGGACAACATCCTGACCGTCGAGACGGATCTGGAAGCTGGTCAGTTCCAGCGGCGGGGTATCGATGGGCTGAGATTCGTGCCCCGGCAATTGCATAGTAATCGCCGGTTTGATCTGGTAACGGTAGAGCCCGTAGCCGACGAAAGTGACGACGAGCGCGAGAATCGCCAGCGAGAAGAACCAGCGGTGGCGACGATGAGCGTGACTGGAGCCCGGAATCAGCGACTCGGGATTAGGCTCGCGCGGGGCGGTATAATTGTCGTTGTGGGTCTGCTCCATACTCTCTTTATATATCGGTATTCAGATTGAAACAGTAAGCGGCAAAGAACCTGAAACATTCCCTGCCCGCGATCAGTCTTATTACCGGGTTTTCCAGCAAGGAGGTACCGGATGACTAAACGACTTTATCGCTCAAGCCAGAGCAAGGTAATCGCCGGCGTCTGCGGCGGGATCGGCGAGTACTTCGACATCGATCCGGTGATCATTCGCATCGCCGCAGTGATTCTGGCGTTTGCGCACGGGATCGGCCTGATCGCGTATGTTGTGGCGTGGATCGCGATGCCGAAGAGCAAGGCAGAGACGATCGTGGTCGAAAACGAGCCGCCGCGCGAGCCATCGCCGCTGCGCAAGTACTTGCCCGGCCTGTTCCTGATCGGGCTGGGAGTGATCTTCCTGCTGGATCGGATGTTCTGGTGGTTCCGCTGGTCGCTGGTGTGGCCGTCGCTGCTGATTTTGATCGGCGCCGCGATCATGTTCAGCGCGTTTCGGAGAGCCCAGGAAGCGAACGGAGGTGTGCATGAGTCCGTCGAGAGTTAGGTGGGGAATCCTGCTGATCCTGATCGGCGGGACGTTTCTGGCGATCAATCTGGGCTACCTGAGTTGGTGGGTGTGGGTCGATTTGCTTTTCCTCTGGCCGGTGATTCTGATCGCCATCGGACTGGAAATGATCGTGAAGAAGACGAAGATGGAGATGCTCGGGTACCTGTCATCGCTGTTGATTATTGGCAGTTTTGTCTGGGCAATTGACGAAAACGGCGGGTTTACAAGCTCGACCTATGGCAGCGACAGCCTTGACCGTTCGCAGGCCGCACTGAATTACTCGGGCGAGCAAAGCGCCAGCGTGAAGTTGAACTTTGGCAACGGCCGTCTGTATGTAAATTCCGACGATTCTAAATTGGTGCGGGTCAATTCGCAGGGTCCGTCAAACCGGATTGCCATGCGCAGCAATTGTGAAAGCGGGCGGTGCGAAGTCGAATTGGGGATTCGCTCGAAGAGCATCTTCAAGCGCTCGAATTTCATCGGCAATGACAACTATTGGAAGTGCTATGCGCATCCGGATGTCGACTTGACGTATACGTTCGATCTCGACGACACCGACCTGCGGATGTTTGCGCAGGACTTGAAAATCTCGACGCTCGATGTGTCCGCCGATCATTCTGATCTTCTGGTGAAATTGGGGACTGCTGCACCACAGGTGACAGTTAAGCTGTCGGGTCGCAGCTCGGACTATGATCTGATCCTGCCCGATTCGGTGGGTGTGAGATTGGAGGGAGTCAGTCTGAGCCAGAGTGTTCGCGAAAGTCTGGGGATTACGGATTATGGATCGTACCAGGCGAACGCGCTGGCGGGAACAGCGGCGGTCAATTTCACGATTGTGGGCAATCTCGACAACAGCAAGGTCAGCTTGAGCTATTACAATACCGAGCCGACGCCGGACGGGTCGATTTAAGCGGTTGCCTGATCAGCGTTTGGCGCAAATCGAGGAGAGCGATGTTGAGAAATCGCCAATGAAATCGCGACGATAAGGCGGGCGAATATTGACAAAAGGGCAAATGTTTGTATCTTCTCCTCATGATCTCTTGATACTGCATATTTGAAAGGTGGTTTCCGATGTTTCGTACCTTCCTGGCTATAGTTGTGATTGGTCTCGGTTCGTTAGCGCAAGCCAATGTCTTGCATGTTCCGGATCAGTACACGACGATTCAAGCGGGAATCGATGCGGCTTCCAGCGGCGATACGGTGCTGGTAGGGCCGGGGGTGTATGTGGAGAATATTGACTATAAGGGGAAAGCGATCAGGTTGCGCTCGTCGGGTGGGGCGGAGTTCACTACCCTGACGGGGTCAATCTCGATAAATGAAGGAGAGCCGGCAGGAACTGAGTTCACTGGCTTTGCCGTTCGGGACGTTGTCAACCCAAGTTCAAGTCTCGCAATCCTGGAGATCACCGGCAATTCAAATGTGGTGATTGCGAACAACTCCTTCGCGGCGAATCAGGGGCTGACGACAATTGTCTATTGCAGTCAGTCAACCGTACTGATTCGCTCAAACCTATTTCACAACAATGTCGTGGGGAGTGCCTGCGTGGGAGTGAATGACGGTTCCGTTGTCATTCTCAACAATACATTTTACGACAACAGCCGGGGGTTCTACTCGTTTTCCAACCAGACAATCGCAAAGAACAATATCGTGACAAACTCGGGGCAATATGGTGTCTTCGGTTCCTACCAAGACTTGAGCTACAACAATGTATGGAACAATAGTCCCGACTACTCAAGCGCGACGCCAGCCCAGAATTCTCTGTCAGTCGATCCGCTGTTCGTCGATCCGCTCTTTGATGATTATCACCTTCAAGAGATGTCGCCGTGCATCAACGCCGGCGATCCCGAGATTGCTTACAACGATCCAGATGGTAGCCGGGCTGACATGGGTTGTTTTCCCAAACTACTTACTTTCCCGGCTGCCGGCTACGTGCGAGTCGGTAGCGCGACCAATCAACGGGTGCCTGAGAGCCAGCCGTTAATCGCCTGGCAATACCTTGACGACCCGGTCAGCGAACAGTCGGCATATGAGGTCGAAGTTGGGACAGACCCAGACTGGACTGCGGCCGAACTTTGGGCTACTGGTGTCGTGGAGTCGACTGAAGAAAGTGTGCTTTACATGGGTGGGCCGCTGGTTGAAGGCTCGATATACTCCCTGCGTATTCGGGTCAGAAACGAATTGGCGTGGGGCGGCTGGAACGAAGTGACATTTCGGATGAACCAGTCGCCATCGGCACCGAGTCCGATTTCTCCGGTGATGGCTGCACAGAGTTCGCCGACAGGGACAGTTCTGTTGGCGCAAAATGGCTCAGACCCAGATGGGGATTCCCTGACTGTTGAATTCGAAGTCTACGGAGACGCCAGCCTTACACAGATCGTTGCCCAGAGATCTGGTATCCCCGTTTCACTGATGACGACGAAGTCTCAACTCGTCGAGACTCTTGAACCGGCTCGATTTTATTGGTGGCGCTGTCGCTCAAATGATAGTTACGAACCGGGGCCGTGGTCGCCCGCTTCATTCTTCTTCACGACGAGCCCTCAAACTCTGCGAGTGCCTGAGGATTACATCACCATTCAAGGGGCGATGGATGCAGGCGAGGATGGCGACAGCGTGCTAGTTGCGCCTGGAGTGTACTTTGAATCACTGGTGTTTGGAGGCAAGGACATTAAGGTATTGTCGACACGCGGAGCGACAGCAACTCATCTTCGCAAGCCGCTGGACGATTCTGACTTTCTGCCGCAAGTGACCTTCTACAATGGCGTAACGCGGGAAGCTGAGTTCTCAGGCTTCACGCTCAGGACAGACACTTCGGATATTTGCATTGAGGTACACGGCTCCTCGGACCCGCTTATTCACGACAACGTGTTCGAGAATCTCGGTGCTGTAGTGGTGTTCGTCAAGTCTGGCGCTCCGCTGATATCGCGAAACCTCTTCATTAATAACCAGCGCCGTTGTATCCGCACTCAGAATCCGGCACAGAGCGAAATCATAAACAACACGTTTGTGGGGAATAGCGGCGGAATTCAGTCGTGGACCGGCGAGACGGTTGCACTGAACAATATCATCACAAATTCACGCGAGTCCGGCATCTTTGGAGCATACAAGCTTCACGACTACAACAACGTTTTCGGCAACTTCCAGGACTACGCAGAATCCAGTCCGGCGACAAACGAGATTTCCGTCGACCCCCTTTTCGTTGATGCCGAGTCTGGAGATTTTCGACTCAGCGCGGATTCGCCAGTTATTGATGCAGGGACTCCTGACTCGAACTTCAACGATCCGGATGGCTCGCGCAACGACATTGGCTATTTGCCGTACCAATCGATAACCCCCGGAACGACCAACATTCGCGTCGGGCCAGCGGACCGATTTCACGTCGCGGGATCGAGTCCGACAATCGCGTGGACGTATATCGATAATGGTACTTCCGTACAGACCGAGTTCGAGCTGGAGGTTGGTTCGGACAACGACTGGCTGACGGCGGAAATGTGGTTACCGGGGGCAATCGAGTCCGGTGATGAAAACATCGTATACGGCGGCGCCGAACTCATCGACGGTACTGTGTACTTCGCGCGGATTCGCGTTAAGAACGAGAGTACGTGGGGACCCTGGAATGAATTCACATTTCGAGCGAATTTCCAACCGTCGGTGCCAACCTTGCTAAGCCCCATTGCCGGGGAAATCACACCAACTCTCGACACGAAGCTCGCCATTGGGCCTGTGACGGACAACGATTTTGGCCCCATTCATGTTCGGTTTGAAGTGTATTCTGATTCGCTCTTGGAGGAGTTGATCGAATCCATAAGTTCCGGTCCGCTGGGGTACGCGGGCACGTTTTTCTCGCCTTTGCTGCAGAACATTGAGGCCGGCGGGAGATATTGGTGGCGGGCGCAGTCTGATGACGGTTTCGAGAGTTCAGACTGGTCGATGACAGCATCCTTCATCGCACGAAGCGGTATCTCACATCACGTTCCCCTCGGCTATTCAAAGATAAGCGGCGCGATCAGCGCCGCCCGAAACGGCGACACGGTTATGGTGGCGCCCGGAACTTACCGAGGGCGTTTCAATTACGGCGGAAAAGCCATCGTTGTAACTTCGAGCGACGGGCCGGAAGTGACATTTCTGCAACCGGAGTTGACAATGATAGCGACGATTACGGCGGGCCAGCCCGAGAACACTGAGTTAAGCGGATTTTCGGTGAGTTCTGCAGATTTGTATAATGCGATCCGGATTGAGCTAGACGCAAGCCCTACGATCAAGAACATGATCTTTGTCGGCAACTACTCCAGTGCATCGCTGATACAGGTCGAGCAAGGCTCAGCGGTGATCCGAAACAACTTATTTGTCGCCAATCAAGGTGGCCCTGTGGTTGCAGTCTCCCATGGCACTGTCCGGATCGAGAACAACACAATCCATGCTAACGAGCGCGGTGTGATTTCCAGCAGCGTCGATGCAACTGCAGTGAACAACATCGTGACAAATTCGATCGAGTATGGATTGTGGGGCCTTTTCGCTGCAAACAACTACAATAATGTCTGGCAGAATAGTCCTAACTACGGAGGTTTTGCGAATCCGGGGGCAGACGACATCTCGCAAGATCCGAAGTTTCGAGTCGAAGCCGCAGGCGACTTCCGCCTCAAGGGAGACTCCCCCTGCATCGATGCCGGAGACCCCGATCCGCAGTTCAATGACCCGGACGGTTCGAGAAATGACATGGGAGCTTTTCCGTACGTCCTGGTTTTGCCGAATAACTTCGCCCTGATCGAACCAGCCAATCAATTAACAGAGCCAATCGCCGGGCTGACGCCGGTGTTCAACTGGACGGAATCCAGTTTGCCGCCAAGCGAAGGTGAGCTGCTGTACAAACTCGTCGTTGCTGCAGATTCGCAATTCGCGTTCACCCAAGTTGTAGATAGCCTGATTGTCCCGCAAGCCTCACTGGGCTACCCTCTCGAATGGGGGACGCGGTACTGGTGGAAAGTATTGGCGATCAGCACATACGGAGGCGAGCGGTGGTCGGAGGAAGTCTTTACGTTCCGGACGATGGCGCTGGGGGATGCTGATGGGTCGGGGCAGTTGAACATTTCCGACGTCGTCTACCTGATCAACTTCATCTTCGCGCAAGGACCGGCGCCCGATCCGCTGGTGTCCGGCGACATGAATTGCGACGGGCGGATCAATATCGGCGATGCGGTGCATCTCGTGAATTACATGTTCTTAAGCGGCCCGGCGCCGTGCGACGATTTTCCGACGATGATGCCGGCGGTGGAGTTTGAGTCGTTCAAAGCGTGGCCTGAGGTTTCGCACTAACTCACTGACCGGGGCGACGTCGAAGCGACGATTGACAACGCGGCGGACAGGGCTTGTCCGCCGCGTTGTCATGTCATAGCTTCAGTCTTCATGAATCGGATTTGGGCCGACGCGATCATGGCAGCCCACTTTCTCTGGGTGGCGTTCATGATCGGCGGATTTGCCGTGCAGATGATCGCGCTGAAGTCCCTGCGTGTGCGTAACTGGACGGCGCTGCGAGTGCTTCACGCAGGCGGCATCGTCTATGTCGCGGTTTTGATCGTCATCGACGTCCCCTGCCCGCTCACCATCTGGGAAGCGCGCTTGCGCGCGGGTGTCGCGACGACGCAGCCGCCTTCGTTTCTCATTCAGTGGATTGAGCGATTGATCTATCCCGACGTTGATCCTCTGTTCGTTTACGCGCCGACGATTCTGCTGGCGGCGATATCGCTGATCGCGATTGTGATCTGTCCCCCAGAGCGTATCCGTCGCTGGTTTCGATTCAAGGCATAGCAGTAATCTTCTGCCAATGGAGGGGCGCCGGGTGCGCGTATCATGAACTGACTGGATCTTATTCCTGGAGGGAGAGAGTTCGTGAAGCTTCATTATTGGATCATTGCGCTGGGGGTGTACATGCTGGCGATGGGTATCGTGGGCTACGTTCGCACCGGTTCGCCGACGGCATTGTTTATCAATGGCGGGATCGCGGTGGCGACGATGGTGTTGGGGTACTTCGCCGGCGGCAGCCCGACACTGATGAAATTCTGCATCGGCTGGGTGGCGCTCAATACAGTGTTGCTCAGTTACATGACGTTCAAGCGGATTGCCGCACACAGCGAGGTACGCGCCGGATCGGAGTATATTTTCGGAACGATGGCGGTGTTTAGTTTGATCGTGTTGATATTGTTGATTCGAGATTTAATGAAGGGGACGAGTAGTTAGGACGCGGGCGATTGGGGGATTGCGTTTGCCACCGACAATGACGAGGTCGGGCGGGTGAAAACTGCGGCAGCACAGACTGGTGGTTGATTAGCGACGACACACCCCGTCTCGCGCTCGCGGGGTGGGAGACAGGAGCGGACATCAGTTAAGTCAGTTCTGGCCACGAGTTGTCGACCCAATTGGCGAGCGCGAGCCACCCCTCTTGATAGAGGGGAATGTGTTAACTGAGCGCAGCTGGATGCGACAAGAGGCGTTGTTCGCCAATGGCAGCAATCCGGATTCTGAAGGTAACGGTCGCTCTTCGCAATGACGAGGTCGGGCAGGTGAAAACTGCGGCACACAGGCTGGTGGTTGATTGGCGACGACACACCCCGTCTCGCGCTCGCGGGGTGGGGGACAGGAGCGGAAGTGAGAAGAGTCGCAGTCGGTGTCGAGTTGTGGTACTGAGACGGCGAGCGCGAGCCACCCCTCTTGATAGAGGGGAATGTGTTAACTAAGCGCAGCTGGATGCGACGAGAGTTTCGATGTCAATTCCCTTCGTGGTGTCACCGGGAATCGTGGTTGATTTCAGTGTCCGTCGATGTAGCGGCGGCGACTTGAAACGAAACGGGAATTGACCTACGAGCTGACAACACGTAAGTCGTCAGGGCGCCCGATTTCGCGATCGAAGGTCGAGTCAAGATTGAGTGTGACGCGCGAAATCGGAGGACCTGACGCAACGCGGGACATCCGACTGAAGTCGGAGCTACATAATTGGTACACAATAAAATGAGATTGCTTCGTCGCGGGTGAGTGCGGAGTTTGTGCGAAGTGATCGTTCGCTCCTCGCAATGACAGCGGGAGGTGGAATCACAATTTGTGTACGATGCGCGATCATGGTGGCAGACAGGAATGTCTACCCTACCGGGGAGTCAGTGGGCATCGATTCCCAATCCCGGTCCCTGCGGTAAAATCAAAAAGTTCTGCGGGGACGATTCGGAGACAAGTACGCAATCAGGGGTTGCTAAAAATCGGCATCGGGGATAGATTATGGTCAGAGGGGAAGGTCCGAGGCAGGACAGAACTGGACCGCTGGACTGCCGCGTATTTCCGTAACAATCCTCTCTGTGAACAACCGCAGCAGGACTCACCAGGACGAGGAATGCGGCGGCGACGTTCAACCAGCCGAACCTCACAATTCGGTACTCGCACCGGGAGCTCGGAGTCTCACGACCGAGCTTCTACTTTTTTGGGGGAGCGTTTGTCCTCGGGACTACGCGATGACGCCGTGTTTCTTGCCGACCTTGGTAAAGGCGGTGATGGCGCGGTCGATGTGCTCGCGATCGTGCGCGGCGGAAATCTGCACGCGGATGCGCGCGGCGCCTTTGGGGACGACCGGGTAGTAGAAACCGACGACGTAAATTCCCTCGTCAAATAGATCGCGAGCCATTTGCTGCGAAAGCTGGGCATCGTTTTCGAACTTGCGCAGCAAGATTGGCGTGATCGGATGGACGCCGGGATTAATGTCGAAGCCACGAGAGGTCATTTCCTTGCGGAAGTACTGCGTGTTTTCCATGAGTTTCTGGCGCAGGTCGTTGCTTTCACTGAGCAAGTCGAAGGCGGCGATACTCCCTGCCACCAATGACGGCGCTACGGTGTTTGAAAAGAGGTAGGGTCGCGATTTCTGGCGGAGCAGGCCGATGATTTCTTTCTTGCCGGTGGTGAAGCCGCCGGATGCGCCGCCCATGGCCTTGCCGAGTGTGGAAGTGATGATCTCGACATCGCCGAGAACCTCGTTGATTTCCAACGCGCCGCGGCCGGTTTTGCCGAGGAAGCCGGTGGCGTGGCATTCATCGACCATAACGAGAGCATCGTACTTGTGGGCCAGTTCGACGATGTCCTTGACGCGGGCGATATCGCCGTCCATCGAGAAGACGCTATCGGTGGCGATGATGATGTTGCGCGAGGGTTGCGGCTCGTGCGAGAGGCCGGGGTGATCCCAGAGGTCCATACCCTCGCGGGCACGGACAAGGTTACGCTCGAGCGAGTTCATGTCGGAGTGCTCGTAGATGTAGCGCTTGGCCTTGCAAAGCCGGATGCCGTCGATGATGCTGGCGTGATTCAGGCTGTCGGTGATGATGGTGTCTTCGGCTCCGAGAAGCGCCTCAAAGAGGCCGGCGTTGGCGTCAAAGCAGGATGAATAGAGAATCGTATCTTCGGTTTGATAGAATTCCGATATCTTCTGTTCCAATTGTTTGTGAAGGTCTTGAGTGCCGCAGATGAAACGAACCGACGAGAGGCCGAAGCCGTAGTCGTCGAGAGCCTTATGAGCCGCTTCGATGATGCGCGAGTGATTGGCCAGGCCGAGATAGTTGTTGGAGCAGAAATTCAGGACCTCCCTGCTCTCCTCTTGGCGAGGGAGCGAGACGCGGATGTTGGCTTCTTGAGGCGAGCGGATAACGCGCTCCTCTTTGAGTAATCCTGATTCCTTTATGTGGGCCAATTCCTGGCTGAAGTCGTATTTGACGCGCTGATACATAGGCACTCCTTCTTGGGGGGAGAAGGTATGGGAAAGGCGGGGGGAAGTAAACAGGATTTGTGGGGACAAGACCCTGGCTGTTATCGGCAGAGGGGCGATTGCGTCAATGAAGGAAGCCCCGACCGACGCGACCGCCGGCCGGGGCAATTGGGGTTACATCCCGTACTTCTCGATGATCTGATCCTTGGTCAGATGCAGAATCTCGAACTTCTCGCCGACTTTGATGAAAGCGGCCAGGGCCTTTTCGAGATGGTGCTGTTCGTGCGCCGCCGAAAGCTGGGTGCGGATACGCGCCTGGCCCTTCGGCACCACCGGGAAGAAGAAGCCCACAGCGTAGATGCCTTCCAGGTAGAGCTCGCGGGCAAAGTCTTGCGAAAGCTTGGCATTGAAGAGCATGACCGGCACGATTGGAGTCTCACCCGGCTTGATCACGAAACCGGCTTCAGTGAGGCCCTTGCGCCAGAACGCGGCATTGCGTTCGAGTTTGTCGCGGCGTTCGGTCGACTGGCTGATAAGATCGAGGACGCGATTGGCACCGGCAGCGACGACCGGCGGGATCGTATTCGAAAAAAGATACGGACGCGCTTTTTGGCGGCACATTTCGACCAGTTCACGGCGTCCGGAAACGCAGCCGCCGGAAGCGCCGCCGAGCGCTTTGCCAAGCGTCGTCGTGATCACATCGATTTTGCCGAGAACGCCGAAGTGCTCGTGAGTGCCGCGGCCGGTCTTGCCGATGAAGCCGGAGGCGTGGGAGTCATCAAGGAAGACCATCGAATTGTATTTCTCGGCCAGCTCGACGATCTTGTCGAGCGGGGCAAGGTCGCCGTCCATCGAGAAAGCGCCGTCGGTGATGATAATGCGGAAACGCGCTTTCTGGTGGAGCTGCAGTTTCTCTTCGAGGTGTTCCATGTTAGCGTGTTTGTACGTGTCCTGTTGGGCTTTGCAAAGCCGCATGCCGTCGACGATTGAAGCGTGCACAAGGCGGTCGGCGATCATGACATCCTGATCGGTGAGGATCGCTTCGAAAACGCCGGCGTTGGCGTCCATGCAGGACGGAAAGAGAATGGTGTCCTCGGTGCCGAGGAACTTGGTGAGTTTATCTTCGAGCTGTTTGTGAATATCCTGCGTGCCGCAGATAAAGCGGACGGAGGACATGCCGTAGCCGCGATGATCGAGGCCGGCGCGGGCGGCGGCGATAACCTCGGGGTGCGACGAAAGGCCGAGGTAATTGTTCGCGCACATGTTAATAACGCGCTTGTGGGCTGAGCCGAGCGGAAACTCGACTTCGATTTCCGAGCTTTGCGGCGCGCAAATGATGCGTTCTTCTTTAAAGATGCCGCCGGCGCGAATTTCGGCCAGATCGCGCTGGTAAGATTCTCTGACTGAAGCTTGAAACGACATAAGTCACCTACTGCACGTTGAATTCTTTCAACAGCGCGAGAATGTTGTTCACAGAGTCGAAGGCCTTGGGGGTCGCCTTGGCATCCGGGATCTGGATGTTGTATTTGTTTTCGAGAAAGAGCTTGAGCGAGACCATGGAGAAGGAATCGACGATACCGCCGGAGATCAGCGGCGTATCGTAGTTGATAACCTGGTCTTCGTCTTCAAGGTATTCCCGCTTGACGTATTCGAGGATTACATCTTTGATGGCTGTCATATTTATTCTCCTTGCTCGTTTACATGTCATCTTCAAGGGTTGAGGTGTCGCCGATTTCCTGGCCCCATTCTTTGGCGCGCAGCAAGCGGCGCATGATCTTGCCGGAGCGCGTCTTGGGGAGTGACGGCGCGAATTCGATTTCCTGCGGCATGGCCAGGGCCGAGAGTTTTTTGCGAACGAAGTTCATGATCTGAAGTTCGAGATCTTTCGACTGCGTGAAGCCGGGTTTGAGTGTGACAAAAGCCTTGACCACTTCCATGTTGACCGGATCGGGTTTGCCCACGACGGCGGACTCGGCGACGGCTTCGTGTTCGAGCAATGCCGACTCGATCTCGAAAGGTCCGACCAAATGCCCGGCAGTATTGATGACGTCGTCATCGCGGCCGACGAACCAGTAGTAGCCTTCGTCGTCGATGGAGGCGCGGTCGCCGCAGATGTACCAGCCGTTGGTGAACTTCTTCTTGTAGGTTTCTTCGTTGTTCCAGTAGCCGCGAATCATCGCCGGCCAGCCGGGTTTGAGGGCGATCAAACCGACGACACCGCTGCGGGTAATCGGTTCATGAGTCTTCATGTCGAGGACAGTGGCCGTGATACCGGGAAAAGGCCGCCCCATTGAGCCGGGCTTGATTTTCATGCCGGGGAAGTTGGTGATGACCATGCTACCGGTTTCGGTCTGCCAATAAGTGTCATGAAATGCCAGGCCAAAGACGCGCTGCGACCAGATGACGGCTTCGGCGTTGAGCGGTTCGCCAACTGACGCGAGATGGCGCAGGCTGGAGAGATCATACTTCTTAACGATGTCGTCGCCCTCTTTCATGAGCGAGCGGATTGCCGTCGGGGCGGAGTACCAAACGGTGATGCGGTGCTTTTGGATAAAGGCGTACCAGTTGTCGGCGCTGAAGCCGGCGTCGAGGACGCACTGCGTAGCGCCATTGGCCCAGGAGCCGATGATGCCGTACGATGTTCCGGTCACCCAGCCGGGATCAGCGGTGCACCAATAGATGTCGTTGTCCTGCAGGTCGAGCACGTATTTGGTCGTGATGTACTGAGAGATCAGTGAGTAGTGCACGTGCTGGGCACCCTTGGGTTTGCCGGTGGTACCAGAGGTGTAGTGCAGGACGGACGGCGTTTCGGCCTTCGTAGGATAAATGTCGAACTTGTCCAGCCCACCCATCGTGTCCATATGTAAGGCGATTTCGCCGGCCGCGAGAGACTTGCCGCCGTCCTCATCGACGATGATCACGAGTCGCAAGCTGGGCAGTTCGGGCTTGATCTTTCGGACCTTGGCGAGGTGCTTCTTTTGCGTGATGATTGCAGCTGTCTGGGCGTCTTCGAGGCGCGTTTGCAGCGATTCGGGGCCAAAGGCTGAGAAGAGGGGTTGGACGATTCCGCCCATCTTGAGGACACCGAGGAAGCCGATGTAGAGTTCGGGGACCTTGTCCATGAAGAGGCAAATGCGCTCGCCCGGTTTGAGTCCCTGATCGAGAAGGAATTGGGCGATGGCATTCGAGTGGCGACGGGTGTCGTTAAAGCTGTAGCGTTTGATCTCTCCAGTGTGCGATTCCCAGATGAGAGCGGGCTTGTCTGCCTTGCCCATTCGACAGATGCGGTCGGAGCAGTACTCGCCGATGTTGATGAGCTTGCCGGGTGCGTATTCGAGTTCCTGCTCGGCTATGCCCCAGTTGAAGGATTGGTAGGTTTGTTCATAGCTGCCCATGTGAGTCACGGTTGTGCCTCCTGCCCAAGAAATGTTAACTTGCGCATCATCGTTCACAAAGTATCACGGGAATATATCAGAGCGATTACCGTACGGCAAGAAATTCCGATGATTTTGAGGCTGTTTATGTGAAATTCTTCACGAACTGGGTGCTTATAGAGGGTGTGTTTCTTCGCAATCCCCTCGAGGCAATATCGGTCATTCAGACCGTATTATGGGTCAGAACCGATGCTGGAATGCGGCGCGGCAGTTCACATCCCGCCAAGAAGAGAGCTTACCATCGATAGCAGATTTCGTCGTGGCGGGACAAGAACTGCCGCAACTGGGTCTGGCGAGGCTTGTTAGTCAACCTCTCAGTTGTCGACGCCGACCTTTTGGCCGAGGCTCGAGTCATAGAGGTTTTCGGCGGGCTCATTGGTGCGGGTTGCGGTCAGCCCAAGGAACCCGAGGTAGCGGCCGTGATCGGCATCGAGGGCTTCGGCGTAGGAGGGAAACACGCTTTTCCCGGTGAGTTCGAGCGCTGTTTCGAAGTCGCGCCAGTGTCGCCAGCCGTCTGGTTGTGCTTCCACTGAGACGTCCTTGATCAAGGCACTTCCTTGCCAAAGATTGCGCCAGAATTCTGCCGTTTTGAAGCTGCGGCAACTCGGCTCCCAGAAGACTTTGCCGTTGGACTGCGGTTGCGTGAGGTGCGGCGGCACCTGATCTTCGAAGGGTTTCATCAGGCCAACAACAACGACTCCGAGGGCGCCGCCGGGGCGGACAAATCGCGCGAGGTAGTCGATGTACAGTTCGTCGGTTCCGAAGTACTGGTAAGCATCGATGGAGATGACGGCGTCAAAGAAGCCCTCGGCAAAGGGCAAGCTGTGAGCTTCGACTTTCACGGGGCACACCCGGTCAGCGACTCCGGCCTCTCGGACGCGTCGCCAGTTGTGGTCGGGATTCATCCAGAGATCGGCGGCCCAAACGCGGGCGTTGAACTCGCGGGCCAGGAAGATGCTGGTCATAGCTTTGCCGCAACCGAGGTCGAGAACGCGCATTCCAGCTTCGATTTTCACACAGGCAGAAAGCCACTCCAGCAGCCAGAGGGGATTCGGACCCATCTGGTTGTCGAGTATCCAGTCGAGCGAATAGCGCTGGGAGCGGGGGAATTCGGGATTGTTGAGCAGCGATTCGATTTCGGACATACCGTTCATTTCCCTATCCAGGCGCGGGCGAGGTCGAAGCTGCGAAAGACCTGAACCTCGATGCGGCTGGCGGGATCGGATTCGCGGTAGGCTTGATACATGCGGGCGATGCCGAATCCGATATCGGTTGTTGATACCAGGGCGAGCTTGCGGCGCTTCCCAATCCAATCCATGCTTGACGACAATTGAGCCAGGTCGCGCACTTCTCCGGGAACCTTATACTCGAAGGACTCAACTCCTGATAGATCAAAGATTTCGTCGTAGCCGCTCACACGGCCAGCGCCCCAGACTTCGTGTTTGTATTCGGTGGCCTCGGTGGGCGTGAGAGCGCCAGACGCTTTGGCAATTACGAGCTTTATCTCATCGAATATTTCGTAGCTGATTGGCATTGACCGCTTCCTAACCCATCGGCAGCCCCGAAATGAGAGAACAAGGGCAATAAAGTAGCTTTGATGTATCGAAACAAGAGAAGATTTTACGCTCCTGCGAGACGCGGACAATCAGGTGGGTATTTGGTGCGATTGTCAGGCAGGTTGGCGGAGCAGCTTTTTGAGCAGCGCGATCTGACCCAGGTGGTAGTGGGTGTGCTCGATAATGCCGGTTAGATTACGATGAAGACTGCCATACTTGCCGTCGGCGAAATCTTGCCAGAGGCGATCGTCGGGGAGAGCCTCAACGAGGCGCGCAAATTCGTCAGCATCGGACCAGACCTTTTGGAGCAACATTTCCCAATCGGTTTGAGAGTTGATCGGCGGCAGGTCGAAGCTGAACTTGTCGTGCGCGTCGAGGGGTCCGCCGCGAAGCACCTTCAAAGCGGCGCGCATGAAATAGTTCACGTGAAAAACGAGAGCCGCGATCGTGTTGCACGAACGGACCGATGTCGTTGCCTGCTGCCAGTCTACGTCGGCAAGAAGCGCCTTGAGGTTGACATCGGTCCAGTTGGCGCCGAAGTGGACCTCGCGGATGTGTCGGGCGATTTGGGATGAAAGCTGCATAATGGAATTTACGAGAGTCAAATCCCTTCGTGAAGCAAAAAGGTCTGAGCGTGATTCGGGCGACGGGATTGACCTACTCTGACGGTGCCCCGAGCCACCGAAGCTCAGATCTCTCAGAACATTCCATTCTCGTTTGGCGATTCCGCCGGTGCGGCCATGGCGATGTCCCAGGCCTCTATGACGAGACTGCCGGCGAAGCGGAAAATGTGGATGACGGCCATCTCAGACATCCCGGCTTGCTGGAATTTCAATCGCGAGTGCACCATGACGATATCGCCGTCTTCAGCGACATGCTGGACTTCGAGCAACTTGCCGGGGTTGACCTGTTCGTTCTCTTCCATCGCGACCAGCAACGACTGACGATCTCCCTTAAAGTAGGGGTTGTGATGGATGAAGTCGGGGCTGACGTACTTGTCGTAGGCCTCGCGGACCTTGCCGGCGACGACTAATTGGAGGAAGTCGACGGCAACGGCTTTGCGGGGGGTGTTGGTAAAACTGTTGGTGGACATGGCGAGTCAAATATAGGGTGAGGTAGCGAAGCTGGGAAGAAGAAATTGCGTGATTAACGAGAATGCCGTCAGGAAGGGATTCCTGACGGCGTACTTGGAAGACTCTTGACGGCGTAGAGAAAGAAGCGGTCCGAACCACAGGGGTTCGGACCTACGAATGATAACTTACTTCACGCGTGTGTAGGTCATCTCGAAGACCTTGTAGTCATCAGCGGCGTGCAGATCGTAAACCTCGAACACGTACTGGTCGGGGCTCTTGATTGTCGTGACGGATTTGATCATGCGGCCGGTGACTTTCAGCGAGGGTTCGTCGAGTTCGCCGTAGTAGGTGAACTTGCCGGAGGGATCGCGCTGGCCGGTCAGTGTGAGCAAGTTGGTTTGGATATTGGAAATCCAGCAGGTGGCGTACATGTTGCGCCAGGCATCATAGCCGGTGAAGCCCATGCCCTGATACGGCATGCCCATCATCGTGCCGTTGTGTTCCTCCATCAGGAAATGATTGCCGGCTACCCACTTGATTTCGGAAGTGCCGGGTGACTCTGTCGGCGTGGAGCCGGGGCCGCCCATCCACATTCTGGTATTGGTATTCCACTTGCCGACGAAGTACTCGAGGTGCTTATGGTTTTCGCCGGGCATCATGTATTTCATGCTTTCCTGCATGGCGGCCATCTGCTGTTCGGGGGTCATTTTTTGGTCTTGCGACATGGCGGTTCCTCCAAGTGTCAGCAGCAGAAGCGCGCAGGCCGACAACAGGACGTGTTTGGCTGGATTCATAATCTCCTCAGAAGATTGTTCTGGCGCTCGACCGATTCAGCGGGCGGCGCGCCGGTTGATTAGATGTTTAGTACGCACAATTATCGATTAGAGTTGTCCAATTTATGAGAAGAGCCGGCGGGTGTCAAGGGGAGCGAGGCGGGTGATTATGGCGCGGGGGAGGTCTCTCAGGAGCGCGGTCGGGAATCCCTTCCCGACCGAAGATTGTCCTCGTAGGTCAAAACCCGATTGGCATATCCTCACCGCAAGATGGATGGCTTCGAATCGCGAAGAGCGAACAACGGCAATTCAGGACGAAGGGTCTTGACGCGGAATAATCAGTCGGGTTGGCGTCAAATCCCTCTATGAGAGAAAACGGTTGCTGGGTTGACAGGCCAATCGGATCGCACAATGCCGGTGAGAGACAGACGGGCGGGATTTGACCTACGGGACTATTACGTATCTGTCGGAGTTTCGTCCCATCGATTACCGGGAGCGTAACCGCAGAGCCAGTTTAGGGCGCGATGTCGTTCAATCGATATCGACTGCACCTCTGACCATTCTGTGTCTGTCAGGTCACGGTATGCCTTACCTTTTGCTGGAAAGTCGCGATCGATCGGCGCACCAATGTCGCCATTCTCAAAAGCAGCCTCGACAGCCAAGCCAATTATCTCATCGAAGGACGCATAACCGGCATCGCGATACGCTTCGCTTCCCTTTTCGCGGAGTTCACGGGTCCTACTTCGCCAGTGCCAGAGTTCCGCCAAATTGCGCTGCTTTTCAATCAGTTCAAAATCAATCATTGATGTATTTGCAGTGAACTCTCGGACATTTTCGAGTGGGACTACAGCGAGTGCATCACCTGGTGATTGGGAATCAAATGGCGGCAACTCCTTAAGGAGACCGATAGCCCACAGCAGAATCGCCGCAGACTCCGAACACCACATGGCGTTCAGATGCGATTGCTCATCGACCTTTAGCGGAGTCGAACGGAGGAAGGTGCGCTCCTCCTCAGTCATTGCCTTCCATAGCCCGAGCGATTTCATGGCGGCTATCAAAGCATCACTTCTGCCTTCCAAGTCTTTCGCGAATTTCCTTTGTTCATCCCTTGTCCAGGAGTGATAGGCAGTTCGAAACTGAGGCACTAACGGCATTGATATCGCATGAACAACCTGGTACTTGAGAATTACGATTCTTGATGCTACTTCTTGAGCGGATGGTCTTGACATATACCTGGCAGGATTTACTGAATCCAACAATGCGTATATAACATACCTGTTTTCAATATAGAGTCCTTACCCACTGACACAAGCCAATCCTGGATTCCGGCTTTCGCCGGAACGACGAAACTCAAAGCTGGTCGTAATGTCTTCCGAAGTTGGCTCTCATCCTCACCGGAACGGTGGGATGCAAATGGCTTGCTGCAATCACGATTTCAGGTAGCGTGTGAAGATGGTGGGTTACCGGTTTTGGCCGTGGTCCGAACCACTAGGATTCGGACCACGGACTGGGTGCATCATGTTTTCATTATGAACAACATTGTGACGAATGGCGGCAAGCTGGGCCTTGCGTCAGTCTGGCCACTGATAGCGTGTGAATGACCCATACCGCTTACATGGGGTGTGCGATCCCTATTTGCGTCATCGAAATTCCAGCCGTCACCTGGATCGGCATTGCCAGTGCGGCCAGTGATGGTGTGCGAGTGTGAATCACTTCCTCCGGATTGTCCAACATCAGCAAAACTCGCTGCTCCCTTCATGAACCTGCCCCGCATGTCGGGAGTGCCATTACTGCCGTCGCATATTGCCCATCCGATTGGAATTTCTCCACTTTTAGAGTACCACGGCAATATGACTCCAGTCGGGAAGACTGCCAGCAGTTCGTCGCTCATAACTAATCTCCTTTTGTTTTGTTTGCATTGCTGTCGGCGTTAGCCGCATTTCTAATTTTCTACAAAAATACTCCTTGATTGTTCCTGTGCTCTCAAGCCGCGAGATACTGGTAAGCACTTTCCATTTATTGTAGCCCTATTCGGTACTCTCCGCCACCTCGAAGGTGGGTGGTTCATGACCTCCTGCGGAGAGAGTTTCGAGAAGCGCGCTGAAAGGGGAGCGTTTCCGGTTTGGGCAGAATCCGAACCACGGGGGTTCGGACCTACGGACTACGAACTCTCAGTAACATCCATAGGGGAAGAATTGGTATTCTTCGCCACATACATTGCATATTCGGACCTCAGTTGCTCCAGCTTCAAGCACGATGCGTAGTCTGTACTCGGGTGAAGCACACCGTGGGCAAGACTCTATAAGCGAAGCACTTCTCAGAGGCATGGCATGTGGGGCCGATTCGGGCAACAAGCCCATTGCGTGTACATCGCCCTCAGCCTTTTCGACACCCAGCGCATGAAGCATCTCTGCCATACCTGCTTCAAAACTCGCTGTGAAGTTCGCGTACTTCTTCGCCGCGATAATTCTGGGAATGTTGCAATGCGCAACAAGCACTGGGATCAGCAGAGATCTCTCTTCCCGCAACTCCATTGTAATGATCGCGTCAATTTCCAACTGAACCCATCTAGATTGCACGCTATTTGGGCTGAGTACTAGGACGAATCGATCACAAGTCTCAAGTGCCTTATTGATCTCCCCGGGTATAGAGTCGCCTGCGTTTATATCCCGAGACGCGAAGAAGGCTCTCATTCCCGCCGATTCCAAGTGTTTGGCAAGCCGATCTACGAACTCGCGGTCCATTAGTGAGTACGAGATGAATACATTCACGTGTTGACTCCCTGTGAACTGCAATGAAACGTGACCCGCAGTAGAGTCTGACTTTCCCTACGAATAGAGCTTGGAGATATTCTCCTCAACATACTTCAATCCCTTGGGAGAGAGCGTAACAAGTTCAGCGTCCCTCTCGTACTCAATGAGCCTAGCTTTGTGCAATGGAGCCAGCACTCGATTCTTGAATACGGTTGTATTCGAGTACTCGATCCAACTGCATAAGTCTTCTGTGGGCACCTGCGATTCACTACAGCTGTAGCACAACAATAGAGTCTGCTCACGAGCACTCAATCCCTCCTTCAGTACCCTCTTCTTGCTACCCACCTCCCAGATTACGGGCAATTCTCGATCAGAAATGCTGTCCAGCAAATCTTGTGCTTCTTCTAGTGACAAGCTGTGGTATATTCTAAGTAGCTCACAAACGATCCAGTCACAGCACTTGGTGATTGTCCCGAGGTCGATTCGGTCGGCTTCTACGTCACCGCCAATGTGCCCTATGCCTCTCTTAGAGCGCAGCGTATAAATAAACAGGAGTGCCCTGGGTATGATTACGCGTGTGGATTCACGGCCTTGAGTCTTGGGAATGCGCTCTAGAGCGACACACTCGTCTCTGAAGTTCGTAATCTCCTTAGAAAATGGCGTGAAGCTTCCAGTTAACTCATGCTGGAGCAAACGCAAAACACATTCTGAGAGTTTTGCCGCACTAAGGCCCGATGCATCGAATAGCTCTTGCCGATATCTGATTTTCAGATCGGTGTAATATTTTATTATCCGATTGCGAAACTGAGCCGAAATGCCTGCCAGGGCCTCATTGAGTGTTTGATTTCTTTTCGACATATTCGTATTGCCCATCTTTGTTCTTGTTTCTGTCCAGACTTTCGAGCCGAACAAGCCGGACTAACTTCCCCGACAACTCATTGGCCCTGAATTTTCGCGCAAGTTTGTTGTCACAATGATCTATGATGTTTGCGATTGACCTCGGCCTCTTGAAGAAACCGTCAGAAAGTAGCGAGTTCAGAATCGCCAACGCACCTTGTCTTCTTGTACTGACCTTTGACTTTGTTGTCTTCTCAGTTGTCTGTGGTTTTCCTGTCTCGACCGAGCGCCTTGACGATCGACTTTGCGTGCCTCTCCGTCTCCGACGACCCTCGCCTTTCTTCGCGGTCTCGGTGGATTCCGACGAAGCCTCCAGCAGCACCTCCAGAATTCTAAGTTGTACCTGCTCAGATTTGAACTTGTTTACTATCTCTGCAAACTCAACAAGTCTATCTCTTATACTTGCGTACGCTTCTGTCTTAGTCATCGTTTCTCCCTGTGACAACGATCCAATATTCTCACCTTATCTTCTCTTTATCATCTGCATACTTCGATTCTCCCCTTCGAAGCGCACGTTGTTAAAGATAGTCAGCTAGGTCAATAATGTCAAACGGCGGACCTTGCGATCCGCCGTCTTATCTCCAACCTCTTCGGTTTAGTACATGTCGCCGTAGCCGCCGCCGGGAGGCATCGGCGGAGCACCGGCGCCCTTGTTGGGTTCCGGTTTGTCGCAGATGATCGCTTCGGTGGTGAGAAGCAGCGAAGCAATCGAAGCGGCGTTTTCGAGCGCCGAGCGCGTGACCTTGGTCGGGTCGATGACGCCGGCCTTCATAAGGTCTTCGAACTCGCCGGTCTGGGCGTTGTAACCGAAGGCGCCGTTCTGGCCTTTCACCTTTTCGACGACGACCGAACCCTCGGCGCCGGCGTTTTCAGCGATAAAGCGAATCGGGGCTTCGAGAGCGCGACGCACGATCGACAGGCCGATCAGCTCGTCGCCGTCCAGCTTCATGTCGTTGAGCTTGGGAATCGTGCGCAGCAGCGCGACGCCGCCGCCCGGGATGATGCCTTCCTCAACCGCCGCGCGGGTAGCGTGGAGGGCATCTTCAACACGAGCCTTCTTCTCTTTCATTTCGGTTTCGGTCGCAGCGCCGACGTTGATCACAGCCACACCGCCGGCCAGCTTGGCGAGGCGTTCCTGCAGTTTCTCGCGGTCGTAATCGGAGGTGGTTTCCTCGATCTGGCGCTTGATCTGCTCGATGCGGCCCTTGATGTCGGCCTGCTTGCCGTTGCCTTCGACGATGGTGGTGTTTTCCTTGTCGATGACGATCTTCTTGGCAATACCGAGGTCGGAGAGCACGGTGTTCTCAAGCTTGAAGCCGAGTTCTTCCGAGATCACTTTCGCGGCAGTGAGCACAGCGATATCTTCGAGCATCGCCTTGCGACGATCGCCAAAGCCCGGGGCTTTGACGGCGCAGACCTTAAGGGTACCGCGCAGCTTGTTGACTACGAGGGTGGCCAGCGCTTCGGACTCGACGTCTTCAGCGATGATCAGCAGCGGGCGGCCGGTCTGGGCGATCTTCTCGAGAATCGGGAGCAGCTCCTTCATCGCGGAGATTTTCTTGTCGTGGATCAGGATGTAGGCATCTTCCATCTCGGTTTCCATCGACTCCGGATTGGTGATGAAATACGGCGAGAGGTAGCCGCGGTCGAACTGCATACCTTCGACAACTTCGAGCGTGGTGTCGGTGGTTTTGGCTTCTTCAACGGTGATGACGCCGTCCTTGCCGACCTTCTCCATCGCCTCGGCAATCAGGTTGCCGATCTGCTTGTCATCGTTGGCGGAGATGGTGCCGACCTGGGCGATTTCGTTCTTACCGGCAATCGGCTTCGACTGCTTCTTGAGCTCGTCGATAATCTTCACGACGGTCTTTTCGATGCCGCGCTTGATGCCCATCGGGTTGGCACCGGCGGTGACGTTCTTGAGGCCTTCGGTGTAGATCGCCTGGGCGAGCACGGTAGCGGTGGTGGTGCCGTCGCCGGCGACATCGGAGGTCTTGCTGGCGACTTCGCGCACCATCTGGGCGCCCATGTTTTCGAAATGATCTTCGAGTTCAACTTCCTTGGCGACGGTGACGCCGTCCTTGGTGACGGTGGGGGAGCCGAATTTTTTGTCGATGATGACATTGCGGCCCTTGGGACCGAGGGTGACTTTCACCGCATCGGCCAACTTGTCGACGCCCTTGCGCAGTTTCTCGCGGGCAATCGCATCGAATTCTATTTGCTTAGCCATTCTGGTAATTCTCCTTGATTCGTTGGATTACTTCAGTACCGCGAGGATATCGGACTCGCGCATGATCAGGAATTCGGCGCCGTCCACGGAGACTTCCGAGCCGGAATACTTGCCGTAGAGGATTTTGTCGCCGACTTTGACGGACATCGCCAGCAGCTTGCCCTCATCGGACATGCGGCCGGGGCCGGCGGCCATGATCTGGCCTTCCTGCGGTTTTTCCTTGGCGGTATCGGGGATGATGATCCCGCCCTTCTTGACCTCTTCCTGCTGAAGCGGCTTCACCAGAACGCGGTCTTGCAACGGTTGGATGTTCATTAATGCACTCCTTATAGAATGAATAGTGTTAGTTGATTACGCTGTCTATCTAAGTTGCTTCCTGTTTTTTCCTTGATCGCTCACAACCCCCTAACCCCCTTTTCTAAGGGGGAATCATGAGGAGGAGCGATCCGCACGTTTCGCAATCGCCAGATGCTACGCAAGCGGCGTTTGCCTTGTTAGCACTCCTCGGTGTCGAGTGCTAACAACTTGTACGCGAATATATGGGCGGAGGTTTCGGGGGTCAATCAGATTTTGGTAAATCAATCAGCTAACGTCATTAAGTGCTTATGTCATCTCATTTTATGGGCACCCAAAAGCAACAAATGAAAGAGCCGGTGGCATATGCCGCCGGCTCTCAGAATCATCGATGGTGAAATTGAGCTATCGAAGTAGCACCATCTTGCGGGTCTGGGTGAAGTTGCCCGACCTGAGGGTGTAGAAATAGACTCCGCTGGCAACCTCCTGCCCGGAAGCGTTGCGGCCGTCCCAAGTCGTCTCGTAGACACCGGCGGCTTGTACCTCGTCCTCGAGCACACGCACGCGCTGACCGAGTACATTCCAGACTTCGATCACGACCTGCGACGGGCGCGCGAGGCTGTAGCGGATAGTGGTAGTCGGATTGAACGGATTCGGATGGTTTTGCAGCAGCGCGAAATCGTCCGGCAAGGGTGATTCATCGACCTGCACCGCGATCTGCTGGTAAACAAAAACGCTCCGCATGTCATTAACCCACGAAGACACGTAATTCTGGTCGATCATCTCGGTCACGTTGCCGGAGCCGTCCCAGGTGTAATTCGTCCTCGAGAGATCGCCGCTGGAGACCGTCCAGAACACCTCTTGAATCAGACGGTTGCTTCCGTCATACTTCATCGTATCGACATCCGACAGCGACCAGGCGGAGGAGACCCAGACCGAATGTTTATCCAGCGTCAAGTTGTCATTGCCGTCGTACGAGTATTCATTTTTCGCGGAGTTGACAAAGGCGGCGCCGTTCCAGGTCTTCACGATTTCGTCCAGTTGTCGATTGCTGCCGTCGTAGGTTGAGATCGTCTGCGACGAGTTGACCCAGTTCACTCCGACTTTCGTTTCTAAGAGGGCCAGGGTTTCGTTGCCGTTGCCATCATAAGTGAAGGTTGTGCGCGTAGCGTCGGTCCACACCCCGAGATAAGATTGCGTGATAATCGTGCTGAGGCGGTTGTTCCCGTCATAGGTGTAGAGGGTCCGCGAGAAGTCAATGAAGGACTCTCCATCCCAGACCGAGGTCAAAGACACAGTTGTCCGGGTGCTGCTGCCGTCGTAGGAGAAGCTTATCCTATTGATATTGACCCAATCAACACTGTCGTTGTCCCAGCCCTGCAGGATGAAGTAACTGATTCGACTGCTGCCGTCGTACGTCCAAGTAATCTTGCTTCCGTTCTCCCAGCCGGCATTGTAGACCTCGCTGAGGATCCAGTTCTTTTTCGTTCCCGTATAGTGGTAGGTATCACGCGAGAGAGGCTGCCATCCAGCAATCCACTCGTATGACGTATCCGAAGCCGGAAAATAGGCTTGCGGCTGACGCATCGCCGATTCCTGCATTTCAGCAGTCAGTTCAACATTCCACAAGCTCGCAAGTGGCTGCGTCGCGGCGGTCGCCACGGCGATACGTGAGGCCGGCAGCCACTCTGCGGGTGTAGCGAAATTGTAGACCTGCTGCAGAATGTCGGAAATGTCTTTCTCTCCAACCTCGGCCGCTCTTGCGGCTGCCGGCAGCACTCCCGCCAGACAGATGAGTACCATCAAAGAGAGTCGCAAGGTAATAGCATTTGTAATCATATCGATTCCTCCAATTTTCCGGGTTTATTCTGAGAATCTTTGAGCGGTCACGGGTATGCTGCGCAAATGCGCCGCTCTTGTCAATGATTTAATACCGCACCAATAGGCTGTAATCTACGGGCAGAAGTCGTTGAAGTTGCAAATCGGAGACGAAGAGTCGTGATTGACTAAGGACATCCCGCACAGGGCGCCAGGCCGCCGGAGAAGATGTAGGTAATCAAGTACACCGCATCTGAAATCGTGACAATTCCCGAGCAGTCGGCATCGCCGGATTCGAGCGGATTCGGCGCGGGGCCGCCGCCAAAGATGTAGGCGATCAGGAAGACGGCGTCCGAGATATTGACGATGTCAGTGCCGTCGGCATCGCCGCACACGTAGGGCGGTTCGAGAATTGTGACAGCGACGCTGAGAGTATCGGCTTTCTGAGGAATGCCGGAATCGCGGCATTCGAAGTTGAAATAGAAAGTCGCGACGAAGACGGGTGTGCCGTCGACGGTGCCGATGTTACCGCCGTTGAAGTTGCAGCCAAAGGGCAAATCGCCGCCAAAGAAGGTCCAAGTGTAGGGCGGGGTTCCGCCGACGGCTTCCAATTGGACGAAGTAAGGCGTGTTCATGTAGCCGACGGGCATGGTGTAGTTCTGGATATGTAACTGACCGTCGCAGGCATCGCCGACGCCATCGGAGTTTTCGTCATATTGATTCGGGTTGACGGTTACCGGGCAGTTGTCGCAGGCGTCGCCGACAAGGTCGTTGTCGGCATCTGTCTGTGAGGCATTGACGACAAGCGGGCAATTGTCGGCGGCATTTAGAATGCCATCGTTGTCGGAATCAGGGTCGCAGACATCGCCAAGGTTATCGCCGTCGACATCGTTTTGATCGAGGTTATACGCATTCGCGCAGTTGTCGCATGGGTCGTTGATGCCGTCGTGATCGGTGTCGACGGGAGAGGCCATGTACTGGCAGAGAGCCGCGGCGGCTTTGCGCAGATTAATCGCCGGGCCGATCTCGCCGCCGGAGCCCTGCGGATTGCCGGTCTGGATGAGAAGACTTCGCATCTCGATCGGTGTTAGGGGCCGGCCGATAACCTGCTTGGCGTAGGATTGCAGTGCTGTTACCAGTCCTGCGGAGACAGCTGAAGCTGAACTCGTGCCGCTGAAGGTATGAGTGTAGCTCTGGTGATCGTCGCCGCCGACGATCGACCAATCGCCATAGCCGGCCGTGAAGACGTTGTGTCCCCAGGCCTGGACATCGACGCGGCTGCCGTAGGTCGAGAAATCAAGTTTGTTGTGGCCGGTCGTTGATGTGCCGGCGCCGATGATGATTGATTTTGAATCACCGCGAGCCATGTAGCTGGCATACGGTGCGCTGTCGAGATTCTGATCGCCGTTACCGGCGGCCGCGACGACGATGACGTTTTGGTTTCCGCCATTGCGGACCACGGTCCAGACCGAAGGATCGTATTCCGCCGGAGCGTAGTCGCCACCGGCGCCGGTGGTCTGCATTTCCAACAACACCACGTCGCCCGGATCGGAATCGGCGATCGCGTTGGCGATGCAAGTAACGCGACGGGAGCCTTCTTCCAGCGAGATTTCTGGATAGACATTGACGCTCGAGGCGAGCGGCGCGATACCGGTTACGCCGTAGCCGTTGTCAGGAGCGGCGGTGATGCCGACCGCCGAGGTACCGTGATCGGATCCAAAGGGAGAATCCATTGTTTGGCCGGCCTCTACAATGATGGGGATATCGACGAGGTCTTCGTGGATCACATCCCAGCCATATTCGCAGTCGGAATAGCGTACGTTCTGCCCCTTGCCGTTGCGCGTCCAGAGATAGTTGACTTCGAAGCCCGGATCGGGGCCGCGATATCCTTGCTGCGGGATGTAGTTCGGAGTCGGCGGCGCGTAGTCGCCGGGAGGCGGCGGCATGACCTCGGCAAGATAAACGTATTCGACTTCAGGAAGAGCCTGCAGCGCGCGGGCGGCGATTTCGAGAGCGGCGTTATCGGCACCGTCGATCTTGACGAGCATCATACCGCGCAGATCGGGCTGAGCTTCGCGTGAGATTTCGGCGGCGCGCTGCTCGAGCTTGTTGATCTTGGCATCGGGCAATTTGATCAACTGCTCAAAACGCAGCGCAAACTGGCTCGCGACATTGAGAACCTTGTCTGAGGCGGCCTTTTCGTGCGAACCGACCTTGCCATCGGCGGTGGCGCGCATGAGCAGATCGTCGCGGAACTTGACTTCAAGTTGAAATTGCTTGCCCGGAAACGTAAAAATCGGGACGTCCTTGATGGGCGTGCGCGGAGCGAGAGGCTCGGCAAAGAGCCACTCACTGACAAGAACTGTCAGTATAAAGCCAAGAATAAGGAGATTTGAAGATAAGGTACTTTTCCAGTGACAGAATTTGTCAGTCATGTTTAGCTCGGTTTCCAAGAGGTTGACTTGCCTGCGATAAATGCCGCCGGCAGCTATCAATAGAGTAATCGGCACGTGGTACGAATGCCTGAGAGAAGATAAGCAAAAGTGGAAAGATGTCAACTGGGGAGAATTTGTCAGATAATCCTTGACAGAGCCGGAACAGTCGGGGTATCTTTCATCCATAATTCAAATACGCAATGTCGCGTCAGAAAGGTGGACTGCTCATGATCAAGCGACTGCTTCTATTGCTCCCAGTATTCTGGCTTTGTTACGGGTGTAGCGACGACGATTGCCCGACGTGCGTTGATGCACAGGAAATTGTCTTTATGTGTACAGCCAGTTATCGGGCGGAGCTAGGATGGAATGGGAGCTCAATCTTGTCGATCAGTGCCGCTTTTGTTGGGGACCCAGTTCCACATGTTAGTCTGTTTAGCTGGCTAGGCCAAGATGTGCCAATTGGCGAAGATGGTGGCGTACCTTATTTCGAGGACCAGATCGAGAATCGATTTGAAAAATTGATAGATGTTGCAATGGTCGTCGAGCACGACACGGTATCTTTCCTGATGACTATTCCAGATTCCACGCAAATATCGGTTCCAGCGGGTTCTGTCCCCTCTAACGAGCCGGTGGAGATTAGCTGGACACGTTCGGCTGATGCCGAGCGGTACTCGCTTGCCGTTTACATCATCAGGGATCAGCCACCCGACTTTGAATTAGAGTTTGACACGGTATTCACCACTACTGATACAACGATTACTCTTGATGCTTACCACCTCTTACCGGGCCGCCAACTGAATCTCCAGATAAGGGCATTAATCGGGCGCGGGGCATCACCTGGCAATGAAACTAACTTTCGATCTGGTGAATTGAGGGGATTCGTCGGTAGCCAGTTTATTGGGCGCGACCTTAGAGTCTTGATCAACTGATACAAGCAGGTGATTTTCGCTAGAGTGTCAAATCCCTTCGGGTACTTGAGTCGCACAGGTCTCGACACCCTGATTAGCGACACATGGCTTTGCGCGGGCCTACAAGATTCGGGATTTGACCTACCGGGGACCACGTGTTGATTTCGTAGTTGATTTCGTAGGTCAAATCCCAATTCTGGGCCAATCCGAAGCTGGTGAATGGAATCGAGCAAATGACATTACGACACCGGCTTGACGAGACAGAGGGATTTGACAGGTTGATTTTGCCTGAGAATGTCAAATCCCTTCGGGTAAATGAGTCGCATAAGTCTCGACACCTTTATAAGAGAAACATGCCTTTGCGCGGGCTTAGAAGATACGGGATTTGACCTACTGCGGACCACGTTTTGATTACGTGGGTCAAATCCCGATTCTGGGCCACTCCGAAGCTGGTGAATGGAATCGAGCAAATGACAATAAGACAGCGGCTTGACGAGACAGAGGGATTTGACAGGTTGATTTTGCCTGAGAATGTCAAATCCCTGCGGGTCCGCTGGCTGTGTTTGGCCCGACCTCGTGGTTCCGAAGAGATGCCTCCGTGTCAGCTAAAGAGATACGGGATTTGACCTACGGAGGAATGTGACGACCTTGTGTCATTCTTGGCTTGGCAAATGCGATTGCGAATTTGGTGAAAGGCTTCGATGATCCTTTCATGTCGGAGTTGCGAAGATTCTTCCAGCCGGGTGATACGGCGTTCTTGACAAGCGTCACGTTGGGGCGGCGCCCGCTACTAACCATTAATTCTGATCTCTTTCTCGATGCGATGCACAAGGCGATTGACCGCTCGCAATGCACCAATGTCGCTTGGGTTGTCCTAGCTGACCATTTCCACGTTATCCTGACATCGCGAGCCGAGAGTCCGTCCGACGTGTTACGCCGCCTCAAACTGTCTTTCTCACGTAGATACCGAAAGCAATCAGGTTATCAAGGGAGAGTCTGGCAATACCGGTTTTGGGATCACATTATTCGCGATCAAGATGACTTGAATCGGCATATCGACTACATCCATTACAATCCGGTCAAACACGGCATTGTCCGCAGCCCATTACAGTATTCTCTGAGTTCGTTTCGGTCGTTTGTTGACCGCGGGTTGTACTCGTTGGATTGGGGCATCAACGAAGAGGTGGCCTTCAGCGAAGACTACGGCGAATGAGAGCGAATGTCAAATCCCTTCGGTAAAATGATTTGTTCATGTCTCGAAGTCTTGATTGGAGATGTTTGGCTTCGTGTGGGCTTAGAGGATTCGGGATTTGAACTACTGACTGCGGCGCCGGTGAACAGAATGAATTCGAGAATGTCAAATCCCTTCGGTATGTGAGTCGCACAGGTCTCGACACCTTGATTAGAGACACATGGCATTGCGCGGCTCTAAATGATTCGGGATTTGACCTACCGGGATCACTCGTCGATTTCGTGGCCGGGAGTGTCAAATCCCTTCGGTATATGAATCGCACAGGTCTCGACACCTTCATTAGGGAAACATGCCTTTGCGTGGGCTCAGAAGATACGGGATTTGACCTACCAGGGATCACGTCGAATACGCAGGTCTGGCTGCGCGAGATTTCGACTCGCCCTTGACAAAAGTCAAAGACTTCCCTTGTTGAGTAGCCGATCCTTCTTACAGTCGGTGGTCTGCAAGAAGAAAAATGTGGACTTCGACGATACAGAAGTACTCATTAGAGCATGGGGCGAGAACGTGGAGACAACACGGTGAACGAAAGCGGCAATAGATCCAAGGCAGCAGTCTCCAAGTGGGCGCTGGCGATTGTGATTTTGGCCGGGCTGTTTTTCGGCATCGGCTTCTACACATTTTATTACGCCAAGGGTGCTTCGTATCTGTCGGACGATCCCAACGTCTGTATCAACTGCCATATCATGCGCGAGCAATTCGACAGCTGGCAGAAGGGGAGCCATCACGGCGTCGCGGCCTGCAATGACTGCCATCTGCCGCAAACGTTTCCCGGCCGCTACATCGTGAAGGCGGAAAACGGATTCAACCACTCGCGCAAATTCACGTTCCAGGATTTTCACGAACCGATCGCGATTCGCCCCGCCAACCGCGAGGTGCTGCAGCAGAATTGCCTGCGTTGCCACCAGCAGTTGATTAGTGAATCGGTCGGGACGTTTGAACACGCGGATGATCATCAAAACTGCGTGCGTTGCCACCGCGAGGTGGGCCACGGCGCGGCTCATTAGGAGGATAGAAAGCAATGGCCGAGAGACAGTCTTCCCGGTTGTGGGTGTACGTGCTGATCTTGATCGTGATCGCGGCGGCGACGTTTGCGGTGCTGCTGCTGATGCAGAATATCTCGCTGCGCAAGGAAGAAGCCAAACAGGTGGTGTTCCAAGTGACAACCCTGGACGAGAGCGTGATCGATCCGGCGGAGTGGGGGAAGAATTTTCCGCGGCAATACGATTCGTACCTTCGCACGGTCGACACGGTACGCACCAAGCACGGCGGTTCGGACGCGTTCCAGAAGCTCGACGCCGATCCGCGCTGGCGGGATTTGTTCAAAGGATACGCATTCGGAGTCGATTATCGCGAAGAGCGCGGGCATGCGTACATGCTCTCCGACCAGGACATGACCGAGCGCGTGACGCAGTTCAAGCAACCGGGCGCTTGCCTGCACTGTCACTCGGCAGTGATTCCGGCTTATCGCGCCAAGGGCAAGGAAGCCGGCGTGCCGGACAGCGACACGCTGGGGCAGATCATGAAGGGATTCGAGATCGTCTGCGGTATGCCGTATGCCGAAGCGCGGCAACTGGTCGATCACCCGGTGACGTGCCAGGACTGCCACGATCCGAAGTCGATGCAATTGCGCGTCACGCGGCCGGGATTTCTCAACGGTATTCAAAGACTCGCCGAGAGCGGCAGTAGCACGCCGCATCTGCCAAGTATCACGCGCTGGCAAGCGGGAGACCGCGCCAAGCCGTACAATCCGAATGTCGAAGCTTCGCGGCAAGAAATGCGATCGTTTGTGTGCGGGCAATGCCATGTTGAGTACTATTTCAAGGGCACCGGCAAGATGGTGACCTATCCGTGGCATAATGGATTGACGGTTGAAAGCGCCGAAGCCTATTATGACAGCGTCGCGTTCAAAGACTGGACGCACGGAATCAGCGGGTCACCGACACTAAAAGCGCAGCATCCCGAGTTCGAGATGTGGAGCCAGGGGATCCACGCGCGCTCCGGTGTGGCGTGCGCGGATTGTCACATGCCTTACTATCGCGAGGGCGCGGTCAAGATCAGTGATCACCACGTGCGCAGCCCGCTGCTAAATGTTGCGCGCGCTTGTCAGAATTGCCACCGCTACTCGGAAGACGAAATCGTGGCACGAGCCCTGGCGATCCAGGACAAGACATCGAGCCTGCTCATCAAGACCGAGGAAGCCGTATTGGATCTGATTCGAGCGATTGAAGCGGCGAAGATCAACGGCGCCGATAGTCTGACCTTGGTCGCGCCGCGCGATTTCCATCGCAAGGCGCAGTGGCGGCTCGATTATGTCGCCGCCGAAAATTCGATGGGATTCCATGCGCCGCAGGAAGTGACGCGGATATTGGGCGAGGCGATCGACTATGCGCGGCAGGGGTACATGGATCTTGCCAAGCGATTTCCGGTGATGAGTGCGCAGGCGCGGTAGGACCCACAAATTGGCGCGTAATCAGAAGGTCTAGCATGCCGGCGAAGTAAAGTGAAGCGAAAGAATCCGACTGAAGTCGGAACTACAGGATTGATTCACGAACAGGAAAAAAGTTTGCTTCGTCGCGATTGAGTGTGAACTTACGGGGGAGATTCGTTCGCTCCTCGCAATGACAATTCACTGGTCTTGTAATCGAAGGCCGTGAGAACAAAGCCGTCAGGATCGCGGGGATCCTGACCTACGGGACTGAAGGTTCCGGGTTCAATGCGGAATCAAGAAGCGACGCAACGATCCCCGAGCCCACCGCAAGCGGTGGGGCACCGGGGAATCTTAAGTCAATTGGCCGGGCAGAAACAGCCATCGAACCGGGGCTAAGTAGAAGCGACAGACTGGAAAGTCCATCCTACCGGGGTGAATGGAAGAGGCAGACAGGAATGTCTACCCTACCGGAGAGATTCGAAGAGGCAGACAGGAATGTCTACCCTACCGGAGAGAATCGAAGAGGCAGACAGGAATGTCTACCCTACCGGTTCATTTCGTAGATGAGGCGGAGGCCGTCAAGGGTGATCTCGGGGAGAACGTCCTTGATGTATTTCGAAGCGGGCGCAATCAGTCCGGCCAAGCCGCCGGTGGCGATGATCCGTGGAGTGGCTCCGAGGGCGCGATTGAGTTCTTCAATAATATGATCTGATTGTCCCACAGCCCCGAGGAAGAAGCCGGCTTTCATTGCCTCTTCAGTGGATTTGCCGATCGGAGACTTGGGAGCTTCAAACGAGATCTTAAACAACTGCGCGGCGCGATGAGCAAGAGCGCTTTGAGCGGTTTCGATGCCGGGCGCGATCACGCCGCCGAGATAGGCGCCATCTTTTGAGATCACGTCAAAAGTCGTCGCGGTGCCGTAGTCGACGACGATGCACGGTCCTCCGAAGCGCTCAAAGGCCGCCACGGAATTACAGATGCGGTCGGTGCCGATTTCGTTGGGATGGGGGTAGTCAAAACGAATATTGAATTTCAGACCCGCATGCACCACCAACGGCTCAATTCCGAAATGCGCGCGGCTCATCTGGCGGAAGACCGGATCCAGGCGCGGCACAACGGTGGCCAGAGCGATGCCGTCAACATTCGAGAGACCTTTCAATTGCATGAACTGAGACAGCAATAGTGCGCTCTCGTCGGCAGTGCGGGCGTGGTCGGTGGCGAAGCGCAGCGACGTTTTGAGATTCTTAGCCTCGTAGAACCCGACGACAACGTTGGTGTTGCCGATGTCTATGGCAAGCAGCATGGCACGTCAATATAGCAGAAATCACGTCGTCGGCAACTTCCTTGCGAGAGGTCGACAAAGGTCTTTTTTGCGTTGCGTGGAGCGCGGAATATGGTACCATTGGTCCCTATGCGCGAACCTCGCTTGTACTTCGCCATCGTGATTATCCTGCTCACGCTTACAGCTTGCCAACAACGGACTGCCGGGCCGATTGACGGCTTCTCCGGATTTGTCAGCCGTGCGCACAATGTCGAAGCCTCGGCCCTGGAATTGCCGGATGTGAAGCTTGACTCGGATGTCAAGAACTACACGATTTTCGAGCGCTTCGTGTTTCTTGGCAAGCAAGACACGACACGCCACGCCGTGACGATGACATTTCGGCGGGCCCTCAAGGACAACAAGTTCATCCGTGCGGAGCGGGACTTCTCCGGGTTTGTGCTCGAGGGGACCTATTGGCAGGCGCTGCCCTACACCAAGATGCGGCACGACTCGACAAAGCTGGCGACGCAATATCCGTTCATGTTTGGCGGCGTCACCTGGCAAAACGACAGGCGAGCCGCCGAGATTATCTACAAGTGGCGCGAAATGGAACTCGCATTGGATATCTCCGATCTCATGCCGGTGCAATTCAACGAAAATGGCGACAGCCGCCGCGTCCACGCGCTGGGGTCGGGTGAGTTAACTTATCGCGGAGTGACGATTGCAGGGAAAGTGGCCTACGAGCTGATTTGTGTTGATGGTTTCAACGTGATCGACAAACTGGGGAGCGGGATCGAGTACAGCAATTATGATTGGGTTATGCTCGAGACCGAGTCGGGAAAGACGTTGCTGGTGTCGACGGATTCAACAACGTCGGGCGATCGGATTCTCAAGAACTTCCTGGTGCTCGCGGACGGAGCGAACTTGAGCGCAGCCGAGGGTCAACAAAATGTGCGCATGAGGTCAGGGGAGATACAGCGTGACCGCAGGATATTCGAGTGGCTGGCAAATCGCAAGACCCTGGAGCAGGAGGAATTGGGTATCTCCATCGATGTGACGGCACAGGACGCTCGCGTGTTCTACACCAGCGGCTTCGCCCTAGCCGAGCTAGCCGGAACGGTGTCGATCGGTGGAGTTAAGGAAAGGGCGTGGGGTGTGCTTGAACACTGGCAACAGCCGAAGAGTGAAAGTGAGGCCTTAAAGTAGTATGAGTGGAGACCTGCGCGGCATGCTGGAAGACGCCGCCAAGTTGTGGCTGGCACACGATGGGTTGTGGTTTCAGGAAGTCGAAAAGGCCCTTGGCATGGAGAAAGCGATCGAACTCGACAAAAATGCCTGGGAGCGATTTACCGTCATCGAAGCCAAGCGGATCATGGCGCGGCAAAATCTTCCGGCCAATGGCGGGTTGGAAGCACTCAAGACGGCTCTCAGCTTTCGTCTTTACGCCTATATTAATGAGCAAGAGATTGTCGAAGAATCGGCGAACAGTTTTGTGTTTCGCATGACCGACTGCCGGGTGCAATCGGCGCGCCAGCGGCAAGGGTTGGCGGCATTCCCGTGCCAGGAAGTCGGTATCGTCGAGTACTCGCTGTTCGCGAAGACAATCGATCCGCGCATCAAGACGGAATGTGTGGGCTGCCCGCCGGACCCCAAGCACCCAGAGTATTGGTGTGCCTGGCGATTCATTATTTGACCGCTATTGACTGCTAAGACGATTTCAGCACACTCTGCAATTCTTCCGGCGTCAAGGTTCGCTTGGCGTATTTGAAGCCCGCCCAGACGGCGATTCCATAGAACAGCAACTGCATCGGGCTAAAAGTCTCTTTGAAGATTGTCCCGATCAACTGCGGGTTCAGTGCCGAGATAACTTCGGACAGTGGTACGCCCTCGCCGCGGGATATCTCGATACACGCCCAGAAGAGATCGCCTAAGAATACACCGATCAACGCTGTCAGGGCACCGACGATTGAGAATGAAGTGTCAATCCCCTTACCGAGGAAACGCACGCCGAAGCCGGCAAGGAATCCTACTCCGATGGCGGCAAATCCGATCTGGTAGTGGGTTAGCCAGGTCAGCAGACCCCAGCCGACGGCCCCGATAATCGCACCGAGCGCGCCGCCGGCGATTCCCATAGTGATGTTCTGATTGTCGCGAATTTGCTGCAGGAGCCGGTTTAATTTTAGCGGGTCAACCTCTTGTTCCTGCGCCTGCGGTTGTGGATTCTGACTTTCCTGCACATTACCTCCACCATTTTCTTGTATTTAGATTTTTCGGTCAATACAACCTGATCATTCAAGTCTTGCCCGTGCCCGATCGCGGCGCATCATCACTGCTGCCAGCGAATCACCTGGTCGTGATAAATCGCAGCCAGCTGCTCGGCGTGCTGCCGGTCTTCCGATTCAGCGACGACCGTGAAATAGGCGGCGTTGCGATCGGGAGCGACCCAGATCCAGGAACCGTCCTCCTGGAAGCGCGCGCCATCGACGAGCTGGCGATTGCGGCCCTCGGTGTGCTCCATCAGCAGACGCATCACCTTGCCTTTTTTGTCCCATGAACACGGGACCTGCCTGACCGAGGCGTGAAAGCGGCCAAACTCGGAGCGCAATTCCGCGAGATCGGCATTACGGCGCGCGAGCATCTCCATGATCTTGACAGTGGCGAACATGCCATCGGCACCGAGTTGGAACTTGGAGAGCAAGAAGCCGCCGCGGGTGCCGCCGACGAAGTCGACATCCTCGGCCTTGAAGGCCTGCATCATCGCCAGATGGTCGCCGCGCACGCGTTGCACCTGGACGCCGTACTGATTAGCGATCTCTTCGATGCCCATGCTGGCCATGATCGGCACGGCAATCTTGCGCGCCTGATAGGTAGAGACGTACAAGGAGGTCACGAGCAACAGCAGCAATTGATCAGAAATCTCCGCACCGTTACGATCGACCACTGTGATTTTCTCGGCGCTGCGCGCCAACTGGATTCCGAAATCCGCGCCGAGCGACTTGACGATGGAGCCGAGTTGCTCGACCGCGTTGCGGTTTTGGCCGAAGGGGAGATTCGGGTTCGGGAAGGCGTTAATCGAGATCAGTTCGGCATTGAGCGTACTGAAGATACTTCCGAAGATCTCGGAAGCGCCGCCGTGGGCGAAGTCGATGACGATCTTGAAGCGGCGATTCACGATGGCGTCGACATCGATATGCTTGAGAAAGTCGGTGCGATAAGATTCGACGGTACGGGTTGGATAATCGAGCGTGCCGACTTCCTCGATCGAAGCGCGGCGGAAATCCTCGCGAGCGAAGAGAGTCTCGATGGCGCGGGTCTTGCGAGTCGGCAGGTCCATACCGTCGGGCCCAAGGAAAATCAGATCGCTGACGTGGTAGTTGGAAGGATTCTGCCGGACGTGGACGCCGCCGCCATGGCGGCCCGACTTGAGTTCGTAGCGCATTACCGGGATCGGTAAGGTGCGCAGGTCGACGACGTTGACGCCGCAGGAGAGCAGACCGGAGATGAAGCTGCGCGAGAAGACGCGCGAAGCGGAGGAGACGCCGCGGCTGACGACGATCGTTGCCCGTTTGGCCAAGGTAGCGCCGAAAGCGGCGCCCAGCTTGGCGGAAAATTCCGGAGTCACTTCGATGTTCCCCAGCCCGGTGACCTTGGAATCGGAGAACAACTCGCGGTTCCACTTCTCGCCCCAGATCAGCGAGGACGACACGGTTGCACCGGCTTCAATTTCCTTGCCGGGCCAGATCTTGCAATTGGCCTTGACGGTCGCGCCCTGGCGCAGTTTGACATGGTCGCTGATGACAGCTTCTTCGTTGATCGAGACTTTGTCTTCGACGACAACGTGATTACAGACGATCGCCTGTGTGATATTGGCTCCGACGCCGACGGTAGTATCGTGCCAGATAACTGAATTCTCGATGACGGCATCACGGGCAACACGGCAGCGGTCGCCGATGACGGAATTGGAGACGGATGCGCCCGATTCCACGACGGCGCCGTCGCCGATGATAACGGCACCGCTGAAGCGCGCATTCTCGTCTACGTGAAAGTCGCGGCTGATCCAGACAGTTGCCGTTTCGCGATGCAGTTTGTTGTAACTCGTTTCGATGCCGACCAATTCGTTGAGGATATCGAGATGCGCCTTCTGATACTCGGAGAGGTTGCCGATGTCACGCCAGTAGCCCTCGGCGACATAGCCGAAGAGCGGCGCGCCATCCTTGAGCATGGCCGGGAACAGGTTTTGCGAAAAATCGAATGACTGACCTTTGGGCATGCGCTCAAAGACCTGCGGCTCGAGAATGTAGATTCCGGTGTTGATTGTGTCGGAGAAGACCTCGCCCCAGGTGGGTTTCTCGAGAAAGCGCGTGATGCGATGCTCTTTGTCTGTAATCACGACTCCGTAGGCGAGCGGATTTTCCATGCGCGTCAGCACAATGGTCGCCTCGGCTTTCTTTTCCTCGTGAAAGCGAATGGCGGCCGAGATGTCGAAGTCGGTGAGGACGTCGCCGGAGATCACCAGGACGCGATTGCCGCGGAAATGGTCTTCAGCGTTCTTGACTGCGCCGGCGGTGCCAAGATCGTCTTCGGCAAGGACGTGTTTCATGGTCACGCCGAAGCCGGTGCCGTCCTGGAAGTAGCCCTTGATTTCCTCGGGCTGGAAGTAGAGCAAGGTGATATAGTCGGTGAGACCATGTTTCTTCAAGAGATTGACGATATGATGAAGCATCGGCAGATTGGCTACCGGTACCATTGGTTTGGGGAGGCTTTGGGTAAGGGGCCGGAGCCGGGTTCCGAAGCCACCGGCCATGATCACGGTTTTCATTGCTGGGTCGCGATTCCTATTCCATCAGGCGGTTAGAGCAAGTATTTGTCAAAATACTCTATAATATCATAAAAGTCAGCGAAGCCAATCCAGTCAACCGATTTTTCCTGAGCGACTTTGACCAAGTCATCACGGGCAAAGAGCACGTCGGCGACACCGACGGCGCAACGATCGGAGAAGCCATCGCCGATATAGACAGTTCGCTCTCCCGGCCGGCGCAGGCTGCGCACGCGTTCGCCTTTACAGGTACCGCAAAAGCCGCAACCGGCGGCATAGTGCGGAAATGAGGGGAAAAGGCTGCCATTGACGAAGTGAGCGCGATTGGAGTGAATATCCAAGCCGGCAAATCCGGCGCGGCTGAGAAAGGCGTCGATGTAGAAATCGAGCCCGTCGGAGACGATATGCAGCGGGATGTTCCGTTCGGTTAACAGACGCACGAACTCCGGGAAACCGCGTTCCACGGCGATGCGCTGAAGCGCCGCGAGCATTTCCTCTCTTGTCGACTTAATGTAGTGGCATTCGCGCCAGAGACACTCGCGCGAGGTGATTTTCTGTTCGATCCACAATTTGACCGTACCGGAATTGCGTTTACCGGAAAAGTGATTGAAGAGCGACGCGCCAACGTCCTTGGCGGAGATGGTGCCGTCAAAATCGCTGAAGACCCTGAGGGGCGGTTGGCTGGTCATCCGATTATCTTGAATACACCCCAAATGAGAGTTACCGACAGAGCTATCGAGCCAAGCGTGAATTGCTTTTGGACGAACGACACAGCAGTGAATACGATGAGAGCGGACGGAATCGCAAACGCGAATCCTTCGACTAAGAGTGTCAGAAGCTGCGCTCGGTCGTCGTTTTCGATTATTGAAGTGACGAGCGCCGCCAAGAGCAATACGATCATGGCGAGAAGAATGATCCTGTAAATTCGCGCCATCAGGTAGGCCGAGTTCGATTGCCTGGCGCTCATTTCAAGCCCTCATAGATCATGCTACCTGCAGTATAGAGGAGGACGGCGGCAAAGACGAACTTGATGTAGGCAGACTCAATCTTGTGGAAGAAACTGGAGCCGAGATAGGCACCAAGGATCGTCCCCAAGGTTGCAAAGGGGACCCAAGTGACCGGGACATCACCGCGACTGAGATAGGGTATGATCGCCACGGCCGCACTGATACCAACCATCATCGCTGAAGCCGCGACAGCCTCCTTCAGCGGCTTGCCCAGGACGATCTGCAGCAAAGGGACCTTGACAATTCCGCCGCCCACGCCCAGCAGACCCACCAGCCCGCCGGCGAATACTGACGCACTCAGAGCAAGAGGATAGCGACCCGTATGAGGCTTGGGGCCGTTGGTCGCATTTTGCCTCTGCAGAAGCATCACCAAAGCCGTGGCGATGAGGACTGCTGAGAAGACAATGGAGATGACGTCCTCCGAGACTGCACCGGCTAACTTACCTGCTGCATAGGAGCCGACGATTGTTGTCGTTTCGAGGATTAATACTGCCTTGAGATCGATCAAGCCGGAGGCAAGGTACTTGCTGGACGATGTGACCGAGGTTGCCATCACGCAGCAGAGCGAGAGCGCAACCGCTTGGTGAATCGGCAGCTTGAGTACAAGTGTAAAAATCGGAACGAGAAGGACACCTCCGCCGATGCCGAGGATGGACGAGAGCGCACCGACGCCCACAGCGAGCAGGAAGGCGAGAACCAGCTGAATCATAGGCGATTCCTGAGCATGGCAAGAGCTTCGGCAAGGCAATGGTCATCAAAGCGGGAGCGTTGAGCCAAGGTGGGTTCGCCGCCGATATGCACCCGGTGCCAGGTCTCCAGCAACTGTCGCATGATCTCATCCCGATAGTCTGCTAAATGCAGCTCGTCGAGCCCGGCTCTTGTCTCCCTGAGACGACGATAGACGGGCCGCATTTCCGGTGTCATCTCATGTACCGAAAGATCGGCAAGAGCTTCGCCAAGCGGATCGAAGCGAAAGCCGCGATGATGCAGGAATTCACGGAATTCCAGAAAGACCCGGTCTTCCTGTGCAACTGCCGGTAACGACAGGTCGATGCGTGAAGTGACAAAGTCGAGGACTAAACCTCGGTGAATCAATTCGAAGGTCAGCGCGGAGAGCCTGGGCTCGCGGCATTCGTGATCCGGGAGTACCGCACCCGGCGCGGGGAGAGATCCGGCGAGGCTATCCATTTCCATCGCGGAGGCATTCTCGGAAATCGGCGTCGGTTCAATCCGCTCGTCGATGGAGACGAGGAGCCGGCGTCCCGAGCGCAGGCGGATTTCTTCGAAGCGGGAATCGATTCCTGCCGTTGGCCTGCCGAGCAGCAAAGCTCCCATCTCCTCTCTCAGTTGAAGCGCCAGCTCTTCCGCCGCCCCCGTTGTTTGGCCATCGATCAGGACAATGGACCGGCCGTCCGCAGCGATACGCTGCAGATGTTCGCGAATCAACCCGACGGCGCTATAAGAGCTCGAGTGCAGGCCGCGCAGATCGACGATCAGGGCGGTGCCTGCCGCCACGCCAGTCTTCTCCAGGGCGGAAGTCAATTCACCGACAACATCGAGAGTGAGACGGCGCAATTCGATGCTGAGAATTGATTCCAGAGAGTCGATGTGGATAGAGCTGGAAGAGCCTATCGTCGGGACGACGACTTGCAGGCTTTCCGGACGGTCGTTGCGCAAGATGCGCAAGGTTACGAGCGTGCTCTCGCGATCGTTGAGATAATCAGAAAATCGGGCCAACAGACCGGCACTCACGTCATCAACGAACAGAATCTCGTCAGCGGGACGCAGCGAACCCTTAAGCGGCGATTTTTCAGCGATCGCCATGACTCTGAGCGAACTATCAGATGGCGAGAGTGTCAAACCCCAGTCTTGACGGGAGCGCGTCGGCTCGAGGAGTGCAGCTTCGTCTGCCAACTCCACGCGAAACGGGATTGCCTGTTGCATTCCGCGCCAGGCGTCGGCAAAAATCTGGTCGGCCGCTACCTCGCCAAAGTAGCGTTGTGCCAGCAGGTCTGACTGGCGTGCCAGGGCTATCATTGAGCGAAAAAAGGAATCGTGGACGCAGGCTGATACCGCTGCCAGCGTCAGCAACGTAGTCAGGCTGAAAAAGAACAAGGTGAGCGCCAGTTCATTTCGCGATGCGCCGGGTCGGTTCAAGACCTCTCCTTGTCAGTAGTCTGTGCGCGATCTCTTGCACCTGGGCAAACAACATTTCCGGAGACTGGCGGCCATCGAGCACTCTTACCCGTCGCGGCTCCGATTTGGCGATTTCGAGGAAACCCCTGCGGACCGACCGGTGAAAGGCGGCGGCGGCTGATTCCATGCGATCTTTGGTTTTCTTCAGTCTCCCCCGTGCATGGGAAACATCGAGGTCGACCAGAAAGGTCTGGTCAGGCTTGATATTGGCGGCGGCGAAAGCGTTGGCGGCGCGAACGACGGTTGCCGGCAACTTCCGGCCATAGATCTGGTAGGCGAAGGTCGAATCCGAGAAACGGTCGGTGATCACAATCGCTCCGGAAGCCAGCGCGGGTGCGATAACTTCATCGACCAGGGCGGCGCGGGCGGCCAGGAACAGAAGCAACTCGGCGCGCGGGCTGAGGCCACGATGGCGATTGTCGAGCAGGATCGAGCGGATGGCTTCGGCTGCGGGAGTCCCGCCGGGCTCGCGGAGGAAAATCACCTTGGAATAGCGCCGGCGCAGGTGGTTAAAGAGCAGTTGCGCCTGGGTGGACTTGCCGGAACCGTCAATGCCCTCGAAGCTGATGAGCACGCCGCGTCGTTTCATGCTGCCGAATATAGTGGTTGCACATGGGTGCGAAAGGACATTTGCAGATGTAGCAGAAATAAGCCTTTTGTCACTAAGCCCTTTCGTGTGTACAATGAATTGAGGATTCGGCACAAAATGGCAGTTTAGTGATTCAAGGAAACTTATGGGAAAATCGGCTAACGCTCCTTCAGATTGGAGATTCGCGATCTTGCTTGTGTACTTTCTTGCCGGCACTGTGGTCGGCCAGACACCGGTTGACAGCGTTTTTATGCGCGGTGCGGCGGCGCTACAGGGGGAAAAGTGGGCGGAGGCGGCAGCGGCATTTGAGCAGGTGGTCAAGAAAGACACCAGCAATACCCAGGCAGCGTTTATGCTGGGCCAGGCTTACTATTTGATGAACGACTACCGCAAGGCCGCAGCGACCTGGGAGAAGGTCGCCGCGAAGGACTATCGTCCCCAGACAGTGCGATACAATCTGGCTTCGGCCTATGCAAAGCTACGCGACAACGAGCGGGCCTTCACCTGGCTGGCACAGGCATTGGAGGCAGGCTTCAGCCGCGTTGATGTGCTCCAGACGGACAGCGTTTTCGCCGCCTTGTGGCCAGACGAACGATTTGAGAAAGTTCTCGAGCTGGCGGATGCCAATGCGCGCCCATGTGAGCACGACCCGACTTATCGAATTCTCGATTTCTGGCTGGGGGACTGGGAGGTGTACGTCAACGACAGCCTCCTCATCGGTTCAAGCCGGATCGAGAAATTGGTTAACGGTTGCGCATTGCAGGAGAGGTTCGCCCAGCACGACGGCTTTGTCGGGACGAATCTTTTCTATTTCAACAACATCACCGGCGAATGGAAGATGATCTGGGTGACCGGGGCCGCTGTAGCCCTGGGCGGATTGAAAGAAAAAGTCATGACGGCGAGATCGGAGAAGGGTGTGCGTTTTATCGGCGAGCTCCCCGATCAGGATGGCGGTGTGATTCTTGACCGTTCGACGATATCGCCGCGCGACTCGGATCGGGTTGACATGACAATCGAGCAGTCGCGCGACGGCGGGGACAATTGGGTGACGACGTTTGCTGGGTATTATAAGAGGGTGAAGAGATAGAATCGAATTGAGGGGTGATGAGAATTCTGAATTCGTCCACGCTGTTGCTCCTGCTCTTGAGTGCACCTCTGTTTGTGGGTGCGAGCGCGCTGGGCAAGGATTCTCGGAGTGTAATTCTCGAGATTGGTGAAGCGCGGCGTGTGAGTTTGGGGGGAATCCGACAGACAATATCAGTCACGAAACTGGGAGCGCCGATCAGCGTATCGTCATTTTCATTTGCCCTCGCCTGGGACTCGCGGCCGCTGACCTATTTGGGCTGTTCGATTGGTTCAGCGCTGAGTTCGAAGGACTGGGAAGTGAAAATCAGCGACGATTCCGCCCAGATTGCGCAATCGCCGGATTCGCCAGCACGAATAATTCGCGTCGCGGGCCAATATCGGGGTAGTGATTCATCGAGTGTGGCAGCACCAGATGGTGAGTGGTTGAGGCTTGATTTTGCCTCCACCGGCGATTGGTGTTATGATGGCGCCTTTGCGCCGATCGTATTCGCATTTATCTCGTGCACGGACAATACGATTTCGTCGGCGAACAAAGACACGCTGTTTACTGTGCTCCAAGCCGATTCCAGCTCATCATGGGTTTCCACCAAACGCGATTGTCTTGGGGGAGCCACCATTGCTCCCAAGGGTGTAGCGTTTTCGCCGGACAAACGATGCCGCTGTGATAAGACGTCTGTTTCTAAGTGCTTGAGGTCGATTGTTCTCGCGAACGGCAGCATTGAATTCCAGCTTCATGGAGGAGCGTTCATGATGGGTTACGGCGATATGAACCTGAATGGAATCAGCTTTGAGACTGCTGATCATCAATTGCTCGGTAGAGTGCTTCTCGGAGATGTTGGTGCCTGGGACGCGAATCCGGCTTACCGACAAGCGCAGCTCGAGACGTCGGACGTCAATATGGATCAGATTCCGGCTACGATTGCCGATCTTCAGTACCTTGCTCGAAACATCACCGGCGACGCCAAGGAGTTTCCCGGCCTGAATACAAAGAGCAAGCTGGCTAAAGCCAAGCTTTCACGAAAAAAGGACGTAATTGCGGTCGCTTCTGAAAATGAAGTGGGGTCTGTATGCCTGGCTTTCAAGGGCCAGATTGCGGATGATAGATTTATCAATCTCAGTCCGCTTGATATGGAGGTCTTTTCGAGCGATAGCCTGACGACGGTGCTCTTGTATTGTCGGAGCAGCGCGAGCGAGATGACGCGCAAGCTCGCCCGGGGCAAGAATCAGCTCTTGAGGGTTGATAAGAAAGCCAAGCTGCTTCGGGCTGAAACATCTGATTACGACGGTAACTTGCTGCAAACGAGTTATTGAGACCCGCTAAGCCTGGTCGAGGAATCAGGGGCTTTGCGACAAGCTGCGATTATCCAGAAATTGCGAGGCGTCGGTTCACAATTTCGCGCTCGATCGTGGATCAAATCAAAAAGCTTCGAGTTTATCACGCGAAATCAAGAACCGACGCAACGCACTGAAGTGGCCTTACGGGACAACCTGAATAGCCTGCAACTTTCTCTCCACACTCTCCGTATAGCGTAAACGGTGGGCAAAGTGGTGGCGGCTTCCAGCTTCAATTGAGCCGCCGGACAAGCGGTCGTCGGGACGCGTCCTCTCCCCGGCCAGAAAATCCAAAATAGCGAGTGGCTATGCCGAAACGGTTAATGCGTTGGTCGGAAGCGGTCTTCATATCTCATTCTGCGATCGCCGCCGTCATGACGGCGCTGGTACTTTCCGCGGCGGCGCGCGCCGAGACCTTTACGCCGAATATCAAACCGCAGTTGTCTGTATCTCCCCGGTCGAGTGAGATCAAAATTGACGGCGTGCTTGACGAAGCCGCCTGGCAGAAGGCCGCACCAGTGCGAAACTTCAACGAAAGAACGCCGGGCGACAAAACGCAGCCGCCGGTCGAGACAGAGGCGTTTGTCACCTACGACAGCGAGAATCTGTATGTGGCCTTTGTCTGCCGTGACGATCCGAAGATGATCAGATCTTCGATGACACAACGCGACCAATTCGGCGGCAACGATGCGGTAGTGGTGTTTCTGGACACGTACGGAGAGGCGTCCTGGGCTTATGAGTTCTTTGTCAATGCGCATGGCGTACAGAAGGACGCTTTGTGGACGAGCGTTGGCGCCGGCGCGCATCAACAGGAGGATACCGGCTTTGATTTGATTTGGGAATCGGCCGCCAAGATTACGGAGACGGGGTATCAGACCGAGATGGCGATTCCCTTTGCCAGTTTGCGATTCCCGGAGAAGGATATCCAGCAATGGCGCATTGATTTCTGGCGCATCCATCCGCGCGAAAGCTATCGGCAGTATTCATGGGCGGCGTACGACCGCAACGAACAGTGCTGGGTGTGCCAATGGGGCAGCCTTGATGGGATCGCGAACGTCGCACCGGGACATGGGTTGGCGCTAATGCCGTCGTTAATCACGCACCAGAGCGGGGCGTTAAGCGAGTTTCGCAATCCGAATTCCGATTTTGACAATCGGAAGATCGACGGCGAGTTTTCGCTGGGCGCGAAGTACTCATTGTCTTCAAGCGTAGTGGCGGAAGGCAGCTACAATCCCGATTTCAGCCAGATCGAGTCGGATGTCGCGCAGATCGACGTCAACTCGACGATTTCGCTCTTCTACCCCGAGCGGCGGCCATTTTTTCAAGAAGGCAGCGATATCTTCCGAACGTTATTTAACTCGTTTTACACGCGCATGATTAATGATCCTCAGTTTGCTGCGAAATTAACGGCGCGCTCGGGAAAGTTGACGCTCGGTGCGCTGTCGGCACGAGACGAGAATTCGCCGTATATGCTCCCGCTTGAGGAGGCCAGTGTCCTGCTCAACACCGGCAAGAGCATCGCGAATGTCGTGCGCGGGACGCGGTCAATTGGAAACGGCTCGCATCTCGGTGTGTTCCTTGCCGATCGGCGTTTCGAATCCGGGGATGGATCTTCCTCAATCGCCGCCCTGGATGCCGATATACGATTGTCGCAGAACTTCAGTCTCGATGGGCAGTGGATCTTGAGTCACACCGCCGAGCCGGATGATTCGCAGGCGACTTACTTCTTCGGTGACGCCAAATTCGACTATGGACGGCATACGCTGGCTTTTGACGGCGAATCCTATTACGGCACCGGCATGATCACGCGCCTGCGCCGCAGTTCGGAGAAGTGGAATTTTATGATCGACTACAATCAGGTCACGCCGAGCTATAGGACGCAGGTAGGCTTTGATCCGTATGCGGACTACCGCAATTCGGGAATCAGCACCTGGTACGTTTTCTACCCTGGCAAAAAGTGGCTTGATCGAATCACGCCGAATGTGTACTTGTTCCGGCGTTGGAATTTTGACGGCGATCTCAAGCTCAGTCAGATTTCAACCAACATCGACGCGCAAACGCGGGTGGCGCAGACTTATATCAATCTCGGCTATACCTACCGGCCGGAGGTCTTTGCAGGCGTGGAGTTCAACCGCCTGTGGGGAGTCAACGCTGCGGTAACAACGACGCCAGTTGGCTGGTTGACAATCTCGGCCAACGCTTCGTATGGCGACGGGATCGCACGCTTTGCGGTCGATAAGGGACGGGAGACCTATATTAATCTGGATGCGACCATCAAGCCGTTTGATCGTCTGAACATTCAACCGCATCTCGATTATGCGCACAGCGACGATGCGGAAACCGATGCCGAGTTTTTTGAAGGGTATATCGCCCGCGTGCGTTGCCAATATCAGCTCAATCGCGAGTTGTCGGCGCGGTTGGTCGTGCAATACGATGATTTTGATCGGCGTTGGGAGGTCGATCCGCTAGTGACCTACCGGCTGAGCCCGTTTTCGGTGTTTTACGCAGGATCAGCTTACAACTACGACGAACTGAGTGCCGGACCGAATGATCCGCGCAAGTGGAAGCTTTCGTCCCGGCAGTTCTTTATGAAATTGCAGTACTTGTTCCAGTCGTAGCCGGAATACGAACTAGGCGCGGGTGGCGTGTAGAATGTAAGAGAGTGGCAGCTTCAGCGGCTGCTGCTCTAGGTGGGCAAAGACTGAAGAGATATCGTTCGGGTACTCGGCGAACGACTTGATCGCAAATCCGTTGATGAGCAGTCCGCCGAAGATCTTGGTGAACGAGTTGGCGAACCAGTGGCTGACGTGCGATTCGTATTGCTCGTTGCCGTAATAGTCCATACTCGAGGCCTCTGAAAGCGGCTCGTCGTTGAAGTAGTGATTGACAACCTTTAGTGGATCGTCACGATTCTCCGGGTTGAAGACTTCAAGGAAAGGGTGCATTTCGTATATCACCAAGTCGCCGCCGTTTCTAAGGACTCGTGCCATCACCGCAAAGAACTCTTTCAGATCGGGCAACCAGCCAAGCGCGCCGATTGAGATGTAGACCAGGTCAAACTGCTGATCAAAGGAAGGCGGAATCTCGAACACATCGGTGCGCACAAAGGTAGCCGGCAACCTGGCGATTTCGGCCAGTATCTTTGCTTCAGCAATGAACTCCTCAGCGATATCGAAGCCGGTGGCCGATTTGGCGCCAAGATTGATCAGGGACAATGTTTCGCGACCGTCATTGCAGGCGGGTTGAGCGCAGTTCTTCCCGGCCAAGCCAATCTGTTTGAGTTTCTCGACGATGACCGGTTCGAGACAGACATAGCCTGGCTGGGCGAACAAACGGCGGTACTTGCCGTCATGCGCTTTGAAGTGGCGCGAGGCAGCCTGATTCCAGGCTATACGGTTGTCTTCCGTGAAACGCTTTTCTTTGCCAGAAGACATAGGAGTGCTCGAGAAGAGTTACTTCAACTCGGACAGGTTCTGGGTTCCTGCAGTTTCGTTCAGCCCAGTGACGAGTCGGCGATGGTAGTCGATTTGGCCAAGATGGTAATTGAAGTGCCCGACGAGGTGGATGAGAAACTGGCCGATGGTGAGAATGTTTCCCATCAATTCGACCGGGTAGGGCTTTTCCAGATCGAGATCGTTGATGGCACCGAGGCCTTCATCGACAGACGTGAGCGCCACGTCAATGCGCCGCATCATCTCACTCGATGCGACGGGCGGGCCGCCGAATTCCTCCTCGCGATTGCGGACATAGCCATTCTCGCCGATCACTGCGCCTATGAAATGGCTCATGTTGCCGGTCAGGTGTCGAGCCAGCGAGCCGGCGGAATTGGCGACACCGGCGGGGACCTTCCAAACATCGGCTTCGTTCGGATAGGCCTGCAATTCGCGGCGCAGGGCTTCGAGGTCGCGGGAAAGGACTCTCTGTATCCAGGCGATTGTGCTCATGGTGAGAAGATGGGTAGACATTTGCCGGAATGCAAGGACAAAGCGCGGGAGCCGGCAGTTGCCGACGTCGGCGCCGAGTCCCTGATGGATTCCCCTTGAATCGGGGAATCCATCATGAATCAACCGATCAGAATTGCGGTTTGGCGATTTTTCCGACGAACAGGACGGCGCCGGATGAAGCTTCGTAGATTGCGACCAAGAACGGGCGATTGAAGACGAAGCTGGGCCCGGCTGACGTTGGGTAAATGCCGACGCTGGTTACGGCGGCGGCTTCGGTGCCGTCTTCATCGACTTGCACGAAGGTCTTCTGCTTCACTTCGCTGATGGCCAGGCCGACGTCACGGCTGATACCGCTGAAATCGGCAAAGCCGGTAAAGGCAATCGCCATCCCCATATCGATGAGCGCGTCATTCAGTTTCACGCTGTATTCAAGTTTGAACCTGGGCAGAGCGATGTATTGATGGCCGTACCGGAGCGCGCCCAACCAGTGCGCCCAGGTCTCGCTGTCGAGGCGGGCAATGATCTGATTGATCGACGAGTCAGGGTGCATCGGCTGAACAATCAGAAAACGATAGCCACCGCTGCCGTAGGGCAGTTCCAGTCCTGAAATTCCGCCGTTGTTGTAATCGACAAGGAGCCTGAGGCTGTCCGCGGTCATCGACATGAAATCACAGGTTTGCACTGCACCATCGGCGCAGAAGAATGCGTTCGGCCTGGTGTCGTCGCGATCAAAGCGGTAAGTCCACGTACCTTTGAAGTAGAGGGCATTCATGAGGTACATGACGATGTCCTTTGGGATTTCATCAAGGATGCTGGGGATCCTGCCGTTGGTGTTCTCCGATGCCCAGTTGTTGATGGTTATCAGGGCCTCCGGCGAGGCGAAGTCCAGGGCGCGCACAACGGCATCGAAATAGACTTGGTTTGAGTCGATGAAGTCCTGCTCGACATTAAGGAGTTCAGTATGCCAGATGGCATTAGCGATCTGGAGCGTTACCTTCGAATCTGCTCCGGCGAGGCGATCGAGCAAATCGCGATAGGCGTGATTGATTTGCTGCGGCGTGAGGTCGGCGAAACCAAGCGCCGACGCCATGGCCTCCTGTGTCTGTCCACGCGCGCCATTGTATGTCATACCAAGGGCCAGAGAAGCGCTCAACGGAGAGATGAAGACGTTCTTGTTAGGTTCCGCGGCTTCCTGCGCGACGATGTGTCGAAGTAGATTCCAAGTGAACTCATTCCCGGCGACAACCAGCTTGGCTTCAACCTCGGAAACGGGTCCCGGGTCGTGCGGTCTGATTGGATCGTTGACAACCTGGTCTTTGCCACAGCCAGCCAGCAGTGCTGCCAACAACATCACGACAGCGAGAGTCCCTGCTTTTTTCATATCTGCTTCCTCCTGACGATCTCAATAAGATCGATTGAGCTGCCAAGAGCAACTCAATTTCATGACGCAAATTCGAGAAAGATGTGCAATGAGGGAATGGGCCACTTTGAAAGATGAGCACGATGGATTGGAATTGCATGATAACCGTGATTAATTCGGGTAAGATTCTCAGGAGATGCAAAGTTGGAGCGCCACCCGCTTCGTTGATTGAAGCGGGTGGTGGACAGCACCGAAGAAATGCTAGTTGAGGGGAATTCTGCTGCCGTTCTCCGCGAGCCATTCTTCAAAGGTCTGCAATCCGGGATTAAGCGAGCGCGTGAAGTTCAGGTCGCGCGCGCCGCAGAAATCGGACTCGAAGTCGCGTTTGAACTGGAACATGTTGCCAACATCATCAGCGCCCGGAAATCCGAAACTGCGGAAGACCTCCGGCTCGACGGCATTGTAGACGACTTCCCGTCCGATAGCGCGGGACAATGCTGATGCCATCTGAGTTCCGGTCAGGTGTTCGCCGGCGATGCCGACCGTCTTGCCGATGAATTCGCTTCCGCGCTTGAAGATCCCCAGAGCACAGGCACCGATGTCGGCGGCGGCAATGCCGGGAAGTTTCTTGTCTCCCATGGGAAACGTAATGGCAAGTTTGCCGTCGGAAGTCGGCTTGGGACCCATGCCGAAAAAGATGAAGTTGTCCCAGTAGAATGAAGTCAGCAAGAAGGTCGTCGGCACACCGAGTTCGGCAAAGACCTTGTCGGCCTCTCCCTTACCGTCGAAATGGGGGACTTTGTATTTGCCCTGCAAAGTCGGCATACGGTTGTCGGAAAGCGGTACCCACCTGCGCGTGTCTTCCAGAGTCGACCAGATCGCATGCTTGACGCCGGCGGCCTTGGCGGCCTCGGCCATGGCGCGAGCGTGGGCGATTTCCTTTTCCGGTGAGAAATGATCCCAGAAAAAGGTAACGCAGAAGGCGCCATAGGCTCCGGCAAAGGCGCGCTTGAGGCTTGCGCTATCGTCGACGTTGGCAGCGACGACTTCCGCGCCGAGGCGGGCGAATTCTTTTGCTTTGTCGGAGTTGACGTCGCGTGTCAGGGCACGGACGGCGAATTCTCCCGACTTATCATTGAGGATTGCGCGCACCAGGCCGCTGCCCTGAGCGCCGGTGGCGCCGACGACGGCGATGATTTTCTTCTCTGCCACAAGATACTCCTGAAATTTGTAGTGAAACTAATATCGATCCACAAACCCCCTGTAGAGTGTTTAACGAGAGTTGGCTCAAACGGGTTCCCGGCATTGACGTCGACGGCTTGAGACACCGAGCCCGTGCTTCGCAGCCCGAGTCCGCAGTCGCCGCGGGTTGGTGTGACTATTTGCGCTGCTTGAAGAACTTCAGTGCCGCCTGCCTCGTGGAATTGCGATGGCTCTTGAGTCGGCGGCGAACGAATTCGGTCACGGCCGACTTATCATCGAGCAAATCGAAGATCTCATCAAAGGATCGGACAGCCTGGCAGAGGGCAATCTGGCGACATTCGGCAGTCATGTATTTTGCCTCTTCAACGGACAATAGTTGCTTCGCGATGCGATTCGCCAGTTTCGGTTGAGCCTTGGCAATGCGCGCCGAGGCCTTGATGATATTCGCTGCGGTTATCAAGACGGGGCCGGTGATCGGCGCATAGAACTTATCAAAGATCTCCTCGAACTTGCGGCCGGAGTCGATGCTGGCGAGATGAGAGAGAATCTCAATCGCACCCCACTTGAGAATAGTCTTCTCGCTGTCAAGATTGGCGGCGAATTCGTCAAAATGCGGGTAAAGCACTTCCGGCGAATGTGCGGCCAAATAGCGGAGTACTTTGTCGCAGCCGTATTTGATTGTCGCCTGCGCTTCGCTGAGTCCCGCGATGGCTTGTGCCAGACACTCGGGGCTGCGCGCCGCGAGTTCGGCAACGCGCGCTGGATTGAAGTCTTTCTTGCAGACTTCTTTGTAGGCGGCCGCATTGGCCATCATTCACCTCGTGATTATTCTGAAGATGCAAGATGAAGCGAATTTGCGTTGGATGCAAATCAATTTTAGAGTAATGGAGCGATGATGAGATGTTATTCACGCGCAAATCCGATTCGCTTGCGCTGCGGGGGCGGCGGTGGCATCATTAGTTGTCGAATAGCGGTGAGAATCCCCTGAATGTCGTGGTCGTGCGCGAGAACTTTTCGCTCCAATTCCTGGAGTTTGGAGCCGAGGTCTTTGTGCGCGAGCATCAGTTCGCGCAAACGGACGAAGGCTTTGACGACATAGATGCTGGCCTCGACGGCACGCGGGGAGTTGAGGACAGTGGCGAGCATGATCGCGCCGTGCTCGGTGAAAGCGTAGGGTGGGTACTTACGATGCTGACCACGTCCCATTTTTAAGGTCGCAATCTGCGACCTTAGAGCGTCAAGATCATGCCCGACAACAGGAAAGACGAACTCCGCTGGAAAACGAGCCTTGCCACGCCGGACCGCTTCGTTAACACGCTTGGTCGGTACGCCAAAGAGTTTTGCCAGGTCGCTGTCGAGCATCACGCGCTGGCCGCGCAGGGTGTAAATGGTCGATTCGAGATCGAGTGAATCCCGGTTTTTAGTCGAAGGTGCCATGTTCGCTTTTCAATGTGCGATCATGGAGATGTTTGTCAATCACATTTGGCGTAAGTTGCAGATATCCCGCAGTTTGGGAGACAGTGCAAGAGTGCATTCGATCAGAGACTCGTGTACCTGTGAAAGGGAGCTCTGTCGAGCGCGTCTGCAGATAATCGTCAGGTCGCCCGATTTCGCGGTTGAGGAACGATGTCATCGTTGTTTGCAGCGCGCGAAATCGGAAGACCTGACGCAACCGACGATCAGGCACATCAAGATCAAGTAATGGCAGGTCTCCGGCAAAGTGAGATAAAGTTCCGGAGTGTATTCGATCAGAGACCTGCCCTACGGGATGCAGATCTGAGCAGAGCGCCGCAACAAGAGCCCACATTGAGGTGAATTGTGCGTCAATCACGAAGGATGACTTCGCCTTCGATTTCGACGGCGATGCCGGCGCCGAAGGGGAGCTCTGCCATCCCTACAGCCGAGCGAGCATGCCGGCCGATCTCGGGGCCGAAGAGTTCGATGATCAGATCGCTGAAGCCGTTAATCACTGCCGGTTGTTGCGTGAATCCCGGCGCGGAGTTGACCATCCCGAAGACGCGTGCCCATCCGGCGATCCGGTCGAGGTCGCCGAGTTCGCGCTGAAGGCTGCCAAGAATCGACAACGCCGTCTTGCGCGCCAGCTCGTAACCTTGCTCGACGGTGACTTCCCGGCCGAGCTTGCCGAAAGGTTGAGCGATTGAGCCGTCCGGTTCCTGCGGCGCGTGGCCGGAGATGAAGGCACGGTTGCCGCGAACATTGACGAACTTGAACGGGAGTATGACTCCCGGCGGCGTCTTGAGCGGCGCGGGGAGGACTAATGAAAGTGATGCGAGTTTGCTTTCGATGATTGACATGAGCGCTCCAGCATGTTGAAGTATTGTTCAGGGACCCAGTCTATGTGCTAACGGGTGACGAGGCAAGGGGGGAATTGATTCCCGGTGCGAGCATATCCTTGATCGACCATTTGGCGCAGACGTTGGGTTCGAGGAGGGCGGCATCATCGAGGTCAGCAAGCAGCGCCTTCAGATTGTCCCACTCGGTTTCGATGTCGTCGATGAAGGCTTGTTTGGATGGATAGCGCCTGGAGGGAAGGTAGGGGAACAACGCTTTGAAGGCAAGGGGGGACAGGTTCGTCGAGATCGTAGAGGAATCTACGTCGCACAGGAAACTTTGAAAGTCTCACTCGAAGGAAGGGGTGTGGAAATCCCAGTCAGACATCGGCTTTACGGAATCTACCTTTCGAATTCTTCTGACTTTGGCTCCCAATAGCGGACCTAAGTGCAATTGCAGTCAAGATTGGGGCGTAATAAGCAAAGGTACATGCCGTCAGCCAGAACCATCTGGTCATCTGAAAATCTTCGTCCTGCCAATAAAGCGGTGGCTTTGTCGCACCGAGCTCGCTTGCGATAACAGCTGCATCCCAACCGAGCAGCAACTTTGTTAATACAAATGGGAGGCAATACGACATTGATGAGACAACAGCAACCCAAAATGCAGAAACAAGTCCGTCTCTAATTCCACGGAGATTCCGGGGGTCGTTTAGGAAAACGATTGAAGCAGCACCTAGTCCTCCCATTGCGAAATATGCAGATGTTACAGGCAGTCGATACCACGCTATCGAATGCCGAAAGATCTCAAGGACCTTATTCGAAGACAGAGCCATCGTTGACATGACCTGACAAGTCGACAAGACCGCGCCCCCTCCGACGATTGCCGGAAGCAACTTCCACCATATGACCCCCTGACTTCCGTCATCTCCCCTTCGAAAGCCTAACCACGAAAGAAACCCCCCACCGATGAATCCAGCGACTCCACAAACAAATACTCGAATGACACTCTGGTTTGAGCTACTTAAGATAGTCCATCCCTGCTGATGCCAAGCAAACAACATCATCGACAGGAGACCAGAGAAGGCACCTACGCGTGACGCGGTCGCAAGAACCATATTGGAGCTTAAGTTTGACCGCTTCGGACTGTGCCAATACCGCTTGATTGACGGTAGCGTTTCCTTGACAATTACCTGAACAATGTCATCCCAACTCACAGAGATATCCCGTCCTCTTTTGCTGAAAAAATAGGTCTATATACTTCAATATAGCGTTAGCCACCCACAATGAGAACAGATTTCTTTTTGCCCACTCTCTATAGCTGACGGCCGGAGTAGGAGCGAGCGGCAATGTCCTGGCGTTTCCCATCCATTTACCAGCATATGTGAGGTCCATCGAGCAGTCAGATGGCACGTTCCGGCGAGGAGTCAGCAAGTTCCCAAGTGTGTTCGATCAGAGGCCCGCCCTACGGGGTTGGGAGAGAAGTTCATTGGGTATTGACGAGCAATTGTCGACAGGTGTATATTTTCCTCATGCCTTGGCAATTCGGGGTCTACCCACGAAGGTTTTTTCAGCAGCTTTTCTTCAGCATGGAAGACGCGTTAAAGAGGGCTGAGGAATTGCACAAAACGATTCAAAGGCAGGATCCCAATCATCCTGAACGCTTTGATCAGATTCTGTGGATGCGTGAGAAGGCGGCATCGCGAGAGTGCTTGGTAATGGGCGTTGCTGGCGTTGAAGCCTTGGCGAATTCTCTTCTTTCTGAATTCGCGTGTCACAAGATCGAGGACATTCCGACTGGACTTATCAAGAAGCGCTTGAGGAAGTTAACGATTGAATGGTGGCCACTCGGCGAAAAGGTCTACTTCACACCTGCTTTGTGCAATCCTCTGCTCTCACCCCCATCCAAGTACTTCAGCAACAGCTCAAAGATGTTCAGAGTCTTCGAAGAACTAATCGAGATCAGAAACAGCCTAGTGCATGGGAAACCGTGGCCGAGGCTAGTCTTGTTTAGACTAAATCGAAACATGATCCACACAATGAACGATGATTTTCCGCACCAGAAATGGCCAGAGTCCGGAATACACAAGGACCTAGTTTGCTTTAACTATGATAGCGCGAAAATCGTGCGCGACAATGTATCGGGTATCAAGAATGCTCTTCTGCGACATGTCCCTAGAGCGGGAAAGAAGTATCTCAGTGAGGAGAAGATCAGATTGGTGTCACCGATTATTGATGAGCGGGGCGGCGATGAAAAGCTCTTGATGGCGGACTGGAAAAAGTTTGTCGACGAATCCAAAATGGGTCAAGGTACTGATTAAGCAGTAACTCTCACCGGTTTGGCCTTTGTTGATCAACCCGATAGGTTGGCAAAGGGTCTTTTCACATGGATCTTCTTGAATTCAGCCATTAGGTGGGACTTCGCCTGCTTCGGGTCGATTCCATCTTCGACGACTTTCCAAGCAACTACTGACGCAGAGGCGCCCTCCAGTTGCCACAGCATGCGCCCACCCCAGTGCCCGACAGGTTCACCCTGCCCAAAGTCTACAAGCTGACGGAGCCTCCTCCTCAAGCTTGCTGTCTCGCCGATGTAGATTACTTCTGCATCATCGACCCAGTTTGCCCTTAGTTCATTAATCGAAACAGTGGGGTCTTTCTGCTTGAACCAACCACCTACGCTCTTCGCCAAAAATCTTGGTTCCGTCCCTCGCGGGAAAAGTACCACGTACACGCCGGCTCTTGCCGGCGCTTCTGAGCATTGAGTATCACAAAGCCTCTGTATTGCAATGAATCCTTCGAACCCATCTCTCTCGAGATATTCACGATCGATCATCATCACTTCTCCCCTCACAGGTGGCGATCACGTGGACTCTTCCTGCGCACATAGCGACAGCGAGTGAATTCCAAGCCAGCGCATATTCTGGATTCCGCTTCCGCGGGGATGACGAACCCACAAATGTAAAAACGGGCGCATGGTCGCGCCCGTTGTAATAGTCAAAGCGACCTACTTCTTCGCCGTCTTTTTGGCCACCTTCTTCGTGGCCGGGCGCTTGGCGGCGACTTTCAGGCGAGAAGTGGCCGGCTGTTTCTTGCCGTTGGTGGCAATGTACTGCTCGGTCGCGACGCGCGCATCATAGTCGGCATACTGCACCGGCGGCGACTTCATGAAATATGAAGACGGGCCTTCGAGCGCCGAGGAAATCTTGTTGTCGAGCGCCAGGCGGCAGCAGCGAACGGCATCGATCACCACGCCGGCGGAATTCGGTGAATCCCAGACTTCCAGCTTCATTTCCAGATTCAACGGTACATCGCCGAAAGTGCGGCCTTCCATGCGGATATAAGCCCACTTGCGGTCGGTCAGCCAGGCGACGTAGTCGGAGGGGCCGATGTGGACGTTGTCCTCGCCGAGATCGTAGTCGAGCTGGGAGGTGACGGCGTTGGTCTTGGAAATCTTCTTCGATTCGAGGCGGCTGCGTTCGAGCATGTTGAGGAAATCGGTGTTGCCGCCGACGTTCAACTGGCTGGTGCGCTCAAGCTTGACGCCGCGCTCGCGGAAGAGGCGGGTCATAACGCGGTGGGCGATGGTCGCGCCGACCTGCGATTTGATATCATCGCCGATGATCGGCAGACCCTTCTTCTCGAAACGGGCGCGCCAATATTTTTCGCGGGCGATAAAGACCGGGATGCAATTGACGAAACCGCAGCCGGCTTCGAGCACCTGCTCGACATACCATTTGGTGGCTTCCTCGGAGCCGACCGGCAGATAGTTGACGACGACCTGCGTGCCGGTTTCCTTGAGGACCTTGGCGACATCGACGGCATCGCCCGGGGCTTTCTTGATGATCTTCGACAGGTAATAGCCGAGCCCGTCGTGGGTCATGCCGCGGACGACCTTGACGCCGGTTTTGGGGACGCTGCAGAACTTGTAGGTATTGTTCGGCTTGGTGAAGATGGCCTCCGAGAGGTCTTTGCCGACCTTGTTGGCATCGATGTCGATGGCGCACGAGAACTCGATATCGCGGATATGGTAGCCGCCGAGATTGACGTGCATCAAGCCGGGAATAAAGTCGGTGTCCTTGGCGTTTTTGTAGTATTCCACTCCCTGGACGAAGGAAGAGGCGCAGTTACCGACGCCGATAATGCCGACCCGAACCTTATTGCTCATAGAAATCCAACTCCTTTATGGTTAAGCACATGATTCCACTATCCATAGAAGGACAAGTTTAACAGAAGCGAGCTTGCAGGTCAAGGGGGAAAGGAGGGGGTTAGCGGTCGCGGATTATCTGGAATCCGCGAGATTTCGCGACTTCCGGCCAGACAGAGGCCAGCTCGTCCATCAGATTGCGACGAGGCGTCTGCGGCATGTACTCGTAGAATCCCAGATACCAGTCTCGATGTTGGGGCGGACCGAACTTCAGCCACAACAAGTGGATCAAAGACACCGCTGTACTTCGCTCGATTTCGTCAAAGGCTATCAAGTAACCTGAAGTGAACAGTATCAGCCGCTCAGCATACAAACGGCTGTCGGGGTTGGCCAAGAAACGCATGAGACTGACCTGAAAGCCACCGAGGTCTCCACTTTCCGCAGCACGGCAGACGTCGAGCATCAAATCCAAGGCAATCTGTTCCTTAGGAGAAGGTTCTCGAATTTGAAAGCGGGTTTCGTTGGATAGAATCGTCCTCCAGAAGCGAACACGGACGATGTAGTCTCCCACCGGCAAGATTGATGTATATTCGAGACCAGGTGACCTGCGACCGAGTTGCCATGACAGTGAGGCTTCCCCGATAACACTGTCACCAATGCTGAACATGGGCAAAGCGTTGCCACAGCTTGGCCGCACTCCTCTGGTCGCAGTCAAAGAATCTCCGTCGCAAAGTACATCGAACTCCAGAATGAAATCAAAGTTGTAGGGGGTCTGCTTATGAGGGTGAGGGCTCTGCATATTCGTCAGTCTAACATTGATGTAGACTTCCTCACCGAGGACGTACTCGGTCTTAGCCAAGTCGATTGTTATCGAGCAAGCGGTTTTCCAAGATGCCTTGTCTTTCGCGTGAGCCGATGTGGGACTCAGCAGCGCTAACACAGCGCAAAGAGTTAACAAGTAGCCCTTAACTGTTAACATGATAAAAAGAAGATACGAGGCATGATGACGAGAGTCCAGCTATTCCGGAGTTGATTGAGCGGCAGGTCTTTGGCGGTGAGCAATGATTCTTTCGATTTGTCCCACCGCAAGGGGACTGTTGAAAAAGTGCGATGCCAACGGAATAACACCCCTCGGTTTCCGTCTCCTCCTTCGTCGGAGACTGAAACCGCTCCCCTTGTTAGGGGAGAATCTGTTACGTACGAACGATTTTTTGAGAGTTCGTTATTCCCCCTTAGCAAAGGGGGCAAGGGGGTTGTCTTGTCAGATCACAGTCCGCAGAGCTTTTTCAACAGTCCCCAAGCGATGGGGCACCGGGGTTGGAGCTTAGTAGAGGAAGTCGGGCTATCGTCCGGACTTGGCGGCGTGTTTGGCGAGCAAGGTCGCCTTGCGCTTTTCGGCCTCGGCCAGCGTCAGCGGAAAATCGGGGCCGGTATTCTCGATCATCACTGACGACACGCAACCGGCGAAGCAGCCGGCCTCAAACCAGTCATAGCCCTGCCCGATCGCGTGGATCATGCCGGCGGCGTAGGTGTCGCCCGCACCGGTGGAATCTTTGGCGAGAGTTTCATACGCGGGGATGCGGTGCATGGTCTTGCCGTCGAAGATGACCGAGCCTTCCTCGGCGAGCGTGATGATCACCACCTGCGGTCCCCATTCTTTAAGCATGCGCGCCGGAGTGTCGGAATCGACGCGCGGATCGATGCCGGTGAGCACCTTGCATTCCATTTCGTTCGGTTTGAAGACGGTTGAGAGCGCGGCGATGCGCTCGATGCCGGGGGTTTTCTCGTGGACGATTCTTCCCTTGTCGATGCGGCGCAGAAATCCCTGCGGATCGACGAAGACTTTGGCCTTACTGCGTGAGGTGATCAACTCGACGTATTCGAGGTCGACCTCCTGGAGGATCGGGCCGAAGAGAATCCAGTCGGCTTCGAGGTATTTCTCCGGGAAGAAGTTGATGGCACCGGCGTCGCCGAGCACGTCGAGCGTGCGGTTGCCGTGTTTGTCGTAGTAAATCAGTTTGAAGCCGCCTGATTCATGGGATTCCTCGACGGCGTATTCGATACCGAAGCGGTCAAGATCGCGGCGGAAGACTTCGTCAAAGTCAGGGCCGATGCGACCGATCAGAGCCGTCTTATGGCCCAGTTTCGAGAGCGCCAGACAGGCATTGGTGGAACAGCCGGACAAGACCCGGCCGTCGGTTTTGAGATACGGGGTTTCGATCAGGTCGAAGACCGGATTGCCGACTCCGACGATCATCCGCGCTTGTCTCGCTCTTCGAGAAGTTTCTTGGCGTAGAGCAGGCGCTGGACGCTGGTGATGTACGACACGGCACCGACGATGATGAGGGCGTAGGTCAGGATGTTGTAGCCGGGCCAGAAGTGCTCGATGATTGAGCCGAGCATGATGATGATGAGCTTTTCTAATCGTCCAACCGCGCCGACGGCGACGTTTTCGAGCTTGCCCTGGGATTCGGCGGCCTCACGCGTGTAGCTGGCGATGATCATGCCGAAGAGGGCGAACATCGCCCAGACCGGGTTGACCGTTCCCGAAAGTGCGATACCGAAGAGGATCAGCGCCTCGGCGTAGCGGTCGGAGACGTGATCGAGAATGCCGCCAAACTTGGTGCCGCAGTTGCCGGCGCGGGCGGTGGCGCCATCGAGCATATCGGTGAGCATGGTAACGAGGACGACGACGGTTGCCCAGAGCAGTTGACCCTGCCAATACAGGATGGCGGCACCTGCGGAGATCAGGAAAGCGATGCCGGTGAGAATGTTGGGTGTGAGCCCCAGGCGGAGGCAGATTTTTCCGAAGGGGATTGAGGCGCTTTCGTAGGTAACGCGGCGTTTCTGCTGCATTTCCTGCATAACCAGTTTGTCGTTCAAACTCGTCCTCATCACAAGACAAGACCGCCATTCGGTGACTTGTCGTACACTCTCCTGCCAAGTAACCGCGTCACAGGAGCACAGTTCCCTCAAAGTCAAAACCGCAGGAACGGGAGTTTCCTGCAGCTTAGAGCATTGCATGATATGATGGTCACTGTGGGCGGTCAAGCACAAATGTTCGATCTCGGGGGGCACTTTGATCCATTCCTAACGCTTCTTGTCCGGGGCCTTTGCGGTTCTCTCCTCGATCTGGGTTCAGAAACAACGATTACAATCGTCACGAAAGCACCCCACCAGAAGTCCCAGGGGTGACTTGGCTGAAATCTACGGGTACGGTAGGACCGACACTTAGAGGCTGTCTCATAAGCTGCAATTTGGCAGAATTCAAATCGCGGCAGTTCACAATTTCGCGCCGGAAGACACGAAGGATCATAGACTCTCGGAGAAAAGCGCGAAATCAGGAACTGCCGCAACTACTCATATTGAACTTATGGGACAGCCTCCTTGTGTGCCTCAGAGCTCAAGAGAGTTTTCACCCGGAATCTGATTACGCCCTTCCGGTTACTCAAGCCTTTCGCAGTCAGTTCGACAGTGCGAGTTTGGTTGCGGGTTCTGCGGTTACCGCCCAATATCGCTATGATACAAAGTGAACGGATTTCGGAATTCTACGTAAATCGTGACCGAGCCGTCATCAACCTGACAGGGTCCAGGGCTCAAAATCCGATTGCCTCCACCCGCCTTTTTGTGTAATCTCTAACCTTCATGATTGAGACCAATCAGGTTCTCCTAAGTTAACTAAGGACTTCAAGATGTCATACCCCAAAGTTCTCTGGCGCGTACTTACGTGGCACGCAGCGGCGCTTGTCATTACAGTCATTGCCCTGGCCGCAGCAGCGCTCGCGGCGCCGCAATACGAAAAGACCACGCCCGATCTCAACATCCGAGACAAGAGCCCGTCGGTGGTGGCGTTCACCAACGCTGCGATTGTGGTGTCGCCGACGCTGAGATACGAGAAGGCGACGCTGCTGATTAGCGAGGGTCGCGTAGTTGATGTCGGAACGACGGTGGCGGTTCCGGCGGACGCGGCGATTATCGATTTGACCGGGCGGACGATCTATCCCGGATTCATTGAACCCTACAGCAATTACGGGCTCGACAAGCCGCAGCGGGGCCGACCGCAATGGGGCGGCGGACAAGGCCCGAGTTACGAAGGCGACCGTCAGGGTGGCGACGCCTGGAATGATGCGATTCACACGCACATCGACTGGTCGGCGCAGTTCAAGCCGGATGAAGATGAAGCGCGTGAGTTGATGAAGGCCGGATTTGCGATCGCGCAATCGTGCCGGATGGACGGCGTGTTTCGGGGCCGCGGATTTGTCTCGCTGCTCGGCAAGGGACTACCGAACGATTTGATTCTGCAACCGGCGACGGCGCAATTCATGTCGTTCGACAAGGGGTCATCGCGGCAGGACTATCCCAGTTCGCTGATGGGTAGCATCGCGCTGATCCGGCAGATGTGGTACGACGTAGACTGGTATACCAAGGCGCAGGAGGCATACAAGAAGAACCCCGCGCAGCAGATGCCGGAGTTCAATCGCTCGATCGCTGCACTTGCGGCGACCCGCAGCGGGCCATTCGTCTTCGATCCCAATGATGACCTGTCACTGCTTCGAGCGGCGGCGATCGCGAAGGAATTCGGCCTGCGGCTGACGTGTCTCGGCACCGGGTACGAGTACGCGATGACCAAGGACCTCAAGGCCACCGGCATGTCGTTGATCCTGCCGGTGAGCTTCCCGAAGGCGCCGTATGTCAAGACGCCGCTGGATGCGCTTGACGTACCGTTGGCTGACCTACGGCACTGGGAGATGGCGCCGCGCAATCCGCGAGTGCTGGAAGCTAATCAGATTGAGTTTGCCTTCACGAGCACGAAGCTGAAAGATCGCTCCCTGCTGCTCGATCGTGTCCGGTTGGCGATCAAGCACGGGCTTGCCAAGACGACAGCGCTCGCGGCACTAACGACGATACCGGCGAAGATGTGCGGAATCGAGTCGTTTGCCGGCTCGCTGGAGCGCGGCAAGCTGGCAAATTTTGCCGTGTACGACAAAGATCCGCTGGAAGAAGAGGCCGAGGTCTTCTCGGTGTGGGTTAAAGGACAGGAATACCAGCTTGAGGAGTATCCCAAGTACGATGTACGCGGCGAATACAAACTGGCGTTCAACAATCAGAACCTGGATCTGAAGTTTTCGGGCAAGCTGACCAAACCGACGGGAAACGTGAAGTCGGCCGGCAAGGATCGACGCCTGGAAGATGTTAACACCGACGGGAATGTGCTTCAGTTCACGCTGAAACTCGACACGGCCAGCACGGCGGGAGTCTATCGATTCAGCGGCCATCGCCTGGAGAGAGATTTCGGCGGCGAGTGTGTGTTGCCGACCGGTCAGGCGTCCTCGTGGCGAGCGACGTTTGTCGCCGGCTACGACGAAAAATCCGACACGACCAGGAAACGCGGCGGGAAGAAAGACGACGAAGAAGTCGATACCGTGATTGTGTCGCGGCTGACTTACCCAAACAAAGCCTACGCTCCCTCTGTGCAACCACCCCAGGAGACGGTGTTGATTCGCAACGCGACGGTCTGGACGGCTGAGGCGGACGGGATTCTCGAAAACACCGATGTCGTGGTGAGCGGTGGGAAGTTCACGGCCATCGGCAAGAATCTGCAGGCGCCGGCGGGCGCCAAAGTGATCGACGCCGCCGGGAAGCATTTCACCTCCGGGGTTATCGACGAACATTCGCACACTGCGATCTCGCGGGGCGTCAACGAAGGGACGCATGCGGTAACCTCCGAGTGCCGGATCGGCGACGTGCTGAATCCTGAGGATATTGCGATCTATCGGCACCTGGCGGGGGGCGTGACGATGTCACACCTGCTTCACGGCTCAGCCAATCCGATCGGTGCACAAGCGCAGTTGATCAAGCATCGCTGGGGGGCGAACGCCGAGGGATTAAAATTCGCCGCTCCGGCGACAATCAAGTTTGCGCTGGGCGAGAATGTCAAGCAGAGCAACTGGGGAGACCGGATGAATATCCGCTATCCGCAGACGCGCATGGGTGTCGAGACGATTATCAAAGACGAGTTCCAGGAGGCGCGGGAGTATGAGGCGGCATGGCGGGCATACAACGCTCTCGGCAATGCGGACAAGCAGAGAACAGCACCGCCGAGAAAAGATCTGCGCCTGGACGCTATCCTGGAGGTGATCAACTCCCGCATGTTCATTCACTGCCACTCGTACGTGGCAACCGAGGTGTTGATGCTGATGCGACTGGCAGAGCAGTTCAATTTCAAGGTACAGACGTTTACCCATATCCTCGAGGGATTCAAGGTGGCCGACGAGATGCGCGAGCACGGGGCGACTGCCAATTCATTCGCGGATTGGTGGGCGTACAAGTTTGAAGTGTATGAAGCGATCGCCTACAGCCCGGCATTGATGGTGGAAAAGGGCGTTGTAACCGGAATCAACTCCGATGATGCCGAGATGGCGCGCCGCTTGAACCAGGAGGCCGGCAAGTCGGTGAAGGTCTACGGCGACATGAAGCCGGAAGACGCCTGGAAGATGGTAACGATCAACCCGGCGATTCAACTCAAGGTGGATGACCGGGTCGGCAGCGTCAAGGTGGGCAAGGACGCGGATTTTGTGATCTGGAATGACAACCCGCTTTCAACTTACGCCAAGGTCGAGCAAACCTGGGTTGATGGGAGAAACTACTTCAGCCTCGAGCAGGATCAACTCTTGCGCGGGCAGATTGCAGACGAGAAGAACGCCCTGATCCAGAAGATCCTTAAGGCTGGTGGCGGCGAGAAAGGCGGCGATGAGAACGGCTATAAAAAGCCAGAGCGCGAGTGGCGCTGCGAAGATGTGCTCGACATCTGGAGGGTGGAACAATGAAGAGCACTAACTACGTTGTGGCGGCCCTGATTCTCGGACTTGGTGTCAGCGTTTTGGCGCATGTTTATGTGCCGGGCAAGAAGCAATCACAGCCGATCCTGCTCAAAGGCGGCGATCTCTACACGGTGAGCGACGGGGTGCTGCCGAAAACTGATCTTCTATTCGATAATGGCCGCATCACTCAGATTGGGGCGAACCTCGCGGCTCCGGCCAATGCGCAGACAATTGATGTTTCGGGAAAACGGGTGTACCCTGGTTTGATTGACGGCGCATCCGGATTGGGGCTGGTGGAAATCGAGGCTGCACGGGCCACGAAGGACAACGCGGAGGTGGGCCGGGTGCACCCGGAAGTGCAATCTTTGGTCGCGTACAATCCCGACTCTGAACTGATTCCGACGGTTCGCGCCAACGGAGTGTTGCTGGGCGTGGTAGCGCCGGAAGGCGGTGTGATTTCGGGAAGGTCGGCCCTGATCAAGTTCGACGGCTGGACGAGAGAAGATTGCGTGGAAAAGGCTGACGCCGCACTGCATCTGAACTGGCCGTCGGTGGCGATATCGACTTCGTCCTGGGTTGAGAAGACTGCTGAAGAGCAGAAGAAGGAAATGGCCGAGAACCGCGAAGACCTGCGCAAGTCGTTTACCACGGCCAAGGCCTACTACGTGGCGCGCAAGGCCGGCACGCAAAAGGAGATCGACCAGCGTTGGGAAGCGATGATGCCGATCTTTGACCAGTCGATGCCGGTGTATGTCAATGCCAACGATGCGCGACAGATTGAACAGGCGGTGCACTTTGCGAAGGAGCACGGGATCCGGATCATTGTCTGCGGCGGGCGCGAGGCCTACCGGGTGACCGACTTGCTAAAGGCCAACAATATTCCGGTGGTCCTGGGGCGAGTGCAATTGCTCCCCTACCGCGAGGATGATGACTACGACGCTCCGTACAAGTTGCCCAAGCTTCTTCATGATGCCGGTATCAAGTTCTGCCTGTCGTACGGATACGCCACCTGGGCGGCGCGTTCCCTGCCGTTCCAGGCCTCGCAGGCTGTAGCGTTCGGGCTCGACCGCGAGGCGGCATTGCGATCGCTGACGTTGTCGGCGGCCGAGATTATCGGCGTTGAAAAGGACCTGGGATCATTGACGGTCGGCAAGAAGGCGACGCTAATCGTCTCCGATGGCGATATTCTCGACCCGATCACGCAGCGCGTCACGCATGCTTTCATCGACGGCCGCGCGGTGGATCTCAACAACCGGCATAAACAGCTTTACGACAAGTATCGCCAGAAATCGTACCCGGTTGATTGACGAAAGCTCAGAGAGCGAGAGCCGCGGTCCACTCGACCGCGGCTTTTTTTACGTGCGGGCAGCGGCTTCGTGCGGAAGGTCGAAGCAAACCTGAAGGAAGCCGCGAATTATGTGGGCCGTCAATCCCCAGACGACGTGGTGATCGTAGTTGTAGAAATAAACGGGCACTGTCCGGCCGCGGTGTGAGCGCTCCTCAATACGGCAGTTCTTCAGATCCATGAAAAAGGAGAGCGGGATTTCCACCAGTTCTTCGATCTCATGTTCGCTGACAACGAAGTTGTAGGGATAAGGAATCGTAGCAACTACCGGGGTGACAAGGTGGTCGCTGACAGCGATGACGTCATCAAGCTCGCCAATGATCTGCACATCCCGCGGCTGGATGCCGACTTCCTCGCAACTTTCGCGCAACGCGGTTTCGCGGATCGTGTGGTCGCCCTCTTCCCAACCGCCTCCGGGAAAGGAGATCTGGCCTTTGTGCGTATCGACTTTATGCGTGCGCAAGGTCAGGAGAAAGTGAGCGGCGCCATTCTTCTCGAACAGAGGCATGAGCACGGCCGCCGGTGTCAGGCCGGCTCCGGAAATCGAACGCCGCTGATGCGCTGCGAGTCGGGAGCGGATTTGCGCAATGGTATCCTGCATCTTCACTGCTCTTCGTCAACGGGATTCTGGGGTTGAGGTTCCGGGGCACCGAGAAGAAAGCGAATATTGCGGCGGAGCCCCTGATAGCGGTTGCGCGTCACGGCGGTGTCCTTGAAGAGCCGCTTGTAGACCGGCCTGGTCAGATTGCGCCAGTCATCGACAGTCATGCCCAGAAGCTGTTGGGTTGGCTCAAAGCGCGGCTCGCCTTGCGGGGTGCTCTTGCGGTTGTACGGGCAGACGTCCTGGCAGATATCGCAACCAAACATCCAATTGTTGAAACTGCCGCGCAAGGCGACGGGCAATTCCCCATGGTATTCAATTGTGAAGTACGAAATGCAGCGGCGAGCATCGAGAATCCAGGGCTCGCTGAGGGCGCCGGTCGGGCAGGCATCCTGGCAGCGGCGGCAGGAACCGCAAGCCTGCTGGATCGGGTGATCGTACTCCAATTCGATGTCGACGATCAGCTCCGCGAGGAAATAGAAACTGCCGCACTCGGCGCCGAGAAGAAGTGTGTTTTTTCCCTGCCAGCCAAGCCCGGCTCGAGCGGCCCACGCCTTTTCGAGCACCGGACCGGAGTCGACAAAGATCTCGCCATGTACTTGCCCGATCAGTTCCTGCAGTTCCTGGAGAACGCGTTTGAGTTTCTTGCGCAACACCCAGTGATAGTCCTTGCCCCGAGCGTAGCGGGCGATACGCGGGGCGTTCGGATCAACGGGCTGCTGGGTCGTATAGTAGTTGTGCATGACTGAGATGATTGAGCGCGCTCCGGCGACCAGACGGCGCGGATCGAGTCGTTCGTCGTGCCATTTTTCGAGGTAGGACATTTTGCCGTGCTTGCCGAGACGGAGCCAACGGTCGAAGCGCGCAGCTTCCTCTTCGAGAAATTCGGCGCGGGCGATGCCACAGGAGTCGAATCCGGCAGCGGCGATACGGGATTTCACGAAACGAGTCAGTGCGGCCTTATCCATGCTCCCAAAATAGCACTTGGTGCGGCGATGTTCAAGGCGGGGTATTGGGTGATTCCGGGATTTCGGCCCTGCCATCCGTATAGTATGAGAAGAAAAATCGATGTCTTGAAAGGATCAACATGGCGTTTCACACCCCCGAACTCGAGCAGTACCTGCTCTCGCTGACTCCGCCGCGGACGCCGGTTCTCGCTGAAATGGAATCGTACGCGCGTGACAACAAGTTTCCAATAATCGGACCGTTAGTCGGGCGATTTCTGCAGCAACTCGTGCACCTGACGGGTGCGCGGAGAGTCTTTGAAATGGGCTCCGGCTACGGGTACTCGGCGATCTGGTTTGCGACTGCGATGGAGCAGGACGGGACCGTCGAGTGCACCGAGATGGATGAAGCCAATATCGCGCGCGGGCAACGGCATGCCGAAGCGGCGGCTGTTGGACACAAGATCCGCTGGCATCGCGGGGATGCACTGGAGTCGATGGCTCGCGCCGAGGGGCCTTACGATATCATCCTCAACGATGTTGATAAGGAGCAGTATCCGCGCGCATTGGAGATTGCCTGGCCCAAGTTGCGGCGCGGCGGCGTGATGGTAACCGACAACGTGTTGTGGTCGGGACGAGTGCTGACGGAAAGTCCCCCCAGTTCCTCGACAGCCGGTATTCTGGAATTCAACCGCAGCAGCAACGCTTTGCCGGATGCTCTCTGTTCGCTCATGCCGCTGCGCGATGGACTAATGGTGGCGCTGAAGCGATAGAAGTTGTTTCTTTATCGCCGATGAATTGCATCGAAGTCCTGCTCGAACTCAAGCGGATTGCCGACTCCGGCCACCGCAAACGGATGGCGGGATTTGGCATTACCCATGCCAAAGCGCTTGGAGTTGCCGTGCCAAAGATCAGAACTCTGGCCAAGCAAGTCGGCCTTGATCACAAACTGGCTCAGGAGTTGTGGAAGACGAAGATTCATGAAGCGAGAATCCTTGCGACGATGATCGCCGATCCGGAGCGCAGCTCTGCTGCCCTGCTCAATCGTTGGGCTGGACAGAGCGATTCCTGGGACATTACCGACGGGTTATGCTTCAACCTGGCAAGGCACACGAGATTCGCGCACATTAAGGCGGTGGAGTGGACGAAGCGGGATAAGGAGTTCGTCCGTCGCGCCGGATTTGCTTTGATCGCCGCCCTGGCCGTGCATGACAAGGGTGCTCCAGATGCTGCCTTTGAACCGTTCTTGCGGGCGATTCGACGTCATGCTGACGACGAACGCAATTTCGTCAAGAAGGCAGTGAATTGGGCACTGCGACAGATCGGCAAGCGAAATGCGATACTGAATCAACGAGCGGTAGAACTGGCAAGGGAGCTCAAGAACAGCAAAGAGAAAACAGCCCGTTGGATCGGGTCGAACGCACTGCGGGAGCTGCAATCACCCGAAGTGCGAGCACGATTGAAGTCAAAGCAGCCAAAGCGTCGGAAGCCATGAATGATCTGCCGACTGGAGTCGAGCGGCTAATCCTCTTCGATGGATACTGCAAGCTCTGCAATTTCTGGGTGAAATTCGTACTCCAGGCCGACGGGAAGCGTCGCTTTCATTTTGCCGCCTTGCAGTCGCCAACGGCACAGCGCTTACTCGGCCGTCATTCGAATATCGACATCCATGAGACGGTAATCCTGCTGGAGCGCGCCAGGATATCTACGCGATCAACGGCAGCGTTGCGCATTCTCTGGTCACTGGGCGGCATTTGGCGCTTAACCGCCGTATTCTACGTTATCCCCCGCTCTCTGCGCGATCCCTTCTACGATTTCGTCGCAAAGAGGCGTTACGGCTGGTTCGGCAGATTCGATGAGTGCCGGGTGCCTGACGAACAAACACGAGAGCTGTTTGTCGAATAGATTCCGTGGATAAAATCCGATCGATGACCGTATCAATCAATTATGGCAACACGGAAACCAACTGCAAAGAAGACTACTGTCAAGGGCCAGGGCGCGATGCTGCTGGGGGCGCACATGTCAACCTCCGGCGGGCTGCACAATGCGATCGAACATGGTGTGAATACCGGCTGCACTTCGATCCAGATTTTCACCAAGAATAACAATCGCTGGGAGCAACGCCCGACCACTGATGCGGAGGCCGAGAGATTCCTGGAAGCTCAGGAGGCTTCCGGGATTACGCCGGTGATTTCGCACACGGCCTACCTGATCAACCTGGCGACACCGAGCGAAGAGCTGCACCGCAAATCGCTGGCGGCGCTGGTGGACGAGATATTGCGGGCCGAGCAACTGCGTATTCCCGATGTTGTACTGCACCCAGGATCACCGCTCGATCAGGGACCGGAGTACGGGATGCGGAAGATCATCCATTCGCTCAACCGGTGTGTTGAAGAAACCAAAGACTGCAAAGCGCGCATTGCGCTGGAAGTCACCGCGGGCCAGGGTTCGCATCTCGGATTCACATTCGAGCAGATCGCCGAGATGATTGCCGGGGTTGAGAACAAGAGCCGTGTCAGCGTTTGCCTTGACACATGCCATGCTTTTGCCGCGGGTTATGACATTCGGAAGAAGGAGGGATACTCTGCAACGATCGAGCAGTTCGATAAGGCGATCGGCCTGAAGTATCTCAAGGTGATTCACCTGAATGATTCTCTCAAGGGGCTGGGGTCGCGAGTGGATCGCCATACGCATATCGGTGAGGGCGAAATCGGAAAAGACGCCTTCAGATTTGTCATGCAAGATGAACGATTCGCAGCGATCCCGAAATTGTTGGAAACACCGAAGGGGGACGACTATGAAGATGACAAACGCAATCTTGCGCTGTTACGCAAGCTAGCCGCAGCCAAGTAAGAGACTCCGCCTGGCGGGCGGTTAGACGTTGTCGAGCGCCGCACGACCCGCGAAGTAGCGGCGTTGGAAATAAAGGGCGACATTGACCAGACCAATGAGCACCGGGACTTCGACCAGCGGTCCGATCACCGCGGCGAAGGCGACACCGGAATTGACGCCAAAGACGGCAACAGCCACGGCAATTGCGAGTTCGAAATTGTTGCTCGCGGCTGTAAATGAAAGGGTGGCGGATTTGGAGTAATCGGCGCCGATCCGATGCCCCATGTAGAAGCTGATCAGGAACATCACCACGAAGTAGATCAGAAGCGGGACGGCAATGCGGACCACGTCAAAGGGAATCTGCACGATCATGCTTCCCTTGAGGCTGAACATGACAAGGATCGTGAACAACAGGGCGATCAATGTGATGGGGCTGATCCTGGGAACAAAGACGCGCTGATACCACTCCTGCCCTTTCAGTCTCAACAAGGCAAACCTGGTAAGCATGCCCGCAAAGAAGGGGATCCCCAGGTAGATCAGCACGCTAACAGCGATATCGGCCATGGAAACTTCGACAACGCTGCCCTGCAAGCCGAACCAGGAAGGCAAGACAGTTATAAAGATCCAGGCATACAAGCTGTAGAAGAGGATCTGGAAGATACTGTTGAAGGCGACCAAACCGGCGGCGTACTCGGAGTCGCCGGCAGCCAGTTCATTCCAAACGATCACCATGGCGATGCAGCGCGCCAGGCCGATCATGATCAAACCGGTCATATACTCGGGGTATCCAGAGAGAAAGGCGGTGGCCAAAGCGAACATCAGGATTGGACCAATCACCCAGTTCTGCAGCAATGACAGAAGAAGGATACGCCAGTTTCGAAAGACCTTGCCGAGTTCTTCATAACGGACTTTGGCCAGGGGCGGGTACATCATCAGGATCAAGCCGAATGCAATCGGGATATTGGTCGTGCCGGTCTGAAACTGGTTGATAAAGGCCTCAATCGTTGGATAGAAATGACCGACTGCAACGCCGATCGCCATGGCGGCAAAAATCCAAAGGGTCAGAAAGCGGTCAAGAAAGCCGAGGCGGCGCGTCGGATTGCATTCGGTACTCATCAATTTGGGCCTTCCAGCAAGGATTGCGGCAATGTCAATACGAAGTCGCGGATTTCATCGCGAACGCGGCGGTAATGCGAAAGGGCTTCCTCTTCGGAGGCAGCGCCCTGCGCCAGTAACGGGGGATCATCAAAACTGCGATGTACGACTTGGGCGCTTCCGGGAAACCTGGGGCAACTTTCGCGGGCGTTATCGCAGACCGTAATGACGTAGTCGAAATCGATGGAAGTCAGTTCTTTCACGTGTTTGGACGAGTGGTTCGAAATGTCGACTCCGACTTCTGCCATAACCTTGACAGCCAGCGGATTCAGGCCGTGCGGATCAACGCCGGCGGAATAGGCTGCGATCGTATCGCTTTTCAGGTGGCGCGCCCAACCCTCCGCCATTTGGGAGCGGCAAGAATTACCGGTGCAAAGAAAGAGAACTCTGATCACGAACGAATCCTGCAGCAGATTTCGTCCAGTTCTGTTGCGAGGATTTCGCGCAGCTGGCGGTCGTCCTCGCGGATTTCAGGCGAGCGGGCGACGGTGTTGAGAACCCACTCGATCACAGCCGTGACGGCAGTCGGCGCTTCGGTGCCCGCGAGGCGGTAATAGACCCAGCGGCCCTCCTTGCGGGTCTCGACCAGCCCGGCCTGCTTAAGGATGGTCATGTGCTTGGAGACGGTGGACGGCGCCAAATCGAGCAACGTGATGAGCTGGCAAACGCAGAGTTCTTGCTTGCGCAGGGCAACCAGAGCCCGCACGCGATTATCGTCGGAGAGGGCCTGGGCGATGTCGGTGATTTGATTAATAGACTGGCTCATGATTCGTTATATGGCGAAATATAGTATTGAACTCCTCGTTGTCAATACGTTTTACGGCAGCGGAATGTTGAAGATATATTTCAGACTCAAATAGAGCCCGACCAGAACAAAGACCGTACCGGTGACGCGGCGGGCCCATTTTTCAAGGCGCGTCATCGTGTCAAAGACCTTTCCGATCGACCCGACGCTCAGACCGATTACAGTTCCGACCACCAATACCGGCAGTGCAGTGCCAATGCCGTAGCCGACTGGAAGTGAGATCGGCGAGTTGGCTTCGAGGCACAGCGGGATTAAACTACCGAAGAACAGGGCTGCCGATACCGGGCAGAACGACAAGGCAAAGATGAACCCGAGGGGTAACGTACCCCAGAGGCCCCATGTCGACACCCGGTTTTGCAGAGACTCCGTGACCCGCGACCCCGAGCCGGTATAGCTCAGGAGGTTGAGCAGGAACATGCCGGCCAAGACCAGGATCGGTCCGAGAAACTGATTCATATACTTCTGGAGAAACCGTGACAACTCGGGAACTGAGAAGGCACCAGCGACCAGTAATGAGGCGAGCGCGACATAAGCCAGTGCCCGTCCCACAGTATAGAGAAACCCTGCAAGCAGGACCAAGCGAGGCGACTCGAGCCGGCGTCCGATGTAGGAGATTGCGGCGATGTTGGTCGCCAGCGGGCAGGGGCTGATCGAGGTTAGAATGCCGAGCCAGACCGCAGACGAGAGGGCCAGCAGAAGCGATTCCATCAGATATCGCCCGCAAAGCCGGCGATTTCGGACGCCACGTACTCTTTGAACTCCGGTTCGGTCCAAACCAACTCCCAGATCTTGTCCAAGTTTTTCCAGTGTTTCTTCGCAGGGTCGCGAAAGTCGGCTACGATCAAGGATTGGGTAATCAGACTGTAATCAGTCTCGAAGTGCTCATTGCCAGGCTCTTCGATGTTGACTGCGCTCCAGACCATGCTTCCGGATTCCAGAGCTCCGGCGAACTTCGATTTAACGACATCGGCGGCGAGTTCCTCGATCTTATTGCAGGTCGGGCAGCGGTTGGTCCGGTGAAAATAGTATACCACCACTTTGCCTTCGGTGCCGCCGTTTATTGATGTCAAACCTGCGTCTGCTCCGGTGTCAGAAGTGTTCTTTATGACGAGCGCTACCACGCTGGCGACGACAAAGAGCAGCAAAGCGATGGTGATAATTAATCTCGGTTTCATGGTTGAGATTTCTCCCTTGAGTCTAATCTGATTGTATGATCCGCTTAAGTTCATCCAGTGACGGGACGCGCCCTGAGACTTTGACGACGCCATCGACTGCCAAAGCGGGCGTGATCATCACGCCCATGTTCATTATGGCGGTGATATCACTGACCTTGAGGACTTCGCACTCGAGGTTGATTTCGCGCGCTGCCTGGCGAGTTAATTCTTCGAGCTTCTGACACTTGGGACACCCTGTGCCCAGAACCTGCAACAATTTCATATTGGATTCTCCTATCCAGCGATCAGGCCAAAGAGCAGGCCGGAGATTGTGGACATTATAATCACAAGAAGTACATAGACGATTGTCTTCTTGATTCCAATGATTTGACGAATTACCAGCATGCTCGGCAACGACAGTGCCGGGCCGGCGAGCAGAAGAGCCAGGGCCGGACCCTTGCCCATTCCTGAGCCGATCAGGCCTTGTAGGATCGGCACCTCCGTCAGCGTCGCGAAGTACATAAACACCCCGACCATGGACGCAAAGAAATTCGCCCACAGGCTGTTACCGCCGACGGAGTCGGCAATCCAGGCAGACGGAATCAGAGCTTCCTGGCCGGGACGCCCGAGAAGCAACCCGGCGATCAGCACGCCGACGAAGAGCAGCGGCGCGATTTGTTTCGCGAAACCCCAGGCTTGCGCAAACCACTCGCCTGACTCGCCCTTATCGGTGGCGGTCAACCATGACAGCAACAAGATACCAATCGCGAAAGCCAGCAGAGGTTGGCTTGGGACAGCGACGGCGACGGAGATCACCACGACCGCGGCAAAGATAACCTTCCAGACTTTCACACCGAGCCAGCGCGCCAGCACAAAACCGAGTCCGAGCGCTGAGGCACCGGTGAGGTACCACTTAACGCCAAAGATTGCGTTCCAGTATCTCACTTCATTCTCGGAATGACTCCAGGTTGCGAAGATAAGGACAGCGACTTGCAGCGCGAGAAAGGTGGCGGTCTGCCAGAGCGGCCGAATCGGTGCCGCTTCGGGCAGCTGCATTTTGTCGCTCTGCCGATCGTTCTCTTCCCTACGAAAGACCAGATGCATCAGCAATCCGATCACGATACTGAATACCACCGCCCCGATCGCCCGCGCGAGACCCAATTCGACCCCCAATACGCGGGCTGTCAGGATGATGGCCAACACGTTGATGGCGGGACCGGAGTAGAGGAAGGCAATCGCCGGACCCAACCCCGCACCCATACGATAGATCCCGGCGAACAGCGGCAAGACCGTGCAGGAGCAAACAGCCAAAAGCGTGCCGGAAACCGAAGCGACTCCGTATGACATTAGTTTACTTGCGCCCGGCCCCAAGTATCTGATGACCGAAGCCTGGCTGACAAAGACGCTAATAGCCCCAGCTACAAAGAACGCCGGTATCAGGCAGAGGAGTACATGCTCGCGAGCATACCACTGTGTCAGTTGCAGCGCTTCCCCAAGTGACCTGGTCAGGCGCGCGTCATCCAACGGCACGAAATAGAAAATGCCGAAGACGGCCGCGATTAACGCCAGCGGTTTCCATTCCTGTCGCCAATTGAGACTCACGATCGTTGCCTTCTTGTGTCCGCGTTGTCCGTTATTTGGCCAAATCGCCAAATATTTTCGCAAAAAAATCGCTATCCGACTAATTGGCTCTGCGCCTTTGCGCTGTTCTTCAAGACACCTTCGACACAACCGAAGAAATTGAGGACACACGGCACTTGCAGCCGGTAGAAGACCTGGGCGCCGCGCTTGTCATCGGCGACGATCCCGGCGGCCTTGAGTATGGACAAATGTTTGGAGACGGTAGAAGTGTCAGCACCGACCAACTCCGTCAACTCGCAAACGCAATGTTCGCGCTGCGAGAGCCGGTCGACGATGAAGAGGCGCGTCGGGTGAGCCATCGCCTTGATGATCTTAGCGCGGGCTTCGAACAGTGACTTGGTTTTCTTATCCATCAAATGATCCTCGCAACTCAATATCGGTCATTTGGCAAAATAACCAAATGATTTTTTTTCATCCAATTGAGAAATAATCTTGAGGAGACTTCGAATTCTGCAACAGGTGTTTACTTGCTGGTGTTCAAGGCCTTTGCCATCACGACGCTGCGGTAGTTGGTGACCTCCCACTGCTGGTGGGCGACAACGCGATAGCCGCGTCGGGTGTACCACTCGATGAGATGAAGAGCAGGTTCCGCGGTGTCGAGCGCAACTTCAGCGTAGCCGCAGTCACGGGCGTGTTCTTCAACGCGATCCATCAAGCGACTGGCGAGTCCCTGTTTCTGGAGTTCTGGCTCAACCGCCAACTGGCCGACGTGGCAGACCTCCGGGTGCGCGTAGTACGGGCACTTGGAATGAGCACCCGGATGATAGAACGTGATCGTGCCGATGAGACGGCCATCCAGAGTAGCCACGAAGCAGTCGCCTGCCTGCACACGGTGGCGCGTGGTCTCGACATCCTGATGCGTGGCCAGGAATCTCAGTCCCAGGTCGGCAAGGTACTTGTAAGCTCGGTGCAACAGCGAAGTTAGTTCCTCCATCGAATCGCTTTCGTGGAGCGGGCGGATAACTATATCACTTTTCGTCGCGGGCATATCTTAATAGAGAATATTGCCAACCAGCCATCGTACGTCAAGAGGCTGTCCCATAAGAGGCAATCACCCAGAATTCAAAAGGCGGCAGTTCACAATTTCGCGCTGGAATACAGCAGATATCAATGGCTTCCGAAAGCACGCGCGAAATCAAGAACTGCCGCAACTCTATCAAAACAGGATTATGGGGCAGCCACTCAACGTCGAACGCAATGACGGCTGCTGAGTTGCATTGGAATTCTCAGGGTAAGGAATCCGATTGGCGGAAGCCATGGAATGGTTTATCTTAAGCACCAATCGTCTTGGTACAACGCGCATACAGACAGAGGGTCACGACGACCCGATATCAATAAGGACAAATGCATGTCACCAATCATCAGAGTATTTCTGTTAGCAACTATGGCTGCGGCCATTGGGCTGGTCACTGTGGTCGGCGCTACGGGCTACGACGGCTTGAAAGCGGATCAAAAGCTTGCGGGATTCGTAACCGAATGCGTCTACCGGAACGATGTCAAAGCCGCAATCGGCGCGCGTTTTCGTCACGAACGCTCGGGGTTCGTGGCGGACTTGTTCACGATTCAATCGTTGCCGCAAGCCTTCATGTGGATCAACACCCTGCCGCCGTCAGACCAGGGCGAGCCGCATACCTGCGAGCATCTGCTGCTCGGCAAGGGTACCAAGGGACGCTATGTCGCGTCGATGGAAGACATGTTATTGGGGGGAAGCTCGGCGTTCACGATGCAAGTGCAGACGTGTTACCATTTCAACTGCGGGTCGGGGACGGAGAATTTCTTCCGGTTGTTCGAGGCAAAGCTCGATGCATTGCTGCACCCGAACTACTCCGATGAGGAGATTCGGCGGGAGGTCTGCCATGTGGGACTGACCGTTGACCAGGTGACCGGGGCGACGGGACTGGAAGAGAAAGGAACAGTCTACAACGAGATGGTGCGTACTTTCGAAAGCCCGTGGGGCGAGTTGATGCTGAACCTGGCACGGATGATCTACGGTTTGCAGCATCCGCTCTCGTATGAATCGGGCGGCCATCCACCGGCCATACGGACGATGAAACCGGAGGACCTGCGCCGCTTCCAGGAGGCCTCGCACCACATCAACAATATGGGTGTCGTGATTGCTATCCCTGACGACATTACCGTAGAGCAGTGTTTAACTCGCCTGAATGAGATTCTGGATCGCGTCGAACCGCAGGCGGTTGCGGGCGCTCATCCCTCGGATCTGAACAAGCAAATGCCGCCGGTTAATCCGGCAGTCGCGGGCGAAATTCAGATAGTTGATTTTCCCTCGCAGCAGGAGTCGGAGCCGGGTCTGCTGGTCTTTGGCTGGCCGGTGCGCCAATTTGAAAATAGCGGCGAGCGCTATCTGCTTGAACTGCTGGTTGAAAGCCTGGCCTCCGACCAGACGGCCGTTTTGAGCCGCCGCTTCATCGATTCGCAGACGCGCGTCATGGATGTCGGCGCCACCCGGGTCGGAAGTTGGGTTAGTAATGAATGGGGACATCCCATCCATATCTATTTCGATGACATTAATCGAGACGCCTGCACGCCGGGGATGATCGACTCGATCCGCTCCGTGATCTTGAAGGAAATCGCGGCGATCAGCGCGTATGCCGACAGCTCGGCTGAATTGCGAGAATTCAATCAGGGTGTTCTCGATCGCGTCAAGTCGCACGGCCGCAGCCTGCGCAGTTTCCTGAATTCGCCGCCCCGATTTGGCGAGCGCGGATCGAGTTCGGAGTGGATGACCTATGTCAATCGCTTGCACGCCAGCGGCGGCTTTGAGCGCTCGCTGGTGTTTGCGAACGAGGCAGAATACGCGAAGAGAATTTTGCAGAGCGAAAAGAACGTCTGGCGCGATTTGATCCCGAAGTGGCGGCTGGATTCTGAAAAACCGTTTGCCGTGGCGGCGGTCGCGAATACGCAGTTGATTGCGAAATCCGAAGCAGAACGCCGCCAGCGCATCGAGGGCTACCTGGCCGACTTGAAGACGCAGTACGGCGTGAGCAGCGATGAACAAGCGATCCAGAAATTCCAGCAGGCGTACGACATCGAGACGGCGAAGATCGATTCGGTTGCGGCCACGATCAAGCTGCCGGGATTTGCCGAGAATCCGCCGATGACGATGGATGACCCGCTGAAGTACAGCGTCGAGTCGGTCAACGGGCAGGTGTCGCTGGTGGCTTCGACTTTCGAAAATATCACCAACGCAACTTTCGGCCTGGCATTTCGGCTGGACGTCGTTCCGGAACAAGATCTGGTTTACCTGGCGGTGCTTCCCGCGGCATTGACCGAACTCGGTGTCTTCACCGATTCCGGAGCACTGGCTTACGATCAAATGCAGCAGCGTATCCGGCAGGAAATCCGCGGGCTGTCGGCGTATTTCAATGTCAATTACCGGACGCAACGCGCCGAGTTAAACTTGCGCGCTGCGGGCGCCGATGCCGCCGAGGCTCTCATGGCGCTGGAGTGGCTGGACCTCGTGCTATTTGACACCTACTTGTCCCCCGAAAACCTCCCGCGCATTCGCGATGCTGTTGATATTGCCCTATCGAACTTGCGCGGGACGATGCGCGGCGCCGAGGAATCGTGGGTTGAAGACCCGGCCGACGCCTACTGGCGACAGCGCAATCCCCTGTTGCTGTCGAGCGACTGCTTCATGACCAAGACCTTTAACCTTCATCGGCTGCGGTGGATGCTCAAGGATGTCGGCGACGCCAAGGTTTTTGCGAAGTTCATGGAAGACCTGGCGGCGGCGGGAGCGGGAAAATCGCGCACTCAACTCAATGATCTCCTGGCCAATCTGACCGGTGAGAAAAAGGACACCTGGTCGGCGGCAATCGTCGCCGGGCTGGTCGGCAAGTTCATGACGCAGGATGCGCGCAATGCGGAACTTGTCAAGGCAGCGGCGGAGGATCTGCAGCGGTTGATCGCCGACTGCCCCGATGCCACGCTAACCTCCGACTGGCAATTCCTCTGCTGGCAGATTGCCAACGACGGCGGAGTTGCGCCCGACGTGGCGATCGCCAAAGTGCGCCAGGTGATCGAATTGTTGCGGCGTACCGACAATGTGCGCGCATTCCTGATTTCGAGCAGCGCAACGCGGACCACGTTGATGCCGAAGATCAGCGGCGTGCTCGGCAAGCTCGACCCGCAACGGTCGATGCGGCAGAAGTACTCGCAAAATCCAGCGATTGACGATCGCCTCCGCAATCACGCGCCGGATGCGAAGAAACCGGTGTATGTCGGATTAGTCAACGAGAACACGCGCTCCGGTGTGCTGGTCAATACGGCCGATTGCGCCAGCCTGTCGCAGTATACACCGGACGGCCTGATCGACTTTCTCGCGGCGCGGCTCTACGGAGGCGGGGGCGCGCACTCGATGTTTATGAAGACCTGGGGCGCCGGACTGGCCTACTCCAACGGACTACGCAGCCGCGAGACGACAGGGCGCATTGTGTATTACGCCGAACGCTGTCCCGACCTGGCACAGACGATGCAGTTCGTGGTGAGCGAACAACAGAAAGCGCCCCACGATCCTGCGCTGGGAGGCTACGCAGTAGCACAGGCCTTCAATGCAAATCGCGCCGGTTCCACATATGAGTCACGCGGCGAGGCAATGGCGCGCGACCTGGTGGATGGTTTAACTCCTGAAGCCGTGCGCGGTTTCCGGCAAGGGATCTTGAGATTGCACAAGCAGCCCGACTTTTACGACCGTGTACAGTCGCGGATGGAGGCGGTCTATGGACTACTCTTACCCGACTATGGACCATCGGGAGCCGAGGCGGTTGCCAAGGCCAATGCGGTCAATTTCGCCGTGGGCCCGGAAAAGCAGTTTGAATCATACGAGCGCTACTTGTCGGCAGTCGAGCCGGGCGCCAAGCTGTATCGGCTTTATCCGCGCGATTTCTGGCTGGTACCGGAGTTACCGGGCAAGTAGTTTTCTTTCGATGCGATTGTGTAGTGAAGAGGCTCTTTCAAGAGCCTCTTCTGTTATTGCCTAGGCACTCAGTCAAGAATGTTACGGCAAGAGACACGCCGAAGAGACTTTGTCGTTAAACCCCTGCTCTTTCAGGTCGGAACGCACTATTACGCGGCCTTCAAAGCCGGTTAGGTCAAGCACTCCCCGCCTTGTTCCGAACTTCTTGTCGTTGAAAAGCCGAAACGTCCGAGCGTGAGGAAGCTGATAGCGAATCGACGAGATCTGATTATTCAGCATATCGTCACCAACGTAGACGTCGCTGAAGTTTTCCAGCATCAGGTTCTGCAGCCCCGTCAGACCCAGGCAGCGGCCGGTGAAATTGCGATCGGTGTACAGTTCGACCCAGGCGTCTTCGATGGCAGTTATCGCATCCGGATGATAGCGGGAAGAATTCGGATGAAATTCTACGAACCTGATCAGGCCGCGATTATCACAGACATTCTTGAAGTCGAACACCGAATAGATGCTGAGCCCGCCATGCGGGTCAACGTAAACGCTCGAGCCGGCATCAAAGTCGAATTTCAGATTAGATGGAAAGTGCTTGTTACCGATTTTTGTGATCTGCCGGAGGTTGAATTGCGCGGGGCTGGTCCAAGCTGCAGGCGATGACCAGAAATCGAGTTTGAACAGGTCCGCCTCGCCCGCACGCGGATTGTTGTCGTTGAGCGTCCCGGGCTTGTGCATGCCAAGCAAATACAAAGATCCATCGGCTTCCTGAACAAACTGGATGTTCTCATAATTGTGAAAGGTGGAATCAGATGCCGGCGTCGCCAAAAGCTGGCTTGAATCCCAAGCTATCGGCGAAACTTCAGATTGTTTAATGAGTGACTTGGACTCGAACAAGTAGAAGTCGAGCTGTTGCCGCCCGAATCCGTTCTTCGCCAGGACCGCGGCGAGCATCAGGCCGGAGTCCCAGCCGGTAAGCGCCACACAACCCGCCTGTGCGCCGGGGCGCGACAGGCAGAAACGAAAGACGCGTGGCTGCAAGGGTTCACTCACATCGTAGAACACGACCTTGGCATCAGTGCCGGGAGCATCGCCTTCAAGAGGCACAGCGAGAACATCGCCGGAATTTGCCATACCGCCGGCGTGCCACAAAGAATCAGTTAGTCCCAGCGCCTGATTTATTGCCGGGTCGGCGTTGATTCCAATCACCAAACTGAGTTTGTCGAAGTCTTGTGGCCGCTTGCGATAGAAGCGGTTGGCACGCCAGGGCAGAGTGGCATGTCGTGTCGGCAATTCGCCGATAAACAATTGCGAAGTACCCTCCTCTTTGTGGCTGCCGGAGATGGCGATCGACTGCGGTGCATGCAGTCTTTGGATTCCCTGAAAGTGATTGCTCTTGCCCGCAGCAGCGAGAAGATCATAGCGGCCATACTCATTGCCGTGAATAACATCGTCGCACCAGACTGCGAGATTGTCGCCGATAGTTGAAAGATGATCGAACGCCGTGACGGCGCTATCGAGAGGATAATTCGTCAGGACGACCCGATTGAGCGAGGAAGAACGATTGACGAGCGCAGGAACAAAGTACTCATAACCGCGACTTGATTTCTTCTTGGGCGTCATAATGTCCTCCTTTATAAAGTGATTTCGTTGCGAAAACCAAAGGTCAGGAACTTGTTGCCCCCGGGGGCGCCGAGACGGCAGCCGGGATCCAGTTTGCGCCATTCCAGATAGAAATAGCGCCCCTGCGATTCTTTTTCGCCCACAGAGAATTGCAGTCCCAGGAAATATTGCGTGACCCGGGAATGAACATCGCCATCGCTGTCGACGGCGGTTGGAAAAGCGGCTCCGAAACTGGTCTCGGATTCGGAGGTGAGATCGTGTCGACTCCAAATGACCTGACCGTATGCCATGATCGAGCTCTTGATCTGCAAAGCGGCGCCACAAGCCACGGAGAGTTGCACTATTGTCGCGCCGGTATCGCTCAATCCCGGAACGAATTTCAAGCCGGCCGTCAAGTTCGGCAGCGAAATCCTGGCGAAGCGACCGTTCAGGAACGGAGGGCGCACATTGGCCGCGATAAGAACATTCATCGTGCCGGGATACAGGAGGGCACGCTTGTAATCGAGGGTGTCGTCAACTTCAAGACCGCCGGCAAAGACCAATCCCGCCTTGATGTCCATCTTCCAGGGAAAACCCGACGAATCGGGATTGGCGCGGGACTTGCTCAATCGCACGGTTTCGATGGCACCGACAAAAGCGCCGGGTTTCAGGCTGGAGAAGAAATCACCATCCTCTTCACTGGCCTGCAGAAAGGGTGTTGTGACGAATCCCCTGTCATCTTTGCTGTCAATTGCCGGCGGGGTTTCGCCGTAGCGGGCAAAATGGTGTTTGATGGCTTCGCGGTCTTCCAGGCTGAAGTTGGTCTGGAGGTCGATCAATATCTTCTCGGTCGCCCGAACGACCGGAGAGAGCACCGGCACGGATCCATCGCCCTCCTTCAATCCTAAATGCCCCGGCTGCATCCTCTCGAGAGCTTCCTTGACGGTTTCGCGTGCTGATCTGTTTCGATTCCGGCTTGCCTCCAGCACAGACTTGATAGATTCGCTGAGCTGCGACTGTTGCGCAGCACTCAATCCGCGCGCGGCATGGACTCCGGGCGCCTGTGCAGTGCGCAGGAACTCTATAAGAGTGTCGCGCGCGCCTACCATCTGCTTCTCAAATTCCTTGGCGACATCCGATTTCTGATCGAAGAAGAACGCACGGTAGCTCTGTGCTGCACTTACCGTACAAAGCCCGGCGAAGATCAAAGCGATCCTAACAACGATTGCCATCATGGCTGCCTCCTTACGTTACGGCGAACGCGATGCGATTTTTCTGGACTGCTTGAAGATATGCGGGGAGCGCCGGGGTGTAAATAACAAACTTGGTTGAGGGCGGGAAAGTGAAACGGCCGACGAGCGGTCGGCCGTTTCACAGATTGGTCTAAACGGGTCTTACCAAATCTTGACGAGTTGTTCCGCGGGACGCAGCAACGACTTGCCAGGTTGGCAACCGAACGCTTCGGCGAATTCCGGCATGTTTGCCAGAGTGCCGTTGATGCGGAAGCGATCCGGCGAATGCGGGTCGGTTCCGAGATACATCTTTTCAGCCTCCGGGCGGATCTTGCTGCGCCAGATGTGCGCGAAGCCGATGAAGAATCTCTGCTCCGCCGTAAAGCCGTCGATCACCGGCGGCGCGGGCTTGCCTTCAAGTGATTTCTTGTACGCGTAGTAGGCAATGCGCAGTCCGCCAAGATCGGCGATGTTTTCGCCGGATGTCAGATCGCCATTGACTTTGAAGGTGTCGATGGCGACGTACTGGGAGTACTGCTGTCGAATCATCTCAGCGCGCTCCTCAAACTTTGCGGCATCCTCCGGAGTCCACCACTCTTTGAGATTCCCTTCGGCGTCGTACTTGCGCCCCTCGTCGTCGAAGCCGTGGGTCAGTTCGTGGCCGATCACGGCGCCGATGGCGCCGTAATTGATGGCGTCATCCACGCCCGGATCGAAGAACGGCGGCTGCAAGATTCCGGCTGGAAAAACGATTTCATTGCTCAAGGCGCTGTAGTAGGCGTTGATGGTCGGCGGGGTCATTCCGAATTCATTGGGGTCATACGGCTTGTTGATCTTGTCGATTTCGAATTGGGCGGCGTATTCGGTAGCCCGGAAGACGTTTTGTGCATAGCTGTCGGTTTTAATGGTGAGCGTTGAATGATCGCGCCATTTGGCCGGATAGCCGATTTTCCAGTTGATAGCGTCGAGCTTGCGAAACGCCTGGAGGCGGGTTGGTTCGGTGATCCAGTCAATCGCGGCCAGACGGTCGCGCAAAGCCGCTTTGAGATTTACGACCATTTGCTCAACGTGTTGCTTGGAGGACGCCGGAAAATACTTCTCGACGTAAAGGCGCCCCAATAATTCGCCAAGCGAATTGTCCATCTGGTTGATCACGCGTTTCCAGCGCGGACGGAGTTCCTTGCGTCCCTGCATGGTGCGGGCATTGAAGTCAAAGTCTTCGTTGACGAAGGCGCTGCTCAAGTAGGGGGCGGCACTTTCTAATAGATGAAAACGCAGATAAGCTTTCCAATCGTCGAGCGACGTCTCTCTGGACATGACTCCAACTTCTTGCACGAAGACCTTCTGGGCGACGTTGACGCGGCCCGGATCAGCCTGTCCGAGGGCGGCGAAGTAGCGCTGCCAGTTGAAGTTTCCGCTGTGACCTGTTAGCTCAGCGATGCTCATACTGTTGTAAGTAGAATCGGGGTCGCGCTGTTGAACGGGGGTCATGGAGGCCTTGGCCAGCCGGGTTTCAAAAGCGAGGATGCGTTCGGCAGCATTAGTAGCGATCTCCGGACTGTCGCCCGCCAACTCGAGGATGCGGCGAACATGCTGCTGGTATTTGCCGCGAATCTCGGCTGTCTCCGCATCGTCGCTGAGGTAGTACTCGCGATCGGGCAAGCCCAATCCGCTCTGATGAATGTTGGCGATATTCAATCTGCTGTTCTTGGCATCCTGATAGACCCAGACGCCAAACGGGATATTGATTCCCAGGCGATGCAGGCGCGCGATTGCCGTTTCCAGGTCTGCGGCGGTCTTGATGTCGGCGATCGCCTTCAGTTCGGCAGCCAGGGGTTTGATTCCCGCGGCTTCGATGGCTGCGGTGTCCATGGCGGCAGCATGAAAGTCGGCGATCTTTTGCTCAATCGAGCCGGGTGTGCGTTGCGAAGCGGCGGAAGCTTCGATCACGGACTTCAATTGTTGGATGTTGGCTTCGTAGAGCTCTCCCCAGGCGCCCCAGGAAGCGCGATCCGGGGGAATCTCATTGGCATCGAGCCAGGCGCCATTGGCAAACTGGTTGAAATCGATGCATGGATCAGCTTTGCGATCGATATGCGAGGTTGTAACGCCGCGAAGTGATTCGGCGTCAAGCGCAGTCGAGAACGCTGAACTCAACAATGCACCCAGGATCAGGAATGCGAGTTTGAGGGACCGGTTGATCATCTGCGAAAATCTCCTATGGGTCGAGAAAGACATGGTTGCGTGGTCATGGATAGATATACGAGCGGCAAGAGAAATTGTCCTATGCGTGGTGTTAGTTTTTTCTGGGCAACCCCTCTCAAGTTTGTCGTTTGCGGAGGTACTCCATAGCCATTTGCGAGACATAGAGCTTGTTTTTCCCGGATGCGGTCAGGGGAATATCAGCAACGCGTTCGATAGTAAAGCGAAAGTCCGGTCCAAAATAGTCTCGATAAGCCTTGAGCAGAAATTCCTGATCGTTGTCGCCTTCAAAGCGACGGGTCGGGACAAAGGTGATGTGCAAGTGATCGATCGCTAACTGCTCGACCCGGACGCGTTGAAACTTGTCGGCATTGATGGAGAACTCGACCTGCGGGTAGATCAGCCCATTGCGCGAAAGAATCAGGTCCTTACCGCGACCGCCGGTGATCGACATCACCGGGTAGTTGGCCACCGCGTCGTCAGGAAAGCCGTGATAGATGCCAAGATCATCCGTGTGATAGCGGATCAGCGGGACGGCGTAGTTGACCAGGGATGTTGCCACGATTTCGGTAGGTTGATTCGCTATGGGAGCAGCGGTGTCATTCACGAATTCAAGATAGCAGTACTCGCTCTGGATATACTTTCTACCGTCGGACATTTGCATCGCGGCGACGGTGTTTTCGCGGTTGCCATAATAGTCGACAATGCGGGCGCTGAAAAACGACTCGATAGCCCGGCGGTATTGCGGATAGATCATCTCGCCCGTTGTGTAGACGATCGGCACGGGGAAGGGCTCGAGGTTGTTGTCTTCGAAGTGCAGAATCAGAGTCGAGAGATTCGCCGGCTGGCAATAGATCAAACGCGGCGCAAAATCACGCATGCGGCGGTATATCGCCGGTGCGTGTTCGTGGCGAATGGAAAACTGCTCGATCATCAGCAGATTCTCGTTGTAGTCGATCGGCATCTGGTCGTGATCCTTCAAGAAACGCAGAGTCCCGGTGAATTGGGCACGGGGCTGCCGAAATTGATAGCCGATGTTAAAGAAGTGCCGCCACATGATCGCCTTGCGCCAGACTTCGGCCTCGGCTGATCGGAAAATTCTTAAGCGGTCGCGGCTGGTTCCGCTGGTGACAGTCTGGACAGGTTGGAGGCGGTGAAACTCGTCGGATTTCAGTTCTTCGAGGCACTCGGTGACATCTTCTCGAGTTATGCAGGGGATTCTTGCGAAGTCATCGCGAGTCTTGACATCGCCGGGATCAAGGCCGATTTCGGCGAAACGACGCCGGTAGAACGGGACATGCCGATAGGCGTAGTGGAGGAGGTCGCTGATCCGCCGCCATTGGTAAAAAGCGATCTCGTCCCGACTTCGTGTCTGATGTAGCTGCAGAAACGCGAAGACCTCGCGAAAGCGGCGGCCGTATTTGACGGGCAGCGGAACAAGTGTGTGCCGGAGTCTGCGGAGATTTTCAAGTACTGTCATCTGAGAAAGTCAGACTAAAAGAATTCGGACAGCAATTTACTCGAGTGCCTCAGATAGCCAAGCGGAAAGCGTGGTTGAAACACTTGTCGGAGGCACCAAAGCAGCGAACGCAGTTGCGTAACAAAATGGAGAGCGCCGGAGTTAACGAAAGTTATCTGTCCTATCTCGTTGTACGGTAGCAGGATCATCTGTAATGCACTGCCCTACAAGGGATTGCGCTGACGCAGATGTTTGTGTCCGTGTTCGTTGATTCTTGTAAATTCTTTTCGGAATAACCGAGGTCAAGCAGCCCCTTCGATTGGCCAGATTGATCAAGCTACACGGTTTTCCAAAGCGCATACGACTTCGATTTGATGGCGGGGTAGGAGCGGCAAGTGCTCGTGATTTCCCGCTCCAAGGGCGGAATCGACCACAAACAGCGATAGTTTTGTCGAATTTCCGTTGACAGCGACACTGGTGAACCTATTATGCCTTTACATCTGAAGTTACCAGCGGTGGAGGGTTGATGGGCATTGTCGAAGCCGGGTTGATCGTCCTGGCCATCTCTCGTTGTGCACTGGCCGCGACCTGAGACTGAACACATTTCACGTGTGGCCTAAGTCGGTTGGGATCGATCGCGAGAGATTCGATTTCAAAGTATCTGTGGCCATTTTGAGGTTAACAAACGGAAGGAGTTTCGCGATGAAAGCGCTCGTGTTTGGAGGCTCCGGGAAAATTGGATCGGCCGTAGCCTGGGATTTGGCCAAAGACGATAGCATTACCGCGATCGGCATCACCGGTCGCCGACTGGATGCGCTCGAACGGGTCAAGCAATGGATCGGGAGCGATAAGATTGTCCTGCACGTGGTGGATGTCAACGACAAGGCGGCATTGGCGGAAGTGATGCGTGGATACGATGTCGGCGCGCTGGCGATGCCGGACCGCAAAACGAGCTACAAGGTTGCCCACTGCGCGGTCGAAAACGGACTCAACATCGTTGATATGCTGGAGGAGTACCACCGACGTCCGGACGCGTATGAAGTCGAAGGCTTGGAGTTACCTGCCGGGATGACGCTCGATGAATACGGTGACTGGATTCACGAGACGGCGATCAAGAACAATGTGACTTTCATCGACGGTATGGGCTTCGCGCCGGGTCTGAGCAACGTGACGCTGGGGGAGGGGATGCGGAAGATCGACAAGTCGGAGGTCGCGGTGGCGCGGGTCGGCGGAATTCCCTCTAAGAAAGATGCCGCCAATCACCCGTTGCGCTACATGATAACCTGGGCGTTCGAACACGTGCTGCGCGAGTACATGATCAAGGTCAAGGTGATCCGGCGCGGCAAGATCGTCGAGATTAACGCCGCCGGCGAGTTGGAGCCGTTCAAGTTCAGTAAGTTTGGCAAGAACGAGATGCTGGAATGCGCGGTGACGCCGGGGATGCCGAGTTTCATTTTCACCCGTCCGAAACTAAAGGAGTTCTCGGAAAAAACAGTGCGTTGGCCGAGCCACTGGCAGAGCGTCCAGACGTTGAAAGAGTGCGGTATGCTTGATGCCGATCCGGTGGAATTCAACGGTCAGAAGATATCGCCGCGCGAGTTCCTGCTGTCGATTATCACGCCGCGGCTGAAGGCGCGCCCGGGCGAGACCGATGTCTGCGTGATGTACAACACGTTGACCGGCAAGAAGGGCGCGAAGAATGTCAAGATCGAATACTTCATGTGGGACACGGCGGACAAAAAGAACAACATCTCGTCGATGATGCGCGTCACCGGCTTCCCGGTGGCCCTGGCAGTGCGCCTGCTGCTGAAGGGCAAGATCAAAGAGAAGGGGATTGTGCCGCCGGAGGACTGTATTTACGGCGACAACTACACCTGGTTCATGAAGGAACTAAAGAAGCGGAAGATCAACATTTTGGAAGTCATCAGCACCAAGAAGTAACCCAAGACTAGTTGGCAGTTATGGAGGCCGATCAGGGCGATCTGATCGGCCTTCGTATCTGGTGAAGAGCATTCACTTGCAGGCGCAGATGTCCGCAATAGCATAACGCCGCGAGTTTCCCCTTGTATACTGGTAAAATTGCTCCTTATTACTGCTTTCCATCGAGGAGGTTCACTTGATTTACCGAAATAGTTTCCGCATTGCCGCGATTGTGGCTATTGCTTTCATGTTTGTCTCGGCATCCGCCGACGAGGGGATGTGGCCACTTTACGATCTGGACAAACTTTCGTTCAAGGATCTGGCCAAACGAGGCCTGGCCTTGCCATTGGAACAGATCTACAATTCAGAGGGAACCGGTATCGCGGCGGCGGTGGTACAGATTGGTGCGACCGGATCGTTCGTCTCTCCGCAGGGACTGATCCTGACCAATCATCATGTTGCCTTCGATGCAATTCAACAACAGAGCACCATCGAGCAGAACTACCTGCGCGACGGTTTTTATGCCCCAACCCTGGCGGAAGAAATCCCGGCAATCGGCTACAAAATCAGCGTTACGCAGTCGATCGAAGATGTCACGGAACAGGTGCTGGCTGACGTGGCGGAGGGAATTTCGGATTTCGAGCGCTACCGGGTGATCGATCTGGCGATCAAGAAGTTGGTGAAGCAATGCGAAAGCAGCGACGATATCAAGTGCCGGGTGGCAAAGATGTTCGGCGGCAAGCAGTATATGCTCTACAAGTATCTCGAGTTGCGCGATATCCGCATCGTGTACGTGCCGCCGTACGCTATCGGCAATTACGGCGGCGACATCGACAACTGGATGTGGCCGCGCCACACGGGTGACTTCTCGTTCCTGCGCGCCTATGTCGGCCCCGATGGCCGCGCGGCGGAATACGCCAAAGACAACGTGCCGTATCAGCCGACGATGTATCTGCCCGTCTCGGCGGCGGGAATCCGTGAAGGGGATTTCTGCATGACGCTCGGATTCCCGGGCTACACCGAGCGCTACGCCAGTTCGTTTGATATCGAGAATCAGCTATCGTTTGAGTATCCGCGCTCGATCAAGGTGATGGAAGATTACCTGCAGATCATGAGCGAAGCCGGGCGACGCGATTCGGCGATTGCGCTGCGGTTGGCCTCAGACGATGCCAGTATCAACAACACCTTGAAGAACAGCTACGGCACGCTGGAGGGGTTCAGGAGAGCGGACATCTTGAACAAGAAGCGCAACGAGGAGCGGCAATTGGAGCAATTCCTCAAGACGCAGGGGGAACTGGAGCGCCGCTATGGACACGTCTTGCCGGAATTGGACAGTCTGTACCAGACCAAGCGCGCGAATGATGAAAAGGATTTCGTCCTATCGCGGCTGACCCGGTCGGCGGAGTACCTGGCCGTTGCAAGCCGGCTCTACAAGTGGTCGATCGAGCGGCAGAAGCCGGACCTGGAACGCGAACGCGGATATCAAGAGCGCGATACGACATCGACCCGCGAGTGGCTGGAAGATCTGCAAATCAACCTCGTGCCACAGGTTGACCGTGAAAAGATGGAATACGGTCTGCGCAAAGCGCTGGCACTTCCAGAGGGACAACGAATCGCAGCGATCGACAGCACTTTCGCCGGTATGTCGGACGAGGCGCTGGAAAAGTATCTCGATGACGCCTTTGCCCGCACCAAGTTGGGCGAAATCGCAACGCGGCTCGCATTGCTGCATGCCGACCAGGGCACACTGGAAAAGCTGGATGATCCGTTCTTCCAATTGGCAGTTGCGCTGCGTCCCGAACTGGATGAACGGCTGCGGCAGAGCAAGGAGTTTTCCGGCGCGCTGACGCGGTTGTCACCGCGATTGATACAGGCGTACGTCGAATGGAAGAATGGCAACCTGTATCCGGACGCCAACGGCACGATGCGTCTCAGCTACGGCGAGGTCAAGGGCTATACACCGCGCGACGGCGAACGGCATTTCTACCTGACGAGTCTTAGCGGCGTCCTGGCCAAGGAAACCGGCGCTGATCCCTTTATCGTTCCGGAGCAGGTGAGCCGGTTCGGCCGGGAGAAGAAACAGAGCCGCTATCAAGATCCGGTGATCAAGGATGTGCCGGTCAATTTCCTGACGACCAATGATATCACCGGTGGCAACTCCGGCAGTCCGGTGATCAACGGCCGAGGCGAGCTGATCGGGCTGGCGTTTGACGGCAACTGGGAGGGAGTGGCCTCGGACTATCTCTTCATTCCGGATGTGACGCGCACGATCGCGGTGGATATCCGCTATGTCCTCTTCCTGCTCGACGAGGTGTACCATCTCGACGGATTGTTGCGGGAGTTGACTATTCATAAGGCCGGCCGCAGCAGCTCGCTGCGCTGAAATCAGCCGGCGGCGCGATTCAGCTGCCAGATCGTGTAGGTCAGTACCGAGGCAAAGCCGACCCAGATCAAATAAGGGAGCAGGAGGATGCCGGCGACCTTCTGCTTCCGCCAGAACGCGATCAGCGTAGCGAGAATCAGTAGCCAGAGGGCGACGATTTCGAAGAATGCCGCACCGGGCGCGCGCAAACCGAAGAAGATCCAAGTCCAGGCTCCATTTAGCGCCAACTGGGCAACAAAGAGAGAGAGGGCGAGCCGGGCCTCCCGGAAGCCGTGTTGTCGCCAGACCAGCCAGGCAGAGACCCCCATTGTGGCGTAAAGGAAGGTCCAGACCGGCCCAAAGAGGTAGCCGGGCGGCGTCCAGGACGGTTTACGCAACTGAAAGTACCATTCGTCGGGGCCAAAGCGGGCACCGATCAGCGCCGGCAGAAAGCAGATGATGATCGACAGGATCAGGCCGATGATTCGGATGATCGATTTCTTCCCGACTTGAGTTTCCACAGTGTCTTCCCCTCCGCTACCATGAAGCATCGACCCAAAGGTAAATCTCTCAAAGGGCGCCGGCAAGTCTTCGGAGTCCAGTGACGAAACAATCGAAGAAAGCTCCGACAGCAGATTAACATTTGTGTAGATTGTGAATTGTTTGAGTCGGGAGGCGAGGGAGAGCTTACGGGGATGCATAAGTTGGATTCGATTTTCAATCCGCAGCGAATAGCCTTAATCGGGGTTACCACTAACCCCAATTCCGTCGGCGGTAAGGTTCTCAGCAATTTGGTAGGCGCGGGCTATCGGGGAGTCGTCTATCCGGTAAATCCGGCGACCGAGGCTGTGCTCGGCATCCACTGCTTCCCCGATATACGGAATCTGCCACACACGCCGGATTTGGCCGTGATCTGCACGGCTGCATCACAGGTACCGGATCTGGTCTGCGAGTGTGGCAAGGCGGGAGTCCGCGGGATCATCATCATGTCGGCGGGGTTTAAGGAATCAGGCGCTGCGGGCGCTGCGCTTGAAGAGCAGATCAAGGTTGAAGCCCGGGGTTTCCCGGAGCTGCGGATAATCGGCCCCAACTGCCTGGGAATCATCGTGCCGGCGTTGCGGCTAAACATCAGTTTCGCTACCGGGATACCAAAGCCGGGGAATGTGGCGTTCATCTCGCAGTCGGGGGCGCTTTGTACCTCAGTGCTCGATTGGGCGATGGAAGGGAAAATCGGATTCTCCCACTTCGTGTCGATCGGCAACACTGTCGACGTCGATTTCGGCGACTTGATCGATTACTTCGGCGAAGATGAGAATACGCGCTCCATCATTCTCTACATCGAATCGATAAATCGGGCGCGCCGATTCATGACGGCCGCTCGAGCATTCGCGCGCAGCAAGCCAATCCTGGCTTACAAGGCGGGCCGCTTTCCGGAATCGGCGCAGGTGGCGGCTTCGCACACCGGAGCGATGGCGTCCGAGGATGCCGTATACGACGCGGCCTTCCAGCGGATTGGCTTGACAAGGGTCGATGACATGGGAGACATCTTTGACTGCGCAGAACTGATCGGCCGCGGCAAGATTCCACGCGGGCCGAAGTTAGGAATCATCACGAACGCGGGCGGACCGGGGGTGATGGCGACGGATGCGTTGATTGCCGCCAATGGAGAGTTGGCGCCGTTGTCCGCGGCGACGCTGGCGAAGCTGGGCGAGAATCTTCCGGCATTCTGGTCGCATCGCAATCCAGTGGATGTGCTCGGCGACGCTAACTCCAAGCGAATTGAGAAGGCGATGCAGATCGTGCTCGAAGACGCCGAGGTTGACGCGTTGCTGGTGATTCTGACTCCGCAGGCAATGACTAACCCTTCTGCCGCGGCCAAAGTGATCGGCAATCTTGCGGAGACAACCGCCAAGCCGATTCTGGCGGCGTTTCTCGGCGGGCAGTCAATGCGCGAGGGTCTGCAGATTCTGATCGACAAGGGCGTGGCGGCATACAAGACCCCGGAACAGGCGATCGGGGCGTTCATGACCCTGGTGGCTTACGCGCGCAACCTGGAACGGCTTTATGAAACGCCTGAGGAGTTGCCGGTGGAATTTCCGCTCGACCGGCAGACTCTGCGGGAGCAGTACGTCGCAAAGAACTTTTGTGGCGGTGCCGTCCTCAGCGAGTCCGTCTCAAAGGAATTGCTCGAGGCGTATGGAATCTCCGCGACGATGCCGATTGTGGCAACGACGGCAGACGAGGCAGTACAGATCGCAGAGCGGCTCGGATATCCGGTGGTCCTGAAGATTCACTCCGGGGAGATTACGCACAAAAGCGATGTCGGCGGCGTGCAGCTCGATCTAGCAGAGCCCGGCATGGTGCGGACGGCCTTTGCACGAATCATCGCCAACGCCAAACGGTTCCGTCCGCAGGCCGGCATCGAAGGTGTGACGGTGCAGCGCATGATCAACGGCAAGGATGCGATTGAACTCATTCTCGGAATCAAGAAGGACGCAGTATTTGGCACAGTGATGATGGTCGGGATGGGTGGAACTGCAGCCGAGTTGCTGGGTGATCGCGCGCTCGGATTTCCACCGTTGAATGCACGGCTGGCGCGGCACATGCTTGAGGCGCTCAAAATCTGGCCGCTTCTGAACGGCTATCGGGGCCGGCCGCCGGCGGATGTTGACCGTCTGATCGAAACGCTGATGCGGCTGTCGTACCTGGCGGCGGATTATCCCGAGATCAGCGAACTCGATATCAATCCCCTACTCGTTTCGCCTGCTGCGGTGGTCGCGCTCGATGCGCGGATCGTCATCGATCCGGTGCTGGTGGACAAACCCATAGAGCAGTATTCGCATCTGGCGTTGCGACCGTACCCCGACAAGTATGTCAAGACTGTGCGCCTGAAGGACGGTACCGAGGTGATCTTCCGGCCGATCAAACCGGAGGACGAGCCGCTCTGGATGGAGTTGCTGGCAAGCTGTTCGAAGGAGACGATTTACTCACGCTTCCGTTATTTCTTCCACTGGCAGTCGCACGAGGTTGCCACCCGGTTCTGTTATATCGATTACGACCGCGAGATCGCCATCGTAGCACAAGTGGTCAGGGACGGGAAATCGAAGTTCATCGGCATCGGACGACTGACTGCCGACCCGGATCACGAGACGGTGGAATATGCCGTGTTGATCACCGACGCCTGGCAGAAGAAGGAACTGGGGAGCATGATCACCGACTACTGCATGGAGATTGCCAGGCGCTGGGAATTGAAACGGATTTACGCGCAAACAACAGCGGACAACCGGCCGATGATCTCGGTGTTCGAAAAGCGCGGGTTTACGGTGACCTATGGCGAAGACGAGACGGTGGAGGTGGTTAAAGAGATCGGGTAAGAGGACATTCCGGCAAACGGTGGTTTAGTTTCGAAGCGCGTCTGTCTTCTCGCCGCATGGAGCACTTTGTTGTCGGTCTCCGGACGCCGACGGTGGGACCTGATCTCTACGGAACGGCAGGGAGACGAATTCAACCACCGCAATCGGCAACAGCTTTCGACGTACCGACGCTCTTGCGGATGCGTTTGCCGTCGGCATTCCGATAATCGACGTAGTAGTGCTTCCCGACTTTTCTTACCGACCCCACCTATCCTTCAATAACCGAGACTTCGAGTCCAGTACTCCTGGGCCGACATAGGTTCAGGTGATGACAGTATTACTAAGGAAACCGATATGATCGTGAAGCTGTTGGCTAAAGATTGGAGGGAAAAATCAAAACGGAGAGTGAGGGATTCGAACCCCCGGTCCCTTGCAGGACAACGGTTTTCAAGACCGCCGCATTAGACCGCTCTGCCAACTCTCCGAAGGGAAAATAGCGCGGTGACCGCTTTGCGGCAACGAATTTCTGCGGTGTGCCACCGACACCGGACGGCTGCAAGGCACGATGAGTCGGCCGGGGTCAAGCAGAATTTTGTCGATGATGTGATTGACTCCGATCGCTCCCCGCGTGATCTTACGAGGCGATACTGATATAACGAGGCAGCCGGCAAACCGGGTGTCTCCTGGAAAACTCGGAAGGAGAAACAATGTCTGAAGGATTTGTCCTGATCAGAACAATCACGGATTTCGAGAACTGGTGGAACAACGAATCGAATGCAACGCGCAAGATTCTCGGGGCGCTCACGGATGCCTCCCTGGGTCAGGCCGTAAACAAGGACCACCGAACACTGGGACGAATGGCCTGGCACATTATCCAGACTATCGGCGAGATGAGCGGGCGCGTGGGATTGAAGATTGAGGCGCCGGCCGAAAGTGTGCCGGTACCCAATAGTGCCAAAGCCGTCCAAGAGGCTTATGACAAGGCGGCAAGGGGGGTGCTTGAACAGATCAAGAAGAACTGGAACGATGAAACGCTGCTTCAGGAAGACGACATGTACGGCTCGAAGTGGATGCGCAGTTTCACACTTTTCGTGTTAATCGGCCATGAGATTCATCATCGCGGCCAGATGACAGTGCTGATGCGGCAGGCCGGATTGAAAGTGCCCGGCATTTTCGGACCGTCTCTGGAAGAGTGGGCGGGCTACGGTATGCCGGCGCCGGCGATTTAGTCTTCCAACCGGCGGACTCAGCGCAGCAAATCGGAAATCGTCTGCATCACTTCTTGGCAACTCCTACCGCTGCCTTCAAAGCTGCGATTTCGCTTTCCAGGTCGGCGATTCGCTGGGAGAGAATCTCCCGCGAGTGCGGGTCCGGCGATTGTTGTCCAGCAATAGCTGCGGCTACTGCCGTCAGGTCAAGAACCGGTTCCTGAACACGCCCCTGCTTCGGTGATTCATAGCGAGTCGGGACATACACGAGCATCAGATTTGCCGACGAGACCAGCGTAGTTGCCGGCCCCGTCTTTCTTCCCGTGAAGAAGTATTCATAGGTGCCCGCTGCGTCGACAGTAAAAGCTCCGAACGCCAGCGCCGAGAGATAATGCGTGCCAGATTCTACGCTGGAGCCAAAGCCATACCAGGAGGTGTTTGCATAGCTTCCCGAGATTGGACCGATCCCAAAGTGGGCCAGATCCATGTCGTTCCAGGTATGTTGCATCGAGAAGTTGCACTGTCCGAATGCCAGGATATATCCCGGAGCCGGAACCTCGATTTCCGCTGAAACCAGATCGGTCGAGGCCTCCCCAAGGTAGATGCTTGGGATGGAGTATACCCACTCCGCACCCGGTTCGTCGGGCAACTGCGAGGAGTTAATCAAACTTGGATCAAGCGCCCCTGCATAGAGCGTGTCGCGCACTTGGACGCTCCCGGCCACATGAAGCTTTCGTGTCGGCGATGTCGTGCCGACTCCCACGCGACCGTTTTCCAGCCAGGTCATTGCTTCCACCGCTCCGCCGCTGCTGTAAAGCGACAGGGCACCTTCCGGGAAATTCGCGTGTGTATAGAGATCCTGCCTCAAGTGCCAGGTGTTGGCCGGAGTCTGAACCCGTAAGCCCGTCTGCCCCCAGTTGGTGGCGTGCGAACCCTGGATTTTCAACCAGCAAGAGCCCGCCAGATCATTTTCGACGTGAAGCCGGTCATCGGGATTGATCGTGCCGATACCGACCCGTCGGTTGACGTTGTCGAATTCCGCCCAGGTATCGACGCCCAATTGGGTAAAATAAACACTCTCCGTAGACATCAAGCTGATGTCGTCGCCGTAAAGGCGCATCTCATTCCCGGCGAGTGCGGAGAGGCGCGCGCTGGAGCTGCCGAAGAAAATCGAGGAGGTGCCTGTCAGCCCAATATCGCCATTGATATTGATTTTCCCCAGGCGTGAAGATGTGTTGAGCGCGACGGTATCCAGAGGATCACTGAGATTGACGACGGTACCGTTGTCGGACCAGCCGGAGGTGTTGGATCCTTGCGCGTCAGCGGCCGCTGCCCAGGCGGAGCCGTTCCATTTCATGATCTGTCCTGATATCGCGCCATTCTGGCCGATGTCGGCGAAGGATATCGTGCCGTTGGAGATCTTGGCTGAAGTCACCGAGTTATCGGCGATCGTCCTGGCATGCTGCGAGGTGTCCGCGTAAAGCGCTTGAAAGGCTGCCGGGACACTCACGAGCTGCCGTAGCGGGCGCAGTTCGCTGTCGGAGTCGACCTGGATTCCGAGCCAGCGGGCGCTACCATCGAACACGGCCGCTGTAAGAGGTATCACCTTGCCCAGGACAACACTGAACAGACCTTTCGAGACGGGCACATTCTCAAGCTTCTCGCTCCAAACAAAGGTCGTGCCAAGCGAGTCGGAGTAGATGCTGAAGGTTATCGTAAAGGCGCCATCCAGCGGCTCGTCGGCCGAGTCGGTCAACCGCCCCTGGTAGCTGAAGGAAGCCGGTACGGCGGCGGCGATTTCCACAGAAGTTAGGAACATGAGGATCAGGGTGAATTCAAAGAAAGACCAGAAGAATCGTGGGAAACGCATAGTACTCCTCCGCGGCGAATCGGCACGGACACGGGATCTTAGAGGGACGGACAAATGATAACGATATCTAATATCGACAATAATGTCGTATAATCAAGCGATTCGCAAAAGGGGTGTACGAAGACCAAGGTAAGCGTTAATGCGCAGTCGTTGTTACTTACACGCCGCGCAGGGTGGCGCGCCGCCGGCGAAGGTTGTAGTTGATCAGGTTAACGGCGTCTGAAATGTCGACTTGCGCCGAGGCGTCCATATCGCCGCAAGCATACGTCGGCGCCGCGCATGTCGTGTTGATCTCGACATCGCAATTGCCACAGATTGTAGGCCTTGGTCCCTGCGATGCTGACGCTTCCAGGGGATGCCGGGGCCCCCTCCCCCCATACCGATTGACAGCCCTTCCCCCGCATGGTATGTTCCCTCCGGCATACATAGCGCGGCGCAAAAGTCGCCGCCGGGAAAGGACGACGACTGTGGAGACCATGTGGGCCGGTGTCAAGCCGGAACGGGCGGCGGGAGCCGATTTTCGCGAAGTACGCATCCCTCAAATCGACGATAATCACCTCTTGATCAAGACGCGAGCGGCGTCGATCTGCGGCACCGATAAGCATATTTACAACTGGGACAAGTGGGCGGAAGGCCGCCTGAAACCGCCGTTGATCTTCGGACATGAGTGTTGCGGCGAAGTGATGGAAGTCGGCAAGAATATCCGCGGGATCAAGGTCGGCGATTTTGTCGCGGCCGAGTCGCATATCCCCTGCGGCGTCTGCAAACAGTGCCGCATGGGCAACATGCATATCTGCGACAACCTCGTGATTCTCGGTGTCGACACCGACGGCATTTTTGCAGAGTATGTCGCGCTTCCCGAAATCGTCTGCTGGAAAATCGACAAGCACATGGACCCGGCGATCGCCTCGATCCACGAGCCGTTCGGTAACGCGGTCTATACCACCATGTCCGCCAACGTCTCGACCAAACGCATCGCCGTCATCGGCGACGGCCCGACCGCCGCGTTCTCCTGCGGGATCGCCAAGGCGGTTGGCGCCGAGCGGATTTACAATATCGGCATGGCGGATTTCAACCTCGAAATCTGCAAGAAAATGGGCGCGCACGTCTCGATCAATGTCGCCCGCGACAAGGATTTCATCCACCGTATCTGGGATGAAACCTCCGGCGGCGTCGATGTCGTCCTCGATATGGCCGGCAACCAGAAATCAGTCGAAACCGGATTCAACATTCTCCGCAAAGCCGGCACGCTCGTGATGTTCGGCATTCCGCCCGATGCCGTGATGATCGATGTCAACAAAGCGATCATTTTCAAGGGCGCCACGGTGATCGGAATCAACGGCCGCAAGATGTTTGAAACCTGGTACCAGATGCAGGCCCTTCTGGATGGCGGGATGGTTGATCCGCGCCCGGTGATTACGCACCGCTACCCGTTCAAGCGCTTTCTCGAAGCCGTCGACATGTTCGCCACCGGCAAGGAACCGTCATCCAAGGTTGTGCTGATGATGGAGTAGGGGGGGAAACTGAACAGCCCTGATTTCGAAAAGGAAGCTCGCAAGTGGCTTGCCACAGTCAGTAGGGCAGGTCTCTGATCGGACGCACTCGGGCACTTTCAGCATTCTTGCCGGAGACCTGCCATTCAAGAATCGTGATGTTATCACCGCATGGCAGGTCTCCAGCCGAAATGCCCCGTAATTCCCGCGAGCTTCGCTCAGAGACCTGCCCTACGGTATGCGCTCATGATCACCATTTCTACGTAGCATCCTCGGGTAGGCAGACCCAACCCCTACGGTGATTTGTTGAACCCCGTTGAGTCTTCGCCGGAGACCTGCCGTTCAAGAACCTCTAGATTCCCACCGTCCGGCAGGTCTCCAGCTAACTTGCCCCTCAAAATCCGCGAGCTTCGATCAGAGACCTGCCCTACGAATTGTCGAAACCCCAACGAGGATTTCGGCCAAGATGTCCCATTCTACCTCGTGGGGGTTTCGACCTACTGCTTGCCAAACAGGGAGTGGGACAGTAGATTAAAGCTTCTGCAAGAACTGAACCAATTAACGATAGGTTGAGAAACTATGAAACGAGTTACCTTCCTTACTCTGGCGCTGGCGGCAGCATTCTGCTGTGGATTCGCCTTCAATGCGATTTTGGCTGACGAAGCGAGCGAAAGCCCACAACTCAAGCGCGTCACGGGCATCGGCGGCATCTTCTTCAAGTGCAAAGACCCCAAAGCTGTGCGGGCTTGGTATCAGACGCATCTCGGGTTGAACACTAATCAATACGGCACCGTTTTCGAGTGGCGGCAGGCGGATGATTCCACCAGGAAGGGATTTTCGCAATGGAGTCCGTTTGGAGAGAAGACCAAGTACTTCGAGCCGTCCACCAAGGAATTCATGATTAACTACCGCGTTGCCGACCTGGTCGCTCTGGTAGAGGAGTTGAAGAAAGAAGGAGTGACCGTCACTGACACGATCGAAACCTTCGATTACGGCAAGTTTGTCCACATCATGGATATCGAAGGCAACAAGATCGAACTCTGGGAACCCAACGATATCGTGTATGAAAAAATGGGTATCGACATGGGCGCCAAGACGACGAAATGAAGCGGGTCCGAACACCTGCGGTTCGGAGTTTCGATTTGACTCGGGCCGTGAGGCGAAGTCCCCCTTGGGGGAATTCCTTCCTGACGGCAATCGCCCGGTCGGGATAGATCACTGATTGAGCGTGAGCACCGGTGATTTCCTCTCACCTTGCGAAGCGGGAAGTTTTTCACCACATTTGAGAAGATCAAGAACATTCGCCGAAAGCGACCACCCGCATGCTCATGCTTATCCGCCCCTTCATCCCGGACGACGCCGCCGCGCTCAGCCGTCTCATCATTCAGAACGTCCGTGAGGTAAACAGCCGCGACTACTCACCGGAGGCGATTGCAGCCCTGTTGCCCCACTTCACGCCCGAGGACATTATCAACCACGCTGCGAAATGGCTGACTTTAGTCTGCACGATTGACCAGAGTGTCGTCGGCACCGCTTCGCTTGATGGCGACCGCGTGCGCGATGTCTTCGTCGCCGTTGATCATCATCGTGCCGGGATTGGCCGCGAACTGATGCGCGCCATCGAATCAGCCGCGATCAAACGGAATCGCGGCCGGCTCTTTCTGCTCGCCGGACTGTCCGCGGAAGACTTTTACCGGAAGTTGAAGTGGGTAGTCGTCAAGCGATTCAGTAATGACTTAAATGGCATCCCCCTTCCCGTTATTCGCATGGAGAAACAACTCGCTCCGCAGAAGTAGATCGGAACCAAGGTGGAGCGGGCTTTTGCCCTTCCATGCGTCTGACCTCTTCCTACTCTATTGCCATTTCAATATTCATCAACTACCTTCACACCGCACAGACATAAGGACGCGCACTTGAAAGCCATCATCTATCCAAAATATGGTCCGCCCGACGTGCTCGAACTCCGGGAGGTGGGAACACCTTCGCCCCGGGAGGACGAGGTTCTCGTCAAGGTTGCGGCGGCTTCCGCCAATCCGCTCGACTGGCACCGGATGCGCGGCAATCCCTTCCTGATTCGCTTGGTCGACGGGCTGTTCAAACCGAAGAATCCAAAGCTCGGCGCCGATCTCGCCGGAACGGTTGCCGCCGTCGGGCCAAAGGTCGAGCAATTCAAGATTGGCGATGAGGTTTTCGGCATGGCGCGCGGTGGCGCCGGCGCCTTCGCCGAATTTGCCATCGCCCGCGAGAAAGTATTGGCGCTGAAACCGCGCAACCTGTCCTTCGCGCAGGCCGCCGCCGTCGGTGTCGTCGGCTTCACCGCCCTGCAGGGTTTACGCGACAAGGGTCACATTCGCGCAGGACAAACCGTGCTCATCAACGGCGCTTCCGGCGGTGTTGGCTCATTCGCCGTGCAAATCGCCAAATCATATGGCACGGAGGTTACCGGCGTCTGCAGTGCGCGCAATCTCGAACTGGTGCGCTCGCTGGGCGCTGATCATGTCGTTGATTACACGCGCGAGGATTTCACGAAGGGCGACCGGCGCTACGACCTGATCTTCGATGCCATCGCAAATCACTCTGCTTTCGAGTTGCGCCGCGCGCTGAATAGCGGCGGCGTGGCTGTGATGGTCGGGTTCTCAACTTTGTCTCACATGTTTAAGGAGATGCTTCTGGAACCCCTGGTGTCACTCCTTGGCGACCGCAAAGTCGTAGGGCTGGGGATGGCAAAGCCGAACAAGGAAGACTTGTTGGTTATCAGAGACCTTCTCGACGCAGGCAAGGTTGTTCCCGTCATCGACCGGCAATACACACTCGCGCAAACGCCGGATGCCATCCGCTACCTCGAAACCGCGCGCGCCCGCGGCAAGGTCATCATCACGATGTGAAGTCAATTGGCCGTTCCGGTGTCGCAAGGACACGATCATACAGGTAGTCTCCTGGGAATTAGTCCAGGTTGTGTGGGCAGTTTCGAGGAGGCTTACCCTAAAGCAGCAGACTTGTGTGAGGGACTGGAGTGAGAATTCGTGAAAAAGCCATTCAGTATCTGAGCCGCGCCGCTGCCGATCGGTCCCGCGGGAAGTACGTCATTTGCGCGGTGGCCCCGATTGTGTTCTTCTCGGTCATTTTTGCTATCGCCCTGGGAGTCTATTCTCTCGGGGAGTTGCTGAAACTCCCCAGGATACTTTCGCCGATCACTACCTATGCCAGCTATCCACTGCTCGTCATCGGTTTGGTGCTGATGTTGGGTTCCGTTTCGCAGTTTCTCATCAGCCGCGGAACTCCGGTCCCGCTGAGTCCTCCGCCAAAGCTGGTTAGCCAAGGCTTCTATCGGTGGGTCCGCAATCCGATGTTTGGCGGACTGTTTATCTTCATCATCGGATTGGGTCTCTGGCTTGGCTCGATAGCGATGCTATTCGTCTTTCTACCACTCCTGATCGCTGCCGCGACCTGGGAGATCAAAACCATCGAGGAACCGGAGCTGGAACGTCGGCTGGGACAGGAATACTGCGACTATCGCCGCTGCACACCGATGTTCTTTCCACGACTCTGGCGGATGCGGGCGGGCAAATCGACAGATAAGTAGCTCCGGGCGAACGTGGTTCGGCCACCTCCTTTCTTCACTCCCCAACCGCGAAATCTTCGGTTGCATGCGAGAAATGCATCTGGACGATCTTCCACGCGCCGCCGCGTTTCTCCAGTACGCCGGTCCAGCGAACATTTTCCCAATTGGCAGGATTACCGTTCCATTCGTTGAAGTCATCAAGATAACAAGACCACCAAGCGCAGTCGCCGGTGCGCGCAAGGGTGATTCGCAAGTCTTTGAATTCCGCCTTGATTGCTTTGAACGCCGGATTCATGAAGAGGTCATCGACCAATTGTCGGAATGCGTCGATCCCGGAGATCGTGCCGGCATTATCCGGGCTGAAGTAGAACAGCGTCGAATCGTCTACGAAGCTGCCGAAGAGCAGCTCCTTGTCCTTGGTTTGCGCCCAGGTAATCGAGTTTTTGATAATTGCTTCGATACGGGATTTTTCCGCGGCCGGGTCTATAGTCTGAGTCATCGTACGACAACCTCCCCAAAGTGTAAACGCAGACAATAGTATCAGGGCTACGATCGCGAGTCTGCACATATCTTGTCCTTCCTGAGAGTTTTGTGGACATTATCGTTTACGTTGTGACTGAGTGACGGTTGCGAACAGGCGCCGGGTTTTTGCGCTCCGTAGCGGCCAGATCTGAAACTGGGCTTGCCGAGCAAGGCACAAATCACTTGTTACCCGATTTCCCGAATAGCATATTTGAAGACAACCAAAGCATGATCAAGGTCACACCGATGACAGTCACGAGTCAGCAATTTGCCTCGCTTGGTAGCCGATTCCTGGCACTGGTGATAGACTGGGCTCTGTTTTGTGCTGTGTTCTTCCCGATCACCAGGATCGTCAAGGGCACCTGGCTGATGACCTCCGCCGATCATATCTGGCGAGTTGGCTGGATGATTTCCGATCCGCTCTGCGTGATTTTCTTTGCAGTGATAGTCGTTTACTATGTGTTATTGGAAGGCCTTTTGGGCTGGACGGTCGGCAAGAGACTGCTCGGCCTGCGTGTGACAGCGGTAGGCGGCGGCAGACCGGGACTTTGGAAATCGCTACTCCGCAATGCTCTCCGGCTAATTGACGGACTTCCGGCTCTCAGTCTTCTGGGGGTCGTGCTGATTGTGGTTACGAAGGAAAAGACCCGTCTCGGGGATATGGTGGCAGGAGCGCGCGTAATCAAAGAGGGGAAACGAGAGCAATCTCGAGGCGGCGTGCAGGCGGGTTCGTAGACTAAAAATACCTCATCAACTGATTTTCTCGATATTTAATGCAACTTCTGCCAACGAGACCGCGTAGCCAATAACAGATTTCAGAGTCCATTAACCGTAATGGGCAGGTAAGGTTTCCTTTTCGTATTGGGAGAATGTTCCGATGTCCTCATTCAGTATCACTGACTTCCTGCACCAGCTTTTCACCATCGTCTGGATTGGCGGTATGATCTTCATGGGTCTGGCTTTTAAGCCGTCGCTCTCAGCCATCGACGCAGGACAAGCTGGCCGGCTATTCGGCGCAGTCGGCAAACGCTTCACTATCCTGGCCTGGCTCAGTATGATCGTCCTACTGATTACCGGCTTCATGAAGACCCCGGATGGCGCCCTGTTTGACACTTCGCCGGGGTACGGTCTGGCGCTGACCATCAAGCACGTCCTGTATGTCCTGGCAGTTTTGATCGGCCTGACCATAACGTTCGTTCTCGTTCCGCGGATACAACGCAACATTCCCAAACCGGGCGAAACGCCCTCGGCGGCTTTCGTCGGCGCCCAGAGGGCCCTGGAAGGCCTATCAATGACCAACATGTTCATCGGTGTGGCCATAGTCGCCCTGGCGACAATGCTGTAGCTCGTCCTTGTCATCGGGGTCACACGACGGTTGACCCCGACTTCACCCGACCGAATTGTGATTGCCGCCGAGGTTGCGCCGGATTATCCTGCACAAAGTCAACAATGGCTTTTGGACTTCGGAGGCATGCCATGACCGACCTTGAAATCATCCGACACACGCTGGCCACGCTGGCTTATCGTACCGCCAAGACGATGCGCGGCGCGCCGCCGGAATTCGCCGGGTTCAGAGCGGGGCCAACCAGCAAGACCCCCGTGCAGATTGTCGCCCATATGGGTGACCTGTTCGACTGGGCATTGACGATGGCGATCGGCGAGCCGAAATGGAAAACTGCCGATCCTCAAGAATGGGCTGTTGAGTGCAAGCGATTCTTCGAGAGTCTCAAGAAGTTCGACGATTATCTTGCCTCGGGATTACCGACGCGATACGAGCTACCCAAGCTGTTTCAGGGTCCGATCGCCGATGCGCTGACGCATACCGGGCAGTTGGCGATGCTGCGCCGCCTCTCCGGCAACCCGATGAAGGGCGAGAATTACACTCGCTCAGAGATTCTGATTGGACGTATTGGCTCGGAACAGTCGTTAGCGGATCCAAAATTCGAGTTTGATTGAAGCGAATGCGTGAGTACAGCCAATGGCACTGAGCGTTTTCGACGACAAGAGTGCACCGCCCACGGAAGCTGAGGTCAAGGCGGTGCTGGGGAAGACCTATCCGCAGTGGGTGCAAATTCGGGATTCCGCACGCGAGAAGTTCGCTCCGATTGCGGTTGAATGGGGATTCTCCGGAAAGGCCTACGGCTGGGGACTGCGACTCAAACAGGCCAAGCGCGCTATTCTCTACCTGACGCCATGTGAAGGGTACTTCCTGACTTCGTTTGCGCTGGGCGAAAAGGCGGTGCAAGCCGCTCGAGTTGCCAAGCTGCCGGAAAGCATTCTCAAGCAAATCGACCAAGCGCCTAAATACGCGGAGGGTCGTGGAGTTCGATTCGAGGTTCGCAGCCCGGCGGAGGCCAGGAATATGTTGCGGATGGCGGAGATCAAGGCGGCGAATTAGCGCAATTTCCTGTTCAGAAACTGAACAGCAGATTGACGGACCGTCGGGGCAGAATCAAAAGGGTTGAGACTTGGCCGATATATAATGAAGAGCATCGGCAGACGCACAAAGCTCCAATTCGGCTCTATCCAGGCAACGCACATCACCAGAAACATAAAGCGGAGGGATCTCTCGCTATGGACGAACTTAAACCGAAACTGAGTCGATATATTTTCGGCTTGGCGGCGCTGGCTTTCTTTCTCCCGTTCATCAATTTTTCCTGCGCGGAGATGAAAGTCGCCGAAGTGAAGGGGATCGACATGGTCTTTGGCTCGTCGATCGAGGCAAATGGTGAGTTGGACTTCAGTCAAATGGCGGAAAACATGGAAGGCGGCGAAGACCCGAGCCTTGGCTTTTCCAACAGCAATGCTTCGGGGGAGCATAAGGTCGAGCCGAGTTTTCTCGCTATCCTCGCCCTTGGCTGCTGCATTCTGGGACTTCTGATGAGCTTCACTGACGCCGATCGTGTAAGACTGATGCGCATAGGCCTGGCTGTGGTCGCCGGCGGTGCGCTCATTTTCTTGCGATTTGCAATTGAATCTGAGATCGAAGGACAGGCGATGGGAATCGTGCAAGTCGATACGGCCGTGGGATTCTGGATTGTGCTGGCTTTGCTGGCCGGAGCGGTTTGGCTGAACTACTCCAACGAGAGCAACACTACGCGCGAGCCCTTCGTGCGGGCCCGAATCGAACCGCGGGTCATAGGCAACCAGCCGCCGAAATCAGATGTGCCACATATCTGAGGACCTTCAATCCACATATACAGAGAGTACTGAGGGCGCGAGCAACGCGCCCTTCTTTATTGAAGCAAAGGTAAGCGGCGACTACTCGTAGTCGGACTCGAGGTAATCCATCGTCTTCTGCTGGCGCTGGATGCGTTCCGATAGTCGCTTGGAAAGCGCTTCAGCCGCGTTCTCGCCATAGACTTTGAGCATGTGATTCATCGCGATAACTTCGGAGATAACCGTGATGTTCTTGCCGGGCGAGATCGGGATTGTCACAACTGGAATTTCGACGCCGAGCACGGTGGTGTAGCGTTCTTCCAGTCCGAGACGTTCGTAGGTGGAGCCGCCTTCCCAGTAAGTCAGACGCACTTCGACTTCGACGCGTTTCTGCAAACGAATAGCGCGAATGCCAAAGAGCTTTTCGATATCGATAACGCCGATACCGCGCACTTCCATATGGTGGCCAAGCAGTTCATTGCTCTGGCCGATGATCGTGGTCTGCGTCTTGCGCGTGATCTTGACCATGTCGTCGGCGACGAGTCGATGGCCGCGTTCAACCAAATCGAGCGCGCACTCTGACTTGCCGATGCCCGATTTGCCGGTATACAGCAGTCCCACACCATAGACGTCGACCAGCGTGCCATGCTTGGTGATCGATGGAGCGAAGACATTATCGAGGATTAGGCCAAGGCGTCCGATGAAGTCGGTCGTCGTCAAGCGTGTCGAGCAAAGCGGAACCTTGGCGGCATCGGCGACTTCCATCATCTCCTTCGGCGGTGCGATGCCTTTGGTCACGACCATCATCGGAATGGGAAATGCAGTGAGCCGTCCGACGGATTCCTTGCATTGCTGCGGAGTGAGCGAGAACAAGTAAGCCAGTTCGGTCTCGCCGAAAACCTGGACGCGCTTGAATGCGTAGCGTTCGGTATATCCGGTGAGCGCGAGGCCGGGGCGGAAAATCTCATTGGTCTGGATTGGACGCGAGACGCCATCGGCGCCGGCCAGAAGGGTGAGATCGAGAATCTCTTTGCGATCCTTGATCAGGGCTTCGACAGTCAGAGTGGACATAGTTTGTGCGACCTCGGCAGAATCAAAACGCGGCAGACACCGAAGTCTGCCGCGTATAATTTATCCGCTTAATAACTCGACGCAAGTTTAATAGTCGACCTCGTCAACTTTGGTGGTCAGTTTGACCTTGGCCTTGCGTTCCGAAAGCCCCTTCTGGTCGCGCTCTTTCATTTTCCCCTTATGCTTCTTGAGCTGCACGGCCATCTTGTCGGTGACCATCTCGATGGTGGCAAACATATCTTCAGTCGAGGCCTTCGACACCAGTTTCGATTTCGATACCGTCATTGTCAGCTCGCCTTCGCAGCGAAATCCGTCCTGCGACAGCACGAGGCTGGCCGAGACGATGTTGTCAAAGAACTTGCTGAGCTTCTCGACCTCCGAGATCGCTCGATCTTTGATCTTGTCCTCCACCTCGTAGCGCCGTCCAGTAACCTTGATTTTCATAACGGCTCCTTTCCCTTCCAAAAAAAAGGATTTTCGCCCACGCGGCGTCCTTACTCGGGACTCCCGTGGTAATGATGGTGTGTTTTTATGAAGCGCACCGTACGTGTCTTGAGGCGCATCACCACCGAATGGGTCGCGGCGCCTTCGCGGCTAAAGCGAACACCATCCAGCAATTGGCCGTCAGTTACGCCGGTTGCTGAGAACATTAATTCTTCTCCAGTCGCCAGTTCGTCGGCGCGATAAATGCGATCCGGGTCTTGGACACCCATTCGCAGGGCACGCTCGCGCTCTTCCGGACTGCGAAATCGCAATCTGCCTTCGATGGCGCCGCCCAAGCAGCGCAAGGCGGCTGCCGCCAGGACGCCTTCGGGCGCTCCACCGACTCCCATTAGCACATCCACACCGGTATCGGGCATGGCCGTGGCAATGGCTGCAGCGACGTCTCCATCTGGTATAAGCCTGATGCGCGCTCCAAGTTTCCTAATTCGCGCAATCAGCTCATCATGCCGCTGGCGCTCAAGCACCGCGACGGTGACTTCCTCCATTTTCAACTTCAGCTCTTCCCGGATCTGGTGCAAATTGGCTTCGATTGGCTGGTTCAGATTGACGGCATCGCGAGCCTGGTATCCCACAGCGATCTTTTCCATGTAAGTGTCGGGGGCATGCAGGAAGCAGCCGCGCGGCCCTAAGGCTACGACTGACATGGCATTGGGACGACCATAGGCCACGGAATTTGTGCATTCCAAGGGATCGAGCGCCAAGTCCATCGCCGGACCATTTCCCTTACCCACGCGTTCACCGATATAGAGCATCGGCGCCTCGTCGCGTTCGCCCTCGCCAATGACGACGGTACCGTCAAAGTCCAACTCGTTGAACCGCGTACGCATCGATTCAACGGCTGCCAGGTCTGCGGAGTCCGTATCCCCGCGCCCCATCCAGTGGGCACAAGAGAGGGCAGCCGCTTCGGTAACTCGCACCATCTCTAATGCCATGTTTCTATCCATGAATCAATCGCGAATATACGAGTTTGTTGAAGTTGTCAAAAGGACAGAAAAAATATCGGGAAAGGCTGACTTGAAAGACACTTTTGTCCCATTCCACCCTGCGAATCTCGATGAACCATTGCGAATGACCCGGCTTCAGATAGGCACCAATTGCGCGAATACGCCGCCCCTATCAAAGCCGTCTGCTATACCGCACGCCGGCGAAATCGAGCAGGCTGAATCTTCATTTCTTCGCGGTATTTGGTGACGGTCCGACGCGCGATCTTGATATCTCGCTGGTTGAGGAGCTCAAAGATCTCCTGATCCGAGAGCGGATTGGCAGGATCTTCCTTGGCGATGATTTCTTCTATTTGCTGCTTCACCGAGCGCTTTGCTACTTCTTCGCCATCCTGCATCTTGACGCCGGAATTGAAGAAGAATTTGATTTCAAAGACTCCGTGCGGCGTCTGAACATACTTGTCGGACGATACGCGCGAGATGGTTGCCACGTTCATGTTGACGATGTTGGCGATGTCTTCCATCGTCAGCGGCTTGAGAAACTCGATTCCGTTTTCGAAGAACTCCAGTTGTTCCTGGACGATCGCTGACATAACGCGGATCATCGTGGTGCGGCGCTGGTTGATGGCGTTCAAGAGCCAGCGTGCCTGCTCCAGCTTCTCGCGCACATATTTCTTGGTTTCCTGGGGTGTATTGTTGCCGCGCTTGAGCAACTCTTTGTAGCCGGCATTAACGCGCAATTGAGGAACATTGCGATCATTGTGGGAGATAACCCATTCTTCGCCGATCTTCTCAACGATGAGATCCGGAATAACGGCGGCCGCGGCTCGCGAGAAGCGGCCGTAAGCCGGCCGGGGCGACAGGTTCTTGATGACTTCCATCGCTTCCTGAACGCGCTCGAGCGAAACTCCCATTGCTTTCGCCAACTGCTGGAAGCTCTTCTTGTCGAGTGTTTCAAGATGTTCTTCGACGATGCGGTAAACGAGGTTGTTGTCGCAGTGGCGGTCGCGCAACTGCAGCAGCAGAGATTCCTTAAGATCGCGAGCGCCGACCCCGGACGGATCGAAACGTTGGATCTTTGCCAGCACGCGTTCGACGCGGTCGACGTCCAGTTTTAGTGTCTCGGCGATCTCTTCAGGGGTCGTGGTGAGATAGCCGGATTCATCAATGTTGCCGATGATAATCTCGCCGATCTCGAAATCCTCTACGGGCAGCTTGAGAAAGGTCAGTTGCTCAAGGAGGTGCTCGTAGAGCGACTGTTCGCCGGCGATATTGAACTCCGGCATATCCTCGTTGTCGCCGCCCTTGAATTCACGAGCATTGTAATCTTCGTTATCGCGGAGGTAATCTTCCCAGTCTATCTTGTCGTCGTCTTTTCCTTCGTCCTTCTTGTCATTGAGAAGTTCGCTCTCCTGCTCCTGCTCGAGCGTTTCGACTTCCTCAAGTAGCGGATTGACGGCAAGTTCGTGGCGTAAGAGCTGCTCCAATTTGAGGATTGGCATTTGGAGCATCTTAAGCGACTGAATAAGCTGTGGCGCAAGCTTCTGTTGGAGTCTTTGGGTAAGTTCCAGTCGCATATTATCTTATTGTCCGGTAATGTGTTATCTGGTCCTGATGACTTTCTTTTCTTATTATCGGTCGTTTTGGGAGTCAGTTTAACCGGAACTTCTCTCCCAGGTAGATCTTTCGCGCCTCCGGATCGGAAGCCAGGAACTCTGCTGTGCCTGATTTCAAGATCTTGCCGTCGCACATGATGTAAGCGCGGTCTATCGTTTGAAGAGTCTCGCGCACGTTATGATCTGTAATCAGGATGCCAAGGCCCTTCTGCTTCAAGGCATTTATTATACGCTGAATATCCTCTACTGCAATAGGATCGATGCCGGCGAACGGCTCATCGAGGAGAAGAAACTTCGGCCTCAATACCAGCGCACGAGCGATTTCCACACGACGGCGTTCGCCACCCGAGAGCTGGTAACCGCGAGACTTTGCCAGGCGCATAACGTCAAGTTCTTCAAGGATTGCAGTAACGCGAGCGCTTCTATCCGCTTTCCGCAATCCCAGCGTTTCCGCAACAGCCATAACATTTTGCCAGACAGTAAGTTTACGGAAGATGGATGGCTCTTGCGGGAGGTAGCCTATTCCCAACCGGGCACGACGATACATCGGCATTCCAGAGATAGTCCGCTCGTCCAGCAACACCTTGCCCTTAAGCGGTCTGATAAAGCCAATGACCATGTAGAATGTTGTCGTCTTTCCCGCGCCATTGGGCCCCAGAAGCCCTACTACCTCACCCTGGTCGACTTCAATGGAAACGCCGTCGACGACGCGACGTTTGCGGTAGGTCTTTACGAGTTCTGTGCAGTGCAGTTTGGCCATCGCTGTAAAAGTAAGCTGTTGAGCAGTTGGAGGCCAGATGTTTTGCATTTGAGTCGAAACGAAGACGAGCGGCAGGCTACCTGCCGCTCGTTGTGAGAAATCAAGACTTGAACGATTCTAAGTTGCCGATTGCTTCTTGAGAAGTTCTTCGGTCTGCCACAGCAGGACCTGGTCGGAAGCCGGGTCGTAACCGACATGGCGATAGCGAATGACGCCATCCTTATCAATCACGATGAGCGTCGGAATACCGCTGACCTGATAGTCGGCAGCCACTTCGTTATTGCCAAACAACACGTTGAACGTGTAGCCATAGTCTGCCAGGTACGGCCGTACCTTGCTGGTGTCATCCTCCCACACGTTCATTGAAATGAACTCAACACCGGCCTGCTTCAGTTCGACAAACTCTTGCAGCAGCGGCATTGTCATCCGGCACGGTCCGCACCAGGTTGCCCAGAAATCGACGACGACGACCTTGCCGCGCAAGCTCTCCAGCGACACGGTCTGCCCGTCGAGATTGGTGAAGGCCCACTTCGGAGCATCGAGTTGGAGAGGGTTGCTGATCGCTTCCGAGCGAATCGCCTCGGCATTGGCCAGAACGCCAGCGAGCCGCGTTTCCCGCTGACTGGCCGCCGTGACTTTCAGCTTCGACATCAATTCGGCAAACTGGGGCAATTGCCGCACCTGAGCGAGGGTTTCGTTGCGTTCAAGACGGCGGAAATCTCCGTAGCCCTGATCGGCGGCCGCAGTCAGATAAGTTAACGCAGAATCGGGCTGGTTGTTGAGCGCGTAGATTTTGGCGAGATCGACAAGCGCATCAGCCGGGCGTCGCGTGAGTCCGACAATCGTGTGCTGATACTCGAGGGCATCGGAGTAGCGCTTGTCACCCAAATACATTTCCACGAGGCTGCGGCGCACACGTTCGTCCTTGGCGTGAGAATCCGCGAACGCCGTCAGGACGTTTTCGGCTCCGGGTTTGTCTCCCATCGCGAGCATGATATCCGCTTGTGCCGAGACGGGGCGGTAGTCCTCTGGCGAGGTCGCCGCGAACGACTTGGCATACTTGAGCGCCTGGGGATAATCTTTCCGGTTCATATAGATTTGCGCGACCTGAGCATAAGTAGCCGGGAATGACGGATCGATCGCGATTCCGCTCTTGTAGTGCTCGATGGCTTTTGCGGTATCGGGGGGATTGCCGTTAAGATAGGACGAAGCAAGGCCGAAGTGACCCCAGTAGTACTTGCTATCCAATTCGACCGACTTCTGAAAGAAAGTCCGCGATTCCATCCCTTCCAAGCAACGACCGTAGAGGTAGGCAGCCATGGCTGAATTCGGGTCTGCGTCGAGCAATTGCTTGTAGTAGTCGAGCTTTTCCTCTTGCTTGTTGTAGCCATCAAAGAGGCTTTGGAAATCCCGGTGGAGAAGCGTAGAGTTCGGATGGAGAGCCAGGAAATGCTCGAACACCGGTTTCATGTCTTCAAACCCGATATTGCCCTGCCTGGCGGCAGCAAGCGTCTCGAGGGAATCGTTGACCGCCTGAACTTCAGCCGGCTCTTTGTAAACTGTGGCGGTGGGCTCGCTCTGCATCTTTGAACAGGCGCCGAGAAGCAGGGCGAATACAATGATGGTGGCAAGGGCAAGTCGCATTTATCCTCCGATAGGTCGCGTTGCGTTATCTCAACATCTACTTTCAACTATACACACTGAAACGTCGTTTAGCGACAAAAGTTTCTGTCAGGGGCAGCCGCGCAGTTGCGGATAACAGATGCTTCGATATCCCCGGCGATCTCGTGCAATTAGGTGGCCAGGCCCACGTATGGGAATCTGACAGAATGAAAGAAGGCGCACCCGGGGGTGCGCCTTCAAGTGCGTGGTTGAGCTTCGGCTTAGAATCGCAATCCGAGCGAAAAGCGGTGGACCGACTCGAGCCGTCCGAAGTCGGCATAAGCATAGTTCAGCGCGAGGTTCGTGCGTTCCCAGATCTTGAGATCGCAACCGGCACCGACGGTCGCGCCTTCCTCTTCGTAATTGATCTTCCAGCCGCCGCGAAGGAAGAACATCTCGTAGAAGGCGACCTCGGTGCCGAAGGAGCCTTGTTGTTTGCTGTCGGAGGGGTCGCGGGCTTCGACGCTGAGGGTCACTCTCGTATTGGCCGAGTAGTTGACGTCGTACGCCGCGCCGATACGGAAGACCAGCGGCAGATCGTATGAATCAACGCTCAGGACACCCTTGGCGTCATCGTAGCTGTCGTTGCCTTCCTGCGGGTTGTAATTGAAGTTCAATTCGGGCCCCGAGAGCTTTAGCTCCGGCCCAAGATTCGAAATGTTCATACCGATGCGGAGATTGCGGTAACCCGGATAAAGCAGGGTGCCGAAATCGAAAGCGATGCCGGAAGCACGTTCTTCGGAAATGCGCTCGGTAACGTATTTCGCGGACAGTCCGAATGAGAAGAACTCCGTCCAGCGACGGGCATAGCCCAGACTGATGGCATAGCTCGAAGTCGAAAACATGCGGCCGGTGCCATCGGGCTGCTCGACCGTTGTAATCTCCATATCCCCGGAGGACAGCGCGGTGACGGAGGCCCCAATGCTACCGAACGAGAGAGGTTTGGCGAAAGAAACATAGTTCAGATTGACCCCGGCGACGTAGCTGATCGTCGTGAATTCGGCGTGCGACTGGGTCAGGGCGCCGAGACCGGCCGGGTTCCAGTATAGTGAATAGCCGTCGGTAGCCATGGCGACGGAAGCTTCCGCCATTCCGGTATAGCGGGCACCCATGCCGATTTTCAGAAACTGCGCGCCCGCGGTGCCCACCTTGGAAAAGTCATCGCCATGAAGCGTCGGCGCTGCAAGCATCAGGGCGAAGAGCGCCAGCATGATCTTTGAATAACGCATGATAGTCTCCTCCTCTGATGCCTACTTGATCACCGCAAACTTGCCCACCTTCTGACCGGCGTCGGAATCGACGTGGTAGAAGTAGAGCCCGGGGGCGATGCCTTGACCATTGACCGTGAGCATATTCCAGACGCAGGTCCCGGATCCCTGGTGCTCGAGTTTTTGCACCAAGTCTCCGGCCAGCGTGTAAATGCTGATGGATGCCTGATTGGGAAGGTTCACAAACTCCATGCGGCGCTCACCCTCGACGGTTTCCCAGGCGGCGCGACCGATGTAGGGATTCGGTACGACGCGGATCCGATCGAGCGACTGAGCTGCGGCGGACTTATCGATGCCGGGCACGGCATAGATAAACTTGTCGCCGCTGCCGTTGACGGGGGCACCGCCGATTTCAAAGACATCGCCGACCTGGAAGTTATAGCTCGAGGTGTCGAGGCGGAAGAACCAGCTGTGCCAATAGGGGAAGGCCTCCGGGTGCGATTCTCCATCGTACGGTACATTGACGATCGAGATGTAGTCGCGATTGCGCGGATCCCAGGCCGGGTTTTGCCCGTCGAGGTGGTAGATCTCCGCGAGCACTTGCTGATTGGTTGACACGTTCCAGACTTCAAAGGGCAGTTCAATCGGCGTGACGTCGTCGTAGAACGAGTAGCCGGTCGAGCCGTTTTCAGTGAAGCGCAGCTGATAGGTTGGACGAAAATGCATGTCGCCGCCCAGCGGGAATCCAAAAACATCACCCATAGGGCCATAACTGAAGCCGAGCTTCAGAGTCGTATCCGAGCCGGCGGCAAACTCGACTTGTTGATAGTGCGATGGCAGTCGCTCGCCGTTAGTCAGCAGCAATTGGACACCATCGACTACCGGCGCCAGGGCCAGGTTGCCGGTTTGATCTTCAAGATCATTGGCCAGCGTGTCGCCGGTCGTCCGATTGACGACATACCAGCTTGTGTAATAGGGCGACTCGGTGAATCCAACTTCGTACTCTTGCCCGGTAAATTGCCGGTCGTCGTAGAGCACCGGGACAAGTTCGCCGGCCGACGCACCGTCCGGTCCGCTCGCTTCATGTCGCAGCGAACTTTCGATCGGTACATAACCGGCTGGATTTGAGCGCGGTGTTGCAGCGGCGGCGTTGACGTCTCCTCCGGGGCGACCATAGGCGGTTTGGAGCGGACCGACTCCGGCCGCTGTATCGCCCTTGTCAAACGCGACGATCGAGTACCAATACTCAAAGCCGTTGGTCAGGCTGGTGTCGACAAAGGTGTGTGGAATCGGTTCACTCGGATCTTCCACTCGCCACGTGGCCAGCGGGACATAGTCGGGACCGAGGCTGCCGTCAGAGTTGCGCACCAAGCGACCCCAACTTGCGCCCTGGTCGGTAGAACGATAAAGCTTGTAGCCGGCAAAGTCCTGGATGCCAAGCATCGGATCAAGCGATTCGATCGCGGTGCGATCCCAGGACAAGCGCACTTCGTTTGCCAGGGGGTAAGCCGTAAGTCGTGGCGGCTGTGGCGGCGCCGGGCCGACAAAACGGTTGGAATAGACCGTTTGCGCGATCTTGGCTTTTGCGCGAAAATCGTCTTCATCGTAGCCGGCGATCAGGGCAAAGCCGATGCGAATCGTTTTACCCGCTTCAAGATTGATCCCCGAAGTTGCCTGGACGTAATATTGATCCGTCGGCGGCAGGGACTCTTCGAAGAGATTCTCTGTTATGTAGGCATATTTTTCCTGGTCGTCCGTATTGGCGATGCGTTCCCACTCGCCGGTACGGAAGGCCGTCATGCCGATGCCATCGGGCGTTTCGATGTAGCGAGTGCCCATGATCCCTGCGACGACATTCGCGCCCCAGCCGGGATCATAGCCGTCGGCATCGTAAGTCCACGCCAGATTCAGCGAGGTATCGGAAGCTACCAGATCGCCGAGGCGGCCGTTTTCGCCGGTGCCGTCGGGACCACCAATGTCAAAATCGCAGTAGAGCCCGAAAGCGAAGTTCTCGTAGTCGTTCTCGCTGGTGTTCCTGATATCAAGCACGACGAAGAGGAAGTCCTCGTTGTAGCTGTAGTTCCATTGGTAGACGGTCTGGACCATCTCGAGCCCCAGCAAGGTTGAACCCAAACCGGCATCGTTAAATCGATAGATACTCTCCTGCAGCGACGAAGGCCCGCCGGGATAGTAGCTTTGGGTTTGGGGATCCCACACCTGGTTGTAGCCCCATTGGCCCGTTTCCGGATCGTAACTCTGCCAGCCGTAGGCGGGATGGCCGACGCCGAGTCCGACCGTGTCATTTGGATCGTACTCATAGCGATCCGGATCGGTCGAGAGACGAATGCGGTAATCCAAGTCGGTCTGCAGATCGCGAATCGGCGCAAAATCGTCATCGGTGTCAGCCAGCAGCGTATCACCGCCGGCGATCGAAGCACCCATCCAGTATTTGATCTCCGCCAGGTAGTTGTGGCCAGAGCCTTTCGGCCATTCCCCGGACGGAAAGCCAAGGTGGCTAAGTCCGCCAATCGTACCCCAGTTGGAAATGGTAGTACGGATATTGCCTTTGTCATGCGTGATCAAGTCCTGCATTTCCGGCGACGGAACTTGCGCCTCCGCGGAGGCCGCAACAAGCGACCGCACCGGGAACAAGGCGAGCATCACAACCACCGCTATCGCCAAGATTCGGAAGTTTCCGCTCATGAGCAAACCTCCACATTTCCGAGTGGTTAGAAGATCCATTCCAACCCCCATTGAATCGAGCGCGGTGCGTCGAAGTTCTGCGGATCCCTGGCGAGCAGTCGGCGCAGTGCGTTGACATCATCGGCGGTTGCCGTGCCGGGCGGGTCAGAGGTCAGACTGAAGTCGTATCCATCGATGTCGGCCAGTCCGGTGCGAGAATACACATTGATGACATTGCGCCGGTCGAGCAGGTTGTTGACCTCGACAAAGAGGCGCAAGCGGGTCGACGCGCTCTTGAACGGGAAGAAGTCTTTGTCAAAGCGCATATCGACGCGATAGTTCGCGGGCATGCGAGCCTCATTCAGACCGCCCAGGCGGACGCCGTTCTGGTCGGTGCGCGTATACGGCATGCCGCTGCCATACGTGAAGAACGCATTCGCGCCCCAGGCCGACGGCAGAGTCATTCCAAAAGCTCTCAGCTTCTGGTGTCGCGGCACGCGGAAGTCGACATTGATGTTGAGCGTATGCCGCTGGTCGAAGGCGAGAGGGAATTCCTGCACCGGGATCACCGGCGCATCTTCACCCTGCGTGAAATAATTGTAATAGTACTCGTTAGCGTTGGAGGAATTGCCTTCGGCAATCATGTACGAGTAGTTGACCGATCCCGTGAGGTTAGCGTTGCCGGCGCGTGTCAGCGAGAAATCGAGTCCCTTAACCGAGCCATAGTCGCCGTTGACATATTGCGTGAAGGTTCCCGACGGCAGGTCGACCAGCTTCGCCGACACGAGATTGGAGACATCCTTGTAGTAGGTCGTCGCGTTCAAGCGAATGTCGTCGGCAAGTCGCTGGGTAATACCGAATTCGTAGGAGATCGTGCGCTCCGGTTCCATGTCGGGATTCCCGACAATCGGAAAGCCGGTGGTCAGATCGGCGCCGAGGTTTGTAAACATGTACGGATACTGCGGTACCTGGTAATAGTAGCCATAGTTGAAATGGAATAGAGTGTACTCCGATACCGGATGCGAGAAGCCCAGTCGGGGCGACAGGTGCGTTTTGCTCTTGGAGCGCAAGCGTGTCGTCTTGAAAGCCGGATCATCCCAGTAATCAACCTCAGCATTAAGATAGTCGAGGCGCAGACCGGCGTTAATGATCATGTACCCGAGTTCAATCTTGTCCTGCAGATAGCCGGCGGCATAGCTCGGACCGACGTCGTATTTTTCGCCGTAAGGGCGAACATTGAAGAACTGCTTGTTGTCCCAGAGGAGTCGATTCTGACGATACTCGCCGCCGATAGTCAGTTGATGGTGCTTTGAGACTTGCGACAAGACGTCAAAGCCGATCGACTTATAGGATGACTTCTTGTCGAGATAATAGGGATAGTAGAGAGTATCGTTGACGTAGCCGCTATAATAGTACAGCGAATCCGTCGTATAGTTATCCTGAATTGTGCCGTTATAGAGCCCGTTTTCGTCAACCGAGTACCCTGGCCACTTATCCCAATAGAGATCGAAGAGGTGATCGGGCGCCAGCTTGGTGCGGGTTTCGAAATAGCCGATCTTCATCGACATCATCGTATTTGCCGAGAGCTGCAGCGTAGCATTGCCGCCGACGCGGGCAGCATCGTTCTTGATCAGCCCGGAGTTGGTCAAGGCGAAGTCATAGGAATAACCGTTGACATCGCGATGCTCGTAGCGCTGTTGCTCGCGATTGTAGAGGTTTGAATACAGCGTCAGCTTGAGAGCCTGCATGGGGCGCAAAGCGAGCTTGGAAGTGATCGTCCAGCTCTCGGCGCGATTGTGCGGCAGATACCCGCCGTTGTGCGCATACTCCAGAGAATTAAAGAAGCTGGCGCGTTCGCTGTTGATGCCGGGAATTGGCCCGGCGAGATTGAACACTCCATAGTAATTGTCGGTGCGACGAGTGGCGTCAAACTCTCCGGTCTGGACGTTATAGGGCGTCGTGTAACCGTCGGCGAGTTTCAATTTGCCGACGTAGTGGCTCGAGCCCTCCTGGGTCAGGAGATTGACCACGCCCGACAGCGCCTCGCCGTATTCGGCTGAATATCCCCCGGAGGTCAGACTGACGGTTTCCAGCGCGTCCGGATTAATGCGAGTCCCGAGTCCGCCGGAAAACTGGTCTTGAACCGGCATACCGTCGAAGTAGTAGGTCACTTCACCGTAGCGGCCGCCGCGCACGTGCAAACCGCCGGAGTTGTCGGAGACGGTGCCGTTCATGCGCAAGATGACCTGCTGGATGTTGCGGCTGTTCGGCTGGTTATCGAGCTCTTCCTTAGTTATGGTCCGCATCGATGCCGTCAAGTCTTTTTGAATTAGCGGCCGCTCGGCGACAACCGTCACGACAGTGTCGAGTTCTACGGTTGCCGAGATCAGAGCGATCTCGACCGGCGTTGTGAGATCAAGCAATACAGTCAGGCCGGAACGGACTTCAGTTTGGTAACCGATGAGTTGTACCGCGACATCGTAAGAGGCAACCGGGAGGTTCAAGATGTAGAATTCGCCGTCAAGATCAGTAACCGTCACGATCGACTGGCCGACAATGGTCACGGTCGCGCCGGCGAGCGGTTCGCCGGTTTCAGCCGAGACAACCGTCCCGGAGATTTTTCCTGTCGTTTTCGCGATCAGGGGGTCGGCAAGACCCAGAAATCCGATAGCGATGAGCACCGCTGCTATGATTATGATTGAATTCTTCAAGCGACCTCCGGTTGTTTGACGGTGAACAACCCGCAGTTGTGATCGAAGAAGGCGATCGCATCGACTGCGTTTGCGAACACACACCGACAGTCATCGGGCCAGGTCAGAGTTGCAAGTTCCAAGAGACTGTGTGTGACCGATGAATCGGCATGTGGTGATCTCAAAAGCTTGTATCGGATTAGTGCCGGATTTTTTAACGCGAGCACTGGAAAAAGGGGCGTGTCGCTGCGATGATTTTCGCATAAGAGTTCGACCTAGTCCAGATTCGCCCCGGCCCTGCGAGTCCCCGAGACCGAGCCGATGTTTCACATGGGAAAGGTGCAGACCTGGCCGGCGAGGTAAGTCGAATATTCTCGATGCGAGATGTTTCAGAGCAGTGCAAATTGGACGATTTATTGCCCCAATCGCGTAAAGGGTGGTAACGGCATTCCGATAAATCCAAGGTACAACTGTCGCGCGGCCATGAAACTCTGGGGTAGCCTCAGCTCCGACAGATCACCTCATTGCTTGGCTCCGCTTCGGCACGGGTTGCTTTCAACCTTTGTCACCTTGGGAGGGTGTATTCGTGCCTACTGCATTGGGTGAATGCAGAAAGCGACGGAACGGTCTGCACAGCGTGTGCGAATCGAGGAGCGCCGGTCAGTGTTAGCTCGCCGACTCGCGGTTTCTCTGCTTGGCCTGTTGGTCCTGAGCGTCGCGGCAAACGCGCAACCATCGCGGCGCGTCGCGATTCTCTATGCGGACTCCACCAAGCACACGCTGCGCACAATCTCCGGACTGGAATGGTCGCTGCGGGGCTGTGACCCGCCTTGTACGCTCGTAACGCGTTTTCTGCGGAGTCTTGACGAGCCGCAGGCTGCCGCGATTGCCGCCGAGAAGCCGGAGTTACTGGTCACGATCGGCACCAATGCGACCGCTTTTGCCAGCCGCAATTTTCCCAAGTTACCGATAGTCTTTGCCAAAGTACTGAATCCCATTGAGTCGGGATTCATCGCCTCGTGGGACAAGCCCGGCGGTCGCATTACGGGAGCCGCGCTCGATATACCCGTAAGCCAACAGATCAAGCGGTTTTCCGAAGTGATTCCGCAACTCAAGCGGATCGGCGTGATTTACACCAAGAGCACAGCCCGGTTGGTCGAAGAAGCGCGCCGGGCCACTTCCGCGTTGGGTCTTCAATTGGTCGAAATCGTGGTTACCTCGACGAAAGAGCTCCCGCCGGCGATTGACAGCCTTTGTCACGCCGTTGACGGCATCTGGACGGTGGCGGACGAAGAGCTATCGACACCTCAGTTCATCCGGCATACCCTGATGGAGACACTCCGCTGCGGCGTGCCGATCATGGGGTTCAACCAAAACTTCGTGGAGACGGGCGCGCTCTTTTGTCTCGAGGCTGACTACAAGTTCATCGGGCGGCAGGCGGGCGAGCTCGCGCTGCAGGTCCTTTCGGGGCGCGAGATTGCCACCGTCAAACCAACCACTCCAGATGTAGTCTATCTTTACCTCAACTTGAAATCCAGCAAGCTTCTCAATATCGACCTCTCGCAGGAGCTGATCAGTGTTGCGAAGGAGACCTACTGATGTCGTTTTTTGAACGCATCCATAATCGGGTCGGTATGAAGTGGCGCCTGATCATCGGGGTGAGCGCGCTGCTGTTGATCAGTTCCCTGCTGCTGTCGATGTTTCTGCTCGAGGAATTCAGCGAGTCGGCGATCGACGGACTCAAGGCCCGTGGCCAGTCGCTGACGCGCAATATGGCGCACAATGCGGAATTCGGCGTCATGCTCGAGATCGGGAGCGAGTTGGAGGTACTGGTCAGCGGTGTCCTGAGCGAACCGGAAATCCTTTTTGCGCAGGTGTATGCGGCAAACGGCCGGATTCTTCAAGAGGGAATGCAATCGGGAATCGGCCCCGACCTCATTCGCATGGACGACCCGCTCGCGCACTTCCCTGTAATGTTCGCTTCCGGCAGCGAGAGCGCGGCATTTCATGAGCACACTCTATCCAATGGCGCAAGCTTTATCGAGGTGGTTGCCCCCGTCCGCTCTCACAAGGCAGAGGTGTCGCGCGAGGAGTTGGGCCAGACAACGCCGGCCAATTCCGATCCGGGCGAGATCATCGGTTTCGTGCGCATCGGGATCGACACCAAGGAGACTTTGTCCAAGATCAGCGAAACGCGGCAAATGATTGTCTATTTCACGCTCCTGTTGGTGATGCTCGGCATTCTTCTCTCGGTTACGTTGGTCAAGATGATCGCCAGCCCGATCAACACCCTGGTCGAAGTTACCGAGCGCATTGCCTCCGGCGATTTGTCGCAGCGGGTGAAAATGCAGACCGATGCCGAATTGGAGCGCCTGGCTGAGGCCTTCAACAAGATGTGCGATTCGTTGCAGCGTTCGCAGAGCGAGCTGGAACTGCACAATCAGACGCTCGAACAGAAGGTGCACGAGCGAACGCAGAAGCTGGAAGAAGTCCAGAAACAGGTGATTCAATCGGAGAAGATGGCGGCCGTCGGCCAGTTGGCGGCCGGAGTGGCTCATGAACTAAACAATCCGCTGGGCGGTATTCTCGGATATGCCCAGTTCGCCATTGAAAAACTGCAGAACGGCAAGCTGGAGGAACGCGACTACGCCAATTTCCAGCGTTATCTGGCGGATATCGAGCTCCAGGCACGCCGCTGTAAGATGATCGTGAAGAACTTGTTGAAGTTCAGCCGGTCGTCGGACAAAGCGGAATTTGATCTGGTTGACGTCAACGCCGCCCTGGAAGAGACTTTTGTCTTCACCCAGCATCAGCTCGGGATGAAGGATATCCATCTCAATGTCGAGCTTCAGCCCAATCTGCCGCGAATCCTCGGCAACGTCAATCTGCTGCAGCAGGTCTTCACAAACATCCTGATCAACAGCATGCAATCGATGCCAGAGGGCGGCGATCTGGCAGTTCGGACGCGTCACAATCCGCCGGTCGGAGAATTCGGCGGTTCGATTGAGATCGAGTTCAGAGACAGCGGAGTCGGCATACCCGAGGAGAATCGATCGAAGATTTTCGAACCCTTCTTTACGACCAAGAAGGTTGGAGAAGGCACGGGTCTGGGTCTTTCGGTGTCGTACGGGATTATCCGCGATCACGGGGGCGACATAAAACTCGATTCGCAAGTAGGTGTGGGCTCAACTTTTACAGTAGTTTTACCGATTGTAAAAGAAAGAGCAAAAATGCCCGGAGTACAAAAGCCGCAACCCAACAAGGTGTTTGATGCCTGACCCAAAGAAGATATTAGTCGTTGATGATGAAGAAGTTATGCGCGAATTCCTCCTGGAAGTGTTTTCTGCCCAGGACCCGATGGGAGCGCACAACGGGGAGACGGCGCTGGAGATGATCCAGCAAAATCCAGTCGATCTGGTCATTACCGACCTGAAGATGCCCGGTATGGACGGGCTGACCTTGCTGAAAAAGATCAAGGAACATGACAAAGGAATCAAGGTGATTGTCGTCACCGGCTACGCGTCGCTGCAGACTGCTTCCGAGTGCATTCAGGCCGGCGCAGCCGACTTTTTGAAGAAACCATTTTCGATCGCGCAAATCCGCGCGGCCGTTCAAAACGCCCTGGGATCGTTATGAGGTCACAACGCGCCATCCGCACGATACTCGTCGTAGACGATACCGAGATCATCCGCGATCTCCTGGTGGACGTATTGCGCAATGACGGCTATGAGGTCGCAAAAGCGGCGAACGGGATCGAGGCGGTGGAGATGGTGCGGGCCCGACATTACGACCTGGTGTTTACCGATATGCACATGCCGCGGCAGGACGGCTTAACGACGGCGAAGAAGGTCCACGAGCTTGATGCAACCACCATGGTGGTTGTTACCGACAGCTACCCCGACAAGCTCAGCCGGGCCACAGAGAATCCCGGCGTCGTCGGCACGATTTGCAAACCGTTCGATCTGGCAGAATTGCGAACGGTGCTTCAGCGCGCTGAGGATAGCGCTCAGCGGCGCGGCGCAGCAGGCAAAGGAGAAACGCCATCGCAGGTGACTCTGCAAAAATCCTGATCGTCGATGACGAGGAAATCGTCCTCCACTTTGCATCCGACGCCCTCTCAACTGTGGGTCATACAATCCTGTCGACTCCCAGCCCGCAGGAAGTGCTGCGTCTGGTTTCACGGGAGAAGTTCGATTTTGTCCTGACCGACATTAAGATGCCGGACATGGACGGCATCACGCTTGCCCAGCGCGTCCTCGAAATCGACCCGGAAATCGGCATCATCTTCATGACGGGTTACGCCGACGTCGAAACGGCCAAGAAGGCGATTGCGACCGGGGCGTACGACTACATCATGAAGCCGTTTGAGCTGGCCGAGATCCGCAAGTCGATTGCCACAGCCTTCGCCAAGCGGCGCGACCTGCAGAAGAAGCAAGGAGCCGGCGGCTTGCAGCACCTGTCACACTTGATGGGAGCGCTCTACACGGCCGGCGACAGTGAATCGTTGATTAAATTGATCCTGCGGTTTGCCTTGTTCCACTTCGGGCTCAAAGAGGGCATGGTGCTGTTCTACAACAAGTCGGAGGAGCAAGCCCAGATTGTGCTGAGTTCGGCTGAGCAGCCGATGCAGTTTGCGCGCGTTGATACGGTTTGCCTGCGCGATTTTCCCGACGATTTCCTGGGAGCAAGCGAACTGGAATTCAACGGACAAATTGTGCACCACCCGGTGTTTGAGCGCCTCATCGAGCGAGCGGAACTCCAACCAATTTCACAGAACCTGCGCAACAGCGAAGGGAACTACTGCCTGTTCTCCCTGCCGGCCACCGAGAAACTGAAGTTGGTACTGGTCATCAAGTGTGAGCACCCAACCACCGTGACCGAAGCCGACCGGCAGATGTTGACGGTGCTGTTGAGCTTGAGTTCGATTTCACTCGATAACATCGTCCTGTTGCAGGAAGTACAGTCGGCTATGGTGCGGCTCGAAGATTTCAAGGACCACCTTGTCGGCTTGGAGCGGGCGGCAACACAAGGCATGATGTCGTCGGAGATTGCCCACGAACTTAACAACTTCATCGCGATCATTCTTTCCAATGTCGAGCTGTTTGAAATGAAGGCGGCCGGATCGTACCCAGAGACTGCGATCAAGTATTTGGAGAATGTAAAGAAGAACATCGGCAAGTTTGAAAAGTTTACTGCCTCGCTATCGGCGGCGGGCAAATTGGAGACGAAGCGCCAGACGGGCGACCTGAATGAACTGATCCAGGAGATCGCGACGTTCGCGCGCCACCAGCGGCGCTTCCGCAAAGTGCGTATCGAATTGGATCTCGATGCAGCCTTACCGCCGATGTTGATCGATATGTCGCAGATGCAGCAAGTGCTCTACAACATGATCAACAACGCGGCCGATGCAATCGGGGCGGATCGCTCCGACGGCATCATTTGCATCCGCACGCGATTCAACGCCGAGAAGCATGAGTTTACGCTTGTGGTTCAAGACAACGGCGCCGGATTCAGCCCGGAAAACTTGCAGAAAGCCTTCCGCGATCGCTTCACAACCAAGGAACATGGTCACGGCTTCGGCCTAACCGTATGTCGAAAAGTGATCAAGAATCACGAGGGCACGATCTCGGTCGAATCCGAACCGGGTCAAGGCGCAAGCATAACGGTAACGATCCCGATCGTCGAACCGCAGACTGGCAGCGAACTCCGCGCCGATGATCTGACGGCGGCGCAAGTTTGAACCACTCTCTCCAGCCCTAATCCTTCATCAGATGTTGTCAGTAGCGTGAGCGACCGCTCACGAGATCAAGATTGTCAGGAGAACTTCGAGTTTCCACAACCGCAACCGGAGGCCGGTTTGGCCGAGCCGCCAGATGTAGCGAAGGTGCTAAAAAGCCGTTCCAGGCGGTCGGAAGCGCAATGGGGACAATGTTGGCTGTTGGCCAGGCGTTCAGAGGGCACGAGCAGCTCAAACTTCTGCCCGCACTCTTTGCAGCAATACTCATAAATCGGCATCGTGATCCTTGTCCTCGGTTAACCAGTAACCAATCAGCCCCCCCAGCACAGCACCATAAAACGTCGACGCCCACGGCGACGAGGTTATGCCTCACGTACTGTGGCAACCGATGAAATGATAATACGCGTAGCCGGCGCCGGCAAGCACGATTGTGGACAAGATTACTACTGTTGACTTCTTCATGTTATTACCATCGACCGCCAAGTCGTTACAGATTATTGAAATCTGCGCCACGTCGGAATCTTTCGGACGGGGCGCCTAGTTCCTCCGGCCGCGTCCCGACGCTGAAGGAAAATCCTCTTGCTGCAACAAGTTTCAGGCCATATTGTGCCTGCAACCGGGGAGAAAAGTATGAAATTTGAGTTAAAGCGAATTGCAGTCTGGCCAGCCGTAAAGATCTCGTTCCTGGTGAACCTGGTGTTGGGGTTCATCATCGGAATCTTCTATGCCTTTTTTCTGGCCCTTCTGATGGCGTTGCCGACGGCGATGGCCGATCCGGACTTCGCGCCGTTTTCGGCGATCTCAGGCGCGATCTTAGTGTTAGTGCCGTTTCTCTTCGCCTTCGGAGGAGCGGTCATGTATACGATTGCTGTGTTTATCTTCGTGATCGTATACAATCTCTTCGCCAAGATCGCGGGGGGAATGGAATTTGAGTATGTGCAACTGGCCGAGATCAAGCCGGTAGCTGCACCCCCGGTGTTGACCCCAACAGCACCTGCCGCGCCACCGGTACAGCAACCGGAGGCTGAACGGCCGACAGCGCCGCATTCTCCGTTTACGCAACCCCATCAGGAACCCCCGCAGGACAACTCGGTATGAGCTTTGCGGAAATTCGTGTTCGCATTGCGCCATCGCCAACCGGCTACTTCCACGTCGGCACAGCGCGCGCGGCGCTTTTCAATTGGCTCTTTGCCCGGCATAGTGGCGGCAAGTTCCTGCTGCGCATTGAAGACACGGATCAAGAACGATCGAAGACGGAGTATATCGAGGTCATTCTGGAGGGTCTGAAGTGGCTCGGACTGGATCTAGATGGCGAAGTCGTCTACCAGTCGCAGCGGCTGCACACCTATAAGCCATATGCCGAGAAGCTCATTGAGCTGGGACGGGCATACCGTTGCTTCTGTCCTGCGAGCGAACTACAGGGCAAGCGCGAAGCAGCCCAGGCCGCCAAGCAGGACTATCACTACGATCGAATCTGCCGCGCACTCACGCCGGAGCAGAGCAAACTTAATGTTGAGGCCGGCAAGCCCTTTACCATTCGCCTGGCGTTGCCGACCTCCGGAACCGCCTGGTTTGATGACGTGGTCCTGGGCCGAATCGAGAAGGACTATCGTGACCTCGACGATTTCATCATTCTCAAGTCGGACGGCAATGCGATCTACAATATGGCCGTTGTGATTGACGACCATGACATGGGAATCAGCCACGTTATTCGCGGAAATGACCACATCGCCAATACGTTTCTCCAGAAGGAGATCTACGAGGCCTTTGGCTGGGACCTCCCGATATTCGGGCATCTTCCTCTCATCTTGCGGATGGACAAGTCGAAGATGTCGAAGCGCAAGGGCGACAAGAGCGTTGATGAGTACCAACATGAAGGCTACCTGCCGGAAGCGATGTTCAATTTTCTTGCGCTGCTTGGCTGGTCGCCGAAGGATGATCGCGAGAAGATGTCGCGGCCAGATCTGATCGCAGCGTTTAATCTGGAAGGGATCAATTCCGCAAACGCCATATTCAATCCCGAAAAGCTGACGTGGCTGAACCATCAGTACGTGATGGAAAAATCGAATCACGAACTTGCCGAGCTGGTGGCGCCACTATTTGTCGAAGCCGGGCTTACGACCAAGTACTATCTCGAAACGCGCTGGCAGTGGCTGATGAAGATCATGGGTCTGCTTAAAGAGCGCTGTCGACTGTTGACCGAGTTTGTGCCGGCGGCGAGTTATTTCTTTACCGACAACTTCACCTACGACGAGAAGGGGGCACAAAAGTCGTTCACTGCGGAAGGGGCGAACTACCTGATCAGGTTGACGGAACGATTCGAAGCGATCGCCGAATTCACAGAGAGCAACGCGGATCAGGCGCTGAGAGCATTAGCTGAAGAGCTTGCTGTCAAACCGGCAGCGCTGATTCATCCCACCCGCCTGGCGGTATCCGGTCTGACCGGCGGTCCGTCGCTGTTTGCCATGCTGGAAGCGATCGGAAAGGAACGGGTGGTTATGCGGCTGCGGCGGGCTGTGGAGTTTATTCAATCAAAGGCTTAGCGCAATCTCGGGAAGACTGAGGCTTACTTGAGGGCGGCCACAGCCGCCAGAACAAGCGAGTTGTACTTCGTATCCGCGGAATCATGCGCGGAGGTAATCACGGCTGGCACCTTGCCGCCGGTGAGCACGATTCCCACTTCACTCTGAGTATAGAGCGTCAGCGCCTTGTAGATGCCGTAACTTGTGGCCAGGTTCGGGCCAATCAAGATGTCGGCTTTGCCGGCGACCTCGCCCTTGGCGCCCTTCTCGCGGGCCGCTTCCTCGATAATCGCGACATCCATAGAGAGCGGACCGTCAATCAGGCAGTTCTTGATCTGGCCCTTATCGACCATCTTGGAGATGACCGCCCCGACAATCGTGACCGGCATCTGGGGGTAAATGACTTCGACGGCAGCGAGCATCGCGACTTTCGGCAGCGGGTTGCCCAGTTTGCGAGCCAGGCCGGCAGCACCCTGCGCGAAATCGACAAGATCCATCATCTCCGGCTGCGGATTCACGATCGGATCGGCAACCAAAAGCAATCGATCGACTTTATCGCACTTGAAGACGGCCACACCGGAAACCAGGTTCTTGGCAACGCGATAGCCCAACCGACGTTCAAACAAAAGCGAGAGGAAGTCTTTGATACCGAAGACACCTTTGCAGACGCCGCCAACCTTGTTGTCGCGGATCAACTCCAGCGCCTGATAGGCAGAATAATTCGGGTCGGGAGAACGCACCAATTCCCAGCCGCGGACTTCGATATCAACCTCATGGCCGGCCTTATAGATTGCCGTTTCGTCGCCAATCAGTACCGGTTTGACCAAACGGGATTTCATGGCACGATCAATCGCCTGGATCAATTTCGGTTCGTGCGGCTCGACAAACGCCACCAAGAGCGGATCGGCGGTTCTTTCACGGGCGAAGCCTTCGATCTCGTGGAAGGTGCGGATCATGATTTACCCTGCCGATTGAAGTGGGCCAGCAAACATGCGATCGAGATTGACGCCAGCTTGTTCCGGGCGGTATCGGTTCGCGAAACCAGGCTGACCGGAACTTTCGCGCCGACGATGACGCCGGCAAAAGTGGCGGGCGCCAACAAGATCAGGACTTTGGACACGATGTTGCACTCCTCGATCGAATCGACGAGGAAGATATCGGCATCACCGGCCACGAAATTGGTAATCCCGCGCCCCATCGCGACTGTGCGATTTGTCGCAGCATCAAAGGTGAGTGGACCGTACACTTCGCAATCTCTGATCAGCCCGTCTTTATTCATGGCTGTCAACTGCGCGGCTTCCGCGGTTGCCGGAATCCGGGGATGAATGTAGTCAACCGGCGCTGAGACTGCGACCTTGGGCTGATCGTAGCCGAGGCAATGAAAGAGTCGAACAGAGTTTTCGATCATTTGCAGTTTTTGTTCGAAACTTGGTTTGACGACCATTCCGCCGTCGGTAATGCCCAGCAATTTGTGATAGCCGGCGAAGCCGAGCACGGCAACGTGATTCAGCGTGTCGGAGGAGCGAAGGGCGAAATCACGCGAGAGCACCGTCTTGAGCAGAGCCGAGGTCGAGAGAAATCCCTTCTGAATGAGGTCCGCTTCACCCTTGTCGGCAGCCTGGGCGGCAAGGAAGGCAGACTCGGAAGCATCCTTGGTATTGACGATTGTGAATCCCGCGAAGTCAATCTTGTGCTTTTCGGCGATTTCCCGCAACTTGGATTCAGATCCAAAGAGAGTGAAGCGGGCCGTGCCAAGCTTGGCAGCCTCGGAACAAGCCTTCAGGACGTCATCGTCCTCGGCAGCGGCGACAGCGACGCGGAACGGACCATGGCGGATGCCGAGCGCCTTTGCGGCCTCGATGATTCCATCGGCCGAGGTAATTGTCCCGTGGTCAGTCGCCATAGATTGGAATGTAGCATTCTTTGAAACCAGAGTCAACCCTTGCGCACCAGATCACAAAATCGACCGGATTTCGGGATCGAGCGACTTGACTTGCGATGGATCAGCGTCTATCGTTGACAATCAGGTACCGAAAACGTCATCGCTGACCAGCCCGAGAACCTGATCTGAACCGGCAAATGGCACTCTAAATAAAACCACGGAGGAACCGTGACATTCAAGAAAATCGGAATCGTTGGATTTGGGCAAATGGGGTCGGGCATCGCACAGGTCACCGCTGCGGCGGGGTATCAAGTGATCGCCCGCGAAGAGAAGGAGGAGTTCCTCCAGAAGGGAATCAAGGGCATCGAGAAGCTGCTCGACAAGGCAATCGAGAAGGGCAAGGCAACAGCAGAAGACAAGACTAAGGTGCTGGGAAATATCTCCACGACGACTCGTCTGGAAGACCTCGCTGACTGCGACCTGGTTATCGAAGCCGTTACCGAGAATCTCGAAGTCAAGATTCCGATCTTTCGCGCACTTGATAAAGCCTGCAAATCCCAGGCAATCTTTGCCTCGAATACATCTTCACTGTCAATCACGGATATGGCCGTTGAGACTTCGCGCCGCAGCCAGTTTGTCGGCCTGCACTTCTTTAATCCGGTGCCGGTGATGAAGCTGGTGGAGGTCGTGCGGACGGTAATGACGGACGATCAGTCGTTTGACGCTGCTGTCGCGTTCGCCGAGTCCGTGGGTAAGACGGTAGTTCGAGCGAAGGACTCATGCGGCTTTGTCGTTAATCTGCTGCTGGTCCCTTACCTGATCGATGCGATTCGCTGGTACGAAAACGGCCTGGCCACCAAGGAAGATATCGACAATGGCATGAAATTGGGGTGCGCCCATCCGATGGGACCGCTGGAGTTGACAGATTTCATCGGCCTCGATACAATCATGTACATAGGCGATATCATGTTCGAAGAATTTCGCGAACCGCGGTACGCCTCGCCGCCGCTTTTGAAACGCATGGTCAAGGCAGGCTACCTGGGGCGCAAGTCGGGTCGCGGGTTTTACGATTACTCCAAGAAATGAGGATGTGATGGCATACAACAATATCATTGTCGAGGTGAAGGGGGCGAAGGCAAAGATCACATTCAATCGCCCCAGGGCACTCAATGCGCTCAACAGTGAGACATTGAGAGAAATTCAGCAAGTGTTTAGCGAACTTGAAGCCGGCGGGGATGTCCGCGTTGTGATCTTCACAGGCGGTGGAGACAAAGCCTTTATTGCCGGCGCCGACATCGCTGAGCTGAAGGTACTGGACGTCGTGACCGGCAAATCGTTTGTGGAGTTGGGGCACGCCGTATTGGCGCAGATTGAGAGCTCGAAGATTATCTCAATTGCCGCGGTTAATGGCTTTGCCCTGGGCGGCGGCTGTGAGTTCATGATGTGCGCCGATATTCGTATTGCCTCCGAACTGGCAAAGATGGGACAGCCGGAGGTGAATCTCGGCATTACCCCGGGATTTGGCGGCACACAGCGGCTGCCGAGGTTGGTCGGAAGAGGCCGCGCCAAGGAACTGACGTTGACGGCGAGAATTGTCAAAGCTGATGAGGCGCTGCGGATCGGGCTCGTAGAAGCGGTGTATCCACCCGATCAGTTGCTGACTGAAGCAGAGAAGATGGCTGACACCATTCTTGCCAAGGCGCCGATAGCCGTCGTTTATGCCAAAGAGCTAATCAACCGCGGCATGGACGTCGACCTGGACAATGCCAACGCCCTCGAGATTCAGGCTTTTGCCGCGCTGTGCGCGACGGCTGACAAGAACGAGGGACTTAGCGCCTTCCTCGATAAACGGGAAGCCAAGTTTCAGGCAAAGTAAACTCAAGCGCTGCGACCGCTCCGCGCCCGGGGCGGTCGCCTGACTGGCCCCCAAGTTGCACAACGGCTCTTGACCCACCGCTGAGAATTGGCGTATACTATCTTGCTATGATTGTTGGATTGATCGGACTCGGTCTTTCGGGTAAGACCACGATTTTTAATGCCGTCACACGGGGCGATGCGGAAGTTTCCAGCTTCCAATCGCAGAAAGGGGCATTTAATCGCGGACGTGTCCTGGTTCCCGACGAGCGTGTTGATTGGCTGGCCGTCCTCGAGAGCGCCAAGAAGAAGACGTTTGCCGAGGTCGAATACATCGACGTTGCCGGCTTCTCCGGCGAAAAGGAGGCAAGCGTCGAAAACGAGATTCCGCAGGTGTTGCGCGAATGCGACGCGCTGGCGCATGTCGTACGCGCTTTCAAGAATGACGAGGTTCTCCACCCCAAAGGCTCGATCAACATCAAGCGTGACATCGAGACTCTCGAAGACGAGTTGGTTTTCGCCGATCTGCTGCTAATCGACAAACGCATCGAGAAGGTCGAGAAGCAGGCGAAGCTGGTGAAGGATGACAAGGTCCGGCAGGAGTACGAAGTTCTCAAGAAGGTCAAGGAGGCTCTCGAGCAGAATCAGCCTTTGCGCTCGGTCGAACTTACGGCGGAGGAGCATCGAGTCGTTCGCGGCTTTCAGTTTCTTTCACTCAAGCCGCTGCTGGTGATCATTAACATCGGTGAAGCGGATCTTCCGCGGTTGAACGAAATCGCAGTCGAGCATGAAGAGATCAGAAATCGCGCCAATACTGATTATGCCGTCGTTTGCGGCAAGATCGAGATGGAATTGGCGCAGTTGGCTGATGAAGACCGCAACTCGTTTATGGCCGATCTGGGGGTGAAGGAATCCGCCCTCGACCTCGTCATCAAGAAATCGTATGACCTCCTGGGATTGATCTCGTTTCTGACGGCGGGTGAGAAAGAAGCGCGAGCCTGGACGGTTCGCAAAGGTTCCACCGCGCCGACGGCGGCCGGGGTGATCCATGCCGATCTCGAACGCGGGTTCATTCGTGCCGAGGTTGTCCACTACGCCGACTTGAAACGCAGCGGGACGCATGCCGAAGCCAAGAAGCACGGCCTGGTTCGACTCGAAGGCAAGAACTACATCATCCAGGACGGCGACGTCGTCCTCTTCCGATTCAATGTCTGATCAAACGCGCTTTCCGGCGCTTCCCATTATTCTTCTATCGGCAATTGCACTTTTCTTGCTGGCCGCGCCGTGGAGTTACCCGGCATCCTGGTGGGGACTGAACATCCTGCAATTTTACGACTGGCCGGTGCGGGTAATCGTGCTCGTTGCGGCTGTACTCTGTGCCGCCACGGTCCAGCTTGGGCGCGAAAACCTCAAGCTGGGTCAAGGTCAACAGAGGGTCCTCTTGTATCTTGGCTTTCCTGCAGCCCTGACATTGCTGTTTGTCGTGCTGCGTGTTCGCGCGCACTTTCTTGGAGATGGTCTGTTGCGAGCACGGGAAATTGAGGTCGGTGCCTCCTGGCTGCCTACGGAGCCGTTGGCGCAATTCGTCAATTTCGCCATGTATCGCCTAACGGCGGATTCACTCGGCTTCATCGGTACGGACGCCATTAGGATCGTCTCAATTGTCGGCGGAATTGCTTACTACTTGGCGCTGCTCTGGTTTGTGCGGACGGCATTCAGCGATACAGCCAAGCAGCTGTTGATGTTCCTGGTGCTGTTCTTCTCGGGTACGACGCTCCTGTTCTGCGGCTACGTCGAGACCTACATGCTGATTCCGGCCCTCTTGGCGCTATTTTTCACCGCCGGTCTCAAGACGATACGCCGGGAGCTGCCCGCGCTGGCTGCGAGCGGCTTGTTCCTCCTGCTCGTGCTATTCCACTTCAAGTCATTGATCTTTGCCCCGTGCCTGTTGACGCTGGCATTTTTCGCATACCAGGACGGACAGAGACGGCACGCTCTCGTCTACCTGGCGAGTCTTCTCCTGTCATTGGCGCTGGTGGTTATCCTGCCGCGGTTCTCGATCCTGCCGACGCTGGGAATCGACAAGTTGATTTTTGGTTTGAGTCCTTCGGAGAGCAGCTACACGCTCTTCTCCTGGCAACATATTCTCGATATCGTCAACGAGCTTTTCCTGACGGCCGCCGGCGGACTGATCTTGATGATCTCGTCACTTTTCGTCAAGTCCAAAGGGGAGCTTCGAAATCAGCGCGGTTTGCTGTTCATTGGCGCGGCGCTGCCGGGGGCAATGGGAATGTTGCTGCTGCTACACTCGCGGCTCGGCTATGCTGCGGATTGGGATCTGTTCTCCGTCTGTGGTTTGACTGTGACATTCTTCGGAGTCATGCTCTTCTCCGAGTACAAGGAGTTTCGCACCTGCCGCGTGGCGCCGATAGCACTGGCGAGTGTCGGTCTGGCGACGTTCTTGGGATTTGCCGCTGTAAACGCGGACTTTGACAGGGCGACCGAGCGACAGATGCAGATTCTCGGGCTCTATGATCTCGAGGGCGCCGTCGGTTTCGAGGTCATGGGGAATCACCTGCGCGGCGAGGGCCGGATGGAGTTGGCAGAGCGGATGTGGAAACGCTCACTGAAATTGAGGCCGCACCCGAGAATCTACGCGAATCTTGCGCAAGCCAGTCTCGATGAAGGTCGATTAACCGACGCCATGTACTACGCCAACAAGGGACTTGAACTCGATAGCCTGCAGGCGGCGCTCTGGACACACCTGGGACAGGTCTACATGCGACTTGGAGACTACAGCAACGCCGTGAGTAGCCAGCAACGAGCCATCGCACTCGACCCGAATGATCCGGTGTATTACCACAATCATGCCATCACTCTCGGTCTCATGCAGGACTGGACTGGAGCGGAGCGTTACGAACGGGAGGCGTTGTCGCGTTTGCCCAACGATTTGAAGGCGATGTTGGGCTTGTGCGTGGCGCTGATCAACCAAGGCAAGCTCGAGGAGTCGGAAGGTCTCTGCCAGCGCATGATGGCGATCAATCCCGTAACCCCCGATCCGTATCTTTACCTGGCACAGATCTACTCCCGGCGTGAACAACCCGACCGCGCCCGGGCCCTACTGGCGGGCTACCTTCAGGCGTTTCCAACCAGCCCGGCGGTGCCGCGCATCAGCCAGATGCTTGACGAACTCAATCGACCGACCCCTGATTCTGCGCGCTAAGTTATTACCACCAAATCAGTATTGAAGCTTTTCGTTTCAAGTTACGATAACGTATATATGGTTCTGGAGATCGCGGGCGGTCTCTCGGGTCCAAGGCATTTGTCTTTGGCGCGTTGATCAACAGGAGGTTGAATTGCAGGCGACAGTTATGACCAAGAACGAGCTCCCGCAAATTACCGAAAATGTCATGCCGATCCTGCCGCTGCGCGGTATGGTTGTTTTCCCCTACTTGATCATGCCGCTGATGATCACCGATCAGCGCCAGGCAAAGCTAATTGACGATGCCTTGATGGCCGGAAAAACCATCGGCCTGTACACCCAGCGCGAGAACCAGGGTGAAACCAGTAATCCTCAGGACTTGTACCGCGTGGGTACGGCAGCAACCGTTCTCAAGATGCTGCGTTTCCCCGACGGTTCGGTGCGCTTTCTTGTACAAGGGCTGCATCGCATTACCATCAAGAACGTCATCGAGACCGAGCCATTCATCTCTGCTGAGATTGAAATCCACGACGAAAAGGACGCGACGAGCGTCAAGATCGAAGCGCTGAAGCGAAACGTACTCGACCTGTTGAAGAAGGTCGTCGAACTCGCGCCGAACATTCCGGATGAAGTTTACATTACGGCAATGAACCAGGAGAGCCCATCGAAGCTGGCGGACTATGTTGCCTCCAACCTGAATCTGAATATCGCGAACAAGCAGGAGATGCTGGAGACCTTCGACGTTCAAGAGCGCCTGGAGAAGCTGGTCCAGCATTTGAACAAGGAAGTCGGCGTGCTGGAGCTGTCGCAGAAGATCCAGAGCGAAGCCGCCCACGAAATGGGCCGTATGCAGCGCGACTACATTCTCCGCGAACAGCTCAAGGCGATCCGCAAGGAACTCGGCGAAGAAGATGATCGCAGCAACGAGATCGAAGAATTCCGGACGAAGATCAAGGATAACGCCCTGCCGAAACTGGCCAAGGAAGCCGCGGAGAAGGAACTTGACCGTCTGGCCAAGATGAATCCTTCGGCTGCTGAATACATCGTCAGCCGCACTTACCTCGACTGGCTGACAACGTTGCCCTGGCAGCGCTCATCTGACGAAGCTCTTGATATTACCAAAGCCGAGAAGATTCTCAACGAAGACCACTTCGGTTTGGAGAAGGTCAAGGATCGCATTCTCGAGTTCCTGGCCGTACAGAAACTTAAGTCAGAACTCAAGGGGCCGATTCTCTGCTTCGTTGGTCCCCCGGGGGTAGGCAAGACATCGCTGGGAAGATCAATCGCACGCTCGATGGGGCGTAAGTTCCAACGAATCGCCCTCGGCGGCATGCACGACGAGGCCGAGATTCGCGGCCATCGCCGCACCTACATCGGTTCGATGCCGGGTCGGATCGTCCAAGCGATTCGCCGCTGTGACACGAACAATCCGGTGATCATGCTGGACGAAATTGACAAAATCGGCAAGGATTTCCGCGGCGATCCGTCTTCGGCGCTTCTGGAAGTTCTCGATCCCGAGCAGAACAACAGCTTTTCGGATCACTATCTTGACGTGCCGTTCGATCTGTCGAAGGTGATGTTCATCACGACGGCCAATATTCTCGATACGATTCCGTCTGTCCTGCTTGACCGGATGGAAGTGATTCGCATTCCGGGATATACCGACCGGGAGAAGCTGGCGATTGCCAAGCGTTACCTCGTACCGCGTGAGATCGAGAACCATGGGTTGAAGAAGACCGACATACAGGTGGCCGACGATGCTATCTTGAAGGTGATTCGCGACTACACGCGCGAATCGGGTTTGCGCAACCTCGACCGTGAACTGGCGACGATGTGCCGGAAGGTTGCCAAGAAGGTAGCGACCGGACGCAAGGCAAAGACCCTTATCAAAGCGACTGATGTCCCCGAATATCTTGGTCCGGAGAAATTCGTGTCGGATCGGATCCCGCGCGAAGGCGAGGTGGGCGTCGTGCCGGGGCTGGCGTATACGTCCGTAGGCGGCGATATCCTGAATATCGAAGTCACACGGATGGCCGGCAAAGGGCAGTTGACTTTGACGGGCAGTCTCGGCGACGTGATGAAGGAGTCGGTGCAGACCGCATTGTCCTGTGTGCGTTCTTCCGCCGGAGAGCTGGGAATCGACCCAGCCGTTTTCGACAAGACCGATCTGCATGTGCACGTACCCAGCGGCGCGGTCCCGAAAGACGGTCCATCCGCAGGGATCACGATAGCGACGGCCCTGGTGAGTCTGCTGACCAATCGCCCGATTCGTCCGCGGGTCAGCATGACTGGTGAAATCACATTGCGCGGCGTCGTGTTGCCAATCGGCGGACTAAAGGAAAAGTGCCTGGCCGCATTGCGCTACGGCTTCAAAGAGATCATCATCCCGCGCGATAATGAGAAGGACATTATCGATTTGCCCCAGGAGGTCAAATCGCATTTCAAGTTCCACTCGGTAGAGCGGGTGGATCAGGTCTTCAAGATCGTCTTCCCTCCCGGAAAAACTATCCGGAAGAAGAAGTAGCCTTGCAGGGCGGAAGCGATTCCGCCCTATTTTTTTAGCGATGGTCTTTCCCGAGTCCACGGAAATCGACTGGAGAGATCGTTATTGCTTACATAAAATCAAAGTGAATCTTAGTCAGTGAATTTCCGTATTATCTGATCATGCTTGAGACGACTGAAAAGCCGAAGACCGATTTCACCGAAGGTTCGATTCTCGGTTCGGTGGTCAAAATGGGGTTGCCGTCGATGATCGGCTTTCTGTCGCAGCACCTGTATTCGGTCGCCGACATGTTCTGGGTCTCGCAGTTGTCGGCGGGCGAAGACGCCGTTGCCGCTATTACATTCTTCACTAACCTGATGTGGATTCTGTTTGCGTTCAACAGCCTGATCGGACCGGGATCGGTGGCGATCATCTCCCGACGCTACGGCGAGAAGGACTACGATCGAACGGAGACGGCGATCAAGGAGACGTTGATTCTGAAGCTGTTGTTCGGGTTGCTGATCAATATCGTCGGACTCATTTTCCTAGATGACATGCTGCGGTTGCTCGGCGCGCAAGGCGCCGCCTACGATTTGGGAATCACCTATGGCCGCATCGTGATTATCGGACTGCCGATTTTCTACGCCGCCTACTCGATATTCACGGCCTTGCGCGGGGTTGCCAACCCGGCCTGGGCGATGATCCTCATGATCGGTTCCAATGTTCTGAACCTGATCCTCGACCCCTTGCTCATGTTCGGCTGGTTTGGCCTGCCGGAATTCGGGATCGCCGGCGCCGCGTATGCTACGGTAGCCAGCTTCACGATCTGTTTCACAGTTGGATTGCTGCTCTTCACTTCGTCGCGGGTAAATGTTCGCCTGCACTGGCGCAGCCGCGTTCCGGTCTCGCTGGCGTCAATGTGGAAGATGTTGTGGCTGGGGGTACCTGCGTGGTTAGGCGAACTGTCGTGGTCACTGTCGAGATTGCTCATCACGCCGATTCTGGCCAGCTTTGGGACAGGAGTGATCGCGGCCTACGGGGCCAGTATGCAGGTCTTTGGGATCGGCATTGCCCTGATCGTCGGCATCGGGCTGGGTGTGTCTTCCTTGATCGGACACAATCTCGGCGCACTGAAATTCGACCGCGCCAAGAAAACAGCGGACCACGCCGTGTGGCTTAGCGCGGGTATCATGGGCGCGCTCGGCCTGCTTACCTTCTTGTTCGCCGAACCGTACATGAGAATCTTTTTTGAGAATGAGGAGACGATCAGGCAGGGCACGGTTTTGTTGCGAATTGTGGCAATGGGCTACCCATTCTACGGCGCATTCATCATGCTGGAACAGGTGCACCTGGGCGTGGGATTGAATACACCGTTCATGATCATCAGCATTGTCCATTCCTGGTTGCTTCAGGTCGTACCGGCGCTGATCGTGACGCAGGCACTTGGCTTCTCCGAGGTTGCGGTCTGGTGGGTTTTGACGATCTCCGGGGTCGCGACGACGATTGCCTTCTATTATTACTATCAGCGCGGACGTTGGCTGACCGTGAAAGTATAGCGCAGTCTGTCTCGCTTGAAGTTTGACACGATCACTACCAGTTGATACTTTGCGGGGGCATGTTCGAAAAGCGTATAATCGGCATTGACTACGGCCGCAAGCGGATTGGGATGGCATACTCCGACCCGTTGCGGCTGACGGCGCAACCGCTGACAACCCTGGTATTGAAGACTCCGCAGGAGGCTGCCGAGAGAGTCCGGGCCGTCCTGGTCGAGCATGATGTTGAATTGGTGGTCATCGGATTGCCGGTATCGCTGAGCGGCGGAAGCGGTGGGGAGATGGCGACGGAAGTGCGGCTGTTTGCTCGCCGGATCGAGGAGTACGGATATCGCGTACAACTTGAGGATGAGCGCTTCACTTCCAGCCAGGCTCGCGATGTCATGCGTGCCGGCGGCAAGCGGGAAAAGCAAATGCGAGGCAAACTCGACGCGATTGCGGCGCAGTTGATACTTCAGGACTACTTGAACTCTCATTTTAGCAAGTGACAGATGAGAGAAGTCGGCGCATTCCTGCTTTGGCTGTTTTGGTCGATCCTCCTGTTCTTAATGTTGCCATTGATACCCGTAATCAAGGCGATCTTCTTCCTTCTCCGATTACAGCTGTGGGTCAAACTCACGATAGTCATCGTCGTGGCTGCGGTTATTGCCGGTTTCATGTTCGCCCGTTGGATTGAGGCACCGTTAGGGACAAAGGGCCAGGTCTATCCGGTTGTCATTCGTCCCAACGATAGCGGCTCCGACGTGCGCAGAAGTCTCGCCGAGGCGGGATTGCCAACGAATCGGCGCCTGTACAATTACTTCATGGATTTTGCCGGAGCCGACCGGCAATTGCAGCCGGGAAAATACCGGGTGCCTGGGGGGCTGTCACATCGGCAACTGGCGAATTTCTTCCGTCAAACGGCACCAGAATTGACTCGTGTCACGATTCGCGAAGGACTCACCGTTTGGGAGATTGCCCCGCTACTTTCGCGCGGCATTCCCACCGACTCGACAGAACTCGTGTCGTTATTGAGGGACGCCGACTTTCGACGCAGCCTGGGGATTGAGGCTCCGTCATTTGAAGGATTCCTCTTCCCCGAGACCTATTCCTTCTATCCCTACCAGGAGCCCCGCGAAGTGATCGAAGAGATGGTGGCGATGTTTCGCCGGTCATTCTCCGCACAGATGGAGCAAAGGCGCAACCAACTCAAGATGTCGCTCCTCGAGGTCGTCACATTGGCTTCGATGATTGAGGCAGAAGCCGCAGATGGCACGGAGCGGGCTTTGATCTCTTCGGTATTTCATAATCGCCTGCGCAAGGGAATGAAGTTGCAATGCGATCCGACGGTTATCTATGCGTTAGGGGGATTGGATCGACCGCTGCTTCGCGCTGACTTGAGCATAGACTCCCCTTATAACACTTACCTTTACTACGGCTTGCCGCCGGGTCCGATCGGCGCCCCCGGATTGGCATCTCTTGAAGCGGCGCTTAATCCGGCGACGACCGACTACTACTACTTCGTGGCGACGGGCGACGGGCGCCACATCTTCACTTCGACGCTCTCGCAACACAACAACGCCGTCAGTCGGGCGAAACGCTCGCAGCGACAGAGGCGCTGATCACGGATCTGCTCTATTTTCCGGCGTACCCGCGCAATTGATCGTACTTCTTCTGCTGCTCGGCCGTCAGCACAGGCTTCATCAGAAGGTGAGCCCGCATATGTGCAAAGCGCAGATCACCGCGCAATTGCGCTATCTTCTTGACGGATTTTTCCAGTTCGCTCTCGGTGACCTTACCTGAAGCGCAAAGCCGGTCCAATCGCTGCTCTTCTTTCACGATTTGTTCGCCCAATTCCAGGGCGCGGCGCTGCAAGTCATTGAAGATTTTCTTGGTCGTGGCAATCTGCTCGTTTGTGAGCTTCAACTCCTGGGTGAATTCGAGCGCCTGCTTGGGGCCGGGATAGTGGTTGAGTTCCGCAGCTTTGGCAAACCCCATGCCGTAGCCGTTCAGATAACCGTCAATCTCCTCCTGGCTGAGCGCTTTGATTTTACGATTTTGTTGCCCCGCATAGTTGGCGGACGAAGTCGAATCGGCGACGGTCGGCGTGCTCAACGAAAAGCACAGCAGAAGCCCCACCCCGATCACTGCACGAATGCGTGCGGCGTTTGCAGTCATTTTGTATTCCTCCTGAGCTCTTGGCCAATATCGAGCCTAATGCCTTGTACCGCGATTAGGCAAGCGAGATTCACTGCAGGCAGAAGAATCTTATTCCATTGATTCCAATCAGGGCGATCGGTAGATTCGAGTCTGAGAACGCATAAGGCCATCACCCGTATCAAGGACGCCGGTTGAATCTTCCGAATTTCCTGACGATGTTACGCATTGTGCTCGCCCCGATCTTTCTGGCGTTGTTCATTCTCGACAACGCCTGGGCTCGGTTCTGGGCGATGGTGATCTTCATCGCGGCAGCGTTTACCGATCTGTTCGACGGCTATTATGCGCGCAAGTACGGAATCTCGACCAGCTTTGGAAAATTCTTTGACCCGCTCGCGGACAAGATCCTGGTTTCGCTCGCGTTTATTGCTTTTGTCACGCTCGGTTACGTGGAGCTCTGGATGGTGCTGTTGATCATCCTGCGCGAATTTCTGATCACCGGGCTGCGCACGATCGCGGCCTATCGCGGCGCCCTGATCACTCCCTCGTGGCCGGCGAAACTCAAGACATTTATGCAGATGTCGTCCATCGTTGTCATTCTGCTGGTAATCAATCTGCGGACCTTTCTGCCGGTCCTCCACATCGACTCGCCGTGGCTGCTGTCGGATGCGCCCGAACGTTTAATCTTCTGGTTGATGTTAGCGACCGTGACGATTACCGTAGGCACCGGGATAGATTATCTGTGGAAGAGCCTGTATCTTCTGCGGAACACGATGAAGTAGGCGACGTGCGGAACTTTCTAATCAAAGCTATTGCGACAGGTCTGGGGTCTGGCTTGTCGCCGACGATTCCCGGCACGACCGGCACGATCCCCGGAGTAATCCTGGCATGGTTTCTGTTTCCGCTCGGCGCACCAGTCCAAGTCGTCAGCACTATCGTGGTGTTAGCCCTCGGTGTCTGGGTGGCGACCGAGGCGGAACATTTCTTCGGACACGACGGCAAGCCGATCGTGATCGACGAAGTGGCGGGTATCATGGTGAGTTACTGCTTTGTACCTGTGACCTGGCAGAATTATCTGGCAGGGTTCGTGATCTTCCGAATTCTCGATATCATAAAGCCGTTTCCCGGACGATACTGGGAGCGCACCTTGCCGCGCGGCTGGGGCATTATGGGGGATGATTTCGCCTGCGGCGTCTACACGAATCTGCTTCTGCAGGGTCTCATCTACCTCAAGTTGTGGTCATGAACGCAGAAATCATCATTATCGGTGAAGAGATTCTCTCCGGGCAGACCGTCGACTCGAATTCGGCGTTCATCGCCCGCAAACTGGCGGATATCGGTATCGAAGTCATTCGCAAGTCGACCGTCGGCGATCGGCCGGATGATATCAAGGAAGCGATTCAGGCCGCCTGGAAACGCTCGCCGGTGACGATCATGACCGGCGGGCTCGGTCCGACGACCGATGATGTCACCAAGAACGCGATTTGTGCCGCTTTCGACCGCAAGCTGGTGTTGAATGACGAGGTGCTTCGCCATCTGGAAGCGCTCTTCGCCAGCCGGAAGCGCAAAATGCCGGCGATTGCGCAGAGCCAGGCTTTGCAGCCGCAGGGCGCGGATCTGGTGATGAATCCGGTCGGTACTGCGCCGGCAATCGTGTTCCAGGACTCGGAGAGATTCTTCGCAGCTCTTCCGGGAGTGCCTGCGGAGATGGAGGCGCTCGTCGAACAGGCGATCGTCCCGTACCTTTCCAAGCGGCCGGGGCGGGCGACCATCATAATGCGCCGGATTCGCACGATCGGTATTACTGAGACTGAGATTGCTGAGACGATTGCTGATCTTGAACCGGCCAGTGACAAACTGCGACTGGCTTACTTGCCAAGCTACAAGGGCGTGGACCTGAGGGTCACTGCCATTGGGACAAACCTTGCCGAGACGGAAGCAGCGGCTGAACAACTGTCACGAGCGATTGCACTGAAGCTCGGTGACTATGTTTACGCAACCGGCGACGAGTCGATGCCGGAAATCGTTGCACGCTTGCTCAAAGCAAGCGGCAAGACTCTCGCCACAGCCGAGTCATGCACTGGCGGGCTGATAGCGAAGCAACTGACAGATCTTGCCGGTAGTTCCGAGTTCTTTGTCGGAAGCGTTGTTTCCTATTCCAACTCGGTCAAAGAGGCTGTGCTCGGCGTTTCAAGACAGCTTCTGGCCGAGAAGGGCGCCGTCAGTCATGAGGTCGCCGAAGCGATGGCTCAGGGCGTACTGAAGCTGACGGGCTCGGATTACGCGATCTCAGTTACGGGGATCGCGGGTCCTGGCGGTGCAACAGCGGAGAAACCTGTGGGTTTAGTCTTTGTCGGTTATGCAGACAAGAAGGACAATGTGGCGGCCATCAAGATGAACCTGTTCGGGACGAGAGAGAGGATCCGCGAACGCTCGGCAACCCAAGCGCTTGATTTTCTCAGGCGCAAGCTTCTGGCCTAAAGCCACGTCGATACCACTATGAGACTCTTCATTGCGGCACGAATCCCCCGTGAGATCCAGCACGAAATCGCCGAATTCATGGATCAATTCCTGAAACTCCCTGGGCGCGTGAAGTGGGTCGAGCCGCACAATATCCATATCACGCTCAAGTTCCTCGGCGAGACTGATCCAAAGTTGCTTGAATCAGTGAAAGCCGCGGCGAGTGCCTCCGCTACCGGTGTCGGCGCCTTTGAGATCGCGTTACGTGACTGCGGTGTGTTTCCTAACATGCGCGCGCCGCGCGTGTTCTGGATAGGCATCGATGATCCACAGAAGAAGCTTTCGGCAATTGCCGCTGTACTCGATCGAGAGCTAACGCCACTGGGATTCGAGCCGGAGAAACGCGCCTTTTCGCCGCATCTGACGCTGGGGCGGGTCAAAGAACCTGAACAACTTGAATCATTAAAGGCGGCGTTTGGAAGAGCGACATTCGGACCGGTTTCACTGAAGGTCGACGCCATCCATCTTGTTGAGTCACACCTCAAGCCGTCGGGGCCGGTGTACAGGGATCTAGCAGAGTTCAAGCTGTAGTCCACCCACCCAACGCGATGGGGCGAGTGAGGAATGCTGTAGAGCTGCTTACCGCAGCTTCTTCTTCAACACTAGTTTGAATTTTGGATCAAAACGCGACGGGGAGCATCTGCCGCAACTGGCGGAGATCAGACGCTTGCGGCGCGGGTATTCAGTCTTGCAGGCGCGGCACTGATAGACATAACGCGGTTGCATCCGCAGGCTCTGGTGGCTCTTGGCTTTCACGGAGGCACCGATTCGGGCGGCTTCGCGCTTGAAGTCGGAACTGTGGTTGAAGTGGATGATGTGGATCATCTCGTGCTTGAGCGTGTCATCGATGTCTTGAGGAAAGACCTCGTGATACTTGCGCGAGAGCACGATCTCCTGCCGGCTGCGGATATACTGGCCAGCGCAGAGCATGCGCTGCGAGTAGCGGATGCGTGGCGTCGGCAACTTGCCCGCGAAATACTTGACATTGTATTGCTGGAAACGCTGGTAGAGCTCATCAACCGAAGGGAGCAGCCCATTTTCAGCCGTGACCGGCTTTTTGCCCTCGACCAGAAAAGGTTGTTCGAACAGGTCGAGCGTGGTGGGCAGGACTCCAGATGAGCTTTTTTTCCTGTTCATGGTCGGCCAACTTAATTAGGTTAAATCCGTCTCGCAAGCGGAGGTGTTATGCGTTTTTGGGTCATCACGGCAGCCTGCCTGGCGCTGCTGCTCTGCAATTGCGCCGAGCAGTATCAGCCGCCCTACCGAACGATATTTGCGAAAGCCGATGCTCTCGGCAATGGTGACGGCTCATATCGCGCGCCTTATGCAGACCTGCAGATGGCGATCGATTCGGCGAGGTCCGGCGATAAGATCGTCGTGCTCAAAGGCACCTATAGTGCAGTATCGGCGAAATTCACCGAAGACTTATGCGGGAACTGCACCGAAGCCCGCACATTGGTAGACGCAACACATGGCTTTCTTGTGAAAGACAAGGCGATCTCCATCGAAGGGCAAGACCCTGATTCGACGATCCTGATCACCAACGCCGGCTATGGCGTGCTTTTCCTCAATAGCTGGGGCTCGACAATCGAAGGGGTCAAGATCACAGGCGGGATTCGCGACTTCGATGGTAACGCCACGGACGCCGCCATCATCGCCAAGTTCTCCCGCGTGACGGTGCGCAACTGCCGCATCGTCGATAACAACCAACGCGATACGACAGTGGTGGTCGGAATCGGCGGCATTTTCGGACGCGAAGGTTCGGAGTTGTTTATCGAGGGCAATCAAATTGTCAACGGCGGCTGGGATGGGATCGCCCTCTATCGCGGCGCCAAGGCGTTTATCGCCGACAACGTCATCACCAAGGGACGTGGGGCAGGAATTGGCGTCACCTGGGATGCGCAGGCGACGGTACTGCGCAATCGGGTCAGCGAATTCTGGAAAGGCATCGGCTCGTTTGGGACATCGCGCGTCGTCGCGCGGAACAATATCGTAATGGACTGTCTCGGCTGGGGAATGATCGCTACCGGCGAATCATTCATGGAGGCCACCAATAATCTGATCTACCGCAACGGCAACTGCGGCTTCGCCAATTGGGGAGACCGCGAGACGAAATCGGGGCCACGCGGCGTGTTCATCAACAATATCGTGTACAACAACGGCTGGCGGGCGCACTGGGTGTGCCCGTGCGTAGGTGTCTGGATGCTCGGTAATCCGAATGACTTCATTGTGGCGAACAACTGCGTTTATGTCGACCCGGAGATGATCACCGCCGAACGCACGACGCCGACAACCGAGCCGGGCAAGCCGCTAAAATATGCCGGGAACTACGAGGAAATCGCCGACTTGACCGGCAAGTTCGGCAATCTGTCGGTCAACCCGCTGTTTGCGGATACGATTTCTTTCAGGTTGTTACCGACCTCGCAACTAGTCAACGCCGGTGACTCGGTATTGACTGATCTGGATGGGAGTAGATCGGATATTGGGATCTGGGGCGGAAATTCGGCGAAATAGCCAGGCCTAATCCCCCCTCAGCGCCTCCACCGGGTCGAGGCGGGCGGCGCGGCGCGCGGGGTAATAGCCGGCGATAACGCTGACGGTGATCCCCATGGCCAGGGAGATCCCGATGAGCCACCAGGGCAAGGCGAAAAGGTCTAACGGGTCTAATCCCTGTTTTTCCATGACCTTCTGAACGATAAACGAAGCCAGGCGCGCGATACCCCAGCCAAAGAGAATCCCCAGAATGGCGCCGGCCGTGCCGATCGCACCAGCTTCAAACAGGAAGATGCGGCGCACGTCGGTATCGTCGGCGCCGAGGGCCTTGAAAACGCCGATTTCCCGTCGCCGCTCGAGTACCGACATGACCATAGTGTTCGTAATACCCAGCGAGGCTGTCACCAGCGCAATCAAACCGACGAGGCCGAGCGCCATTTCGAAGAACATCAGAAAGCGCTGAATTTCGGCAAACTGGTCAGCGAAGCTGTAAGGTCGGAATCCCAGCGCCTTGACCGAGTCGCGCACGCTTTGAAACGCTACATGCGGATCAAGGTCGAGCGTAATCTTGGGATAGGTTTTGTTATCGGCGGTCGCGAAGAAGTCGGGCAACTCACCAGAAGACATTGTGCCGAGCAACGCGGTCGGTGAAAGTGACAAATCGCCGGCGGTCAATCGTCGCGCCGTTGTCATGGGGATGATAACCGGTTCGATTCGCAATGGCGTCTTCTCGCGTCCGGCCAGAACGCCGCAAACGGTCAGTGTTTCGCTGACCACCTCGCGATCATTCAGCAGACCGTCCATAAACCGCCGGAGAGCGTCGGTAACCTCGCGACGGACGATCCCCTTGGTGTAGTCGAGGTAGAACAGCGAATCCAGATTTGTCTGCATCAGTCGACGGCGAATCGATTGATCCGGATCGCTCACGATGGCGTAGAGCGCGCTATCGATGCGGATCAATCTCGCTTCGAACACGAGGGCCTTACCGATGAGCGAATCCGCCGACGTAATGCCGAGCGATTCCAATAGATCTTCTGTCACCATCACCTGGCGCGAACTGTCGGAATCAAAGTGATTGCCGGCCACGAATTGCGACAGCGCCCGGGTTTCCGTGACCTGCAGCGGGATAGTTTGAGCGTTCACGGCGGCGGCGGTATCTCCGAAAATCGCTTTAACTTCGAAGGACTCAAACGGGTAGGCGAGGCGCACGCCGGGGATACTCGCCAACAGCTGGAGTGCCGCTTCATCCAACGGCCGCGCCGGAATCGTATCGGCGGGGGCAAGTTCTTCGGAACGCATGCGGGGCGGTACACCCCGGCCGTCGCTGGTCTTGGGAAAAACGTGAATCGTGGAGAATAGTCCGAATTTCTCAAACTGATCGTTGACATATTCCTGATTGCCGGCTCCAAAGGAGATCATGGAGACAAACGCCGCAATGGCAATGAGGATACCTGAGACTGTCAGGGCCGAACGCAGTTTCATCCGCCAGAGGTTCTCGGCGGCCGCCGCGAGCAAATCGCGCGTGGTCACGGCACCACCTCCGCTGGAAGCTCCTCCACCAGCTTGCCGTAGTACATCTTGACCACGCGATGGGAGATGGACTGCGCCAGGTCGAGGGCGTGGGTCACCATGATCACCGTCAACCCTTGCCGATTCAGGTCGGAAAGCAGGGCTGCGATCTGTCGGCTGTTTTCGAGATCAAGATTGCCGGTCGGCTCGTCGGCGAAGATCACCTCAGGCTTCTTCACCAAGGCACGGGCAATTGCCACGCGCTGTTGTTCACCGCCGGACATATCGGTGGGGCGATGATTGAGGCGATCACCCAGGCCCACTTGAACCAGCATCTCCTCGGCTCGCCGCCGCCGGTCAGCCGGGGCAACGTCCTGAAAGTACAAAGCGATCTCGACATTTTTCAGCGCTGTGTGGTGAGAGAGCAGATTGAAAGTCTGGAAGATCATCCCGACCTGGCAGGCGCGGTAGCGCGACAACTCCCGACGGCTGAGTTTGCCGAGATCGAAACCGGCAACACGGACCGCACCGGCGGTTGGAGTGTCGAGTCCGGCGAGGAGATTGAGGAGAGTTGATTTTCCAGAGCCCGAAGAGCCGACGACGGCAAGAAATTCCCCGCGGGCAACTGTGAGGTCAACGTGATCAACGGCATGAATCTGATTATCTCCCCGGCCGTAATAGCGGCAGAGGTTGTCAGTAATGATGAATTCAGAGTCCATGGTCATGCCAAGTTGGCCATTTCAATCTGAAGTGCAAGCAGAGCTGAAGCGGGCATTTGACATCAGGCGCCGAGTTTCCTATAATCGAGCGAACATCATATAGCATTATGCGTGATCCGGATGGGCTTGGTTGCGTGTAAATGAGAAAGCGAGTAGCAAAATGACAGCAGCCAAGTCGGGCGATACGGTCCGCGTACACTACACCGGCAAGCTCAGCGATGGGACGGTTTTCGACAGTTCCGAAGGTCGTGAGCCGCTCGAGTTCGTCTTGGGGGAGAACCAGGTTATCGCGGGGTTTGATAGCGCCGTGACTGGCATGAAGGCGGGCGAGGAGGTCACGGTTACTATCCCTGTCGACCAGGCTTATGGCACTCGGCGTGATAACCTGGTTATTCAGGTCGATAAATCGCAGTTTCCGGCCAATATCACGCCTGAGATCGGAATGAGCCTGCGCATGCAGCAACCGGACGGTTCCACCGTTCGAGTGCAGATTACGGATGTCGAGGAAAAGAAAGTCACGCTTGATGCGAATCATCCGCTCGCCGGCGAGGATCTAACCTTCGAAATCGAATTGGTGGAGATCGTCCCTGCATGACAACCACTAAACATGCGCGAATTCTCACGAATCGAACTTCAGAGCCTTGACCGTCAACTCCTTGTTGTTAAACGATCATCTACTATTTCACGTATTGTCAATGCGCAGAATCTGCGGCTTCTTGTTTTGTCGGAGGATGCTCTCTTAACTGATTATGGCATAAGGTTTTGAGATTCGATTTTCCTGAGCGGTGGGCATGCGATTTGATTGTTCGTAAAGAGGAGAATTGTGTCTCAGCGGGTCGGGTGGAGGATGAGTCAAGTCCAGTGGGAAGAAATCCGCTCCCCGACTGTATAAATCGTGGAAGTGAGTAAAATATGGCCGCTGTTGAGAAGTATATCAGCCTGGCTTCGGTAGCCCTCGTCGCGTTGGTTGGGATACTGGTTCTCTCGGGCTATGTCGGCATGCTTGACACGCCGTACCGGCTCGGATTCGGACTCGCGATCCTCGCGTACGCGGCTGTACGTTTGTACATGGTGCTCCGTCCACAACCTGAGGAGCGGGAAAGACCTTGACGCCTCCTCGGAATGAGGATATATTTGAAGTCTTTAGTCTTGTCGCCTGTCAATGATGGGAGTCGAAATCTTATGAAAACAATCCTGACAACCGCTGCGCTAATCTGCCTGATCTTTGGCGTCGGCACCTCGATTTATGCCGATGCGGCTTTAGACGCCGCCAGCCTGATCAGCCAGCGCAAGCTCGATGAAGCGATCAGCTTCCTGAACGAGCAAGTGGTCAAAGACCCGAGCTATGCCGACCTTCATTATTGGCTGGGCCGCGCCTACATCGAAAAAGAAAACTGGTCGGAAGCCGAGAAGGCGCTGAACAAGTGCCTTGAACTCAAGAAGAAGCATGAAGAGGCCAAGGCTTACCTGGCTCTTGTTTACATTCACCAGGAAAAGTGGGAAGAAGCCAAGAAGATCCTTGATGAAGGCGTCGCCAAGAGCAAGTCAGTCAAGGGACGATTTCTTGACCACCTCGGGAAGTATCACATGGCGCGCAAGGAGTTTTCTGAAGCCGACCTCGCTTTTCGCAAGGCGCAGCTTGAGGAGCCGGAAAACATTGAGTACCAGCGTGACCTCGCCGACCTCAACTATGAAAACGGCGTCTACGCGGTGGCAATCCAGCTCTACCAGGAGATCTTAGCCCGCGACTCCATGGATGTCCCGACCCACTATCGGATGGGACGCGCCTACTACATGCAAAAGCAGTTCTCCGAGGCGCTGCAGAGTATCAACAAAGCGATTGGCCTCGATTCCAACTACACGCAGGCTTACCACCTTGCCGGCGATATCTACATGCTCAGCGGACTTTCCAAGGTGCAGGCTGCGTTGGCGCAGGATCCGTCGAACGGAGCGAGCAACGGCTACACCGATATCTTCAAGAATGCGATCTGGGCTTACGAGCACTATCTGTCGACCGGCGGCCAGGAAACCGTCGATGTTGATTATCGGTTGGGGCAGGCCTATTACTACGTGGGAGCCTATGAAGTCGCCATCGAGCGATTGACCAAAGCGATCGAGATGGGAACGGACAAGTCGGTGGCGTATGACTTCAAGGCCAAGTCGCTGTTCCGGCTGAAACGTTTCGATGAAGCGATCGCGGCTTATAAAGCTTACGAGGACAAAATCTCCAAGGGCGACCCGAATTTTGTTTGGGGCAAGGAGCATTTCGAGTTCTTCCGCGATCGGGCGCTGACCTATCATCAGTTGTATTACGACGCGAAGAAGGAAGGCATCGTTGACACCACGTTTCTTGTCGATGCGATGCCGCATTATGTCAAAGCGATCGAACTGAACGACAAGGAAGTTTTCCTCTGGAACCGTCTGGCGCTGGTCTACTACGATCTGGGCCGCTACACCGACGCCATTCCGCTGCTGGAGCGGCGCATTGCCGAGGACTCCACGCACCTCAGTTCTTACCAGTACTTAGCTTTCTCTTACCTGAAGATGTCGGACTACCCAAAGGCGACGCAGTATCTCGAAAAGATGTACGAATTGAATCCGAAGTCCGAATTTGTCGTGAAGACCCTGGCCATGACCTACCTGTTCCAGATGAAGGATCGCGAAAAAGGCCGGAAATTCATGAACCTGTGGCGCGAACTTGCCCCGCAGAATTACGAACCCGCCAAATGGCTGGGCTACCTGGCAATCAGTGAGAAACCTGCAAACAAAGAGCAGGCAATTAACCACCTCGAGAAAGCCTACCAGTTGATGGAAGCGAACGGGGTTGACAAATGCAAAGAGATCGACGTCATTATATGGTTGGCGCAAGCCAACAGTTTTTATGATGATATCAAGCACGACGACGAAGCGTTGAAGTGGATCAAGCGCGGCAGGGCGTGTGATCCGAACAACGAGACGCTGAAATCGTTGCAGGAGAGTCTTGAGTAGATAAACCTGAGGAAGTACCTGATGGCTGAACAACAAAATCCCGATCCGGTTGACGAGCGCTACCGGTATATCGGGTTTGAGGTCTTTCCGACCAAGACTGGTGCTTTTTGGACGAGCGATGATGAGCGTAAGAGCTACGTCGCCAGCATCAAGCAGCAGATCGGATCGATCTACCGCAATTCGGTGGTCTATTCCAGCGTGATCACGCCGGTGGACCGCCTTTTTATTATTATCGCGAGCGTGATCATGATCATTGCGCCCTTCTTGCCGTGGATGCAGGCGCACACGCTTTACGGCTCGAAGACCTTTGGCGGCATCACCGGCCTGCTCAATCTCGGCGGCTTCTGGTTTTACGTCGACAAGATGGGGGGCTGGGTCGTGCCTTTAACCGTCTATCTCCTGGGTGCTATGGCAATCGTCTCGCTGGTACTGGGAGTCCTGGTGTTGCTGGCGGTTTTTGGCAAAGCTGCCAGCGAAGAGGCTTACGCAAAGAAGATGAAGAAAGTCCTGCGCTTGAACGCCCTCGGGTTCCTTCTCTTCCTGGCCATCGTCGTGCTCGGCTTGATCGGGCAGCGCATTCCCTTTGGGCAGCACCTGGGAATCGAGGAACTGGGTTCGCGCTACAGCATCGTGACGTTCGTGCAACTCGCGCACATCGGCATGTGGTTGTCGGTGTTTGCCTTTATCATCAATTTTAACAAGTCCAAGGAACTGTAAGGTTCTCTGGGCACGGATATGGGAATTAGTCGTTTTCAATTATCTGAAATCGGAGGAATAGATCAGTGAAACAGTCGCTGTTTGTAACGCTTAACGCCCTCATCGCCTTCATGGTAGGGTACATTATTTACGGACCGATTCTGGGTTCGCAGCCGAAGGGCACGATTGCTCATTCGGTCTACCAGGGAGGGCCGCTGGTGGTTATCCTGATCGCCATCTTCTTCATGCTTATCGCCTTCGTGGTGGAGCGTTTCCTGTCGTTGCGCGTTGCCAAGGGCAAGGCTTCGGTGCAAGTGTTCTTCAAGAATCTCATTGCCATGCTGCGCAAAGGCGACTATGAAGGCGCGATCGCGGCCTGCGACAAGCAACGCGGCACCACCGCCAACGTCCTGCGCGCCGGTATCGACCGTTTCATGAGCGTCAAAGACGATCCGAAACTTGACGGAGAGAAGAAGATCGCGTTGACGCAGTCGGCGATCGAAGAAGCCAACGCCCTGGAAGGACCACTGCTTGAGCGCAACCTGATCGCCATGTCGACGATCGCTTCGATTGCAACGATGGTCGGACTTCTGGGTACAACGATTGGTATGATTCGCGCGTTCGCCGCGACGGGTCACGCCTCGGGCGGCGTTATCGACGCTACGCAGTTGGCCGTCGGTATTTCGGAAGCGCTGGTGAATACCGCCGGCGGGCTGATCTCCGGTATTCTCGGCATTTTCTTCTACAACTTTTTCGTGAACAAGGTCGACTCGTTCAATTACACGACGGATGAAGCGACCTATGAAGTGCTGCAGCTGTTCAAGACCGCGGCGGAGAAGTAGTCAACCATGGCGATTAAGAAGAAACGGCGGATTGCAATCCGCATCGATATGACACCGATGGTGGATATCGCGTTTCTGCTTCTGATTTTCTACATGGCGACAACGCAGTTCAAGCCACCGGAGCAGAAAGCGGTATCGTTGCCGTCCTCGCACTCGCAGATCGAGCTGCCCTCGAAAGACAAGATCATCGTCACGGTCACTCCGGACGATTCGATCTTCGTCGACTACGTGGAGCGCGTCGAGAAGGAAGTGGAAGGGCGGACGATCACGACGCTGGAGCGTTACTATGAAGAGGCGACTCCGTTTACGGTCGGTAATATCATCAACCAGATTCGTGCGCGCAATATTGCCGCCCTGGTGATTATCAAGGCCGACAAGGACGTGAAGTTCGGCACGATGCAACGAGTAATGGACACGATGGTGGAATCCAATCTGTCCCGGTTCCAGATCATTACCGAACTGGAATCCGAAGCCATTTGAGGAGGTGACGCGCTGTGGCCGGTGAAGTAGTACAAAAAGAAAGTAGCGGCAAAGGCAAAGGCCTACGCCGGAAGAAGCGTCGTCTCGGTATCCGTATCGATATGACGCCGATGGTCGATATCGCGTTCCTGTTGCTGATCTTTTACATGGTGACCACGGTGTTTGCCATGCCGCAGGCGATGGAAATCAACCTGCCGCCGAAGTCGGACGAAACCGAGGAACGCGGCAAGGTGAAGCAGTCCAACCTGCTCAACATCCGTGTCGACAAGTATGGCGACGTTTATTACGATATTGGCAACAATCTCGAGACGGGTGCTGAAAAGATGGACCCGAAAGAGATCCCGATGGATTCGGTTCGCAACATGTTCATCCGTTACAACTGGGATCGCCCGAAGCTGAATACGTTGATCATCATTCATCCCGAAGCCAAGTACTCTGCGATGGTGGACTTGCTCGATGAAATCGAGGTCAGTGAAGCCTTGTTGCGCGCCAATGAAGAATTCATGCGCGTGTACAAGGAAGCCAACCCCGAGGAAGAGCGATTCAGCTTCCGCTATTCGATCGATCACTGGGGACCGAAGGATGACAAGAAGATGGAAAGAGTCAGCGGTCAAATCGGAGGAGGTAGTTAGTTATGGCCAACACATATGTCGCCAAATTCTCTCCGATCGGCGCCTATGAACTGAAGAGCAGTTACCAGAAGAACATGCGCAATGCTACGCTCCTGGTGCTCGGCAGTATTGCGCTTCTGATTCTTTTGGTGGCGCTGATTCGCATGATAACAGCCGAGGAGGCCATTCCGGCCGGGACCATCGTCATTCGCGATATTTCCGAACTGGGCCCGCCGCCGTCGGTGGCAACCAAACCGGTGCAAGTGCAGGTGTCGCAGGAACTGGCGGCGCCGAAGTTTACGCTGCCCGAGGCCGTGCCCGATGAAGAAGTCGCCGAAGACTTCGTCGTGGTCTCTCAGGAGGAACTGGCCGAGATCAGCTCGCCGGTCTTGAGCGAAGGCGATGGCTCCGGGGTCAACGTCATGGTCGACATTCCGATCGAGGAGTACATCCCCACGCCGGACGAATTCATCGCGGTCGAAGAGCAGCCGGTCAAGATCCAGGATGTTCTGCCCAAGTACCCGGAAATCGCCCGCAAGGCCGGTATTGAGGGTACGGTCTGGATTAAGGCACTTGTCGACAAAACGGGTAACGTGCGCGATGCCATCGTGCTCAAGCCCTCGGGCGCCAATGCCGGCTTCGAAGAAGCCGCTCTGGAAGCTGCCAAGCAAACCAAGTGGAAGCCGGCAATGCAGAACAAGCAGCCGGTAATGCTATGGGTGTCGTACGAGGTCAAATTCAAACTTAAGAGTCAGTAGTTCCTATCTTGCCTCTTGAAAGCCCCGGTTTCATCGCCGGGGCTTTTTGTTTTAGTCTGAAACAACGGCCCCCGGCGCGACCTGATCGGTCTAAAGCGCTGGGCAGTACTGCCGAAGACATTAATAGACGGCTGTAAGAGGTCGTGATGTAAGTCTGAATCAATGAACAGTCAATTGGAAAACACATCAACGCGACTGGACATTCCGGCGGTCGCTGAATCGCTGGAGGATCAACGCGCGCAACCGATGCTCGTAGTAATGCACGGCTCGCTGCTGGGTATGAGCTATCTGGTCGGAGAGGCGCCGCTTCGCATTGGTCGCATGTCAACCTGCGAGATCCCGATTGACGATGACAATGTCAGTCGTCAGCACGCCGAAATCATCGAGCGGGATAATGAGATTTGGTTGCGGGATCTGGAATCGACGAATGGGACCATTGTCAATTCACGGCGCATTACCGAGACGGTGCTGCGCGACGGCGATTTGATCCTGATCGGCCGCGTCTTGTTCAAATTCATTCGCTCGAACACGATCGAAAACCGATTCTTCGGGCAGATGTACGCGCTGGCAACGACCGATTTTCTGACGGGTATCTTCAATCGACAGCATATTCTCAGTCGGCTGGAATCGGAGTTTGCGCGCTCGCGGCGTTACCTTCGGCCGCTAACCATTGTGAGCTACGACGTCGATCACTTCAAGCAGATCAATGATTCGTTTGGACACCTTGCCGGAGATCAGCTCCTGATCGAGAGCAGCCGCCTGATCAGCCAGAATGTACGGCAGCAAGATTTCTATGGCCGGCTTGGCGGAGACGAGTTTCTAATCCTGTGTCCGGAGACTGACTTAAACAACACCGTGCTGATGGCACAACGCCTGGCGCAGCTGATCGGCAAGTGGAGCTACGTTTACCAGAGCCGCAAACTTGATTTTTCGGTCAGCATGGGGGTAGCCACCCTCACGGACGAAATCCGCACCCCGGCTGAACTGCTCGCACGCGCTGACGACAATCTCTACCGCTCAAAACACCGCGGCAAGAACCACATCAGTTTCTAAGCCCCCGCAATCATCGATTCGACGTTGCGAATGTGCCCCATCTCGAACTGGGTGAGGTACTCAAACGTTTTTTTGATATCCGCCTCGGTAGCAACCTTGGCCGCCTCGGAGTACATCTCGAAAGCTTCCTTCTCAAGTTGCAGCGCGATCTCGAGGATTTCCTGCTTCGACTTGGCAGCCTTGACCGCCGCGATGCGCTTCACGTGCTTTTCACCCATCGATTCATCAATAATCGGCAGGCCATCTTTATTCATGATATCGCGATACGTGACCCACTTCTCCGAACGCACGTGCTGGTCGTATTGGTGCTCGAGGGTCAGGAAGTGTTTCCGTTCCTCGCCGGCAAAATGCAGCATGGTCTGCTTGACGTCGTTATCGCTGATTTTCTCCGCCCCGACTCGATAGAACACGTAAGCGGCGATTTCGGCCTGGATGCCGGCTGTCAAGAAGTTGAGGGCCTGCGAGCTAATTGTCATACTTCAAATCCTCACAAAAAAGATACCAATTTCTCCAGAATATAGGCGCGCATGGCTCGGCGTCAAGATGAATCGGCTCGGCAGCAGTTAGTGATGTTGGAAGCATCCTTCAGAGTTTGATTCAGCAGACCTGCAAGTGGCCGTCAGAGTCGTTTTTTGAAATCCGACTCTGACACAACATCTTGTGGCAGACTCTGACGAGCTACCACTACATGTTGAGGGCTGCAAACGAAGTGAACCTATGATGGGCTGATCTCCAAAAATTCTTTGACATACATGGAGTTCAGACGTATACTTTACCAAGCGAATTAGGGATTCGACATTAACAGGTTGTCGTCTACAGGGATGTAGAGGGTAAGGCCAGAGTCAGGTATATCGGGCTAGCGCCTGATGGATAAAGAAACCGCCGACGTATGTCGGCGTCGTGGTAACCGGTTCCCTTAGCTCATAGGAGGAGGTGACGGCTTTGTACAATCTCATCATTGAGGTGTTGGAGGAGAAAGTCGCCCCAGTTGGTTTCAGCCAGGGTGGTCAGTAGACTTCAACTCACCTAACCGGTTTAACGAGGAGGACCGCCGCAACGCGGTCCTTCTTTTTTATGCCACCAGGGCTGACATCTCCTCCAAACGTTCAGCCAGCGCGCGCTTTGACGGATCGGAGAGGTAGCGCGTTCGGAGCGCTCTCTGCGGGATATACTGCGCCGACTCGCGAATAATGCTGAAGGCTTCGATAAAGCACTTGAGAGCCTTTTCAAAATCGTGTTTTGCGCGATAACAATCTCCCAGGGCCATCAGACTCGGCCAGACTGACTCCGGCGTTCCGAGTGTTTTCGCTCCCGTCACCGCATCGTTCAAGAGGGTGAGTGCTTTGGCAGTGTTTCCGCGATTCAACTCAAAGCGACCGCGCAACAAGGAGAGACGGGCTCGCAGTACGGCGGCACCGTCAAAATCAGCAAAGGCGACAGCGCGGCCAATCGTTTCTTCGCAAGCTTCCAGCCGGTCGCTAACCAGATGAAACGCGGCGGTTTCGAGGAGCAGCTCGAGTTTCTCACGCTTGACCGAAACACCGGACAGCACCTGCTCCGCCTCGGCGAGAGTTGCAGCGATTTCCGGCTCCGGGCGGGCGATCACCATTTCCACCTGTGCCCGGCGAATCAGGCAGGCCGCTACGCTACGCGCATAACTCAGTTTGCGTCCGTGTTCAATTGCGACGGAGTACGCTTCAAGCGCCGGCACCGGATCAAGCAGCACTCGGTGATAATCACCGGTGATTACGGACAGGATTACCGTAAGCATCAGGTCGGTAATCTGCTGTTCGCGCGAACGAGCGGCGGCGATCAGCGAAGCCGCCTTGTCGTAACGCCCCTGCAAGATTGCCACGTTGGCCAAGTGGCAGATGAGAATGCCCCTGGAGGCGTGTGCATCCCGCTTGGCTCTCTTGAGGCCCTCAATCGCCCAACTGCGCGTTTCAGTGTAATTGCCGCGCCGCATTTCGATTTCACAGAAATTCTCGAAATTGTACATCAACTCGTCTTCCGCACCCAGTCGACGATTGATATCGAAAGCCTGCTTTAAGTACTCTTGCGAAAGATGGAGTTCGTCCTGCTCGAAGTAGGCAGCCGACAGGTTGTTGTAGGTGCGGGCCAGTTCCGGCAGATCGTTGATCTCCTTCTTGATCTCAACCGACTCTTTGTACAGGCGAATGCCTTCATCGAACTGACCGCGCAGGTACTTGACCGTACCCAGATTATTAAGCGTCGAGGCGGTGTCCTTGAGAGCTCCCAGGCGCTTCTGGACCTCGAGTGCCGTCTCATAATTGACTTCAGCACCTTCAAGATCGCCGGCGATCCAACAGATATTGCCGATGTTGTTGAAGCAGTGGGAGAGCTCGAGTTCATCGCCGATTTCTCCGAAGTACCTGACGGCGTGGTCGAGGGCACGACTCCCCCGCCGGTAGTCGCGCTTACCCTTGTAGATATCGCCGAGCCGCTTGAAAGCGTTGGCCACGGCTGCGCGGTCGTTGATGCGACGGCCGTAGCGAATCACGGCGCTGTAACAGGACAAGGCCCGATTGAGATCGCCAACCGCTTTGTGGAGATCAGCCTGCAAGATAAGAAGCTCAACGTAGCGAGCCAGGTCCCGGGTAGCGCCGGAAAGGGATCGCGCCTGCAGTAGCAGCGCGATTGCTTCTTCGGTCTGCTGCTCACGCTGGAGAATTCGTGCCAGCGCAACCGCGGCAACGACGGCGTTCGTGTCGTCACCGGCGCCGGCGAAGTGATGAAACAGGAGCCGCTCGCGTATAGACGGCTCCAGTTCATCGGAGTCTTGAATGATCTTGATCCAGTCAAGGTGATAGAGACGCCGCAACTCGGATGAAGCCGTGCGGTAGATGTACTCGCTGAAGTAGCCGCGGCGCGTTTGATGAGTCTTGTCGTCGACCCAACCCCGCTTGATGTTAAGTTCGAGATCGGACCCGGTGAGTTTCCCAAAGTCAATCAGTTGATCCAACGGGTACAATCCGGGGTCGGCGGCAATCAGCAGCTCGGTCGGACTATCGAGTCGGAGCCCTGGCGGAAGCATCTCCGCAACGCGCTCAAGGTAGGCAGGATTCGGTTGATAGGTGAATAACTGGACCGGATCGCAGTTAAGCCTGGCGCTTTTGATGTCGATCCAGCCGCGGCTTTCCCAGTCAAGCAGCACGAGCCGCGTCAGCGCGAGATTACCGTTTGTCAATCGCTTGATTTTTTGAAAAGTGAGGGGTTCGATTTCCCTGGTGAAGATCTTGCCGAGGATAGCCTCGAGCGCGAAATCGTCGATCTCACCCAATTCAAGTCCGGGGTTTGTCTTGAGTTCCCCCGTCAGGCATATTCGGAGATTGTCGTCAGCCCGTGCGAAGTTCAATTCATCCTTTGAACTGGACAGAAGATTGAAACCGGCCAGACAAAAATAATCACTGATGACTTCAGTAAACCCGGCTCCGGGTTCCTGGTGATGATGCACGATCGTGACTTCACCGCTGGTTCTATTCAGTTCCTGCCGGCAGAAGCCGGATAGGTAGCTGTAGAAGTGGTGGTGCAGGAAGCCGGTTACAGGCCGGATGTCACAGTCGTTGCGGTCGAGGAGCCGATCAAGAGCAAGACTTTCGGCGACGTCGCGGATCGCCTTGGGCCGATCCTCCGGATTGGGCGCCAGGCACTGCTGAATCAGGCGGGCAAAGCGCGGCGAAACCGCTGACTCCAGCCCGGTCGTCTGCTGCTCCGAAAACGTCTGCTTTTGAGCAATCACCTGGAGAGGATCATCCGCAGCAAAAGGAAGCTTGCCGGTGGCAAGGCGATAGAGGATCACACCGAGAGAATAGATATCGGACTCGATGCGCGCTCCGCGATTGTCGATGATCTCCGGCGCCATGTACTCGAGAGTGCCCCCACGCTCACGATTACCGGCATGTCGCGACGCGGCCAGTCCCAGGTCGCTTAACTTGGGTCCCTCCGCGGCGTGGACCAGAATGTTCTCACCCTTAAGGTCGCGGTGAACGATCCCGAGGGCGTGCAAATAATCGAGCGCTGCAAGAATCCCGCCCAGCAAGGAGAAGCGTTGTGCGAGCGGCTCTTGATCGGCGAAAGCATAGAGATCCCCGAGGGCGCAGAACTGAGTGACGATTGCGGATTGTTGTTCGGCGATGGTGAAGAACGCGAAGGCGCGCAGAATGGCCCGATGCTGTAGACTACGCAACAGCGTGTATTCGGATACGAAGAGCTGACGGTTCTCCTCGGACGTGTCGTTAGCAACCTTAACGGCAACCTCGCCCCAATGGGGGTGCCTGGCAGCGTAGACGAGACCACTACCCCCTGCGCCGATTTTCTTCGCCCCGGTTAGCTGTATGAAAGCGGGAAACCTGGGCTCCATAAACGAACGTGCGTCACCGATTAATCGGTAATACTATCTTGAACTCCGTATATTCGCCCGGCTTGCTTACAACCGAGATCTGGCCGCCGTGATTCTCGACGATGCGCTTGCAGTTTGACAGGCCCAGTCCATGGCCGTGCTGCTTGGTTGAGAAGTGGGGCTCAAAGATCTTCTCGAGATTTTCGAGCGGAATCCCGCAACCGCTATCGCGCACGGTAGCAACCACACTGGCCCCTTCGCGCCGGGTCGTCAAGACGATCTCCGACTTGCCGCCGCTGCCGTCGAGCGCGTCGGCGGCGTTGTAGAGCAGGTTGAGAAAAACCTGCTGAATCTGGCCGACGTCGATTTCGATCTCGGGAATCTCGGGGCTCATCCGCACGACAAACCCAACCTTCTTGAAGCGCTGCTGGGATTTGATAGTGAACAGCAGGTCGTCGATCAGATGATTGAGATTGTAACTGACCAGTTCCTGGTCGAGCTTCGAAAGATCCATCAAGTTGTCGGTGAAGCGCTTGATCTTTCCGATGTTGTCGAGAATCGCCTGCACCGAGCGTTCTGCCTTGTCCATCTCGTTTTTCTGGAGGCGAATCTGCAACAGTTCGGCGTTGTTGGAGATGATGGCCAGGAAATTGTTCAATTCGTGTCCGATCGACGCGGCCATTTCACCTTTGGCAATCAGCTTCTCGGATATCGTTACGTAGTTTTCGAGAATGGTCTTCTCGGTAATGTCTTCGATGGCGATGATCAACCCGCGACCATTGGAGTCGGTATCTTCCAGCGGCGAAAATTTGGCCGAAACGACTTTTTCTTCCTCGCCAATCGTCAGGTAGCACCGGGGGAGATTTTCGGGCGTGCCCGATTCAAGCACGTTCTTCATGGCCTGCTCCCAACGGGCGATGTTGGCGCTGTCGAGCAGAGCGTCCAAGCCGGCATTGGGGCTCGATTGTTGACCGAAAATCCGCTCGGCAGAAGCGTTCATCGTCAAGATCTCAAAAGTGCCATTGACGACAACCAAGCCGACGGGAGTATTTGAGACGATGTTTTCGTTAAAGCGCTTGAGCCGGAGGATTCGTTCATACAGCCGGGAGTTGTTGATCGCTATCGCGGCTTGTGTGGCGAACAGCTCAAACAGGTAAAGGTCACTTTCAAAAAACAGCCGGCCTTCGCTGGAGCTGTCGAGATAGATAACACCAATGACTTTGTCCTGGATCTTGAGGGGGACACAGACGATCGAGCGGAGATTGAGGCTGCGAATCGACTCCTGTTTGGAGAAACGCTCGTCATTTTGGGCATCGGACGTATATTCTGCAACGCCGCTGTTGGCGACACGATTGGCGACGGTTCCGGAGTACTTGAAGTCCTCCTGCATCAGTTCTTCCTTGCACAGGTTGTAAACCGTGCGGAACTGCAGCTGATTGTTGTCGTCGAGTAGCATCAAGAAACCGCGTTCGGCTTTCAATAACTCGATCGCGCGCTTCATGACGATTTGAAGAATGTCATCGGTCACCAGCGTACTGTTCACGGCAACGGCGACCTCCAGAAGCGTCTTGTAGTTGGCGATCTCTGCGCTGTTCGATTTCTCGGTTGCCAAGCTCGGCCGCGACTTGAGAATCTGATCTATGGACTTGGCGCCGCGCGACAGCAAATCGTCGGCACTTTCCAGAGGATCTTGCGATCCGAATTCGCGGTCTACTGGAAGAATGAACTTGTCCGTTCTCTCCAGTCCCTTGCTGTCCTTGTTAAACGGCATACGCTTCCCTCAAAAGACTACAGCCACATTGCCAGTCAATGTCTTCATGTTAGGTATCGGCGGAATCAGCGATTAGTTAAGCCGGTGGCGTCCCGTGGAAAGCATTTACGGTCATTCAGATGCGAGGATACATGGCGTTTCGATACAGTCTGGGCTGTTTCGAATTGAAACCCCGGGAGCCAAACGCAGGGCAGCGAGCGAGCCGAAGTCCTGAAGCCGGCGACAGAGATTTAGAAGCTCCGGCTGATGAGCACGCTGGGACGCAATTTTTCGGAAGACCCATTGAAGGGTAAGGTAAGCTCGATCCTTAGAAATTCGCCAACGATCGCCGCCAGGCCGAAATCTCCGTGCCACTGCCCCCGGCTGAGGATATCGCTCTGGTCGGCGGTTGTCCCGATATCGAACAGGACGCCGAAATCGAGAACGGTGACCTCAGGATTGATCAGATACTCGAGATTGAGCAGCATCATGTGCCGCCCAAAGAACTCCTTCGGGTCGTGTGCCCTGAGCGTGCGAATTCCGCCGAGATAGAAGAGCCGGTGCGACGGCGGAGAACCGCTAACGCGGCCGTAGATCGCCCGGCTGTTTACGCTCAGGTAGCGCGTTAATTCCTGGTAGCGACGCAGTTCCAGCCGCCAGCGATCGAAAGAAAAGTCCGAAGCAAGCGACTTGGAAGAATGCTGAAAGGCAACCTGAGCCCACCAGCCGCTGATGGGCGGACGAAGCTGTTCCGGAATCGTGGTGAACTCATAACGCAAACTCAGCTCGGCTCCGTTACCGGCATAAGCTTTGAGCAATTCAGCACGTTCCGGGGCCGGAATTGAAGAGAAGTTTGAACGGAAGCTTGCCGGTCCAAACAGCGACCAGAGCCGAGGCTTTGCCGGAAGTGAATCCAGCTCTTCTACAATATAGCTGACACGGAAACGGTGCCGCGTGTTAACCTGTTGTTCCACAAACAGCTCGGCCCCTTCCCCCTGGTAATAATCGCGGAAATCCTGTTTGAAAAGCAGCGCATAGACCGAATTCTCATCCTGCCCGCACATCCAGTCATCAGCCGTTTGAGTCAGACGATGGACAGCACCGCCATAGACCAGTTGATGATAATCAAACAGGCGGTGCTCAAAACCCAGGCGATACTTCCACTCTTCGGAACTGAGGCCGTAACCGACTTCAGCGAAGAAGCGCGGCATGGCATTCTCTTCCGACTGGAAAGCAATACCACCGGTTAGGCTAAGGCCATCGACACGATCATAAGAAAGACGTTTCATCCACTCGACCGGACGGTGCCCATAGAGCCTCTTGCGGCGACGGAAGATATCACTGCGTTTCCAAGATTCAGTAGATTGAAAGGCCCCATAGATCCGGCTCTTGGAATGGCGTTCCAGGCGACCGCCGATGGCAAAAACGTCCCGATGGCAGGTAGCCGTCTCTTTCAATTCAATATCGCCGAAGAGCGCGACGACCTGGCCATTGATCTCACCGTTCGACTCGATCAACCCACCAATACACAGGACATTGCCGCGAACGAACTCGCCTGAACCGATAGTGAGACGTTCGAAGGCAGCGAAGCGATCGGCGGGCGCACGACTGCGACGCGAGGAAGTCGTTTCCTCTGCCTCGACCAAGACGACGCGGTACTTTCCCTCGATCTGGATGGCCTCTTCGATACGCATCTGCCGCAACCCGACCGCGCGATCGGCGACAAACAAGCTTTCACCCGAGATCAATGGCCGTCCGCGCAGGAGAATTTTGGCGTCGCCGTTCTCGATTTCTTCAAAACGAAAGTCGACGCCAACAGCAGTGCTGCCGGTATCAACGATGATCGAGCACTGATCGCGCTCAAAAACGATGAATACCGGTGGCTGTCCAGCGGCCTTGAGACAACCGCTGCAGAGCAGAATCATGAGCGCAGCAAGGAAAGATCGTGACATGGCGACTAAACTCGCGATTTGTCCCTGTTAACGCAAGAGGTTCGGAAATCGTCTCTGGAGATCGGCGATTGCCTGGCGGTGTGCCTCGAAAGCGATATTCGACGGAATCTCCGATAGTGAGCAAAAGCGCAGATCTGAAGCGTCATCCCCCGCAGCAGCCTGTCCTCCCACTACTTCGCAGAAATACAGAATCAAGATGGCATTTGTGCGTGGGTCATCGGTTCCGGAATAGACTTCGAAGACCTCGCCGGCACGGATCTCGAGGCCGGTTTCCTCCTTCAACTCCCGTTCGGCGCAGCGCCGTGGCGATTCATCCCACTCCATGTAGCCGGCAGGAATGCACCAATCGCCCTTGTACGGATCCTCCGCCCGTTCCACCAGCAGGAGTTTGCCATCCTGGACAACAATGGCGCCGGCAGCGGGCACCGGATTGTGAAAATCAACAAACCCACATTTCTTACAGAGGCGGCGGCGGCGGTGATTGTAAGGCTCCAGCGCCAATTCGGTGCTGCACTTGGGGCAGAAGCGGAAACTCGAAATCGGGTCCTTGGTCTGCATGTTAATGCACCTTCAGAAGGATGAGTGTCATGTCGTCCTGCAAAGGCTTTGGCGCCGTAAAATTGCGGACATCTTCGATGATATACTGCTGGATTTCCGCTGCCGGCAGATGCCGGTGTTTCTTGATCACGGCAACGGCACGATCCTCTCCGTACTGCTCGTCTTCGCCGTTATACGCTTCATTAAGTCCATCGGTATAGATGAAGAGGATGTCGGTCGGCTTCAACTGGACGACGCCTTCTTCATAGTCGACGCCATGGAACGCACCCAACAGAAGGCCGCCCTGGTCAAGCTCGGTCTCAGAGGCGTCTTCTGAGATAATGATCGGATAATTGTGGCCGGCATTTGAATACCTAAGGGTCCGATTGCCGGGATCAAACTCGGCAAGGAACAGGGTCGCGAATTTGTCGCCCAGCACCTCTTGTTGCAGCAACTCATTGACGTTTATCAGCATCTGTCGCAGCGGGGTATTGTGCTTTATCTCCGTGCGAATGGCAGCCTGGATCTGGCTGACCAACAGCGCTGCAGGCATTCCTTTGCCGGAAGCATCCGCGATGACAACGATCACGGTACCGCGGCTCGTGTGGATGAAGTCGAAGTAGTCTCCCCCCACCTCCAGTGAGGGATCGGAGAAAGCGGCGAAGTGGTAAGTGTCACCGGCGGGAAAAGTCTTGGGAAGCAATTCCAACTGGATGGCGCGCGCAAAGTTCATCTCTTCTTCCAGCCGTTGCTTCTCGATCGATTCTCGATAAAGCCGCGAGGTGTTGATCGCCAACGAGAGTTGATCAGCCATTGTCGAGATAGTAGTGACGTCCTCGTAATTCAGCCGGTAGCCGGAGACTTTATCCGAGATGGCGAGGCAACCCAGGAGTTCTTCTCCCGATACCAGCGGGGCAATGAAACGTACGCGACGCTGGGCCAGGGTCTGGAGAAACTCCGAGTCACGAAAGGCGCCGAGAAGTTCATCGATATTATTGACACCGCTGCGGCGTGCGAGTTCGTGCTGCAGCGTCGGGCCGACATCCAGATCAGGGCAGTCCAGCACCAAGCCTGTCTTAACGGGACTGAGAGCACCCGCCTTGTGGTCGCGGACAAAAATGAAGACATGCTCGATTAGTAACTGGTCTTTCAAGACGTCGTGGGCCAGCGTAAAAACTTCGTCGAGATTGAAAACCGAAGCGACCTTGCGGCTGAACGTCTGCGAGATATTGCGAAAATCCGACTTGTCACGGATGAAGAAGCGGCGGATCAATTCATCGATCTGGCTCATGACCGGCTGGAACAATATGAGCGCCACAATGATGAAGATGATGTCCAAACCGGGCACGTCGAATCCGAAGAAGTATTTCACGACATCTTCAAATTGCCGGATCATAAGCACGTAGGCTCCGACCACCAGGGCAGACGAAAGAGTATAGACCAACGACTGACGAACGATCAGGCGCACATCCATAAACCGATACTTGACGATCGCCCAGACGATGGCGCCGCCGCCGATGATGAGGGCCAGCAGCGTGAAGACATTCTGCCAGGCCAGGGACAGGTCCATGACTCCGATGGCGGGCAAAATGAAGGCGATGACATACATCGTAAGCGCGGCAATGATGCCGGAGATAACGACCCGCACCTGAGTCACCAGTTGTGCAGTGGTAACCCGCTTGGTGGCATAGTAGAGGATGATGGCTGCGATGATCACGTAGACGAAGTTGACGATCGAGAAGAGCTTGATATGCGAGTCAAGCAGCCACGAGAAGAATGTCGCCAGCACGATCGCGATCGGTTCGAGCGGTTCGAAGATCGCCTTCCCCATGGTACCGAAACGCTTGGGATCGACAAGCTTGACGAGTTTGTCCGGATCGGCAAAGACCGTGGTCAGGACCAGATGGAAGAGGTGAGGAACGAAGATGATGTACTTTAGCCGCGGGAAGCGCTTGTACGAGCGGACTTCGCTGGGAAATACCAAGGCGAAGAACACGAGCTGGGGGAAGAAGAGCTCCCAAATGTAAACGAGATTATATACCGGACTACGTGAAGCAACGGCGTCGCCGATGAAAATGCCGAATCCGTAAAAGAGGGGTCCGAAACCGGCGAACGCGAACATCATCGCGGTCACGCGATTGATCCGCTTTCGCGAGTCCTCTCGAAAAACAAGTACGGAGATTATGAAGAGCAGGGCTGCGCACGCCAGATAAATGACGCCGATAGCCAGTTCCAGATTCAATTCCCCTCCCGAGAACGGGATCAGGTGAGCTTCTTCACCAGAGTCACCATCGTGCCACCGCCATCCGCCGGACTGATCTCAACGCGATCCATCAGGTTGCGGACGATGAAAATCCCGCGTCCGACCTCTCGCATCAGGTTTCTGTCGTCTACCGGGTTTTCAACCGCACCGGGATCGAAAAAATCCCCTTGATCGGTAATCGTGACAGTGACTTCGCCATCCCCGAAGATCATCTCCAGGGTGACGGTTTTGTCACGATTGTCCTTGTTGCCGTGGATAATGCCGTTGTTGACGATTTCGGTGGCGCAGATGGCAATGTCGGCGATGATTGAATCATCAACATTGCGGGCGCGCAATCGCGATTCGACAAAATCATCAACTTCGCCGATCAGGGTTTGATCGGACGGAATGATAATCTTGGATTCATGGATTTCGGGTCGTTCCATCCTCGTTCGGGCCCAATGCCGGCTTACTTGGAGGCCGAAATCGCTTCGTCAGTGGAATCGTAAGTGTCGAAAACCGTCACCAGCTTGGTGATCGTCAGCAACGACTTGATCTTGTCGGTGACATTGGAGAGGCGCAATTCGCCGCCCGACTCCTTGACCGTCTTGAGGCAGGAAATCATGATTCCAAGGCCGGTCGAATTCATCCAGTCGACTTCCTTCAAGTCGATCACGACGCGCTTCTTGTCAGCATTGACATAGTCGCGGATCGATTCCTTGAGAGCGGTGGCATCAGGGCCACCCATGATCTTGCCCTTGGGTTCGAGGACGACCACGCCGTCCTGCTCGCGGCTGTTGAGCTTCATATTATCCTTTCCAAATAGAGATTTTGCCTTCCAAGATAGACCCATAGGGGCACCCGTACGGCACGGTCAAGAAACCCCTAATAGCATGTAAGATTAAGTAATTTGAGGACTTGTGTCAATGAATTTGGGAACAGGGTATCCCGCACACCGCCGGTGCCTGGTTGCCGGTGTCCGGCGCATTGAGGGTACGAAAGTGATGGCTTTGAGACTTGCACGGCCGTAGCATTAAGTGAGATGTCACTCAGGGAGGGTAGATGACGCAAGCTGAGTTAGTACACTTTCGCGAGCTGCTGATCGAACGAAGACACAATATCAACAGCTGGCTGGAGACTGCAAGCGGGTTGCCTGAGACTGAGCTGCAAAAGGCTCGGCGGTTGTTAGGACAGATCGTAGAGGCTCTGCAAAAGGTCGAAGAGGGGGCCTACGGACTCTGCCGGGAATGCCACGATCCGATTGAGCTCCATCGGCTGGAAATCCAGCCGGTTACGCAGGTTTGCCTGGGGTGCATCAGCGCGAAAGAAAAAGAGCAGCTGGAGCAAGAACTGTACCTTGCCAGCAAAATCCATCGCGCGTTGTTGCCGCAATCAGTGTCGCACATCGAGGGTTTCGAGATCGCTGTTCGGTCGTTGGCGGCGCGTTATGTTGGCGGCGATTACTACGACTTTCTCAGCCGTACGGAGAGTGGAATGTCGCGCATTGTGATCGCCGACGCGATGGGCAAGGGGATTCCGGCGGCGTTGTTGATGTCCAATGTCCAGGGCGCGCTCCGGATCCTCTCTGAGGAGATTTCCTCGCCGGCACAGCTGGTCGCTCGGCTCAATAGCTGGCTTTGCCGCAATGTCCCGATAACCAAATTCGTTTCGCTCGTCTGCCTCGGGATTGCGGCCGGCACTCAACCTGATGTCCGGCTCGTCTACGCCAATGCCGGTCATTGTCCGCCTCTGATAGTGCGCGTGAATGGCAAGGTTGAAGAACTGGAGTCCACCGGGGGCATTCTGGGAGTTCATCCTCAGTTTGACTACAGCGAAGGCGAATGCACGCTTCGCTCGGGAGATCTACTTATCCTATACACTGACGGCGTCGTTGAGTGTGAGGACGATACAGGAGAGATGTTTGCCGAGGAGCGGCTGATGTCGTTTCTATCTTCGCATCGCAGCCAGGAACCGCAGCAGCTTGTTAACGGACTCATCGAGCAGGTCATTTCTTTCGCCGGCAAACTGGATGCAACGGACGACATGACGGTGATAGCGCTGAAGAAGATCTGATATTGATCGATCGGAAAGCTACTGACCTAACTGTGAGAGCGGGAGAGCTTTGATCGACTAGTGAAAAGCTTCAAAGTACACCTTTGTGAACAAACTCACTGAGTCTGCACATCGCCCGCTCGAAATCTGCTTGACTCCCTGGCGAGTTGTTGGATCCACGCATGTAGATGGCGGTTTGCGTCGAATCGAACAAGACTTTGAACGGCATGTTGGCAGATGCGATTCCCATTTGCTCGAAAGTTAAACTCGCAGCGAGGGGTGACGACTCGCGCAAGTACAACGGAATATCCAAACGCCACGAAGCCATGGAATCGGCAATCACAGCCGAATCGGAACGATTCGCGACCGCAATGATCCGTTGGCCCCGCTCGCTGAATTGAGGCAAAAGTCTCCTGTAGACTTCTATCTCACTCGTCCGCAGTGGGCAACTGGACTCTGCAGACAAGAACACAGCCAGGGTCAGCGGAGACTTCTTAGGAAAACTGTCCTCATCAATTGCCGGAAAGCACCAGCCAAAACCCGGATAGGTATAGATGCCCCTGGCATCCAAGGCGACACCTTCTTGATACATTACATACGACGAATCAATCGTCGACTCTGCTTCTTTCGTGAAAGCCGAGGTGCTGAAGTACCTCGACAAGAGGACGACATTTGCTACAGCCAGCAGGAAAGCTGCAATTGTGATGAATCGTGTGTACACCAGAATCCTCCAGACTTATGCTTTAGAGAGAGCGAGAACCCGGAATTCTCGCTCGCTTCTTTTGCCGTTACTTGCTAATTGCCGTTCGCGTGGAAGCCGTCTGGTGTGAGCGAAACGCCCCAGTTGGCACCCACTAACATCAGGCAATCTTTGGGTTCGCCCCAGCAGCCGATGAAGTTCGCGGCAGTCGTCGAGTCGTAGTGTGCCGTTCCCCACTTGATGTTCACTGGGATGAAAATCGCCTGCGCTATCTCGCCATCTTCGCACAGAGCCGGGCCAGGAAGAAGAGCGAAGTTCACAGCCAGCAAGAGCGCCATTGCTAGTCCATAGAAGGACTTGAGTACTTGTCTAATCATTGTTTCGTCTCCTGAATAAAGCTTTGATCTGAATGAGTGTCAACATGGACTTCTTCTGTTTGAGTAACCATGACGGCGGGCTCCGGCTACCTCCAAGTATCATTAAGTTCAGACTCATACTCAACTCTCTCCCCCACTGGCGGGCGCGGGATTGGTTACTCTTCGAGGAAAGCGTAAACCGTTTTCGGCGCGCCCGCTGTGAATGGGGTGTCTGCAACGTTACTCCGAAAGGAGCCACGAACCGTCCATCAAAGTTTGTGTCTGCGCTTTCAGATTCACGATCCCTTTGTTATGAGGTATCGCGTCTTGACTTCCTCTCACTGCAACCCGCGTGCCAACTACGATGCAAACTCTGAAGGCGGGGTCGAAGTTTGCTAAGTCGTTGTCATTCAGTCACAGTTTGTTCGTGGGGAAGTGCGCATGGTGCGTTTCGAGGGGAGAAAACGCGGAAAAGTCAATGTAAGTGACGAAGGCACTTCGTCACTCATCGTCAGTGGTCGTGTAAGTTGCTGGGGGATAATCTGAACAGGTGACGAAAAGATTTCGTCACTGTTTCGTCACTTCGTTTTAGCAATTAGAGCCCTGATCAAAGACTCCGAACTTCAACGCTGTCCGACGCTGTGATACCCAGGAGATCAGGTCATTTGGTACACCCGGAAGTGATCCACAGACGCAACTCGAACGACGGAATATTTGTATATTCCGTCGTTCAGTATTCGGGCTCAAAGAGCCTTGAGATTGAGCGGCACACGGCTGTCTTCAGATGAAGATCGTAAAAAGTGAAACAATCGCTGAAAGCGTAACAAGCAACCCTCCGGTCAAGGCCAGTCGGTACCCTTGTGGCGTATACCAATCTCTCCAATACCAGAAAGGCCTCCAATCCTTAGGGTTAAACGACGGTACTGGAGGATGTTTATCAGTACGGTACCGCAATGCTCTGAACATGAGTACAATGCCAGTCAGTAGAAGTAAGAGAATCGGAATTGACAGGAAATCTCGTCCCATTACTGTAGTCAACCTCGCTTTCAGTGATTTCAGAACCATTTTCGAATGAAATTAACAACGCCAACTATGGAGCACGCAAGGTCAATCCCTGCACAGGGCACGCAAAGCGGATTGTGTGGGCCTCCAGCGAGTATTGGGTTGCACTTGATGGCGGCGCACACCCACGCAACTGTGCATACGTCCTCGAGAGAAATGTCTTTGGAAAACCTAACATTGTCAAGCTCTGATGCGAAGTGTAGTTCCAACCATGATTGAAACTGCGGCAATGCAATAAGCCGAGCCATCAATAGTCTGCTCGGATTGTCTGACAATGAGTGTTCTGTCGGATACCAGGACTCAAAAAGAGCCGAAAGACTCTCAGCTTCTGCAACCAGAGAGTCAGACCTACCGAAGGTGCCGTCCAATAGTGCTGAGTAAAGCGCGTTTGACATCGATAGACCGATAGTGGCTTCACTATTGAACTGATAGTTCTCGCTTACGAAGTTTGTTCCAAGTGTGCGGGTCCACGACAGCTCGTCTTGAATCGTATATTCCGTGATTCGCGACCAGTACAGACTATCGCTGGGAATCTCTGTAGAATATCCAAATAGGAGTTGATGGTTAGGATCAAGTAACTCGATAGTTGAAGTGACAGAACTGTCGCTCTCGGCCTGGGACAATCGAAGTGATCGGAATTGGCTGGCTCCCGACAACTCTGTGGCGCGCAAGCCTATTGTCAAAGTTCTCGATTGGCGATCGAATTGCATGGTGAGCAATTGAACAGTTAGGTCACCGAGATCAAATTCTCCAATTGACTTGGAATGATCGATTGCCGTCAGGGATTTCTCCCGTTTAGTTGGATCTGTCCCGTCATCCAACAGATGAGTCGGAGGAATCACACCCCGAGATCAAGATAATTCCTGCGACAATCATGGCAAAAATAGACCCTGTCTTTTTCATACATTCTACTCCTTATCCTCTCTTGGTCCAGTCGGACCGGTTCTTACTGCCCCCACCCGCGGGCGCGGATTGGTTACTCTTCGAGGAAAGCGTAAACCGTTTTCGGCGCGCCCGCTATGAATGGGGTGTCTGCAACGTTACTCCGAAAGGAGCCACGAACCGTCCATCAAAGTTTGTGTCTGCGCTTTCAGATTCACGATCCCCTTGTTATGAGGTATCGCGTCTTGACTTCCTTTCACTGCAATCCGCGTGCCAACTAGGATGCAAACTCTGAAGGCAAAGTCGGAGTTTGCTAAGTCGTTGTTGTTCAGTCAGAGTTTGTCCGTGAGGAAGCGCGGATATTGTGACTCTAAGTGAGATTGCGCGAGTGAATCGGTGAAGGTGACGAAGGCACTTCGTCATTCATCGTCAGTGGTCGTGTAACTTGTTGGGAGATAGTCTGAACCGGTGACGAAAAGATTTCGTCACTGTTTCGTCACTTCGTCAGAAGGATCAGAGATTGTATTTCTTGAGCTGGGAGTTGAGAGTCGTTCGCGGCAGGCCGAGTTCGTCGGCGACCTTGCTCTTGTTGCCGTCGTGGCGGCGCAACGCCTCGAACAAACGCCGCCGCTCGCTGCCCTCGGCATCCTGGGCGCCAAGCTGCTGCTTGAGAAGTCTGACCAGGTCGCCGTTGCCGTTTTCATCCAGCATGGCGGCAACGCGCATAATGATCGCATTCAGTTCGCGGACATTGCCCGGCCATTCGTAGGCGACCAGGTCCGCCTGCATCGCGGCGAGCAACTGCGGGGTATCGCCGTTAGCGTGCAGACCGTTCCGGTCGAGAAGCAACGCCGCCAGGGGCACGATATCCTCCTGACGTTCGCGCAGCGGCAGCAGATGAAGCGGCAATTGGCAGAGCCGGTGGTAAAGATCGGCGCGGAAACTTCCGTCGCGCACCATTGCCTCAAGATTGCGGTTGGTGAGCGCGATGAAGCGTGCGTCGATTTTGGTGTCGCTGACATCCCCGAGGCGGCGCATGATCTTGGTGTCGATGATGCGCAGCAATTTCGCCTGCAGCGCAAAGGGAATCTCGCCGATTTCGTCGAAAACAAAGGTGCCGCCCTGCGCCGATTCGATCAGCCCCGGCTTGTCGCCCGCAGCGCCGGAGTAGCTTCCCCGGCGATAGCCGAACAGCTCCGATTCAACCAGCGCTTCCGGCAGTGTCGCACAGTTCGTGATGATAAACGGCCCTTCGGCGCGGATGGATGTCCTGTGTATATACTCCGCCAGCAGGTCTTTGCCGGTGCCCGTTTCGCCGGTGATCAGGATGGTCAGGTCGCTGTCTTTGACCTTGTCCGACAACGCGACAGTGCGCTTCATCGACTCGGAGACGGCGATGATGGTGGGGGCGGCAGGTGCTTTCAGGGTCAGGCTCAATTTGGCTGGATTCCCGCCTTCGCGGGAACGACGCGAACTGATTGCGCGGGAATGACGGTCGGAAGGGACGTCGGAATGACGGGCAGTCATTGTCTCTGCCGGAAATTCCGCTTCGTGCTTCGCAATAACCGCGTCCACCTGCACGACGCGTTTGGGAACATCCATATCGACAAACAGCGTGCGCGCGCTGCGCAGATGTTCGGCGCGTTCGGTAGTCGTAAACACCGGTGAGCGGCCGGCATCGAAGTGACTCAGCGCCAGTTCGTAGCGGGCGCCCAGTTGGCGCAGAAGTTCGATCGACTTGGTGAAGAACGCCCGCGCTTCATCGCGGTTGCCTTCATGCGCGTGGATATGGCCGTAGGCACGCCACAGCGCACCCAATTCGATCCGCTCGGAAATCTTGTTTATCGCAACTTCGGCTTTGGCGGCCGTTTGTTTCGCCAGCGACCAGTGGCCTTCGGCGATGTGGACATCGGTCAGCATCCGCAGCGTCTGAGCCACTGCCGAGGCGGTCGGTTCCGGCATATCGAGCACTTGCTGGTAGTACTCTTTGGCTTTTTTGTAATTGCCGGCGAAGTACTCGTTGAGGCCGAGGTATTCACTGCAAATATCGACATAGCGAAAATCACGTCTTGCTTTGAAGATTTTGGCTGCTCGTGCCAATGTCGTATTGGCTCTGGAGCTATTCAATTTGAGCAGATCCAGATAGCCTTTTCGATAACTAATCCTCGCTACTTCTATCATTTGTCTTGAGTTCTTCTCAATGGCCTCTAACTCGCTTGCACAGAATTTCAGTTCGCCTAGGTGAAGGGATACTGATACTCGATTCAGCGTCGCTATAAAGGCCAAGTCATGCCTCTTATATGTGACGGCGTACTCATATGCTCGTGTGAGTTGGTCGAATGCTTCACGAAGGTTTCCGCGGAGAAAATGAGCTAACCCCAGGTTGATCAGCGATCCTGGAATTTCGACGAACTGCTTGAACTTACGTCGAAAAGCATACGCTTCCATGTACTCCTCGATTGCATCGTTGAGACGCCCCATCTGCTGAAGAATCAGCCCGAGCAGATTTTTGAGTCTACCGTGGAAGACTAGGTCCCTTGAGAGATCGCTTAGCCTTAGAGCGGCGCGAATACTTGGAAGAGCACGTCCATAGTCACCCATGTGGTAGTGGACTCGAGCCTTCTGAAAGTAGAATTCAATCAAGACTGAGGTATCTTTGGAGTCTCTCGCTTCCTGCCTAAGCTGATTCAGAAGGGTACTGGCACCTATATAGTCCGACGCATCATTGAGTGCGTTGACCCTACTTATTCCCTGGAGTATGTCTGAGCAGCTTCTCGTCATCTTTAGTAGACACCTTCTCCGCCATTGTCCGACAATGTTTGCCATAACTTCGGATTGTTCGGATCGGTCTGGCTCTTGGCTGGCCCGTCTTCCGCCGGAGTAGTTACCGCCGGTTTTCCGCCGCGTGTCACGGGCGGATCAATTTGAACTCCGAACCAGATTCCCAACTGTATCCGCAGCGCCTTCGTCAGCCAGCCCAGAGGCGCAGCAGTTTCCGTTTCCACCGTCGCCGGCGCGGTTACCTTTGCAGCCGCCGGACTCGCAGCAGTCGTCGCGCCTTGGCCTCCAAAGGCCGCAGCGGAAAGAGCGATCACCCCGCAGAGAACCAGGAGGGTGATGATTTTCAAAGGACGCTGCATCATGGTTTCTTCTCGTTGTTTATGGTTACGCTTTCCTCGTTAACGTCTCGTTTATATCAGCGATACAGAAATCAAGCGAATCCCCACCCTTCGCTGCGCTGCGGGTGGGCTACCGGCTTTCCTCGTTAATGTCGAAGTCGGATCTGGATTCCCGCCTGCGCGGTAATGACAGCTTAACTCGCGGCTATCCTGAATCTCCACCATGACAATTATCGGCGCGGGCAGAGTTCACCCCAAGCGAATTCAGGGTCGCAACGCCGTGCCGTGTCATGTTCCTCCCTCAGGCTGATCAACTGCTGATCAACGCTGTTTCAAGTTTGATGGACTTGAGTACTTATCGGATATCGTTTTGTTTACCTTTTAGGTCTAATTGAAAAAAGTATTGAATAGCGATTTTGTCAAGAAAAATGTGCTGGGCAACCGCAAAACGTTCATGCGGGGCAAATGGTTGGCCGGTGACAGAAACTGTCAGTGGGGGTCCGAAGCGCTGGGGTTCGAACCAGTAATTAGGCTTGTCTCGAAGGCTCAAGACTTTGACAGCAACGACCCTGGCTTGACAATGTGGATCAGACGGCGCGTGGGCAAGTAGAAGCGTTGCTGATTAGGGTCAGTGACCGTCAAGGTGAGCAGATACTTTCCCGTTTTCAGTTTGCGGCTCAAATGGCAGGAAAGTTCAAGAGCGCCGTTCGATTGCTCCAAGTCAAATCTCCCATGAAAGACTTCGATGCTATTGTTGGGGACTTGGCCTGCGCCCATAAGCGAGTCGAGTGCGTACTTAGGCAGCGAGTGAAAAGCACGATTTTCAAGGGGGCGATCGAGGCTGTCTGCCGTGGCAATGGCTTCTCCAACCACTACAGTCGACTTGCGAGATCGTGACACCTCAGGAATTGGTAACAGCGTGACCGAGGCATCGCAGCTACTCCGTGATCCCTTAGGCAGCACGGTCTCGGCATATAGCGACAATGTGCTTCCCGGCGCAAAGACCGCTTCAGGGTTGTTGCAAAGTCCGGTGCGCACAGGCCTCACGATCCCTGGCAATTCCATCCCTGTCGACGAAGGAGTCGAATGCAGAATCAACAAATCGCTGATACGGCCCTGTTCGGCGACACACACATCCAACCAGCAATCGCCATCGTTAGCGGATGCCCCGGTAACGGTGACGTGTGCCTCGTAAGTCCCACCGGCAATCTCAGGAAAGACGACATACTCCATGGCGCGAATGTATTGCCGGCTGCTGCGTTCGGTCGCTTCCAGGACGCCGCGCAACAATTGCAGATCGCAGTAGCTGGTTTCCACAGCTATTAGCTTTGACCGGCCTTCATCAAACAATTCCACACCGACTCGCAAACGCGCCAGGTCAAGAGTCGGACGTGAGAGCTCGTTGCCTCTCACCCAGACACTGAACCATAATTCGCCGCTGCCGTATTGCGAGGGAAAGTGGGCGGAGTGCACCAGTGGCTCGATAACACACGCCGACAGAAATCCCTCGCGATCGGGAGTGATTATTGCGGTGGGGTAGGCTTTTCCAGGTTCCGACTTACAGGAAGTCTCATGAGAAGGCTGCAACGAATCGGAAGGCAACCAGGTGAACGTCCAAACCGAACAGGAGGCATTGACCTGATCTCTGATCGAGAGAACTCTGGCTTGGATCGGTGGGCCATTCGCCAGGAACAAATCCCAACGAATATCGCGTTGCGATGAAGTAAGTGCAGTCGCGAGTGCGCCTGCTGCCTGGAGTCGGCGACAATATGCCAGACGGGACTGCAGCTCCACCCATCGATCCGCATTGTCCCTGATCCAGTCGTCGACACGATCCTGGAAACGGCGCAGGTCGGGACTCTTGCTGAGCGTTTTCTTGAAATATTTGGGATCAGCAATGCTGAATAACCGACACATCTCCGCACAGTACGCAGCCTTGTCGCCGCTGACGGTTGAGAGCCAAGAATCGACTTTGGTGTCAGACAATAAGAGCGAGTCGAGTTCCTCAGCGAATAGGCCAGCTGAAACGGAAAGTAACAGCATTGCCAGAATCGCCCAACCGCTTCTCATAATCTGCAGTGCCTCATGATCCGACTTTCGTGCCGTCGCCTTAGTCTGCGATGCGGCGCTGTCATTTTGGTCGACTCTAATCTGACGTTGAACAACGTCGCTGTGTTTAGTTGTTGGAGGGGCCCGGCTCTTCTGGGAGAAGAATACTTCCCGGTCAAGTGGTCGGTCAAGTTGAAATCGGAAGGGTCACACCAACTTCAATGGCAGCGATGTGTTGTGTCTGTGACAGAGACTGTCACCGCCCAGGAGTCCTTTCGTAACCACTGATACTCAGTTACGTTTGTCGTCAATTCTTCAGAACGCCTTCGCGCTCTTCAATAACGAACTCTTCGCGCCGACGATGCGTGGAAAGATAGGTGTACAAGGCGGGGATGACGTAGAGTGTTAATCCAAGCGAGAACAGCAAGCCGCCGATGATGACAATTCCCATCGAGACGCGGCTCTTGGCCGCAGCGCCGAGTGCGAGAGCGATCGGCAAGACACCAAAGGCCGTCGCCAGGCTGGTCATCAGGATCGGACGGAAGCGTTGCGCGGCGGCATCGATGACCGCTTCACGAATCGACAACCCCTGGTCGCGTCGCTGATTTGCGAATTCGACGATCAGGATGCCGTTCTTGGTGACGATACCCACCAGCGCAATGATGCCGATTTGGCTGAAGATGTTCATCGTCTGGCCGAACAACCAGAGCGACAGCACCGCGCCGGCAAGCGCCAGAGGCACAGTGAACATGATGATCAGCGGATCGCGAAAACTCTCGAACTGCGCCGACAGAATCAGATATACCAGCACCAGCGCAAGTACAAAGGCGAACAACAGCGTGTTCGAACTTTCCGTGAACTCCTTCGAGACGCCCGCAAGACTGGTTGTAAATGACTCGTCGAGGGTCGACGACTTGATTTCGTCCATAGCGGCGATCGCCTGGCCGAGCGTGTAACCCGGAGCCGGGTTGGCCGATACGGTCGCTGCAACGTAACGATTGTAGCGATAAAGCTGCGGCGGGCTCGAACGGTACGACATGGTGACCACGTTGTCGAGCTGGATCAGTTCGCGCCGGCTGTTGCGAACATAGATCGAACTCAAGTCGATCGGCTCATCGCGATTGGTGCGGTTGGCCTGGGCGATCACGGAGTATTGCTTGCCGTTGAAGATGAAGAATCCATAGCGTTGACCTGAGAAGTAAAGCTGCAGCGTCTCAGCGATGTCGCGAACGGTCACGCCGAGTGCGCGTGCGCGATCGCGGTCGATCTCGATGGTCAATTCCGGTTTATTGAATTTGAGATTCAGATCAACGACGGAGAACGCAGGATCGGCCTGCGCCTTTTCCATGAATTCCGGAATGACCTCTTTGAGTTTGTCGAAGGTAGGAGCTTGGATGACGTATTCTACCGGCAACCCGCGGCCACGACCGGCATTGATCGTTTGCTCTTGAGTCACAAAGGCGCGGGCAAACGAGTACTGGCGAAGTTGACTGGTCAGAATATTAGCCAGTTCCTGTTGCGAGCGAGTCCGTTCGTCCGGAGGCTTCAGGTTCACGCGGACAAATCCCGAATTGACTGCCGAGGACGATCCAAAGCCCGGTGCCGTCACCGACATCAGCACGGATTTCTCCGGGAGCGTGTCAACAAGGGCAATCACCTTGCCGAGGTAGTCGTACATCGCTTCGTAAGACGTGCCCTCCGGCCCGGTCGCGTTGATCACGAGCCGGCTCTTGTCTTCAAGGGGAGCTAACTCCGAGGGGATCAAGCGTCCAAAGATGAAGATGAGTGCCACGGAGACGGCCATAATGGCCAACGCCAGAACGCGCCGCTGCACGAACCAGCGCAGCGAGTTCTGATAGAAGGCTGCGAGCTGATTGAACCAGCGTTCGCTGAGCTCGAAGAGCTTATTCTCGTGGGCGCTCTTGTGCAAAGTACGCGCGCTCAGCATAGGCGTCAGCGTGAGGGATACGAAAGCGGAGATCAGGACGGAGCCGGCAACGACGATACCGAATTCGCGAAAGAGACGCCCGGTGAGACCCTGCAGGAAAATGATCGGCAGGAACACGGCAGCCAGCGTGATGGTCGTCGAGATGATCGCGAAGTAGATTTCTTTCGCACCGCGATGACCGGCTTCGATCGGGTTCATGCCTTTCTCGATCTTTCCGTAAATGTTCTCGAGCACCACAATGGCATCATCAACAACGATGCCGGTCGAAAGAACGATGCCGAGCAGGGTCAGAATGTTTATCGAGAAATTGGCGATGTACATGATGAAGAAGGCGCCGATGAGCGATATCGGAATTGCCAGCATTGGGATAATAGTTGTGCGCCAGTGGCGCAGGAAGACGAAGATCACCAGCAACACCAGCAAAAAGGCGATCAAGATCGTCTCGACTACTTCGACGATCGCCTTGCGAATATTGGCGGTTGTATCCAGAGCGATGTCGAATCGCAGGTCCGGCGGCAGATCACGTTTGATCTGCTCGGTTCGCTTGTAGAATTCGTCGGCGATGGCGATGTGATTCGAGCCGGGCTGCGGCGTAATCGCCACAGCAACCATCGGTACGCCGCCGTTGCCGCGCAGAATCGTGCGTTCGTTTTCCGGCGCCAGGATTGCCATGCCAATATCGCGGAGTTTGACGACGGCGCCGCCGGATTCCTTGATGATCAACTCGTTGAATTCCTCCGGTGTGCTCAGGCGACCGAAGGTACGAATCGACAACTCGGTGGCGTAACCTTCGATCCGGCCGGATGGGAGCTCGACGTTTTCGCGGTTCAGTGCATCGCGCACATCAAGCGGCGTTAATCCATGAGCCGCCAGTTTCGCCGGATCGATCTGGAGCTTCATCGCATATTTTTTCTCGCCCCAGATGCGAATCTCGCTGACCCCCGGGATCGTCTGCAGGCGCTCCTTGAAGACATCGTTGGCGATCGCGGAGAGCTCGAGCAGTGTCATGCGGTCGCTTTGAATCGTCATCGAGACGATCGGGCTGGAGTCGGCATCCGACTTGGACACCACCGGCGGATCGATATCTGGAGGAAGGTTGCGGATCGAGCGCGAAACGCGATCGCGCACGTCATTGGCGGCGGCGTCCATGTCGATGCCGAGCTCGAACTCAACCGTAATGGTGCTGCGGCCGTCGCTGGAGGTCGACGTCAGTGAGCGAATGCCGGCGATGCCGTTGATCGACTCTTCCAGCGGCTCAGTGATTTGCGATTCGATAACATCGGCATTGGCGCCGGTGTAGTTCGTCGTGACAGTGATGATCGGCGGGTCGACGCTGGGATATTCGCGGACGCCAAGAAACAGATAGCTGATCACGCCGAAGAGCACAATCAAGATCGACAGGACGATAGCAAGAACCGGGCGATTGATTGTGACCGACGAGAGATTCATGCGCGAGAGTCCCTAATTGCCTCGAAGCTGCTTAATGTCCACGCCTTTTCCATCGGCCATCTGCAGCAGGCCGGTCGCAATCAGGGTATCGTTAGCCGTGAGACCCGCGGTGATCTGGATTTCGGTCTCTGTGCGAATGCCGGTCGTCACCTTGATCGATTTCGCCTTGCCGTTTTCAATCACATACACCTTCTCGCCGTTGAGTTCCGGTATGACCGTTTCGGCGGGAATGACGATGGCATCAGGTATATTCTCAAGTGTGATCTCGATACGGGCGAACGCTCCGGGAATCAGCCGCTCCTGTGGATTCGGAATACGGGCGCGGGCTTTGATGGTGCGCGTGCCCTGGTCGATCTTGGCTTCGATGGCATAGACGGTGCCCTCGTAAGTTTCATCCTTTTCACCCGTTCGTACAACCACCTTGGAACCGTCTCGCAAGAGCGAGGCATACTTCTCCGGGATTGAGAACTCGACCTTGATCGGATCGAGATCCTGCATGGTTGCCGCCAGCATGTTTGGTGAAACGTAACCACCTTCGCTGACATACCGCAGGCCCACCACGCCGTCAAAGGGTGCCTTGATTTCCGTCTTGGCCAATTGCGACTCGATCACCTCGCGCTCAGCCTGGATCATCTTGTACCGGTTGTGCGAGATATCGTATTCTTCCTGACTGATAACCTTAATGTCGAAGAGATTCCTTTGGCGGCGCTCTTCGTCGGCGGCCAGCTTCTCTTCAAGTTCCTTGCGCCGCAGTTGCGCGCGCAGCTCGGAGTCGTTGACCTTGAGCATCAGTTGCCCCTCGTGGACGCGGCTACCTTCCTGGAAATTGACCCCGGTGATACGTCCGGAGATCTCAGAGCGAAGCTCTACTTCTTCATTGGCCAGCAAGGTGCCCGTGGAGTAAATCTTGTTTTGCAGGGGCTTGGGACGAACCACCAGCGCCTCTACTGGAACCAGGTTCGACCCGCCTCTCCCGGCGGGCGTCTGCTTGCCGGTACCATCGGAACAACCGGCGAGCATAAGGCCGCCAAGAACCACAAACGCCAGAGTTCGAGTACTTTTCCAAGAAATCATGCTGATATATCTACCTGTCATTAATATGTATAGGTCTAACATCCTCATTAAGTTCCCGGTCGCACCTGTGCCGGCATTGAAAATCGATGATTTCGCTCCAGAATCAGGTTACAAATCGATCAGGCAGATGCGATTTGCAGCATCGTTGCCCGCCGACGCGCCATCAAGATATCCAACCGGTTGAGAAAGATAGCGAATTCCGTCAATTTTGCAGTCGGTATCTTCATGGCGGTGGCCAAAGAGAACATGCGTGACTTTCGGACAAGATTTGATGGCCGCCTCGATCAATTCGCTCCCCTGATACGCATTCCAGTAATCGCGGGCAGTGCCATGGTAGGTCAGGAGCTCGCGGGAGGGAACGAAGTGGGTTGCGACGACGACCTGGTCTATGGTCTCTGCCGACGCTTGATTCAACTGCGCCTGAAGCGCTTCGGCCATAAGCGATGCGATTTCATTGTCTGAACGGCACAGCCCGGCGCGGTCAAGGGATGGAGCGGCCTCGTGGGCAGCCTTGAGCCACCAGACGTATTGCATGTCATTCCACTGGAAGATCTCGCCGGTGCTCGGTTTCGTCCACTTGCCGCGCGCATAGTTCGCGAGGCTCTCGGGCGTGTCCAGGCTCTTATTACGAAAACTATAGTCGTACCAGCCCATGCAGCCAGCGATGGCTATGTTGCCCACAAGGACCGGGTGGTCGTGTAGAAAGATGAAACCGTTTTCTGTAGCGATTCGGGGAAGGTGTTGGAAGTACTTGGCCCCGGAATCGAATCCGCTCAGCATGGCTTTGGGCGACTCGATCCAAATGTCATGGTTGCCGGGAATCACTAACTTCAAGCAGTCCAGGTCTGAGAACTGAGCCAAGGTGAGGGCAAACTGGTCAAGTTTAGCGCTGATATCGCCGCCAATGATAAGAATATCGGGGTGGAGAGAGTAGATTGCCATCTTCAACCTGGAAGTAAACTGCGAGTTTGCAGGAGAATAGTCGGTGTGGAGATCTGATACAAAAGCGATTCGGGTCATGGGGCGGTTATTATCTAGTCCTTTACTAGCAAAGGTAGACTCAGGATTCATTCAATCGGCGTATGACAATGTAATACCATCTCAAGTCAATGCAAACCATCCTGATTCTGCCAAGGCCTTAAGTCGTTGATCATCAACCGTTACAGGCCACCCAATCTAACCTCATGAAGAATTGAGACTTAGGTTCGCATACACGTAATGTGAAAAATTTCACAAAATTCTCATTCGCTTATCCGCAAATCCTTGACAACCGACTCTTGTTTATCTAATTTGCGTCCCGACAGCGAGGAGCTTATGTTCCCCGCGTGTTTTTAGGAGTAGACACCGAGCCGCGCCACGAGACAGCAGACAGGATCGACAGCAGCGGCTCTTTTTTTGTGGGCGGAATCGACCGTAGTCCGCGGCGAGTGGCCGCGTTCCGCCGACGATTTATTTCTGCCGTGAGATTCACGGAAGGGAGAAGTTTTCATGAAGAGCGATTCGTTTAACCCCTTCGCGATGGCGCAGCAGCAGTTTGACAAAGCTGCTGACTTTCTGAACCTCGACGAAGGCACGCGCGGACTGCTGCGCCAGCCGCTGCGTGAGTATCAATTCAGTATCCCGGTGCACATGGACGACGGCAAGGTGAAAATCTTTCGCGGCTTCCGTGTCCAGCACAACGACGCCCGGGGTCCGAGCAAGGGCGGAATTCGCTTCCACCCGCACGAAACGGTCGACACCGTCCGCGCTCTGGCGATGTGGATGACCTGGAAATGCTCGGTCGTGGCGATTCCGCTCGGCGGCGGCAAGGGCGGCGTGATTTGCGATCCGCATAACCTGAGCCAGCGCGAGCAGGAACAGATCTGCCGCGGTTGGATTCGCCAACTATGGCGCAATGTCGGCCCGCTCGCCGATGTGCCGGCGCCCGATGTCATGACGAACGCGCAGCACATGCTGTGGATGCTGGACGAGTACGAACACATCACCGGTGAAAAGAGCCCGGGACTGATCACCGGCAAACCGGTCGGCATGGGCGGCTCGCTGGGGCGCACGGAAGCCACCGGATACGGCGTCATGTACACCGTCCGCGAGGCGCTGAAGGAGATGAACCTTAAGCCGGAAAATACAACGGCGGCTTTCCAGGGCTTCGGTAATGTCTCGCAATACGCCCTGCAGCTTTACCAACGCATGGGCGGCCACGCGATCTGCGTTTCGTGCTGGGACCAGAAAGACCAGACCTCGTACACCTATCGCAAGAATTCCGGCGTCAGCTTTGACGAGTTGATGAGTATTACCGACCGTTTCGGCGGCATCGACAAGGGCAAGGCCAAGGATCTCGGCTACGAAATCCTGCCGGGCGACGCCTGGATCGAACAGGATGTCGATATCCTGGTACCGGCGGCGATCGAGAACCAAGTGACGGCGGAAACCGTACGCAAGATCTCGAAGAAGGTACGGATCGTGGCGGAAGGCGCCAACGGCCCGACGACACCGGAAGCCGACAAGGTGCTTGAAGAACGCAATGTGTTCATGATCCCCGATTTCCTGGCGAATGCCGGCGGCGTGACCTGCAGCTACTTCGAACAGGTGCAGAGCAACATGAACTACTACTGGGAGAAGGACGAAGTTCTCGGCAAGCTCGATGTCAAGATGACGTCAGCTTTCTCGGATGTTTGCGAACTGGCCAAGAAGAAGAAGCTCTACATGCGCGATGCGGCGTACATGATCGCCGTCAGCCGTGTAGCGCAGGCCTGTCGCGACCGCGGTTGGGTGTAGTTAACTCACTTGTTTGCTTTCACGGAGATGAGCCGGAAACGGCTCATCTCTTTTTTTGTTGTCTCAGACGGATGGTTGGTTGATTCGCAACGGTTGAGAGCGGCCGTAGGTAAGCGATCGCCACAGCCACTCGGCAGGGCCCATTTGATACCGTCTGAGCCACAACTGCGTGGCAAAGATGTTTACGAGCCAGACAGCGACCACAACACCAAAAAGGGCAGAGCGATTGAGCTGGGCGAAGAGACCGAAGCCGTAGCCGTAGAAGAGCGTCGTGCAGATCAAGCTCTGCAGCAGATAGTTGCTGAACGCCGTTCGTCCGACTGCCGCGAGGCGTTCCCGCAACCAACGCAGCATCCCAAGTCTGCTGATCGCGATCAACGCACCGACGTAACCGAGCCCGGCAAGGGCGCTGCCAATGTAGCCAAGCTGTTGACCATAGATGAAGGATTCAACAATATCGAATTCACTGTTAATCATCGACTCTGCCCCAAGCGCTGACAAAGGCCATCCGAGACCCAGGCCAACAACGGCGAGAATGACATAAAATCGTAAAGAGCGCCCACCGGTCAATACCCCCGTCTTCAGCAGCGCCATGCCGATCAACATCATGCCCAGCGATCGCCACAGGGCGTAAAAGAAAAACGCCTGGGTCTGCATCATCAGGGCATCGCCCGCGCGACGTTTGAGCGTGTCGAAGTAGCTACCCCGGTAATCGGCGATTTCTTCCTCGAGGCGCTCCGGGGTCACGGTAAACGCGGAGTCAATCATGCGCCAGGCATTGGCCATCGACTCCTGATAGGGTTTGACTTCGCGCTGCTCGATAGCTGCCGACTCGACCTCGCGCGCCGTATCCCGCAGGAATCGCAACTGGAGTCCGATTGCAAAGAACAAGAACATCCCGATCGCCAGCACGACCACGCCGGATATCACGAGAGCTCTCGTCGAACGGTTGCGAAACATGTAGAGAAGGAATGCGCACAAGGCATAAGAGACAAGAATGTCGCCATGCCAGATGAAGTAGGCATGAAACAGCCCGATCACCAGCAACCAAAGGTTACGCCGAAAAAACAACCGCCCCGATTGCGACACACCTTGCGATTGCCAACGCTGAATCATCAAGAGCATCCCGGCGCCAAACAACATCGAGAACACGGCCATCATCTTCTGTAAGAAGAACGTGGCCGCGAGTTTCCAGGTCAGCAGATCAAGCCCCGTGAAGCCGCCAATAACTGCCGGGTCAAAATAGATCGACGAGGGCAAAGCAAAGAATTCGATATTGATTACGAGGATACCAAGTAAGGCGAAGCCGCGCAATAGATCGAGTTCTGCGTACCTCTCGCCTGGCCTTACCGGGTGAGCGATTGCCGGTTCTGCAGTTTCGTTTGAATCTGGAGAGGATGGGATACCGTCCATGTCCTGCCAATCGAAGGAGTGGGTGTTTAAACAGGATGATTAGTACTATATTCGCAGTCTGGCTGCAAGAAGTTTCCCGGTTAGAGCAGATTGTCGGACTTAGCAGGCACTTTGAGTTGTCCTTCTGAGCGCGCGACATAGGTAGCGGCGGTTATATCACCGGTAACATTAAGAGTTGTCCGGCACATATCGAGGAAGCGATCGACGCCCAGGATGGCGGCGATCAATCCGGGGTTCACCCCAATCGTTACCAGCACGACGACAATAAACGGGATCGAAGCCGCCGGCACTCCAGCGGTTCCGACGCCGCCAAGGATCGCCAGGTAGGCGACCATGATTTGCTGTCCGAGCGAGAGATCAATCCCGGCCAGTTGGGCAAGAAACAGCACGCTGACGCCTTCGTAGAGCGCGGTTCCATTCTGATTGGCGGTCGCGCCGATCGTCAGCACGAAATTGTTGATGTGCGGCGGTACCCCGAGGTTGGCCTCGGTCACCTTGATCGTCGTCGGCAGGGTGGCATTGGAGGACGAAGTGGAAAAGGCGGTCAACATCACGGTACGAATCCGATCGAAGAACATCAGCGGCGACAGCCGCGACAGCAACCGAATCGACAGCGAATAGACCACGAACATGTGAATACCGAGCCCCAATAAGACCGTCAGGATAAACCAGCTCAGGGCCTGCAACAAATCAAGCCCAAACTGCGAAATCGAGTTGAATACCAAGCAGGCAACCGCAAGCGGAGCAAACAACATGACGACGTCAATAACCCGCGAACAGATCCGAAACAACGACTCGCAAAAGCGAACGACCGGCGCTGCCGCTTCGGAAGGGACGAGTGTGATAGCGATGCCGACGATCAATGCGAAGAACATCATGTGCAGCAAATTGGGTGGATCGGATGCCACCGCGGCGATCGGGTTGGCCGGCACCAAGGTCTTGACGACCTGCATGAACGGCGGATCGGTCTTAATCGACGCTTGGGCTGCCTCGATCTTCTTCGAGGCGTCACCCCCAAATCGATCCTGAAGCGCTTGTGCCGTCGATGGATCGACGCGCTCGCCGGGGCGAATTGAATTGGCTAATCCGATCCCGATAAAGACCGAGATCGCCGAGATGACCAAGGTGTAGACAAAGCTCTTTAGTCCAACCCGGCCCAGCGTGCGAATATCACCGATTCCGGCAATACCAGACACCAATGAAGAAAACACAAGCGGCACGACGATCATCAGCAGCAATCGCAAGAACAACTGCCCGATCGGTTCGGTGATGTGGCTGACGACCCAGGCAATCCTCGAATCGTTTCCGCCGACGGCGACGTTGGCAATAAGCCCGCCCGTGACTCCAACGATTAGCCCTGCCAGAATCCACCAGTGCAGCCGCCAGCGCAGGATGAAGTGTGATTCTCTCATCGATCAGGCGAATATAGGTCAATTGCATCGAATTGGGTATCGCTAAGTGTTTGCTGACAGAATCCGAATTGTCGCTCACCGATAATTTCATCCCCCTTCTCGGCGATTTTCACTTATCTTGAATCACAGATGACCGACGGATCGCTGCATTCTCGTGAAGATGCGCTGACCCCCTTTGACCGCAAGACTTTTGATTCGTCCGGCACAATCTCCGTGATCGGCTCGGGATCGATCGGCGGCAAAGCCCAGGGCTTGGCCTTTGTCAAAGACGCCGTCGTGCCCAAATTCGATCCAACGCTGTTCCCTTCATTAAGCGTCAAACTCCCTACACTCTCGGTGCTTGCCACCGGAGTCTTTGACAAATTCATGCAGGAGAACGATCTCTACGAGTTGGCGATGAAGCCTGACGTGCGCGACGACCAGATTGCGCACGCTTTTGTCGAGGCGAGCTTGCCCGCGGATGTCGTCGGCGACCTGCGCACTCTCGCCGAACGCGTTCATAGCCCGCTGGCGGTGCGTTCTTCAAGCCTTTTTGAAGACGCGTTGCGCGAGCCGTTTGCGGGGGTGTATCGCACCAAGATGATCCCGAACAACCAGGACGATACCGATTCGCGATTTCGCGCGCTGACGGAGGCGATCAAGTTCGTCTACGCTTCGACATTCTTCCGCGACGCTAAGAACTACATCAAGACGACGAGACAGGACCCGCGCCAGGAGAAGATGGCGGTCATTGTGCAGAAAGTCGTGGGAGAACGCCGCGGTAGTCGCTTCTATCCGGTCGTTTCGGGAGTCGTCCGGTCTTACAACTTCTATCGCTCCGGCCACTCCAAGCCGGAGGACGGAATCGTCAGCCTGGCACTCGGCTTGGGCAAGACGGTCGTTGACGGGGGTACATGTTGGACCTATTCTCCGGCCTACCCACGTGCCAACCCTCCTTACAAGTCATTCAAGGAAATGATGCAGGGCACGCAGAGCAAGTTCTGGGCAATCAATCTCGGTCACGTCGAACATGACCCGCTCGAGGAAACGGAATTCCTAATTCACAGCGGAATCGACGAAGCCGAAACCGACGGTACTCTGCGCTTCGTTGCATCCACCTATCAGGCCAACAACGACCGGCTCGTCACCGGAATTCAGGGGGAGGGCCCGCGCCTGGTGACGTTCGCGCCGCTTCTCAAAATCACCGACATCCCATTGAATGAGATGATTCGTTATGTGCTGAAACTCTGCGAAGAGTGCGTCGGTCACGAAGTCGAAATGGAATTTGCCATGACGATCGACACGGCCGGCGATATGGCCGCAAAGTTCTGGATACTTCAAGTGCGCCCCATGTTTGTTTCGCACGCCCGGGTCGACGTCGAAGAAGACGAGCTTGCTGCTCCCGGCGTCATCGCGGCTTCAGAGAAGGTGCTTGGCAACGGCAATATCAACACCTTGCGCGATGTCGTCTTCCTCAAGCCTCGGCTGTTCACGGACAAGGAATCGTACACTATCGCCTCGGAGCTGGAAGCGATCAATCACCGGCTGATTCTTGACGGCCATCCCTACCTTCTCATAGTCTTCGGGCGATTGGGAACAACCGACCCGCCGGCAGGTATTCCGGTGCAATGGTGGCAGATCTCCGGCGCCAAGGTCATAATTGAAACTTCGCTCGCCGAGATGCACGTCGAGATGTCGCAAGGATCGCACTTTTTCCACAACGTGATAAGTTCACAAGTAGGCTATTTTTCGATACCGCACACGGCAAAGTATCCGATAAATTGGGAGTGGCTCAATAAGCAGCATGTTGTCAGCGACAGCGACTTTGTTCGCTACGTCAAATTGGCTGCGCCGCTTGGTATCAAGATCGACGGCCGGCGGGGCCGCGGAGTGATTACAGCATGACCGATCATAAACCCAGCACCGACAAATTGCTCTGGTTCCTGCGCGAACGCGCCAAGGAACTCAACTGCCTCTATCGGATTGAAGAGTGGCTAAACAAACCGGGGACGACGATCGAGCAAGTCTGCATGGGGATCATTGAGGCGATCCCGGCCGGCTGGCAGCACCCTGAAGTCTGCCAGGCGCGGATTATTCTCGAAGATGCGACCTTTACAACCTCGGGATTGAAAGACACTCCCTGGGTGCAAACAGCGGCTCTCAAGGTGTTCGACGAGGTTATCGGCACCATCAGCGTGTACTACGCTGCGGAAATGCCCGTCGAAGACGACGGTCCCTTCCTAAAGGAAGAAAGCAAGCTTTTGGCAACGATTGCCGAACGCCTTTCGAGTTTCATCACCTTCCAGAAGATGCGCGCCGTCTTCACGCAGTATCGCACGGCGGCGCAGGAACTGGTCGAGCAGGCGAAGCCGGAGTGGCGCGTGGTCCTCGATCTGCTCAGTCGCACGGATCGCAATCTCTATTACAATATCTCGACGAAGATGCTCAACTACCTCTGTTGGACAGGCGTTGAAGAAGCTAAGCGGCTGGCCCATTACTACGACCCCGATGATGTGGGTGAAGCCGAGAGCATCTTCAAGGATTCCAACGTCCCCCACCGCAAACGCCTGCTGCTCGAAGGCAGCGACCTGATTAGCGATGAAACATTCAAAATCGCCGCCGATCACCTGGCTCCCGGCGAAATTCTCTCGTTCATCCAGCGCTGGATCCAGCAGGACAAACTGAGTTTCCTGATCAAGACCCTGGCGAATATCAATACTCCGATCTCGGAGCTCAATGAAGCGGTACGGCGTTACCACCGCATGGCTCCCGAGGGCCACGACATCCCCGTGAACACGAAGCGCGGATTGATGGTGTCGCTAATCCGGCGCATCTTCTCTGAATCATTGGAGTACATCAACATCGCCAAGCACTTTGTCGAAGTGAACGACATCTTTGACGTCATGCATCGTGTGATCTATTTGGCGGAATCACAGGGGAAATTAGGGGGCAAGGCCGCCGGTATCTTTCTGGCCGGTCAGATCTTGAAGCGTGCCGGTGAAAGCAATGAGCTCTTGTCGCACATCAAAACGCCGAAAGCCTTCTATATTACTTCCGACGTCGTGCTTCATTTCATGAGCTACAATAATTTCGAAGAAGTAATTGAACAGAAGTACAAGGAAATCGACCAGATCCGTCTGGAGTATCCCAACGTCGTCCAGACCTTCAAGAATGCTGTTTTTCCTCCGGACATCATCAAGGCGCTTTCGGTCGTTCTCGACGAATTCGGCGACCACCCGCTGATCGTGCGCAGTTCGAGTCTGCTCGAGGATCGCTCTGGATCGGCATTTTCAGGCAAGTATAAGAGTCTGTTCCTTGCCAACCAGGGGAGCAAGGAGGACCGGCTGACAGCTCTCATGGACGCGATCGCCGAAGTCTATGCGTCGACTTTCGGCCCCGATCCCATTGAATACCGTGCCGAACGCGGCTTGCTGGATTTCCATGAAGAGATGGGCATTATCATTCAGGAAGTCATCGGCACGCGCGCCGGACGCTATTTCTTCCCTGTTTTTGCCGGCGTGGCCTTTAGCCGCAACGAACTGCGCTGGTCACCGCGCATCAAGCGCGAAGACGGACTGTTGCGCATCGTCATGGGGCTGGGAACGCGCGCCGTCGACCGCACCAGCGATGATTACCCGATACTGGTCTCGCCGGGACAACCGGGGCTGCGGGTGAACGTGACGGTTGAAGAAGCCGTGCGCTACTCGCCGAAGATGATTGATGTCATCGATCTTGAGACCAACACGTTTGAGACACTGTCGATTGCCGACTTGCTGAAACGCTTCGGCGATCAGATTCCGATGATCGAGCAAATTGTTTCGATCGACAAGGGCGACCGGCTCCAGCGGCCGGTAGGTGTGAATCTCGATTTCTCCACGGAACACTGCATCGTTACGTGTGACGGATTGCTCTCGAATACCCGGTTTATGACTCAAATGCAGTCGATCCTTCGCACCCTTGAGGAAAAACTCGGGACGCCGGTGGACATCGAATTCGCCCACGACGGCAAAGATTTCTATCTGCTCCAGTGTCGTCCGCAATGCCACTCTGACGAGAGCGCGCCGGCGCCGATTCCCAAAGAGATTCCGGCGGAGAAAACGATCTTCACGGCCAATCGCTACGTTTCCAACGGTCGAATGCCGGACATTACGCACATCGTCTACGTCGACCCGCAGAAGTACGGCGAGGTCCGTGACCGCCAGACACTTCTGGCGATTGGTCGCGCCGTTGGCCGACTCAATCAGCTCTTGCCCAAGCGCCAATTCATCCTGATTGGTCCGGGTCGCTGGGGCAGCCGTGGCGACATCAAGCTGGGAGTAAACGTCACCTACTCGGATATCAACAACTCCGCCATGCTGATTGAGGTTGCCCGCAGTGCAGGCAACTACCAGCCCGATCTTTCCTTTGGCACCCACTTTTTCCAGGATCTGGTGGAGGCGCAGATTCGCTACCTGCCGCTGTATCCCGATGATCCGGGCATTATCTTCAACGAGGGCTTTCTGCATCGTGCACGCAATATTCTCGAAGACATTCTTCCGGAGTTCGAGCACCTCAGGGACGTCATCACTTTAGTCGATGTCCCGCGGAGCGCTGCCGGCCAGGTCGTGCAGGTCCTGATGAATGCCGATCTCGACTACGCCGTAGCAATGCTCTGCAATCCGCGCTCGCGCTTTCAACTTCTGCAGGAGGAGCACGAACATCCGGAATTCTCGGGCGACCACCATTGGCGCTGGCGCCACGCCATGGCCGAACATATCGCCGCCCGGCTTGACCCCAACCGCTTTGGGGTTAAGGGGATTTACCTGTTTGGCTCTACCAAGAATGGTACGGCCGGTCCCAACAGCGATATCGACTTATTGATTCACGTCCGCTCCTCCGAAGAGCAGCGCGGCTGCCTGATGCAGTGGTTGGAAGGTTGGAGTCTCTGTCTGGCGGAGGTCAACTATGAGCGAACCGGATTCCGGAACGACCACCTGCTTGACGCCCACATCATCACTGACGAAGACATTGCCAATCGGAACAGCTATGCGATCAAGATCGGAGCGGTCACCGATCCGGCCAAACCGCTGGCGATGATGAAAACCGGCAGTTAACTCGGATCGAAGATCTTCCCGGGATTGAGAATATTGCGGGGGTCAAAAACGCGCTTGATCTGACGCATCAAGTCGATTGACTCAGCGTGCTCGATTCCAAAGATCGCCTTATGGCCAAGGCCGATGCCGTGCTCACCGGAAATCGTCCCGCCGCATTCGACCGCTTTGAGAATGATTTTGCGATTCACTTCGAGACCCAATTGCCACTCCTCGGCAACTTCGCGGCGCGCCAGGATCAAAGCATGGATCAGCCCCATGCCCACGTGCCCGAAAGCGTGAATGAGCAGGCCCGACTCTTGCGAGAGCTGCCGGCAATAATCGACAATCTCCGGAAGACGCGAAATGGGAAAGGCGGCGTCGTTGCGAATAATCGTATAGCCGGGACGACGCAATTTGATGGCATTCGTGACATAGTGTCGAATTTCCCACGGGTTCTGTCCGGATGCCAGCAGCAGCGGTTCACCGCCGAATTCTGAAGCCAGGTCCGTAGCCGATTCGGCGTTACTGGCGAGCACGGGTTCCGGGCCATGAACCTCGAGAAACAAACAAGGGACTTCCTCGAGTCCGTAACCGTTCAATTGGTTCAATGCGCCGATTACTTCACGGTCAAGGAACTCCACCGCCGCCATATCAAGGCCGTAACGCATGATCTCAGAGACACAGCGCGCAGCGCTGATTTCATCGGGAAACTTAAAGGCGAATTTTCGATTGCCCTCGGGAATCCCCTGGAGTCGAAGCGTGACCGATGTGATCACGCCGAGTGTACCTTCGGAGCCTGCAATCAAGTCGATCAGGTTGAACCCGGAGGAGCGTTTGACCGCACGATTACCCAGACGATGTTTACACCCGGTGCCGTCGATCAACTCCAGCTCAAGCACAAACGACTTCGTGCCGCCATATTTTACCGAGTAAATCCCGCTGGCGTTGGTCGCCACCATACCGCCGATGGTAGCCACATCGGAGCTTCCGCCCGGTGACGGCGGGAAAAACAGTGATTCACGTTTCAGGATCTCATTGAGTTTGTCGTAGACTATCCCCGGCTCGACCCGTACCTGGAGATCCTCCGGCCAGAATTCGAGGACTCGATTGAGCGCGGTTACCTCGAGGACGATCCCCCCCGCTACCGGCACGGTGCTACCTTCGAGAGCTGAGCCAGCCGCACGCACGGTTAATGGCAACTGCTTTTCGTAGCAATACCGCACAGTAGTCTGGATATCGGCAGCGGACTCTGCTTTCACGATTGCCAAGGGTAGGACAGGGAGCATCGACGATTCGTCAATCGATGCTGCCTCCAATGCGGTAGGATTAGTAATGATCTTTTGATCACCTAAGATACTCTGCAGCGCTGAGACAATATTCATGAAAGGAAACTATGCAGAGAATGCGCTGGAATCAAGTACCATCAGGGCGGCATGAATCGCAGCTTGATTATGGATTGATAATCCTCTATCTTGGCCATCCGTTATGCTGGAATGTCTCAAGTTAATCAAGCTATCTCGACATTTTCGCCTCTTGATGTGGACCGCATTGCTATTCGTGATTCTCGCGAACGCGGTTCCGGTCATGGCGGCAGCAACTGCGGAAGAGCATCAGGAGTTGCTTAAATCGGAGGAAGTAAAAGAGTCCCTCGGAGCGCAACTGCCGCTTTGGAGTTGCATCCCGTTCGTGGGACTTCTGCTTTCGATCGCGGTGCTCCCGCTGATTGCGCCGAGCTTCTGGCACAAGCACTATGTCAAGGTGTCTCTTGCCTGGGGCGTGGTGTTCGCCATTCCCTTCGTAGCTGTGTTTGGTGGACTCGGAGTGTATGAGATTGCTCATGAGATGCTACTGCACTACCTGCCGTTTATCATTCTGCTCTGGGGTCTCTTTACGGTCTCCGGCGGTATCTACCTTTCCGGAACCCTGGTCGGCAAACCCGGCACCAATGTGGTGTTCATGCTGGTGGGGACCTTGCTTGCGTCCTGGATGGGTACGACCGGCGCGGCTATGCTGCTTATTCGGCCGTTAATCAGGGCGAACAAGGGTCGCAGCCGCAAGGTACATACAATAGTGTTCTTCATCTTCCTGGTGGCGAATATTGGGGGGCTGTTGACGCCGTTGGGTGACCCACCGCTATTTCTCGGGTTTCTCAATGGCGTGCCCTTTTTCTGGACTTTCCAGTTCTGGCCGAAGATGGTGGTCGCAATTGTAATTCTACTGGCCGCCTACTTTGCCCTCGACACTTACTTCTACAGACGGGAACTAACACCGCCGGAAGAGGAGTCAGCGACACGCGAGCCGTTGCGCCTGCATGGAGCGCACAATTTTGTGATTCTGCTTGGTATCATCGGTGCGGTGTTACTCTCGGGTACATGGAAGATCGGTGAGTGGAATATCCTCGGATTGCACTTCGAGATCCAGTCGCTGTTTCGCGATGCTTTGATCGTGCTCCTCGGCGTTGTCAGTTTGATTTCAACGAAGTCGGCTTATCGTGAAGCCAACGGTTTCGGCTGGTACCCGATCAAGGAAGTTGGATTTCTGTTCATCGGGATATTCATGACGATCGTTGCGCCGTTGAAGGTTTTGCAGGCCGGAACGGCGGGGGCTGCCGCACCGCTATTTACCATCATCGGCTCACCAGCGAGTTATTTCTGGCTTTCAGGAACGTTGTCAGCATTTCTGGACAATGCGCCAACATACCTGACGTTTTTCAACTTGTCCCTGGGAAGCCTGGCCGTGGCTCCTGCTGAGGTCACACCGATCCTGAACGGCGTCCTGAATCATCCCAATTCCGTCGCTTTTGTAGCGGATCTGACCGCTCTTTCCGTTGGCTCAGTGTTCTTTGGGGCAATGACCTACATCGGCAATGCGCCCAACTTTATGGTGCGATCGATTGCCGAAGAGGCGCGGATACCGATGCCGAGTTTCTTTGGTTATATGCTGTGGTCGATTGCCTTTCTCGTGCCGGTGTTTCTGCTGTTGACGATAATCTTTTTCCTATAGAGCGAGGTTGACCATGTTCAAGAAGATCCTCGTCCCGTCTGATTTGAGCGAGCAGTCGATGCCGGGCGTCCGGCAAGCCGTCGAATGGGCTAAGCTCTGCAATGCCGAGCTGGTTATGCTCAACGTGCGGCCGGAGTTCATGTCGAAGGATGAGATGGTGCTGTTGCGGGTTTCCTCCTATGAATTTCTCAAGGACGAGCGCGATACCGCCGTTGCCGCGAAGAAGATCCTTGAGGAGGAACTGGTGCGTGCCGGCGGGGGCGAAATCAAGCACCAGGTGTTGTTGCGCGAAGGCGACCCCGTACACGAAATTCTCGAAACCGCCGAAAAGACCGGATGTGACCTGATTGTCATTACAACTACGGGACGGACGGGACTGCTTGAGCACCTGCGCGGCAGCGATGCCGAGCATCTGGTCAAGGAAACTGAAATTCCGATTCTGGTCCTGCCAGTGCAAAAGTCCAGATAACTCATGATCGAATTGATTCGTAGCCTCGCAATCAAGGTCAGCATGGCGATCGTCATCAGTGCTTTCGGAGCCGGAGTCGCCATCGCCCAGACTGCACAAGATAATCTCGAGAAACTCAGTTCTGCTTTCCGCGACCTCGCCGATCGCACGACTCCTGCCGTGGTGGGAATCATGGCAACCGGCTATGCGCCTTCGGAGGGCGGCTTCTGGTCGGAAGAAGGATTGCTCACTCGCCAGCAGGCCGGCGGTTCCGGAGTGCTGGTATCATCGGACGGCTACGTCATCACGAATGCCCATGTTGTTGAAGGCGCCCAGCGAATTCAGGTCGTGCTATCGCCGGATATCGGGGCATCAATGACCGGTCGCTCTATCGTGCGTCCGCGAGGACGAATTGTCGGCGCGCAGGTTGCCGGTATCGATTTCGAAACTGATTTGGCAATCCTCAAAATTGCCGAGACCGGCATGCCTTTTCTGCGACTGGGAAACTCCGATGATGTGCATCAGGGGCAGTTGGTGTTTGCTTTTGGGTCGCCATTGGGATTGGAGAATTCGGTGACAATGGGCGTCGTCAGCGCTGTTGCCCGACAACTGCGGCCAGAGAGTCCGATGATTTATATCCAGACCGACGCTTCGATCAATCCCGGAAACTCGGGAGGCCCGCTGGTGAACGCCCGCGGAGAAGTGATTGGCATCAATACATCGATTCTCTCGCAGTCCGGCGGCGCCGAGGGAATCGGTTTTGCGGCTCCGAGCAATATCGTTCGCAGTGTCTTGACACAGATCAAGGAACGCGGCTACGTCCGGCGCGGGGAAATCGGAGTGAATGCGCAGACGATAACACCGCAGTTGAGTACGGCGCTGAACCTGCCCAGCATCTCGGGGGTTATCTTGTCCGACGTCTATCCCGATTCTCCCGCTGCGGAAGCCGGGCTCCAGATCGGCGATGTCGTCTTGGCTCTCGACGGCAAAGCGATGGAAAACGGCAGACAACTCACGGTCAATCTCTATGGCAAGTCTGAGGGTGCACTGGTGAACTTGGTGGTCTTGCGCGGCCAGGACACCATCCGGGCCCGGGTGACAGTGACGGAACGTCAGGATTACCAGTCACTCTTGTTCAACATGGTAACGCCGGAGCGGAATCTGATTGCGCCGCTGGGTATCCTTGCGCTGGATTTGACCCCTGCCATGGAGGAGTACCTCGGTGAGACCCGATTCGAGACCGGCGTTGTGGTTGCCGCTCGTTCCCGCAGCAGCCTGATGTGGGAACACACAATTCAACCTGGCGATATCATTTACTTCGTCAATAACAGACGCGTCGAATCTCTCGACCAATTGCGGACTACCCTCGCTGAGCTTTCCTCCACGCAAATCGTGCTTCACGTCGAACGGCGCGGGCAGTTGATTTACGTGCCAATGGAAACCCGGTGAATCAGAATCTCGAAATACCGCGAAACTCAACAGCTTCAGGAGACGGCCCATGATGCAGATTACTTTCCACGGTGCGGCCGGAACGGTAACCGGTTCCAAGTACCTGATGCAAGTCAACGACCGCAAGATTCTCGTCGATTGCGGCATGTTCCAGGGGCCGAAGGAGCTGCGCGAGCGCAACTGGCTTCCGATCCCGTTTGACGTCAAAGAGCTTTCGGCTGTTATCCTGACGCATGCCCATATCGACCACATCGGATTCCTGCCAAAAATCGTGCGCGACGGCTACACAGGACCGATTTACGCGACGCCCCCGACAGTCGAGCTCGCACATGTTTCGCTGATGGATACGGCGATGCTACAGATGGAAGACGCGCAGTTTCGGCAGAAGAAGCACCTGTCGAAGCACGAAGTTGTTTTGCCGCTATTCGACACCGACGATGCCGAGGCCACCAAGAAGCTATTCCGCAAGGTGCAGTTCAACGAGTGGATATCAATCGGTGAGGAATTCCGTTTCCGGTATCATGTTGCCGGCCACCTGCTGGGAGCTGCCGGCGTCGAACTGGTGATGGATGACGGGCCCAATCGCAAATCGATCTTCTTCTCCGGCGATGTTGGTCGTTACGGCAATCCCTTGACGACCAATCCCGTGATGCCGCCACAGTGCGATTACCTGGTTTGCGAGTCGACCTACGGCGGCAAGGTGCATCCGGCTGAAGATGCACACACCGTCTTTGAGGACCTGATCAACGAGGTCTATCGCGATCGCAATGTGCTCCTGATCCCCGCCTTTGCAATTGGCCGCACGCAGCAAATCACCTATCTCGTCAATGACCTAATCACAAATGACTTTGTGCCGCCGATTCACATCCATATCGACTCACCTATGGCGATCTCGGCAACCGAGATCTACATGCGCTATCCGACCTATCATTCGATCGACCTCAACAAGCTCGGGGGCGCGAAGTGCGTGCTGAACGGCAACAACGTGACCCTGCATCGCACACGGAAATCCTCGCAGACCCTGAATGAGCTGAAAGGTCCTGCGATCATCATGTCTTCGAGCGGGATGATGACCGGCGGCCGCATCATGCATCATCTTCTCAATCGCCTGCCGGAGCAGCGCACGACTATAGCGCTGGTCGGCTTCATGGCTGAAGGGACTCTGGGACGGAAGCTGGCAGAAGGTGAAGAAACCGTCTACATCCACAAGCAGCCGGTCGAAGTGAAAGCCAAAATCGTTCAGTTCCAGGGGATGTCAGGCCACGCCGATTGGTTCGAACTCATGCACTGGCTTGAACCTGTCAAATATCAGCCGCGCAAGGTGTTTATAACTCATGGGGAAGCCGAGCAGTCGGCAGCGATGGCGCAGCATTTGAAAGAAGAGCGTGGCTGGGAGACGATCACACCTAAACTGGACGAGACGCACCTTCTTTAAGCTTGCGACTTAAGGAATAAGACCATCGACTTCAACGTCTTAGCGCTCTTTCTGCCGTCTCAGACATCGTGGAATCCGTCGCTTTTCACTTGCCAAATCGTTGATTCGCTGTATCTTGGGAAAGAGCTGTTACTACAGAGATTGGTACACCACCTGCCTGATGCAACTCGCAAGAGCTGTGGGAGATAGAATGTTTAAGCCGCTAAGACTGATTTGCCTCTTTGTGCTGTTCAGTGTGGCCGTTGCTTCGGCTGAAGAAATCCACCAATACTTCTTCCGTTTTGATGTCCAGGACAAAAAAGAGCTGTCTGCCTTGGGCAAGATCATCTCGATTGATGAGTGCTCACCCTTTGACGGCAAGACAGTCTTTGCCTATGCCAACGACCGCCAGATGGTCGAATTCCAGGCGCTAGGTATTCCCTATGAACTTCTTCCCAATCCGGGCGATGTCGGGCCGGTTGACATGACGGACAACGTCAGAGATGCCATGGCTTGGGATGTCTATCCGACTTACACGGCCTACGTCCAAATGATGAACGACTTCGCGACCAACTACCCGGGACTCTGCCAAATAGTCAACATCGGTACCACAAATCAGGGACGTGCACTTCTGGTTGCAAAGATCTCTGATAACGTGGCGACCGATGAAGGCGAACCCGAAGTCTTCTATACTTCATCGATGCACGGCGACGAGACGACTGGCTACGTGCTGATGCTCCGTTTGATTGACTCACTCCTGGTCGGGTACAATGCCGGCAATACCCGCATTCAGACCATGGTGAACAACATGGAAATCTACATCAATCCACTGGCCAACCCAGACGGAACCTATCACGGCGGCAATACCAGCGTCTCCGGTGCCTGGCGTTACAACTCAAATGGCGTCGATCTCAACCGTAACTACCCCGACTTCCAGGATGGCCCGCATCCGGATGGCGAAGCCTGGCAGATCGAGACTCAGGCTTTCATGGCTTTTGCCGCGCAACGTCGCTTTGTGATCTCCGCCAACTTCCATGGCGGTACCGAAGTCGTTAACTATCCCTGGGACACCTGGGTGACGCGGCATCCTGACGACGCCTGGTGGCAAAATATCAGCCACCAATTCGCCGATACCGCCCAGGTCGCGGCCGGCGCCGGGTACATGAACGGCTACAACGACGGAATCACCAACGGCTTCGATTGGTATGAAGTCGATGGCGGTCGCCAGGACTACATGAATTACTGGCATCATTGCCGCGAAGCGACCATGGAGATTTCCGACACCAAGCTGCTGTCCGCTTCCTTACTGCCTGCCCACTGGAACTATCTGCGTCTGTCGTTTCTGAAATGGCTCGAACAAGCCATGTTCGGCATTCAAGGCACGATCACCGATGCCACGACTAGCATGCCCGTGTCCGCGCTGGTAACAGTCCTCGGCCACGATGTCGACTCCAGCCAGGTCCGTTCGGAAGCTGCTTCCGGTGTCTACTTCCGCCCGATCGCCAACGGTACCTGGAACTTGAGCGTCAGCGCTCCCGGCTACATCACCCAGGCAGTTAACGGAGTTCTTGTTCTCAGCAACGGAGCAACCGTTGTCGACGTGCAACTGCAGCCCGTTCCGACAATTCCGGTGGTGAGCTATCTTGACGACACCGCCCCTGCAATGATCGAGCCGGGTGAGGCCGTATCAATGTACCTCACACTGCTAAACGAAGGCGGTGGCGCAGCGACTAATGCACAGGGCGTGCTGTCCACCAATGATGCTTATGTGACCGTCACACAAAATACTTCGATGTATCCGACGATTCCTCAGAATGGCGGAAGCGCGCAATCAGTATCACAGTACGCGTTCACGGTCGCGGCCAATTGTCCGCAAGCGCACGTTGCCGATTTCCGTATCGACATCACCGCCGACGGTGGATACGTTGATTCGGCCTTTTTCTCGCTGACGCTGGCCCAAGCTGCTGAAGATTTCGAAAGCGGCAATTTCACGGCTTATGATTGGGTGCTTGGCGGAAATCAACCCTGGACCGTGGTTGCATCCGGAATGTATGAAGGCGCTTATGCGGCTGCCTCCGGTACAATCACTCACAGCCAGAATTCGACCATGACTGTCACGCTTGATGTCGCTGCGACCGGCGTGATCTCGTTCTATTACAAAGTTTCCTCAGAGACCAACTGGGACTTCTTGAAATTCTACATCGATGGCGTCGAGAAAGGATCGTGGTCAGGCACCGTAGGTTGGGCGCAGGCCTCGTACGCTGTGACTGCCGGTTCGCGGACGTTCCAGTGGCGCTACGTCAAGGACGGCTCGCAATCGATCGGCAGCGATAAGGCGTGGGTCGACTTGATCGTCTTCCCGCAACTGCAGCAGGCGGCGCCGTTGATCATCACGACGGAATCGCTTCCAGACGGCACCGTTGATGTCGCTTACTCGCAGCAACTGGCAAGCACCGGCGGCGCGGGTTCGATCACCTGGACCGATTTGAATGGCGACCTTGCCGGAACCGGGTTGACGCTGTCATCCGCGGGTCTGGTATCGGGCACACCGACAACGGCCGGGCAGATCGATTTCACGGCCCGCGCTCAGGATCAGGCGGCCGTTACGACCGACAAAAACTTCTCGATCAGCGTTATCGAGAATGTCACCTGCGGCGATGCGGATGGTTCGGGAATCTTGACGATTTCTGACGCCGTGTACTTGATCGCCTATATCTTCTCCGGCGGTCCGGCTCCGGGGTCAATCACAGAAGGTGATCCTGACTGCAACGGGATCATCACGATCTCGGACGCCGTCTACATGATTGCTTACATATTCTCCGGCGGACCGGCGCCTTGCGCCAACTGCCCGTAGTCTAATATCCCATTGATTAAATGACCGGGCGGATCATCTGATCCGCCCGTTTTCATTTTGACTCTGCTTAATTAGAGCGAATCTTCAAGTAGGGCAGGTCTCTGATCGTAGTCATGCCGTTGAGTCTCGAATGATTGCTGGAGACCTGCCGGCTTAGCGGGAAATCACTCAACCAACTGGCAGGTCTCCAGCAGAGTTGCTCCTTCAAACCACGAACTTCAATCAGAGACCTGCCCTACGCCAAAGTCTGTCTTCTACAAATACAAAAGGCAGGTTGCAAGCAACCTGCCTTCGTTTCTTGATTTTCGACCTTATTGCCGGAGCGGAATCGATCAGCGCAATTGGAACTTGAGCGTCGCCTTGACCGTGATTTCGCGCTCGCCGTGACCGGAGAGCTTGGCTTCCAACGCCGCCGCTAAGACTGCCTGCTCAAATCCCCAATCGGGGGTCGAGCAATTGACAATCCTGGCGTCCTTCATCTTGCCCTTCTTGTCGAAGGTGATGTGGACATCCACGACGGCTTCCTTGTTGACAAGGCGGGCCTTGCGCGGATAGACCGGCTCGATGTAAAGCTGGTACTTGGAGGCGTCCTCGACGACCGTCGTATCCGTCGTCGTGCGACGGGTCGTTAACTCAGGTTTCTTGATCGGACGATTGGTGTCGGGACGTTTCAGCCGACTTTCGATGTCGACCAATGGTTTGGTCTTACCACCCGAGATGGCGGTGGCATAAAGGTCATCTTTGTCAGTTTGACCGGCGGTGACTGGTACAGCGAAGAACGTGGCGGCGACAAACGTGAGGGTCGTCAAAATCGCCGACAAACTGATGGTTTTCGCTGTCATGCCCACTCCTCCTCTCACTTTAGTCTAACATTGTCCCGTCATTAATGGTTTCGTAAGTCCCAGAAAAAACTTAAGTCGACCAAACCGGTCACACTGCCGGCGGGACGCCTTAGGAACGATGTTGGACTATTGTTTGCTACTATAAGATACGCAGCTAAACGGTAGCGTCAAGGGTAAAATCGTCCGGAAATCATGGCTATTTCAGCTTGAATTTAACTTCATACGCCACCCAGAGGGCTACCGGCTGCTTGTTCTGCATGGCCGGCCGCCATTTCGACTGTCGAGCCGCAGCGACCGCCGCCTCCTCGAACCCGGCATGGGCGCCCGATTCGCGCAAGACAATGACATCTCGCACGCTGCCATCGGGCCAAATCAGTACCTTCAGCCAGACCGACCCTTCGATCCCGGCCTTGCGGGCAATCTCCGGGTAAGCCGGAGCAGGGGCGTAGACTTTTTGTGGCTGCTCTTCGACCGCGATGAACGTGTCGGGTGAAGGAATGTAGTCCGTGAGATCAGCTACGGTCTGTATAACCTTGCCGTCCAAGCCGCCTTCCACAGGGCCAACCGAGGTATTGATGAGGGCCAGTTCTTCCTGGCTAGGTAGCAGGTACTCTTCTTCGATGTCTTCATCTGGACCCGGTTCCGGCGGAAGAAGATTCGGCGGCGTGGTTCGGTTCATGATCCTAATTGTCCTCGTCCTGTCGAGATCAATCGGCGGTGGCGGCGGCAGGAGGTCGACTGTAATCGTGTCCGAGCTCGACGTGATCGGAGGCGGTTCGTTAGGTCCGGCCACCAGGGCGACGGCGCTGATAGCGAGCGCGATTCCAGCGATGATGACGGACTCGGCAAACAGCATGTTTCGCTGATAACGGTGTTTGAGTTCCTGTGCTGAGCTGACGGCTGCCAACGATTCGTTGACTGTGAACATTGTGTTCCTCCCTTCGGATAGCGATGTGTGAAGCGACTGACTCCGGAAGGACTACAAGCGTGGAAGGGGATTATTCCCGAAAACGAAGAGTCTCAGAACCCCGCGGCGGCAGTTCACAATTCGCGCTGGGAGGCAGGTAGTAAGAGAAGCCTTCGAAAGAGGGCGCGAAATCAAGAACTGCCGCAACAGATCATCACAGTCCTGATCGGGTAGCCCGCAGCTGCCGGACTACACGACCTTGCTTTTCAAAATATCATGAATATGCACGATCCCCACCGGACGGTGGTGATCGTCGACAACGACCAGGGCGGTAATCTTGTGGTCTTCCATGATCTTCAGGCCACGCTCAGCCAGTTCATCGGGACCGATCAGCTTTGGCTCTGCCGACATGACATCCTGAGCGGTCTTGGTCAGGAAGTTGTCATTGCGGTGGATCAGCCGCCGTAAATCGCCATCGGTGAAGATTCCCAGCAATCGGCGCTCGTCATCGACAATTAATGCCGTACCGAGGCGCTTGTTCGTGATTAACACCAGCATATCCTTGACGAGCATCTTGAAGTTGGCAAGGGGCAGGTCATCGCCGGAGTGCATCAAGTCTCTGATCCGTAGAGTCAAGCGGCGCCCCAGTGTGCCGCCCGGGTGAAGCAGTTTGAAATCGTCCGCCGTAAAACCGCGCTGTTCCTGGACAACGAGTGCCAGCGCGTCTCCGAGAGCAATCGCGGCCGTCGAGGATGACGTCGGGGCAAGATTATGAATGCAGGCCTCCGCTGGGACAGAGGCATCGAGGGCAATATCAGAGCGTTTGGCTAGAGGTGATTGTCGGTTTCCGGTCAACGAAATCAAGGTGAGTCCGAGTCGCTCGATGACCGGATAAAAGCTCTCCAACTCATCAAGATTGCCCGATTTGGAGACGGCGATCACAAGGTCGTCCTTTTGAAGCAATCCCAAGTCGCCATGAAGTCCTTCCGCCGGGTGCAGAAAGATTGCCGGCGTGCCGGTGGAATTGAAGGTCGCGACGATCTTGCGGCCGACGATGCCCGACTTGCCCATACCGGTAACGACAACCTTGCCGGAGCAGTTCAGGATCGTGTCGACGGCACGCTCAAAAGCCGGATCGAGCTTGTCGACCAGCTGCCGGACAGCTTCGGCCTCGTGCAGCAGGACTTCCTTAGCTCTTTTTAGCATGGCCGATTCCGTCGCGATAGATTTGCACCAAGTCCAGTCCCTTGGCTTTAAGCACGTACGCGATGACCTCCCGACAGGCGCCTTTGCCGCCGGCGCGAGAGGTCTGAAAATGGCAGTGGTCGAGCAGTTCCGGTTCGGTATCGGCGACGCAGACGGCGAGTCCGACTACTTCCATCGCCACCAGATCGGGAATATCATTGCCGACAAACCCGATTTGATTGAGGCGCAAGTCGTGCTGATCGGCAAGGTTCTTGAGAGCGGAGATCTTGTCCCACGCTGTCACCACATCACCAACGCCGAGCTCTTTGCAGCGGCGCTCGGTAACCTCTGAGCCGCGGGCCGTGATAACTGCATATTTCAACACCTGGCCGCTGGTCGCCTTGATTGCAAAGCCGTCGGCGGCGGAGAACGCTTTGGCCTCCTGATTGTCTTTCAGAAAGATCATGCGGTTGTCGGTCATAACGCCGTCAACATCGAATACAAGCAGTTCAATTGCTGCCGGGTCTATTTCAAGTTTGCGCGCAAGCTTCCGCAAGGCGTTTTACCTCCGTCAAGTAGGCTTCCAGTTGATCCAGCGGCAATTGGGTGGCGGCATCCGATTTCGCCTTAGCCGGATCGGGGTGAGTTTCAAAGAACAGACCGTCAATGCCAACGGCAAGCGCTGCACGCGTGAGGGGCAGAATGAATTCACGGTTGCCGCCGGATGCGCCACCCACTCCGCCCGGCTGCTGAACCGAGTGTGTCGCATCAAACACGATCGTGTGACCGCTTTGTCTCATCTTTACCAGCGATCGAAAGTCAACCACCAGATCGCGATATCCAAACGTCGTTCCGCGTTCGGTTAACATAACTTGTTTGTTTCCCGCCTCGATCGCCTTTTGCGCGATATGTTGCATATCTTCGGCAGCCAGGAACTGCCCTTTCTTGATATTAACAGCCTTGCCGGTTTTCGCGGCGGCGACGATCAACTCAGTCTGGCGGCAAAGAAAGGCCGGAATCTGGAGAACATCGCAGACCTCGGCCACGGAAGCGACCTCGGCAGTCTCGTGGACATCGGTCAAGACCGGCACTCCGAACTGTGCCTTAACCTGCGCGAGGATCTCGAGAGCTGCAGCATCGCCGATTCCCGTAAACGATGTACCTGACAAGCGATTGGCTTTTCGGTAAGAGGCTTTGAAGATCCACGGAAGGCCGAGCTTTTGCGAAAATTTGCCCAGGACCGCGGCGACCTCGAGAGTCGTCGCCGCAGATTCCACGACGCATGGACCGGCAATAATGAACAGACTGCCGTCGCCAAAGCGCTGCTTGCCGATCGTGATCATGAATGCAGATCGTAGTCTTCGCGCGTCTCGAGAGTCACGGCCGGCTCGGGCTCGATTTCGAGATTCAATTCCGGCTGATCGGGATTTGCATGGAACCGCTTGGCGGCCCGGACAAACTCGCGGAACAGCGGGTGGGCGTTGCCAAGACGGCTCTTCAGTTCCGGGTGGAATTGCACACCAACGAACCAGGGATGCGAGTGAATCTCGATGATCTCGACGAGCTTGCCGTCGGGCGAAACGCCGGAGAGTCTCATGCCCTTGGATGTCAGCAGCTCCCGATAGGGGTTGTGGAACTCGTAGCGGTGGCGATGGCGCTCGGATATCTGCCGATCCTGATAGGCTTCGTAAGACTTGCTGTTTTCGTCCAGGATGCACGGGAAAGCACCCAATCGCATTGTGCCGCCCATCTCGGTAACGTCGCGTTGGTCGGCCATCAAGTGAATCACCGGATGCTTGAGGTCGCGATAGAACTCATAGCTATGGGCGTCAGAAAGCCCGGCAACATTGCGCGCGAACTCAATGACCGCGCACTGCATACCCAGGCAGATGCCAAAGAAGGGGATGTTGCGCTCGCGGACGTAGTGAATCGCTTCGATCTTGCCCTCGACGCCGCGCTCGCCGAATCCCCCGGGAATCAGCAAGCCATCTATGTTCTGCAGGTACTGCTGCGCGCCGTGCGTCTTGATGTCCTCGGAGGCCACCCAGACGAGATCGACTTTGACGTTGTTTTCGGCGCCCGCATGAACGAAGGCTTCGATGATTGACTTATAGGCATCCTTCAAGTGCACATACTTGCCGCAGATGCCGATGCGTACATGCTCTTCCGGACGCTTGATCTTGCTGACGATCCCCTCCCACTCACTCAGGTCGGGATCGGGTGCGTTCAATCCGAGGTAATCTACGATGAAGTCATCGAGACCCTGCTGGTGGTAAAGCAAAGGGACTTCGTAGATCGTATCGACATCGATCGACTCAATTACATTCTTCGCCGGGATACTACAGAACAAACCGATCTTTTCCCGGATCGACTCGGAAAGCGGACGGCTGGTGCGGCAAAGGAGAACCTGGGGCTGAATGCCGATTTCGCGGAGGTCGCGCACCGAGTGCTGCGTCGGCTTGGTTTTGATTTCGCCGGCGGTCTCCACCCAGGGAACCAGGGTCAAGTGAATGAAGAGTGTATTGCCGGGACCTTCCTCCAGGCCGATCTGGCGTGCCGCTTCCAAGAACGGCAACGACTCGATATCGCCCACGGTACCGCCAAACTCGGTGATCACAACATCGTAGGTATCATCGCGGCGCGCGAGTTTGCGGATCCGCGTCTTGATCTCATTGGTGATGTGCGGGATGACTTGCACCGTAGCGCCGAGATAGTCGCCTTTGCGCTCGCGGTTGATCACGGTTTGATAGACCTGTCCGGCAGTGACGTTATTGTCGCGGGAGAGAGACTGGCCGGTGAAGCGCTCGTAATGTCCCAGGTCGAGGTCGGTTTCGGCGCCATCATCAAGAACAAACACTTCACCGTGCTGGAAGGGATTCATCGTCCCCGGATCGACATTGATGTACGGATCCATCTTCTGCAGATTCACCTTGAGTCCGCGTTTCTGCAGCAAGACCCCGATTGAAGCAGAAGCAATACCCTTTCCCAGCGAGGAGACCACCCCGCCGGTGATAAAGATGTATTTGGCGCCTTTCACCTGTTATTTCCTCCCTCGTCCCTGAGCAGATTGTTAGCTATCGCTAAGTCCTCCGGTGAATTCACCGAGAGTAACGATTTGTCAATAATGACCACGCCGATCGAAAAATCGGATTCGAGAACACGCAATTGCTCGAGTGATTCGGCGGTCTCGCGTGGAGTCGGCGGTAGTTGAGCGTAGCGTAAAAGAAAGTCCTTCCGGTATACGTAGACTCCGGCGTGTCCGTAGCCACTATTCGCTGCGCTTATGGTATTTATCGGCTGGCGCGAGAAATCAATTGCGCAGCCTCTCTCATCGACCGACACCTTAACGAGATTTTTGTCTTCGCGATCGAAGTCCGGTCCAGTGATCTGGAAGGCGACGGTAGACATCGGCAGTTCCGGCCGGGTTTCAAGAAGCCTTACCGCAGCATCAATGTGTTCCGGTTCGATCATAACTTCGTCACCTTGAATATTCACCACGATATCACAGTCGATCTCTGCCACAGCGGCGGCGCAGCGTTCTGAGCCGTTGCGAAATGGGGCGTCAGAAAAGTACGTTTCGCCTTTCTCGGCCTCGATCAACTCTCGTATTCTCAAGTCATCGGTCGCTACTATCAGGCGGTCAAACCTCGCGTATTTCCTAGCACGCCGGTAGACGTAGAGAACCATCTCCACGCCGGCGATTCGAGCCAATGCCTTACCGGGCAATCGTTTAGAGCCAAGCCGGGCCGGTATCACTCCCACGATCTTCAATTATCGACGACCCGCGGTACCTTGAAGTAGTCGCCGGTTCGCTCCGGCGCATTCTTCAGCGCTTCCTCCACAGGCAACGAAGGGCTGTTCTCGTCTTCTCGTAACACGTTACCCGAAAGTAGGATAGTCTCACTGTTTTCGACACCTGAAGTATCGATATCCTCAAGTTGTTTGACGTATTCAAGCATTTCAGCGAAGTCATGCTGAAACCGCTCGATTTCCGACTCATCGAGCCTCAGACGCGCCAATGCCGCCAGCTTGAGAAGTTCTTCCCGGGTAATCATGTCAGGGATTGCCCGTGTTCAGGAATAAAAAACACGGGCTTCACATTATTGAAATGTTACCCCTTTGTCAACAACAATAGGAAACGAATTACAGATTGTTGTCGGCTGCGAGCTGACGGATCGACTCGAGTGGGATTCAGCTTCGAAAGGGATGGCATTTCCGTTGCGAGAGGCGTCCTGAAAGAGTATTCTCCCTTACGATAACGGACTTTTTCATCGATGTAATACTGTAATATCGGAGTTGGAAATATGACACAGACTCGCAACGGGATAGCGGCGGAGATCAAAGACACCACGGCGAATCCGGCGCCCCTTGGTCTGCTCGGCTTCGGGATGACGACGGTGCTCCTGAACCTGCACAATGTTGGGCTCTTCGGCCTCGATTCCATGATCCTGGGAATGGGATTGTTCTACGGTGGGCTGGCCCAGATCGTGGCCGGGATAATGGAATGGAAGAAGAAGAACACGTTTGGCACCACCGCGTTTACTTCCTATGGCCTCTTCTGGCTGACGCTAGTGGCGCTGCTGGTGCTGCCAAAGCTGGGCTGGGGCGAGGCGCCATCGAAAAGCGCACTAGCGGCCTACCTGTTCATGTGGGGGCTGTTTACCTGCGTTATGTTTGTCGGCACACTCAAGCTCAGTCGGGCACTACAAGTTGTCTTCGCATCCTTGACCCTGTTGTTCTGGCTGCTGGCACTCGCTGACGCGCTCGGGAATCCGGCGATCACGCGCGTGGCCGGCGTCGTCGGGATTTTCTGCGGTTTTTCGGCGGTCTATACCGGACTCGGTCAAGTGCTCAATGAAATTCATGGCAAGTCGGTATTCCCTCTCGGTGTGGCCAAATCATAGAGGGATGGGAGAAATCAGATGAAGCTGGAAAATATGCCGTTTGCTACAGTCGATTGGGAAAAGATCGAATCCACCAAACATCCGGGGGAATCCGGAACGGCCTACTGGCGGACAATGCAGTTCGGCAACATTCGGATTCGCATGGTAGAGTATTCGCCGGGCTATGTAGCGGATCACTGGTGCGACAAGGGCCATATTCTGCTGGTGCTCGAGGGCAAGCTCACAACGCAATTAAAGGATGGGCGCAGATTCATACTGACACCGGGCACCAGCTATCAAGTCGCCGACAACACGGCGCCGCATCGGTCGGTTACCGAGACGGGAGCGAAGCTGTTTATTGTGGACTAGTATCGCTCAACAATGACAGCTGGCACAAAAACACAACGCCCCCGCGACCATTGGTCCCGGGGGCGTTGAATTTGAGTATTCAGGGCAAGTCAGGATCCTTCGGATCCTGACCTACGGAGATTACTTCATCAGCGTCATCTTCTTGACTTCGGTGTAACCACCGGCAGTCATCTTGTAGAAGTAGACGCCCGACGCGACGCTCGCACCGGTGGCGTCATCACCGTGCCATCTCACCTGATAGGTGCCGGCCGGCTGGAATTCGCTCACCAGGGTCTTGATCTTCGCGCCCAGGACGTTGTAAATCGCGATCTCTACCTGCGCCGCGTTCGCCACGGTGTACTCAATCGAGGTCTCCGGGTTGAACGGGTTCGGGTAGTTCTGCGCGAGGCTGAACGACGTCGGCAGCGCGCCCTTATTCACCGTGGTGAACTCAGTGATCGCAATGCGGTCGCCGTTGTTCGTCCACTGGATCGACTGCTGAGCATCCTCGCCGTTGATCTTGAAGTTGATCTTACCGGCGTTGGAGAGTTCGTTGCTCGCTGAGAAATTGTCCGGACCGTAAACCGGCATGAAGCCGTACTTACCATCCTGACGCAGCGTGTACTCACCGACCAAGGCGCCGTTTTCGTTGTAAGCCGAGATCACCGAACCGGCAGGAAGCGTCTGGCCGTTGAGGCGGACGTTCTCACCGTACAGGTTGATCCAGGTATTGCTCGACTGGATGCGCGGCACATAGCTGGAGGCCGTGCGCGTCGCATCAGCGCGGGCAAACGACGGCGGCAAGTCGTAAATCAGCGAACCGGCAGCGTCGGTCTTGACCCAGTAGCCGAAGCACGGCTTCATCTCGGTCAAGGTCGCCAGTTCCGGAAGCGCCGGATCGTAGCTCAAACCAGCGCCCTCGTAACCAAGGACGACGATTACGGACTCCCAGATCGAAGTCAGAGCCGTCGGGACTTCGCGGGCATCTTCCGGCAGGTAGCTGACCAGGTTCCAGTTCTCTTCAAGAGCGATAGCCGTGGTGGCATCGACCAGGAAACCGGTCACGCAGATCGAATCCGGAGCATCCATACGGAGCCAGTAGCCGTGAGCATTGTCGACGGTCCACAGGGTCGAGAAGCCCGGAAGATTCGGGTCGTAGGTCAAACCGACCGACTCGAAACTCAGGACGACATCGGTATTGTCGAAGATATCGGCGAACAGCGCCTCGATATCCGAGGTCGGCAGTTCGACGTTGAAGGAAATCAGGTTCCAACCGGTCTGCAGGTGGATGCACTTGGTCACCGGACCACCGCCTGCTTCGAAGCAAGCAGAATAGCGGTCTCCGTTTCCGGTCCAATAGAGCGGACCGTCGTTAAGGGTGACCGAACCACCATTGTACATCAGCGTGATCTCGTCGCCAAGGACGCAGCCTTCGTCGACGCTCGGTGAATACGGGTCGTCAACATAGACCGGCATGAACCCGAAAGTACCCGGGGTCGAAACAACCCACTGACCGCAGAGCACGCCATCCGGATCGTAGGCTTCAACAACGCTACCCACCGGGATCGGCATGCCGTTGGCGAACGCTTCGCCATTGCAGTACAGGTCGACCCATTCGTAGGTCGGGATCACTTCGCCACCGTCATTTCCAAGCACCAACAGGTTGTCGTCGCTCGGAAGCGTGACATCGTCGTCTTCGCCCGGATAGTAACCCGGCAGGTAGGCGCGAAGCGCGTAGCCGTCAGCCGGAGCTTCCATCAGGCAGATTTCAAAGGAACCATCAGGGCCTGAGGTGGCAGTAGCGATAACGCTGCCGCCATACCAGAGTTCAACCGTGGCTCCTTCAACCGGATCGCCATTACCGTCTTCTACGACGCCAGCGATGCACTGCTCGGCAACCGCGAGGATCTCGATCGATCCTGCGGAGAACTGCGGATAGATTGAATTGGCCATCTCGTCGTTGAACAGGAGTTCAACGCCGGGCTCGATGAAGGTCGTGTCGATCGTGATGACCTGCGGAGAGGCAGCGCCATCCACCGAGAACCACAGAGTGGCCCACAAGCCGCTGCCAGTTGCTACCAGAGCTTCCGGCGGAATGCGGAGTACGCCCAAGGCCAGCGTGCGATCAAGGTTATTGATCGTGCTGATCTTCGTATTGATGTAAGCGACGCGTGATCCGACGTAAGATACCGAATCAAGCGTAACATCGCTTGAGCTCCAGGTCAAACCGGCCGACATGCCAGCCAGCTCTTCGAAGTTCTGGAAGGTCAGTTCGACAGATACGTTGTTGCCCGGGTAGCCGACTTCGTGGCTCACCCAGACTGTATCCTCGGATACCGGCTTCGGAGTAATTGTCAGGTCGATCGTGATCTGATCACCTTCATCAGCCAAACCGGCGCCGGCAAGCGTTACCGGCATCACATTGATGTGCGCCTGATAGTTGCCCGGAGCCAGGCTGGCGGTATTGAACAGGATGTTCATTAGATCGCCAGGTGTGACACCAGCATCAACATCGCCGGAAGTCGGATCAACCGTTACCCACGGCTGGTCGATTGAGGTGGTCCAGAACAGCGTGCCGCAAACGGCGCCATTCGTGATATAGACCATCTGATCCAGCGGGCTCGATCCCTCTTCGGCAAGCAGTTCAAAGTAGTCGTCGCTGACTACGGCCACCGGTGCGGCATCGCAGCCTTCGACAACGATCTGAACTGTATCATAGTGCAGGCCGGCCTTGACGATCTCCTGACCGCTGAACACGACATCGTAGGTGCCGGGAGCGGTTTCGGCCGAAATCTCGCCGCTGAAGGTGCTGATCGTAGAGGAGCCCGGAATAACAACCGGGTTCACGGAGAACGATCCGGTAGCACCAGCCGGCAGACCGCTAACCGCGAGCGTCACCGAGCCGGTGAAGCCATCGAGCGGTTCGACGTTGATATCGAACGAGAATGGAGCGACTTCGCCACCAGGGACAGTGACCAACTCAGGAGTCGCATCGATATTGAAATCGGGAATCACGACTTCACTAACCGTGAAGGTCGCGGCATCGGAATCAAAGAGAGCGCCCGGATCGGTCGCAGTAAACGTGATCGTCTCGGCACCCAGGAATCCGCCCGGATAGGTGATGGTCGCGATGTTGTCGACGCTAATGTCGACACCGAGCATCGTATTGCCGCTGAAGGTCCAGGTCAGTTCCTCGTCGAGATTATCCGGATCGCTGACAAAGTCATTCAACGCGATCGTCGCGAAGGTCTCGCCGGCAAGTATCGACTGATCCGGAATGTCGGAGACAACCGGTGGATCATTCGGGGCGGCATTGACCGTGAAGGTGGCCTGATCTTCATCAAAGGCGCCTTCCGGATCGGTGGCGCGGAACGTGAACACCGCAGAACCGGTGAAGTCGTCGACCACGATCGTCGCGATCCGGTTCTCGATCGTCACAGTAATCGTACCGCGGCTCTTGAAGGTCTGCACCGTCCAGATCATTTCCTCGTCGGTGTTATCCGCATCAGTGACATAGTCATCGAGCATGATCTGTGCGAAGGTCTCGCCTTCCGTGATCGTTTGATCCGGAATGTCGGAGACCACCGGAGCAGCATTGCCGACGGAAACCGTGACGTCAAAGCTGCAAAGGCCGGTGTTACCGGCGGCATCTGTCGCCGTCACATTGACCGTGGTTGTGCCAACCGGGAAGAGGCTGCCGGAAGCAGGCACCGCAACAGCGGTAGCGCCCGGGCAGTTGTCGGTTGCGCTAACCAGGAAGTTAACGACAGTTTCGGTCTCGCCGAAAGGAATCACGACATTGATATCATCCGGGCAAATCGCAACCGGATTCTCGGTATCGTTGACGGTGACGGTAAACTGACAAACGGCATCATTACCGGCATCATCAGTTGCGGTGACGGTGACGTTGGTCACACCTTTCGGGAATACCGAACCGGAAGCCGGAACGGAGACGATCGTGACGCTGCCGTCGCAATTGTCGGTGGCCGTCGGATTGAAATTGACGATGGCACCACAGTTGCCGGCATCATTGTTCACGATGATATTCGCCGGGCAGGTGACGACTGGGTCGGTGGTGTCATTGACCGTGACGGTGGTTTCGCACGTATCTGCAAGTTCGCCGTCGCTGACTACAAGCATCACGTTTGTAACACCCAATGGGTACGGACCGGGGGGAACCTGCGTTAAGGTAATCACATCGCCAACATCAGGATCATTGGATCCATTGTTCACATCGGCAACTGCCGTGCAGTTTGCGCCGGCGGAGGTGATGATAGCTTGACAGATCGCATTCGGCCTGCTATTGGTCGAACCGCCGGTGCCAAGAATAATATCACCTGCTCCGCAATCAACGAAGCCCGGAGCAATCGAGCCACCGGTCTGGACCGAGAAGGTCAGGAAACCGGCAGGCGGAACAAAGGTCGAGTCAATGTTTACAGTGGCATCACTCGCACCGGCCTGCACTTTGAAGCGCAAGGTGAAGACCAAGCCTTCGGTGGCTGCACCGGGAGCATGGATCGGCATCGGCGAGAGGGGCATGAAGTTGATCCAGCCGACCAGTACCGTATTCGCGGCTGTGTTCTTGGTCTGGAGGAAGGACCCGAATCCACCAGGAATCGTCAAGGCCGGGCCCTGGAGGACGGTGTCGATTTCAATGAAATCGGAGTTGTAACTGAACCCGTAAGAGAAACCGCCGAGTGCCGCCGAGTTCGCGATGTAAACGGGCACGTCGACAATTGTCCCTTCAGTTAGGGCAGCGTTGGTCGGGCAGGTAATGCGCATGTAGTTGTTGGTCGCATCCTGGCCGAAGGCCGCGCCTGTCATCAGAAGTAGAGCCGCCAGAACCATGAACCAGGTCATGAATCGAGCAGCGCGGGGCTTTGGTGACATAGAGCCTCCTGAAAAGGTTAATGAGTTAAGGTTCTTTGCGAAGATGAAGTCGTTCTTCTTCAAACCGTGTTGTTCTCAGAATAAGAATTGTAATTTGCGACGACAGGTAATAGGTACAATAAGTACATTCCCCCCTACTCCCATCAGGGCAAATATAAGTTATTGAAACTGGGTGTCAACCCGAAAACTGGCTGTTTTGCTGTTAAATTTATGTGCAGAAAGAACTAACCGGATCGAGCAGAAATGCTTCGAAGTGCTTAACGAGGACTAAGTTAATAGCAATTTGCTTCCTTCGTCGTCCGGAGAGCTTGATCTGTGGCGGAAGTTGTGTTATCCTCGCATCTCCCTGCCTCAGCAGGTTTAGCCCTAACGCCAGGGAGTTATAACAAATAGCCCCCAGTGAGCGGGCGTACTACATGGGATATCATTTCTGACCAGTTTGGTCAATATTTACGTCTTCCTGGAGAGATACTGATGAAAATAGAGGATACAAATGACTGAGCGCAAATCGCTTCTCGAGATCAAGGATCTGGGAGTTGCAATAGCAGATAAGCCGATTGTAAAGGGACTGTCACTTCGCGTCAATGCGGGCGAGATACACGCCATCATGGGACCTAACGGCTCAGGCAAGTCGACGCTGTGCTATGCCTTGATGGGTCATCCTGAATATCAGGTCACAGGGGGAGAGGTGTTGCTTGAAGGGAAGAATGTTCTGGAAATGGAGGTCGATGATCGCGCCCGGGCGGGCATGTTCCTGGCTTTCCAATACCCGGTGGAAGTGCCGGGCGTAACGCTGCAAAACTTCCTGCGCACAGCGTACAACGCCCACAAGGGCGAGAACGGATCATCCAAAGTCAATGTCCTCAAGTTCTGGGGATTTCTGAAGTCGAAGCTGCAGATGCTTGGCATTGATGAGTCGTTCGCAAATCGCTATCTCAATGACGGATTTTCCGGCGGTGAAAAGAAACGTGCCGAGATTCTCCAGATGGCCGTGCTCGAGCCGCGACTGGCGCTGCTTGATGAGACCGACTCGGGATTGGATATCGACGCCTTGAAAGCCGTGGCCGAAGGGGTCAACAAGCTGATGAATCCCAATATGGGCGTTGTCCTCATCACGCACTATCAGCGTCTGTTGAATTACATCAAGCCGCACTTTGTCCACATCATGTCGAATGGCGCAATAATCAAAACCGGTGGTCCTGAATTGGCTCTCGAACTTGAAGAGCGCGGCTACGGCTGGATTGTCGGTGACAAAGTCACCGCGGAGGCTTAGCGATGTCCGACCAAAAACCCAACTCTGAACTCAATCTCGGCGACTACAAGTACGGCTTCCATGACCCGGAGAAGTACTCGTTTAAGTCGGGCAAGGGCCTCAATCGGGAAATCGTAACAATGATTTCCGAGATGAAAAACGAACCCGACTGGATGACCGATTTCCGGCTCAAGGCCCTTGAACATTTCAATGCGCGCCCGATGCCTCAGTGGGGCGGCGGTGGACTGCTCGAAACAATAGATTTCCAGAACATTCACTACTATGTCAAGCCGTCCGAGCGCCAGGGGCGCTCTTGGGACGAAGTGCCCGAGGATATCAAGAAGACGTTTGATCGTCTGGGAATCCCCGAAGCTGAGAAGAAGTACCTGGCCGGGGTGGGAGCGCAGTACGAATCGGAAGTCGTCTATCACAATCTACAGGAGCAGTGGGAGAAACTCGGAGTCGTCTTTCTGGACACCGACTCGGCTCTCAAGAAGCACGAAGACATTTTCAAAGAGCACTTCGGCAAGGTGATTCCCTACAACGACAACAAGTTTGCTGCCCTGAACTCGGCGGTCTGGTCTGGTGGTTCGTTCATTTATGTACCGAAAGGCGTCAGCGTGGAGATTCCGCTGCAGGCGTACTTTCGCATCAATACCGAGAACATGGGACAATTCGAACGCACGCTAATCATCGTGGACGAAGGCGCCTGGGTGCATTATGTCGAAGGCTGCACGGCGCCGGTTTATAGCTCGGATTCGCTGCACTCGGCTGTGGTTGAGATTATCGTCAAGCGTAATGGGCGCTGCCGCTACACCACAATCCAGAACTGGTCGAAAAACGTCTACAATCTTGTGACCAAACGCGCGCAGGCCTGGGAAGGCGCCACGATGGAGTGGGTCGACGGCAATATCGGTTCCAAGTTGACGATGAAATACCCGGCGATTCAGCTCATGGGAGAAGGTGCCAAAGGAGAGGTTCTCTCGGTCGCGTTTGCAGCAGACGGACAGCACCAGGATGCGGGCGCCAAGGTCTCGCACTTTGCGCGCAATACGTCATCGTCGATCATCTCGAAGTCGATATCGAAGGGCTCGGGACGTTCATCTTACCGCGGATTGGTCAAGGTCGCCAAGGGTTGCACCGGGGTGAAGTCCAATGTCGAGTGCGATGCACTCCTGCTCGACGAGCATTCGCGGACCGACACCTACCCGTACATGGAGATCGATGAAGAAGACGTGTCGATCAGCCACGAGGCTTCCGTGTCGAAGATCTCTGAGACACAACTCTTCTACCTCATGTCGCGCGGGCTGTCTGAAGAGCAAGCATCGATGATGATCGTCAACGGATTTATCGAACCGATCGTCAAGCAATTACCCATGGAGTATGCGGTCGAGATGAACCGCCTCATCGAACTGGAGATGGAAGGGTCGGTCGGCTGATGGCAATAGTAGTCAAGTCGAAGGAAAAAACCGATCTGTTCGCGCCGCTCGGCGAAGAGCAGTTCAACAACTTCATGAAGTCGCTGAACGGGTCAGATGGCATCAACCTCTGGCGCCGCAAGAGCTTTGAGAAGGGCCTCGCGGCCCAAACGCCCAATAATCACGACGAGGACTTTAAGTACGTTGATTTTCGCGGCTTGAGTTTGGCCGGCCTGCAAACCCAATCGGTTTCCTGGCTGCCGCGATTGGATGGTAATCCCGCCACGATGCTGGCTGCCGGAATCGACAATATTAATCGCCTGCCGGAAGAATACTATATCGCCGGAGTCGAGCACGACCCATCGGAGCGCATAGTTTTTGAGTCACTCGCAGAAACATCTACCAAGCAGCCGGCAAAGCTGATGGAACTGCTTGAGTTCTTTGCGACGCATTTCAGCGAGCGGAAGTTTGTTCGCTTCGCCCATGCTTATTTGAGCCAGGGCGCTTTCCTGCAAGTGCAGCCCAATACCGAAGAGTCCAATCCACGCCAGATTTATACGCGTCTGACCGGCGAACAGCGCCTGAGTTCATTTGCGACGGTAGCCGAGATCGGCGCCAATTCGCGCGCCAGTCTCGTCTGGGATATTGACTCCGAGACCCGGGCCACCGGTTTTCTTAACGGGACACTCGAGGTGATCGTCAGGAGCGGGAGTCATCTGAACCTCCTTCTGACCCAGCACCTGGCCAATCGACTTGGCAGCACGATGACAGTGCGCGTCTACCTCGAGCGGGACAGTATGCTGGAGATGGCCACGATCAGCTCAGGCGGCCACGTCAGCCAGACGGAGATCGACCTGAAGTTTGCCGGCCGAGGCGCCCAAGCGCTCGTGAACGGAGTCTACCTGGGGCGTGAGAAGGAGAACTTCAATTTACTGACTCATCAGGATCATCAGGTCGGCAACACCAATTCCGACTTGTTTTACATCGGTACGCTGGCGGGTGCATCGTCATCAAACTATCTGGGAAAGATCACTATAGCCCGTGACGCCCAGCGATCGGACGCCTACCAGAAGAATCGCAACCTCATTCTCAATAAGGGTTGCACCGTCAACAGCTCGCCAAAGCTGGAAATTGGCGCCAATGACGTGCGCTGCACGCATGGCGCGACCACGGCAAGGGTGTCAGATCTTGAGATGTTCTACTTGCGTTCACGCGGCATTGACTACCTGACGGCCAAGGTTTTGCTGGCTGACGGCTTCATTGCGCAGGTAACACCGCGGATCAAGGCCGATCTCCTCCAGAACGGATTCGCGCGGCGGCTCGAGGCGTTGCTCTATCGCTGGGGAACCAGTGAAGAGGGCGGGGCATGACCCTCTTGCTTCCTGCCGGCGGCGCGGCGGGAATGAGAATTCGAAAAGGACTCAATGCCGATCGATATCAGTAAGCTGAAAGCGGATTTCCCGATCTTCGGCAATTCGCAGCGCAACGGACGTCCGCTGGTATATCTGGACTCTGCAGCGACCTCGCACAAGCCGCAAGCCGTTATCGACACGGAATCCAAGTTCTATCGCGAAGAGTACGGCACAGTCCGGCGCGGTATCTACCACTTGTCGGCCATGGCGACGGCCCAGTACGAGAGCGTTCGCAATTTGATCGCGGAGTTTATCAATGCCGCTTCGCCGACCGAGATCGTCTACACCCGCGGCGCAACAGAGTCGATCAATATTGTCGCTCACTGCTATGGTGAGAAGCAGCTTCGGACCGGCGACCAGGTACTGATATCAGAATTCGAACATCATTCAAATCTTGTGCCCTGGTTGATGCTGCGCGAACGGATCGGCATCGAGCTGGTCTATGTGCGTTCGACACCGGATTGGCGACTGGACATGGACGACCTCGCCGAGAAGCTGTCGGGCCGGGTGAAGCTGGTTGCGATAACGGGAATGTCGAATGTGCTCGGCACCATGCCCGATCTGAAGGCGATCGGACATTTAGCGCATGAGCGTGGGGCGCTGTTCCTTGTCGATGGCGCGCAAATGGTCCCTCATAGCGGTATCAACGTTCAGTTCATCAACTGCGACTTTCTGGCGTTTTCATCTCACAAGATGCTGGGACCGACCGGAGTCGGTGTGTTGTACATGAAGCGCGAGCTGGCCAACAAGATGCTCCCCTGGCAAGGCGGTGGAGACATGATTGAGTCAGTTCGTTTCGATGGTTACACCTCCAACGGCTTGCCCTACAAGTTTGAGGCCGGCACGCCGAATATGGCCGGGGTTATCGCGTTCGGGAAGGCAATTGAGTATATCAATGCGATTGGCCTGGTGAACCTGATGATGCATGAACGAGAGGTCACTGAATATGTTCTGCGCCGTTTCCAGGAGACGGACGGGATTCAGCTGTATGGTCCTCTGTCCCCCGCCAATCGCGGGGCGGTCTTTGCGTTCAATTACAAGGACTTGCACTCGCACGATATTGGCTCGATGCTCGACTTCTATAACATTGCGATCCGTGCCGGGCATCACTGCGCGCAGCCACTCATGAGCAAATTGGGAGTAATATCGACCGCCCGGGCCAGTTTTTACCTTTACAATTCGCCGGAAGAGATCGATATTCTCCTTGAGGCGCTCGTAGAATGCGAGCGGTACTTGAAACATGCAGTTAGATGACCTCTACCGCGACGTAATCGTCGATCACTACAACCACCCGCGCAATTATGGCAAACCTGAAAAGGCGGATATTGTCGTTGAGGGGAAGAACCCCGTCTGTGGCGATGAGATCACGATCTATCTGAATGTCAAGGACGGGATGATCTCTGACGTTCACTTCGAAGGCAAGGGTTGCTCGATCTCGATTGCTTCGGCATCGGTGATGACTGAATCCCTGATCGGCAAGTCCGTCGAAGAGGCGCGCGTAGTCCTCGAGGATTTCAACAATATGCTGCGGGGGGAAGTCTGCGAGCGTTGCGAAAACTACTCTGATGCCGCCGCATTTCAGGGCGTAACGAAGTTCCCCGTGCGGGTCAAATGCGCCTTGCTCGCCTGGAAGACCGTCGAAGGCGCCATCAACGGCGATTCTACGAAATCTTCGTAGCAGACGCTATCCTCAGAACTCTCGAACCCCTACTTAACTCCAGGACGACTCGTTCAGTTTGATCCCGTTGACAGGGGCATAAACGCAGTTCCTTCTTGTTATCCGCCGAATCTGCCCTATCTTTAAGCAGCGGGTGCGCTCTTTTGATCGAAAGGCGGATGGTTCCTGAATGAGTGGCAAAGGTAACGTCGGATTCGAGAATCCAAGCGAGAGGCCAACGTTATTCGAATCGGAAATCCAAGTCGACTCACGGTATGGTCGGCCGGTCATTGTCAAAGCCCCCCAGCGCGATGCTGCGTCACTGTCGGAGCTGAATCAGCTGCTGCGAGGTAGTTATGCCATCGTTCGACATTGGCGCCATCCGCACATTCTCCAACCTCTGGACTGTTTCGAGGCGGACAACCGGGTTCATGTAGTTCACCCGGCCCTTCGCGATGCCAAACCCCTCTCGCTCGAACTCATGCGGGAACATGGCACACCCATACTGGCTGCCCTCTTCAATGCGGTCGAGTTCGTGCATCAAATGGGCTACGTGCATTGCGACTTGAAGGCGGAAAACATCCTTATTGTACGCCGCGGCGGCCGGCTCTGGCCATTCGTCACTGACTTTGATTTTGCCACGCCGATTGGTACGCTGCCTAACGCGCGTATTTTCGGCTCGCCGCTTCATATCGCCCCGGAAATTCTTCGCGATGAGATTGTTCTGCCCCAGTCGGATTTCTACTCGCTCGGCGCAATGCTGCTCCTGCTCTGCCACCGTGATCGGCGGATCGCTTTGGATCAGCTCGGTAAGATGGCCTCGGGCAAACGCGAACAGGTAGCTCTCGAGGAGACGGATCTAACGGATGGGATGAACGAATACGCGTCCATGATTCGCTCACTTCTTGCTCCGTTGCATAGCCAGCGGCCAACGAGTCTTGGCCAGGAACTTGCCGCGATCATCGGTGGAGACATCGCGGCGCGTTATGAGCGCGAACTGCTTTGGAATCTGACCCGTACGCGTTTCGCTCAACATTCGCAGCGGTCCGGCGGCAGCGAGATAATCTCGAGCTTCGTGCGGCAGACCGCCCTGATATTCGGTGTCCCGGAGGAGTTGGTGAAGGCCGCCGACGGTCTGCGACTCTCAAAAGCAGTCGCCGCCTATCGGATTGCCCGATCACAACTCCGATCTTCTGAAGTCACACGTGTTGCGCGCTACTGGCAAGTGAGCCTGGACTTCTGCAGAGCCGGTCAGGTTCTGAAAGATCTTGAGCATGCAACCACCGGGTCGGTTAGTGCCGAATGCGGCGAGCCGCAGAGGTGGTTGCGCACTGCGCTGCGCGAACGCGTCCGTCGACGGTACCTGCACGCAGCCGTACTCCTTGAGGCTGCCATCAATCACCCCGGTTTGTTGACCGATTCACAGCTTGCCGCGGCAAAGCTAAAGCTGGCAGCAACCTTGCGGGCGCTGCGCTACGCGTCGGAAGCTAATCGCCTGATCAGAGAAGTCAACGCACGGCACGAACTGCCGCTGCAAAAGCGTGTCACGGTCCTGGTAGCGATCGCCGATCAATTTGACCTCTCGACGGAACTCAGTGAGCGCCTTCGCATATTACGCCAAGCCTATAATCTGGCACGCCGCGGGGGGATGACTTTCCGGCGTTTCCGCATCGCTGAAAAGCAGTTGTTTCTCCAGTCGTATCGTGGTCGCACGGTAACGGCTCTCAAGCGCTGCGAGGCACTTCTTCGATTCGCCGAGAAGATCCGCTGCTCGGGAGGAGTCAATTATATGGCGAATGCCCTCGGCTGCTTCCTGAACGAGACCGGGAAAGTGAATGAGGCGAGAGACGTCCTTCTTGCAGCGCGCGACCGACTTGCTCGTGAAGCCGATCTGCTTAAAATCCCCATGGGAATCAACATCATGAACTCTGATACATTCCTGGGGAATTATTCGCAAGTAATTGAGTTGGGCAGCAAAGTATCGAATGAGCTCACCGGGATTTTTGATCAGGGACCGGCAATCTACCTGGAGGAAAATGCACTCCATGCCCACATCATGCTGGGAAACTTCGACGAGGCTGAAAAATGCGTAGCCCGTTACCGAGCCAATGCCCTCATGCGAGCAGATCGGGGCGGTGTCACCCGTAGCTTGATCCTGGCAGGATGGCTTGCTTTGCGTCGTGGACAGATCTCGATGGCGCAGGTTCAGCTGGAGAACGCCCGTCGCCTTCTCAGCACAAGCAGCAGTTCTCGCGACGCGGCAACGGTCCTCTATTACCTTGGAACTACCTATCTTTTGAATGGCGACAATGACGTCGCTCGTGACTTCGCGGCGGAGATCGCGCGGTTGACAGCTGCCGGTGCCAACCGGATCTTCCAACTCGACGGGGAGCTGCTTTCGATTCTTGCGACGATCGGTAACGAGAGTCCGGAGTTTGCCGGTAGACTCGCCGCTTTGGCGCGGAAGGCCGCGGACGGCGGTTATCTAATGCCGGCCTGTCTGGCGGTATCGCACGTGCTCACCGGACGTTCCTTTGGTGAGGCTCTCGCGGTTTTGCAGGAACAGCCGCGCCTGAGTCGCTACATCCACGAGTCTGGGGGCTTGCTCGCCAAGGCTGTCCTCGCCCATCTTCGGGCTCGAGGAATCGAAGCGTTACCGCCTGACGGAACGCGGTTGGATGAACTGAAGCTTGCCTTGGGATACTATCGGCGCGGTGGATTCCTGATCCAGGCGTACTGCGTATGCCGGGAACTCGCCGACTACTATGACCGAAGTGCGCGACACATTTCGCGGCTTCGATTTCTGGAAGAGGCCAAGCGGATCGCCGAACAGATGAACAACGATTCGCTGGCGTCACAGTGCGAAGCCGAAATCGCTGAGATCAGAGCAGCCTACGCCAGCAAATCCGCTGCAGACCTCTTGTTTGAGGTCTCCGAGATCTTCCGATCGATTTCTGACTACCGCCTTGTCGTTCAACAGCTCTTGAATCTTGCCATCTCTGAGACCGGTGCAGAGCGCGGCGCTATACTTCTGGCGATCGAGGGTGGAACCAACCTGCGCGTCGAAGCTGTACGCGACCTTGACGATACCTCGATCACGGATGTCATCACAGTAAGCCGGACGGTCATGCAAAGAGCCTTTGAGCGCCGTGAGCCGGTGTTTGTTGACGACGCCTATTCCGACCAGCGCACAAGCGAACTTCCCAGTGTGCTGGCCCACAACATTCTTTCGATTGCCTGCGTTCCCCTGGTATCGGGCGATCGCGTTGCCGGAGTGCTGTACCTTGATCATCACAGTGTTCCGGGGATCTTCCACGAAGAAGAACAGCGCTTGATCGAGGCGATATCCAATCTTGTCGGGAGCGCCCTGGTGCACGCGCGCGCCGTTCGTGCTGCGCAAGCGGAACAAAATGAATATGTGCTTTCCGACAAGTCTCGTGGCAAGGGGACGCTCTTGATCACGCGGAACGCCGAGATGCAGAGCCTCTTCAATGGATTGCCTTTGGTGGCGCGTTCGAACGCTTCGGTTCTCCTCCTGGGTGAGACGGGCACGGGAAAAGAGGTCATCGCGCGCCTGATCCATCAACAATCGAATTACAGGGAAGGCCCTTTTATCAGCGTCAACTGCGCCAACCTGAGCGGCGACCTGACCGACAGCGTTCTCTTCGGAATCGATAAGGGGGCCGCCAGCGGCGTGACAGGACATGAGGGCAAATTGGAAGCTGCCGATGGTGGAACATTGTTTCTCGACGAAGTCGCCGAATTGCCCCTCGAGACCCAGGCGAAACTCCTGCGCGCAATCGAGAATAAGGAGTTCACTCGTGTTCGCAGCAACAGGACCGTTAGTGTCGACGTCCGCATCATTGCAGCAACAAATCAAGCCCTCGAGACGCTGATACAGCAAGGGCGCTTTCGCCATGACTTGCACCAGCGCATCAGCACACTGAGTATCAAACTCATTCCCCTGCGCGAGCGGCCTGAAGATATTCCGATCTTGGCCAATCATTTCTTCGAGTTATTGGCTTCCGGTCAGGAATTTCAGCTTTCACCGCAGGCGATGAAGATTTTCTTGAATTACGACTGGCCCGGTAACATTCGCGAGCTACGGCAGACGATCGAACGGATAATTGCCTTGCTCGATCCCGGCACCGTTCGACCGGATGACCTTAAGCAACGGGTTGGTGGCGTCACGATTTGGCAGGGCAAGGTCGAGTCAGGCCCGGTCACGGAGTCCTTTCGTGCCCGGCGAGGTCGCGCAGAGCGCGACGAACTACTTTCTACCCTTGAGAAGCACAACTATAATCAAAGTGCGGCCGCGCGGGAGTTAGGTCTGGCTATCTCCACGTTCCAGAGGCTTCTGAAGAAGCACGGTATCGACCCTTCCAGACCATCCTTGTCGAAGTCACAGGTCATTAACGCTTTGAAATCGTGTCGTGGCAAGTTTCGCGAGACCGCAAGGCTACTCCGAATCCAGGTAGCTATCCTCAAGAAACTTTTGGACGAATTCGGAATCGATCCGACCAAGATCGATTAGCCTTTCTCTACCCAACCTTCAACATTTACCGCATTCGGTAATATGTTAAGATCATGACTGATTAGGGGTTGCTCGCCAATCCGATTTTTACTTACCGAAAACGGGCAATTATAAGCGGCCACGCTCAAGAGTCCGCACGTCAAAATCCTCATTAATTAGTTGGTAATCAACATCTTATGTGAACACCAGAGATGCTCAAGCGCATTGGCATGATTCCTGACTTGCCTCTATCGGGGGCAAAAACAGGAAATCATTGGAGGAATCATGCTGAGAGCAAAAGCCGTTGGATCAAACCTGAAGACGTTTCTTCGGGCTCTTTCCATTGTCGTGATCATCGTTCTGGTCGCAATAGTACCAACCTCGCGGGGAACCGATGGCACTGGTGGATGCCCTGGACTCAACTGCCCTGCTGATTCCGGCGGTCCAGAAACAACGATTGTCGTCATCGATTCGCAATCGAGCCCGGACCTCTTCGGAATCATCGCCATCGTCGCGGGTCTTTTCTTTTAGGGAGGCGAAGCCAAGCATGTCAAAGTCCGAGAATCTCGTCTTGCTCATCAGTTTGCTGACCAACCGCAGAAGCACCAACATCGAGACAATTGTGCGCGAGTGCAATATCTCGAGGCGGACTGCTTTTCGATACATAAGATCGTTAGAATCCGCCGGCTATCCGGTTTACTACGATGAGGATTTTTCGGGCTACCGCCTGGCGAATCGCACGGCCAAGGTTCAACAATTCACGCAGGTCGAGGCGGCACTGCTGATCATCGCGCTTGGGATGATCGAGGGGGCTCTCACGACAGAGTCGCTGTCAATCATTCAGAGAATCCGAGTCAAGCTGGAGGCCTCGATACCCTACTCGGAGCAGCGCAAGCTCGGACTGCACTTGGATTCTCAGTTGTTCAGGGCGAACAACGGGCAAATCCGTGATCAGGTACTTCTTTCCCTGATTGACTTGGCGAAGCGAATGGGGAGGAAGCTCCGCCTGGTCCACTCGGAACGAAACTCGACGAATACCCGTATTTCGGAGATTGATCCGAATCTCAGGTTCGAGCGGGGTTGGTTGATTGAAGATCGCGGCGGCGCGACGGAACCGACGTCCATTCCAGTAAGCTCAATTCTCGATTTGGAGATGATTTGATACAATTCTCAAGAAATGATGATACTGGCTGACAAGAATTGTCACTCCCTGAGCCTATAATAGAAATGTTGGCCAGAACTCTGAGGCAACAGGGACAACGGGGAATAAAAAAGGGGGAAGAAGTCGACCTCAGAGAGGGGGCTAGGAAACTCTGAGGATACGCGATACCTCTCCCCCCAAAAGCTTCAAAAGGGGTGCCTTACCCTAATACGTAAGGCGAGCCAAGAAATATCAAGTAATCTTTCAACGCAAGCAATTTTCCTAAACTGATCCGTTTTTTTTATCTTGTTAAGTACCACTAACTTAATCTCAATATTGGGCAGTTCTTTCGCCCGCGGCGCTGGTAAGAGAGCCGCTGAAGACAATAGTCAATCGAGACTCAATCGCCTTCCCCTGGGGCTTTCCTGTGCCACTCAGCCACCGTCTCTTGAACGAAGTCCTCGAAGCCTCGCGGTTTGTGCCCCAGGGCAGCCTCCAGTTCGCGCATCTCGACCGGAGACGCATTGAGACCCCGCTTCTGAAAATAGTCGAACATGATGCGCAGGTCGTGAACCAGCCATGCCGGAGAAGTCATTGCTGCAGAATCCGCCCACTGGGAGAGATCGTCCCCCATGTAGTTGACTTCAGTACCCAAGTACTTACTCCAGATTCGGGCGACATCTTTGCCTGTCAGTGAAGTCGGGCCATTGAGATTAATGGTCTTTCCATCCAGGTCGGTACCGGACAGCGCCCGGAGTGAGCAGTCGCTGATATCACGAGTATCGACTCTGGTGACACCCAGCATTCCCAACGGCTGCGGGTAGATTCCGTGCTGCAACATTACCTCGCGAAATGACAGGTCGTTTTGGAAGAAATTGTTAGCGCGAAGGATCACCCACAATAAACCCGCTTCCTTGATGGACTTCTCGATGGCAAGTTTGCTGGCAAAGTGGGGAATGTGAGTGGCATCAGGCGGCAGCATGACTGACAGAAAGACAATCTTGCGGACCCCGGCTTTGCGGGCGGCGCGCACAGCGGTTTGACCATGAGCGGCTTCATCGGGGTGGAGAGCGGTAATCAACATCAGCTGCTCGATGTCACGAAAAGCCTGTGTCAAGCTGGGTGGATCAGCGAGATTGCCCACGATGGCCTCGGCACCCATAGGCAATGAGCCGGCTTTGGCAGCTGACCGCGTCAGGACGCGAACGGATTTCCCCTGGGCGAGCAGTCGGTCTACGACGAGACTGCCGACATTTCCCGTGCCTCCAATTACGAGTATGGACATAGATCGTCCTCTCCTTAAGGGTTCGTCTACTGATTGGTACCCGCAACTAATGGTAGTTTGCAGCTAAAGGCAAGCAAGGAAGGTAATTCAACCATCGACTGAAATTGGCTCAATGCACGAGCGGGTGGGAAGCGCAAGATTGAGACTGCTGTGACGGTGCCACCACTGCGTTCACGGGACAATAGTGCACTGTTGATTCATGGTCTATCGGTCTGGTTGCTCCCATCGTTCTGCAGTCGCTCGATGATTCCCGGCGTTTGCTTCAAGAATCCAACCCACACGATCACGGTCATGATCCACGGATGCAAGTATTGATAGAATCCAAAAACTGTATCGGGAGCGGCCATCTTGATTCGCGGGAGAAGCAGCAAAATCGCGAGAGTGATCGCCCATTTGCGCTGAACTCCGCTCGTTATCACCAAGAGGGTTGGTACGATCAAGAGCAATTGCGTGTAGTTCTTCATACGGGGCAGTACCAGTGCATAGAGCAGACAAAGTGCGCACATCGTCCAGAGGAGTTTTGCTCTTGAGTCGATGGGCCAATTTCGACGCAGACACTTGAACGTCAGGGTGGCGAGAACCACTGCGAACATCAGATATAGAGCCATGACAACAGCGGCAGACCCGGCCGAGTCGATCCTTGTCCCAATCAGCAAACCACCGACATCGTGAAAGACTGCCAGTGTCGAGTGATTGAAACTGGCGGTGTACTCCTTGAGGTTCGCTCCGATTTCCACGAACTCGCGAAAGTGCGGCGCGCTCAACGACCAATTGATGAGCGCGTATCCAATCAACCCGGCGCAACCGACCGCGAACGCCGGCCACCGTCTGCGAGTTTGGGTCAGCAAGAGCAGCGGCAGAAATAGTGCAAGAGTAAACTTGAAGATGGCGGCTAAGGCTATCGCGACGGCAAAGCGAAACGGCTTCGATTCAAGCAACCACCAGAACCCAGTCCAGAGCAACGCCTGTTCAATCAGTGCCACATTGCCTGCTGTCAAATCACGATACAGCGCGGAGAGATAGGCTCCCGAACCAATCAGCAGCACCAACCATAGCGGCCCCCAGCGAATAAAGCGTGTCCGCCAGAGCCAGAAGAGATAGATGGCAATTGCGACTTTGAGCCAAAGCCAAACGTGATAGGCAACGTTGTATGGCAGCCACGTGAGCGGACGAAATAGATAGCAGGTTGCGAGCGGATAGACGAAGGGGAGTTCGATCTTGTCATGCGAGTACTTGTTAAGTGCCGCAAGGTCGTACGGATTCTCCCCCTGCGCTTGAGCGACCGAGGCATAGTAGTAGGTCTTGAAATCCCAAAGTCGATCGCGATTGCCGATCGAGATGATCATTACCAGCCAAACGATCAGGATTGTCGCGGTGAGGACGCGGTCATCACGAATGAACGCCAACAAACGTCCGGCGGTAGCTTTCGATTTAGGTATTGTCATCAGTTGCATCGCTCAATGCGATTGATGACTACGCTGATTGAGAGATTTCGGCAAGGAGATTGGGGTAGCGGAATGAGTCGACACGTGCTCCGAGTATCGACGATCACGATAACTGTAGGGGCTGGGTTTGACTGCCTGCGTTTCTTTCGATAGAGTGAATACAACCCCCTAACCCCCTTTGCTAAGGGGGAAAAACTTAACTTGTGGCTATTCGTAGGCCAGGTTCCCTGCGATCCTGAATGCTTCTCTCCGATCAAGTTGAGACAACTGCCTTGTCATGCACCACAGCAAATCATATTTTTCCTACCATGGACGCAACGAACTCGGCGGAGCGGGATGCCAGTCGAATTGCCTATCTGGTGTCAGCACTGGCTCTTGCGCACCTGTACCCGGCAATTACAGACAGCAGTGTACTCTGGGGGCTGGGATTTCCTTCCGCCTTGCCGCCCTTCCTCTTGTATTGCGTTGTCGGTATTCTGGTATTGGTTTCACTGCCGGCGGCACAGAAACTACTCGCACATTCTCGATCCACTGAAGGCACTTGGCTTGACCGCAAGAATATCTGGAGCGCTGGACTGGCTTCTGCATTTCTCTTTTTGATTTTCGTCCTGCTGCGTCAACAAAATCTGATTCTCGGCGACGCCTACTCCATCATCGAACGCACGCTGCAAGGAAACGATTTTGCCCCCTTCAGCGCTGTCAATTTGTACCTGCAAAAGGGGATACTCGCATTCACTGGCCATGCGGATCCGAACAGCATCATTCTCGCGTATCGTCTAACATCGTGGCTGGCTGGCGCGATCGTTCTGGGAGCACTCTGGCGGTTCAGTGCGACTACCGGTCAATTCTTAGTTGCAGCAGCAGCATTGTTGGCGACGGCTCTGATTCAAGTATTCTGTGGCTATGTCGAGCGTTACCCGATTGCCTATGCGGTATTGTTTGTCTATTGCCTTATTGCCTATCGCGATTTCCAGGCAAGACGAGCAAGCTTGGCGGGGACAATATGCTTGCTGGCGGCGATACTGCTCCACTTCGCCGCTGGAGTATTGGTACCGTCGTTTCTGATTCTGGTCATTCGCAAGTATCGCACACGATCGGCGGTTGTGTTGTCGATTGCCGCCGCCTTTGTCCTGTTGGTGCTGGCAGTGCTCTATGCGCGCTCAGTGGCCGGTCCGGGCTCCGCGTTCTTGCCGTTTCTGCCCCAAGAGGAAAGACCCTATGCGTTCTTCACGATCGAGCACTGGATCGACCACCTAAACATTATATTGTTAACAGCGCCTCTAATGATTGCGCTGGCCTTCACCCGCCGGTTCTGGCGAAAAGAAATCGTGATTTTCCACCTCGTGATGCTAATTCCGGCCTGGCTGTTCATCCTCGCGGTCGATCCCAAGCTGGGTGCGCTGCGCGACTGGGACCTGCTGGCTCTCTTTGCGGTGCCGGCACTGGCTGCGACGATTACGGTACTTTGGGAGATTCTTACTGTTGCGCCACGCGCGCTAACGGTAACTGTGCTGGTTATCGTCCTGTTCGGGGTACTGCGCACTGGGTCGTGGGTCGGATTGAACTCCCGAGCCATGCCTGCCTATGAGGCGATGAAAGGAGTGATTGCTTCCGACCTGCACTACGCTTCAACCGCCGACCAAGGCTTGATGAATGTTGCCTGGGCAAGGATTGTCCAGAGTGTCTACAACGATGGACTCGAAGGAGTCGCGGCGCAGGAACGGCGACTGGCCGGCGATCCGTCCGACAGCCGGAATCGTTATAACCTCGCGGTTAATCAGGCCAAACTTGGAAATCACTCGCGCGCTGAGGAATTGGTTGTCGGGCATTGGCAGGAGTTCGATCTAAATCAGCGAACCGTGTCACGGATTGCGGACATACTTCGCCGGCGGGGGAATCGCTCTGAACTGCAGCGTCTGCTCGAAGCCGCCGTTGCGCGCGACCCCGGCAATTCGGTGTTTGCACCGGAGTTGGAGAGCCTGAAAGGTCAGTAGGGGCCGGGTTTGCCTGCCTGCGTTTCTTTCGATAGCGTGAATACAACCCCCTAACCCCCTTTGCTAAGGGGGAATAGCCAAAATCGTTGCTATTCGTAGGTCAGGATCCCTGCGATCCTGACGTGACCGACGGGCTTCAACGATTGTCAGGATCGCAAGGGATCCTGACCTACAATCTGCGCAGAGAGAGTTGCGTTGGGTCTTGTGCCGCGCGCATACTAATCGGGGTCGATGAAGCAAACGGTTTGCGCGGAATGTGACCCGACGCTAAATCAAGCGAAAACGGTGTCGGGTTTCTCGCTGCCAACTTGTTTCGCGAAAGCACAGAGGCAGTAACGCTCGGAACCCGACCTACGAACTCGGCGACCAAAAGGGTCGCCCCTACTCTTCCTTATGCCCATTCGTCGCCAAGCCGACCTTCTCCAAAATCGAGCTCTTGAGTTTCTCTTTGATGTCGGGGTTGTTGATCAGAAACGCCCGGGCGTTTTCGCGGCCCTGGCCCATCCGTTCATCACCATAGGAGAACCACGTGCCACTTTTCTGGATTAGATTGTGCGTCGTGCCGATGTCGAGCAATTCGCCCTCGTAATTTATGCCGGTGCCGAACATGATGTCGAATTCGGCTTCCTTGAACGGCGGCGCGACCTTGTTCTTGACTACGCGCACGCGCACGCGGCTGCCGATCACTTCGTCGCCCTCTTTCAGCGAGGAAATGCGACGGATATCCATGCGCACCGAGGAATAGAATTTCAGCGCGTTGCCGCCGGTGGTGGTTTCGGGGTTGCCAAACATGACGCCGATTTTCATGCGGATCTGGTTGATGAAAATCACACAGGTCTTTGATTTGGAGACCGTGCCGGTGAGTTTACGCAGCGCCTGCGACATCAGCCGCGCCTGCAAGCCCATGTGCGAATCGCCCATTTCGCCGTCGATTTCCGCCTTGGGAACGAGTGCCGCCACCGAGTCGATCACGATAGCATCGACCGCGCCGGAGCGCACCAGGGTCTCGGTGATTTCGAGTGCCTGCTCGCCGGTGTCGGGCTGGGAGATCAACATGTTGTCGGTATCCACGCCGAGTTTCTTGGCATAGGCGGCATCGAGCGCATGCTCGGCGTCGATAAACGCTACCGTTCCGCCCACTCTCTGGGCCTGGGCGATGATATGCAGTGCCAGGGTGGTCTTGCCGGAGGACTCCGGGCCGTACAGCTCAATGACGCGACCGCGCGGCACGCCGCCGATCCCGAGCGCCAAATCGAGCGAGAGCGAACCGGTCGAAATCACCGGAATCGGTTCGATCGCGCCCAGAGCGCCGAGGCGCATAATCGAGCCCTTCCCGAATTGTTTTTCTATCTGTGATAACGCTGCATCGAGCGCTTTGGCCTTGCCGTCGCCAGCCATAGGACTAACCTACCTTTCTTGATGATCGCGCCGCTGGGCGCAGTAACACGTCTCGGTTCAAATAACAGCAGCCGGCAATCCAAAGTCAAGGGCGGCGAAATCACTTTTGGAGGGGTCATCAGAGTCCCAAAACGTCAGGATCGCGGGGATCCTGACCTACAACACCTGACAGAAGCGTGACACGAAACCGTCCCGATTTGAATATCTTCTTGACTCGACCCGCTTCACAGGGTTGATTTTGCGCAGCTATTGTGCCCTAACTCAAGGAGAGATAAGTGAATTTGCGTCAGATAACCCTGGTCGCCCTGACCTTTGTTCTGCTCAACGCCGTCTTCGCGCTCGGTGGTTTGCCTTCAACGAAAGTTACGTTTGAGAACGGATTGCAGGCGATTTTCGTCGAGAATCACTCTTCGCCGATGATTACCTCGATCGTCTTCGTCAATGCCGGGGCGCGTTACGAGAACGAATTCAACAACGGCGCAACTCACTTCCTTGAGCACTTGCTGTTCAACGGCACCAAGACCAAGTCGCAGGAACAACTCGACGACCTGATTGAGCGGCACGGCGGATATATCAATGCCTTTACCCGCAAGGATCTCACGGCCTACCTCGTCCTGATGCCGACGGAGTACATCGATCACGGGCTGGATGTGCAATCAGACCAGCTTTTCAACTCAATCCTTCCCGACGAAAAATTCCCAAAGGAACGCAAGATTGTAATCGAGGAAATCCGCCAGAGCCACGACCGAATCGATGATCTAGTCGACGATTTCCATCAATCGATCGTGTATGCGGGCACGCCATATGCCCGTCCGGTACTGGGATACGAGAATCTGATCAACACCGTCACCCGCGAAGAGATCCTCGAATACTATCAGACCTATTATGCGCCCAACAACATGGTCGCGCTGGTTATTGGCGATTTCAACACAGCAGAGATGGCCAAAAAGTACCGCCAGTATTTCGGCGCCGCCACGGCCAAGCCGATACCGCCGGTGCCGGCTTTTGCTGTCACGATTCCCGACGAGAAGAAGGTCGTCACCCAAGAAATGGAAACGAAAAGCTGCCATCTGACCTTCTCGTCGCGCGGGCCACTGTGGAATGACCCCGACTATTATGCCTTCCACGTGCTCAACGAGTTGCTCAACTCCGACGGTGTGTCGCCGCTGCGCAAGGTACTGGTTGACGAAGGCGGTACCCTGACACAGTCGGTTGGGGCCGGGATCAATACTCAGAAAGACTTCACGGTGTTTGACATCTCGATCAAGACCGACTCGGTGAAAAACATTGACCGAATCGTGACGCTGTTGAATCAGACGATGGAGCAAACAATCGCCAACTGGCAGCCGACAGTGGCGGATATCAAGGCGGTTGTCACCAGTGCCAAGACGAGCGAAATCTACCTAAAAGAGAAGCTTCACTACTATGGATTCCAGATCGCACCGCTGATGGTCTCGACCGGATACGACTTCATCGACAACCTTACGGCCAATCTCGAGAAAGTGACTCCGGCGGATGTCAAACGCGTCGCGGCGAAATACTTCAGGCCATACAATTATGTCGCAACGGTCGTAAAGCCGTTCGAGGAAAGCGAGTCTGCGGGAGCGGCGAAGATCACCAGCCAATATGCACACAAGACCCTGCCGAACGGACTGGAAGTCATCGTCAAGTCAAACGCTTATTCGCAGGTGCAAGCGTTCATGGTACTGGGCAAAGACCGCGCCGGCAGTGAACCGGCGGGCAAAGCAGGAATCACTGATTTCGTAAACCGCATGCTCGCACACGGCACCAGAAACTACACGAAAGACCAGCTTTCGCGCGCCCTGGCTGAGATCGGCGCCAACCTCACGACGAACGATAACCCATACATTCCGTACGACGATCGGTACACTTCGCGGCAGTTCTCGTTCGTGAAGTTTGAGACGATCTCCGATTTCACCGATCGAGGGATTGAGCTGCTCTCCGAAATGATCAAGTATCCGACATTCGCCGATGATGAAGTCGAACAAGTGCGGCAAGAGGTCATGGGGATTCTCGGAATGCAAACGGGTTCGACCTCCGATCAGGCCAAGAATCTCTATTACGAACTCTTGTTCAAAGATTCGCCATTCGCCAACCCTGAAACCGGCACGATGAGATCGCTCGGATCGATTACCCCCAAGGACCTGCGTGATTATCACGCATCTTACTACTCGGCGAGTAACCTGATTCTGGCCGTGTGCACCGACCTCCAGGCTGAAACGATGATGGGTAAGATCGAGGCTGCGTTCGGAGACCTTCCGGCGCGCGAAATGACCAAAGCCTCCGCGAAGCCAGTAACCGTAGCCGGTGTCTTGAGCGAGAACAAGCCAATGGAAAAGAAGCAAGCCTATATGTACATCGGCAACGCGATCTGCGGCGCGTCTAACCCCGATGCCGTGGCACTGCGAGTTGCGGCCGATATACTTTCCACGCGCCTTGGACAGAACCTGCGCGAGAAACAGGGACTGGCCTACCGAGTCGGTGCAGGAGTCAGTTTTGATCGCGACTTCGGCTGGTTTACTGCGGTGATGGGGACCGGTGTCGAAAACTACGACCGGGCGAAAAACGGAATCCTGAGCGAGATCGACTCACTGAGAAATCACGAAGTCTCTGCCGAGGAACTCGAGCGGGCCGTGAACTCGCTCTGGGGCTCGCAACTGACCGCGCGTCTTTCTCGCGTGAATCAGGCGTTTTACATGGCCGTGAACCAATTTCTGTCTGGCCGCTACGACGGCGAAGATGACTTAATCGCTGCGATGAAGAAGCTCACGCCGGCGGATATCAGGAAGGCCGCGCAGACTTACTTTGATACGAAGAACTACGTATTGGCCACGGTGGGCGCGCCGGTACAGTAGGTCAGACATTCTTGTCTGACTGCTCGCGTCATGATTGCGATTCTCCCACCGCAAGCGGTGGGGCACCCGATTACGGGCACGACGAATGACGAACTCCGGCTACGACAGACAAGAATGTCTGTCCCACCGATCTTTCGGGTGGGACCGATTATTGGTTCGAGCGATCGTCCCAGACGACGATGCGATAGAGGCTGTCAGAAGGGGACTTGCGGAACTTGAACTCAGCCACACCGACTGCTTCATAGAATTCGAAGCCAAAATCCCCGTCGAGATCCTTGACCGAGAGATTGAAGTACACGCGATAAACCTCCCAGATCTCGCTACCGGAAGGCTCTTGACGGTCGAAGATCGGAACCCAGGAATCGAGGCGGATTTCGTCAAAAAGCTTGAAGAGGCGTTCAGTGCGTGCCACATCGCCTGACGGGCCGTCACGCGGGATTTCAACCTGTTCGATTTGTCCGGTACGGTCCTGGTCAATGTAGCGGAAAATAAACTGCTCGTCGAGGCAGTTTTCGTACACGTCGATATCGTTGTGCTCGTACGCGTACTTGAAATTGTGCAGCACCGAGTCGGGAGCCGTTTGTCGGACAATCGGCACAACGCGCGAGGGACCGACAACCGCCGGCGCGAACGGGTTCTGACACGCAATTGTCGCCAGGGTGGCCAGCATCAGGAGTGGGCGCAGACAGGCCAGATGTCGCTTAGCGATAAGCATTCTTAAACTCCGCCCAAGATGAAATGTCGAGGTCGAGATGCAAGTCTTCCCACCGGCGTAACGACCAGAAGTTAAACGCACTTTCCACGAGATCAAAACGGGCGATTCCCTGGAAATTCTGCTGCACGGTTCCCAGCGTGTCGGCGATGGTCAACACATAGGAACGGATCAGAGTGGCAGTCGTATCGAGTATCAGATCAGGTTGTTCTTGCTGAGGAGTGAACTCGATCGTGATCTTGCGCAACGCTTTCTCCGCGCTAAACTCGTTGAACATCTTGGTCGTCAGGTTGACCTCTTGGACATAGCTCCAGGAGGTGTCGCCAGGGAGAGTCTGCAGGAAGTCGAAGCGAAACGTGAAGCTGCTGTCGAGGCACTGCGTAAAGTTGCCGATGACGAGTTCATTGTAGGAGAAACGCAAATTTTCAAGCACGATCTGCGGGGCTGTCGGCGGAATGAACGTCCCGACCCGGCCGGTCGGATCCTCACTGTCGCGCGTTGAGAACGGGTTCTTGGCACAAGAGGTCAACAACACCAGCGAGAGCAACAATGGGAAAATGAATCTTGCCATCATAGGTACCTCTTGAGTGTGATGGTAAACACGTCGTAATCCTGGCTGCGCTGCTTCTGGTATTCCTGCACACGGCGTTCAAGACGGCAATCAACATACGAGTTAGCGGACATCGTCCATTGCAGCTCGAACCCGATGAGTCTACGCTGCAATTCATCGGACTGAACCCGGCGGCCCAGAGTCGACTCAGGATCAAAAAGGTGATCGTAGAAAGTCTGCCATTCGTAGGAGGCATACGGATAGAAGCGGAAGCCACGAACCGGCCGATACTCAACCCCCAGTCGCGGCCGATGCGTGCGACGGTCCCAGCTCACTTGCTGCTTCCATTGATCCTCCCAGATCAGTCGTCCGAAATCCTCGAAGCGATAGGCGTACTCCACAACCAGATCGAAACGAGGCGACATCTTAATGGCAAGCGTATTAACGAGATTGGCGCGCCGGTACAATGTATTGCGCTCGCTGACGGCGTTTTTCTCGAATTCATAGTAGATGTAGTTGGCATGCATCTGGTAATTCTGGTGAAGGGTCACGGCGCTGATCGGTCGCCAAACCAGAGACGGATTCAAGATATAGACATTGTTGATGTTGTTATTTGCCGAGAGAGAACCGGAGATGTAAACGAGGTGGAGTTCGCGGGCGCTACCGTCGACGACGCCGGTGAGGAAATCGCTGAAACGATGCACGGCGCGAAACGAGGCCAGGCGAGCCGCACGATCGCGATCAGCGAAGAAGGCTGAATTTGTTGGTGCGAAGTACGAAGTTACGCCGATCTGGCCGCTCAATTCAATCGTGTCCGCGCGCGTTGCCTGCCATAGCATTCGTGCCGTAAGCTGCCCCGTCTCCGACAACTGGTTCGTCAAGCTCGAACCGAAGTCTTCATCCGTGCGATTAAACAGGTAGGCAAGCTGACAGTCAAATCGATCATAGAACACTCGCGACAGCCCAAATTGATACTCCAGGACAGAGGTCAGATTGTCGTTTTGGCGAATGAAGCCCTGCTCTGCCCCCTCATACTCATAGTCATAGCGATCGTAGCGATAAGCCGCCTCAACATTGAAGCGCGTTGCGAGCGGCAGTGCTTTCGAGGCTGCGAGGTCCCAGCGACGTTGCTCACTGGACTGTCGTGCAATTGACTCGAACGTTCCAGTCGACGGGAAGTACTTACGCAAGCTGAAAGACTGGTTGCCGCTGAGGCTCAGGGTATCGCTTCGAAATATGAGATTCGCCAAATCGTAGCCGAGCGAGATCATGCGGCGCGGCGTTTGGCGCGGTGTCGTAATCTCGCCCTCCAACCGGGCCACTCCCCAGCGCGGGCCGACTGGCACAAAACTTATCTTTGCTTCATAGCCCAACCCTGTTTCTCGATTTCGCTGCGGCTCGAATTTCCGCTCTTCAAAGAGCAGCCCGCCGCTGTGATTGAGGGTAAACCGTTCGCCGTGGTAGCTGTTGGTCAGAAACAGCCGATTGCCGATGAAGCGCTTTTCCTCAAGGCGGTCAAAATCCTGAGACAATGAAATTCCGGCGCTGACGCGAGAACTCAGTCGATAACTGCACTTGCCTTGGGTGACGGCGCTTTTCTGCCAGCGATCGCCGCCCTCTCCGAAAATCGATTCGCGAAAGAGCGTGGCGCCAGATCGATTGAAGAGCTCGAACACACCCCTGGCACCGAGCGCTTGATTCACCGACAGCGAATCTGCCCAGCTATAGGTTTGGCGATCAATGGAGAAATCGAGAGCCAGGTAAATGGCGTTAGCCCGGGCCGCGAGCCCGGTGAGCATCAGAACTACTAAGAGGGCGAACGATCTGATTTGTGGCATTCCAGCAGTTTGGCCAACTCCACAAATTGCGCGACCGCCAACTGCTCCGGACGCGCGCGAACGGAGATATCGAGATCCTCGCAGATGCGGGCTGCAACTTCCGGTGAAAGGCTGTACTCCTCGCGCAAGATACGCAGCAGTTGCTTGCGTCGCCACCGGAAACACGCAGCCGTCAGTCGCCGCAGAGCGGGAAATTCCTCGTCGGATACCAACTGCACTGGACGCCGCTTCAGATGGACGACGCTCGATGAGACCTGCGGCGCCGGAAAGAACGAGCCGGGTTTGAGGTCGAATGCCCGTTGCACATCATAGAACAACTGCACGAAAACGGTCAGCGACCCGAAATCTCTTCCTCCGGGAGAAGCGTTCAACCTCAGGGCAACTTCCTTCTGCATCATGACAACGGCCTCAGAAAATCGATCACGATGATTGATCAACCACTCGAGAATCGGCGAAGTGATGTTGTACGGCAGATTGCCGACGACCTTGATCTCTTCTCCGATATCTGGTAGTGATGCCGGGTCAAATTGCAGGACATCCGTTGCGATGACTTGTAGATTCTGCCGGCCGGCGAAGCGCGTGACGAGCATGTCCGCCAGGGCTCGATCCAGTTCGAGCACGTAAAGTCTCGCGCCGGTTGCTGCCAGGTGCACGGTCAGATCGCCGCGGCCGCCGCCGATCTCGATGACTGTTTCGTTTGTTCTCGGGGCCAAGAGTTGGACAATGCGTTTTGCCGCGTGGGCATTAATCAGGAAATTCTGGCCGAGGCTCTTGCGGGGTTTCATTCAAACTCGAAGAACCGCTCGGCGTTACCATCAATCATTGACTCGACAGCCGGAAAGTCACGGCCCAGAGTTTCCGCCAGCTTTTCGTAAACCAGCTTGATTAGCGCCGGGTGATTGCGCTGGCCCCGATGCGGATGCGGGGTCAGGTAGGGAGCATCGGTTTCGAGCAAGATCAAGTCCGGCGGTAACGCTTTGACGAGTTCGGGAAGGTGCGAATTCTTGAAGGTCATCACGCCGCCAAAACTCATGAAGAAGCCGTAATCGGCAGCTTTGCGCGCCTCTGCCGGTGTGCCGGAGAAACAATGCAACACGACATTGCCTTCGTAGGCCTTCTCGTTTATCAATATGTCAAGCGCCTCGGCGTAGGCATCACGAATGTGAATCACCATCGGCAGGCCAAGTTCTTTCGCGAGAGCGATCTGACTAAGAAAGACGCGGCGTTGTGTATCGCGGGGGGAATGATCGCGGTAGAAATCGAGCCCGATTTCGCCGATAGCTACAACCTTAAAGTTGTTTGCAAGTTCTCGCAGGTGCGCCTCGGAGCCGTCATCGTAGTTCCTGGCGTCGTGAGGGTGAAACCCGACGGCTGCGTAGATTTCGGGATGTCGCTTTGCCAACTCGACGCCGGCAATCGACGACTTCAGGTCGCAACCAATATTGATCATGCGCCGCACACCGGCCGAGCGTGCCGCCGCAAGAATTTGATCGCGGTCTTCATTGAAATCGGGAAAGTCGAGATGGCAGTGAGTGTCGATCATGCTTCGCTACAGCCTGCGCAGCAATGCCACCGCGGGTCTCAGCCGACCTTGGCGCCGGAGGGGATATTGCCGTCAACGGTAACGAGCTTCAATTCCTTCCCCTTCTTGGCGGCTAGCAACATGCCGTTCGATTCGATACCCCGAATGGTCGCGGGCACGAGATTGGCTACAACTACGATTTTCTTACCTACCATCTCTTCCTGCTTGTAGAACTCCGCAACACCGGCGACGATTTGGCGTCGTTCTTCGCCGATCGCGATCTGCAATTTCAGGAGCTTTGTTGCTTCAGGAACCGCTTCGCAGGCGACAACCTCGGCCACGACTAATTTCGACTTGAAAAAGTCATCGATGGTGACCAAGCCCTCCGGCAATCCGGGGGGCGCGGGTTTGGGAGCTTCGATCTTGTCCTCCTTTGGCGCAGCCAGGCGCGGGAAGATATTGTCCAGTGGACGCAGTTGCGTTCCTGGTACAAGCATTTCTGTTTTGCCGGCGTCGATAATCGAGGGCCGGTACTCGCTGTTGTACCCCAGCATCTCAAGTACCCGTCCAGATTTTTCCGGCATGATTGGCCAGGTCAGGGTTGCCGCAATTCGCACGGCCTCCAGCGATCGATGCAACACAGTTGCCAGTCTCTCTTTGTTGCCGTTCTTTGCCAGTTCCCAGGGTTTGCTGTAGTCAAAATAGCGATTTGCCGCTCGAATCAGCGCCCAGATCGACTCGACGGCGCCCATCACATCGATATCGCGAATCTGATCGATAACGGCTTTGGGCGTTGCGGCAATCAGCTTGTTCAGTTCTTCAGAGTGATCGTCCGGGCCTGCCGCCAGCGGCGGGATCTGGCCGTCGAAATTGGCGATCGTCAGCTTCACGACGCGACTCACCAGATTTCCATAGTCATTGGCCAAGTCGGAATTGTACTTTTCATAGAGTCGCTGGTAGCTGATATCACCGTCTAAGTGGAACGGAAATTGCGACACGAGAAGGTAGCGAGCGGCATCCTGCCCGAACTGCGCGACCAGATGTTCGTTGGCAATCACATTACCGAGCGACTTGCTGATCTTTTGCCCATTCAGACTCAGGTAGCCGTGGATGAACATGATATCGGGCACGCGGAGGTCGGCCGCCATTAAGATCGCGGGCCAGAAGATAGCGTGGAATTTCAGGATGTCGCGCCCCATCAGGTGCACGATCTGCGACCCGTTCCACCATTTGTCGAACATAGCCGGATCATCGCCATAACCGATGGCCGTGATGTAGTTCGGCAGTGCGTCGACCCAGACATACGTCTTCTGCTTCGAATCAAAAGGAAGATCGATACCCCAGTTCAGTTTCTCGCGTGAGATGGAGAAATCGGGGAGCCCCTGCTTGAGCAGTCCCAGCACCTCGTTGCGGCGCCCCTCGGGCATGATCTTCAGACGATTGCTGCGGATCAGTTCCTCGACTTTATCGAGATAGGCCGTCAGGCGGAAGAAGTAGTTATTTTCCGAGACCAGTTTCGGTTTGGTCAGATGATTGGGGCAGAGTCCATCGGCGGTCAGTTCCTTCTCGGTGATGAACTTCTCGCAGCCAACGCAGTAAAGCCCCTCGTACTTGCCCTGATAAATCACAGGCTCGCCCGAGGGTGTGCGTGCTTCCCACAACTTCGTCAGGAGTTTCTGCACCCCCTTCTTGTGGCGCTCGGAGGTCGTGCGGATGAAGTGGTTGTAAGAAATTCCCAGGGTCTTGAGTGCCTCGACGAATTTCAAATAGTTTTCATCGCACAATTGCTGAGGCGTCTTGCCCTGCGCTAACGCGGCTTCCTCGACTTTCGCACCGTGTTCGTCCATTCCGGTCAGGAAGAACGATTCTTCACCGAAGAGCGCATGATAGCGCTTGAGCGTGTCGGTGATGACCGAAGTGTAACCATGCCCGATATGGAGTTCGGCATTGGCGTAGTAGATCGGGGTAGTGATATAGAAGTTCATTCTGATTTCGGATTATTCATGCGCGCTTTGAGCGCTGCGGTAAATTGCTTTTTCTTTTCGTGCTGCACCCAGTCTTTCCAACTCAGTCGTTCGATGCCTTCATCAAGCCGGATCACCATATACTGCTGGAAGACGTTGATCGATTCCACGGTGCCGCGTCCGGCCGGAGTGTCGATTTCGCTGCCGACCTCCGGAAACTTGCGGATCGTATCGGTATAGTGGTTCTGCTCGTAAAGCAGACAGCACAACAGCCGCCCGCAATTGCCGGAGATCTTGGCCGGATTTAACGACAGATTCTGGTCGCGCGCCAACTGGGTGGAGATCGGCTCGAACTCGCGAATGAAGGTGTTGCAGCACTGCTGTAGACCGCAGATGCCGTAACCACCGATACGGCGCGCTTCGTCGCGGACGCCAATCTGCCGCAGTTCGATGCGGGTTCGATAATGCGACGCCAGGTCCTTGACCAGCGAGCGGAAATCGACGCGCTCGTCCGCAGTGAAGTAGTAAGTCATTTTGTTCAGGTCGAATTGGTACTCGACGTCTACCAGCTTCATTTGCAGGCCGTGTTGCCTGATCAGTTCTTTGCAGTGTTCAAGCGATTCGGACTCCATCTCGCGGTTCTTCGACATCTTGAAGCGGTCATCGTCGGTGGCGCTGCGCAGAATCGGACGCACCTTTGTCGGACGGTTCTTGAACTTGGCCTCCGGCTCGATGAGCATGTGAACGAAGCCCATGTCTTCGCCGCGTTCCGCCTCGACAACCACCCAGTCCTTTTCGCCCAAGCTCAGGCTGTGCGGATTACCGTAAAACTCGCGGCGGTGCGCTTTAAACTCGATTTCGTACAAGAATTCTTGAATGTCCGTCATAATTCAATGATACGCACTTGATCCATAAACAGTTAATAAAGCTTTCCACCCGCATCGAGTCAAGTGCGGAACTGGTATCGCGGCGAGGTCCCATCAAGCGATAACGCAGATTGAAAAACCGCCGCTCCATACGGAACGGCGGTTTGAATTCACAAGATCTCAGTGAATGGCGTCTATTTGACTGCGGCAAACACCTTGTTGACCTCATCCCAATTCACCACGTTGAAAAACGCGGCAATGTACTCGGGGCGACGATTCTGATATTTCAGGTAGTACGCATGCTCCCAGACATCGATACCGATGATCGGCGACTTGCCCTGAGTCAGCGGCGAATCCTGATTGGCCGTGGTCGCAATTTCCAGCTTTCCGCCTGAGGCCACCAGCCAGGCCCAGCCGGAACCGAAAACACCGGCGGCTGCAGCGGAGAACTTCTCTTTGAATACGTCGAAACTACCAAACGTGGAGTTGATCGACTCGGCGATCTTGCCGTCGTATTTCGTTTCCTTCTTGAGGATCTTCCAGAAGAAGCTATGGTTGGCGTGTCCGCCACCATGATTGCGCACTGCAGTCCGAACCGCTTCCGGAACGGAATTCAAGTCGCGCACCAGATCTTCCACCGCCTTTTTCTGCAGGTCGGGATGGCTGGCGACTGCTTCGTTCAGCTTGGTGACGTAGGTTTGATGGTGTTTGCCATGATGGATGTTCATCGTTTCTTTGTCAATGAACGGTTCCAGGGCGTCGGGCGCATAAGCGAGCGCCGGTAATTCAAAGGCCATGTGATTGCCTCCTCGTAAATTCAATTAAGTGAGTAACCAATAAGTACAATTTCATCATCCTCGACAATTTAGGTCTCTATCATCCCCGCAAAAGGTCAATACGAAACCCTGCGATCTTTTTATTGGATTGACGCCAACTCTTATCGATTCGGGAATTGACGAAATATTTGCAAATTCGGCTTGAACATGTATTCTTTTGCCCAAGAATGTGTCGACAATTGTGATAAGAGACCCTTTAGCATTTGATTCGCCATGCTGCAGTTCATAACGCTTCTCGAGAAAATACCGCGCGCAGCCGGTGCCGGATTGGTAATAGCGTTGGTCCTCGCCATTGCGGCAATCTACTTCCACACAAGCGCGTCACTGGCAATTTCGATTTTCTTCTTCCTGCCGATTGCCATCGCGGTCTGCTCCCTGGGTCGCGTAGCCGGGATTGCCACGGCCATTCTGAGCGCGTTTGTCGCAACCATCGTCGATATCGAGTCGGGCATGATTCAACGGAGCCCCGATTATACGGTGGTCAATGAGATTCTCAGGTTGCTGCTGTACACCTTGATTGCGATCATGCTCGCTGCCCTCAAGGACTCAGCAGACCACCACAAGGCAGCAGCGCGCGTTGATGATCTCACCGGAATCTATAATAGACGCGCATTCCAGGAGTTTGCCGAATTGGAGATAGCCCGATCACGGCGTACCGGAAGGCCGATTACGATAGCCTTCACTGATATTGACAATTTCAAAAACGTCAATGACAGCGACGGCCACCAGGCAGGCGACCGCGTTCTGTCACAGACGGCGGACCTGATGAGATCGAGCGTTCGCGCTGTCGATCGCGTGGCGCGCTTCGGCGGTGATGAGTTTGTCATCCTCTTGTCGGAGACTGACGCAACGGCCGCCGCTTCTGTCATGGAGCGGTTGCGGCAGGACTTGACGCGCATGGCCGAACTGAATGGCTGGCCGATTTCATACAGTATTGGGGCTTACACTTTCAAGCGGCCACCCGAATCGGTTGATGAGATGGTTTCGCGCGCTGACCGGTTAATGTACACCGTCAAACAATCTGGAAAAGATCGGTGCCTTCACGACACCGAGTAACCGTCTCGAATGGCCTTCCTCCGCAGACTCGCTAACGATGACTCTTCAATTCTTGCTCAAATAGCTGCTTGAGTTTTCTCAAAGTGGCGGGCGCGTGGCCCGCGAAGTGGTTGTTGATATAGACCAAGGTCTGAATATGTCGTTCCATCATCCTGACCAGGAATGCGCTCCAGCGGGCGAGGCTTTCGTCGCGGTCGATTACTTCCTTCTCCCAGGTTTTGGTGATCGCCTCGATTTGCTGTCGATCACCCAGGAGTCGGACGTAGCAGAAATCTGACGTCACCGGATCAAACATCTGCTCGACCTCGTCGCCATGCGGCATCCAGGCCTGATCGACCAGTACGAGCGCGACGTTGTGACGACGCAGAATTTCGACAAAATCGCTCTTAAGCCAGGTGCGATTTCGGATCTCGACGCCATAGCGAAACCCTTCTGGTAGATCCGACAGGAAGCGCTCCAGGCGAGCGAGAAACGGCTCGCGCGAGGCAAAGACCTTCCTGGAAAAATAGGGAAACTGCAGAACGAGGGGACCCAGTCGCTTGCCCAATTCCGTAATGACCTTGAGAAATCGATCGCGATCCTTGTAGGTGGCGTCCGGTTGCAGAATCAGTTTCGAGTCGGGCGTAGCTCCTTCGCCTCCGTGAACAATTGACCGGGGAAACTTGGCCGAGATCAGGAACGACTCCGGTGTCTTCTCGGCCCAGCCGGCAACCGTACGAGCCGACGGTATCGCGTAGTAGGTGGCGTCAACTTCGACAGTGTCAAACTGCTTTGCGTAGAGACCAAGGAACTCGGCCGGCTTGGTGCCCTCGGGATAGAACGGACCTACCCAATCTTCGGATGAAAACGACGAGGTCCCGAAGCGGACCAATGATGGTTTGGACTTTGCCGGCATTGACCGCATTATAATAGACCAAGCTGGTTCAGTAAAGCTCGAAGTGCCCATCGAGTTTAAGCTTGAATTCCCCCGTTCTTTACGGCATACTCTCCACCAATGCACTTAGAGGACTCGACATGCTGAATGCCGGCGACGCTTTAGCGCAATTCAAGATCGTGCGGAAACTGGGCGAGGGTGGGATGGGTGAGGTCTTCCTTGCCGAGGACACCAAGCTTAACCGCCAGGTTGCCTTGAAAACACTGCGCGACGACTATTTCGACGATGAAGATCGCCGGATCCGGTTCGAGCGTGAAGCCAAAACAGCCGCGCAGATCCAACACCCCAATATCATGGCGATCTATGATATCGGCGCCGCCCAACCGAAGGCCGGTGAACATGAGATGCATTATATTGTCATGGAGTACATTCGCGGCAAGCACTTGAGTGAGTTTTTGTCCGATCAATCGCTGGATATCGGGAAGAAGCTGCGAATCGCCGAGAAGATCGCCTCGGGACTGGCGGCTGCGCACAAGCTGAACATCGTCCATCGCGACATCAAGCCCGATAACATCATCGTTGATGAGCACGAAGAGCCGAAAATTCTCGATTTTGGTCTCGCCAAGCCGATGACGCCTCTGCAGGCCGGTGAAACGACGCAGGCAGTCAGCGGCGCAACCGTCAAAGCTGATGTTACCAAGGTCGGGACCGTAATCGGAACGGTGGCTTACATGTCCCCTGAGCAGGCGCGCGGTGAGACGGTTGACTCGCGATCCGATGTTTTCTCCTTCGGCGTTCTCCTCTACCGGATGTTTGCGGGCGAGATGCCGTTTACCGGGCAGTCGCAAGTCTCGATATTGGCCAAGATTCTCGAGACTCCCCATCCCCCAGTGAGGCAATTCCAACCCGACATTGATCCCGAGATTGAACGGATTATTGACAAGTGTCTGCAAAAGGACGCCAACGAGCGCTATCAGGACACCCGCGACCTCGTAATCGACCTGCGCAATCTCCGTCGCCAGTATGACAGCGGCGTTTCTTCCACGGTTTCCGGCATTCGCACGCAGAAAGACTTTCAGGGCCAGGTGAAACAGGAAGCCGCGCGCCAACGTCGCAGGCGGTTGATGATCGCGTTGCCGGTGGTTGTCATCTTGATCAGTGCCTTCTATCTGCTGTTCCCCAAGGGCGAGGAACTCGGCATCTCCAGTGCGGAGGCGCGGGAGTACACGCTGGCAATTCTCAATTTCGAAAACAAAACCGGTGATGCCAGCCTCGACTGGCTTGAAACCGGCTTGCCGGAGATTCTGATCACCGATCTGGCACAGGTCCAGCGCGTTAACATTATCAGCCAGAACAAGCTTCTGGAAGCGATGGGCAAGAACGCGAAGGAGTTGGAGTCGATCGGCTATGACGAACAGGTCAAGGCAGCTCGCAAGCTGGGGGCTGTAAACGTCATGTCGGGGGCAATTTATAAACTGGGTGAAAGGTTTCGTATAGATGCTCGACTTGAAGACGCCAAGTCCGGCAAGATACTCATGGGTGAAAAAGTCACCGGCAATGACCCATTCAACGTGGTTGACTCTCTCACGGCGCGTATCGCTGCCTCACTGAATCTGGGCGAGTTAATGGCGTTGGATCGCGGCGTAGCCCAACTGACGACCTCGGATCCTGAAGCTTATCGCTATTATCATTCCGGGTTGCAGAAATTCGGCAGCCAACTGTGGGACGCTGCGATTGCCGACTTCGAGAAGGCAATTGCCATCGACTCGACTTTCGCGCTGCCCTACTTGCGTATCGGCATGACCTACATGTTCCGCGGAGAGCAACAGCGCGGCGCACCTTACTTCGCGAAGGTGAAACGGTACGAGGACAAATTGGGTGATCGGGATCGCAGCCTGATTGACGCCTACTACGACCTCTGGTTCCGGCAGGAATTCGATGACGCCATGAACAAGCTGAAATCGCTTGTCGAGAAGTATCCGGAGGACAACGAGGCCAAGGGGGTTTATGCGATCTTGCGGTTACAACTTGCCCGTGACACCGTAGGGGCCGTCGCCCTTCTCGACGACATACTGAAGAACGATCCCAAGAATCAGATCGCACTCAACTATCAGGTGTTCGTGCACCGATCAATCAAGGAATACGACAAAGCGATTGAATACCTGAAGCGCATCAAGCAATTCTATCCTGAGTCACCGATCTCCTATCGTGATCTCGCTACCACCTATACACAAATGGGTGATCTGGAGAAGGCGCGCGTCGCTTATGAAGAGTTTCTTCAGCGCTTTCCCGATGACCCGGACGCCATCGTTAACCTGGCGATGAGTGCCCTGCGCCTCCGGGATTTCGCGAAGGCGGAAGAGTACATCGAGACACTGCCCAAGTATCACGGCGACAGCCCGATTCAGATGCTTTCGTACTACGATGTCAAAATTGGACTCGCGAATTGGCGCGGCGCGTTTCGCGAAGGTCTGAGCTATCGATTCAAGGCGATCGCCGAGTCTCAGAAGTCTAACGACAGCGCCCGCATTTATCAGGCCTGGTCAACTCTCGCCTCATTCTATGAAGTGATCGGTCAGGTCGACAGCGCTATATACTACATGCAGGACAAATATCGGTACGCCCCATTCATGGCCAAGGTCAATCACTCAATTGCCATGGTTGCCTTTGACCCCAAGCTGGCGGATTCTCTGCGACCAATTATGACGCGCGACCTCAATGACATTCGCAGCCGCCTGCCGGGCGAGATGCAGAATATCATGAATGGAGTACCAGAGCTGTTTGAGGCCTTCGCTGCGGCAGACACAGCTGCCATCATTGCGTCGTTCGAGTCCCTCAAGAACATGGGCGGTACCGGGGGCGATATCGAGCGGACCTTGGGAGAGCTGGCGACTATGTCCGGGGATTACAAAAACGGCAAGGCCCGCCTCGAAAAGTATCTATATGAAGGAACCCCCGTTGCCAGCGGATTTTACTATCCCTATTCTGTCTATCTCCTGGGAGTGGCAAACGAAGGGCTTGGCTTGACGAAGGAAGCGATCAAGAACTACGAAGAAGTGCTAACCTATTGGGGCAAGCCCGACATGGAGATACCCGCAATCCGCGATACCAAAGCCCGTTTGGCGCGATTGCGGAGTTGAGCGCGATTCCCCTATTTCGGATAACTGCCTGACAGCTTCGAGAAGAACTTGTGAACCCGGTGGACGAACCCGGTGCCGGGAAGAAACATCATTGGGCAGTGGCCTTCGACCAACTCCACGTGATGTTCCCGACAGTAGGAAACGGCATTCTGGCTGACCGAGCCGGAACCGATTGCCCGGTGGAGCCAGATCTTCGTCACCTTTGCCGCCACGCACTCGCGCACAATGTCCTCGGTCACAGCCGGGGGTGTCATCAGCAGGGCTGCGGAAACCGGCGGCTGAATCTCCCCGACGGATGAATAACAGTGATGGTCGTCAACCAATGAAACAGCGGGGTTTACCGGCACGATGTCGTAGCCTCGTAGAGCGAACTCGCGAAGGAGGGTCCGGGAGAAATCACGCGGGTCACGTGAAACTCCAATCAATGCTACCCTTTTTTGACTGAGAAAATCCTCGATCTGACGCAGCGAACTCATCGGTGCCTCCTCATCATCGCCGCCGCCGATCGCGTGCGGCATGTCTCTATCTATTTGCAAGAACGCTAATGTTGTCAAGGATTACTTTTGGCTTGTAGCTTTCGCGGTAAATTCGTATCTATATTGAGATGTTTAGGAGATGCGTCTGTGCCCTGCAATAACGTCGTCGAGTTGATTCAAATCAAGCTCGATGAAAACGAGCGCCTCACCGATTACGAGTTCGTCAAGAAATCGTGTGGTCAAGGAGTGGGCAATAACTCGCTCATGATCGACGTCTTTCGCAGTCTGAGTATCTCCGAACTGCTTGAGTTAGAACCTGAAGCAATGTTGAGCATAGACCCAACCGAGGATCGTATCCTGGAATTTCTCCGACTCAAGCACCTGTTTGCGGTCAAGGCCACACTCGAAGTCTTCACGGGAGCGGCGGCGGGCGCCCAAGGTCACGCATGCGCGGTTGCGGACGTCGCGTACGACGGCATCGAGTCGATCATCAATGCCGAAATCGACGTTGATATCATCACCGAACAGATAAAATCCTGCCCTGGCTGCAAGGGTTGCGGCGTTCGCGCTTGAGGGCTCAGCCCCGATTCCCACGACCGGGGTAACTGCTTTCTTCAGTTGCAGCCACAATTAAAACCAGTTTGATTGAGCGCCCATGCGGATTGCGATCACTGCGGCCAACGGAATGATTGGGTCGGCGTTGACCCGGCACTTTGCCGAACAGGGACATGATCTTACCCTCATTGTACGTCGTCCGGTGGAGAGCATACATACTTTGTCACTATGGAATCCGTCCACAGGTGAGATCAATCCCGCTGATCTTGATTCGCAGGATGTCATCATTAATCTGGCCGGCAGAAACGTGGCCGACCGTCGTTGGACACCGGCTTTCAAGCAAGAAATCGTCAGCAGCCGCCTCCTGGCTACCGAGCTTATCATCCGGACACTCAAGAAGCTCTCCCGGCCGCCCCAGCTCCTGCTCAACGCATCAGCTATTGGTATCTATGGCAATCGCCCCGATGAGATGGTGGATGAAGATAGCGCTCCCGGGACCGGCTTCATGGCTGAAAGCTGCGCCAAATGGGAGGCTGCGGCGAACCAGGCTTCAGAAGCGAAAGTTCGGGTTGTTTGTCTCAGGATTGGTGTTGTCATCACCCGGTCTGGCGGCGTCGTGCAACGCCTTTTACCCATTTTCCGCTTTGGGTTAGGTGGCAAGCTGGGGAACGGTCATCAAGTTATGAGTTGGATTGCCTTGGACGAGATACCCCTGATCCTGGATTACATCATCTCGAACGCGCACCTGTCCGGTCCGGTCAATCTGACTTCACCCAATCCTGTCACCAATGAAGCCTTCACCGCAGCTTTCGGCAAGTCTCTGCGACGTCCGGCGCTCTTCTCAGTGCCCGGAATCGCCCTCAAGCTAGGCGTTGGAGAAATGGCGGCAGAACTACTGCTGGGGGGGGCTAGCGTGACGCCGAAGAGGCTGCTTGCAGCCGGGTACAAGTTCCGCTTTCCGGAGATCGACCGCGTCCTGACAGCCGAGCTATCCGGCGACTGAAGCGATTCTCAACGAAAACGAATATCTGCCGAACCCATTCCGATATCAAGTATCAGCGTCAAGCGGCCTTTGGCCTCGTCCCAGTTTTCGGTCTCCCAGATTCCGTCACGTCCGCGGACCTTGTGAAATCTCTTTTTCGGGATATCGATCGAATTGAACCAGTTTTCCTCAGCTTCGAGTCTCACAGCCAAGTCATCGGGAAGAATGATCTCAACCGAACCCATGCCGACGGAGATCTGAGCCTCCGCTTCGTAATCAAACTTGCCGGTGAAGTCGAGAGTGAAATTTCCCATCCCGCCATCAAAAGTCAGCAATTCAAACCGAGCATTAGCCAGATTGTCGACTTCAAGCTCGCACGCGCCGGCATCGATCTGCAAGTCACGCATCATGACCTTGTTCGGCGTGGCAAAATCGATGTGTGCTTCGGCGGCGCCAATATCGAGTCTCATATCGGCGATACTGAGATTGGAGAGGTCAAAGGTCGTGACCGCTGCGCCGACTTCGACATCGAAACTGTACTCCAACTCGGGTGAGAAATTAAACTCCCAGGAATTCTCCTCTCCTTTGATATTGCCGGCGTTGTTGCCGCGCATCTCAGACTCGAAAGTGAATTCGCCTTTTTCACCGCGTTGCTGAAAGTCCTGACGGTACTCGAACTTGTTTTCGTTGTAATCGCCGTGATAGGTTGCCAGCACACCATCCTGCACTTTGGCGGGCACGATGTCAAAACGGCCTGCCGCGAGGGAAAGCTGGACATCGAGTCGAGAAACCCCGGTCGCCGTGACCTTGTCGTCGACACTGGTAAGACGACCGGCCAGTAGCGCCGCAGCGGCTGCAATGAGAACCAACGAGACGAGAATCGCTAATCTGCGCATTGAGATTGCTCCGTTGTAAGTGTTCAACTAATAAGACGGGATCGTCTTCGCACGAGTTTCAGAAGATTCGCGGATTTTGGAGCGAGAAGTCTACGAGGAGGGCTTTTCGGTCACGACTTCGAGCGTGACGCGGACCTTCTCGTTCTTGTAATCTCGGGAGCCAAACCGGGTTAGGATGACGCCGCCGAATCCCAAGGTCATGACCAGAAGGGTCAACAGCCCGGTGACAATACCAAAAATGACAGATATAGGTTCCTGGTCAACGATTAATCCAAAGAAAAAGCCGATCGCCGGCGGTTGAAGAATAATGAATCCGACGAGAAGTTTGCGGAAACGCCCTTCTTCGCGGGCGGCTTCCTTGGGACGGACAAAGTCGGAAATGAATAGCGCAAAGGCCGCTCCTCCCAGCAAAGATGCGGCGATCACTCCCAAGGGCAGTCCCAACAATGCCACTGGCAACCCAATGATGGTGATGCAGAGCAGGATAAACACCGGCAGAAGCAGAATCCAGGCAAGGAAACCCACCGCCAGCGTTTTGAGGATATTCTGGCTGTAGAGAGCCTTGATCCGATCGGTCGGCCGGCGGAACAGCATGGCGACGGCAGCGGTGAGAATAAACAAGAGCGAGAAATAGACGATGGCTCCGGCTGCTGCGCCGGAAGAATCGCGCTCTTCGTAGACTCGGGGCCAGTCGATTGCCGGGACGCTCTGCTCGGTCACGGTTCCCGCAACGCGCGATCCTGGCTCCTCGATTGACTCATTGCATATCACATTTCCGAGTACGATTCCGGTGCGCGTAATTCGCACGGTTCCAGTTGCCGTAACCGAGCCATCAACCAGCCCCTTGATGGTCACATTGCCGCCGATCGAGACCACTTCCCCCATGACGTGCTCGTCTTCCTCGACCGTAACGGACTGAAACTTGCGAATGCTCGTGATCTTGACCGGATAATCGTCGGGATCAAACTCAGTTATGAAATCACGCGGAAGACTGGGAGTCGAAGGAATGTCCGGGTACTCGTCGGACGCTCCCGCGGGAATCATGATCTCATTCCCCACCGAATCGGTCAGGAGAATCCCGCGATCATCGATGCGGATCTCAACATAGGTCTTGCCGCGGTAATCAGTACTGCCGGGGGACGGCTGAGCCAGGATTCTTGCAAAGACACCGACTGCCAGAAACAGCAAGACTGCTTGTATGAGATTGCGGCTTGTCACGAACTGACCCATGCTTAGTATTCTTTGAGCACAATATCGCCGGACGTCGAACGCAACTCGATGCTAACGCCGCCACCGCCGATACGTCCCTCAATTTTTTGACGATTTAACGAGCGAACTTCGAGCGCCAGGTCCGTGTCGATAGACCCGGAAAGCGTCTCCAGGGTCAGATCGCCTTTGAGCTCAGCCGGGGCTTTGACCCGAATATTGCCGGAGATGGTCTCAATATCGAAGCGTTTGCCGTTCCGGAAATCAGATGTCACATCGACATTCCCCGAGGTTGTCGAGATATAAAGCTCGCCTTCGCGCTGATCGAGTACGATATCGCCGGAGGTCGACTTGATGTTGAAGTCGCCGGAACATTTTTCGGCGCGCACGTTGCCCGAGGTCTTGGTGATTCTCACGGCGCCGTTTACCCACAGGAGCTCAGCATCGCCCGAGGTCGCTTGCATTGTCACCGCGCCGGTTATGCTCTCCAACAGAAGGTTCGACGATGTCGCCATCACATCAATCTCGCCCTTGATCTCCTTCAGGCTGACGTCGCCCGACGTCATATCGATGTCGCAGTTCGCTTCCACCGAGGAAATCAGCACTTCGCCGGACGTGGCGTTGACCTGAATTGCACCCGCCAGGTCGGAAAGCTCGACATTCCCCGAGGTCGTCGAGGCGGAGAGATCCACGGATCGCGGGACTCCGATTTCAAAGTGAACGACGCCGGGAAAACTCCGTCCGAGACTAAATAACTCTTCGAGAAATCCGCGGGCGCCGTTGCGCTCAGGATAGCGCGCCGCGATGTCGACCCGATCGACTGCCGCGTCAACCTCGACCTCCAGCATATCTTCGAGCTCTTCCGCTTTTTCGCGCGACGACTCGTCGATCTCCTTGACGATGCGAAGTTTGAGCTTATCTGAGGTACCTTTTGAGACGATTATGTCGCCGGCGGTATTGGAGACGGTCAGCTTAAAACCATCTGCAACGGCGTACTCCCTTGTTTCGTCAAACTGAAACACCTTGGCCCCCACCGGTCCCGCGAGAGCGAAGTTTATAGCCAGGAATCCGGCAACGACGAGCAGCGAATGACGAGCCATGAGTCCCTCCAAATCAGCGAACACCTTTGAGCTTCTTTTTGAGAAGCTCACGCGCCCGAAAGATTCGGGCCTTCACCGTGCCGACCGGCAATTTGAGGATTTGTGCGATCTCCTCGTATGATTGATCGTCACGGTGGCGATAGAGAATTACCTCTCGATACTTATCCGGCAGCGATTCAATCGCTTCCTGGATCGAGATCTGACGCTGTTTCTCCCACAGCGTTTCTTCCGGGTTGTACGAGGTGTCAGGAAGGTCAATTTCGACTGTGCCGTCATGGGTTTCGACCGGCTTGTCGAGGCTAAGGGCCTCGATCTTCTTCTTCCGGATCGCGTCGATGGCACAATTGGCAGCGATCTTGTAAAGCCAGGTCGAGAACCGAAACTCGGACCGGTAGGTGGCCAGGGAGTGAAACGCCCTCATGAAGGTCTCTTGGACCAAGTCCTCCGTCTCATCACGATTCCGGACGATCTTGAGAATAATCTGGAAGATCGCCCGCTGATGACGGGTCAGAAGGGCTTTGTAGGCGGCCTGGTCACCGGCAAGCGCTTTTCCAATCAGCAGTTCGTCCGGTTCCTGCACCTGTTCAACCTAACTCTTAGATACGCCTTCATTAACATTGTGTTTCAAGCCGGCGGGAAAGATAGCCGTGAGTTATGGCAAAACCAAAAGGTTTTATCACCGGCGGTTCATGTGTGAGGACGCCGATCTTCGGCGCTTGGTTTAAAGTGAAACAGCAAGTCATCTCCGTGCAGCAGGCATTTGTGCAAGATGTTCGATTGAGCCGGGGAGGTGCAAATGACGCGTTCTCGCGGCCGAGCAGGAACGAGAAGCCGGTTCACGGTTCTCCCTTTCGATTCATCTAATGATCATGCTGCTGAGTTGCCCACGGTACTTGCAACATCAGGATGTCGTTCCCGAATTGATGAGCTGCTGCTCGATCGCTCCGGCTGGATTATATGGAGTCGTTAGAACGCAGCCGCTTGACTCCTCGAAAAGGAGATCTGTGTGATTGGCAGGGTAAACTGCGCGACAGCACGGCCTTACGAAGTGCTGTTGGTACTTCTGCTGCAACATTCCCGCAAAGTATTGGGACTCTCCACTTATTCCCACCGGTGCCCGCTAATGAGATCTCAAATGTCGACTTGCTAAGTGGTTGTTATTCAATAGCCCGCGGAGGAGAATGTTCCAGTTCGAAACCTAAACAGCCACGGCACTAATTTTGCACAAGAAGGACACAGGCCGGGTTGGGATTCAAGAACCACAGGGGTGGAAGCCGAAACACAGCAACCATCGAACGAGCACGATGGAGGAAACACCATGGCTAAAAAGCGAAAATCGGCGTACAAGATCCCGAAGAAGACCTGCTGGCACCTCTATTCGCTGCAGACCTTAAGCGGCGATAAATTTGTGAAGGTTGTCAACAAGATATTGCGCCACGAATGGCAGGTCATTAAGTAGTCGGTCAGGCAGCCGACCCTGAGGGAACCTCAATCCACTCCGACCGTATAAAGCGGGACGCCGAATTTTTGTCTCAATTTTTCGGATTGAAACCCGATCATTTCTATAGAGAGTTCAGACTGAAAAAAACTTGACAACCGTCTTGAACCAGTCTATCTTCGGCGGAAATTTCCGGGGGCGTACTACGGGCTGGATGCAAGATGTGTGGGAAGTTCTTTAAGGATGAAGAAAAAGCTATCGGTTTTTATCGTACCTGACTCGGGGCAAGTTCGGCAGTTCTCTTTGTCGCGAACTGTCATCGTCTTAGTCGCCAGCGCAATTTTCACCTATTCTATCTTAACAATGGTGCTCTCCTACGGGTTCTTTTCTACCAGGATCGAGGCCCACAAGGTCGAGTCGCTTGAGAAAGAGAATCGGTTTCTTTCAGCTAAGTTGGTTGGAATCAACGAGTCGATTGAGTTTTTGCACACGGAAATCGCTTCGCTAACTGAGAAAGAGAAGGCGATCCGCACTATTTTCGAGCTCCCTGAGATCGATCCGCAACAGCGTGAGCTTGGTATTGGCGGCCCAAATCTTCTCCCCCAGGAAGAGGAATTGGCACCGAGCCGGTCAAGCGCGTATCAGACAGAAGCCGAAGTCGACCGGCTGGTTGCGCTGACTAACTTCGAAAAAGAGCAATTTAGTTTTGTTTACGATGCCCTCCAGCAGAAGAAGACTGATCTCGACCATACGCCATCTATAATGCCAGCGCAGGGCTATCTGATGAGAGGCTTTGGTCATAAGCGCGATCCGTTTACCGGCCAGATCAAGATGCATTCCGGTCTCGATATCTCCAATCATATTGGAACACATGTGATTGCGACCGCGAATGGAACGGTAGAGAAGGTCGAATATTCGAACGGACTGGGAAAGACCATTGTGATCAACCACGGCAACGGGTTCAAGACCGTTTACGGACATCTCTCAGACTACCGGGTTAAGGTCGGTCAGTACGTCACGCGCGGCCAGTTGATCGCCCTGATGGGGAATACGGGATACTCAACAGGACCACACGTTCATTACGAGGTGTTCCGCAACGGCAGCCCGGTGAATCCGATGGGTTATATTGTCACCTACGCTGACAATTTCTAAACCGACATTTGATTGCGATTTCGAGCCCGCTCAAGGCGGGCTTTTTTGTTGTCCGACAACCGGTTATCGACAACCGAGCTCAACGAAGATTCCGGTCGAGTCTGGTTAAGCTATTGATATTCTTAGTTTTACCTTTAGGCTGCTGTATCACTCAGAGAACTGCTGCGATTAGACTTGCAATTATCGACTGAGATTGTAGATTAAGATAAGCGCAAATATTCCAGACAACTATTTCGTAGCGATTATCTGTTTCAATCTTGGAACCTCGCCGCTGCGATTCCGTTACAACTGGTGTAGATGATCGTGTTCGACGGTCTACAATGGACACGACATAAGAACGAGGATTGCATTATGAAGATAAAAAAGAGCAAAGAGATTATCGCGGATCAGGACGATCTGGAACTGGATGACTCCGTCGCGAGCGAGTCCCTTGATCCAGCCGACCAGAGTGAAGCGGAAACCGTTGCCTTGATCAAGCGGATCCAGGGCGGTGAGCAGGCGGCGTTTGGGCGCTTGATGAAGAAGTACAAGAACCAGGTAGCCGGTATCGCTTACCGGATGGTGGGCGACTATGACGAAGCCAAGGACATCTCGCAGATGGTGTTTGTCAAAACAGCCCGTAATCTGGATCGCTTCGACACCACGAAGAAATTCTCGACCTGGCTTTATCGCATCACGGTAAATGCCGCGATCGATTACATCCGCAAGCAGAAAAAGCACCGGCACGAGACGATCGAGAACTACTCAGACTCGATCGAGACCCATGCTGACACACCCGACATGAGCCTCTACCGTAAGAACATCAAGGAGTGCATTCTGCAAGCGGCCGACGCGCTTAACGACAAACAGAAAGCAGCTTTTGTCCTGCGCGACATCGACGGCCATGAGATCGAGGAAGTCTCAGAGATCCTCGGTATGCCGGAGGCAACTGTGCGCTGGTATTTGCACCGCGCACGTTTGCGTCTGCGCAAAGAGCTGTTACGGAAATATCCGTCGTTCGTGGAGAAGATGGGTGTGGTTCTCGAGGCGCCGACGCGCGCCTTTTGATTTCGTCGTCATATTAACCTCCCAATAGATCGGCGCCCTGTCAACCGGCAGGGCGCCGATTGCTTTTGTATCGATTCTTTTCCGGGAAGGATTACGGCGCGAATAATAACTCGAGGTAGTTGCCGTATTGACGGATCTGATTTGCGATCAACCCGCGCTCCTGGAAGCTGCGTTCCAAGACGAAGGCTCCTTCGAGAACCGCTGTGAACATATCAGCCAGCACGTCCAGATCAACCGCCACCTTTGGTTGGCGCGTTTGGACAACGGCGTTCAACAGCCCGCGCAATGCCAGGCGCGACTCCTTAAGCGCCTCAGCCACAATCACAGAAGTGCGCTCATCAATCAGGGCGCTTTCGTAGCAAAATGTTGCCAGCAAACAACCGCGGCGCGGCGCGTCACCGTCCTCAAACATCTCCGCAAATAAACCAATGCTTACCAGCAATCGTTGGAAAGGATCGTGCGCTATCTTTTCAGCCCGGGCGATGACATCATACGTTGTAGCTTTGTCGAGGCGCGCGAAGCGCGAGACCAGTTCGAACGCTAATTCATTCTTGGAATCAAAATGGTAGAAGAATGCACCCTTGGTGATCCCAGCTTTACCGATAACCTTGTCGATCGACGTGCCGCCAAAACCGAGGTCCATGACGAGCTCTTCAGCTGCGTCCAGAATCCTCTCTTTAGTCTCGATACCAGTTCTTACCACAATAGTCCAATGCCTCCAGCTTATTCGATCTTGAACCAATAATACTATACCAACCAGTATGTCCACTAATGATTTCTTTCTTTTCCAAGTGTTTTCTGTAACTCATTATTCATTATTGTTTTAACTAAATATGGTGGATTCAAGCTACTCCGATTACCAAGAAAAATGAAACCATGCTATTTCACTCTCGTATCATAACATACCAACCAGTCGGTATATTACGAAAGGAGATTAGAAATGTGCCAGATTTCTGCAGTCCGGAGAGAATTCAATCCGAGCCTTGCCGATGATTTCGCCCGCAAGTTCCTCGACTCACTCAATGCGGGGTCCCTATGCCTAATGATCTCGTTGGGGCACCGGAGCGGCCTCTTTGATGCGATGGCCGCGTTGCCACCTTCCACAACGGATGAAATTGCGGGTGCAGCGAAGCTCAATGAGCGCTACGTTCGCGAATGGCTCGGCGCGATGGTGATGGGAGGAATCGTCGAATATGACGCCGGATCAAAGCTCTACTTCTTGCCCGCAGAGCACGCCGCCTTTTTGACACGCGCGGCTTCGCAAGACAATATGGCGGTTTTCTCGCAGTACATTGCCGTACTCGGCCAGGTCGAGGATGATGTTCTTCATGCGTTCCGCAACGGCGGCGGTGTGCCGTACAGCAAGTACCCACGATTCCATGAGGTCATGGCCGAAGACTCCGGCCAATCAGCCCTCGGCTCGTTGTTCAGTCACATACTGCCGCTGGTGCCTGGGATCGAAGGGCGACTGCAAGCGGGAATCGATGTGCTTGATCTCGGCTGCGGGCGCGGGAAAATACTGGCCGAACTGGCGGCTCGATACCCGAACAGTCGGTTCGTCGGCTATGACTTCTCCGAGGAGGCGATTGCCTATGCGCAGGCACAGGCGGTGATGCAGAATCTCGCCAATCTGCGCTTTGAAGTGCGCGATCTGAGCGATTTTGACGTCACGGCGGCTGAACGCGCTTACGACTTCGTGACCACCTTTGACGCCGTGCACGACCAAGCAAGACCCCTTGCCCTGCTGAAGGGTATTCGTCGCTCGCTTCGCGAGGGTGGCTTCTACCTGATGCAGGACATCGCAGCCTCGAGTCATGTTGAGAAGAACGCCGGCCACCCCCTGGGTACGCTGATCTACACGATCTCGACGATGCACTGCATGACTGTCTCGCTTGCCCAGGGCGGGGAAGGCCTGGGAGCGGCCTGGGGGCGCGAACTGGCGCAGACGATGCTCCGCGAAGCGGGGTTTGGTCAGATCGAAATCCACCGCCTCGCGCATGACGCGCAAAACGAGTACTACGTAATTAAGGCCTAGCCTCCCAAATGTCCCAGCGGAGGCGGCGGTTACTCTGATATCCGCCGTCTCCGACTCCTGCCGGTTCCCCGCTACACCATTTGTTGTTGACACAATTAGTCCACATTTCTTAATTCTCACCAAGATATCAATCACGAATATAGATGCGTGCCGGGGAGATGCTGGCACGCCGCCACAATCGTCGCGAGAGGAGATAGCCATGAAGTCTGCCAGATGGTATGTACTTGTTCTGCTGATGGTCATCTTGTGCCTGACGGAAGTCCGCAGCGAAGTGTCCGTGACCGACAAACTCGCCGTCTCGGCGCACTTGCGCTATGGACTCAACTACATCAACGACATCAGCGACAATCAGCCTTATACCGATCATGATTTGCGCACGCGGCTGCTCTTCGATTTGCAGCCGGGAAACAAGGAGCGCGCCCGACTTGAGTTAAGCGATTGGCGCACGCTGGGAGAGTCTTCTTCTGGATCGGGGATTCAGTTGCTTCAGGCATCCATGACGGTTGACGACTGTTTATTCAATCGGTTCGGCGGCACGATTGGCCGCATGCGTTACAGCGTCGGCAACGAGCGCATTATCGGTGATGACGACTGGTATGAGGGAAGAAGCTTCGACGGCGCAGCGTTCTACCTTGGCGACGTCGATGTGATTCGCGGAAACTTCGAGTCCCACTATGGCAATGGTAACTACGGATCGATTCGCATTCATACGCGCCTGGAGAATCAGGATAATGCCAGACCTGCGAAATCTGAACTGGGTATTGCAGCAGAGTTTCTCGCATTCAAGGTCGATGAAGGGGCATCGTTTGTTGACGACGATCATGATTTCATGGGTGTCAACGTGCACCTACCCAAGCTGGGAATCATGCCGTTTCTGTATTACGATCGCATGAACACGTTTGTCGGCGATCACCGGCGTTTGCACATGTACACTCCGGGGGTCTATTTCGACAAGACGTTCGGCGGCGACACCAAGTTTGTCTTAGAGGGTAATGCCGCCTACCAGACCGGCAAGGCTCGCGTAGCTCCCGGGGACGCCAACGAACTCGACCTTGCGGCCTACTTGCTGCAAGTCGATTTCAGCGCGGCTTTCATGAACTACCAGCGGCCGCTGATCGTCGGAGCCGGCATTGATATGACATCGGGCGACGACGATTTTAACGACAACGATTGGAACGTTTGGTCGAATCAGCTCTATTCACCGCACCCCTTTCGAGGATTTGTCGACTACTTCACCGAGCAGCCACCGGTTGGATTTAATGACTTCTACGCGCGATTCGGGTACTTCCCAAGCGAGAAAGTGCAACTTGGTCTTGATGTGCACATCTTCCGCACCAACAAGGAGTATCCGTCGGCGACGGACTTCAACGAAGATACCAAGGCGGTCGGTACCGAGTTTGATTTCTACGGCGGTGCGAAGCTCCATGAGAACATCGACTACCGTTTTGAACTCGGGATTTTCAAACCGAGTGAGGAGTTTGCCGGCGAGGACGCGAATTCTCACCTACGCGGCGTGTTTCGCATCAACTATCGGCTGTAGGGTTCGGCTTATCTGACGGTTAGACCGATACGATCAAACGATCGACTCCAATGTATTCGAACGACTCTTCCCAGAAGGAATCTCGCTGGAACCGGCCCCCAGAATCTCGAGTCATAGGAGTCGTCGCGATTGTCCCCTAACATGAAAAAGCAATCGGGTGGAACTCGATACGGACCGAACGAATCGCGGCGATGGTCAACTCTGTGGTCGCCATGCTGAATCGTTGGTAAGATGACTTCCTCAACACCATCAACAAACAGGCGCTTTTCACGCATCTCCACCAGTTGGCCAGGTCCCGCGACGCACCGCTTGACGTAGTTGGTCGTGGAGTCTCCCGGCCAGAGAAAGACTACGACATCTCCAGGCTCCGGAGCTTCAGAATCGTAGGCGTCGAGGTCAGCGAGGATGTAATCGCCGACCATAATGGTGAATTCCATCGCCGAGGTGGGTACATTGTAGGCCTGATAGGCGCTCGTGATTGGCCAAGAGGCCAAGTACGCTCCCAACCAGAATCCGAACGCCACTACTACGAGGACAATCGGCCGTTTCTTTCTGTGCTGTGTCAGCACCAATTGGTCTTTGCGCGTGCGACGAGCCAAATCAATGCCCACGAAGAGATAATAGCCGAGAACTAGGACTGCAAAGAGCACCAGATTAAGCGGAGCGGTATCTACACGGATCAGACATGTGAGGGCAGCATATCCAGCCAACACAGAGGCGACCACAACAAGGATTGCAGGTCGGAGAGACGAAACGTAGAAGTGGCCAAGTCCTGGGACGAGAATTCCAAGAAGGACCGCCAGCCACCGACGCGGCCGCCAGGGCTGGCCGCTCGAGGACTGGGAGGCGCACCCCGGGCAAAGATTTCTACCGTCTGGCTGAAGGGCTATCTGGTCGTTCGAGCCACAAACACTGCAGACATGGGAGTCCGCATTTGAAGATTCTTCGTCCATGAGGTTCCTGCCATTCTATTACTCATGATTTCGCTATGCGGGGCGGCGTCGAAGTCAACCCTACTACTGCCCGCGTTCGTTCTTAAGATTCTCGATCGCGATCACGGCGTCACTCGACGGCAGAATGATCCGCGCCAATGAGTGCTCGAGCGCATCATCAACTGTCTCAATAGCCACGAACTCGAGCCCGGCGATAACTTCTTTCGGTACTTCGACCAGGTCCTTGAGATTGCCGGCCGGGAACAAGATCTTCTTGATGCCGGCGCGGAATGCCGCGAGTGACTTCTCCTTCAGTCCGCCGATTGGCAGCACCTTGCCCTGCAGCGAGACTTCGCCGGTCATGGCAACGGTGTGGTAGACTGGCTGATCTGTAAAGAGCGAAATCAAAGCGACGGTAACGGCAACACCTGCCGAGGGTCCGTCCTTTGGAATCGCACCTTCAGGGAAGTGGATGTGGACGTCAGTCTGCTCAAAGATAGCGGGTTCCAGCCCCAGTTCGGTTGCTCGTGAACGCACAAATGAGTAGGCCGCCTCAACGGATTCCTCCATGATATCACCCAATTGACCTGTGACCATCACCTTACCAACACCCTTCATGCGCAGTGTCTCGATGAAGAGAATATCCCCACCGAACGGCGTCCAAGCCAGGCCGGTGACCACGCCGACTTCCGGCTGACGATTGGCGACGTCGGGGATGATCTGCGCCGGACCGAGATACTCTTCGACCTGGGGAGCGTCAATCGTAATCTTGGTGGCAGCTCCCTCGAGTATTTTCACGATGCTCTTGCGGCAGAGCGATGAAATGTTCCGCTCCAGATTGCGGACGCCCGCTTCAAATGTGTAACCGGTGATCACCGCTTGCAGAGCCGCATCGGTAATTTCGAATTCCCCTTCACGTAGTCCGGTAGCCTTCATTTGTCGGGCAATCAGATAGCGCCGGGCAATCTGGACTTTCTCCATCATGGTATAGCCGGAGATTTCGATGACTTCCATGCGATCACGCAGCGGGCCGGGGATCATCTCGAGCATGTTGGCCGTCGTAATGAAGAACACCTTGCTCAGATCGAAAGGCAGGTCAAGATAGAGATCGCGGAAAGTGTCGTTCTGCTCCGGATCGAGGACTTCCAGCATCGCGGAGGAAGGGTCGCCGCGGAAATCGGAACCCATCTTGTCAATCTCATCAATCATGAAAAGCGGGTTATTGACGCCGCAATTGCGTAACTCCTGAATAATCTTGCCGGGCAAGGCGCCGATGTAAGTACGGCGGTGGCCGCGAATTTCAGCTTCATCGCGCATTCCGCCAACAGAGATGCGGACAAACTTGCGACCGAGGGCACGAGCGATCGAACGCCCCAGCGAGGTTTTTCCCACTCCGGGAGGCCCGGCAAAGCAGAGAATCGGTCCGTGCGGGTCTTCACGGCGGTGACGCGTGGCGAGAAATTCGAGTATGCGTTCTTTCACCTTTTCCAGGCCGTAGTGGTCTTCCTCGAGAATAGCGCGGGCTGCCTTGATGTCGAGATTATCCGTGGAAGATCTGCTCCAAGGGAGATCAGCCACCCAGTCAAGGTACGTGTGAATGACATTATATTCCGGCGACATGGCATTGACTTCCGCCAGCCGCTGAATCTCGCGCTCGGCAGCCTTGGCAGCGCCTTCGGGGAGCCCTGCTGCAGCGATTCGATTACGCAGCTCAATGATTTGCGTATCGGTGTCGCCGTCATCGCCCAGTGCCTTCTTGATGGCGGCCAATTGCTGCCGCAGGTAATACTCGCGCTGTGACTTGTCGACATCAACCTTGACCTGGCTTTCGACTTCCATCGAAACCTGCAGCCGTTGGAGCTCAGCGGTCATCAGTTTAATGAGTCGTTCAAAGCGATCGCCGAGGTCGACAGCGGAGACCAGGTACTGCTTCTCTCCGAGACCGAAGGCCAGGTAGCTGGAGAGCAGGTCGGCCATGCGGCCGGCATCCTGTGCATTGACACGCATGATCTGCACCATTTCACGCGGATAACGATTGTCGAGCATGGTGAGTTGCTGGAACAGGGTCAGAGCCTCGTCCTGACGGCGGCGAATCTGCTCCGGGACCTCGGTCGGATCATGAGGTAAGCAGGCGATATCGGCACGTAGATACGGATCGAGTTGAGTAAGCTTCTTAATCTCGATGCGGCGTAAGCCCTGGATGACCAGTTGATAGGTGTTATTCGGGATCTTGACTTTGGAAATGATGCGTACGGCTACGCCGATTTGATGAATATCTTCGAGCTTTTCCGCAACAGTGACGCCCTTCTTGGTGATGGCAGTCGCGATGATCTCATTTTCGTTGCCGACCTGCTCGAGCAGTGCGATCGAGCGAGGAATGCGCACTTGCAGCGAGACGACAGCGGATGGGAAGATTGCCGCCGAGATCAGGGGCAGAAGGGGGAGTTCATCGGGGATTTCACAGCCGACGATATCGTGGTAGTCTCTCATACTTATCCGCCTTCAGAAGTGTTTCCCCTATCATACGTCTGAGCGGGAGCACTGGCAAGGTGAAATGTGGGGCGACACATGGAGGACGAGGGCCTATTTCCCCTGGCAAAACTTAACGCCCCTGTCGCTTGCGCAACAGGGGCGTATGAGTCTGATCGATGGAATCGATCTTAGAGCGCGAATGACAACGAGATGCGGTGATTTTCGCCGAGGAAGTTCTCGGTTTCGGTCACGTACGCATAATCGATCGAGTAGCGCTTCGCAACAGTCAGGCCGGCACCGATGGAGAAGTTACCATCCGACACGCCGCCCCGGATCGCGCCGAAGTAGTTATCAGCGAACTGATAATCGTATTCGGAACCGAGATACAGGGTGACGTTGTCACGGTGCTGAACTTTCTGAATGTCGCCCGCCACGGTGAAGCCACCGAACGCCATCGCAGCCACGCCCACGCGGAACGTCACCGGAACGGCATCGCGGCCGACCTTGGTGCCCAGATCACGAGCGGTCATGCCCAGATGGACATTGTCGCTCAGCATGTACTTCATGCCCGCGTCGAAGCCGACGCCGGTGTTGGAGTACGTGTCGATCTTCTGGTAAGCCACCTTGAAGGTCAAGCCGACCTGGAGGTTGTTCATCTTGTTACCATAGCTGAACAAGAAACCATGGTCGTCGATATTGTAGGTCGAACCAGTCGGGCCGCCGGAAGTGGCACCCGGGATTTCATCCATCCCGAGATTCACCCACGAGAAGCCGGCCCATCCGGCCGTGCCAAAGTTGTAGGCCAGAGCGGCATACATATACTGCCGATCGAGCCGCATGTTGTCTGAAAGCATCGCAGTCAGGCTAAAACGCTCCACAGAGGTCAACCCGGCCGGGTTCCAGTAGCCGGCTGAGGCATCATCGGCAACCGCCGTATAGGCGTTACCCATGGCCAGAGCACGAGCACCGATGCCCGTACGGAATACCGGGAAGGCGCCATTGTCGTCGGCGATCGCGGTGCCGCTGACTCCCAGCAGGAGCATGAAAAGCAGACTAGCGAAGATCACAACTCTGTTCAACTGAGTTTTCATGTCGAGATCTTTCTCCTAATCATTTCTTGTTTCTTGGTTCTGGGAGGGAGTCCCGTTGTTGGGCGGGACTCCCCTAAACGTCTTCCCTTATTTCTCCACAACTCCGAATCGGATGACTGTCCGACCGGTGCTACCAGCCGCCGTAGCCGTCACTTCTGCGAAGTAACCGCCCTGAGCGACCATCGTACCGCCGTCGGTGTAACCGTTCCAAGAGACCGCGTGCGCGCCAGCGCCCATGCTGCCGGCACTGATCGTCTTGACCAGTTCGCCACCCATATTGAAGATGCGGATCATAACGTTCTCTGCTGATTTACCCAGCGTGAAGTTGAAGGCAAACGACTCGGTCGCCGGGTCAAACGGGCTCGGGCCAGCCCAACCATCGGTCACATCACCGTCATCCAGCGGTCCGACCTTGCTACCGAAGTAGCTGCTTTCGCGACCGGTGTTGTCAGTGACGCGAATCTCGAAGTTGGAGGCACCCGGGCAGTAGTACAGCGTGCCGCCGTTGCCGGTGGTCGCGAAGTACCATTCACCCGCCTCGTCGACGTCGCCGGCAGAACCTTCGCTGCTGCCGAGAGCCGAACCGCCTTCAAAGATCTCAACTTCGTCAATACCGGAACCGTCGTCCGCGATCTGGAAGACCAGCGGGCAGGCATCCGCGTCACCCTGGAGGGTGATGACGGCGCCTTCACGGTCGACTACGAAGAACTGGATGTGCGGATCGGTAGAATTACCCACGCAATCCTCGACACCATCGCTCGATTCGTAGTACATGTCGAAGTTGTCCCACGCCGACGGATCATGACAATCGCCATAGTAGCAGTAATAGTAATCGTCATCATCCGGGTCGTAGTTGTCGGCATAAGTGCCGTCAAAGATCACGACGTACAAGCCGCGCTCGTCATCGAGATCGTAAGTAGTCGGAATCACGACCGTTCTGCCGTCCTCCTGCAGGTAATCCTGGATTTGGGCCGGGAAGAAGGTCTGGATGAACGCCATGCGTTCCTTCGGGTTCGAACCGTCCGGACCGCCGTCGGTGGTGTCCATCTTGGTCACAAAGTAAACATCAACGTGCACTTCATCCCAATCAACGCCAGAGCCCTCGTCGTCGATCGTAAACGTGATCGTCGGGTTCGAGGTCACATAGCCGTTGGCAAAGTCGACATCCGGGGCGGTGCAGTCGACCGTGAAGTTGTCACGGATATACTGCGGACGCGCCTGTTCGTCTTCGACGCGAATGTACAGCTGATGATCACCGCACGGAATCGGCGGGTAGTAGGACTCATCATCGTAATCACCCGAATCCGGTCCTTCATAGTCGCCGTAGTAGTTGCGGCTGATGTGAAGCTGAGCCGAGACTTGATCAACGAAGAACGACCATTGCGGCGAACCTTCGTCGAGAGCCGTCGTCGCGACTTCACCCGACTTCGGCTGGGCGATACCGGTCTGGTAGCCGCGGGCGAAGATGCGGACACCGTCGAGATAGACTTCCAGCGTGTTCCAGTCAATCTGATACTGGAACGGCTCGGTAAACTGGTACCAAATATCCGGGTATCCGTTGGTGTACGGATCACAGTACGGTACCATCTGCATCCGGCTCACAAGGCCCTGACCGTCGTACTGAGTGCGCTTAACGACCGAGTACCAGGCATCGGAGCTGCCATCACCATCGTAGCCGAAGCAAGTAACAGCGAACTGTACCCAGTTCTGGCCGTTCTCTTCGTAGAAGCCACGTACGGTTGACGGGAAGAAGATGTTATCAGTCCACCAGACACCTTCACCATCCCACCAAGCCACTAAGAGCGATTCAGTAGGAGTGTTGTCGGTATTGTCGTATTGCATCGTCACGATGGCATACTGCTCGTCATCGCCGCAGATATCGAGGCAAGACGGGTCAGTGATGTAAGTCATCATGCCGTTGTTGTCGCCCAGCGGAGTTAGCAACCAATCCTGCCAGACGCTCGGACGAGCGAGTTTCGACTTCCAGATCGCCAATGCGCTGGCATCGTGACCAGTGTTGTCCGTCCACTCAGCCGGGATATCAACAGTGACATCCATGAAGGTGACCGGTCCGCCAGTGCCATAGTCACGGGTGACCCAGAAGGTGTTGTAGTCGGCGTGTTCAGACCAGCCGGTCGTACCTTCGTAATCCACGAAGTACGTCCGACCGTTGCCGAAACCGTCACCAACCAGAGCATCGAAGTAGAACGCACCTGAATAGCGGTCAATTCCACCCTGCTGGTTCAGCGCTGTAAAGGCAATGAGATCGAACTCCCAGTCTTCGGTTGCTACATTGTAAGAAACGGCGACACCGTACGGCATGCCATAATCTGAATTGATCTGGGCAAGACCCTCGAGGTTATCGCAGTCGTTCTCAAGGTTACGCTCGATGGTGCCCGGACCAAAGCCGCCCGGAGCGCCGGTCACTTCGCAACCGTCGTCGGTCACACTAATCGTCACGATCGGCGACAGCGATTCATCGTAGCCGTAACCGTTGTCGGACAGTAAGCGCACCTCATAGGTACCATTGGAAGGCACCCAATCGGTGTAATGGACTGACCACTGCTGCGGCGTGTAGCTCCAGTCGTCGTTCAGCAGCCACTCGCCATCCTCGTAATTGTTCGAGCTGATCTGAATCCAGTTGCCGCCACCTTGACGGTACTGGAAGATCGATCCGGCACCATATTCGGCAATACCGAATAGCTTGCCGTTCCAACAGCCAGCCACGAGGGCCAGTGTCGGATCGCCGGCATAGATAGTGAGCGGAATCTGAACCGAGGCTGAGTTGCAGCCAACAGCGTCAGTAATCGTTGCACCCCAGTACGAAGAACCCGGCTCAACACCGCTCATATCCCATTCGACATTGAAGTAACCTTCAGCATCGGTTTCAATCGGGACACAAACGTTGTTGGCGCAGATTTCGCCCATGCCGGAGTTGTAGATCGGCGACGGACCCCACGGCGACTGGTTGTCCAGCGCGCGGAAGCGGAAGGTCAGCTTCTTCGTGCCAACCTTGAACATCGGGGTCGGATCGTTGCTGTTCTCAACGTCAAACGTGTCAATGCCGTCGGTCACCCAGATCGGGCGCGCCAGCGGGGCCGTGTTGTCAAAGAACAACTGGATCGGCTCGGAGTAGCTCATCATTCCAGCTTCGTTGTACACGACAGCGCGGAACTGATAGAACCCTTCGTTATCGATGTCATCCTCTTCGTCATCAAGCGTCATGCACCACGGGAATTCGAAGTCCGGCGACTGATCGAAGTTGGTCCATTCATCCTCCCAGAACGGCTTGTACTGGAAGTGGACGTATTCGATCGGCGCGCCGTTGTTCTGATTCACGTTGGCGCAGAAGTATTCGCCGTTACAGAAGAACCCGCCATTGGCCGGTTCCGTGATCGTAACGGACGGAATATTGCAGTTGACATGCACGAGGATCGCACCGACTTCCGGATCAGTCAGGTTGTCGGCGATATCGCACAGTTCAGCGCCGATGTAGTAGTCACCGTTCGGCGGGTTGTTCAGCGCGATATTCCACGTCGCACCCCATTGCGGAGCGGAAAGCAGAATGTCCAGATCGGCGTAGACTTCGGCAATCTTCACCTTCGGACCGCCGGCCGCCGGCCAGTAGTACCAGGTCACCTTCTTGAGGTCGTGACCGTTGAAGATGCCGAGATTAAGTTCAACCTCGCCACAGATGTAGCTGCCGGCACCCGGATCGGTGATCAGGATGTTGGCCGGGGTCGTGTCGAGGAAGTAGACATCGATATAGTCCGAAGACCACTGGCCGAGACGGTCATACATGCGGGCTTCAAGCTCGCAATCGTAATAGTCATCTGCCACGTCTTCAGCGCTCAGGACGCCAAGAGCGAACGGATCAAAGGAGAACTGCCACCAGTTGGCGTTGTCGGTGCTTGTTCCGACGTACTCGCCACAAAGATAGTAGTCGACCTTGAAGACTTCGCAGGTGTCGTCTTCAGGCTGAACGATGGTCTGGACGCGGATCGTTTCACCCATCTTGGCGAACACGTCACCGGCACCACCCAGATCACCGGACGGATTGGTCCAGCTACGGGTTTCTTCACCGGTGGTTTCGAACAAGCTGATGGCCGGATCCGGAGCGCCACAATCCTTGAACATGATCATGCCGGCGCCCATATCCATGGCGTCATCGAACGTGTAATCATCGAAGTAGCCATCACCGTCCATGTCGAGCATGGTATTGCCGGCGGCATCGCGCACTGCGACGCGGATACGGTAGTCGTAACCGCAATCGAGGTCGCCGATTTCCCACGTACGAGTCCAGATCGAGTTGTTATTCGCCGGATTGCCTCTGCCAATCCAGTTCCAGAAGTAGCGAATATCGACCACTTCCGGATCGTTGGCCGGCTGGTAGAAGAAGATGACATCGGTAATGTCGATGCCGTCAAGGTTGACAAGTTCCGCGACGAGGTCAACCGTTTCGCGGTTGCTGCCGACGCGCCACTTCACCTCTTCACCATTGCAACCGTAGATGGTCTGATCTTTAATGCTCAGAGTCATCTGCGGCGCGGTACCGTCGAGGCATACACGCACAAACGGGGTCGTGTATGAGTTGTTGACACCATCCCAAACGATGGCATACAACCAGACATAACCTTCGGTCAAATCCGAGTTGTCCCATTCGACGACGGTGTAGTCGTAGCCGCCGAAGACGTTTTCACCGATCTTCGTGCCCGGAAGGGTACCGTCAAGCGAGTAGAACACTTCGGCACGGACGGCATCTTCGCCGTCATAAGCGTTCGGGTCGATCGAAACTTCGATTTCGACCGGGTCACCGGCCGGGCGGACAATCGGGATGCACTGATAGGCATCCGGCTCAGAGATATAAGCCTGCGGGGCAATCAAGTCCGGCACGCAAAGCTGGACCTGGGTCTCGCAGCTATTACCACTGCGCTCGTCGATAATCCCGACATACATGACGTTGGGAAGAGCACCGCCGATAGTGCTCGGCCAATCCTGGGCCGAGAAGTTAAACGTGTACGGCAGTGAAGTGCTCTCGACGTAGTCGATGCGCGTTCTGATGTTGTCGTACTGCACCCAGACGTCGACGGTATAGAAATCGCCGGCATCCGGATCGACGATCGACACAACCGCTTCGTTCAGATCATCGCGGGTGACGTTAAAGCCACACGGCGTCTGCGGAGCGAACGCGTCATTGATCGTCAGCACGTCGCAAACCAAAGCAATCGGGTTCCAGGTAAACTGGAAGTAACCGCAAGCATCTTCCGCATCAGCAAGGCTGAGTTCGTTGCCGACCTCGTCCACGCCGATGATCAGAAGCTCGTAGGTGCCTTCCGTATTCGGATCGGTACCCAGATTGATCGTGTACTGGAAGGTCTGGCCATCCTGGTCCATGGCATCCGAAATCGGATAGTTGTACCACGGGCCCGGGTTGCCGTCACCCTGGTCGATCAAGCGATAGACGGCGTAAGCCGCATCGACGTCGGCATCAGGAGAGACAGCCGTGATGGTCAGGACGTTGTTCGGACCGTAGTTTCCGCCGCTCACCGGGAAGACCACACAGGCCGTCGGGGCTTGAGCATCCGGAATACCTTCGTAGATCGACTGGTTGAACTCGAAGTTGCCGCAGTCGTCGCGAGTCCGAATTGAGAAACGATAAGTCGTTCCGTGGGTCAGCGGACCCGAGTACCAGTAGTTGTAGGTCGGGTCGCCAAACTCGTTATTGAAGGTGGTACCGAAGACGTTGTCGTAATCGATATCGCCACCCGTAGAATCAACATAGATGTAGAAGGTGTTGGCATCGCCGGCTTGCGACGGTTCGCTTCTCGGCCAGCGGAGAGCCAATTCACCGCCCGGCATCAAGATAACGTCGACGTCGTCCTGCACGATCGGCGTCGGACGACGCGAATCAAGCGGAACGAACGCTGTGCCGGCGGTATTCAGGAGCAGACCGGTCTGGACGCTGTCCACGTTACCGGCGTCGTCCTGAATGTATACCCACACTCTGTAGCTGGCATCGACCGGCGAGCTATTGGCGTCCTTCGCCTGCAGGCTCGGAGGATCGTCACCCGGATCGTCGGCGGTGCCGATGGTCCAATCGAGTGCCCAGATGTCGGAGCCTCCGTCGGTCAGGGCCTGGAGGGCCGTGCCGCCGAGACCGGCTTCGAAGAAGTTCGCCCAGACCGAGGTAACGTCATCGTTGCCGGTGACGTCGGCTTCGACGCGAACTTCGTCACCCAGGTTGGTGCAGCCGGTGTTATCGGCGTCATCCAACGTGATGTACTCGGTCGCGGCAAAGGCCGGGAGCTCAAGGTCGAGGGCCGGCAGGAAGTCGACCGTATCGACAATCGTGTTGCACGCATTGTCGGTGACGTAGACGATACCCACCTTCGCGGTATCAGCACCCTCTTCCAAATCCTTGGCCATGGCGTCAGTCAATTCGAAAGTCAGACGCCAAACACCGGCACCGGTCGTAACTTCAGTCAAGGCTTCGCTGGTCAGACCCGGTACGAAGCGCGAAACATCAGTGACGACATCGGCAACTTCGAAGAAACCGCTGCTCGAGGTGTAGACCCAAAGCACCAGTAAATCTCCGACGGCCGCATTGTCTTCCGGACCGACGTTGTTTTGCCAGATCAGGAACTTAGTCGAATCGATCACCGGATTGATGTTGTCAATTCCCGTGGAATTGTAAACGACGGTATCCTGATCCGAGTTCGTGTAGATATCGCTCATCGACGCGATGAGACCGAACGGCGGAACAACATCAATTGCGCCGGCGGTGATTTCGACCGTGTCGCGCCAGTCAAAAGTGGCAGCGACGTACGGCAGCGGGTGGCTGTTCGACAAGCCAAACGCGCTCAGGTCAACCCGAACGCTGTTGCTATCGACTTGTTCGCCCGGGCCGAATACTCTCAACACGACGAGATCGCCGATGTTGAAGTTCTCTTCCACACCGCAATCATAAGTGTCGAGATGCGTTACACTGAAGTTAAAGTCGATCTGCAGATCGAAGATGCCCGTATACGGGCCGGTGCAGTCCAAACCGTCAAAACCCGGGTTGTGGCCGTAGCCGGCATCGCCCGGAGTTCCGTCGGAGTGGGTGTTGGCAACACTGAAAAGGCCGGCTTCGTCCCGAAGGTCGATACCATCGGGCAAGATCGACAGCTCAAGCCCAGTGCCGTGATAGTCGGCGGCGTTCGCCTGCGCAGCACTGGTATTGACATTGACTTTGAAGATAAGTGAATCCCCAGCAGCGACAGGAATCAACAGCCCGGAGATATACAGCAGGCTATCTTCCTCGAACGAGCTGGAGATCGCCACGGTCGTAACCGGGGTCTCAGTGGCTCCCGTCTTCTTAATGACGGAGAGGCTGTTGACAGCAAATTCTGACTCGATACAGCTCTTCAGCCGGATGGCGACGAGCGTGTCATTGCCGTTGAGATGGCCGCCGCCCGCTTCAAGCGTACCCCTGAGCAGGGTGACGTTTGTTGAGGCGGAGCCGACGGTGACGCTCGCGGCATCTTCGATATCGAAGGTTTGCGCGAAGGCCGAGGTCGCGGCCATTGACAACGCCAGGGTCAGAACAACTGCCAGCACAAACAGATTTCGAACAGATCTCATTCGACAATCCTTTGCTACTCGTTGTTTATCCATTCTTCGTTTCACATCGATTTCGGCATTGAATCGCATCAGCTTCAATACCCTCCTTTCCAATCCTCACCACAACGGCTCAGATCTTCCATGAACAGACTCCTTACTCTTAAAAAACCACAGTTTATTGCAATTCTTCTTAATTCCAACATTAGCTGATCATGCAATATGACCATCCCCCTTTCCGCCCTCATTGACCTGCATCCTATTCATCGTGAAACTGCCTTCTTCCATGTCAGCCGGGAAAAGAAAAAATCCCAACGCTCTCTTCTTCCCTGAGGCTTTGGTTTGCTGTTTTGATTGACGCTCTAGACCTTGCTTACGGCTTTCTGCCTTTCTCAACCGCGCGAAAATCCGAGTGGACGAGGAAAAAAGTCCCCCGCCCGAGTAAGTCCGGCAATTAAGCAAATCGCTGGGTGCGAGCAAGTGAAATTTTGAACGTTCACTTGGCGCGCCGAAAAATTTCCGGTCAACGTACTGGCTTTGGCCGGGAGTGTCAAGAAAAAACTTTGCTTCACTTCTACTTACCAGAGTTTGATGCGCTGCAAAATCGCGCCGAGAATCACAGTTTGCTCTCTCGTGCGCGAGTTGCGTTTCGACCTTGGTTCTATCGGCAAGCTGTTTCAGAATTTTACAGCCGCGCGAGAGATTTCTCCCGCTCCGAAACAACTTTGCTACAAATCCGAACAGGTGCATGCTGCGATCTGAAACCGACTGTGCACGGCGCGGTGATGTCGAAACCAGATTACCGCCAGCCCTTTGGGGAAGAGATCGATGGCAATGCAAGCCCGGCGAATTTGAGCAAAACGCCGGAAACAGCCGCAAGTGGCTGGACGGTCTTAGAATTGTCACTTTCCTCCGCAATAGAACCAAAAGCATCGTCTGCATGCGGCAGACTGCGCTATATTTCATTCTCTGGAGAAGTTCAATCAACAAAAACTTTAGAAAAGTTCGTGAATGCCATATCTGCTTTCATGTTAATCGCTTGAACACGCAGATTTCTCAAGCGCTCAAGGAATCATAGATTTGGCGGTAGCTCGCGTAGCGCTCGGGAAAAATTGAACCTTCACTAACCGACTGCTGCACAGCACATTCCGGCTCGTGGAGATGCGAGCAGCGGCGAAACCGGCAATGGTCGCGAAGCGCCTCAAACTCAGGAAAATGAGTCTGGAGTTCGTCACGCGTCAAATCCCAGATGCCAAGAATCTTTAGTCCGGGTGTGTCGGCGACGAAGCCGCCTTCCTTGAGCGCATAGAGCTCAACCGTCGTCGTCGTGTGCGTGCCCTTGTTGGTCGCGCGCGATATTTCGCCCGTGCGAATTTTCAATCCCGGTTGAATCATGTTGAGCAGCGACGACTTGCCGGTGCCTGAATGTCCGACAAAAATCGATTCGTGTCCAGTAAGTAAGGTGCGCAACTCCTCCGCGCCGGCGCTGTTTACACAAGAAGTCGCAACGACATTGATCGCCAGCGAATTGTAAATGGTTTTGATACGATCCAGGTCGACTTTGTGTTGCAGGTCAATTTTGTTGATGACAACCAGAGGCTGCAAACCTCCTTTGTATGCAGCTACCGTGAACCGATCGATTAAGTGTTGCTTGAATGCCGGTTGTGCAGCACTGACGACGATGACCATTTGATCGATATTGCTGACGATCACCTGCTCCGTCATTTCCAGTCCGACACGCGGCCGGGAAAACTTCGTGCGTCGTTCGTGGACAAACTCAATGGCGCCCGGACCGGCCCCGGCAAAGCTGAAGTCGACAACATCGCCCACTGCGACCGGCGTTTCGTTCTTTCCTTGCTTGACGCGGGTCAGGACTTCGCAGGCGTATTCAAGCCCTTCCGCGAGCACGATGAACATGCGTCCGTGCGAGCGAATCACCCGCCCGGTCACGACAGCACTCCGTTCTCCCGATTCGAGAATCGCTCGGGGTTGAGAGGCGGCGTGTGCCTGGACACACCGCCTGAAATCGCTGTGTGAGCGCTACTGTGTTTCATCATCCTGCCCCCCTTCCAATTCGAACTCTGTCTCGACAAGTTCTTCGATCACCTGCTGGCGCGACCTGTGCTTTTCGCCCTTGGGGCGACTGGCTTTCTCACGCCGCAATTGCTTGCGGCGTTCTTTTTCAGCGAGATAGTCGCGGCTCAATTTCTTCTTAATTCCTTGAATTTGCTTTTTCGTTAATCCGCCTGACATGGCTGTAATACTCCTTAACCAACAAAAAAAATCGCAGACACCTAAATGTCTGCGGCTACAAAACGCATGACGACCACGGCGCTGTGGCAGCGCACTTAGGTGAGTGAACTAACCCCTCTGTCTCTCCTCTCCGGCAATCTTTGTCATCATGCATCTCCTTTCCGCTGGGCTGTCATTCAGCCATCTCAATTCAAATGCTATGCCCTCTCTTACGGCAAGTCAACGAAAAAGTTTAGCGGAAGTTCGCCGGGAGTGCTTACAACCGCTTATTCTTGAGCCGGCACATGAGCATTTTCGAAAACGATTTGAGATAGCGTCCCGGCGTCCGGCGCCGGGCTGAGGCAATCATCTGGCTGCGATACACCAGCGCGGGTTTTGTCTGATTGAGTTTAGTCGGATGGAAGCCGCGTTTCACCGCCTCTTTGAGCGATTCTCCCTTGCGCTGTTCGATTTCGGCGACTACGAGTCCAAGTTCCGGCAGCAAGTGGGCGTCGGCACCGTAGAAAAGCGGCTTATTCAGTTCCGCTGCCAATTCACCGGCCAGGCGGTTAAGTTGTTCGCTCAAGCGGGCGTTGAAGACTTCAATACCGTCTACCCCGTGAAGGATTTGGTCGGTAAGGTGATGATGGCGATAGGGATGCGGCAGGACCACGATTCCGTTTTGTTGGTGAATCTCCTGCATCACTTCGTGGGCGTCGCGCGTGAAAAGATCCTCTTCAATGAATAAACCAATGATATCGCCGTGATCGGTGGAAAACTCGGCACCGATAATGGTCTCGATCTTGTGCGAGCGAGCAAGTTCACGAATCTCGCGCGCGCCCCGGATCGTGTTGTGATCTGTAGGCGCCAGTACCCGAATCTCATTCGCGAGAGCAAACTCCACGACCTGCTCTGGTCGAAGATTGGAATCGACCGAATGATGGGTATGAAAGTGAAAGAGAATACGCTTACGCATGAGAACGGCTATCCTGTCCGTCGCCTCAGGAGCTTCCCTGTTGCCAAATAAGCATCCGTCTATCCTCGCCCCGCTTATATCTTACGATTGCACGATACCAAGAGAAAGCGCAATCATAGTAATCGTTCGACGTACGCGCTGCGTGCCAGGCTGACGCGCTCGTCCTTAGGTTTCGGCATTCTCACGCCATCATTTATCTTTCAATTGCGTCTCTGAGAGTCGAACAGATCGGGCGATTGCTTTCGAGAAGTCGATTCCGTATCATCATGATAGATGAAGAACTACGATGAACTCTATCGCGATTCAAAGCTGTATTGGGGTACTGCCCCGTCGACGCTGGTAAAGCGTTTTGCCGAATTGGCACCTCCCGGCCGCGCACTCGATCTTGGCATGGGAGAGGGACGCGATGCCCTCTATCTGGCTCGACAAGGATTCGATGTAACCGGCGTGGAGGCAGCACGGTCCGGAGTGGAGAAGTGCCTCCAGTTCGCGGCGCGGCAAAAACTTTCGGTGACTGCTGTCGCTGCTGACGCCCGCTTTTTCAAGATCGCGAAGAACCGTTATTCCTTGATCTGCGCCATGAACCTCTTTCAATTTCTTAGGAAGGCTGAGACTGCCCTCCTGGTAGAATCGATAAGCTCCGGCCTGAAGCGAGGGGGAATGTTCATCTGCCAGACATTTTCGATAGATGATCCGCATTACAAGGCTCGCAAAGCGACGTCCCAGGAAGTCCAGCCGGGTGAGTTTCTGGATGCAAACGGGAGAACCTACTCGCTGTTCGGCTATGGCGAGCTGATTGAGATCTGCAGCAGGGCGCAGTTGAGATTGATCAACTACGGAGAGTATGACTATTACGACACGTCGCACGGCCCTGCCCACTGGCACGGCGTTATCGATCTGGTCGCGCGCAAGCTCTGATTGGAAATCCGCCCGCTACCGTTTCACTTCGCACAAGTAGTGAATATGTCCGTCGGGATCACGAAAGAAGGCGAGTCGCACCGCCTTGTCCTCGTGAATGCCGCCTTCGAAAATCACGCCCCGCTGCTTCAGCCCTTCGACCACGGCCTCAATTGACTGGGAGACATTAAATCCAATCTGCAGCGTTCCGTTTGCCCCCGGCTTTGGCGAACCGCCGTCATGGGGATGTAATCCGATCTTGAGACCGGCGCCGGCATCGACCTGTGCCCAGTCGTCTCCGGCTCTGTAGTCGAGTGTGCAGCCGAGTGAATCGACATAAAATCGAACGGCCTTGTCCATATTGGAGACAAAGACCGTGATGTTACCTCCATTGATCATCGTTCCCTCCCAGCCGGCTCTGCTAATCCGCCGGCATCTTATTCATGATTGACGAGTGATTAGTTCACGGATCCGGGCAATGTGGTGGTCGTCATGTTCGGCGACGAAAAAGACCATATCGACCAAGCGCATCGGCTGTTTGAGTCGCGGGTGGAGCGCGCTCCGGGCGACTACACTGTCTTCGACTCCGGCCAACCGGGAGACAAAATCATCGCGCCGGCTTTGGAAGCTGAGCAGAATCTCGTTAAGGCCGCGAGCATTGTGATTGGCCGACTCGGTTGCCTTATTTTGCATGTCAGCAGCGCGCAGGATCGGTTTGTTTTCCAGGAAATCATCGATCCGGCTGTCGTGCAGTTCTTCGAGATCGCTCAGATGACCAATCTGCTCGAGGATCGACCATTTGCCCTCCCAACGATTCGACAACACACGTGGTGAGAGTCCGCGGGTCATTGCCTCGAGACGGGGGGCCGTTCCGCGCAATCGTTCGAGAAACACCGGAAAAAAGCCAACCGGAAACTCGAAATGGAATATGCGCTCGATCCACGGTATTTGGGTGATCATACAGCGTTTTGCCTTTCATTTTCGGCGGACAGGAATGATACGCAGCTTCGAGAAGGAAGTTCGGGCATGAACGTGCACGGAGAGCGCAAAATGTCAAAAGCGTTGCGCCGCTCTATTGAAGGAATTCCATCGACAAGTCGAGCCAGGGAGCGGAGTGGGTAATGCGCCCGACAGAGATAAAGTCAACGCCGGTTTCCGCATATGCGCGAACAGTTTGCAGCGACATGTTGCCGGACGCCTCGATCTCGAGGTCAGGGTTTTGTTCACGAATGATCGTCACGGCTTCGGCGGCGAGCTCGAGCGAAAAATTGTCGAGCATAATTCGATCGATCGGCAACTTGACGGCCTCGCGGACTTGATCGAGATTTTGGGTTTCGACCTCCACGGCAAGTCGGGCATCGACAGACTTGCGATTCAGCTCCTGTGCGCGGGCGACGGCGCGCGAAATTGATCCGGCGGCGGCAATGTGATTGTCCTTAATCAAGATCATGTCGAAAAGACCTATCCGGTGATTTCTGCCGCCGCCGGCGGTAACAGCGCGCTTTTCGAGCAGCCGCAACCCCGGTGACGTTTTGCGGGTGTCGATAATCTTGCAGTGAGTGTGATTGACTTCGGCCGCAAATTTGGCGGTAAGTGTGGCAATGCCCGACAGGTGCATCAGAAAGTTGAGCGCGGTGCGTTCACCACTTAGGAGCGCTGCCTGGCGCCCGTGAATTTCAACCAACTTGTCTCCTTTGACCACGCGGGAGCCCTCCCGCAGGGAAGTGATAAACTCCGACTCGTGATCGAGTTGATAGAAGACAAGCGCTGCCAGGTCCAACCCGGACAGGACACCGAAGTCCTTGGCGACGATCACAGCAATCCCGCGCGCTTCGTTCTCCACGACGGCACTGGTTGTCACATCACCTGTATCGATGTCCTCGGTTAGCGCCCGGTCGACGATATCGATGAGATATTCGGCACTGAGATCCACGGAGGGAGCTTACTGCGATGCTCAATTCGTGTCAACCAAAAGAGCACAGGCACGTTTGCGGGAAGGTGCTGCGGCTTTATTGTTGACTACCGCCGGCAGTGCTTCTACCATGAATAGCGATGAAAGCGACCGCACTCAGTTGGATCGAAATCGACGCCGCTGCGCTCGAGCACAATATCAAGGCCATCCAGCACAATCTGGCGCCCGGCTGCAACCTGGTGCCGGTAGTGAAAGCCAACGCCTACGGACACGGCTACCTCGAGATTGCGCGCCTGCTCGACCCTTTGCGCTTCAGCTTCATCGCCGTCCACAATCTTGAAGAAGCCTTGCTCCTGCGCGCCGGCGGTATTCGTTCGCGTCTGCTCATCCTCGGGTATGTTCCCTTGACCGACCTGGCATTAGTTGTTGAAAGCGGCTTTGACTTCGTGGTCTATAATCTAGAGACTCTCGATCGCCTGAAAACCGTCACATCCGGCGATCGCACCGCAAATTGCCATCTGAAACTGGAAACCGGGACCAATCGGCAGGGCGTTACCCGGGCGAACCTTCCCGATTACCTGGAGAGATTTCGCACGATGAAGCAGTTGAACTTGCAGGGCCTTTCCATGCACTTCGCAAACATCGAAGACACGACTGACCACTCGTACGCCGCTGCGCAACTCGAGCGTTTCACAGAAATGAAGAGCATGGTGGAAGCTGCCGGGTTGACACCAAAGCACTATCACACGGCATCGTCGGCCGCTTCGTTGCTGTTTCCGCACACACACTTCAATCTTGCCCGGGTCGGAATCGCTCTTTACGGACTCTGGCCGTCGAAGGAGACTTACCTCTCTTACCGTCTCAAAGGCGGGGAAAACAGCCTGCTCAAACCGGCGTTGAGCTGGAAAACACTGATTGGACAGATCAAGCAGGTCCGCAAGGGTGAGTACATCGGCTACGGCACGACATATCGCGCAACCGCCGACTTGAAGATTGCGGTGTTGCCGATTGGTTACTATGACGGCTACGACCGCGGACTCTCTAATATCGGATATGTCCTGATCAACGGTATGCGGGCGCCGATTCGCGGACGAATCTGCATGGACATGTTCATGGTCGACGTTACCGATATTCCCGATGTGACACTGGAGACCGAGGTCGTCTTGATAGGTCGCTCGGAGCAGGAGGTTCTGCGAGCCGAAGATCTTGCCGCCTTGACCAATACCATTAGTTATGAAATCCTCGCCCGCATCGGCGGGCACCTGGAGCGCCGCGTCGTTCGCAAAGGATAGTTGCATGCCATTTCTCGAAACCGACACCTGGAAAATCCATTACGATACCACAGGACAAGGGGAGCCGCTTATTCTCATTCACGGGATAGCCACCGATAGCCGCTACTGGATGGACTTGCCAAAGACTCTGGCAAAGAAATACACCGTGGTCACCTATGATCTGCGCGGCCACGGCCAGAGCTTCGCTCCTGACACCGGCTACTCTTACCGCGATCATGTGAACGACTTGAAGCTGCTCCTGAACGATCTCGGATTTGCCAAGGCCACGATCGTAGCGCATTCGCTGGGTGGGGCGGTCGCCGTCAAGTATGCGATCGAAGCGCCGGAGAAGGTCAAGTCGCTGGTCTTGGCGGCGCCGCATGTTGTGGGATACAAAGACTACACTGACTGGCCCAATGTCTACCGCACGGCGCGTCAGATAGATGTCGACCAGGCGCGCATTCAATGGGAGCAGTTTCGTCTGTTTGCCAAGGTGAAGCGTGATTCGCCGGAGTGGGAGGTTTTTCGCGAGACGCTATCTGACTTCCCGGGAAAGGTCTGGCTTGATCTCCAGGCGGGACGCTATATCGACGAGAGCGACATGAAGTTACTCGACAACCTTTCGATGCCTGTACTCCTGCTTTGCGGCCGCGACGACCTCGATTTCCTGCCCCTGGCAAAACTTATCAATGCCCGCCTGAGCAACGGGACTCTATTCGAGATTCCTGATTGTTCGCACATGATCCACCTGGAGAAACCGGAGATCTTCCGCCGCGAACTTGCGAGTTTTCTCAAGGTGTAGCGACCGGCGGGAGCCGCAGCCGGCACTTTTACTCTCGTTGCGGAATGATTATACTTCCGTTGATGAGCGAAGACATCACCCAGCTTCAAGTCGACATCTTGAAGGAATTGCGCGAACACCCGCGCTCGTTCTTTGTTGCGCGAGAACTGGCGGAGCGTTTCAATCTGCCGATTCAGCGCATTAACCGCGCGATCCGAGAGCTCGAGAACTGGGGCTACAAACTGGAGAAAGACAAGAAAGACGGCATCAGGTACGTGGATTCGCCAGACTTGCTGTTCCCGCACGAAATCGAGTTCGGGCTATCGACGGAGTTGTTCGCCGGGAATATCTACAGCCTCGATCGCGTAGCCTCAACGAACGTGCTGGCTCACAAGTACGCAGAAAAAGGCGAAGCTGAAGGAACCTTGATCATCGCCGAGAGACAAACGGCCGGAAAGGGTCGACTCGGACGGAGCTGGCACTCTCCCGCGCGGCGCGGGCTATACCTCTCGATTATCCTGAGGCCGCCAATCGCTCCCCCACAAGCGCCGGGAATCTCGTTAATCGCCGCATTGAGTGTGGCCGAGGCTATCAAAGCGCAACTGCGTCTGCCCGCCATGATCAAATGGCCCAACGACGTGTTGTGCCACGATCGCAAAGTCTGCGGCGTGCTTACCGAACTGGCGGCGGAATTGGATCGAGTGCGCTATATCATCGTCGGCATCGGCATCAATGTGAACCACGACCCCAAAGACTTCCCTGAAGACTTGCGACGGAAGGCGACTTCGCTCAAGATCGCCACCGGTACTGCCGTAGGACGGGTCGAGCTATTGCGCGCCGTCCTGAAACGATTTGAGCATCACTATCGGAGATTCCTCAAGGACGGCCTGGGCGGGGCAATCAAGCCGATTCGTGCGATCTCATCAGTGATTGGCCGCGAAGTGACGTTTCGGCTGGATGGACAAGTTCGGCGCGGCAAAGCCCTGGATATTACCCAGGAAGGAAGGTTGGTCATAGAGTCGGGAGGTCGGACCCTGACGCTGGGTTCGGGCGAAATCTCGCTTGAGGAGAGCTACTAACCATGACGGCTGCGCTGCGCCGCAATTGGCTCTTCGGAACGCTGGCAGTCGGGATTCTCTTCTTATTGATCGAAGTTGCCTTGCGACTGTTTGTCAATTTCTCGGTCGACTACCTTAGTCGGCGCCAAAGCGTCAATTTTGAGTATCGCCTCTGGCAGATGCACCTCTTCAACAACTTCATGGGAATGCATGAGCCGGATCCCGATCTTTTCTGGAGGCTCAAACCGCACTTTCGCAGTTCGTTCATAGCGGTAAACTCCGACGGATTCGCGGGTCCCGAGATTGCTCCCAAGTCTGATGATGAATTTCGAATTCTCTTCTTGGGCGATTCGACTCCGTTGGGGCTCGGCTTGACAAACAGCGAGTTGTCGTTTGTCCGACAACTGGAAACGCTGCTGCGTACAGTCAATCCTGGTCGGAAGATCAGCGTGATTAACGCTGCAGTCGCCGGCTATACAAGCCGCCAGTGTCAAACGCAGCTTGAGCTCATTGGCCCGAAACTCCAGCCGGATCTGGTGATCACCTATTTCGGTAACAATGATCCGTCGATCAACGGCTATCTCTCCGACAACGAGCTGTTCGAGCGAACTCGTCGCAGCGGCTGGCTCAATCATTTGCTGGGTCATTTGTACTCATACCAACTCCTCAAGGGGGTCATCCTCGGACTGCGAGATGCGCCAACTGGCGAGGCCAGGCTCAAGCCGCGAGTTTCGATCGTCGAGGCTCGCGAGAATCTGGCAAAGATCTCGGAATGGTGTGAGCAAAACAGGGCCGGCTTGATCGTCTGCACTGCGGCGACGCCGGATCTTTGGCCACCGGGAATTCAGTTCAAGATTTTCGCACATGGAAGAGATGATGAAGGGCGATTAGTGATGTCGGAAGAGATGCAGGCGAAGTTGGGCAGCGAGTGGGCGCTGTGTCTGGACACTCTTCTGCTGCCCGGACGGACCGATCAATGGACGCAGCAGGTTTACAGGTTCAGTCAGTCGGGGCTTTCGTTCGACTCAACTCAACTTGTAGCTCTGGAAGATCAACTTGCACACGACTCTGGTAGCGCCAGGCTCTGGAATAATTTGGGTGTAGTGCGCTGGCAACTGGGGAACTCATCTGCCCATGAATTCTTGAAAGCTGTGGCGCTCGATTCACTCAGCGCCATTGCTCACTACAATCTCGGCGTTGTCCTGCTGCAAAGCGACAGTATTGAAGCCCGTTTTCACCTGAAGCGCGCCAAGGAGCTCGACGATTATTCGCTCCGCATCAAGATGCCCTATAACCAGAGCTACCGCGAATGGTGTAGTGAACGCGGCTTGAGCCTCGTCGACATCGATTCACTTTTCAGAAATCTACCGGAAAATGAGTATTTCGTCGATCACTGTCATCCGACGTTGGCCGGTCACAAGCTGATCGCGGAGTGCCTCGCCGCGCGAATCGAAGCAACCCGCAAATGAGCACCAAAGAGTCTTCTTTACCGGCAACTGACGCTCGACAAGTTTCTGTCTGCTAAGAGGATGACCTTCAGCGCTGTGATCGCATTCGCTAGCTTCAGGCGTTGCTCGGCGAGAAAATATCTGTTGACACTCTCCGGCGATTTGATTAAAGTGCCGCTTCAGATTTTAGCGGTGAAACGTCTTCGGAGCGTTTTCTCGCATACCCGCGCACAGCGGGTGATAGCTGTGGATAATGGGATTGTTTTTGACAAATCAAGGAGAAGCTATGAAAAGAATCTGCGTGGGACTGCTTGCGGTGGCCATCCTTCTTGGCATCGGTAGTGCTCAGGTTCTGGCGGGGGAGACGACGTTCGGTGGGGAGGTACATGCCCATTGGCTCCTTCATCTCAATGAACAAGGACAAGGTAAGAATTTCAACTACTTCAATGTGAAGCGCGGCTGGCTGATCGTCGATCACAAGTTTGACGAAAAGTACGAAGCCCACTTCATTTTGGAGTCGGCGGCGCGCGGCGGCGCCTCGACCTTGACCGGCTACAGCGGTTATGACACGCGGATCCGCACCGCCTATATTCAGACAAACAATGTCCTGCGTTATCTCGATCTTCGCTTCGGTATGCACGACCTGCTTTGGATGGAGACTGTCGAGAAACTCTGGGGCCTGCGTTTTGTTGATGAAGTCTCTCTTCATAAACTCGGCTATCTGAATCGCGCCGACCTGGGCGGATCAATCGTCGGTCATTGCCCGGGTGCCTGGGGCGTGCTTGCCCTGCAGATCATGAACGGCGCGGGTTACACCGGTACTGAAGAGAACAAGTACAAAGATTTCGTCATGTTCGCCAAAATCAACCCGTTCCCGAAGAGCCCGGATTGGAGCGAAGTGGCCTTCCTTGGCCAATACTACATGGGTTATCCGAATGTCAGCGACGGCTCCGGCGGTGTGAGCTTCTCAGACAACACGATGATGGATCGGATGCAGCTTGCCGCGGTGATGAAGTACCGCAAGTGGTTCACCGCGTTTGGCGAGTACTTCATCGCCAAGGATGACGCCAACTGGAACAACAACACAGACGATGAGTTTGTCAGCGAGGCCAACGGGTACACCTTGTTCGGCCGTCTCTACGTTGCGACATCCGAGAAGTGGCTCTCGCGCGTTTCGCTGTTCGGCAAGTACGAATGGGTGGACAAGAATAAGAACGCCGACGGTCTGGATGCCGATGACGGCGACCTGCGATTCCTCACGGTTGGTGCTGCATACGAAGTGCGCGATGGTCTGGAGATGGCAATCGTCGTGCGCCGCGACACTGTCAACGAGAAGATCCTCGATCTGCGCATCGACGAGGTCGAAACGAACAGCCTGCAGCTGACCATGAAGGCACTGATTAAGTAACTTTCTTGATTCCTGAAATTCGAAACCCGGTTCGGAGACGAGCCGGGTTTTTTTATTGGGCACGACCCTTTCATACAATCTGCGAGAGGTTGCCGGGATGCCGCATCTGCCGACATGGGCAACCTACCAGAACACCGCTTCAACAAAGTGATTCCGCCTCGCACAGAGTCAGCGGCAGGATTGTTGTATCCAGCTACGCGGTGAAGTCACCAGCGAACTCTTGACATGCCTTGCCGATTCGCCATGATTAGCCAATGCTTCCCGAATATTGGGCGCTGATCGGCGCTGTCATCGGCTCGCTCGGCGGTTTCTACTACCTGTACGATACCCTGACCGGCAAAGCCCAGCCCAACCGCGTCACGTGGCTGCTGTGGGGGATCTTCCCAATGGTTATCTTCGTGGCGCAAAGAGCACAGGGCATCGAGGAGTTGTCGTGGACTTCGTTCGTTGCCGGCTTTATGCCGCTGCTCATTGTTGCTGCGTCATTCTTTAACAGGAAGGCCTATTGGAAGAGTGCCCCGCGTGACTACTACCTGATGGCAGCCGCAGCCATCGGCATTATCCTCTGGGCCCTGACTGACGACCCGAACTTGGCTCTGATATTCTCGCTGTCGGCAGACGTGCTGGCTGCTATCCCGACGCTCATCAAGTCGTATAGCCATCCTCGCTCGGAGAGCTGGATTGGCTACACCGTCAGCGCCTTCGGCTTTGGATTGAGCCTGCTGTCGATTCAAACCTTCAATGTCGAGAACGCTGCCTTCGCCGTTTACGTGTTTCTTCTCAACGCTACCCTTGCGGTGTTGGCTTCGCGTCGCCCGATACGTGGGAAGCAGAAACTGACTGGTTAGCGCCCTTGGTTGCCGGCCAAACGCGGCGGCATCACTTCCCCTTGTGCCGCATGGCGGTTCTGCGTATTCTGTTGTAAGTCCAATTCAATCGCGCAGCGCGCATAGGAAAGCGAAGGCATGAAAGTTATCTCTACATTTGTCTCTGCGTTAGTAACCATTCATCTGGCGGTCGCCGCGACCGTTGCAGCCGCCGAGACTCTTTATTGCCGCTATCCGGCTCTCTCGCCCGACGGCAAAACGGTAGCCTTTACCTATCAGGGCGATATCTGGACTGCTCCGGTTACAGGCGGGGAAGCACGTCGCGTAACGGTGCATGCGGCCGAAGATATCCGCCCGCAGTTTTCGCCGGATGGTCGTTGGCTCTTATTCTCGTCCCAAAGGCACAACAACTACGACGTTTTCGTGATTCCGGCAGCCGGGGGAGAGCCGCGGCAATTGACCTTTCATACAAGCGACGACATTGGCACGGGCTGGTTTGCCGGCGGCGATAGCATCGTGTTTTACTCCGAACGCGATGGCAAAGGTGACATCTTCAAGATCGCTGCTGCAGGCGGGGCGCCAATCAAACTCACCGGCGGCTACACCGAGCGCGAGAACGATGGCCGCATCAGCTCCAGTGGCCGTTATCTCGTGTTTACCACCGGATCGGGCTACGTACGCTGGTGGCGTCGCGATCTCAAGACAGGCGGCAACTCCGATATTTACGTGCAAGACCGATCAACGAGGGAGTTCACGACCTTTCGTTTGACCATCGACCCCACGCATGAAATCGGGCCGGTGCTCGACGAATCGCGCGAGATGGTGTACTTCGTAGCAAACTACGATGACACCTGGGCGCAGGTGCACCGAGTCTCGTTGATCGGAGGCGAGCCCGAGAAGATAACGAACTTCACAGATGACGGTGTCCAGTGGTTGAATGGAACGCCGGATGGTTCGCTGCTCGTCTTTGAGCAGAATTTTCGCCTCTGGACGTTGAATCCGGTGACCGGCGAGACCAATCAGATTCCGATCTCGATTGCCAGCGACGTTTCGACCAACCTTAGCGAACGGGTGACATTTGACGGTAAGGTCGAATGGATGGCTCTTTCGCCCGACGGCAAGAAAGTGGCCTATATCGTTCATGGCGAGGTCTTTGTAATGCCGACCGAGGATCCAAAAGACTCGCGCCAAGTCACGCGAACTGCAGCGCGCGAACAGCATGTCACTTGGGGAAAGGACTCACGCACGCTGTTCTATTGCTCCGATCGTGACGGAGAGTATCAAATCTACGAGGCCGACGCGCTGACCGGCGCGGAAAAACACCTAACCCAGTCGAACGAGCCCGAGTTAAAACCAGTGGCGTCGCCCGATGGAAAATATCTCGCGTTCTACCGGGGACTCGACAAGATCGTGCGATTGGAGTTGGCCACTAAGCGCGAGGCTGTTTGGGCTCAGGGCACTTTCTATGATTTAGGGATCGAACCGACCCTGGAGTACGACTGGTCGCCTGATTCACGTTGGCTGGCGTTCACGATGAACGGCCCGACCTATGAGTCGGATATCTGGGCGGTTAACCTCTCTGGAGAGAAGCACAATCTGACTCGGGCTTCGGGCTTCAATATGCGCCCCAAGTTTGCTGCCGACGGAAAGTCGGTGTACTACACGGCCGCCGCAGACGGCAACGAGCACACCTATAAAGTCGAACTGCAACTGCCTCCTGCCACCTTTGATGAGTCGGTTTTCGACAGCCTGTTCCTGGGAAAGGCGAGCAAAGACAGCTCGAAAACAGCTAAGGATACCACGAAGACAGTTCGCATCGATCCAGAGCGAATCGAATCGCGCCGGCGTAGGGCCTTTGCCCTATCCGGCTCATGCTCCTGGCCGATTCTGAGCACCGACGGCAAGAAGTTCTTCTTTGTCGCATCGCTTCTGGGTAAACCGGAAGTCTGGTCGGTAAATACCGAAGATGATCCGGAACTCAAACAGCTTACAGCTTCCGGCAAGGCGAAATCGCAACTGGCCATCTCCGGCGACGGCAAGAAGCTCTACTTCATCGACGACGGCAAGATTCGATCGCTCAATACGGGTGACGGCAAGTCCGAGTCACTCCCGGTGAAGGCAACCATTGATATCCACAGGCTCGCGACGTTTCAGCAGAAGTTTCAGGAATGCTGGCGGCTACTCAATCACTATTTCTATGACCCGACCTTTCGCGGCACTGACTGGGAAGCTGCCCGTCGCAAGTACGAAGCACCGCTCGCAAACGTTCGCACTGATGAAGAATTTCGCAATCTGATGCTGGAGCTCATGGGCGAATTGCGCGGGTCACATCTCGATCTAATACTTAAAGATGAGAAACCTGCCGAGTCAATTCGCTCCGGCGAGATGGGCATTGAATTCGACCCGATTGTGCTCGACCGCGACGGACTGTGGGGGATTCGCTATGTCTATCCGTTATCACCGGCGGCAACGGCCGGGCTGGCGGTTGGAGACTATATCCTCGCCTGCGACGATTCGTCGCTGGGACGGAATCAGAGTTTGGAGAGACTGCTCTCCGGAAAAGTTGGCAAGCGCGTTCGCCTGGCTGTCGCAGATACACCAGCAGCAAAACCGCGCGTTGTCGAGATCAAACCAATCTCGACATCTGAACTTGAGAACTTGCGATACAATGACTGGGTCGAAACGCGCCGCGCCCTTGTCGATTCGCTGTCGGGCGGGCGTGTTGCGTACTTGAACATTCGAGCGATGAATCAGCCGTCACTCGATTTGTTCAAAGAGCAGCTGGTTTCAATTGCCGAAGGAAAAGACGGGTTGCTTGTTGATGTCCGCGACAATTCGGGCGGTTGGATCTCGGTTCACCTACTTGGCATGCTCGATCGCACCCCGTATATCCTGCGTCGCTTCCGCGATTTTGGAATTACGTCGGAGAACAAGTTGCGCTTCAAAGCCGCTGAACGGCCAATGGCACTTCTAATCGACAATTATAGCGCTTCAAATTCGGAGATATTCGCCGAAGGCTTCAGACGGCTGAAGCTGGGGCCGATTATCGGGACACCTACAGCCAGCGGTGTGATCGGTACATCACAGTATAATCTTATTGATGGCACGCAGATTCGCCGACCATCGATGGGTGCGTTTACGGTTGAGATGGAGGACACCGATCGCGTACCGCGGCAGCCGGATATCTTTGTTGAGAACTTGCCGGACGACTTGATTGCCGGACGCGACCCGCAATTGGTGCGGGCGGTACAAGAATTGATGAAGTCGCTAGAGTGATTGCACTGAACGGCCGCAAGAATCAGATTCAGAATTGTCGTTCCCGCGCAGGCGGGAATCCAGTTTCTTCAGTGCTATAGGATCGTATGAGTAAGTTGAAATTCTCTCCCGCCACCAAAGCCAACTGGCCGCAATTGGTCGCGCTCTTCGGCGAGCGCGGCGCCTGCGCCGGGTGCTGGTGCATGTGGTGGCGGCTGAAGCGCTCCGAATGGAACGCGGGCAAAGGCAGCGGCAATAAGAAATCGCTCAAGAAGCTGGTCGATTGTGGCGCGATGCCCGGCATACTGGCTTTCGACGGCAAACGCGCAATCGGTTGGTGCTCGCTCGGGCCCCGCGAACAATTCTCCGGACTCGAACGCTCGCGGACGTTGAAGCCGATTGATGATCAGCCGGTGTGGTCAGTAGTCTGTCTCTTTGTCGACAAGGACTATCGGCGCCAGGGAGTGGCGACAGCACTGCTCGATGCTGCCGCAAAATTCGCCAGGAAGAACGGCGCGAAGATTATTGAGGGTTATCCTGTGATCCCGCGCAAGGGTGAGATGCCGGATGTCTTCGCCTTCACAGGTTTAGTGAGCGCGTTCGAACAAGCGGGCTACAAAGTGGTCAAGAGACCCTCTGCCAGTCGGGCGATTGTGCGGCGAACGCTTTAGCGGCTAATCAATCGCCTTCAAGATGCTCAAAATGATCACCGGGATAGAAGTGCGGTAACTGCAGATCTGAAACGCACGCCGTGTCGATGCGCGCTGCATCTTTCGATTCAAGAAATTCCATTATCATGTCGTAGGTGCATTCCGCATTTTTGAGCCCGTACGGCAGGTGAGACATTAGTGGGATGACCAGATGGCGGCTCTGTGGGCAGTGCTGCGCAACTCGTTCGGCCAGATACGGCGGCGTTACCGGGTCGCGCCCTCCGCTGATGAAGAGGATCGGAGTGTCAATTCTCTTGAATTCGTAGAAAGAAGCGGGCACTTTAGTTTTTGCCCACAGTGAAGCGGCACGTACTTGTTGCTCAACGCGGTAGTTTCCGAAAAACGTCGAATCATTGCGACGTCGCGCTTCAGTCGTGTCGATCAAGGGCACATCTTCCGCTGACGTCAACGAAAGATAAAGACCCTCAGCAAACCACTGCACAGAATCCGGTTCGGTCGGAATCATATCCTCAAGCAAGAGCTTGTAGTCGCCGTTGAAGGCGGCACGAATCAAATAGGGGAGGTAAGCCCGCGCGTCCGACGTGTAAAGCAGGCTCCGAATCTTCTCCATGAGGATCGATGCTGCCAGTGACACCACCTGCTCCTGACCATTTGGAGGGCGATATCGAATCTCCAACGGTGTGTCTCTCATTCCCGTCACGACGCTCTTCAGTGATTCGCGTAATTCCGGATACAGATGATTGCATTGCGAATCAGCCTCGCAGTCGGCGAACAGTAAATCAAGCGCTGCCTGAGCAGCGACTGCGTGATGGAACGGCATCTTGCCGTCGAGCGGCATCGTACCCATCAGGATCGCTGAGCGGACGCGTTCCGGATACTCTCGCGCATAGGCATAGGCCGCTCTCGTTCCGTAGGAGATCGCATAGATATTGATCTGTTCATATCCAAGCCACTCACGAACCGCATCGATATCCGCGATGAACTGTGAAGTCGTATACTGCGTTAAGTCTGCGATCTGTTCAAGTTCCTTCCTGCATGCTGCAACAGCCCCCGCAGGATACATCTCCTTGAGATAGTTTTGCGCGATTGTGCGATCACCGATCAGATCGCAATGGAGCGGATTGGACTGTCCGGTGCCGCGCTGGTCGACTAGAACAATATCGTAATGCTGTCGAAATGGGAGCTCATTGGCAAACATCACGGCGGCATCGGTGGCCGGCATTCCGGGACCGCCTTCGAGAAAGAACAACGGTTCGGCTTCCGGCTCTTGAGAGGTTGCCATTAGAACAATCACATTAAGTGGAATCCGGCGTCCTTCCGGCAATTCACGGTTTTCAAGCACTTCGAGCTTGCCGCAATAGACTTCGCCGTCGATATCCGGCAGTTCACAACGAGTCAGCACCGAACGCACCTTATTGGCTTGCCCGTCGGCCGTTAGGCAAAACAGAATTGCGGCAACTGTCAGGATCTTGAGCATAGTCAGTTCGCAGGTCAGGATCCCTACTTCATCCGCCGAATCGCTTCCCACATCGGATCCCACGAGGGAAGTTGTGTCGGCTCGGTCTTCAGAAGGGCGGCGACTTCTTTGGTTAGCAACTTCCTATCGACGATCACGCAGTAGACGAACTCATCAAACCAATCATCGTACATCGTCCACCAGCCTCTGTCGCCCGGCTTGTCACCCCAGCTATTCTCGACCTTCCATTTGGTAGCCACGCCGTTGGCGGTGTCCACGCCGGTCAGCACCATTGAATGATTCGGATAGCTGTCGCGCGTCAGCACGCGCTCGCGTTTGCTCAGGCGGACATCGAAACCGTACAGCGATTTGAAATCAAAGATCTCCCGCGCCAGCACGCCCTTCCCACCATAATTGTCCTGTCCGATGTCACAGGAGAAATAGACCGGCTGATCGCCCAGAAGCGTCGCCATGGAATAGCGTTTCAGGCTGTCGATCGGGAGGTTAATGAAACGCAGGTCAGTTCGGTCGGCAAAACTGCGTGAGCGGCCGAGTTCGTAATACTTGAAGTATTCCACACCGGGGTGATCGAAGATCGCGACCATATCTTCGAGCTTGGTGTCGATGACTTCATCATAGAATGATCGCGGTGTGTACTCCTTCGGCGGAACCTGCACCGAATCCTTGCTTTCATAGCGCCACACGAACTCCTGCGGTGGAACTCCGAAATTGAGCGCGAGGATCGTGTAGACTTCTTTGAGCATCGTTTCCTTTGCGGCGCGTAATTCCGCCGCGGGCTTTCCCGCCACGTGCATTTCCCGCAGTTCTATAGCATCGCCGCGCAGCTTGCGGTTGAGAATCGCGTTGAGACTGCCGGTGTGCGCAGTCGCATAGGTTTCCGGCATCACCTGATCCGGCACCACGCCGTACTTGGACACGAGATCAACCACATACGACCACCAGCCGCCGTCTCCGCAGGGGTCTTCGAACAGCATGACAACTTCGCGATCGTCGATCGGTCGTGCAGCCAACTCGATCGTCATTTCGAGAAACGTGTTCGATTTCTCCAGCTTGTCCCAGAAGAAGAGGTAATTGGTCGAAAGCTTGAACGTCCCGAGTTTGTATTTCTTCATCACTTGCGGCCGCAGCAGGTTTGAGCCGGCGAACATCCAGCAACGCCCGGAGGCCTCCTGATTGGTCATCTCGCCGGTTTCGATGGTCTTATTGAAGATCGCATTGTGCTGGACCAGCTTGTCGCGGTCGACGGCGAGCGCGTTGATGTCATTTGCCGAGAGGGCGTTGTAGATCGCGGGGTTCTTGCGATTCTGATCGTAGTCGATTTGCAGTTTTTTGATCAGATCGTCGGATAGGCCGGTTGACTGTGCCAGGATCATTGCCGGAAGCAGCAACGCCGATACGACTATTGCCGCCAATGTTTTCAAGCTCGAAGATGCGGACATGCAAGGCTCCTTGGAGTGGTGAAAATCTAATTGGCGGAAGATAATCGAGTAATCAGGGGGATGTCAATGGGGATGCAGGAGGCGGTAAGCTTCGATACAACGAAAGAAACACGGTTAATCATGGACATGAGACTTGACAAAAGCATGGCTGGGACGTTGAATTCTCATAGGGTGCATGATGAAAGTCGGGCACATTCTCAAGCAGAATCGAAACACTACGGGTAGCATACGCCCGGAAGTCCAATCAATGGCTAATCGAAACCTGGGCAAGAGACCAAGGAGGTAAGATGATGTCCACACCATCAAGGCCGGACAGGCGACGCACAAAATCAAGAGTTAGTGTTGCAACTCATATGTTCCGAGCGTTTGAAATGCTGATCTTTACTCTCTTGCTGCTTGGTACGAGTTCGTGTGACGACGGCGAAACCTCAGACACTGTTCGAGGAACAATTCTTGACAAGCAGAGTCTGGCACCTATCGAATCCGCATGGGTGAACGGCCGAGACTCGGATGATGGCGCGAGATTTTCGGATGCAGATGGCAGATTTGCGTACACAGTCTTCGGAAGGGTAAAGGTTCTGTACGCTGGTAAATCTGGATATGTCACGCGGTTGATCGACTTACCCGAGGGTGCGACAGAACGGCAAAACATCATCGTTGAACTTGAAAGCCAATAATTAACGACTAAAACACAGAAAGGATAAGGGCATGAGCACGAAACTAATCGTCGTTATTTTGATGGGGCTATTCATGATTCCAACAGAAGGCAGTGGTGCAGAAACGGCTCCCGTCATGATCAGTTTTCCGTCCAACACGATGGCAGAACTAGATGACAGAGTCGTTGAGTTGGAGAGGATGGGAGTGCGTGTCGTCCACATTTTTCCGCCAACAACTATTATCGGTGAGACCGCTAGTTTGCCAAAGTTGTTAAAGGTGATTCGTGACGCTGAAATTATCAGTACGCACCCCTATTCTGTATCGGGTAAGTCCGAAACACGGGCAATTGCAGCTTACGTGTGGAATTACCTTTTTGAACAGAAAGACTCCGGCGAAAATGTCGCAGTCAATGAGAATGACCTTTCGCGGAGCTGCGAAACCGCATCACCGCAAATCGCAGCGGAGTATTTAGAGGCGTGGAGTAAGTTTCAGCCGAATACCAACCTTGCAAATACCTTCACCAGCAATTACATGGTCGGTCGGGTGGCTGTGAAGATCGCGTTGATGGAAAGCGCCGGTTCCGCAGAAAATTGGGGTCCGGTGTTTGAGAATATTGCAATCGCTGAGATCGCGCAGGGGCTCGACTGGATCTCAAATACCGCTGCCGAACAGAGAACGAGACTGCAATGGGTGTACGATATCTCCCGATCAGTGCCCACTGACCTTGAGCCGATTCAGGGGCATTCTGCCCCTTATTATAGCGTACTTCTCCCTCCCCTTAGCTGGGAGTTCCTGTGGATTGACGACGCATTGGATTACTTCGGTTATCCATCCGAGTGGGACGGCTGCTTTGCTCTAGCGCAACAGATGCGCCAAACTTACCACGCGAATTGGGCATTTTCAGTCTTCGTTGTCATGGACAATAACGACGCAGATCATCGCTTCACCAACGATAACAAGTATGCCTACGTAATGCCCTATTACGACTGGACAGGAACTCTATTTAGGAAGCTTCCGGGTTGTACTGTGGTAATGACCTACAACAATGGTGACTGGGGAATTCCACTCATGGACCGCGTCATGGCTCACGAAGTTGGGCACATTTTCAGAGCACCAGATGAATACCAAGTAGGTGATAATGGGTGCAGCGAGGGCGACTGTGATAAGGGGTTTGGCTATCTCTGGCGCCCGAACGCCAGCTGTGAAGCTTGCCCGGGAGAACCGATGGGTTGCATGATGTATGACAACTCGCTGTGGTATTGCCCGTTCTCACTCGGCCACATAGGTTGGGAGGATTTGGATGCTGATGGCGTAGCAGATGCTTTGAAACCTACCGGGAGTGGCAGCGGCGGATCCGGTGGATGCTACTTTGCGATACTGGACGTGTCCCCGGGAGATCTAATCCGGATCTTCACCATTGGTGACAACCCAAGCTTTGTTTCCTCACACGTTGTAACGGACAACGACCTTGCAGAATGTGAAGGTTGCAGCGACAGATTCTTTTGGGATGGTCGCAACTATGATGGCCAGAAAGCCGCGCTTGGCAGGTACCTATACACTGTGAACAACGGCAGCACACAGGACATTTTGACGAGCATAATCGACGAAGCTATTGGGCCACAGGTCGTAGACATTAGTCTCGATGAAAATGTTCTCAAATGGCGACTCGACAATGACTTCACATGGGCTCGTGTCAGATGCGATATCTGGCAAGCTGGTCATCCGTTCGTCTTCCACTCTCGCCCGCTGTGGGACAAACCGTTTCTGATTAACCAACCCAATCCGGAGACGATCGATGTCAGCTACTTGGAACCGGGCACGTATCGCGCCAACTTCTATGCCTGGCGACCGGATGGGGGAAATTCTGGTATAGTAAGTTTCGCCTTTGAGGTGCAACCGTGCTATTGGCTCGTTGGCGACGCCGACGGCAATGGTGTCATCAACGTCAGCGATGCAGTCTACCTGATCAACTACATATTTGGGCCGTGTGAGGGCTGTCCAGTTGGACCGCCGCCGACTCCGCACAACCCTGGTTCCGGAGATGCCGATTGCAACGGCATCGTTACGATTTCGGACGCTGTTTACATGATTACATGGGCTTTTGGAGGTGGACCGTACCCGGGTCTGACCTGTGATTGCAGCGACTACATTGAGCCGTAGTAAACACAATTGAAACTTGAGCCCGGCTCAGTCGAAAGCCGGGCTTTGACTCTCCATTAGGCGTGGCACTTTTCTGCGCTTCGCCTTTACTCCCGATTTCCTAATTGCGTCATCAGCGGCGTCTCGTAGATGCGGTAGGTCTTGTAGGGTTTGCCGCCCAGCGACTCGGCAGCGGCGACCATCATGCGGTTGTCTTCGAGCACCCACGACATTTCGCCGGAATAGTAGCCGTTTTTGATGCCGTTATAAAAGAGATCGTAATAGAAGACGTTGTCGATGCCCCGCTTCTGGAATTTCTTTGAGACCCCTAACGTGAGGATCCGCGCGCGGTTGATCTTGTTCTTCTTGCGAATCTTCAAGTCCCAGATCAGCCGGAAGATTCCGAACGGCAGCAGCCGCCCGTTGAGCTTCTTGATCACCTGGTTGACGTCCGGCAGGGCCAACGCAAATCCCGCCGGCTCGCCGTCGACTTCGGCAAACAACGCCATGTCGGGATTGAGAATCATCTTCATGTCTTTGGCGATGTGCGTAAACTCATCCTCGGACAGCGGCACAAATCCCCAGTTGTTTTCCCAGGCCTCGTTGTAGATCTGGATCACGCGCTTGATTTCGTTATCGAAATCGCGGACGTTGATGCGGCGAAACTTGGCGCCGGAGCGCTCACGCAATCGCTCGACGACCTTCTGTATCCGCTCGCTGGGAACGTCATCCTGCGTGATCAGAAACGCCAGCAGGTCCTTGGCCTTTCGCAGCCCGAAGCGCTCGAGAAACTCCGCGTAATAAGGCGGGTTGTAGGGCATCATGACCATCGGATCAAGCTCAAAGCCGTTGATCAGCAGCCCGACCTCGTGGTTGGTGGAGAAGTTGCACGGTCCGCGCATCACTTCCATGCCGGCCTTCTTGAGATAGATCATGGCGACTTTGAGCAGACGGTGCGCGACGGCGTAATCTTCGATGCATTCGAAGAAGCCGAAAAAGCCGACCTTCTCCTGATGAAATTCGTTATGCGAGCGGTTGATGCAGGTGGCAATGCGACCGACGGGCTCACCGTTGCGATAAGCAATCAGCAGCACGACTTCGGCGAAGCGATAGAACGGATTCTTCTGCTTGTTGAAGAAGTCTTTACGGTCAACGATCAGCGGCGGCACCCAGTTCGGGTTGCCGGCATAGATCTTCCAGGGAAATTTGATGAAGGTCTTGAGCTGGGAGGAATTGGTTACCTCCCTTACTTCGATATCGTCGGCTGTCGTCACGCGTGAAACCTGCCCAAGCGTTTATACCATCGCCGATATCATGCCCGTTTTCTTGCCGATCTTCTCGAAAGTCGTCAGAACGCGGTCGAGCTGCGCGTCGGTGTGGTTGGCGGTGTAGCTCGTGCGAATCAACGACTGCCCGGGAGCGACCGCCGGCGGAATAATCGCATTGGCAAAAATCCCCGCCTCGGTCAGCATCTTCCAGAACGTAAAGCACTCGATCATCTCGCCCATGTGCACGGGGACGATCGGAGTCTCGGTGCTGCCGATTTGGAATCCCAGATCGGTCAGGCCCTTGTGCATCTTGCGCGTGATCTGCCAGAGGCGCTCGCGGCGTTCCGGCTCGTCTTTCATGATCTGCAATACCGCCATTACGGTCGCCGCCGACGCCGGTGGGATCGAAGCCGAGAAGATCATTGTGCGCGAAAAATGTTTAACAAATTCCATCACCGGGGCATCGCCGACGACAAAGCCGCCAATCGAAGCGAACGACTTTGAGAAAGTTCCCATCGTGATATCGACTTCCTTGCCGAGCCCGAAATGCTCCGCGGTGCCGGCGCCGGTCGCGCCCAGCACGCCGACCGAATGAGCATCGTCGATCATGACGCGCGCATTGTACTTCTTCGCTAATTGCACCATGCGCGGGAGCTTGATGATATCGCCTTCCATGGAAAACACGCCGTCGGCGACGATGGCCTTGGGAGCGTCTTTGGGCAGTCCGGCGAGCACGCGCTCGAGATCGTCCATGTCGTTATGGTCGAATTTGAGCACTTTACCAAAAGAAAGCCGCGCGCCGTCAACAATGCAGGCATGATTGGAGCGATCCATCAGCAAGTAGTCGCCCTTGCCGACCAGGCAGGAAATCGTACCGAGATTAGTCTGGAAGCCTGTCGAGTAGACGAGGCACGCTTCTTTGCCCATGAACTCGGCGAGTGCGTTTTCTAATTCGATATGCAGATCAAGAGTGCCGTTAAGGAAACGCGAGCCGGTGCAGCCGGAACCGTATTTCTTAGTCGCGGCAATTGCGGCTTCAATCACTTTAGGATGAGTCGTCAGCCCGAGATAGTTGTTCGAGCCGATCATCAGCATCTTCTGACCGCCGATGACGACTTCCGTATCAGACGCGGTCGAAATCGGGCGGAAATACGGGTAGACCCCCATCTCCTTGACTTCGACTGAGCGCGTGAATTTATGACACTTTTCGAAGATATCCATACTATAGGCTTGCTTTCAACCCTACGCCTGATAGATTTGCGCAATGCCGGTATTCACAGGTTGCAAATAGTACAGAATGACCATTTCAAAGTCAAGCCAATTTAGCCCGGTGTTCGCGAGCCGGCCGCGAGTTCTGGTCACGGGCGCCACTGGATTTGTTGGTTCCCACCTGGCCGAGCGGCTGGCCGCACTCAAGTGCGATCTCTATCTCCTGCTACGTGAGAGTTCGCGAACAACCCACATTGCGCATCTCCCTTACACGCCGGTAATGGCTGACCTGCGGCGCGAGAATCAACTCGCCGAAGTCATCGGGAAGATGGACTACGTCTTTCATTCCGCCGGTCTGGTCAAAGCCGAGTCACTCGGGGAGTTTATGAGCGTCAATGCCGACGGAACGAAGCAACTGATTGATCTGGCTGTTAGTCACGGCTCAAACTTAAAGCGATTTGTGCTGATCTCATCGCAGGCAGCCGGAGGGCCGTCACCGACTCTCAAGGCAAAAACGGAGGATGAAGACACTCCACCGGTATCCGACTACGGCAAGAGCAAACTCGCCGCTGAGCAGGTTGTCAAGGCGCTAAAGGACCGTTGCCCGATCACTATCGTTCGCCCGCCGGCGGTGTTTGGTCCGCGCGATACTGAGGTCTTAACGTTTTTCAAGTTCGTCCAGAGCGGGCTTTTTCTGAAATTCGGCGGCCAGGAAAGTTTCGTCAGTATCGTCTATGTCGCCGATTTAATCGACGGAATCATCCGAGCAGCCATGATGCCGGAGGGCGTCGGCGAGACTTTTAATCTTAACTCGCTGGACGAACTCTCGCAATGGGAGGCGCAGCGGATGATGGCGGACGTCATGAAAGTCGAGGTGCGTCCCCTGCGAATCCCGCTCTGGCTGCTGCGAGGTCTGGCGCCAAGGATGGAGAGGTTCGACCGTAAGTTCGGCAATTCGCCGACTCTGAGCGCCGACAAAGTGAAGGAACTAAGTTGCCCCTACTGGACGACATCTTCGCAAAAAGCGCGCGAAAAGCTCGGATTTCTGCCCTTGCAGCCGCTCGAAGAATCGATGCTGGAGACGATCGCGTGGTACCGAGAGAAGCGCTGGCTGTGATCAATACAGATGTCCGTCGAGGAGAGCAAAGACCATGAATCTCGAGAAGCTCTTCCTTGCCATAGTCGTAGCTGGCGCCCTGCTGCTGATAACTGAGTCAATTAGACGGATCATTATGCGCGCCCTGATCCGTCGACTGCAGTTGGGTGAATTCGTCGAAACCCAGTTTCTCTCGTCGTTCCTCGTCAATTTTGTATTCTGCGTCATGCTTCCCGCCGTCGTTTATTCGGCGCTCTACCCGATCCTGCCGTTTTCCAGCCTTCATTCCGGATGGTTCATCGGATTATTCGTCTTCGGTGTTGGACAGATTCCCGTTACCGTCCGGACGTACAATATGTACCGGCTGCCCTCGGTGATCGTGTCATTCGAACTGTTTTGGAACCTCCTGACAATCCTTGTCACCATGGGTGCAATTACTTATCTTTACGCCTATTAGGAGGTCATGGAACATGATCGACCCCGCGATTCGCAACGACTTCTTTGGGCTGGATCAAAGAGTATTCTTCAACAACGCTTCCTACGCGCCGCTGCTCAAGTGCGTGAAGACGGCGATCGACGGCTATCTAGCCAAGATCTCGAACCTCGACGTCGGCGACGCTGAGGCCAAAGTGCATCTCGACAGCATCCGTAGCGACGCGGCGAAGTTAATCGGCGCCACCCCCAAGGAAATCGCCTTCGCAACGAACACCTCGTGGGGGCTCAACCTGGCTGCGCTCGGTCTCGACTGGCAAACCGGTGACGAGTTGTTGATTCCGGACAACGAGTTTCCCTCGGTGCCATATCCGTTCCGCGTGCTCGAAGAGCAGGGCGTTGTTATCAAGTATATCCCCACACCGAATGGGTGTTTCTCGTATGATGAAATGGTCAAACTGGTGACTCCGCGTACGCGCGCCCTGGCAATCAGTTTCGTTCAGTATTTCAACGGCTATCGCAACGATCTTGAGCAGCTTGGCGAGTTCTGTAAACAGCACGAGATCTTCTTTATCGTCGATGCGATGCAAGGTCTCGGTGCCTGCCCGCTGGATGTGAAGAAATGCCAGATCGATCTGTTGGCGGCGGGGGGACAGAAGTGGCTGCTGTCTCCGCTCGGTTCGGGTTTTTTCTACGTCTCCGAGACGGCCAAACGGCCGCTCAAATCCTATTCCACCGGCTGGATGGGTGTCGACTGGAAGTTGATATACACTGATTTGCGGCACTTCGATCGAGAGCCGTTCGCCGATGCCCGTCGGTACAATCTCGGGACTTACCCTTACATCCAGCTCTGGGGCATGGCGGCGGCGCTCCGGTACCTTGTTGAAGTCGGCGTTGAAAACATCATGGCGCACAACCTGGCGTTGATCGACCGGCTCGTGAGTTACATACGCAGCGAAGACTATTATCGAATCAACGGCTCAATCGATCCACACCATCGCTCGCAGATTGTCAACATCGGCTCGCCCGCCAACGAGCGTTTGCAAAAGCACCTGCTTCAAAGTGGATTCATGCTCGTCTATCGCGAAGGCGGCGTGCGTGTGGCGGTTAACTTCTACAATACGATGGCGGAAATCGACCGCCTGATTGAAGAGCTGACGTCTTTTAAGGCGAAGGAGTTGGCAGTCGGCGCTGCATCACACTGAAGCTCCCGGAGCAGGCACTGGCGACAACGTGAAGACTTTCTATGATAATTGAAGTCATGATCGAGATCCCGAAAGGGAGTCGAAACAAATACGAATACGACAAAGAGCGCAAGGTCATCAAGTTTGATCGCATGCTCTTTTCCGCGGTGCATTATCCAAGCGACTACGGTTTCGTTCCCGAGACACTTGCCGAAGACCAAGACCCGCTGGATGCGCTGGTCCTGGTCTGGGAGCCGACTTTTCCGGGATGCGTGATTGCCGCGCGACCGGTCGGTTGCTTCAAGATGTTCGACGAGAAAGGCATTGACGAAAAGATTCTCTGCGTGCCGATTGCCGACCCGCTGTGGAATTACATTCAATCACTGAAGGATGTGCCGCCCCACCTGCTGAAGGAGATCGAGCACTTCTTTTCGGTATACAAAGACCTCGAAGAGAAGAAAGTCGGTGTCGAGGGCTGGGAAGACCGGGAGACGGCGCTGCAGGTAATACGCGAGGCTCAGGAGCGTTACCGGCGCAAACGCCAAAGTGGTTCAGACTTTGGCGGCGCTTCCTACGAATAGTGCAAATCACCCTTGCCGCCGGCGTCCGCATTCGGCATAGTTTGGTGAGATACGACAATCGCCTTTGAGGGAATTGTCATGGACCTGATTTCATTCACACTCGGACTCGTCGTTGGCGCGGCCGTCGTTGCTGTTATCTTCTTCGGAATCAGAAATCGTCCTGTGAATCTTGCCAAACCGGTGCGAGTGCCGATTCCGCGCTACCTGGCCGGTTTTGCCGGAGTGCCAACGCCGCAGGATAACATCGAGTGCTTGATCGACAGTTCGGCTTTCGTCTTCTCTTCGATTCAGAACGAGGAGTTGGGGCGCATTCCTTTGGGCTCAGTGCTGGATATCTTCTGCGAGGAAAAGGCAAAACTGCTGCCCCGACTGACTGCGACGAAGAATCTTTCCTTCCCGGCTTTGGGGATCAATCCCGAAAAACCAAAGCCAATTAAGGGTTACTGCCTGGTGATCGACTGGGATGATGGCGGCACGCGACAGAACGCCGTTTTCGAGTTCCTCGGTCTGACCCCGCGCGCCGACGCTCACCGCGTTGAATCGGTGTTGCGCAGCCACCGCAAACCACACAGACCCAAGCTTGGCGCAAACGAGAAATACTGCCCGATGTGCGCCGAACCGATCAAGAAGGACGCGATCATCTGCCGTTATTGCCGCAGCCACGTCAACGAAGAATTGGCAGCGGCGGGCAGTGAAGCCCGTAACATCGAGCAAAAACGACCCGGCGACTGATCGACAGCCGGCCCGCTGCTATTTCTTCTTTCCTCGTAGATTGACGACGGCCACTCCAGCCAAGACCAACGCCGCTCCAACGTAGTCCGCTGTTGTCAGTAGTTCATCCAGAATGACAAAGCCTAGGAGCACGGCAATGATCGGTGTGATCAATGCCACCATCGACATGGTGACAAGCTTCATGCGCTGCAGCAACCGATAGTAGGTGGTAAAAGCAATCACCGAACCAAAGATGGCGAGATACATGAGGGCACCGATGGAAGTCAATGTTACGTGGAATCGACCAATGTCCTCCACGAGGAATGCTGTAAGGGTGAGTAGGATCGCGCCAAGTGACATCTGTAGCGTCACCATCGGGATCACCGGCTGATCTTTCAAGTAGGCTCGAATCGACACCGTGCCGATTGCGGCGGCCAACGGCGAGAGTACGAGGAAGATCATGCCGAGTATGGCATTTTCGCGGTAGGCCATCGGCTCGGCAAAAATCAGCACCACGCCGACAAAGCCGATAACGGCTCCCAGTATGGCCTGCCAGGTAACACGCTCATCCTTAATCATGAAGGTCATCAGCAGCAGGACGAAGAAGGGAAATACCGCAAAAAGAATCGATGCCAGTGCCGACGTGATATACATACTACCAACGTAGGTCAGCGTGTACGACCCGAGATAAGTGAACAGCCCGGGCCAGGCGACTCTCAGCTTACCGCGCCAACCAGCCGGGTATTTGTTGCCGGCCAACCGATTGTAGATGACCAGGATCGAAGTGGCAATTATGAAACGGACCGCCGCGCTCCAGAACGGCGGCGAGTCGCGAAGACCCAATTTGATGGCCATCCAAGTAGACCCCCAGATCAAGCACAAAATTATGTAAAGAAAGATGTTGGTCGAGAGAGTGCGGTTCATGATGGCGAATAAAATGAGGGAAGCAACCGCCCTCAGCCGGCTTTGTCAATCACTTCTTGGGGACCTCGCGCTTCAATCGCGTTGCGGATCTTGCGTCCCATCCGCACACCGTTGACACCCTGGACAATTCCCAGCAGCCCGTATATCCATCCGGCCATCGCAACCAGGAAGAAGTTACCGGTCGCCGCCAGGATAATTGAGATGATCGCGAAAAGCATGTAGATCATGTACATGTTGATGCTGGTGCGCGTGCAGAGCCGCTCGACTTCGTCCAATTCCAGCGCATCTCGCATCCGATACGCGCGCCAATACATCAGGAACAACACCGAAAAAATCGCCAGGAAACCCAACGAGTAGATGATCATCAATGTGGAGACTTCCTGGCCGGCGATCATCGCTTCGGCCTGGACACCGGTGTTAACTCCGAACATCACGCCCACCAGAAAGGTGAAGAGAAATTTGAGTGGATAGATGTAGAACAGCACAACGAACAAGAGGACCGCGTTCAGCACGGCCGTTACAGTGTCTTCGATGCCATAGCGCCGAAAGAAGATGTAGTGGGCATGCCAGATCACATACAGTAAGGTAAAGCAAATGGCAAATGCCAGGAAGCCGCGCATGGATACCACCAGTTCGCGGAACGAAGTCGGGACTTCGAGCGAGACGACTAAGAGCGTAATCGCGAACGCAAAGACGGCGTCGCTCAAGGCTTCCAAGCGTGAAATCTCGCCGCCGCGCCAGCGAAAGTGGGGCTCGGATCTTAAGACAGACTTAGCAAGGTGTTGACGGATCATGTTGACATCTTTCTGAACTTCGTAGAATCGACGCGACTCAGGTTTCGCTAGCTATGCGTCATGTACTTGACGGCTCCGAATATACAAGGCAGCGTGCGGGAATCCAGCCCAATTCTCCTTTCGAATTCCGGCACCACTGCCAATCGGCAACCGATTCCACGACATCGACTGCTTCACCGGGGGAAGCTGTCAACTCTGTCGTTTCGTAATCTCGTTTGAGCACGGCAGTCATGCCATCCAATTCGAGGAAAGACTCGGGCACCCAGCCGCTGTGTTCGGAGTCGTCCTGGCACCAGAGAAACCCTGTCCATTCGGTGTCGCGCTTGCCCACCTTGAGTTCTTGCCCACGCCTCCAGGAAACGGCGGGATAGTCCGGCGGAGAGTGGCTCAGAATTACGTAAGCGTGAGGCATTCGCCAAGTAAGTTTCGGCGCGTCGGAAATACAATCACATTTGGACTGACTGCCTAGACACCGGGAGTCGTCGGCCGTGCAGGATCATTGTCCTCGTCACCATGTTCATCTGAGTTGTCCCCAGTTCCTTCGGTGTCTCTCCTGTAGACTTCGGCGGGGTCATAGTCGCGTCTGCGAAACAACCCGCGAATCAGAAGGTAGATACCGCCAAAGAGCCACATCGCAGTGAGGATAAAAGTCCCAAAGAAGAATCCGCCGAGCAGCGGGTCCAGGTGATCCGGCCCATCGTTGGACATGCTCACGGCGGCGAGGAATAGCACGGCCAATGTTGTCAGCCCCAGGCAGGCGAAGGTGAGTGAACTTCGTAAAAGCTCGATCCGGGTCATATAGCGGGTATCCGAGCGAGGGCCAATGGAGTTGAAGAGCTTGCGAACGAGTGGACTGATTGCCGCTGCTATTCGCAGAACCCAGATCGCAGCGAGAAGAATCAAGAGCGCGAGCGGAGTCGTCTCACCCGTCAGGAGATAGGCAAGACAGAGTGTACCGACGAAAGCGGCAAGAATAAGCGATCGAGTCAAGAATCTGCACCTCAGACTAATCGAAATCGTGCGAGGGGGTCGATTTGTCCAACCCTTAGATGTATCGGCTACTATTAGCCGATTGCTCAAGCCGAAATTGTGCGTTTGCTGAGAGCGGGGGAACTGGCGCGGTGGAAGACGGAGCTGTTGCGGCTACTCCGTCGGCACCATCACTGGCGGAGCGGTATTGGCAATGATATCTTCGTCGCGGAATGTCTGAAGCTGTTTGAGCAACTCGACTTCCAGTTGTTCCGGCGGAAATTTGCCGATCACTTCGCCCTTGCGCACCAGGGCCAGGTAGTCAGCGGAACCGACCACACCGAGATCGGCATCACCAACTTCGCCGGGGCCATTGACGTTGCAGCCCATGACGGCCACCTTGATCGGCTTCTTGATTCCTTCGAGGACTTTTTCAACACGACTGATCAGCCCGAATAGATCGGTTTGAAGTCGACCGCAGGTCGGGCAACTGACCAGATCGGGCATATTGCTGAACAGGCCGAGCGATTGGAGGATCTTCTTGCCCACCTTGATTTCTTCAACCGGATCAGTTGAAAGCGAAACGCGAACTGTGTCACCGATGCCCTCGTGCAAGAGCAACCCGAACGCGACGGACGACTTGATCGTGCCACCCATTAACGGTCCGGCTTCGGTAACGCCCAGATGCAGCGGGTAATCCACAAGCTTGGCGATCTTGCGATAACCTTCCACCATTCCGGGGACTTCGGACGACTTCATCGAGATACAGATATCATTGAAATCCATCTCTTCGAGCAAACGCACCTTGCGCAGCGCCGACTCGACTAAGGCGTCTGGATTGTAGCGACCCATCGACTTGACCAAATCCCATTCGAGCGAGCCGGTGTTGACGCCGATGCGGATCGGCAACCCCCGCTCCTTGCAAGCGGCCACTACGGTTTCCATCTTGGTGTCGTCGCCAATGTTGCCAGGGTTGGTGCGAATCTTGTCCACGCCTTGTTCGGCGGCAATCAGGGCAAGCCGGTAATGGAAGTGGATGTCGGCGACCAGCGGAATCGCGATCTGCCTCTTGATTTCTCCAAGCGACTGGGCGTCTTCCTTATTGAGCACGGCAACGCGGACGATATCGCAGCCGACGGCTTCGAGAGCTTTGATCTGTGCGACGGTCTTGTCGATGTCGCGTGTTTGGGTGGTGGTCATTGACTGCACGGAAACCGGCGCATCGCCGCCCACCAGCACATTGCCGACCTTGATCTGACGAGATTTTCTACGCGGATTGTTGAACATTCTTGTACTGCGCAAATGACTTGTATTCGAGAAGTTTTTCATCCGAATGCTCGACGTCGATACCGACGCCGGCGTGGATTGCTTTTAACATTGCTTCGACTGCAAATGCCGGGGTGGAAGCGCCGGCCGTGATCCCGACACGCTCGACGCCGTCAAACCATGCCCACTCGATCTGGGTTGGATGGTCGACCAGGTAAGCGCGCCCACAGATTTCTTCGGCGATATCGCGTAAGCGCTGTGAATTACCGGAGCTCTGCGAACCGATCACGATCACGAGGTCAACCTGTGGCGCCAGTTCGTGAATGGCGTGCTGGCGCTTGTCGGTGGCGTCGCATATGGTATTCACGATCTTGAGGTCAGGGTAGATTTCTTTCATGCGCGAGCAGACTTTTTCAAAGGCGCGCACGCCGCGGGTGGTTTGGGTAATCAACGCCACCTTGCCCTCGTAACGCGGAAGAGCGTCGATATCTTCATATTCAGCCAATAAGTGGATTCTCTCTTCGTCGATCCCCATCACGCCGTGCACTTCATCATGTCCCGGTTCACCATAGAGGATAACATGGTAGCCATCAGCCAGGAGTTCGCGCGTAAAATTGTGCACGTTTTCAACCAGCGGACACGTGGTATCGACGATACTCAGACCCTTCTGCTTGGCCTGCTCTTTTAGTTTTGGGCTCAAGCCGTGGGCCGAAATCACGAGCGTGCCCTGATCGATCTTGTCGAGAGTGTCTTCCTGACCGACCCCGCGTTTCCTGAAGAAATCGACTACCTGGCGGTTGTGAACGATTTCCTTGAGGATCGTTACCTCGCCGGAGTATTTGTTCTTAGCCTCGGCCGCGAGATTGATGGCGCGTTCGACACCCCAACAGAACCCAAGTTCTTTGGCAAAGAAGATCTTAATCATGGCTCTTGGCCTGCATAATCAACAGATCACTCGAACAAGACATTGCGGGTAAGATTAGTCGATTTATAGTCATATCGGAAGAAACTTTTAGACTCCAGTCAACCGGTGTTATTTACACTTCAATGAGGTTGGCACTCTGATGAGAGGCTTTGTAGGAACTGCGCACAAGCGGACCCGATTCCACGTGTTTGAAACCCATAGCCATACCCCATTCGCGGAACTTGACGAAATCCTCGGGCGGATAGTATTTCAGTACCGGGAGATGCAACTCCGAAGGTGACAGGTATTGCCCGATCGTCAGGATGTCCACTCCAGCATCGCAAATGTCCTGCATCGTCTGTTTGATTTCATCCTCGCGCTCGCCAACGCCAACAAATATTCCCGACTTGACCAGTTTCACCTTTTCCGAGCCCTTGGCATACTTAAGGATTGCGAGGCTACGGCGGTATCCCATCCTCGGCCTCACGGTCTTATACAACCGTGGAACCGTCTCGATGTTATGATTGAAGATTTCTGGTGCCGCATCAAGAATCAGGTCAACGGATTCCTTGGCGCCCTGGAAGTCAGGGATGAGGAGTTCGATCTGGATTGCCGGGTCGTATTCTCGAAGTTTACGCACGGTTGCCGCAAAGATCGCGGCGCCGCCATCTTCCAGGTCGTCTCGCGTAACTGATGTAATGACAACGTGTTTGAGCCCCAACTTGGCAACCGCGCTCGCCAGTCGCTGGGGTTCCCCCAGATCATGTATCTTCGGCTTACCTTTAAGTATATCGCAGAAGCCGCAGCCCCGGGTGCAGACGTGACCCAGGATCAAAAAGGTGGCCGTGCCCGACTCAAAGCACTCGCTCATGTTTGGGCAGGACGCTTCCTGACACACCGAGTGCAGGCCATGCTCTTTCAGCAGGCTCCGGACCCGGCGATAACCCGCCCCGAAGTTTGCATTCATCATCAGCCATTTCGGCTTGGCCAGCCGCTCGGTCGTCATATGAGACTTATACGCTACGAAAGGCGTCGATGTTAATCAAGAAGATTCTTGTCTTCCGGTGCTGTAAAGTCTGCGTAAGCCGCCGATAATCAAATTGTTAGAAGAATAAGCAACTGGTGGCGCACCGTGAAGCGGCGCCTTCACCAGAGGGGAGAAACATGGTCACAGCGAATCAAAACTTCACGAAGAACCGGCGCAAGTTCTTGCGTATCCCGTCATCATGCAATCTCACCACTCAGAAGATCCTGTTTTCAGCCAAGGCTGATGCTGAGACTTCGGGGCAGGCGCAGAACATCGGTGCGGGCGGCGTCATGTTCATCGCCCGCCGCGACTATCATCGCGACGAGTTGGTCAAAATGTCGATCTCGCTTCCGCGCTGGAAGAAACACCACCCGCAATTCCTTCGTGTCGACGAAGACGACATCACCGCCCCGATCACGGCGATCTGCCAGATTGTGCGCAGCGAGCAGAAGCCCGAAGGAAATTTCGAAGTTGCGGCAAAATTCGTCGATGTTTACGAAGACGATCTGATCGGACTGAAGTCGTTTATCGAGAGCGAAGCCGAGCGCATCGGGGTCAGCGGATAGTGTCCTGACTTGCTAAGGTCATCGTGCCCGAAATGACAACCTCCCAGTTGGACCAACTCATATTCGATCAGCGCCGATCGAAGTAAGTTGCTGAAGCACGAAACTGTCCAGCGTTGGCCGAGATAATCGCAATAAAGCTGACGGGCTTAGTTTCCGCTGCTGCACGACTCTCTCAATCAAGACATTACCGAGAAAATACCCTCCGCGATAGCGCATGATATCCGCGGGCTCGTTCGCCTGAAAGAAGTCTGCATGGCTCTTGGAATGAAGATGCTCTTCCGCAAACTCGGCCATCTCGTTTAATCGAATCGAGCACTCTCGCAGCCAACGCCGTAGCGCCCGTTTCGATAGATAACCACCCCAGTGCGCAGTCTCAGAAGAACAACCAAGGACTCTCATGGTCAAGTAAGTTGCCAGACCTTCGGTCACCAGCAGCCTGATGAGTTGCCGTTGCTCGCCGGTCGACTTGAAGTAGTATTCCGGGGAGCTGCAATAATGGAGGGCATGAAGGATCTCGTGTGCTGCGAAGACGTCCAGGAGTTGATCGTTCGGATAAGTTTCGACCGGGAGCCAAACGACCCAATTGCTTGAATCGAGGAACGCGTGTCCATTCGTGCAATCCTTGCCGACAAAAAGCACGATCTCGATGTCATTTAGTTTTAGCCCCAGTCTGCCGAATTTCTTTGCCAGAACCGGCAATCGCTGTCGCAGGCGCGCAGCGTTGGCTTCGAGTTGACGGATGGGAGTCCTCACATCGGGGTAAGTACGCTTCGCCCAGAACCGGAAGTAGTGTTGAAAGAGAGCCGGATAGCATCGCTCATAGCGACGCCAGGATCCTTCTCGAATGACCAGCCGGTCATATGCGGCAGTAAAATCGAGAATCTGCACGTCCGTAAAGATAGCAGATTCCACTTCATCTTGAAGTCTAAACTCAGCCGCGTGTGTTGCATTTGTCCGGCGATTTCCGCTTTGAATGGCGGACGTAACGCGTATACTTCCCGCATGTTGAATCTCAATCCGGAAGCCACACAGGAAGAGATCGATTCTGCTTTCATGGCGCAGGCCCTGCGCGAGGCGCTCAACGCCGAGGCCGATGACGAGGTGCCGATCGGTGCAGTCGTTGTTCTTGAGGGCAAGATCATCGGACGCGGCTACAATCAGAACAAGATCCTGCATGATCCGACAGCGCACGCGGAAATGATCGCGATCACCGCCGGCTGTAATAAGCTTCAACTGCGCTATCTGGAGAACGCGACGCTTTATGTCACGATCGAACCGTGTTCGATGTGTGCGGGTGCCATCGTGCTTGCGCGCATCAAGCGAGTTGTCTTCGGTGCCAAAGATCCCAAGGCGGGTGCCTGCGGCTCAGTGTTCAACCTGGTACAAGACCCCCGACTGAATCATCGAGTGGAAATCACCTCCGGCGTACGCGATTTTGAGTGCGCGACGCTGATTAGTGAGTTCTTCGGTAAGATCCGCTCACAACGCAAGAACAATGCTGAGTCAAACTGACATTCGCGAAATTCAGGGGACGATCGCGCGACGCGGTGTGAATATCTGCGTTGGCATACCGGCGCTGCTTCTGGCTGTCGCACTGCTCGCGCGGCATTACCTTGAGTTTCTTTCGCAGCCGATCGTTGCGCCAGAGAATCTGAAACTCCTGGGGTATGCCTTCATTGGCGTTGCCGTCGTCGACGTGCTCGCCGCATTTATCATGAAGAAACGCCATCTTGCACCTGCTTTGCTGAGACTTCGTATTGCACCCGACCCTCATCGCCTTGGTGCCCGGCTGGCGGACGCCTTTGTCCCGGTCTTTGCGGTAGCGGCGGCGCCGGCGCTCTACGGATTAATCTTCTATTTTCTCGGCGGCGACCTTGACACCTATGTACTCATTTCCGTATTTTGTCCGGCCGGTTTACTCCTGCTGAAGCCAAAGGAGGAGGAGGTCGAGCGATTGGCGGCCGCCATCCTTGGCGAACAGCGGCCGGATGAATAGCGGCGACGCTATTTCAACTCATTGGAATATCGACCAGGATTTTCGGAGAGGTGGCAGAGTGGTCGAATGCGGCGGTCTCGAAAACCGTTATACCCGCGAGGGTATCCAGGGTTCGAATCCCTGCCTCTCCGCGTGTTTAGTCATTGAACTACAACGTGTTAATTCAGTCGCGCGGTAAGCGGAGAGGATTTCACTCTCAGCTCAAGCTCGATGTCCTGTGCTTGACCTCGTGAGAAGTTCAAGGACTGACACTGAGCGTGGTTATTTTCAGTGTTGCCTGACCTACGGGCTTCGAGCTTTTTCAGCATCTCGAACACGGGAAACTCAGGTACACTACCGACATACACTTGTGATGTTTATCTTCTTCGGTGTCGCCCTGTTCTATTCAGTGGCTTGGCCAGTCTTGTTAGGCTATTGATAGAATAGGGCTTATCTCAATACACTACTTGACAAAGTGGTCAGTTTCGACCATTTTTCTGAAAATCACTTCAAAGAACTCTTGTGTGGGAGGTCTGCCAATGCCGTTCTGGCTATCGTTCGTAATGGAAACGGCAGCAGCATGCCTGCTGTCGATGCTGCTGTTCGGAACTGAGGTTTCAGCCGAGCAGATCGAACCGCTCGTCAATGGAGGTATACCAGCTTCGGATCGAGTTACGTCGGTGTCGCAGTATCTGACCCCTGATGGCCAGTTTGATCTGGAGGCTGCTCGGCGTGCAGGATTCCAGGGGACACTCGACCTGAAGGGATTTCGAACATCAATTGATCCGGTTTCCGGAAGGCCGCTGTTTCGCCCATCAGGCACTAGCGCAATGACTGAACACCCTGATGATGCTTACTGGAAGAGTGGATTCTCATGCTGGGCTGGACTGTCAGGCACCTGCCGCGCCCTGTGTGTGTACGACGACCACCTTATCGCGGCTGGAGACTTTCGTGCTGCAAACTGTGTCCTTGTAGAGCGCATCGCCTCTTGGGATGGATCCGAATGGTTGCCTCTCGGAGCAGGAGTGAACGATGCTATCTACGCGATGACCGTGTATGACAACAAGCTGATAGTTGGCGGAAGGTTCACGGTCGCAGGCGGTGTTGGTACGAACAACATAGCGTCATGGGATGGAACTGCATGGTCCACTCTGGGAAACGGAGTAGGGGGAGATGTGCGTTCATTGATAGTCTGCGAGAGCCGCCTGATCGCCGCAGGAGACTTCGCAATCAGCGGTGGAGGGGCTGCGAATTACATTGCTGCTTGGGACGGCAGTGATTGGTCATCTTTGGGATCCGGAACAAGCGGCAGTATTCACGCACTAGCATCATTCGAGGGCAAGCTGGTTGCAGGAGGCTATTTTGATGCCGCTGGGGCAGTGGAGGCTAATAATATTGCGGAATGGGATGGAGTGAATTGGATGCCCCTCGGGGATGGGCTCAAGGGCGGTGAGGTCTGGGCGCTCGCAGTGTATAAAGGGAGACTAGTCGCTGGAGGTGGTTTTAGCTTCTTCTCTGGAAGTCAATTGGATAACGTCGCTGCTTGGGACGGATCAAATTGGCTCCCACTTGGAGAAGGCGTGAACGGCGATGTTCTCGCTCTCTTCGTTGATGATGATCAACTTATTGTGGGCGGTACGTTTATACGTGCTGGCGGAATTGCGTCCTGGAGAATCGCCTACTGGAATGGATTAGAGTGGTCTACTGCCGACTTTGGGCAACAACCAGATGCAAAAATCTACGCACTCCATAAGCATGGTGGAGCGCTTTTCGTGGCGGGATCATTTGAACTCATCGGCGAAGTGAGAGCTAACAACATTGCCTTAAAGAGCGGCTCGAGTTATAAAGGTGTCGGATCACATTTCGGGCTCAATGGCGCGGTTTCAGCACTTGTTGCTTTTGACGGCAATCTGGTCGCCGGGGGAGGTTTTACGTTTGCCGGAGAGGCTCGAGCCAACCACATCGCTTCTTGGGATGGACAGAATTGGACACCCTTGGGACAAGGTCTGAATGGCTGGGTCGGTGCCCTTTGTGTCTTTGAAGATAGGCTCATTGCAGCCGGATCGTTTGATTCTGCAGGCACTGTGGGCGCAAATCGAGTCGCGGCTTGGAATGGCTCAGCATGGTCGCCTTTGGGAGAGGGGCTTGTCACTGAGTTTGGTTGGTCAGCAATAGCTTTATCACTGACTGTTTACCAAAACGAATTAGTAGCCGGGGGCCAATTTAGAATCGCAGGAACAACAAACGCTGAGAACATCGCGGCATGGGACGGCACATCGTGGCGAGCTCTTGGTTCAGGATTAAATGGGCCTGTTGAAGCACTTGCAAGCTACGGCGACAGGCTTATTGCTGGAGGTCATTTCACAAAGGCGGGGGCGGCCGACGTCAATTACATCGCGTCATGGAATGGGGAGTCTTGGCAGTCACCTGGCGGAGGAACTGAATATGTGGTTTGGGACTTGGCGACAATCGAAGACGAGCTTATAGCTGTCGGACAATTTGAATCCGCAGGTGGGATTGAAGCGCATAACGTAGCTTCTTGGGATGGCTTGATTTGGCACTCCCTTGGCATGGAGAAAGAGAGCTGGATAGAAGCTGCCGTTGCATTTGAGAATGAGCTCATTATAGCAGGTTCCTTCACATCGGCAGGAGGCGTCAGCGTCAATAATATCGCTGCATGGGATGGCTCCACGTGGCGCGCCCTGGGCTCAGGTATCGATGGATCAGCACAGGAACTTTGCGTGTTCGAAAGTACGTTAGTTGCGGGCGGATACATATCCGCCGCGGGTAGCAAGGTGTCAGCTTGGATTGCGCAGTGGACCAAGCGCACTGGCATTACGGCTGTGAGAGAGATCAGCCAGGAGGCTCTTCCTGAGCGTGCTAGTCTTCACCAAAACTATCCGAACCCATTCAATGTGGCAACGACGATCCGGTTTTCGTTACCGCTGGCCTCACCGGTGCGGGTTGAAATCCTCAATCTACTTGGGCAGCGCGTCTCTGTTGTCGTCGATGAGTTTCTACCAGCAGGTACATATGAATCTACCTGGCTGGGAACCGATGTTGAGGGCAACTCAGTGGCTAGTGGCGTCTACTTCGTGCACTTCACTTCAGGTCAATATATTGACACTCGAAAAGCGCTCCTGTTGAAGTAGTGCCGCAATCAGTAAAGGAATGGGGGGAAACCGATTTGAGACTATTCACTTGCTGTATCACCTTGATTCTTGCTCTTTACGGACGCTCGCACGCAAACGAATCAGCCGAACCTCGGGGCACCTCTCGTCAACCAGTTGAATTCGTATGTAACGATAGCAGTGCAGTGGTCGTCAGTGTTTTCAAGCACGAACTCCCAGTTGAGGTCGAATCTCTGAACCAATTCCTGTGGGATAACTTCATGAACAGACCTGAAGTAGACTCTTTCCATTGTCGGGTCTGGGGTTGGGAAGAGAAGTATGACGCCTTCTCCAGGTCACTGGTCAAGAAGGCGATTGCTAGGCTGCTGGACAGCGAGACACTCGGGAAAAGCCTAGCCGTCATTCTTGCCGACAGAGGTAATAACGCCTATTTGCCTGTAGGGGCCTATTACGCTTCGTACAATGGAAAGCCAGCCTGGATTGTTGCCGTCAGATGGGAATGGGCTGACGTTTCGTCCAGAGAAGTCTTTGGTCACACACGAATATATGTGCTTGATGCAAGGTGCACTCGCATAGTAGGGTTCGTCACCTGTAGCTAGGAATCTGGAAGGTCGGATGCAGGATTCTCCTACATTGGAGTCACTGCCGAAGCGAGAAACTGGCGAGCTGCTCGTGTGGCTTGCTACAGTATTGATCTTGCCCCATTCTCTGGTCAACTTTAATGTGGTTCTGCTGGCTCTGTGAACAGCTTTGCGCCAGTTCAAAGGGTTCTGATTTATCACACTACGGGGAACAGCAACTATTCATTCGTAGGTGTCTCTCTCTGGACATTTATTTGTCAACCGAAGTCGAGTATTTCGCAGTCAGTGATTTGATTCGAAGTTAGGACCGCCTTGCGTCCTCGGTACTTGTGCATACATACAAGGATAGGGAGTCCGGCCGGACTCCCTGTTTAAGCAATGAGTCTTGAAATACCTTAGGTCAGAAATTATGCATGCGGCTACTTCATCAGAATCATCTTCCTCGTCTGAACGAAATCACCCGTACGCATGCGATAAAAGTATACGCCGCTGGCGACCGGACGGTCGGAATCGTCTTTGCCGTCCCAGCGCACAGCGTGCTTGCCCCCTCTCAGATCCCCGCTGACTAGAGAACGCACCTTCTGTCCAAGAGAATTCATGATGTCAATGCAAACGAAACCCTGCGTCTGCAGTTCAAACTCAATTTGGCAGGAAGGATTGAAGGGGTTCGGGAAGTTCTGCCCAAGGTAATGCGAAGCCGGCAACGCAAGTTCTTCGTCGTCATCAACACCAGTAGGAGTGTTGGGACTCGCGAAGATGTTTACCGTAGAACCGCTCAGTGCATGCGTTACGGTCGAAGTCTCTCCTCCAGTCCATCGAACTACGATCGAATCAGCGTATTCGTCATCCCCGAGTCCAATGATCAACTCAGCCACTGAGTCGACTACGATCGCTGCTGGATTTCCCGAGATGAACGAAGCTGAGGCACCTGTAGAGCGAACTTCACGGGCTTGGACGTGACTTGGTGAAAAAACCGTGAGGCGGGCCATCGCGTCTGACGGCGAACTATTGTGATGATGCAGCCGAACACGAATCCAACGGTGATGGTCGGGGCAAGAGATTCGATTCAAGCCAAGTCTCGCCCCTTCGCCGGGAAGGACTCGGCCATCAATAGTCGTGGGGTCAGGATCGCCATCGTCGTCAACGTCAACCCAGGCCCAAGCCAGGTCGCCGCAGATGTTTCGGAGGGTCTCGAACTCGACAGCGTCAAACCTACCACCTTCGTTGCGCGCGACTGCGATGCAATGTCCAGTGGAGCGGGAGCTGCGAGCCGTAAGGTCTAAGTCGCCGTCGTTGTCAAGGTCGGTCCAATACCAGTTTGACCCAAAGGGTAGTTGAACCCGATTCTTGCTATTCAGGTCGCCGCCCTCGTTTTGCGCGAGCCAAACAGTGCCGTTGTCATCTCGAGTCGCCAAGTCCAAGTAGCCGTTGCCGTCGTAATCAAGCCATGCGAACTCTTTATCGCCACCCAAATTGTCGCAGGCAACGTATGCCTGCGAGAAGACTCCGGATTGGTTGACTGAAATCAGCAACTGGCTGTTGTGAGAGTCCCATACCGAGATGTCGAGATCGTTATCGTCGTCGAAGTCGACCCATACCCAGCCATTGGACCCGATCAATCCCGATGTAGCTTGCGTAACGTTTGGATAGGAGCTCTCATTTCTGCGGCAAATCCAAACTTCGCCACTGAATGCGTCCCATGAAGCAATATCGGTGTCGCCATCGTTATCATAGTCAACCCATTCCCAGCCGTCATCGCCACGCAGATTACTGGCAACTCGAGTTCCAGAAGATAGGACTCCATTGTCGTTACGGTTGATCCAGATTTCATGGTGCGTAAGGTCTCGAGTTGCTAGGTCAACATCACCATCTCCGTCATGATCAACCCACATCCAAGCCTCACGACCGCGTAGATCGCCTGCAATCGTTCGCCCTTCGAGGAGGGCCCCAGCTTGATTCATGCTGGCCCACACAGTTCCAGAGCCTTGGTCCCAGGTCAGCACATCCAGGTATCCATTTCGATCAAGGTCAACCCAAGCCCATTCATCTCTCCCCAGTAGGTTAGCCGCGACAGCTATCGACTGCAGGAACTCACCACCACTGTTGTAGGCGATTTGTACCTCTGACTTTGCAGTATTCCAGACGGCAATATCAAGATCACCGTCTCGATCAATGTCAATCCACTTCCAATCCTTGCCCCTGTTGAGTTGTTGCAGCGTAGGGTTAGATAACGCGACAAACGATTGCTCCGGCGCATCACCGAACCGAGCAACTTCGACAACCGGAGCCGTGATGAGGATCGCTGCGCTGGTATCTTCTCCCGAGTATGCTCCCGCGCCGCTTCCTTCCCAGCCGACGAACTCTCCGCAGTTGGGATGTACAGCGATGTCAAGAACCGAGGCCGAATCAACCCATGCCGATTGAGGTGTAACGACACCTTCGCCTGATTGGCTGAGAGTGACCCAGAATTGTCTCCGGTAGCTGGCGGTAAGCTGCAGTGAATTCGATCCGACGTCGATGACGCGCTGCCTCTCACCACCAACGTTCCAGCCTACAAACTTTAGTCTCGAAAGGCTATCGTCGGCCACGGTGTCTTGGACAACAGCGACATGTCTCTCTCCTGGCTGCCAACAGAATGTCCGCGGTGATCTGTAGCTTCTGTGCCCGTCGATATAGATATCCATGCCCGGAGGTTCGGTTCGAATGGTGATTCTGGAGCCAGTTGGAGAATAGGAAAATCGAGCTATTTGCGTCACTGGTCCGCTCATCATTATGATCGCTGATTCGTTTTCCCCAGAGTATGCTCCCGACCCTGTTCCGAGCCATTCACTGAAGCAGTGACTAGGTGAGGCTACTGCTCGGATTTCCGCTGAGGAGTTCTCAGAGTACCAACCGGATTGCGGCAGCACCGATCCTCCTCCTTCGGCGGTGTTGGTCAAGAGATACTGTTTACCATACTTAGCGGCGAGTGAACCGTATCTTGACATTAAGAGACTGATTGCCGTGTCTCCGGTTGTGTCGGGACGCCATCTCTCAAACACTAGTCGAGTCGTGCTATCAGTGACGACATGCTTGGGGGAACAGAAGCTATGCCAGGAGTTTCTCTGCCAGACAAAGTTCCGGGGACCGGAGTAGGGCACGCCATCAACCTTGTAGGTGACGCTCCTGTCAGTCGCATTTACCGATACCTTCACAATCGGATTGTAGACAATATTGACCACGCACCAATCCGAGACCGTCACTCGCGAGTGGCTCGCGGGTTTGCCTGGATCCGGATACCTTTCTCCGGTAACCTCTAGTCGAATACGGTGGCTGTCCAGCGGCAACCCCCAGACCGTTAGTTGCGGCCCAAAACCAAGCACCTTCCCACCCTGGGATTCATCGATCCACGTATAGCTCCAGTCCCGCTGGTAGTCAAAAGAGTCCAGCAGGAACGTCTCCCTTAGCGTTTCCAAGCTAAGGGCGTACTTGAACGATCCTGATGCATCTAGGACAACCGGTTCTTCCTCAGGAATGGTCTGGTCCGGACCTGCGTCGGCCGTCGGGCCAAAGCCCCAGGTAACCAGATCCCAATCGCTACCTGCGAGTTGCGGAACCTCGAGCTTCCTATCACCATCTGCGATCGCAAGAGTCAGTATCCGATCGACATAATAGCCTCCTCCGTATGGTGGTGGCATTCCCTCATAGTCGATTAGCGTCACTTGAGAACCGGGTAGCCCGTGGACAATCAAAGAGTTCACGCCGTCACTGAAATCTGCAACTGATGGTGTCGTCCAATAAGCATACTTGAAGACGCGACGATTGAGCCCCAGGAAACCGTCGTACCACAGTTCCGTTCGCTGGTATTTGATGTCATATAGCTCCCGCCACCAACTTGAATCTTGGAAGCTGAACAACCGGAGTGGCAGCCCAGCATCCACCATTTCATCGCCAAAGTTCTTTCTAGCCAAGGCGTTCGTATGGCCAGGATCAGCCCGAAAACTGGAAAGCTCAAAGAGGTCAACGTAGGTCACGCCATCGGGAATGGAAACGTCGACCGGAATCCACGGTGGCAAGTGTTTTGCCTGACCACGAAGTGCGTAGGCATCGGTATGGGGATGATCGAGCGCACATTGCCTGCATCCGTTGAGATTGTCATACACGCCAACTCTGGCGAATAGTTTTCCCCAGCAGTCCAGCACAGATGACCCCTGGCCGTTACAGGACGTGGTGTCGTATGGCCCCACGTAGCAAACGCTGTTAATCAGGAAGGCTTCAGCGCTTGCCTGTGCGTCACAGTTTTCTGTGCCATAAGATTGCCCTTCGCAGACGCCTTTGTGTACATAAGTGGCGTGGGTTCCATCTGCCATGAGGATACCGAAATGCCCAAGACTGTCCCTCTCATTGGGGTACAGACGGTCCCATGATTCGAATTGCGTCTTGTGGTGACCGCAGGTCACAACAGACACAAGCGCAAAGGATTGGTCAGCCCTACCAGCGTGCTTTCGCTCAAGAAGGACTGTGAAGCCTTCGTTATCGAAACAGTGATGGTCCCCAAACATAAACGTTTCGTCGCAATTGTAGTCCAAGAAAACCGTATACTCGATGGCGACAAGGTTCGAGAAAGCTAGAGGCTTTGCGTCGTAAGCAATGAATCCCGGGAGGTGTCGTACCCCTCGAACACCATCTTGACACCATCCATTATCGAGCAGAAGCGGGCGACAATTGTCTCCCCCGGCACCCCAGATATGTGGCAGATACGATTGACCAATAGTATCTTCGAACGCATCAGAGAAGCCGTCATGGTCACGATCCGCCGTAACGGAGTAAGGAGCATGCGGCATGCCGTCACCATCTCGATCGCTCGCTACGCTAACAGAATTGAGGGCGTCGGTTGACTGGTTAGAGTCTGCAAGGACGATCGGAGAATCCCCCTCTTGCAGATCGACTTCACTCGCTGCTTGAGCAGCGAGACCGAGTGCGATGAGCACTCCAACAAGGATCAATAGCGTTTTCTTCATATTGACTCTCTTTGCCTGATACTCTTCAAGTTCAAGGATAAACTGAGGCTTGTCTTCCTCAGCCTACCTACTCAATTAGTCCTACCAGCAAAAATCTGCTTTGTACCCCTTCGACTTCACAGTCTGCCCCCAGTAGTCGCGATCTTCGACCACGACGGTGTGGCGCTCCGGTACCGAGCAAGCATCGACATATACCTGTAGCCTCCCATCGTATGGGAAACCGCTGGAGACCTTCTCTCCATCGACCAAGACACGCGAGTTCGCAGTGAAGTTCTTGCCGTCAATGAGCATCATCGCGGTCTCACCGTTCGGGCCGGGAGTGTAGGGCTGAATAAAGGTTATCTTGTCAATCCTGGGACCCCATCCTGGGTCCGCAGACAGGTACTGCTGAACCACAAGAACGAGGATTGCGAGTGCCGCCAGAATGAGCTTCGGGATTGAGTAGTACATGATACCTCCTCATGACTTAAGTGTTTGCTCGGGAGCAGGTTTGCTGATCGTGTCAATACCTGCTCCTGTTTCAATCCTGCCTATGAAGAGCACTGTTCTCTTCACTTAGATAAATGAGGGGCCAATCTCGAATTCTGAATCTTAGTGTGATTTCGCTGCGCAATTGTTCAAGAGGTTATGCCGGAAGTGTCTGGCTAGTCGATTGACCCAGGAGCTGTTAGGTGCCTTGTTAGACAGTTCCGATCGCGAGCGAAACGGAATTCGCTCGCGATCATTGAAAGCAAGGAGCAGATCTTAGTCTTTAGCATCTTGGAAGCGTCCGCGCATATAAATCGCCAATCTGAAGGGCGAAGTAAAGAGCATCCAGCTGCCAGCCCTTGTACTGGTGAGTCCAGTCGTCAGGGAGAATCCCAAATACCCCGTGCCAGTCAATGGGACGACCGGAAATCCACTCGACGATTCTGTCTGCTATCAAGAGGCCACTTTCGCGGAAATCTGCAAAGATCTCCTCAAGATTTCCAGCTTTGCGAACTTCAACTGCATTTGTCAATACCACAGTACCGTGCTCAATATAGACTTTGAATCCCAGAATTGGATTGTCGCCCCAGCGATCGTGCTTAATATAGAATTCGAGCCGATAACAACCTGGGCTTGTTTCGAAGACTGCCGGCTCGCCTACCTGGATGCGGTGATTGTCCTTGTTTCCGTGAATCCGCTCGCTCATCGCGTCATCTTCGATCTTAACGTCGTGCTGCCAATGAAACCGTCCGGTAGTCTCCACCTGAGTCCACTGCCAATCCTTCCCGTGTTCATCGGGCTTTTGATGGGTGATCTTGGAGATCGGTGATTTCCTGGCTGCAGGAGTACCGTCCAGCTCGGTTGGCCAATGCCCCATGATCACGTTCCTACCTGCAGACTTCACCTTAAGTGATACGGGGATATTGATGAGCGCATTCTCTGCGTTGCTCGAGATCGCGATCGTAGCAGAATATTGCCCTTCTTTAAGACATGGGCTAACGGAGACTTCGACAGTCGCGTTTCCAACTCCACTACTCGGAAACACCTCAAGCCAACGGGCGTCATAAGTGATACCCCAGGTACACGTTTCGGGGCCAGAACATGCAATTGCGATCAGTTTCGAAGTTCCCGTATCCTGCGCCCTTGTGACTTCGAATGTGAGCGATTGCGGATTGACCTCGATATGAGTAGGAGTAATTGGGGGCAGAACTGTAAGTGAAACAGGAATCGTGACAGATGTGTTGATCGCATCGCTCAGTAATCGGATCACCTCCTTGCGGGAGCCTCCAGATACACTCCCCGGCTTGATCGATACCTTGATCGTGCCGTTGTCGGTTCCTGATTTTGGTGTGACTTCGAGCCAGCTAGAGTCATAATCCACATCCCAAGACACAGCCCCGGGGCCGGACTTCAAGACACTAACGAGTTGCGGGGATGGGCTGGTCTGCGGTGCCTGAATGAGGAAGTTCAGCTCAGAGGGAGTCGTCGAGAGGTTTAGATTCGTCGGGGAGTCCTTTTGCCCTGAAGGTTCCTGACCCTTGTCGCAGCCACCAATGAGAAGACCAGCAATTGTGCCGATACTGATAGCTATGATCGCAATCGTTATCAGAGACTTCTCTTGGGCATTTTGCGTTATCATCTTTGGTTCTCCTAAAATGTTTGTTCTGGTTTGCACTTAACAGGACAGCCACCCTCGCCTCTAAGCAGTATTGCATCGACGAGAGTGGCGCATAGGAATGAACGATTTCTTCAGAATCAAGTAGTCCCTCCCTCCGCGTAGTCGCGGCTTGCCATATTTCTTTCTCATGACGCCAAGGTTCTCTTAACCAGTGTTGTCTGCTCCCATGGCGTGCACGACCATCTCCAACTCTTGAAATGAATCCGGAGAAGTGATTTCTGAAACTCTTTACGATTGAATTGGGGTCTAATTCATGAACGAGCAAAGGTGATGACGACAGTGGACGAAGTAGCAGTGTTAAAATGCATGAAGAGGCTCTTTCAATACTTGTGTAAATGGTCTTTCAAGCAACGCGCTTGCCGGTTCTTGATTTCTTTTCTTTCACCTCGATTCCGTCTTCGAACTTCACTTCTTCAATCCCATAGATCACTAGATGCGGGACATTGAGATGTCGCCAGTTTCGCTGTGCCCGCCGGAAAAGCTAGAAGATCAAGTACAAAGCCGAGCGTTGTGATTTAAGTCTGTGCGCCGCGTTCGTGCCTGTTCGCCGTCAACTGAATGGGGACACGGAAGGTTGCTTGAGCGATAAGGAGAACGTTTTGGGCGGAAGCGATGTGCCGGACAATGAAGTTGCCACTGCCCCGATCCTAGGTATGAAAAAAACAGACGGAAAATTAGCAAGCTTCCGACAATTGTGTTCTGCATATGAGATTTCGACTAGAGCATTCTCAATTAGGGGCAACCCATGCATTTGCCTGCCTCTCGTAGAACGCCAATCGGCTAGACAACCGCTTGGCGAAGTTCGTCATGCAAGCAGCTTACACTCCCTTGAGGGAGCATGATCAGAGGCTTCAGCGGCATTCGCTCGCCCTTTCCACATTGTGACAACTTCTACAGTTCAAGTTGAGCCATAGGCAAACACCATTTGGCACGCACTTCTTGTGTGAAGCTGGCAGGCAGGGCAAACGCTGATAATGTACATTCTTGCTGCAGCATGAGGGCTGAAGAGGTGCGCCTATTCTCGGGCATCCAACGGCACAGACCGGCGTCTCTCACACCGGTCTGTTATGAAGTTCACCACCGAACCAGAGCTCTAGCGCTATCGCAACTACTCAAGTGAAGTTGTCGCTCGTATCAGGCGCGCCCTCCTTACGGGGCCAAGACAGCCGATCCATCTTCTTCGGCAGAGAGACGAAGGTCATAGGTCCGAAAGCCACTGGAGTAGTAAACCTCATACGAATAGGTGCTGCCGGCTCGGAGCTTGATGGTCTTGGAAGCGCGATCAACAATGGGTGATGTCATCTCGCTGCTTGCGTGGATCAGTGCAGTGATGTCGACTTCGGAGCTGGCACTGAAGAAGCTCCCGACCTCTACTGATCGCGTTGTCATGCCACCGACGACCAATCCGAATTTGTTTCCATTGACATCTCCGTCGACATAGCGACTGGTGTTATTGGAGATTTTAACCTCGGCCTCTCCCGCACAGCCGACCACAGTAAAGATCAGGCTTGCGAGCAGGATTAGAGTAGTCTTCATACGATACCTCCTCCGGGTAGGGACTTGAATTTCCAAGTCCGTCTTATTCGCGTCTTGCGCGCTACGTGGTTTTGCTCTTCACATTGATAAATGACAGTGACCTGTCATTTTCTGAATCTATTGCCTCTTTTTCTATGCGCTATGACTGGCAGTGTGACGCGATGGTGTAAGAATTAGTCGACCACATGCTTTATTGAGCTTTGGAGAGTGTTGAACACAGCCGGCTGTGACCTACCCTCGATATGGTAACTCCGGAATTCGAGTAATATTAGACTGGGGGGCACTAGAAGAGATCGTTGCGACGTAAGCGGTCTTTGAGTACTGGTAGGAGCGGCACTATACGATCGTGCACTATCGAGCCTACAGGCAGGACCTGTTGAAACACTAAGCGCTAAGCAAATCAGCTAACCGACGGGCCCGCCTACCACCCCGTCACCAGTAGCCGATTGGCGGCCTTGAACCCGCACTTTTGATAGCGGTCATAGGCCTGCGCGGCGAGGTCGCGAACCTCTGCGTCTGACTTGCCGTCGATCCAGCCTTCGATGGCGGCTTGCAGTGTATAGGCTTCTGGCGCCATCAAGCCGGTCGTCCAGAGGAGTGGATAAGCGTTGCACTTGCGGAGTAAGTCATTGAAGAACGATTTGGAGGCACACGCCAGTATGATTGCCGGTTTTGGATTCGTATTCGGCGTCAGGGTCAGTGTATCGAGCGAAAAGTCCATCAGTCCGTCGTGGCCAACGTAGGCAACCAAATCGGAGCTTCCAGATATTCCGATCATTTTGCCATTCACGGCCAGGCTACAGGAGGATTCGCCCGCAGCCGCTCGAAAGAAATCAACGATGGCATCTTTGATTCGCGAGCCACGGTAGGCATCTGCAATCACGTAGACATCCCCTGTCGAGTACTTGAACACACAGCGCTCGAGCACGACAGAGTCGGGATTACTGATCTTGCTGATCAACTTCCATTCTTTGCTCTGGCTGAAGAATGTTCTCACCCCGTACATCGCTCCCCAGTAGAGATTATTCTTGGTGTCGTCACCATTTCCCAAGAAATCTGGCACTGGGACGATGCCTTGATTCACGTTGTCGCAAAGTGCGACGTAGACGTGAATCGTCTTGGTCTCGGCTTGTAGCGTCGTGAGCGGCAGAATGATGACCGCGACGAGGAGTGCGAGAAAATAATCTCGTCCGTAGAGTTTCATGATTTCTTGCTTTGCGGTTCTGGACTTAGCGGGCAGTACCGGCCGGGTGAAATGATCCCATCCGGATCGAGCGCATTCTTGATCGCCGCAACAGTTTTCCAGAAGATCTTGTCCGCGTCAACTATCAGATCCATATGATCAATTCCGTAACGATATGGAATCCATCCCTGTTCTTTTCCGGCAGAGAACAGGGCTCGATAACACCGTTTGGCGCGCGCAGTTTCATCGGCGTTCTGCGGGTCGAACAAAATAGGAATTGTTGAGTCAAAGCAACGATGCGAAAGACTGGTCAATGTGATTAACGGTTCGATGCTGTGTTCGATGCAGACGCTGCGCACCATGCCAACATAGGCTCGCACCACTTCCGGCTTTGCCGGTACCAGCGGTGAATACCAAATAACCCCGCAACCATCGCGTGCGGGGTTCATCGATTGCCCGGCCGGGGGTCGATGACCCGACTTCCAATAGCAGAGCGGAAGTGCAATCTCTGATGGTGCCCCTTCGGCAACCTTGAACGACTCATCGAGATTTTCGAGCTGTGATCGAAGCCCTGCCGCCTTTCGCCCTGGCAGCCAGCTGATGACGTGCGTCAAGAAATCGATCTTCCCGCGGGTGAAAAACATCTGACGACTTGCCACTCCTGTGAATCTCTTCTTGATGAGTTTTCGAGCATGTCGGACCATGACGACATCACCATACAGAACCCCTCCCACCGTCCAGACGCTCAAGCGATTCTTTGCCAGAAGTTCTTTCACGATGTTGTCAGGCATTACTCCACCGACAGGCACCTTGTTACGCGGGTATCTTTCGACCATAGCGAGCACCCGCTGGGCGTTCATCAGGTTGATGGAGCCAGAGACACCGGACAGTTGTTTCAACGTGTCACGGACCGCTTCGACTGCGGCTTCGACGAGACTATCTTCAGGAAGACTAATGATGAAGCACTCAACGCGTTGCGGTATTGGTGAGAGGGCAATCGTCATCTCGACGACGATACCGAGATTGGCCTGTGTGAAAATGCCATCCAGATATGGTCCGATACCCCACTTGAATGATCGACTGACCACCTCGCCGCCGGCGGCAGATAATGCGGACTCGTACAAGTCACCATTCGGGAGAACCGCCTTAAGCGACATGACCGCGCTGAAATGATCGGCATGGGGTGTAACACCGTAACCACGCTCAAGCGCATTCCCGATTATGCTGTGATCGGGCCCGGCACCGCAGACCGGCACCAAATACGGCGCCTTCTTCTGATCGAGAAACTCTCGCAGTTGCTTCGGTGTAACGCCCGGCTCGATTGTGACGATTCCGAGTTCGGCATCAAAGTCGACGATTCGGTCAAGTCCGGAGAGATCAACAATCACGCAATTATCAGTGACCGGAGTTGCAGCGCCATAGCCCCAATTGCATCCGCGACTGACGGGATAGAGTGCGATGTGCTGTTTGTTGGCAGTGCAAACTATGGATTTGACCTGCTCTAACGATGATGGCCTTAAGACTGCGGTGACGTGCCGTGAAGTGATTGTCTCGTTGGTGCCGAAGGCACGAAGTATGTCGGGAGCGGTAACAACCCGAGAGTCCCCAAGGGCGTTTCTCCAATCATTGAGAGTCTCTTGTAAGATTGGGGACATCTTCACTGCCTTCAGCAATTCTCAATTCAGGGCGGCCGCGAACTTAGCGGCGATTTCGCAGGAGTTTGTGCTGTCAATGACGTTTATCCCACCCCTGACGATAGCGTCGCGAGTTGTTGCTAGTCGGTTGAAAGTACGAGCAGGAGTACCAACTAAACTCTCAGGGTAGAGGAGAGTCGGTCGGCTAACCCTAGAAAAGAGCTCCGGCAGCAACTGCTCAGCCTCTCTGGAAGTCATTGTGAAGTGCTCCCAGACATCGAGCAGCCCTTTCAATCCAAAAAGTCGACGCGATTCTGGAGTTGCTACGGGTGAAAGTGGAGGAACCATGAAGCAGAATGGATAATAGACATGCTGAGCATTCTCTGGTTTCGGGTAGGAGTTGAGAAAGTCGATGGTCTTCTTGAAGGTTTCTGATGTTTCGCCCGGGTATCCTAGTATCATCGTTGAGACTGTCGAGATACCTACAGAATCTAACAAGTGCACTGATCTAAGAGTTGTCTCCGCCAACAGCCCCTTCCGCATTTTCTTGAGAATACTGTCATCTCCTGATTCAACACCAAGTGCCCCACTCCATAGTCCAGAAGCTGCCAAGATTGCAATGTTATCTCCTGAAATTGCATCGGCACGAAAGAAGGCACGCCACTTGAAGTTCAAACCGAGATCAATGATAGCTCGGGCTACCAACGTGGTTCTGTGCTTATTCGTAAACAGATTATCATCGGTGAAATAGATCGGCCTACCCGGGAAACGTCTCTGAATTCTTACCAGTTCGTCAATAACGCTCTCAATCGGCCGAAGGCGAACCTTGTGAAGGCCGACAAAATCACAGAAACTGCACTTGAAGGGACAGCCCATTCCAGCTCGAACAGGAATTTCATATCCGAGGATGTCTTCTGGAATAGATTCCCACGAAATCGGATGCGTCGCAAATGTGAATGGCTCGACCATCCTTTGCGTAAAGGTCAGTTCACCATTCCGTCGATAGGCAATGTTGGGAGTATTACGAAAATTCTGATTGGATTTGATCTTTTGTATAAGGTCCAACAAAGTCAGCTCGCCACACTCCTCAATAACAAAAACGTCGATCCATTTGTCGAGTTCAGAATCAAAAAAGAAATTATTGCGGATCAACTGACTGATATCGATACCATCAAAGTAGCCTTGTCGAAAGAGTGTGAATTTCTTAAAACTCTTGAGAACTTTGATACTGCCAGCAATGATCACTGACTCTGGCGACATCTCCTTTGCCGCTTGAGCGACCTCGTTAATATCAGCTACATCTGACATGAATGTTGTTGAAATGGCAATCACCTTAGGATTCGAAGCTGCCAACGACTTGAACTTAGCTTCTTCGAGCTTAAAGTAGTTAACAGCTTCAGTCTTGAGACCATTTCTGGTCAAGAAGTCATAGAGATAAATCACATTCAGGGATCGGGCTACAAGCTTACTGGAATTGGCTTTGCGAAAGCTCTCTTCCGCCGCATCAAGACCGCCGCTGCTCTTCACGAGCTCCTTGATGAAATCGACTGTCGCCAGATGACCATTACTGTGTAACCGAATCTTGTCGCGGTTTCCTGATACGCCACCACCCTTCTCCGTCAGTCCATAGCCGCCGATTAGCAAGACATCAAGTTGACTCATATTGTTGCTTCCTTTATCCGCAAGTGAATTGCGAATGTTGTCGTAAGCCTGTTAAACATAGAATACAATATCGCTCTTTCAGGCAACAGCCTTATGTGACATCGGCGAAGAAAACTCGACGCGGTCGACTTGAGTTTCAACGAAAACATTGGGATTATTCGGAAAGTAGCAGATTCGTCCGGTAGAGCGAAATGCCTCCGCCATCGCCAGAATGCGCGGCCGCACTTTGTCCGGGGTGCCGGCCGCCGAGCCATGCAGACAAACCGAGCTCTCTCCGAGTCCGGCAAAGTCGCACTCTCTGGTGCCGGGGATATGATTCCACTCATATAGGTGATAGAAAGCCTTCTTGCTCGAGTCACAGCAGGCAAAGACATGATCTACGCCAAAAGTGAAGAAGTAGATGGCGACCGAGCACTCGAAAAGCAGTCTGCCCATGCGACGCGACCGATGGACCTCTAGTAAGCCCATGCGCGTCGGCTCGACGGCCTTTTCGTCCAATGCCAGCATCTCTTGATACATGGTTTTCATGACCTGAGCGTCTGGTGAATAGGTAAAGACCGGAAACGGTGCCGGGACTTGCGAATTGATCTCGCCGAAATGGTCGGCGTATTTTGCAGCAAGAGCGGTTACCTGTGGCTGATTGGAGAGATCGTTGTCTTCGACAACACGGAGGTACCCGATGGGTGTCTCGACTCCGTGTTCGACCAGAAACATGCCGAAATGACGTGAACGAAAGTCATAGGCATCCAGTTCAAACCCCAATTCATTCTCATGGACGAACTTAGCCAGGTTACAACCGCTGTAAACCTGGTACCGCAGCCGCAGGAGGGCTTCAAGTTCTTCTGAAGAAGCGGCTTCGCGATAGACGAAGTACTTCCGGTCCTGATTTTCGTCTTCTCTCTCGTTCATTTTGTACCTCCTGAGAATTGCTTTCATTCGGAGAAATGAGTTCACGGGGCCGATTTCTGAAAAATTGTCGAATCTTCTTGCCACGTTGCACGGTCGGACCGCCAGAGTTAGAGCTGTTTATAACTAACCCTGTCCCGAGTTCATCCGGATCCTGTTCACCAAGGGACCAGCTAGGCACCATCCACAAATTGCACATCGCGATTCCTCCCAGGGCGAACCGTGCAATTCACTAATTCACAAGCGCTTGCGAGATTGACTGCGCTACGCTACTGAGCAGTGTCAACACAGTTGGCTTTGGAGAAGGTTCATCCTCTTGAAAGCGCGCATTCGGAAACATCTCTCTTTCGCATTGATCGAGCATTTGCATGAGAGCCTTGTGCGACATCGGCCTTTCGTGGTTTCTGATTCTTGCGAACATGGCTTCTTTCCTTTCATTCTGTCATCGTTTCCAATGAGTGAAATGAGGGCGGGCGGGGAGTTTCTGAAAGAAAGCGGAAAATTTCTGCCGACTACCGGGGAAAGAGACGAAAAATGTTGACAATGAGAGCGTTAAGGCTATGTTAGTGTTACGGAAAGCTTGGATTCCTGCCTAAGATTCTGAAGTTCTCTCGGTAGTCGACTCCATGAGGGTTGGTATGACCGTGTCTGTTCTCGCCCGCATACTCGAGTTTCTCGCATCGTTAGTCAATGAACAGAGTAAGTTTCGGCACGTTTTGGCGGCTTTCACTGGCCTGACCCTGATATGGGCCTTGAACGTCGAAACGGCTATTGCACGCACCCTCTGGTCCAGCAACTACAACGGCCCGGGCAACTTCGTTGATCAATCTCGGGCAATCGCAGTTGATACCCTTGGCAGTGTCTATGTGACCGGAGAGAGCCAGGGAAGTGGAACCTTCGAAGACTACTGCACGATCAAATATCGCCCCAGCGGAGACACGGCTTGGGTTCGGCGATTCAACGGTGCTGACACTTGTGATTTCGCTCGTTCCGTCGCCGTTGACGAGCAAGGAAATGTCTACGTAACGGGATACAGTGCGACGAGTGGAGCGGTGTATCGCTGGGTGACGATCAAGTACGATTCGACCGGACAGCAATTATGGCTAAAGGACTTTACAGCGCCCGGCGGAAACACTGCCCTCGCCGCGAAAGTTGCGCTTGACGACGCGGGCAATGCTTACGTAGCCGGCTCTACGTCGGGCATTGGCACTTCCCTTGATTACACACTCATCAAGTACACAAGCACAGGGGACACTCTCTGGACGAGAAGATATGATGGCCCCGGGAGCCTCCGCGATTCGTTAATGGCGCTTTTCGTAGATTCTGCGGGAAACGCATATGTAACAGGGTATAGTTACAGCCTCGCTCAGGCAACTCAAGAGGACTTCGCGACAATCAGGTATCGCCCCAATGGAGATACTGCTTGGGTGCGACGTTATGATGGGCCTGGACACTCTTACGATTGGGGGACCTGCGTGACAGTTGACATGAATGGTAACGTGTGTGTTGCTGGCAATAGCATCGGCTCTCCTATCTTTCAGTGGGAATGGGCGGTAGTCAAATATGACTCAACTGGCAATGAATTGTGGGTTGGCCGAGACTTGGGAGAGGGTTTCGCGTACGACATTGCGTCCGACAAACTCGGCAATATTGTAGTCGCAGGCACCAGTATCGATGTGGATCCAGAGTGGGACATTGCAACTATCAAGTACTACCCCAATGGTGACACTGCATGGCAGAGACGCTTTGATGGAATAGCCAACAGCACTGACATCGCATTTGCCGCTGATATGGACTCGCTCGGCAACGTCTACGTAACCGGAAAAACTCTGCTGAACGACCCATTTCAGTGGCGAAGCGGTACAATCAAGTATGATCCAGACGGCGAATTTCAATGGATGCAACTCTACCGTCCGACACAAGGGGGTGCAGAAGGTTGGGCATCGCTCGTCGATAGATCGTTCGTTTACACAACGGGACCAGGATCAACTCCCAGCACTTATTGGGATTTCTCAACAGTAAAGTACGATGAGCATTTCCAGCTCGGCACTGCGGGCGAACGCAATCGACTCTCGTTTTCCTATCAAATTGGAGGTGCGGCTCCACCGCCGGAAACTCTCATAGTCTTGAGCAATGACGAATCCCGAATACAGTGGGACATGAACTCATCGGTTCCCTGGTTATCTACGAGCAGATCATCTGGAGTCTCTTCGGATACAATTGTCATTACAATTAGTGACTTGGCCCTGCTGTCTGGAGTTTATCAGGGGCAGCTTGCCATCAGTGCACCTTACGCCGACAATTCACCGCTTGTCATAGATATAAGTTATCACGTCGAACCTTCGGTGGAAGTTACAAACCAACTCACGCCTCCGGGCACAATCGATTCCTTGGGAATCTACATCTCGCATGATACTCTATCAGGTTTCTTCATACCTCTCACTTATGCCGAATCAGATTCTTTGCTCAAGAATCGTATGCCCTCGGGCCTGCGGGTTGACTCCTTGCGCATTAATCCCTACTACCTCGACTTTGGTGCTACTTACGACATCGATGACTTGCTCAAACGAACTGTGGTCAGCGCTCCGCAAGGAGACGCGCCGATTCCGATGCCGGATACCGCCGGCACACCAATGCTAGCGATGATCTACTACACGGTGGATTCGACTGCAGTTCCACAGCTGGTTGTCTTCGACACCGTGCGGGTGTCCTGTCCGCCGTTTGATCCAGGTGGCGGTGACTGCTCCATCACATTCTATCTGCCGGGTGGCGGTACTCTGGTACCGAACTTTGAACCGGGCGCCGTGCTGATCGGCACCGAGCCGGATCCGGGCTCTCCGAGTGAAGGCTACTTCGAGACTGATCAGAGTAGGTTACGCTTCTATCCGGGAGAGACAAGCAAGACGCTGGGATTGATGTATTTGGGTTACCAGCCGTTGAGTTATTCAGCCGTTGTCAATGGCAGCCATGTAAGCGTGTCGCCGCTTAGTGGCCTGACTCCGGATGAGCTAACAATAACGGTCAACAGCAATTTGCCAGCTGGCCTTTACCGAGATACTGTTGAGGTATCAGGACCGCAAGCGTTTAATCTGCTCAAGATTCCGGTTGTAGTGCAGACTGGATATCTCTGCGGTGACGCGGACGGTAATAGCCTCCTGTCGATTTCCGATGTGGTAAGGCTGATCAATTACATCTTTGCCGGTGGCCCCGCGCCAAGTCCGCTCGCGGCCGGAGACGGTGACTGCAATGGCATTGTAACTATCTCGGATGCCGTTTATCTGATTAACTACATCTTTGTAGGTGGGGCGCCGCCCTGTGAGGCTTGCAAGTGAATCTGACTGTCCTTGAGGAGTTCGGCTAAGCGGCGAGAGTCATGATCGACTAGGGATTTGTCAGGTTGAAGTGAGATGTTTGCTAGGCGCACGTTCTTGACGCTCATAGCGATTTGGTGCACATCTCATTTGCTCGTTATCGATAACTGCAAGGGGATGTCTCCTGCCCAACTAGGAACCGAGATTGCGCATGCGTGCGTCCGTCATAACACACTTCGTATTGAGAAACTCTTGAAAGAAAATACGGGGATTCTGAATTCCACCTTGGGACTTTGCGTCTCCGGTTTCATTGGTGCCAAGCTAGATAGTCGAGAGGCATCGGCGGATAGTCTGCGATGCGCAATTGATGTGTTGATGAATGCGCAGTCTGTATCCAAGAGTTACCGAGACATGGCCTATTCAGTGACGCGAAGATGGGTTGATTCCGACTTTGCGCAATGGAGGACCGCCAGCAAGCTGCATAAGGTCGCATGGCGCGACGAGACGACAAGTTGGCAGGACACTCTAGCGCTCTCTGGTTTTGTCTTTCGCGTTATTGGTTACACAAGAGGCGTGATCAGCTGCGAATACTCACTCGGGTACAAAGCTCGCCAGGGGGGGCTCAACGAGCTCGCCGTTGGAGCATTCCGCAGGTGTCGGGACCTCGCACTCAACGTCGGCGACTCACTATTGTATTGTCAGGCGCTCCTGGGTCTTGGTGATATCCAAATGAAGCGTCCTAGGGGCTCGGCCGAAGGGCTGCGAGCACTCGAGTCAGCCCTGCATACGTCCTTGTCTAACGACTTCAAATCAGAAGCCATTGATTGCTACGTTCATCTGGGCAGATACTACAATTTGCTGAATCTGTACGAACTTGCTGCACTGCAGTTCACACGCGGAGACAGACTAGCTCTGAAGGTGGGAGACTCTACGAAGCGAATTGAGACTCTCCGGGGGCTCGCTCAGTGTGAGCAACGAAAAGGGAGAATAGCCTCGGCAGATTCACTTTTCGCGGGCTCGATCGAGATTGCCCGTAGCCTCGGCAATTTCTCCGGTGCGGGTTGGGGGTATCTCTATCTGCCAGACCCTCAGCTGGATGACGGCGACACTGTTGGTGCGCGTGAACTTATCGACTCTGCACGGCAGTACTTCAGTCAGGCGAAAAGCAAAGAAGGGCTCGCACATTGTGATTACAGAGCAGGCAAGATTGAGCGGATGGGCAGGAATTGGCAGAGCGCAATTGCCCTGCAGTACGCCGCAAGCAGGGATTTCTTCAGGGATCCCAAGAACCAAGTGTATGCTCTAGGCGAGCTTGGAAAGTGTTACTATGCCCTCGGCATGATCGATTCCGCACGGACGTATCTTGAAAGAGCCAATGCTGGGCTTGAAACTGTGCGAGCTGACATTCCAGGGCCTGAGTTTAGGTTCGGGTATCTTTCGGACAAGTTCGAAGTAGTGAACACGCTCATTAGAATTGCATTGTTGGAAAATCGGGCGGAGGATGCCTTTGACTTGGCAGAATCATTTCACGGAAAAAGCATTTCAGAAATGGTGAAGAAGAAGATTCATCAGAGAGACAACCCCATTGTCGTCGACGGCGAATCTGTTGAGATCGACAGACAAATTGCCGATCTAATCAATGATGTCAGACTCTGCCGTGGAGAGAGTGACTACTCGCTGATTTCAAATCGACTCGAAGACTTGGCAAGTCGCAAAGGAGATCTCGGATTATTTGACTCCCGCGACTCGGTGCTGCCTCAATTCGTCGAGGCGGCAGCACACTCCAGATTCATCGAGTCTGCTAGCGATGGTGAAGTCGCTCTGTTTTACTACACCTACCGTGAGGAGGTCTTTGTTTGGTACACGGATGGCGGTAAACTTCGTAGTTATGAACCGTCGGCGAAGCACGAGCAGATAATGCAGAGAGTTCATGACGTATTGGCGGAAATCTCTCTGCGGCCATCCACGAAAGATCAACTCGAGAAGCTTAACTGCAAGTTGGGGGACCTCAAGAGCTTGATACCCCCAGAGGTCATCAGTAACCTGTCACAGACTCAGAGACTGAAGATTTACACTTTCGGTCAGCTAAACTACTTCCCATTTGAAGCAATCAGGCTGGGTAACCGCTACCTCCTTCAAGTCGTGCCGGTACAATACTGCCTTTCTACCCAGATTCAGAGTGCTATGAAAGAGCGCAAAGAAGGCGCTGATGGGTATGCCCGAATTCTCGTTCTTGGCGGCGACTTCTCGGCCTCTCAATCCGATTCCTGCGTTCGCAGCTACTCTGGATTCGTTCGCAACTTTACGAATCTCCCTCAACTCAACTCATTGGACATGGAAGTTCGAGCAATCCGAAACGAGTTCGGCACTAACGCAACTATCTTGACGAACGCTCCTGACCAGGAGGCGGTTCTGAAAGCATCGCCTTTCGTGGATTATGACATAGTTCATTTCTCGACGCATGGGATTTACTTGAATGAGAACGTCGAGTTCTCGGGGTTAATCTTCCCACCTGCGGCAAACAGCCGGGAGGACAATGTCTTAAGGACGAGCGAAATCGAGGCGCTCAATCTGAGTTCATCTCTAGTGGTGCTTTCTTCCTGTGAGAGCGGTCGAGGAACTGACTTTGCAGGTGAAGGGGTGTATGGAGTCTGCCAAGCCTTTGTCATCGCAGGAGCTCGATCCCTCATTGTGACCCTCTGGCCGATAGATGATGAAGCCAGCTCAGATGTATTCATGCGCCCTTTCTACTCTGAGTTGAGGCAAGGCAAGACAGTCCCATCTGCACTTCAACATGCAAAGGAGCAACTCATAGAATCTGGCCTCTATGCACATCCTTACTACTGGGCGCCTTTCATAGCGATTGCCAACTGACTCCACTGGACCCGCGGAATTTCAGTCTCCTCAGAATTGCCACTCCCTTGGTCAATGGCGGATCTCCCAGCAGTGATTTCCCCAAACTCAATCAACTAGCCCATCCATTGGTGACTTCTTCGCAGCAAACATCGAAACCCCGTGCTTCTCGTTGTTCACTTTGAACATTCTCATGAGGAAATTGTGAACAATCCGGCAACCGATTATTTGGATAGGGCCAGAGCCTGTATCTTATTACGCACCAAGCGCTTATAATTATTGTGCTGGTTTTTTTCAGAAAAAGACATGTCGGGATCATTAACCTGGTTGAAAGCAGTGACGAAAGTAGGTCCTCTTGGAGGGCCGACAACAGATCGGAGACCTGGAGGTGAACATGATTTGCGATTCAGCTTTGTCTCGAGCCACGGGAACAAGTGGGGCGGGTTATGAGAACGACTAGCGAGCGAGTCGTTAACTCTCTTGGCGGTGATGTGGCGGTTGCAACACTCGGCCAACCGATCTCGGAGGGCGCTATCGGGAAAGCCATATCGCTTGCAATCCACAAGAAGAAACGAGTATACTTACATCTACTATCGCGAAGGAGATGTAGGACGGTGACAGGTCCGCTGCCTGGCTTGGAAGAGATGTGGGAATCATCTCCCACCTTCATTCTCAATCTAGACAAGTCCCGTGAAACGGCTCTCGATGCGTTTTCGAAGCTCGCCTACAAGGCGCTCGCGGCACGCCCTCCCCGCGAGATTAGCTTTCTCAAGGACAAAGGTGAGCGACTCGACTTGATCCAGGAGATCATCCTTCATTTCATCGATCACAATGCGGCAACATTGAAGAGTTACAAAGATGAGGGCAGACCATTTATCCGTTGGTTCAACCATGTCGCCAAGATGAAGGCGATCGAGGTTATCAGACGCCGCGTTCCCTCATACAAGGGAATCGACGAAGACGAGTCTGCTATCACTGATACGGGCAAGAATTCTGAAGAACTATTCATAGACGAAGAACAGCAGGAAGTCTTGCTTCGAGCTCTTGCAGAGATGGCCATTGAGTGTCAAGTGCTGCTTCTTGCGCATTTCAACGGATACACAGGGAAGCAAATTGCAGTCTTGCACAGACTCCCACCCACTTCGGAAAACGCCAAGAAACTTGATAACCGACTGCTGTACTGCCGCCGCAAGCTGGTAGACAATGCTAATGTGCTGCTTGATGTTTCGCGCAGGGGCAGAAAAGCAGGTCCACACGATAGAAAGGATATCTGACAATGTTCGAATACGGTAATTCAAATTCAGACCATCGAATCGACGAAATCGATCTTGCTCGCCTTTTGAAACCCGTGTTGGCAAATCGAGCATCTGAAGCTTGGCCTTCACAGGAAACGCTCTATACTTACATGTATGGGTCGCCGACCGAAGCGGAGGTAAAGGAAGTTCAGCAGGCATTGGCTCTCTCCCCTGCACTGCAGTCAGCCCTGATCGACATTGCAGAAATAAATGACTGGTTCAGTACAAATGCCGCCAGAATCACCTTTGATTCTATTGAAATTCCACATATGCCTCTCGTGGACCGGGCCATAAAGAGAGCAAGAATTGGTTTTTGGCGCAGGATGACCGCAGTGGTGCAGTCGTTTTTCGAAAGGTTGATTGAGCTACTACACTCCAAACCCCTCGGCGGCAAACTTGCGTTGGCGCCTGTAGCGATCCTGGCATTAATCGCGATAATTGCGTTGATACGAACCGACCCTCATTCCCCGATTTTCTTCAAGGAAATGGACCCGGCCTTTCTCATCAGTAGTTCCACTAAAGGAACAAGTTCATCCGATGAAGGTGTGGCATACCAGTCTGCTGAGACGGCTGCCATGAATGAGTTCCGAAAATTGGTGCACTATCAAGTTGCGGATAAGTCATTCTTGTACACTACCTCTCTACCTTCCGGCAGACTTGATAAGGGAGAAGAGGTTAGGGTCAAGCTTCGCGATGGAGAATCTGGGAAGGAAATTGAATGCGCTCTGAGTCTGCCACTGAATAGCTTTCAAGGCAAGGAAGCCGCGATCACTCTATGGATCCTCACGACGCCTGACCTGAAGCTCTGGAGATACGATCTAGAAGACCGTTCAGTGACGCTGGATTATAACAGCCAAATGGGACGGAATGGCGTCATGACATTGACATACAAAGACGCCGATGGTTACGTAGCTGTCCCTGGGACAGGATTCTGAGAGATCGCGCTTCTCCGCAACGCTTGAAGAGTAGGCTTCGAGTGACTATGGAATCCACATCGTCAAAGATCTGGGTAATTGCGGGCCGACCACACGGAAACTCCTACGTACCACCAGATTACTCCACTGATACTCGACAATACTCTCTTCCTGATTGGGAGGTTGTATCCGACGAGGAGTTTCAAGCAGTCGCCAACTGTGTCAGGGCCTTTCGCTCAGCGGAAGACGCAATCGATCTTGCGTATGCATGCTATCTGGACACGGTTTCGAGTCGCGGGTACGTATGCATCGGCGGCATGTGGTTTCATGATCGGGCGACTTCGGATAAGGTGCTTGACATAGACTGGTAAGTGCTTGACATAATTCAAATGCAACTTCCCCAGTCTGACTGAACCTCGCACTAGTCGTAGAGACCATATCGCCAGGCAGTCCCTTTACCTTTCGGAGCTCCGGAGTAGTCTAGTTCTCGAGACATGATCCTTAGTCTGGGAAATCATACGGATCCTCAATAATCGAATTTATTCCCACAGTTAGATACACACTTCGAGACAAATCTTCCGAATGCAGGTGAACGACCTGTCAGCTAGCTCTCGTCGCGGGAACAGTTGTGAAAGATCGATCTCCCTCCAACTTTGTTTCAGAAATCCCATCGGTGACATCATTTCATAAGACAGGAGGCTGAAAGACGAAGCAAAGTCTTAGGCGAGAGGTGAGATTCACATGAAGACGAGTTTCAGCGAACTGATCGAACGAGGCAGCCCTCCGATACTGCCACTTTCTTTGCGCGCTCTTGTTCGCAACGTACTCTGGCTACTGGCGGGATCACTGCTGCTCCAGTTTGGTATTCTCCTTGCCAGTGTTGGTGTAGGAGACTGGATGAGTCATAATGAGTTCAGGGCTTCTGCAAAGGACTTTGGAGTCATCATTGCCGCATTATTGTGTATTGGTGCTGGTCTGAATTTGTTCGTATATGCGTTCAGAAGGGCTTGGATAACAACTGGTTGGACGAACTTGATCTTTGAAGTCACGTCTGGAATTGCGATGTTCATCAACTTCATACTGATGTGGCACCCTCTATTCTTGATTCTTGGACTCGCTGCGTTAGTCTTTGGAAGACGAGAATATCGGGCGAATATGCTGATACTTTGCCCTGCCGGAGGAGCTATTGGTGCCCAGAACGAAGCGACTCGTAATGGAGGGACAAATGTGTAAAGAGACCAGAGAGGGGCAGCGAGTTCAGACACAGCTCGATGAAAAGACAATTGTGGCTCTTGAGGACAGGTATCGAGACGATGACATCGATGAAATTAGAAAAAGATATCAAGACAATGACCGTGAACACTTTGGGCCGGAATACTTTGAAGCTCTCCGCCGAGTTTTGGTCTCTCGCAACTCCATACCTCCAAAGCAACAGGATCCGGAGCTTTCATCTATAGAACATTCGGCGCTCGCGTTTGAAGGTCCGGTAGTTCGTCCTTGGGGTCTAACCATATTGAGTTTCCTACTGATCGCACACGGTGCCTTTAACATTCTGTCGTTACTTCCGACCCTCTGGCTGAGCAACTCTGATCCAATTGCATTGCTGATTGCCTTGGCGTTTGTATCGGTAATCGTGCTCATGATCGTTTCGGGCACGCAAATTCTGCGCGGCATGACGTGGGGAAAACGCCTTTTCACCAACGTGGTTCCAATCTACATTGGGATGTATGCAATCACTGGCCTTTTATCAGATGAGGCGATGTCCTTCGGTGGGATCGTGACGGGAATCACATATTATTCGCTGGGATTACATGTACTGTCTCAGCCCGCGGCTCAACGGTGGTTCGAGAGCCAAGACGGGCCTGGGTCTATGACCTGCACACATTGCCACTCGGAGTTGGTCCTTGAAGACGCCGACAGAAAATGAGGGCAGACTGACTGCCCGGAGTGTGGGGCTCTTTTGATGATAAGTGTGTTGCCGGCGAACCGTTCGGTGTTACCGGATGGTGCTGGTGATTCACCCAGCGGCTGTTGACTTGGTTGACACTGATTATCGAATTGGTTAAGGCATAGGTTTGAGGAACCACAGAGCAGGAGGACAAGATGCGGCTATCTATCAACGTCGTAAGATTCGTGCTGATTGGGCTAGTTGTATGGACATTTCCCGCGGAGGCTGCAAGAAAGAACAAGAACTCTCTCGATTGGGATCCGAAACACGTGATTTCAGATTCAGTGAAATTCGGAAGTATCATCCCGGATGGCGACGTCTACATTGTCAGCGTCGACAGCGTAGAATTGAAGATGAATAGCTTTCACGTCACTAACGATGTGAAGGATGATCTTTACTACGGAGAACTGCGCCTGCCGGCTGGTTACCATACTCTCGTTGTCTATTCGATAAAGCCAATGAAATCCAGAAACATCACTGCCGAGCGAGGGGGTGCATACGCGCCAGGGCGGTCCGGCACCATCAAGGGAGCAACGGGCGGCGAATCTGATCAGCATGTTGTGACCAAAGGAGGGTCTGGATCAAAACTGCTGTGGCTGGAGATTAATGTCTCTGCTCGCGGGCAATATGTGATCAAAGCCGGCAAGACGATTGAAGACTGGAAGGTTATTAGCGGAGCGACAGGAAAGAAGATCGATGTCAAATTCGTTCCGGTGTTTCCGTCCGACGAATAGAGCGGCAGATGTTGATGCTCTTGAAAGCGACAGCTGCGCGCTGGATGAGCCAGAAGTACTAGAGGAATGGATGACCAGGCTAGAGGATCATGAGAACCAATCTCGCAACAAGTGTCATCAGCGTCCGTGTTCAAGCCACTCTAAGACTTGACTGCGAAGTGATAACGTACAGTTTAAGCGGTGCCAATCATTTCTCCGTAGGGTTTCCTCCTAGATCCAAAGATCCCCTCCCCGCAGGTCAAGAGCGTGGCAATCGTCGAGGTGTAGAACGCGAAGTCCTCGTCTCTACATTGCGAATAGCAGATTGCAAGGTGAACTCTCTAGCAATACTCCGCCACATCAACTCTGACTCATCTGCCCTCCAAACTCAGTGTCGCATTCTAGAGCGGGAATGCTTAGCACCTGAACAAGGCCAGTGCTGGAGTCCACTGTTTCTTCGTCGATTAGAGCAATCACAGTTGCGTGGTCTACGTTTGATATACACTGCCTTCTAACGCCCTTCTAACGGCCTACTTGCTTGTACTTACAGCTACTTGTTCCTGCTTTGATCAACTTCGATTTGCTTAAGCTATTCAGAGATGGTCACTTCAGCGCAATCTGCCTAGTTTTCGGAAGTTACGCGAAATCGCCTTCGTCGAATCCCTGCCTCTCCGTCTAGATTAGTCTCTGGACTACAACGATTTAGTCCGCCTTTGTCGCAAGCGGAGAGGGTTTCGCTCTCCGGTCAACCTGATCTTCTGCTGGTTATCTTCTAAGTTATGTTGGGAGTACTAGTTGAAGCGGGCTGGCTGAATTTGATGCTGCACGACCTCTAGGTTATGAGTTTATTTGGCAGCCCGAACAACGGACAACAAGGGAGCTAGGTGACGATAACAGCAAGAACCTGAGTTACTCGTTTTGTACGGTGTTGTCGTGATCTGTCCCGGGTCGCTGCCTGTCATGTCGGACACGATTCTGAAGATCCGGAATTCAAAGGAAGACTCAACCGATTCGATACTACGGACTCCATTTTATTCTCCATCGCTGCAGCACTCGTCAGGGCATGATTAGATTGCCCGAATCAGCTCTTCAGTCAAACCTTGTCAGTATCTAGATTCGACTGACGGCAAGTAGTGGACGATACTGGCTCCAAGCCTCTAAACAGAATGCTCGGGTAGATGTCCGGAAAACGTGAGGCGTACTTTAAGATCAGTGGCCCGAGTCCATGACCCGGAATGTAGGAAGTTGTGACAAGCCAAGAGGTGAGCCAGAAAGATCCGTTTTCACCGACAGGCGGCAGGCAAGCTACACAATTGTTGAGGGCATTTGGCCAGAAGAGCTGCGCCCTGACTCGTATTAGCGGTCTACGGCCGAAATCAGCTGCATTCATCGATTGAAATAGGGCGGTACGAGGAATTCGGCAGGATCAGTGTCGGATCGCCAGAATCATCGACAAAGGTTGGATTGGAAATGAAACAGGCCAACTCCGATCATTCAATAGCTCAAGCGTCTGCTTTGTCACTTCGGACCTCTCAGTTCAGACGCACAATTCAGCCCTCCGATCAGCAACGGCTGCGAGAGCTGAATCCTCCTCCCAGTCCCGGTCGCCGGCACCACACTGCCTCCGAGACTAACGAATCAGGAGCCTGTCTCCAAGAGGCACGTAGGTGTTGAAGAGAGATTTGAGGGCTGTATCATGCAACGCGAACCGGAGAGTCTATCCCATGCTCTCGAGAAATCTAGTCAATGTCAATTGACACTTCTGCAATCTCTTCTTGATCTTTCTCGGTTTTTCCGTTTGTGCAGATTCCCGACTGGCTATTTGCCGAACGTATTCCCATAGAATGTGGAGTGAGTTACATCTTCGACTTATGGAAGCAGGTGCGCGCTTGGTCATCCAATGTACAGGCCCTGAGCGTATGACTCCGCAAGTGGCTTTGGCAATGAGTCTGTCCAGTCCTCTCCCAAACTCCGACTCATCGACACTGGTCAAGACTTCATGGCGTCCGATCAGCAACGAAACCCTGATGAGCAGCGATCCGATGGATTCCACCAGCGAAGCCTCATATTCAGCTCCGGACACCCTGTACGGACGAGCTTCAATTGCAGACTGCAACCAGTAAGTCAAGTAATGTGAAGCGCTGCAGAAATACGCAGCAGTTGGATTCTGGACGGACATCACCGGTGATGTGTTCTCGCTACAGGTTGCGCACTCCCGTACTTCCGACTGCAATTTTGGCCGTTGGCCATGGAAGAATGGCACACGCCCCGCATATACCTCACCGTCGCTGCAGAAGAAGGCCGGGTGCAGGCTTGAGTGCCACCTGAATTCCGCCTTTCTGAGAAACTGTGGATCATCCGCCCAGACGGAACCGCGTGGCAGCTCGGTCAGGAATGGGTTGTTATCTTGGTGATTGCTGCAGTAAGTGTGGAAAGGGAACTCGATGTCGAGTTTGCGGATGGTGCAGTATTCATGCTTCCCGTCTCGAGGGAGCAAGTCCGCCTTGCCAAGGTTGGCCTGGTTGAATCTGCAAGTGCTGCAATTGTCACCTCCACCGTTTGGCATAGATCACCTCCGATCACTGTTACCTGTGTCGCGTCCCTCACAATTCGGGCGTCACTACAAGGAGCTGCACGCGAGATGCCCGCATCCAGCGTTCTCATCGAAGAGGCGGAATTACGAGCACTCTGCGCATGGTTGTGCCCCGCCGGCGAAGATGTAGTTTATCAGGTAGACTGCGTCGGAAATGTTGATTATGCCTGTACAATCGACATCACCGGCCTGCAGTGGGAATGGCGCCATACCACCGGCGAAGATGTAGTTGATCAGATAAACCACATCGGAAACTGAGACGGAACCGGAGCCATCTGCATCACCACAAAGATATGAGATTCCGGGATTCCAGAAGCCTTGTTGGATCGAATACGTGCTCGAAGAAATCGGTCCGACCGCGAGTTGCGAAACGGTGCCTTCGAGGCGATAGCTGACTGAAGAAGCACTCGTGTTTCCTCCTGCGACAACTTGCCAGCCGACTTGATAAGCTGTCGTTTCACCCGTTGCCGTTGGGCAGACGTAGCAAGCCACAGCGAGCGCGAGCGCCGCGGCCAAAGCAATGCGAAACTTTGTATTAAGCATATGAGTTCTCGCCCCTTCAACCTAGTAGAGCTTGTTGCGTGTGCACATGAGGGTGACATTACCCCAGGCGTTAGCGCTTCCGCGCGGGACCGCCATTACGAAGTAAGCCTGAGCCGGCGCATTCTGTATCGTGTGATTCAGACTTGTCGTAATCTCATGCCACGCCGCCGAAGAACCCGATGACCAAAGCGTCGCGATGTTAGTGGCCACGGTACCGCCTCGATATGCAAACGTGAAGCTGATGTTGGAAGAGGGGTCATCATCGCTCATATAGGCTCGCAGACCAATAACCTTAACGCCATCTGGAAGATGCACCTCGGCAAAAAAGAAGGCCGAATCAGAACTGCCGGTGCCGTAGGCGACAATCGTCCCGAAGCCGGGGGCGATTAGGTATGGCGTTGTGTTGTTTGCCGGCACCCACCCTCCGGAAGAAGGAATAGGGTAGTAGAATGTATCGACCGGGATGATGAGCCCGCCCACGCCGAGATCGACCCACCGATTGGTGTCGAAGGGGTCCGTAAGCTTGATACCTCCGCGATAGCTTCTGAAATCACCAATAACGCGATTGGTCGTGAATGAACTTGGTGCAGATCCCAGTCGCGTCCGGGGAGTCATCACCTCACCGTTTACGATAACCTCGAGCCAGGCTTGGCGCTCAAAGAGGCTGTCAGGAATGGGCATCGAGCTGCCGAGTTCTACCGCAAAGGTACCGTTCTGAGCCACGCTGACGGACGGGAACACCTCGGTCCAATAGAGCACATCCGGACCGGCTATCACTTTTGACGGTGAGTCGTAGATCTTAAATGTCATCGAGGCCGTCAATTGTTGGGTGCCACCGGTCGAATCGTACAAGACACCTTGATAGCTCATGATGGCTGCCGTTCCCGGTCTGTAGCTGGTGGCTGCGAGCAACACCCATGCTATGAGTACCAGAGAGTGAATGCGCATTTGGTTACCTCCGAATTTGAATTGAGATGGAATTGGCTTGGCGGACGGCGAGTCATTTTCAAGAAGTACAGGAAACCCTTGATGTCCGAACTCCCGCTCCTATCTAGATAGTCCCGATCGACTTCGATTTGTTACAGTTCGGATGCAAGAAGCCCCAAACGCAGGTCTTGAACCGAAGATTGAGTTTGATCGAGGGAACGGGCGAGTGCTGTGCCGACTGACTTCAGCATGCACATCTTCGGAGCGGGTTAGGGATACTCAGCAATAAGAGCCGGTAACGGACTTAAATGCGACTGGGCTGTCGGCGAATAGTCAGAGCCAGCCTGCAAAATTCGCGGGTCAAACCACCGACTCTTCACTCAACCATGCGATTTCGTACCGCAGTCCGAATCGTTGGGCAAGCTCCATCGCTACGGACAGAGTATTGGACGCTTTCAGAGCCAAACCTTCGTCGCCACCTAGCTTCAAGGCAATCGCGAGAATCCGTAGCGCCGCGATTTGGTAAGGAGGTTCGGTGTTGATCGTACGATTCTTTGTGATCGCCTCGAGCTTCCGGATCAGACCGGGATTACCCCCGATTCGGAGGTCTGCATAGGCACGATATGCTGATGCCATGAGAGCGTGGCGCCGCATGCGCAATTCGCGTGAAAGTCGCACTGATTGCTCCGCGAGGTGCCGACAGGTATTGAAGTCCCTTTGTCGCTCCAGCAGCTTCACTTGTGACAGAAGCACGATCAGTTGTTCGTGTTTGAGGTCGGAGCTTTCAGCAGCGTTGAGTGCCCGAGTATAATGAGTATCCGCTCCTGTGAATTCTCGCTGATAGAGGCAGATGTCGCCTAGATTGCGTTCGGCCATGACGGCAACAATTTGAAACCCGAGTTCCATTGCTATTGATAGCGCGGTCTCGTTGAGCTGCCGCGCCTGCTCGTAGTTGCCGAAAAGCGCATGAGTCTTCCCCTGATTTTCCAGGGCCATGGAGTAGTTCTTCCGGTCGCCGACGTCTTCGGCCGTCTTCTCAGCCTCGACGAAGAGGCTGAGGGCTGCCTGGTAGTCCCCGGCGCTAAACCGGACCACACCCAAGTTGTTGAGGTTCACCGCAACGCTGCCAAACTCCCCAATCTGCTTGTGGATAGCCAGGGCGCGCTCGAAGCAATCAGCAGCCTCCGCCTCGCGACCCAGATGATGGTGGACAAGACCAATGTTGTTCAAGAGCTTGGCTTCGATATCGATCTGCTCTTGCAGACGGCACAATTCGAGCGCTTCGTTGTAGTGATGTAGAGCGAGGTCATACTGACCGCGATGATGGTGCAGCACAGCTATCGACTTGACAGCTGCAGTGAGTTTGTCTCGACGCCGACGCTGCTGGTTGATTCGTACGATCCGTTGGTACAGCGCCAGCGCGTGATCATACTCCGCTTGCGGCTCATAAATGTCGATCAGAATTGTCAACGCCTTAGCCTCCAGTTCAAGGTTTGCGCCGGCAATGGCCATGTTGCGCGCGCGGACGGCATGCTCGTTGGCACCTCTCCAGTCGGAGAGACGAAACTTCGCATCAGCCAATGCGAGTTCGATCTCAGCGCCCTCGTCATCTTGCTGAGAGGAGGTTCGTGAAGCGGCCAGAGCTTCCAGCTTCTGAACGGCGAGTTGCGCGAAGCCCTGATGAATGAGTACGCGTGCGAGGCCAATGATTGAAGCACTAAAGGACGGATCGCGGGCAATCGCCTGCTCAAAGAGTCCGGCGGCAACTTGGACATCTTCCGCCGAGGTCTTGTGCTCGAAAAGATACCTGGCGCGAAGGTGGAGTTCGTACCCGCTCAGTCCGGGCGCGGTTCCGGGTTTGACCGGCGTTCGGGTGGTTACCTGATCCGGCGAGATTCCCAGAACGGCGAAGATGTCCGGCAGCATTTGCGCGCACGCTTCGACCAGGGACGATAGTCGAAACGCGCGATTCGTCGACCACAGCACGCGATCAGCTTCCGGGTCCACTAATTGCAATGACAGTCGCAGCATTGAATCAAGAACCGTCATTGTCCCGTCGATGAGCAATCGCACACCAAGCTGAGATGCGATTTCGCGCAATCCGAGCTCACTGCCCTGAAGCGCCAAGACAGACCGCATGGGAGGGACTCGCAAGGCGGAGACGCGGGCCAGGCCGGCCACAAGCTCCTCCGTGATTCCGAACGCCAAGTAATTGTACTCAACGCCGCTAATGCTGCGCGGTAAGAGGACTGCTAGCGAGCGCAACTCCGGTAACGAAGTCTTTGTAGATTCAGCTTCGAGGTGCGCAATCGACTTTCCCTCCGCCACAGTCTTAAGGTCGGCGATGAACGTTTCGAGGTCCTGATACCTCTGCGCCGGATCTTTCCGTAGCGCTAGATTAATGATGCCGCGGACCGGCTCGGGAATATGGCGGCGTTGGCAGTCAATTGGCCGCATCTCGTCGTTTAGGATCGAATAGACGACTGCAGCATCATATTCACCGCCAAAGGGGCGAGAACCGGTAAGCAATTCGTAGAGCAGGATACCGCAGGAGAAGACATCAGACCGGTGATCCCCGCGTTCACCGCGCAGCTTTTCGGGAGCCATGTATCTCCAGGTACCCATGACTTGCGCTGTCCGCGTCGCGCCCGAATCATCGACAACGCGGGCCAATCCGAAATCGAGCAATACCGCCCCGCGTTCGGGTATCACAATGACGTTCTCCGGCTTGATATCGCCATGTACAATGCCGAGTTGGTGAGCGGCATTCAATGCACTGCCAACTTGCTGCATGAGATCAAGCGCCAGACGCCACGCCAGCGCCCCGCGTTTTAGTGCTTCGCGCAGCGACTCCCCGTCGAGATACTCTGTTACGATATAAAGTTGGGACGCTGACTCACCGGCGCCTATGAATCTGACCACATGGCGGTGAAACAGCTGCTGCAGTGCCGAGACTTCAGCTCGGAATTTCCGTCGGAACAACGGGTCGGTTTGCAGCACGGGATGCAGGCACTTGATGGCCACTTGTTGACCGTTGTTGGCCTCTTGGGCCAGATAGACCACGCCAAAGCCGCCGCTTCCCAGCTTCCTCACTACCACATATTCACCAATCCTCTCCATACCTCACCTTAGCCTATGTGAAACGTCCGGTGCCCTGGCCTGCGTACTCGCCGAGTGACACCAGTGTGCACGCGAATTTCTTGGATATTGACGTGAATCCGGCTGCCAACAGAAGATAGTATCATACAGGCGGAACGATTACTTGTCCACAGATTATTGCAGCGGATCACGTCTGAGCGACGCGTGCCAGCTCTGAGCAAAACAACATTAAATGGTAGTTCCCGTCCAAATCTGGCTACGCGCAGGTGATCAGCAGCCCAGGGCTCGAAACCGCACTGGCAACTACAATCGAAGCGGAACCATTCAATTCCCCATCGCACTCGCGTGAAGAGTCCTTGACTTACGCGATAACGTAGATTAATTTGGTCTTAATCAATTCCTGGTTCAGTCACAAAAGGTTGAAGTCTGTGGCAGTCTCGATTTCAAACTGGTTTGCTTCAATTCTCATGTCGCTGCATGTGTGCGCATTCAGTGCGACTCCAACCGTCCAGGCGGCTGAAGCCGGGATCAAGGCTGACTGGGTTGACTCAATCGATGTTGCCGAACGATTGGCGCGAGATGTATCGTTTCAGGATCATCGCGCCGTATGGCACGGAGACTCAGCCAGAGCGGCGTTGCTCAACGTACTGGCGGAGCACGATTCCGGATCCGCACTCGAGGACACCGCTAAGTACGTGATTCATCTGGCACTCGGCGATTACTATTTCCGGGATCTCCGAGTAGCTGAGGCGAAGATGCACTGGCTGCTGGCCGACAGCCTGGCCGTCAGTTTGTGGCCGACCGCTACAATCGCGCGGCGAAACCTGGGGTGGCGCCTCGCGATTCTGGCTCGAAAGAACGGGGATCTCTCGATTGCCGATTCGCTGGAGCAAGTTGCACTCGCCGATAGTAGCGCCGAACGTGAACAGTTCTACCGTTATAGCTACCTGCGCGAGCTGGCAAAGATCTATATTCGCCTGCTCCGTATCGAAGACGCCTGGAAGGTACACGAGCAGATCGCCGGGGAATGGCGCGCTCGGCCCGTTGGCGACCCGCATACGGTCATCGTAGCGTTGATGGATCTGGCCGAGGGTGCATCGAAAGTCACCTTTACGAATTTCCAGAAGGGGCGCAGCACACAGGATTCGGCGATTCAGCTCGGGCAGGAGGCATTGGCTATAGCCCGCGCATACGTGGCGACGGATGCGCCGATCGTAGGGTACGTTCTAAATCGCTTAGGGGACTATCACCGGCGTCGCGGTGACAATCAGCTGGCCGAGCAATGCTGGCAGGAGGCGTATGACATTAATCTTGCAACACGGGCGGAAGAAGATATCGAAACGCAAGGCAGCATCTCGCGGATCGGCAACATTGCGTTGCAGCGGGGCGAGTACGCGCGCGCGGATCGTCTGCTGACCAAGGCCTTGGAGTTGAGGAGGAAAACTCAGGGCGAGGAACACCAGGAAGTAGCGGCCATGCTCTCGAACTTGGCGGGTTTGTACCGCCAGACAGGCCGCTTTGCGCAAGCTGAGTCTTTGCTGGCGGTGGCACTCCAGATTCGTCGTAAAGCACTTCCGGCGGACCATCCGGATATTGCGGCAAACCTGAACGCATTGGGGCGTGTGTGTTTTGACCAGGGACGACTCAGCGCGGCCGAACCCTATTGGCGCGAGGCCCGGACGCGATTTGAGTCGGTGTTGGGGGGCGATGACGCGACCACGGTTGCCGTTCTGCAGAATCTGGCGGATCTCTACATCGAATGGGAGCGCGACGATGACGCGTTGAGAATGCTGAGGGAAGTTGTGGCTGTGCGGCGGGAGTTCCTTGGCGAGGATCATCCTGCCGTCATCAACGGCACCCTCCAGCTTGCCGAATTGCATCTGAAGCTTGGTCAGCTTGGCGCGGCTGAAAAAGCGCTGCGGGAGGCGCGTCGCCTATCGGATATCCACGGAGACGATCCGCCCCTCGATCTGCTACTGGCGGAAGCCTCGCTACTGTCGATGCGCCGTCAGTATCCAAAGTCAGATAGCTTGATCGTGAAGGTGATCAGCAAGCGTGCTGCTGCCTTTGGTTTCCACTCAATGTTACTAATCGAGCCGCTCCAGCGGCTGGCGGCGAACAAAGCAGCACAGCAGGAACTCGCCGTTGCCGACAGCTTGCTCGGCTTGCTCACGCAGATCGCCGCTAAGAACGAGATGACCTCGACATCGGCGGTTGCCGAAGCCCTGATGCAGCGCGGTGATATTCAGCTTGCTCTGGCCAATACCAAGACGGCGGACTCCCTTTATCAGCAGTCGTTTCAGATATCACTCTCGAGTTTTTACGACGGAATCGCCGTCATGCCGGAGCGGCTTGCTGTCGCTTACGGACAGAAACTGCGCGCCATTCGCGACCGCTGCCTGACCCTGCGGATGACCGGGTTGGTATCGAATCAGTCCGGCCAGGGGGTGAGGCAAGCGCCGGCACTTCTCTCGGCCGATGAGAAGAATCTGCTCTCCGAGTTGGTCGGCACCAAGTCGGCAATTCTTGATGTAGCGTTTCTTAGGCAGCATCAACTGCGCACCAGCGCCGACGCGGGAACCAGGGCGTTGATCGATTCGCTCAACGACACCGATATGAGATTGTCGCGGCTGTACCTGACTGCGACTCGCGACACGAACGCCGTCGGGCTTGATCGCCAGATCCGCAGATTGGCCGGTGCTAAGCAAGTCCTGGAAGAACGCCTGTCCAGCAGCAGGGAGGTGGGCATCGTCGGCCGTCCGCGTGCACGATTGTCCTTCGATGAGTTGACAGCAATTTTGGGCGATGACAAGGCAAGCATCGACTACGTCCGATTCGATGCGTGTGGTTTGGGGAGGATGGCGACGGAGCCGTGTTATGCGGCGATTGTTTCAACGCGCGGTCGAGTCAGTTTGTATCAACTCGGACCGGCAGCGCTGATTGACAGTTTAGTCGCGAGCCTGCAAAGACATTTCACTTATCTGGCACACAGCGACGGCCAAATCAACTCGGAAGATCTACTTATGTACCTAACCTTGGCGCAACAGATCAAAGACTTGATCTGGTCGCCGTTCGAAGCACTACTGCCGGAATCTGGTCGGGTCTTCATCTCTCCGGATGCAGCCCTGCACCTTGTATCCTTTGCTGCGCTACCCGACAGTGCTTCGCGCTATCTGGTCGAGAAATATGAGTTTTCATACGTAAACGCCATGCGAGATATTCTCCAGCTTCCGCCCGCGAGCGAAGTGCGGGGGAGTCTCTTGGCCGTCGGCGACCCTGCTTTCGAGAAAAGGCAGCGATCACCCATTGCGTCAACGCAGCAGTCAAAGCTGGCTGCGACCTATGCGCTCGCGTCGTCATCAATATCGCGTTCGCTAGCGCGCCATTGTCCAATCGCGTCCACGGCGGTAGCTCCGCTACCGGCTTCACGCTATGAAGTAGGTGCGGTTATGGATTGCTGGAGTCACACAGCCGGATGTCCGACAACCTCGCTGCTTGATGACAACGCAACTGAAGAAAATTTCAAAAGACTGGCACCGGGCAACGTGGCCATCCATCTTGCGACCCATGCGTTTCGATGGGACTCTGGTTGCCTTTCCGGTGTCTCCCGCACTGTGGCTAGAGAATATCCGCACCTACTCACCGGTTTGCTACTTGCGGGCGCGGCAGCATCACTACCGGAGAGCGAGACAGGCGAACTTGAAGATGGCATTCTTGTCGCTGAGGAAATCGTCCATCTGAATTTGAATACGACCAGATTCGTAGTCATCTCCGCCTGCGAATCGGGTCTGGGGGAGATCAGCGCCGGTGAAGGTGTATTCGGACTCCGCCGCGCCTTTCAGTTAGCCGGCGCAGAATCCGTGATCAGCACTCTCTGGGAGATCCCCGACCAATCCACGGCGCGTTTGATGCGCCAATTCTATCAAGGAGTGCAGTGGGGGCTTTCGTCCGCTCTGCACAGTGCACAACGGCAAGCCTTGCGGTCACAGCGAGAGGCTGGAGTCCCGGAGCATCCGTATTCCTGGGGTGCATTTGTGGTGTACGGGAACTGACCAGCAATCTCAAGTGTCAGTCCGAAAGGGTCTCACTTCAGGATGGTCTCGAGCTGGATGGTAAAAGGAACCTGGAGAGTATCTGCACGATTCTGCGAGTCAATTTCTTGCACCAAGAGGGTAAGGCGTCCATCCGGAACTGAACCTAGGTGAATAAGCGCATCGATCGTTCCGGCGTCGGCGAAATTCAACCACGACTCGACCGAAACGGCAGCCGTTGTAGTGATCTGATAGGTGTGGGTTTGAACCCGATGCGGCACCGGGAAACGCAGGTGCAGGTACTGATCGGCGCTGGTACGGTACACGGTTTGGATGTTTCCCGACGAGCGAGCAGTCTCATGGAGCTCAATGGCTTGAGGAATCTCAACACTCCCACCGGGCGTTGGTGTCTGATTCCTCTGGAGCAGCCAGACGGCGGGCACAGCGACTACCAGAAGCAGAGTAAAGACAAGCGTTGGATTTCCGAGGATCCGGCGCCGGGTTGGGCGAGGCGCTGCAGGAATCGCTTCGGTGCGGCGCTCGCGTTGCGCAACCAGCTCAATCTGACGCTCGATGTCCATGAGCAACTCAAGCTCAGTGCGACACTCTGCGCACGCTTCGAGGTGGCGGGCGATTTCGGAAAGTCGTTGCGGATCGCCAACGAATGTGCCGAGATAATAGTCGTTTAGCTCGGCCTCTGAAATGTGGGCAGCGCTGTCGTTCAGGAGATCCTCCGTGTTTTTTCCCGCTAAAGTTGCACCCGCGAGCAACAATTCACGGCAGGATTCACACTGCCGCAAATGACTGCGGAACTGGAATTTCTCGCCGGACGATAGCCGTCCCAGTGCGGCATCCGCCAGCAGTAATTGATAGCGAGGATCATTGCACGCCATTGGTCAAATGCGATCCTTCACTATTATGGTACTAGGTCTCTGCATATCGTTACAATAGTCCATGTCTCTTCATGATCTCGCGCGTGCACTCCAGACAACGATAAATACGAACGCGCACTGTGACTTCGCGGAGTTTGAGTTGGGCCGCAATCTCTGCATTGCCTAGATCCTGCAAGAATTTCAGTGTCAAGAGTTCACGACATTTTGGGTCGATTCTATCCAAAACAAATCTGACGGTCTCACGATCCAGGATCGCGTCGCCCTGATCGCCGGTTTGCGGTTCATGAATCTCGGAGTAGTTGCCGAAATCGATCCGGCGTTCCTGGTCAATATCTTTGAGCACGGTATTGAGAACGATTGAACGCACGTAGGCGTTGAACTGCTTCAGATTCTCACCCGTGAAGGATTGACGCTGCAAATTCAGAATTACGGCTGTCACAACATCAGCCTTAATATTCTCCGGGTCTCCGAGCCGGTGCCCACCGAATCGGTAAAGGTAGCGAGTGATAGCGACTGAGAGCGCGGCCACGGCCTCTCGCTCACCTTCAAGAAGTCGATTTAGGAATGCGTTAAGAATACCGCGGTCGTCGTTCATGCAAGTTAGCGTACCAGTCGAGTTCGCTTCAACCAGACAGGCAAGTCACCTTTGTCTAAGCCGTTGTCAATCTGTCAGCTAGAAACTTGTGCATTTCCAATTTGCAGACTCATTCGGTGTCTGGCAAGCGGAATGTGGGTGCTCCTGCTTTACGAAAACTGCAAACAAAACTCAGTTTCATTGTAACAGAATCCTTCGAAATCATACCAACCTAATACAAGACTTGCAAAACAGGACTGAAAACACCCTAACCATCAACGATCGCGAACGGATCATCAGTAGTGTAGCAGTCTAGTCCTGGGTTTTCATCATATCGGCTCGGTTCACCCGAGTCGAGGCAGACTGAGGGTTGCGGCAGGACTCGCGGCTCACTGTGAGCGTCGGTGAGGTATGAGTGGAAGCCGGCTGTCAATCAACACGCCGCGGTGACTCAAAGCGGGGGCAGTCGCCGCGGCGTGAACAAGAGGGAGGATCGATACTATGATCGGGTGCCAAATTGAGGTACGCAAAACTGTGATCAAATACCGACGGGAGGAATCACTGCAGGGGTTGCCCCAGACGATCCGGGATCTATCTCGACTACAGGCAGTGGCAATAATCCTGGCTCCGTGTAATGGTGCTGCCGGGGCTGAGCCGATGGGAACAGCAGGACCTGAGGTTTAGACTGTCTTCAAGAGACAACGGGTAATTGTTAACGGGCTGCAGATCGGCCCACAAGAGGTTGAAAGCAGATTGGAGAAGAACGCGTATGACAGGATCGAAGCATCTCGTTGCACTTAGTGGTCTGTTGCTTATGACCTTGTTTGCAGCCACGGGCCAGGCGAGAATCATTTCTTATCAAGCAGTACTCTACGATTCCACGGGAGGGACGCAACAGGCGGTCGTTCCGATGGTTTTCGCGCTGTACGATTCCCCCAGTAAGTCGGGCGACGGTGCGCGATCACTTTTCTGGTCGGAAACGCATCCGAGCGTCTCGGTCTCGGCAGCGGGCCTGTTTTCGGTTGAGCTTGGTTCCATAATCCCCTTTGCTGACAGCTTGTTTGAGCGCGAACTCTGGCTCGAAATTGTCGTTGACGGGCAGACCATTTCCCCGCGCACGCAACTGGGCGGTTCGCCGCATTCGTTCGTCAGCAACCGCGTGAGCGGCGACATCATCACTTCGGCGGGTGAACTCAGAGTTCCCGGCCTCGATACGCTCGACTGGATAGAGCTGAATCACGAAGGATTCACATTCCCAAACAAAACCGAATGCTATGTCATCCCACCGTGCGGAGGTTGGGTGAAGAGCAATGGCGCTGATAACTATACTTACAACTGTGGAATTGGACAGATTTACGCTTGGTCCCTCAATGGACTTGCTTTTTCGCTTTACGCCGAGGCACACCTCCCGCTTGGCGCCACAATTACAGGTATGGAAGCCTTTGTTGATGACAGTTACGTTGGCCAGGATATTACGTTCACACTGTTTCGAATTGTTCACAATGCCTCGAATCAACCGGCTCCCGTTTCACTCGCCTCTGTTACTTCGTCCGGGTCTGCTGGAGGATGGCAGAAGCTTTCCGTTTCGCTGAGCCAGAACATTCCCGACCTCTCCGATACGACATATGTCGTGCGAGCGGACATCCCCGCCGATGTGACGGGCCCCGGACTCAAGTGGGGAATAGTCAAGATCTGCTACACCACGAACAGGTTCGTCATTAGGAAGTGAATGTGATGGGGTACGAAATGTCTTTTGTGAAATCTCTCAGGCTCTTGAGCATTGTGAGCATTCTGCTCTCAATGGAAACTGCCACAGCCACGGCCCCGTCCAAAATCAGCTATCAAGGTCGTCTTATGGACAGCAACGCCGATCCGGTGGCCGACGACAACGGATACGCGACGGTTGTCTTGCCGGATTGGTTTGGCGCCCTCAACCGGTACTTTCGTTATCAACTCACCGTGATTGGTGGCTTCGCGCAGGCTGTCGTGGTGGACGAAATCCTCGATAACCGTTTCGTCATCATGACCGATAAGCCGCACACAAGAGCATCCTGGCAAGTAACCGGTATTCGACAAGATCCGTTCGCAAATACAAATCGCATCCAGATAGAAGTCGACAAGCGCTCCGAAGAACGCGGATTATTTGTTCACCCGGATGCCTTTCGCAAACCGGCGGAGCAAGGTATCGATTTCAACTCGCATCAGCCGCCACAGTTGGCTTCACCCGTGACTGGAGGAGTTCCGAAATGACATCGAATACTCTCTGTAACTTGGTCGGCGTCGCCATGGTGATTCTGTTCGACACCCTGGTCGGAGGGCACACCGAAGCATTTGCGGCGAAGAAAATAGACTGGGAAGTCGTTGCGTCAGGCGGAAACGAGACTGGCACTTCCTCCGGATATCAAGTCGCCGGAACAGTTGGTCAGGCTGCCGTCGGTTTCGGAACTTCGGGGAACTACCGGATGGGTTCAGGTTACTGGCAACCCACTGACTCGACGGCATGCAGCTTGTGCGGGGATGCTGATGCCAATGGCTTTTTCACTATCTCGGACGCCGTCTTCCTGATCACCTACATTTTTGGTGGTGGTCTTGCACCCTATCCGCTGTGCCGGGGGGATGCAGACGGCAATGATCTCATCTCGATATCTGACGCCGTCCTTCTGATTAATTACATCTTCGCAGGCGGACCACCCCCGCACTGTTAGCGGCGGCAAAAAGGGACTTGCCTTGAGGCCGAGCCGCCTGAGTTAAAGAGTGGCCGATATTGGCCTTGAGAAGCAAGGACTATGAATTGATGCACGTCACCAATGCAGCTAAGGAGAAATCCTCCATGAAGAGGTGGATTAAGTTAAGCATGCTTGCAATGAGCCTAATGCTCATGGGGACTTCAGCCGCAACGACGGCCGGCACGATGGTCGAAGCAAAACGCTATCTCACCGAGATGCCGGCGACGTTCACAAAAAACCTGGGGCAATGGCCCGACGAAATCCTGTTCCGCGCCAGCGATCGGGGTACGGTCTACTGGTTTGCGAAAGACGGAGTCTATTACCAGTTCACACGAGGAAAGAGCACCCCAGAAACCTCGCCTTTCGACGCGGCGTCGGTGGCGGAAGCGATTCCCGCGCCCGCCGAATACGAGGTTTTGATGATAAGGGCACGCTTCAAAAATCTCAACCCAGATGTTCATGTACGCGCCGACCGTCTCATCGACTACAAGTGCAACTATTTCCTTGGTGACGATCCAGCTAAGTGGCGTACTGACGTTCCGAATTACGAATCGATCACCTATGAAAACATCTTTGATGGTATCAATCTAACATTCGCGAATGCCAACCAGCAGCTTGAATGTAAGCTTGAGATTTCTCCCGGTGCCGACCTGGGCCAAGTGCTAATCGTGTATGACAACGTGTCTTCACTACTGATCGACGGCGACGGCAAGCTGCAGCTCGAAACTCCTTGGGGTGACCTTGAGACGATGGCGCCGCCAGTCCACGGCTCAACCAGCGGTGACAATAGAATCAGAGGGATATGTACACGCCTTTTGGACAGCAGCACTCTGGGACTCGCGTTTTACGGCGGTCAAGACCAATCGCAGGCAATCGCGTTAGCGCCGGGCCTCGTGTTTAGTACGTACTTAGGTGCCGCGGGCGGAGATGAAGGAACGGCAGTACGGGTCTTTCAGGATACAGTCTACGTTGCGGGCTCCACAAGTTCGGCGCTGTTTCCGGTGACGTCAGGCGCCTTCGATCTGACGCACAATGTACCCACAGACGGATTCGTCTCCAAATTCAATCCGGCAGGCTCTGCACTTGTCTTCAGCACCTTCATTGGAGGCTTCGGTGACGAAACAATTTGCGACTTGCTGATAGATGCGATTGCCGACGACGCCATTTTGCTCACCGGGTATACAGACGCTGGAGGGTTTCCCCGTATGTTGCCCTACGATAATACGCATAACGGGTTGGAAGATGCGTTTGCAACTGCGCTCAGTAGGGATGGTGATGAGCTCTTCATGAGCACGTACCTGGGTGGTACCGGAAGGGACTATGGTCAGGGACTTGCCGCCTCGCTTAGAATCACTGAGTCCCAAGGTTGGATCGATGTGATAGTGGTGGGCAGCACATCGTCTTCCGATTTTCCGACCGCAAATGCGTTTGATGCTACTCACAATGGGCTGTCTGACGCATTCTGCACCAGACTTCGCTGGGAATCGCCCTTCTGGGTGCCTCCATCAGCACCGATCTACAGCACCTATATTGGTGGAACACAGACTGACCGTGGACTTGGGATTAGCCAATGGACCAGCGTCGGCACACCGTGCCTCACTGGCACAACGAACTCAAGCAACTTTCCTACAGCAAACGCCTACGACCAGACGCTTGCTGACAACTATGGTGATGCTTTCGTCTGCCAATTCGCGGTTGCCGGAAATGGCCAACTATATCCCATTCTTAGCACATACTTTGGAGGCGCCAATGATGCCGGCAGCCCGTACCCGGACATTGGCAAGTCGATATGCCGTGACACCAGTTCAAGCCCTGGCGATATCGTCGTCTACGGGTCCGCGGCCTCTGACGGACTTGCGACGACCGGATCCTTTGATGAAATCCGTGACAAACGAGACGCCTTTGTGGCTCGCTTCAATAGTTCGGGAAACGTGCTGTTGGCATGTACCTATCTTGGTGGTCAGAACGACGAATATTTCTCGTGGGAAAACTCATATCGAGCAGGGAACAGTCTGGCGCTCGATGCCGGACTCGTCTATGTTGCGGGGTCAACCCGCTCCCCGGACTTCCCGCTCAAAAACGCAATCGACGCCTCCTTGGACGGCCCCGAAGATATCTTCGTTGCGAAACTTGACCCTTCCCTTGCAACTCTTCATTACGGTTCCTATTTGGGTGGTACGCAGCAGGACGTCGCCCAGTCCATTAGCGTCGGCGTTAACTCGTCTGGTGAATGCGTTTATATTTGTGGTGATACCTACTCTGGCAACTTTCCCATAGTGAATCCATACGATGGTGTTGGCGGCTCGGACCTTGACGCATTCGTTGCCAAGTTGCGGATCCCCACCTGCGGTGACGCCGATGGCAATGGGATTGCCACGATATCTGACGCCGTCTACTTGATAAATTTCATCTTTGCCGGCGGGCCGGCTCCGAATCCCTTGCTGAATGGCGATGCCGACTGCAATTCCATCGTTACGATTTCGGATGCGGTTTATCTGATCAATTACATCTTCGCCGGTGGACCCGCGCCTTGCGCGGCGTGTTAGGAGGTTTGCGAGTGCGTGCGCTTCGGAAACAAGCAAGAATGACCTTCCTGGCAGTGGTGTTCCAACTCTCGGCGATCATTGCCGCTTGGGAATCGCAGTCCCTGGCACAGGACACCGTGCGAACGGCGTGGCGAGTTACGGTTCCTATCGGCGCCTCATATTACGCCCAGAGTGCTCAAGCAGAAATGTTTACACATTTTGATACCGATGGTTTCGGGAACTTTTACGCTTCTTCGCATGCCAGTAGGGAGTCCAATGTTGTAATCATCAAGTACTCGTCAGTCGGAGACCTTCTTTGGTCAAGAACGCACGGCGACTTTGGTCTCGTTTGGGCCGATGTCAGAGCAATGGCCATTGATTCTTCCGGGACTTGTGTGCTGGCCGGTATTGGAAGCGTATTCCCTGACACGGGCGGGCACGGATATCTGCTCTCAGTAGATCCCGAGGGCAACACGAATTGGTTTAGATGGACGGGGGACCTCAATCCCTCTGGGTGTGAGTTCATTGCGCAGAAGTTACTGTCGGATGACACGGGGAACATATACTACCTGGGTTCTCCTTTTGAAAACTGGACCTGCGAGGGATTTGGCTATGCAACAGCCAAGTTCTTCGCTAACGGCGATACCGCCTGGGTTCGGATCTTGCACATTCCACGTCGATCTTACGATTATCCGCACGACATCGCAGTAGACAAAGCGAAGAACGTCTACGTGACCGGATCCACATTTGGGGGCAACTTGCTCAGCAACCGATTTGACTACCTTGTTGTCAAGTACCTGGAAGACGGTACGATGGCATGGACGTCGCAATTGGATATGTCTGACCTCGGCGAACCGTTTGCCCTCGTCATTGACGACGAAATGAACGTGTACGTGACGGGAGAGATCACCTCGCTGATACCGGGGCAAGGTTATGGAACCGCGAAACTGAATTGCGACGGTGATTCGCTCTGGACTAGGTACTTACCTGCCAAGTACCGATCTAATCGCGGGCCAAAAAGGGTAGTGATCGACAGCCATGGAGACATCGTCATTTGCGGTGGAGGTTTTGCTGACGGAGAATATGGTCTCTTCACAGTCAAGTACTCTCCTGCCGGAGACACTGTCTGGACGCGAACCGAGCATTTCAATGGAATTCCATCGTTTGCCGGGTGGGACTACGCACTTACATTCGACCTCGATTCCAACGACAATGTTTATGTCACGGGACAGAGCGTCCCGCAGGTCTCAATACCAAGAAGTTTTGTCATTGTCAGTGTAAAGTATGATTCGCGTGGAGAGCGGCAGTGGTTTCACTTCTATGATGCTACGGGCGACAACAATTTCTCGGACTATCCGAGATTCATTACTGCACAACATACGCCAGATGTATTCGTGGGAGGAATAAGTCAACTTCCGGATGACCAATGGGAGTTGGGGCTCTTCAAATTGTCACAGGTCTATCGCTGTGGCGACGTGGACGGTTCAGGGGAAGTTACCGTTGCCGATGCCGTCAGTCTCGTTCAGTATCTCTTTGCCGACGGGGCTGCTCCCATGGATCTGCATTCGGGAGACCTGAATGGTGATGGAAAAGCGAACATAACCGATGCCGTCTATCTCATACATCACGTGTTTGCCGGCGGACCGGCACTATGCGCTGCGAGCAGATAGCCTTCGGCTTTCAGTATCGCCTGCTTGCCGAATCTGCAGCGCCAAACGCCCTTCGCATTGCTCGCGCACATCGGTGCGTTACCTTCCGAAGCCAGAGAAGGAATAGAGTTCGATGCAGTGTTCGTCGAGACTGGCAAGTATTGGATTGATCTGTTAAACCCACCAGAGTCTTGGAGGAGATGGTGAATTACATTCGTACGTACTTCTTTGCGACAGTCCTTGTCATGACTGCGACAATATCAGCCTATGGTGGCGGCGCGCCGGCGCTGGTAAACTACCAGGGGTATCTGACCGATGCGTCGGGTAATGCTCTGAACGGTGTGTACAACCTCAACTTCCGAATCTACAACATGAAGACTGGCGGAAGCATTATCTGGCATGAGACACACAATGGTGTGCAAGTCACTACCGGGCAGTTTCAAGTGCTGCTGGGATCAAAACACTCTCCGAGCACCGAGCTGAATCAGACAATCTTCGTCGATACCGTTCGCTGGCTCGGGATTACGGTCAACCTCGACCCCGAAATCTCACCACGAACCCCGTTGGTTACGGTGCCGTGGGCGTTTCGAGTGGCGACTGTTGATAGCGCTCAAGGAGGGGCTATCAAAGGGAGCTTGGAAGTAGTTTCGGGTAACTTGTGGCTGGCACCCTCAACTCCAACCAATGGGAACATCTTGAAAGGTGGTACCGCATTCATTCACGACTATGGTACGGCAAATACGTTCATTGGTCGTGACGCCGGCAATTTTGGCATGTCGGGCATCGCCAATACTGGTTTGGGGCGTTCTGCGTTGGCAGCGAACACGACTGGATATGAAAACACCGCCGGAGGGGCGTTTGCGCTTAGCAGTAATGCGAGCGGCTTTGCCAACACCGCTTTCGGCGCCGGAGCGCTTACCGACAACACTACCGGCCAGGCAAATGTAGCAACCGGCAACTCGGCGTTGGCCCGAAACCTCATCGGCACAGGAAATACAGCAACCGGGTACTCTGCTCTTTCGGCAAATACTACAGGGCAAAACAACACAGCAAACGGCATGCAGGCCCTGAGTTTGAGCGTTACCGGAAGCAGCAACACTGCGTGCGGAGCGAACGCTCTATACGGCACAAACTCCGGTGACGATAATACCGCCTGCGGAGCCTCGGCCTTGTACTCCAACACGACCGGTTTCAGCAACAGCGCGTTAGGCCGCGACGCATTGTATTACAACAGCACTGGAACTAAGAATACCGCAGTCGGGAATGCCGCCCTCGCTTACAATACAACCGGCAGTGACAACACTGCCGTTGGTCAAGGTGCACTGCTCAGCAATACCACAGCAGGCAGCAACACGGCTTGCGGGTACTCTTCTCTCTTCTTTAACACGACGGGCATCTTCAATACTGCCATCGGTAGCGATGCTCTGCATGACAATACTGCGGGTAACTATAATACTGCCGGCGGCACGAGCTCGCTTATGCACAACACAACAGGGAATAGCAATACTGCTCTTGGTTTCCACGCTCTCCTCATGAACTCAACGGGAGCAGGAAATACTTCTATCGGAGAAGCCGCCCTCCAGAACAACACAACCGGCTTTGAGAATACGGCATCGGGATATCATTCGCTTCTGCGCAACACTACAGGAAATTACAATACGGCTTCGGGCAGCCTCTCTCTCGAAAGCAACACTACCGGAAGCCTCAACACAGCATACGGGTATTCAGCACTCTATTCTAACGCCACCGGAGGGGACAATGTCGCAATCGGCTCGAGCGCGCTTCAAGGCAATACAACTGGAAGTTCGAATACAGCCCTGGGCAAGTGGGCTCTGAAGAGCAATTCAACCGGGACTCAGAACTCAGCGAGTGGATACCAAGCACTTCGCGAAAATACGACCGGTGTCCGCAATACGGCACACGGGCAGAACGCCCTCTCCAACAGTACGGTCGGAAATGACAATACGGCGACTGGTTACGGTGCTCTTGTGACCAATACAACGGGCAGCGCCAACACAGCAATTGGATTCGGTGCCGACGTCTCCTCGGGAACTCTCATCAACGCTACTGCCGTCGGCAATGGGGCGATTGTCGACGCCAGCAACAAGATTCGCCTCGGCAACAGCTCGGTGACGTCCATCTGCGGTCAAGTAGCCTTTACGGCGTGTTCCGATCGGAATTTGAAGGAAAACTTCATGCCTGTTAGCGATGAGGAAATTCTTGGAAAGATCGAAGCCTTGGATCTGACGAGCTGGAACTACAAAGGGCACGACCCGAAGAGATTCAGACACTACGGTCCCATGGCTCAGGATTTTTTTGCCGCTTTTGGCAGAGATGGAATGGGGCAGATTGGTGATTCAATCACCATCAACGCTGGAGACATGGCGGGGGTCTTGATGATTGCTATTCAGGCGTTAGCGCAACGCACCAAGGACTTGAAGTTGCAAAGAGACCTTCTCGATAAGGCAATTGAGATGATACAGGAACAGAGCACTGCTCTCAAACGTCAAGAATGCGATATCGCGGAATTGAATCGTCTGATTGCTTCGAGCGGTATCGGCAAAGAAGAGGTCTCGGTTCCTTCAAGAAGATAAAGTTTCAGATGAAACTGCAGCACGACCCCAACTAGCGAATTGGGAGGATCTGCTTATAGGCTACTGTCTGGCTCTCGAGAGATAGTGTAACCGCAAAGCAGAGTTCACCCCCGACGTGCTGCGCCAGGGAGAGTGTCGGCTCTCAGACGGCGTCTAGAACCGACCTATCATCGCGTGCATGTAGGGAGAATAGACGGCAGGTGGTTGCCGCCCGAGAAATCAGCGTCAGCGATGTCAGTTTCAGCTCATCGGGGACGGTCGGACAAACTGCCACGAGAGGCCGAGGTTCCACCAGTTACCGGCTGAATAGGGGGAGCTGGCATGTTCTGGGCGCACCGTGTGCTTGCGGCGACGCTGTTAGCATGTTTAGTACCGCGGATGGCATGTATCTCAGAATTGCATCTTTAGTCGTGGGCTGGTGCCCTGTCCGAGTTGCTGAGCACTGAATCTGGGAAGACACTTAGAATAGGAGCAGAATATGCGAAGTAGATTGGACAAAAACATTGCTTCAAGGCTTGAAAGGGGAGTCTCGACATTCGCCAGAAGCGGCTGTCTGGTCCTGACATTCACAGCGATGATGACGGGATGTTCGAAAGACAAATCCAGCGACCCAGGTCCGACTCTGGACATTCAAGCGCCGTCAGCAATAGTCGATCTGGTAGCCGAAGATCCATCCTACGATCGAATAAGGCTCAACTGGAGCGCTCCAGGCGATGATGGCAGCGTTGGCACAGCAAGCCGATACGAGATTCGCTTTTCTGAAGTAATGATCGACAACCTGAATTGGCCGATGGGCACCATCGTTGAGATGCAGTTGTCGCCGCAGATTGCCGGCACTGGCGAGTCTTTCGTTGTTACTGGACTCGCGCCAGATACGCGGTACTATTTTGGTATTCGAGCAGCGGACACGGCACAAAATTGGTCCGGACTCTCAAATATTGCCACGGCGAAAACTCTTGCCTGCGGAGTTGTCGGCAGCTACAACGCGGGTTTCACTTCAGCTAAAGGCATTGCCGTCCAGGGAGGACTAGCTTATCTGGTATCAGGCGGTAGCCTGCTGGTGATTGATGTAGGCAATCCGGAGCGTCCAATACTGTTGGGCAGCGTCGATACTCCCGGTTTCGATGCCGAAGACGTGGCCGTCGGAGACGGAATTGCCGTTGTTGCGTGCAACACCGATGGACTCGCAGTTATTGACATCTCCAATCCACTAATGCCGACCTTGACAGGAGTCTTAGAAACCTCGAGTGTGATGAACCGGGCTTGGATTTCGGGGAAGACGGTACTTGTTGCAGAGTATGGGCACGGTCTTGACTTAGTCGACGTTGGTGACGCGGTTCACCCAAGCGTCGTGGGGACCTACTCAGAGCTTTTACAAATCTCCGACGTGGCCATCTCAGGAAATTACGCCTTCGTCATTCAACCTGTTGGTGAAATGCACATTATCGATATCAACAACCCGGCCGCCCCCGAACAGATCGCGCATATCTCGAGCGGTTTGGTCAACTCAGGAGTTGCCGTCAGCGGACACATGGTCTATGTGAGCAGTATTAACGACGTGCATGTATTTGATATCTCTGATCCGCGATCACCGAGGATAGTCGGAGATTGGACTGGCGATGATGTTGCTGCAGTTACGGCAATCGCCGCCGAGGCAGGCACAGTAGCACTGGTCACGAATGGAATCGTTGACAATCAAGTGATCTGGCGGCTTCAACTGCTCGACTTCAACAATCCAACTTTGCCGACTGAGCTTGCCCGATTTGACATCGGGAGAAACGTGATGGAAATCGTTCTCACTGCAAGACTGGCCTTTGTTTCCGGCATAATTTCGAGTTTCGCTGAAGAGGGTCTTCAGGTTATTCGATTGTGCGTCGGAGAGTGACTTGGGAGTCGAAGGAAGGTGGAGGGGTTCTAAAAATGCTATGGCCGAACCGAGCTACATGCCGACTGGTCGTAGCGATTACAGCGCAATGACTCGTATTCAAAGTTTGAAATGGAGGTGGATTGTGATAGCGCTTGAAATGTTCTCGTGGAGCTATCGTCTGAACCGAGGTTGGTTAGTTGGGACTGTAGTTATCTGTACTATCGCCTCAAACTTAACCGCGGGCGAGAGAAACAGGAACTCGCTTTATTGGAGTCTTGAGCAAGATATCGTGGACACTTTCCGATTTGGAGCGATAATCCCGGAGGGAGATGTGTTTATTGCATCGGTCGACAGTTCGGAGCTTAAGCTGATGGGATACCACGTGACCAACGCCGAAGTCGACGACCTCTATTTCGGCGCACTTTGCTTGTCTCAGGGCACACATGTTCTGATCGTCTATTCACTCAAACCTGGCAAAACAAGGCAGATCACTGCAGAAAGAGATGGAGGGTATAAGAGATCACCGTTGGAGCCAAACGACCGACTGCCGGTGAAATCGAACGAAAGGAACATCGTTACAGAAGGAGCCAGCGGCTCGAAAATGATTCGAATTGAGTTGGATGTTGTGGCTGGGTGCGAGTATTCAATTAAGGCCGGTAAGACACCGGATGAGTGGAAAGTAGTGGACACGAAATCGAGAAAGGTGGTCACGGCCCGGATTGCTCCTTTATTCGAGAATTAAGAACTTGTTGCCAGTCACAGGTGTGTGAAAGGGAATCGGACTTGAGCGAATTGACCGCTTCCCCACGGCGCGAGATCTCCTTGGCGACCCTAGAATATGTGTTCAGATACGTCAACCGCGCTTTAGCATGCCACGCTGATCGGCAACCATGTGCTCTAACCCTGGCGAAAGCGCCGCAACTACCATATTGCGCGGCAAACACGGGCCGTCTCGAGGACCTGCGGGATCTGACCTCGAGTAGCTGCGACGATTCCGCTGGAGACCGGATTCTGCTGCTCACAAGTCGCTGCGTAACAAGAGGAGTTTGTCTCCTTCGCCAACAGCTTCACTGTGCGCCCCTAACTAGATCTCTGCAGAACTTTAGCAAGCGGAACATTTTGAATGCATTTTGACGATTCACAAATTGCAGCGAAGAGTTTGGCGTCAATCCAAAGTGAACCCGGGTAGTTCTATACCACGCAAGAATGCTGCTCGAGCCCATTCGAATCTAGATCCGGTTCATAGCAGACAGTCTTGCGAATCTACGAGAATTCGGAGTACGATGCTTCTCGAAAAACGATGAGAGACTCGTTCCGTGAGGGTTCGCCGTTTGATCCTGAAGCGTGTGGACCTCGTCCATCCCCGCCTAACGCCCGTCTCTTTCTAACACGTTTCTAACCGCCTGCTTGCTTGTACTTACAGCTACTTGTTGCTACTTCGATCTGCTTCGACCTACTTAAGCCCTTCAGAAAGCGCCACTTTGGCGCAATTTGCTCAGCTATTGCAGGTTACGCGAAATCGCCTTAGTCGAATCCCTGCCTCTCCGTATAGATCCCCAACTCTGTTCGAATCAGCGCTTGATCTAGGCTTTCTCGAGCCACGCCTGTTTGCTGCTTAGGAGCATGAAAGCTATCAGATAGACTACAGCGGCCAGAAGCAGCGCAACCGAGAAACCCCATGAAAACGAAACAAACAAGACCAATACCGAGCCAAGCACCGATGCGGCCCCGTTGACGGCAAAGCCCCAGTCGATCAGCGGGCCAACGCGCAGTGCCGCTTTGGGAAAAGGCATTCCCATAAAGAATCCCACAGGAAACACGAGCAGCGCTGAAACGATGACGCGCACGAAAAGAGTCCACCCACCGGCCCAGCCCGCCAGTAGTCCAAAGAAAACGGCATCCAGGACGAGCCAGACAGCAATCCACGAAAATATCGTGCGATCGTCGAAGGTCTTTACCAAGCGGCTGCCCAATCCCGAAGCTATGAGCAATGTGAGCAGGACCGTTGCTACGCTGTAGAGCGAGGGCCCAATCAATAGCGAGTACTGCTGAATCAGCACGATCTCGACCGCCATAAAGGCAATACCGATGCAGAAGAAGTACAGCCACGGTGCTGCACGCAAGCGGGGCCCGCTTCGGAAGAAAGGAATCAGGTTTAGCGGGATGGCGATCACGACCGTGACCGCAAGGACCATGAGCAGAATTGCACTGGACATCGGAAATCCGGAGAATTCAGCGTACGGGCTGACCTTCGCCCGCTTTTCTGACGTGAAGTTCCGCCACAATCCCATCTGTGCGACAAACGGCCGATTGTCGGTAACCGGCGAAACATCGATCACCGCCGTGTCGGCAACACTTCGCCAACCATGGGCGATGATGCGGGCAATCAAATGATTTGCAACCGAATCATTCGCCGGAGGATGAATCAAGTGAATCTGTCCAAATCGCTCCGGAGTCAATTCGCCGAAAGCAAAGTTCCGAAGGGTATCTGAGAGCGGCCGCTTGGACAGTAAGAGCATGACGCGCCTCATTTGCGGCAAGTTGTAGACCGCAAAGTGATCGAGCGGTGAGGCAACACCCACGTGATTGAGCGCCTCGATGACTTCGGATACCAGCCGCGGCGCATATACCTGGTGTTCCATCATCATAAAACCGCTGTCGGATAGCGCTCGCCAGTAATCGATGAACGCTTCTGTTGTGAAGAGGTAGTTCTCGGCCAACGCAAACGAACCGGAAGCCAACGCCGCCCAGCTATTGGAACTGAGCGAATAGATGACGTCGAATTTCCGTTCAAACCGTCGCACATAGGCGCGCGCATCTTCAGTGACAACCTTTACGCGAGGATCTTTGAAGATAAACCCCGAAAATTCCGCGACGCTCATCAACGGAGGAACTTCGGCAATCGTAACAGCAGAGTCGCCGACGTCACTCGAATCAGGCTGGGGCGCTTGGGGGCGGGAGTAACCGGACGTGTCCGCCACCAGCATCATTTGATTGATGTAGCCATTCACTTCGACAGCGTGGATCTCCGAGGCGCCTTCCACCAGGGCCTGAAAGACATCCGAACCGCCGCCCGAGCCAAGCGAGAGAAACACGCAGGAATCGAATTGCTTGATAAGGTACGAGACATCGATTGGCCACTCGACGGAATCGGGATGGACGTCCGCCCAGTTGCCGTCGAAACGATAGACCGGCGTGTTGGCCACATTATCGATGTTGATGCCGCGCGAGTCGGGGCCGTAGTCGTAAACCTTGATCTTCGACATGGCATCCCAGTGCGTAAAGATCACGGGAGCGCGTTCGGTCCGCTGCAACCCGAGCCAACTGTCCGAACTCGGCGCGAGGATGACAACCAATACGGCAAGCACTAAGGGTGCGACCTTCCAAACGCCGCGGCTGACCACCAGTGCCGCAACTAACGCGGGTAAAGCGACAAGCACAGAGGTCGGAAGCGTTCCACAGGCGTTCATTGTGAGGATCACCGCCAGAACCCCGAGTCCTGCACCGAGCAGATCTGCCATATACAACTGAGGCATGGCGGCATGGTGCTGTTTGAAAATCAGTGCGAGGGCAAGACCTCCGAAAAAATAGGCCGACATTAAAATGAGCACCGTTAGACATAGCTTGCCCAATGTCGACCAACTTGAGAAGAGCGACGAAAAATCAGGAGCAATCGCAAATACCAGCATGGGACCAAGGACTGCAAAGATCGCCGTCAAACACAAGTAAAGTCCGATATGTTGAGGCCGATTGAGCCAGGCGAACAACCTGAGGGCAAGACCCCCAAGTCCCAGGCCCAAGATTGCCACGGAGAGCACGAGAAAAGCAAAGGTATAGAAGAACTCGGCAGAGAGGATGCGGGTCCAGGTCAATTCCAATGGTATGAGCGTCAGCGAGATGAGGCCGACTACCAGCAAGATGCTCTTCTTCATGAAGTCCTCGATTGATGTGATAGCTCATTAAACTGTCATGACATTCCATTACGTGCACTGTGACGGGATGTTCTTGTTTTCTGGACTTCTTTGTCGGATTTCCTTGTGCCGGAGGCAGCCTTGTTGAGGCACCTTTCTAATGCAACGGGGCTATTGAAGTGTCTTAGATCGAACGGGGCTGCAAGTGGAACGTCTATCTGGTGTAGATTTTTGCGTTCGCCGTGAAGGGGAGACCTTCGCCGACAGCATCGGGAAAGACCTCGACTTTCAGATGTGTGCTATCGATCAACTGCACCATCATGATTCCGTAATAGCCCGATTCGGTATAGTTAAGATGGCAAGTTACCGCGCCTGCCGAGACGCCAACCTCATCGAATGGCGGGTCTTCCGGCGACGGTTTGAACTTGCCGACAGGACAAACGGTTCCGCCGATCGAGATGCGTAGTTCGGACGGCTCGTTGGAGTCGGGGCAGAAAGCAAGTTGCTTCGGCCAGGCGGACGGCATCATGCTTTCCGAGACCGGCACGGTGCTATCCTCGAATGCGGAGCCGGGATTATTCGATCTGTCTTTGCGGCAGCTAAACAGCGCGGCCACACAAATCACGACGATTCCAAACAATTTCGTACGTCGACGCTTGTAGCAATTCTGAATGGTCTTGGTCAACTGGTCCTCTTGTACGGATCTTGAATGCGTTGGAATTATCGGCAGCATGAGACACTAATGTGATTTTGATTTGCCCTGAATTGCACTACAATAGTTGGCGACGGGTCTGCAGCACTCGGCACTGGCCGGACAGCACACCGCCGGTCCTCAGGTGATTTCGTGAGTAACAAAGATCGTAAGAATCAACGTCGCATCACCGCTATGTCGGCACGTCATCATAATCGCCGCCAATATGATGAGCACGGGCACTTGTACGAGGCCAAGCGGAAAGACCACATTGGGTCGTTCTGGAACGACCAGCTTGACATGCCGGCGATGGGTAAACTGCTGAAGAATCGCGTTTGCGGTAAACGAGTTCTCGACCTTGGCTGTAGCGTGGGGATGATCACGAAGAAACTTGGCGGTTGGGGCGCAAACGTGATCGGCGCGGATATCTCGGCCGAGATGATTGCGATAGCCGTCAGGCGAATTCCCGCTTGCTCATTTGTTGTCGCGAACGCCGAACAATTGCCGTTTAAGGACGGGCGATTTGATTTCGTCGTCTGCGATTTACTCATTCATTACCTTCGGGATCTGACGATGATCTTTCGCGAGTGTCATCGTGTCCTTTCCGCAAGCGGCCAATTGGTCTTTTCTTGCCACCATCCAATCGCGGAAGTTTCCGTCTATCCGGCGGGAGCAGCAAGTGGTGCGCCCAGCCTCCGTCCGTATTTTCACGACGATCCATACACCTGGAAGATGGCGCAGAAGATGGAATTGATCAGTTTTCACCATACTTTCGAGAACATCGTTCAAGCTCTGCATCAATCCGGCTTCGTTGTCGCCGAACTTCTGGAAACGCGGCCGCGCGCGGCTGCGGAAGCGATCAGCTCAAAGGATTATCTTCGCACGAGCCGCTATCCGAGCTTCTGCGCAATCAGAGCGCTAAAATTCGAAGAGAAGTGAACATGGCCAAGAAAAAATCCGTGACAAAGTCCATCGCCACCGCCCGCTACGCAGCCTTTCTGCGCGGCATCAACGTCGGCGGGAAGAACATCATCAAAATGGAGACGGTGAAGCAGGCGTTTGTCGAACTGGGATTTACAAATGTCAAGACCGTGCTGGCCAGCGGCAATGTCCTCTTTGACTCGTCGATCACTGACGCGCGCACTCTGGCGACGAAGATTGAGAAGCAGCTCGCGCTTCTTGCCGGCAAGGAGATTTCTGTCATCGTCAGACCTAAGGCCGCGATCACAGCCCTTGTAAAACTCAATCCATTTGCCGGGATCATGGTTACGCCTGAGACTCGGCTCTATGTGACCTTTCTGCCCGCGAAGAGCACGAGCCGACTCAAATTGCCGCACAAGGTGGACAATGGAAATCTCGTGATTGTGAGCGCCACGGACACCGAAGTCTTCAGCGTGCTCACCGTCTCTGCCGACTACAATAGCACCGACGGCATGAAGATTCTCGAACGCGAGTATGGCAAGAAGATCACGACGAGAAATTGGAATACGATTGAAAAGGTGGCGAAGGGATAAAAAGAAGAGATTAAACCTGCGGGGGCTTCACCGAGGTCCAATCGTTGGACTTTTTGTAGTTAAAGAGCAACCAGAGCGGTACCATTAGCCACTGCAGGAGTGCCACGGCGAGAACGGATAAGAGAATCGGGAACTTGGTGGGAATTAGGAAGACCAGCATGCCACCCCAGACTAACAATCCAAGCGCAAAGATGGTCATCGTTACTCGCAGATTATCGATCAGGTTATAGCTCTTGAGCATTATGCGCACCAAAGCCGAATAGGCCAGGATCAAGATGCCGCAAACTCGCACAAACGTAACCGCCACAAAGTAGAGTTCATCGCGGTTGATCCGCTCGGGCCTCTGACCCATAGCCATCGCGGCACCGTCGACGATTTGTGTAGCCATCATCAAGGCAAAGACGCCGCAGGCGAACGCCATCCAGGCATTGAGCTTGAAAAGCTTCAGTAGCATGCCGGTAACTTACTGCGAGTTTTCTCGGCGGGCAAGCGTCAATACGACGCTGCTTGTGGTAGGATCCTAAATGTCGAAGAACAACTTGTAGGTAGCTCGCACGTTTCGGCCTGCCTCCGGCAGGATCGATTTTACGCGCGAGAGATGATTGCGATACTCCTTGTCGAAGAGATTGTCGAGATTCAGTGAAATGCTGTGCACCTGCGAACTGGTCGTCAATGTTAGTTGACCAAAGAGATTGAATACGGCATAACCCGGGGTTGTTTGCTCAAATTCGTCCAGGCGCTCCTGACGACCAGCGAACTGGACGTTTCCTCCGCCGCTGAACCTGCTGTCGCTGTATTTCAATTCTACGAGCGCTTTCAATGGTGGAATCTGGGGAAGAGAGCCGCCGTCGCGCAAGTCGCCACGAGTATAGCTGGCAGAGAACACACCCGTAAGACGGGCGGCCGGGTTGACCTCGACAAGTCCCTCGACACCTTTGAGCCGCGCCGCCACTCCGTCCGTGCGGTAGATGGGCAGAAAAGTCTGATAGTTGATCTCTCCTGAATTGCGTGGAATGATGTAGTAATCCATTTCGTAGAGATAGCCAGTTAACATCAGGTACAAACGGCTTGACCTGTGATATGTAAACAGCTCCACGCCAACGCCGTGTTCGGTCTCAAGATTCGGATTTCCTACCTCATAAGAGTAGGCGGCAAGATGAGGGCCATCGGAATACAGTTCCTCAATCGTCGGCACCCGCGAAGAACGGCTGAAATTGGCGCCAAGATAGTAGCTTTGCGACAGGCTGTACATCAGCGACCAGGACGCCGACCAAGTCGTGAACTCACGCTTTCTCACGCCGTGATCGGTCTCGGTGAAGCGAGGGTCATCAGGCCGGAGTTGATCGTGCGCCGCGCGGAGTGCAATCTCTGAGCTAACCCGACCAGAAGTCACAGATTCATAGATGTAGCCGGCGAGGTTTTGCGATTTTGAACGTGGGGTGAAAACGAAGCCGCCGATATTGAAGTCGCGCGCTTCGAACGAGACGCCGGCTGTACCGTCAGGCAGGAACTCCGCCAGGCGGTGCACCAGATCGAGCCGCCCGCTGATATCGCGAATTCGAAACTCAGAGCCGACCAACCCGCTCGCTTCAAATTCCTTGTGACGATAATAAGTGCGACTCAACTGCAGGCGTAATCGGCGCATCGTGCTCGACCCAAGTGCAATCTCCGAACGCAGATTGTGCTGTCGCTTGAGCATCTCGATGTCCACACCGCGCGGGTGGGCGCCAATGAACCCACCGGGCACGCCGTACTCGAGATCGAATTGCCGAAAGGAATAGCCGGCGAATCCGAAATCGTCGATCAGGCTGCCGCCAACGCTGAAATCGGTCGTCCGTGAATCGGAATTTGTCAAACGCCCGGCAGGTGTCGCAAGATCTCCGGCGCCGCGGCGGCTGAATTCGCCTCGCAGCGCCAGCGGATGCAACGGCACATCGAGCAAGAACGAGCCCAGTCCGCCGCGGTTGGCCGACTCCGCATACGCGCCGGCAACTCCATAGATTTTGTCGTGATGGACGTCGGGTACCTCGTGGCGCACGACGTTGACGACGCCACCGATGGTCGTCGGCGACTGCAACAACACCCGCGGCCCGCGAACGACTTCCACCTGTTCAACGGCGAACGGTTCGATTGTCACGGCGTGATCGGGCGAGGTCGCCGACAAGTCCACGGTCTTGGCGCCATCCTCGCTGATCGCGACCCGATCTCCGCCAAGACCGCGAATGACCGGTCTCGCCGGCGCCGGACCCATAGCACGAATCGCCAATCCCGTCTCATTCTTGAGCGCTGATGCGAGCGTCAAACCCATTTCCCGCTGCAGGTCTTGACCTTCGAGTACGGTCGCTCGTTCACTCAGCTCTTCAAACTTCGAGTGCTGGTGCTCGCCCATCACTACGACCGTGGCGCCTTCAATCGTCTTCGGAAAGAGGTAGACTGCCAGCATTTTCGGCAGGTTCCGGCCGAGGTCCACATTCACCGTGTTATCCTTGTAAGCCACGTGTGAGACGTGAAGGGTAACGCGATTTGAGGCCAGGTCAGTGAAGTGGAACTCGCCGAGGCTGTCAGTAGCGACTGATCGCGATTCCCCGACCACTTCCACGGTCGCAAGCGCGATACGGCTATGCGTTTCCGCGTCCAGAACTACACCGGTAATCTCAGCAGCGAAAACCAATGACGGGCTGAATACTCCGCTTAAGACCGCCGCGAGGATTCCGGTCGCTCCGGCGGTCTTGATCAGGCGCACAAGCAGACGCAAACTCATTGCGCGATGTCAGCGGGAACGAAAGCTGCGGACACCAACGGTCGCCGCGCCGGCGCTACGGCCTGCACACGAACCGGGATGTTCCCGGAGCGAAAATCGGAATGGCCTTCGTGGTTGATCAAAAATTCGATCGTCGTCAACCCTTCAGCCAGGCCGCGCAAGTGAACTTCGTAGCCGCCTTCTTCACCTGCATGCTGCCAGACTTCGCAGAGTGCCGTATTGCCGATAATCCAGGCGAGTTGTTTGTCGGAATCTTCCGGGCCATCGACAACGTTCTCATCTTCATCGTAGAATTGCACGTCAATGTGATCGGTGCTGCTGTCGAGCGGGACAAACAGCGTGTCATCCGTCACGCCTCGCAGGATGCTGGCCAACTCGATGCCGGAATTGCTCAAGTAAACACCGATGGCTTCAAAATGCTCTTCCGGCGGGGTCGTGACATCATCCTCCGAACACGCGGCAAGCAAGCCGCAGGCGATCAATATTACGAGCGCGCCAAAGAGATTCCGGTTGCGCAATGTTGAGAAAAACATGGCATTACTCCTCAGTTAGAAAAAACGCATAGAAGGAAGCATTCGCCTTCGCGTCGGGCGGCGACTTCCAGTGTTTCAGTGGCTAAAGATTGGAGTTACGCAATCGGGGGAGCGCGCGAAGACTCGGTATCGAGGGCGAAACCAAAATCGATCTGCTGTGGTTCAACCGCAATGATGCCAACAATCGTCGCGTCCGTGGCAGGCAGGATCGGCGTCGCGGTTTCTCCGGCGAAATTGGCGAAGAATACGCTTACCGGGCACGGCGCGGTATGCTCCACGTGGCCGCTGTCACAGGCATGAAACTCGTGATTATGCAGCTGATTGATGACCGCGCCGCCGAAAACGGCGTAAATCACCAGAAGAATCGAGATGTAGCTTCGGATCTGAATCATAAAACAATAGTCGACAGCATCAGCCGTCGATTGAGATAACGCAAGATGTGCTCCGGAGTTTCCCCCCGCAAGGAGAAATTGACGGCGCAAGCAGTAACTGCTGCTTGGCATTGGCGGCCATCCACCCTATCATATTGTACATATGCCGAAGATTACCGGGCTGACTCCTCAAAAGCGCGACCCGCAGCGCTGGTCGATTTATGTTGACGGCCGTTTCTTTGCCGGCTGCACGGAAGGCCAGCTGGCCCAATTCGACCTTCATGTAGGCGACGAGGTCTCGGGAGAGAAGCTGGATTCGCTCCGCGAATCGCTTGGCATTTCGCGGGTTCGCGATGCTGCCTTGCGCTATCTGGCGCGCCGCAGCCGTTCGGAGCACGAAATGAAGAGCTATCTTGCTCGCAAGCAGTTTGATGAGACGCAGATCAACACGACCCTGGATTGGCTGCGCGAAAAAGGCTACCTGAACGACGAACAATTCGCCGCCGATTGGGTTAGTAATCGACAACAGCTGGCCCCGCGCGGTCGTAAGCGCCTGCTGATGGAATTGTACCAGAAGGGCGTTTCACGCGAAACAGCCAACGAGACACTGAAAGAAAACCTCTCAAGTGATGCGGAAGCGGAGGCTGCCTACCGCGCCCTGCTGTCGCGGAAGAGCCGCTTCAAGGGCATGGAATCGCTTGAAATGAAGTGCAAAATCTATAACTTTCTAAGCTACCGGGGATTTTCGCCCGATGCGGTGGAATCTGCCTGGGAGCGATTCCGCAACGAATCGGAATCCCTGTAGCCCACCCGGAGCGCAGCGCAGGGTGGGAATTGCAGACTGAACATTCAAGGAGACATCTTGAAAGCCGCCGAAATCCGTGAGTCATTCCTGGCCTACTTCGAATCGAAGGACCACAAGCGCCTGCCCAGTTCGTCTTTGATCCCGCTGGATGATCCGACCTTGCTCTTTACCAATGCCGGCATGAACCAGTTCAAGGACGTTTTTCTCGGCCAGCGCAAGGTTGACTACAAACGCGCGACCACTTCGCAGAAGTGCATCCGCGCCGGCGGCAAACACAACGATCTTGAAAACGTCGGTGAGACCGCGCGGCACCATACCTTCTTCGAGATGCTGGGGAATTTCTCGTTCGGCGACTACTTCAAGGAAGACGCCATCAAGTTTGCCTGGGATTATATCAGAAACACTCTCAAGATTCCCGCCGACCGTTTATATGCTACGGTCTACCATAAGGACGATGAAGCCTTCGCGCTCTGGGAGAAGATCGCCCCGGAACTCAAAAACGGCCGCATCATGCGCTTTGGTGAAAAAGACAATTTCTGGTCGATGGGAGAAACCGGCCCGTGCGGTCCCTGCTCGGAAATCCACGTCGACCGCGGCGAGCAGTACGGCAAGAACGCAATGGTCAATGACGACGGCGATCGCTTCATGGAAATCTGGAATCTCGTATTCATGCAGTTTGACCGCGATGCTTCCGGCAAGATGACGCCGTTGCCGAAACCCTCGGTTGATACCGGCGGCGGGCTCGAGCGGATGGCAATGGTCATGCAGAAGGTCGACTCTAATTACGACACCGACTTGTTTGCGCCGCTGCTGAGCGCCATCATCGACCTCACCGGCAGAGAATATCATCGCGACAAACGCGGCCTGTCGCATCGTGTTGTTGCCGATCATATCCGCGCACTGACCTTTGCGATTGCCGACGGCGGCATTCCTTCCAATGAAGGCCGGGGCTATGTATTGCGCCGCATCCTGCGCCGTGCGGCACGCCACGGGCGATTGCTGGGCAAACATGATCCCTTTATCTACAAGCTGGCATCTGTACTCGTCGATACGATGGGACATCAGTTCCCGGAGATTAAAGCTCAGGCCGAGCACGTTGCGCTGGTGATCAAATCGGAAGAAGAGAGCTTTGGCGAGACGCTTGATCGAGGGATCGAAATCTTCGACAAGATTGTTGAGCGCCTGCGCAGTAAGAATCAGAAGCTGATACCCGGCGAAGAAGTTTTCAAGCTTTACGACACCTACGGTTTTCCGGTTGACATGACGGAGGTTATGGCGCGCGAGCAGGGCTTGACGGTTGACATGCCGGGGTTCGAAAAATCCCTAAACGAGCAGAAGCAACGCTCGAAGGAGTCCGGCGCATTTTCTGCCAACATTGTGATCCCGGCCAAGAATGTCGCTCCAACCAGGTACGTGGGATACAACGATGCTTGGGAATCAAGATCGAAAGTCTTGAGCGTAAGTCGGGCCGACAAATATCAGCAGGTGATTCTTGATGTTACACCGTTTTATGCCGAATCCGGTGGCCAAATCGGTGACACGGGCAGCCTGAAAATGAATGGCCATGATCTCGTAGTCCTCGACACCCTCAAGAGTGGCGACTACGCGGTGCATCTGCTCGAATCAACGACCAATGTGGCGGAGAAGATCGAAGGCGCTGAAGTCGTCGCCCGCGTCGACGGTGTCCGCCAGAAACACACCCAACGCAATCACACGGCCACGCATCTTTTGCACAAAGCGCTGCGCACCGTGCTCGGCGAACATGTTCAGCAGAAGGGTTCACTGGTAGCCCCCGACCGCCTGCGCTTTGATTTCGCCAATTTCAAGGCGATGACCGAGGAAGAAATCCGCGAGGTCGAACGGCTGGTCAACGAACAGATCTTGCTTAATCGCCCGGTCAAGTGGGACAACTACCCGATTGAAGAAGCCAAAAAACTCGGCGCGATGGCGCTGTTCGGCGAAAAGTACGGCGATGTCGTTCGGATGGTCGAAGTCGAAGGCTACTCGCGCGAATTGTGCGGCGGCACCCACGTGCAAGCCACCGGCGAAATTGGATTGTTCATTATCATCGCCGAAACGGCAATTGCCGCCGGCATCCGCCGGATTGAAGCGCTCACGGGTGCTGGAGCTTTCGAATATCTGCGCAACGTCAAAAACACCGTCGACTCTGCCGCACGTGCTCTCAAAATGCCCGAAGGCAAAATTGTTGAGCGCGTTGAAGAGCTTCTAGAAGAGAGCAAGAAGCTGAAGAAAGAGCTGGAGAAAACCCAGGCTGAATCTGCCGCCGGCGAAATCGAAAAGTTGTTCCGCTCAAACGCACAGGATATCAGGGGCGTCAAAGTCCTTGTGCACACTTTCGACGGTAAGGATCAGCTTAATGCCTACGCCGATTTCGTCAAGTCGTTGAGCTACCCGGCGAGCGGGATCTTCTACAATCCGGCCGGGCAGTATGCGATTACGGCTTCCGACTCAGCGCTGAAAATGAAGTTGCAGCCGCGCGAACTGATCAAGGATCTCAACACGGCCTTTGGCGGCCGCGGCGGTGGTCGCGACTATTTCGTGCAAGGCGCCGGACCAAAGCCGCTCGATGAGGCGCTGGTCAAATCGACGGTCTTGCCGTTGATCGAAAAAGCCCTTAGTTAGCTTGTAGGTCAGGATCCCCGCGTTCCTGACAGCGCACAATTTCACGATTGAGGATTCACGGATTGAACCGAATCTACGATTATCTTCTCAACACCGCCCGCAGTAAAGGCGCCGGCTTTCTCACGCTAATCGATCCCAACGAACATCAGAAATCACAATTGATCGCCTGTGCTGAAAACGCGCAGAGCGCCGGGGCAGATGCCATCCTTGTAGGCGGGTCGATGGTGCTCTCCAACCGCATGGAAGAGTTGATCCGCGAGATCAAGCAGCGTCTCACGATCCCCGTCATCATTTTTCCCGGCGGCGCCGGACAAGTCTGCAAATATGCCGACGCGATTCTCTTTACCTCGCTCGTCTCAGGTCGCAATCCGGAGTTCCTGATCGGCGAGCAGGTCAAGGGCGCACCGCTGGTTAAGGAGTATGGCCTCGAGGCGATTCCGACTGCGTATCTCCTGATAGAATCCGGCACACGCACTTCGGTTGAGTATATCTCGCACACTCATCCGATACCGCGCAACAAGCCGGAGCTCGCCAAGGTGCATGCGTTGGCCGCGGAATATATGGGTATGAAATTGATCTATCTGGAAGCCGGTTCCGGCGCGATTCATTCAGTACCAGAGGAGATGATTCGCGCAACCGCCGGCTATGCCTCGATGCCGATCATCTGCGGCGGCGGTATACGCAATCCAGAAGACGCCGCGCGCAAGGTAGAGGCGGGCGCAAGTTTCGTGGTGGTGGGCAATCGCTTCGAGGAAAACAATCAGCTGTCACTGATGATGGAATTCGCCGATGCAGTGCACGCCAAGGCAGACCGATTGGTGAGAAAAGCCAATGATGAAGTATAAACAGATCATCGCTGCTGCAGTCCAGGAGTCCACTGCCTTGCGCACGCAATTCGCCCTCAAACGCGAAGAGTGGCTGCTTGCCGCCGCGACCGAGATTGCAAGGGCTTTGAAATCAGGCCGAAAAATCCTCATCGCTGGAAACGGCGGGTCGGCCGCCGACAGCCAGCACTTTGCTACCGAGTTTGTGGTTCGCCTCACTTCGGCAAACAACCGCAGAGCCCTGCCCGCCATCGCACTCACAACCGACAGCTCACTCCTGACGGCCGCTGCCAATGACTACGGCTTTGACCAGATCTTCAGCCGGCAAGTCGAAGCGCTTGGGCAGGCCGGGGATATCTTCATCGGCCTGACAACTTCTGGTCGTTCCGCCAATATTCTCGCTGCATTTCGTACCGCGAAGGAACGCGGCCTGGGCACGATTGGACTCTTCGGGGCCAGCGGACTGAACCAACCTGAGTTGTGCAGCTACGCCCTCAGTGTGCCGTCAAGCTCGACCATGCGCATTCAGGAGGAGCACATTTTCGCCCTGCACCTATTGGCGCAGATTGCCGAGGACATGGTACTTACGGAAGATTCTTCAACTGGCGAATCTCACGGCGGGCAGGGGTTTAAAGCACCTGAGCCGCACATCGCTGACAAGAAATCAATCAAATTGGAATTGGAGCCCGGAACCTATTGGTGGTGCCAATGCGGCCGGTCTGCCGAACAGCCGTTTTGCGATGGCTCACACCACGTTACCGACTTCACGCCCCTCGAATTTACGATCACTGAAAAACGACTTCGCTCCTACTGCCAGTGCAAGCGCACAAAGACCCCCCCATTCTGCGACGGCAGTCATAAAGAACTCTCGTAGTTATTCTTGCCATTCGCGAAGATCCCTGTCGAATTCACGTCATATCCTCCGCCTTCAAACGTCATACCGGGAAACAACACACTTGGAGGAAAGATGATTCGCTTACTTACTATTCCAGCTATCGCTGCCGTTTGGTTCCTGTTTACAGTTCAGGTACTGCCTGCCGACGACCGGCCAGTTCCGTGCAGCGCACCCGAATCGAGTCAATTTGACTTCTGGGTCGGTGAATGGGAACTGACGTGGGCCGACTCCGGTCGTGGACAAAACACGATTACAAGAGAGCTCGACGGCTGTGTGATTAAAGAGAGTTTTTCGTCAAGTGATGCCTCGCCGCTGGTGGGGGTGTCGATGTCAGTCTTCGTACCGAATACCGGCAAATGGCACCAGACCTGGGTCGACAACCAGGGCAGCTACCTGGACTTCAGCGGTGGATTTGAAAATGGCAAAATGATCCTGTCACGGACTGCTCGGCCAAAGGGCAAACCGGCCTTTCAGCAACGCATGGTCTGGTTTGATATCCAGCCCAACTCCCTCAAGTGGAACTGGGAGCGATCAGACGACAACGGCAAAACTTGGAGTGTCGTATGGGCAATCGACTACACCCGGGCTAACTCCGGACTCGGCTTAAAAGTCAAATAGCTCACCAAGTATAGACTTCTTGCGCTTCCTCTTATAAGCGTCATGGTCGCGATCGTAGTCCTTTCTCGATTCGCGCTCACGATCGTCGAACCGCGTCGGGGTCGGCCCGGTATCTGCTGAGGCGGCGCGGTCGATGATCTTTTCTAGTTCGCCGCGGTCGAGCCATACCCCGCGGCACTTGGGGCAGTAGTCAATCTCAACACCTTGTCGTTCAGTCATTTGCAGTTCCACATTGCAGTTCGGACAATTCACTGGTCAACTCCTCAAGTTATGTAATCTGCCTCAACGGCGAATAACCATCTGCTGCCAGATTATACTCCCATGTTTCGAGGTCGTTGCATGCTGTCGAATTAGTGGAATCCCTGCAGCAACTGCAGGAGATTGAATCTTGACAATTTCTTTAGAAGCGTTATTATGGAGCCGCAAGCTCAATAATATCGCCTATACGTTTTGTCGGTTGTGAGAGCCGTTGCCTCTCTTCGACCGGACTATTTCTGCTGTATCCAGAAGCTGAGAAAGGCTAACCATGTCCAGATCTTTCGTGAGTGCAGTTCAAGTTGTCGTTCTCATAGCGAACTATCTTCTGCTTTCGACAACCATGGTTTTTGGCGAAAGTGAATCTCCCGCTACCGGTGAGCAACTGAAGTGGCAAGTTGTTTCCGGCGGCGGCACAACCAACGGCACCTCGACCAACTACCAGCTCTCAAGCACTGTCGGTCAGACGGCTGCGGGCGCCGGGACATCAACGAACTACAAACTCAATCAAGGGTTTCAACAGAATTTCGGTACCTCGACTTGCTTCTGCGGCGACGCGGACGGCAACGGAATTATTACAATCTCTGATGCCGTCTTCCTGATCTCCTACATCTTTGGTGGTGGTGCCGCACCCAATCCAATCTGCCTGGGTGACGCTGACGGCACAGGGATCATCACGATCTCTGATGCGGTTTACTTGATCACCTACATTTTCGGAGGCGGTCCCGCGCCGCATTGTCCGTAAGTTCAAGCCCGGAACGACATTGGTCGCCCCGGGCAATCTCTGCAAAAAAATTCCTCCTCGGCGCTTGACAACACAGACATTTTAACCGATATTCATTTTGTGCATATGCACAGAATGGAAGAAGGATGCCTCGACCCCGAAAGCACCGTTGCTGCCGCCGCTACGACGCCGACCGCGTCTACAAACCGCAGGGCGTTCCGCTCCGCGACTTGGCAACGAGTGTACTGACGCTGGACCAGTTCGAGGCGTTGCGCTTGTGCGATGTCGAAGGTCTCGAGCAGGAGGCCGCCGGCGAGCACCTGGGCGTGTCGCGCGGTACCGTGCAACGTCTGCTCTATACGGCGCGCAAACAGCTGATCGAGGCTATCCTCAACAATCAAGCGGTTGTCATCAACCTCAAAGAAAGCGAGGCGTGTCATGTTGACATGCATTCCCACCAACGGTGCTGCCGGTCTCGACGACACGGTCTGTGAGCACTTCGGCTCCGCCCCTTATTTCACCATTTTCAATAGCGATACCGGTCAAGTCGAGATCATCGCTAATCGCAATTCGCATCACAGTCACGGCACCTGCCATCCGATGACGCAATTGGCGCGCTACCACATTGACGCCATCGTTTGCTCAGGGATGGGCCGCCGGGCGATCGAAGCCCTTAGCAGCGAAGGGGTAAAAGTCTACTATGCCGACGCACCGAATGTTCGCGCTTTGATTGACAAGATCAAGGGTGATCAATTAGTTGCGGTCGATCCTGCTCGCGCCTGCCGTGGTCGCGGGCAGCACCAGGGGATTCACGATGATTCCGGCTGCCACGGTCATGGCCACGGCCAAGGCAGGAGTTAGCAAGAGATCGGAGACTACGGGTTCGAATCGGCTGCAAGCGCGCGCAATGCGCGCTTCAGCCGCTTGTGAGCCAATAGACCTCTCACGTAAGCCTGCTCTTGCGGCAGGCCTTTCGCGCGGATGATGCGCAGCAGATCGCGCTTGGCCGCAGCATCCCATACTTCTCCCTGGTGTAACGCACAAACGAGAACCGACCAGCGTTTGAACCAGAGTCTTTCCGATTTCGACCAACTGGCCATCGAGCGCACACCGAGAAACTTGGCAGCGGTCTTCGGCGCTTCGCGCTCGGCGCGATTGCGGTCTCCCAAGTAGTATGCGGAAATGTACCTGGTCTGTGCCAAAGCGATTTGCCCCAGGGTAAAATCTCGATCAGCGTAGTCGCTCGGCCGACTCAGATTCAGGCAGAGATCGGAATCGGCGAGCTGCTTGAGGACAGGCATTGGCGTCCGGTAACTGCGTCGTGATCGAATCTTCTTTACCTCGGCCTCCGCGAGTTTCCGCAGTTCTGAATCAAGCGAGCGAAATCCCAGCTTGTAGTAGAACCAATAGGCGCCCGAATCAAGCCCTTCGGGATTGTCGTACCCAACCTGGTAGCGCCGGACAATCAGATAATCGCAGCCGAACAACTGGTACAATATCTTGAGAAACTTCGTGTAGATGAACGCCGCCTCGCAGCGCCGAAATGTGTCAAAGATGTTGATCGCCAGTTCAAGCCGCTCACCAACCATCGCCGCGACGCCATAACCGATTGGCACTCCGTTGCGGATCAGAAGAGCTGAGTAGTTGGCTTCCAACGGCAATCGTACATCCGGCGCCATTCCGATGAGATAGATAGTCGTTCCATGCCCGATTCCCGCCGACCAGACCTCTTGTTCGTTTGCGAATGAGAGCGGCCACAACTCGCGGCGGCGCACGAACAGCGCCATCCTCGCTCGATCGATGACCTTTCGCCCCTCAGTCCCCTTGAGCAATCGGGGCGCCAAAGTCGCGCGTTGAACTTCACGCCGCAGATCCGGGTAGCTACGGTCGAGCGGACGATCCTGAAAGTAATAGTCGGTTACCGGCTCCCGGCTGTGCGTCCGCGCGAACGGCTGATTCGCCACATCAACGCGAATCGGAAACGCAACCTTGTCGAACAGCAGCCTCTTGAGGTTTTCATCACCGGGCAGTCGCTCGAACAGGTCAAGGAACCACCGCAGAAACGAGACGCGCCGCTCGCCGTCACCTGCAGCGCGAATATCCTCGGTCATCACATACGGATCATCTACCGCATCATTTTCCATCCAGGTGACGAGGACCGGCAAGAGGTCAAGGATGGGATCGGACTTGAGTTTACCGAGTTCGGTTTTATCAAAGTCAACTGCGTCAGGAAAACGGGACATTGCCCATTTAACCATTTGCAGCCCAAAGTCATGAACGAATTTGGTCCCGACCATGCCGCTTCTTTCTAAGGCGCGTCTTGCCGTTTTTGGGAGGGGCTTTCGAACCCGGCGTAGTCGGGACTTGAAGCGATCCAATTCGTCGTCGACCAGTCGCAGCACCGTAGCGTTATCGGCGTAAGCTCTGAGATAGCAAAGTGATTCATGATAGGACTGCAGGAGCCCTACGGTCAGGAGTTTCCTTGCTTTCAGATGACTGATAAGGGCGATTTTCTCGCGGGCAACCTCGCCGCCGAACTGCGCCCGGATCTGCTCGAGGCGTCGAACAAACATTGTACTCATCTTACCCACCAGCAAAAGGTGTCTTGGCTGACTCTGATCACAAAATGTCTGCTTAAATACAAGGCGGCAAGGGGATTCGAGCACGGCTGCTTTAGCACAAGATTGTGAAATTTTGCACAAAATCTTCGATTCCGACCGCAATTTATCTTGGTTGACTGGATCACAATTGCTATATTTGCTAGTTAGAAAAACCCGAAACGGGAGATGATTTTGTGATTAAACGAGAAGAAGCCTTACAATACCACTCCGTGGGGCGCCGCGGCAAAATCGAAGTAGTCCCGACCAAGCCGTGCGTCACTCAGCGTGACCTCTCCATGGCCTACACTCCGGGCGTTGCGCAACCTTGCCTGGAGATTGAGAAAAATCCATCTGATGCATACCTCTATACAGCCAAGGGCAACCTGGTGGCGGTTGTTTCCAACGGCACCGCCGTTCTCGGCCTCGGCAATATCGGTGCGTTGGCCGGCAAACCGGTTATGGAAGGCAAAGGCGTGCTCTTCAAACGCTTCGCCGATATCGATGTCTTTGACATAGAACTGAATACGGAAAGCCCGGAAGAGATCATCAGAACTTGCCAGATCCTCGAACCGACCTTTGGCGGAATCAACCTCGAGGACATCAAAGCCCCTGAGTGTTTCCAAATTGAAGAGGAATGCATTCGCACGCTCGGGATTCCGGTATTCCACGACGACCAGCACGGCACAGCGATTATCTCCGGTGCGGCATTACTCAATGCCCTTGAACTGGCCGGCAAGGAAATCGACAAGGTGCGCGTCGTGTTCTGCGGTGCCGGCGCTGCCGGCATTGCCTGCGCGAAACTCTATCTGTCACTCGGCGTCAAGCCGGAAAACGTCCTGATGGCCGACAGCAAAGGTGTCATGTACGAAGGGCGTGGAGACAATTGGAATAAGTACAAAGCGCTGTTCGTGCGCAAGACCGAACGCCACACTCTCGAAGAAGCCATGGTTGATGCCGACGTGTTTGTTGGCGTGTCGGTCAAGGACCAGGTCACCAAAGAAATGGTGAAGAGCATGGCGAAGGACCCGATCATCTTCGCAATGGCCAACCCCGATCCGGAAATCACGTATCCAGAAGCGGTGTCGGTCCGCAAGGACATCATCATGGCGACAGGCCGTTCTGATTATCCCAACCAGGTAAACAACGTGCTCGGCTTCCCGTTCATCTTCCGCGGCGCGCTCGATGTGCACGCCAGCAAGATCAATGAGAAAATGAAGATTGCAGCGGTGCGCGCCCTGGCCACCTTGGCTAAAGAGGACGTACCGGATGCCGTCGCCCGCGCCTACGGCGTCTCGAGCTTCAAATTCAGCCGCGAGTACATAATTCCCAAGCCGTTTGATCCGCGCGTATTATTGTGGGAAGCCTCCGCCGTTGCGCAGGCCGCCATGGACTCCGGGGTTGCACGCCGACAGATCGACATCGAGGAGTACAAGCGCGAGCTTGAACATCGGTTGGGGCTCGGCCGTGAAATCCGCTCAACGCTCATTGACCGTGCCAAGACCGCTCCAAAACGGATTGTCTTTAGCGAAGGCACCTCGCCCAAGATTCTGCGCGCGGCGATGATCGTCAATCACGAGGGATTTGCTCGCCCGATCGTTTTGGGCAAGGAGAGCGAGATCCGCCAGATTGCCGCCGAAAACGATGTCGACCTGGCCGGCGTTGAGATTGTCCATCCGCATACTTCGCCGAGTTTCGACAAGTATGTCAAGGAGATGTTCCGCCTGCGTCACCGCAAGGGCATCACTTTGCAGGATGCTCGGATTCAGATGCGCAACCCGAACTACTTCGGCGCCATGATGGTGCATATGGGCGACGCCGACGCATATCTGGCCGGGATCGCTCAGCATTATCCCGAGACCATCCGTCCGGCTCTGGAGATCATCGGCAAGCGCGAAGATCTCACTGTCGTCGGCGGGATGTTTGTCTTAATCATCAAGAACAAGTTGTATTTCTTCGGAGATACCACCGTCAATATCGACCCGACGCCGGAACAACTGGTCGAGATCACGCTCATGTGCGCAGAAGCGGCGCGGCGCTTCGGTATCGAACCGAAATGCGCTCTGCTCTCCTTCTCGAACTTCGGTTCGGTCAAGCACCCGCTGGTTACCAAGGTACAGAAAGCCGTTGAAATTCTGCACCGGGAGTACCCGGATCTGGTCGTGGACGGCGACATGCAATCTGATACTGCGACCGATATCGAGATTCTCAAGACGCATTTCCCGTTCAGCCGCCTGCAGGAACAGGCCAATGTTCTGATTTTCCCCGACCTGGCTGCCGGCAATATCGCCTACAAACTGATGATCAAGCTGGGCGGTGCGGACCCGATCGGACCGATCCTGATGGGCATGAAGAAACCGGTGCACGTGCTGCATCGCTCCAACGATGTGGATCAGGTGGTCGTCATGGCAGCCCTGGCTACCGTCGAAGCGGGCCGCATGACCGTGGAACTTCCGGTAGATTCGTCAGCTATTGGCGTTAAGTAATCCGGCGGCGTAGCGACGTTGCCATCTGATAGGCCGCAGGGGCACAGCATTCTGTGCCCCTGTTTCATGATCGACTATGCACGATTTTGTATCCCGACTACGCCAGAATCTTGGCGAACGAATCAAAGAGCTGGATACGCTGCATCGCACGGCGCGATTGCTCCAGGATGACATCTGTCCCGTCTCGGAACTGCTCACCGAACTCGTGAATCTCCTGCCGCAGGCGTGGCAATACCCGGAAACGACCTCGGCCAGAATCACCATCGGCGACATCGAAGTCCGCACGGAGGGCTTTCACACCAGCCCCTGGATGCAGCAGTCTCAGTTTATCACGCGCAACGGCGTGCGCGGCTTGATCGAGGTTTACTACAATGACGAGCGTCCGGCAGCCGCCGAAGGCCCGTTCCTGGCTGAAGAACGGGAGCTCATCAACTCGCTAGCCGAAATGTTGCGCATGTATCTCCAGCACCGCCAGGCACGCGAGGAAATCCGCCGTGCGCACGATGACCTGGAGCGCCAGGTTCAGGCGCGAACCGCCGAACTGCGGACGATGAATCTCGCGCTGCAGGATCAGGTTGCCGAGTACCGGAAGGCGCAACAGGAGATTGAAGCTTACCAGCGTCAATTGCGACGTTTGGCCGCTGACCTGTCGTTGACTGAGGCGCGCGAGCGCCGCGCTATCGCTTCCGATCTGCACGACCACATCGGGCAGACCCTGGCGATCATCAGGATGAAGATTGCCGGATTTCGCAATAACCAGGACTCATCCGTGCGCGACGCCCAGTCTGTGGAGATCCTCGAGTTGCTCGACCAGACGATTCAGTACACGCGCTCGCTGACTTTCGCGATCAGCCCGCCGGTGCTCTACGAGTTGGGCTTGAACTCTTCTCTCGAATGGCTCGGTGAGCAGTTCACCAACAAGCACAACCTGCCGGTAGTCGTCCACACAGCCAACGGCGGACCACGGATGCGCGATGAAATTGAGGTTGTCGTCTTCAAGGCCGTCCAGGAACTCCTGACAAACGCTCTCAAACACGCGGAAGCCACAATGGTCGAGGTGAAGGTTGTGCACAGCGGCGACGAGCTCTTGGTTTATGTCATCGACGACGGTCACGGTTTCGATACCGAGCGCCTGGCTCAGTCTGATGCCGACGGCGGCTTCGGTTTGTTCAGTATTCGCGAACGTCTTATGCATCTCGGCGGCTCCGTCGAGATCAAATCCTCGCGCGATGGTACCGAAGTGTGCCTGAAGTTGAGGGCGTCGTGAAGGCGGCTAAACGCGCGACGATTCTGCTGGTCGACGATCACAAGCTGTTTCGCGACGGGTTGCGGTCGATGCTGGACTCCCACTCCAATTTGGTCGTTGTCGGCGAGGCCGGAGACGGTCAATCGGCGATCAAACTGGCGCGAGATTTGCAGCCGGATATTGTTCTGATGGACATCACGATGCCCGACCTCAACGGGATCGAGGCTGCCCGTCGAATCACGACGGAAACCCCTTCCATCAAAGTCATCATCCTGTCCATGCATTCCGATCGGCGCTATATAATCGAGGCACTCAAATCCGGTGCGCGCGGTTATCTCCTCAAGGACTCGGCGCTCGAGGAAGTCGTCAGCGCCATCGACGACTGTCGGGCCGACAAGGTGTTCCTCTCCAGTAAGATCTCCGATTTTGTCATCAACGACTATATCAACATAGCCAAGACCGGCGAGACTTCCGCATTCACCGTCTTGAGTGCTCGCGAGCGGGAGGTCCTGCAAATGCTCGCCGAAGGAAAGACCACCAAAGAGATTGCCGCCCAGCTGGTCGTGTCGGTCAAGACGATCGAAACTTATCGCAAGCAGATCATGGACAAACTTGATTTGCACTCGATCGCGGAACTCACCAAGTACGCCATTCGTGAAGGCCTGACCCAGCTCGGTTAATCCCCCGTGCGGCGGCGAAGAATTGCTGTCGAACCGCCAAAAGTTCCGATATACTACTTGTATGTTCTCGGGCCAGAAAGTCCTGGTGACCGGTGCAGCCGGATTTATTGGCAGCCACCTTGTCGAAGCATTGCTCGCGCGCGGGGCAAAGGTGCGCGCCTTTGTGCGTTATACCTCCCGCGAGGAACGGGGCTGGCTCGATTCGCTCACGCTGCCGTCTGCGGCGCAGATGGAATTGGTAGCCGGCGACCTGAAAGACGCCGATGCTGTGCGCAACAGCATCAAGGATTGCCGCATCGTGTTTCACCTTGGAGCATTGATCGGCATCCCGTACTCGTACGTCCATCCGCGCAACTACGTGGAAACGAATATCATCGGCACGACCAATGTGCTCGCCGGTTGCCTCGACCACGGTATTGACCGCCTCGTTATGATTTCGACTTCCGAGGTGTACGGAACAGCTCAGTACGTTCCCATTGACGAACGGCACCCCAAGGTCGGGCAATCGCCATACGCGGCCTCGAAGATTGCCGCAGATATGCTTGCCGAGTCGTACTACCGCAGCTTTGGGCTTCCCGTGACGATCATTCGGCCATTTAACACTTATGGCCCGAGGCAATCGCGGCGGGCGATTATTCCTACTATCATCTCGCAACTACTCGCCGGGACGGATCTGAAACTTGGAGCAACCGCACCGACCCGCGACTTCACCTTCGTGACAGATACGGTGGCGGGAATCATCCGCGGCGCTGAAGCACCGGATGCGATCGGGGCTACGGTCAACCTTGGCACGGGAACGGAGTTGGCGATCGGCCAACTTGCCGAGCGAATCGCCGCGCTGATAAACGTACCACTGCGGCTGAATCGCGACGACGCCCGGCTGCGGCCGGCAAACTCGGAAGTGGAACGCTTGATTTCCAACAACGAACTGGCTCGCCGGGTATTATCGTGGGAGCCGACGATCACGCTTGATGACGGCCTGACGCTGACTATCGACTGGTTCAAACGGAATCGAGTCGAGCGCCGCGCCGGAGAGTATATTCTGTGATTCAATGCGAGCTTGTATTTTATCTGGGAGAGGATAGACGAATATGAAATATCTGGTAACGGGTGGCGCGGGATTCATTGGATCGAACATTGTCAAGGGCCTGTTGAACGCGGGCGAATCCGTACGAGTGCTTGACAATTTTTCGACCGGAAGGCGGCAGAATCTTGCCGGGATCGAATCAAAGATCGAGCTGATTGAAGGAGACATCTGCGATTTCTGGACTGCACTCGATGCCTGCCGAGAAGTTGATTTCGTTCTTCACCAGGCGGCACTCCCGTCCGTTAATCGGTCGGTGGAGAATCCGCTGACCGCCAATCACGTGAACATCAACGGAACGCTGACTATGCTCGAATGCGCCCGCCGGAACCACGTCAAGAAATTCCTCTTCGCTTCGTCATCCTCGGTCTACGGCGACACGCCGACTCTTCCGAAGCGCGAAGACATGCTGCCTTCGCCGCTTTCGCCATATGCGGTCAACAAGATTACCGGCGAATATTACTGCCGGAACTATTCGTCCCTGTACGGTATGCCGTGCATTGCCTTTCGTTACTTTAATGTGTTCGGTCCCAATCAGGACCCCAAGAGCCATTACGCCGCTGTCATCCCGAAATTCATCACGTCCCTGCTTCTCGACGAACAGCCGGTAGTCTTCGGTGATGGCCTGCAGTCGCGCGACTTCACTTACATTGACAATGTCGTCAACGCGATTCTCAAGGTCTGTCGCATGGATAAGGTGACGCCGGGCGAGTACAATCTGGCCTGCGGCGATCAGATCACGCTGCTTGATCTCCTGAAACAACTCAACACCATCCTCGGCAAGGATATCAAACCTCGTTTTGAGGAGGCGCGTCCCGGAGATATCAAGCACTCGTTCGCGGATGTAGCCCTGGTCAAGAAAACCTTCGGCATCACACCGTCGGTTGGATTCCGCGACGGCCTGGAAAAGACTATCGCATTCTATCGCAAGGAAGTAGCAGCCAGGACCCGTGTCTAAGCAACCGGCAACAGAGTTCGGGAGCGAGCAAACGCCCCGCGGCGCGCCCGTCATCTCCTGGTGGCAGGCCGGCGTTCTCGGCATCATTATCATCCTGATGTACCTGCCGGTCTTTTCGGATTTGGTTCGCGACTGGTACACAGATGACAATTATTCGCACGGCTTCCTGATAATTCCGATCAGTGCCTGGCTGATCTGGAAGAAGCGCGATGTGCTTCGCAACATTCCGATCGAGATGAACAAATGGGGGTTAGCTATAATCCTCGGCTCGCTCTTGCTGTTTCTCGGCGGCACCGCCGGCATGGAGTATTTCACGGTCAGGGTGTCGCTCGTCTCCTTGCTGTTCGGACTGACGCTTTACCTCGCCGGGTGGCAATTCGTACGCGAAATCTGGTTCGCCTTCTTCTTTCTGCTCTTCATGATTCCGCTGCCCTACGTCATCTATTACAGCGCGACATTTCCACTCCAGCTCGTCGGCTCGAAGGTCGCGGCCGGGTTGCTGAGTTTAATGGGCATCCCGCACCTCCGACAGGGAAACGTCATTCATCTTCCGGACAACTATTCTCTTGAGGTTGCCGAAGCTTGCTCCGGTCTGCGCTCGTTGGTAACGCTGCTGGCCCTTGGCGCGCTGCTGGCCTACTGGACGCAGAACCGTGCCTGGAAAGCGGTTACGCTGTTCGTGGCGACTGTGCCGATCGCGATCGCGGCAAATATCTTCCGAATTTGCGTTACAGCGGTCGGCGCCTATGGTGTTTCGCGCGAGATCGCCGAGGGCACGATTCATGAACTGTCGGGGACGATCGTGTTTATGTTTTCGCTCGTCTGTCTGCTGATTCTCAGCAGTGTGCTTCGTATCGGTGAGCCGACGACGAACAAAGAGGAAGGGCCGAAGTGAGAAAATTCTGGCTGATCGTCCTCTTGCTCGTGCCATTCGCCGCCATGGCAACGGTTTTGCGCTACATGGTAGTAGAGCCGGACCGGCCCTCGAATCTGTCGGCAGTTCCGCTCCAGATCGGCCCGTGGCAGGGTGAGAACCACCCGATCAGCGAGGCGACGGCCGCCGTGCTGCAGGCTACCGAGGTGCTCCTGCGAACCTATACAGATCCCGACGGCATCACAGTCGGAGCTTATGTCGGCTATTTCCGCGATCAGAAGTATGGCTCGCAGATACACTCACCCCGCCACTGTCTCCCCGGCGGCGGATGGGTTCTGACCGATATCCAGCAGGTGCCTTTCCAATTTGCCGAAGAGCCGATAACAGTGAATCGAATGACAATTGCGCGCCGCTCGCGGGTAGACCAGATGTTCTACTGGTTCCATACGCGGTCAGGTGACCTGACCAGCGAGTATGCTCTCAAGCTCGATCTCGTCCGCAATTCGCTGTTGTTATCCCCCACCGATGCCGTTATTATCCGACTGACGGTCAGTCAGCAGGGAAAGAGCGCCGAAGAGTGTCAGAAGGTCGCCGAGCAGTTTATGCGGCTTTTCCTTCCCGAGTTGCGCCAGGCGCTCCCCTTTGAGTCGTTGTAAGAATCCACGGCGAGACTCGCCCTGGCCGGTTGATCGCGAAGAAAGCGGATTATTCTAACCACATGATGAAACTGCGGTCATTTCTTTCCTTGATTCGGCCTGAACAATGGGTCAAGAACCTGATCATTTTCGGCGCGCTGATTTTCGCCCGCGAATTCACTAAAACCGACAACATTCTCATGGCGATCTTAGCCTTTGGAGTGTTTTGCCTGCTCTCCTCTGCCGTCTACATTGTCAACGACATTCACGATCGCGATTCTGACCGGTTGCACCCGTTGAAGCGGTCACGGCCGATCGCTTCGGGTGCAATCTCGTTACCTGCGGCCCGTTTCTTGGCAGTTGCGTTGATTGTGGTGGGGATTGGCCTGACGGTAGTCTTGCCGCGGCCTGTAACCTATATTGCCGCCATTTTTGTTGCCTTCAATATTCTCTACACCGCACTGCTGAAGAACATCGTTATCATCGACGTTATGTCGATCGCAGTCTCTTTCGTCATTCGAGCAGCGGCGGGGTCGTACGCCATCGAAGTCCCGACTTCCGCCTGGTTGGTGGCCTGCACTTTCCTGCTAGCGCTCTTCATCGGATTCGGCAAGCGGCGGCACGAGCTCGTTACTCTCAAGGACGACGCAGTTGGCCACCGGGTTACCCTTAAGAAGTACTCCCCCTACTTTCTCGATCAGTTGATCAGCGTCGTAACGGCTTCCACCGTCGTCGCCTATACTTTTTACACACTCTCGCCGGAAATTCAGGAGAAGCTGGGTGTAGAACACCTGGAGTTGACCATTCCGTTCGTCCTTTACGGGATCTTTCGGTACTTGTACCTGATTCATCAGGAAGAACGCGGCGGGTCGCCCACGAGCGTACTGCTCTCGGACATCCCGATTCTGGTCAATATCGTCTTGTGGTTTCTCTCCGTGATGGCGATATTTATGTTCTCGGCGGGAATCCAGTAAACACTTGCCCGCCGTCGATTTGTGGAGGTATCTGAAGTTATGAAGTCGAGATTGGTCATTATTGTCGTTAGTCTTCTTGCTCTCTTGACCGCGGGATGCTCAAGCGGCCCTTCGCCTGAGACTGCAGCCGAGGATCTGCGATCCCTGCTTCCCGGAAAGTCGGCGCTCGCCGGTCTTGAACTGCAGGATACAACCAAGCTCTATCCGCGAAATACCGTCTGGGATCATCTCAGTTCGATTGCTGAGATCTACCTGAACAACGGCCTGGAGCGTTTGGCAACAGGCAATTACGGTTCCGGCGAGAATCGCCTGCAAATCGACCTGATGCAGTTCCGCACGCCTTTGGATGCGTTCACCATGCACAGCTACCATCGCACGGCTGCCGCCCGGCCTGCAAGCGCCGGTAAGCGCGCCTATATCCTGGCCGATACCCTTAACTTCCTGAAAGGGGCCCTTGCCGGCAAGGTTGTCCGACAGGGTTCGATCAGCGATGGGCAACTTACGGCAGCGGCCCAGATGATTTGCGATAAAATCACCGACACAACTGGACTTCCAGCAGAATTGGCGCTGTTCCCGCCGGACAACATGATCCCCCAGTCGGAAGCCCATTGGATTCGCGATCAACAACAGCGCGAGGAACCATTCGATTTCTACAGTGCGCAGTATGCGCTTGATAGTGATACCGTTACGCTACATTTCCGGCTGAACTCTATGGTTGGTTTGCCAACCGCCACCGAGGCTTTTATTGGAGAGCGTGGCAAGGCTGATGAGATGATCCTGACAGGCGGAGCACAAGGATTGTTTGGGAGTCATCCTGATTTTTGCCAGGTTTACTGCGCTGTAGAAGGAGGAACCCTTGTTGCAGTCACCGGTTATTCTGATCGGAACAGTGCCCTGGGAATTGTTGAATCGATGTTTACGCGGCTGAAGGGACAATAGCTCCGTCGAATCCGCGACTCTAATCCAGTTTACTTCTAACCGCATCCCTCCGGACTGGGCGAACACTTCGGTTTGGCAGGGTTGAAATGCGATAGTTTGCAGCGTCTACCGAAGCAAAGTGTTTGCGAAAACGGAGATATTTATTACATTGGTGCCGACCCTACTGGCCGAGTGGGAGTGTCAGATAACTTTGAAACGGATTTTTCTAATCTTCATAGCGGCCGTGGTGTCTCTGTCTTCGCCGTTAGACGGGCGAATCCTCACCGTTCCCGGTAGTGCGACAACCATCCAAGGGGCCATTAGCCAGTGCGTCAACGGCGATACGGTCATCGTGTCCCCCGGAAACTACCGCGAGAATATCAGTTATCGCGGCAAGAACATTACCGTCGCATCCCAGTTCTTGCTTACGGGTGACCCGGCGCTGATCCAGCAAACTATCATTGATGGCTCGATGCCGACGAGCGCCGATTCCGGCTCTGTCGTACGATTTGTTTCGCGCGTCGATTCAACAGCACAATTGTGCGGCTTCACTCTGATCAACGGCATCGGTACGCTGGTGCCGAACTCATTTGGTGGCGGCGGGATCTATGTCACCAATGCTTCGACACCCCTGATCCGCAACAACATCATCCGCAACAACAGCGCCATCGTCGGCGCCGGAATCGCCGTGCGCAATGCCGCGCCGACGATCTCGCACAACGCTTTCGTCGGCAATTCGGCTGGTGACGGCGGCGGATTATATCTTGAGTCATCCTCGGCCGTTGTCGACCACAACGTCTTCTACAACAATATGGCGGAGTTCAACGGCGGCGCTCTCTATATCAAGAATTCCTTCGTCTGGTTCACCAACAACTCCGTCTCAAACAACACCGCGCCTGTTTGTGGCGGAATTCACTGCAACGGCGGTGTCTGGGAAATGAAGAACAACAACTTCTATCAGAACCAGCTTGAGAACTTTGCCGGCTGCGGTGAACCGGCGCTGGGAGATATCACGGCCGCCAAGAACTACAATCTCGACTCGGCGGATATCTATGACAATATCGCCAAGAATCCGCGATTCGTAAATCCCGCCGGTCACGATTTCCACCTCGCTTGCGATTCACGACTTATCGATGCCGGAGAGGAGCTCCCGCCCGGATATCCGCAGGGCGGAGCGCGCGAGGATGTCGGGATGTTTGAGTACAGCTATCGCATCGGTGACCTCAACGGAGATAACAAGATCAATCTCGCCGACGCCACCGTCTTGATCAACGTGATCTTCCTCGGCACTCCTATTGGCTGTCCGCTTTATCCGGGAGATTGTGACTGCAGCCGAAGGATCAATATCACCGATATCGTGGCCTTGATAAACTACTGGTCCGGCTTCGCCGAGACATCCTGCCTCTTCACACCGCCGCAATAACAGCGGCTACGCCCAACGATTTTGCTCCGACTGAATTGAGCATGCGGCTTTGCCTTGACAAGACCCGGCGATTTATCAAGATTATGCCACTATGCAGATCTATCTTCGTGATGCCAAAACCGGGGACGCGATTATCGGCTTCTATGCCTTGTCTCGTTGCGAACTGATTCCCTTTACCGGCGGAGTCCGCCTGCAGCTCGAGCTGGCCGACGCCTCAGGCAAACTCGCAGGAATCATGTGGGGGGACGAAGCGGAAGCTGCCTACGCCCAAGTGCGCGATGCCTCTGTTGTCAAGGTGAAGGGGCTCGTCAGCTCCTACCGCGGCCAACTGCAACTGGCTGTCGAGAAAATGCGCCCAGCTAAGTCTGACGAATACGACGTGACGGAGCTGCTTCCGGCCAGCACGGCCGGGCTGGAAGAACTCGTGGCCGGGGTCGAGGAAGTCGTTGCCTTGATTAGCGACGAGGCGTTGCGACAGGTTGTTGTTGAGTTGCTTTACGATGATCAGGTAAAGTCGCGCTATTTCGAATCTCCGGCCGGAACACGTTGGCACCACGGCTATCTGCGCGGCTTGGCAGAACACTCTCTGTCAATGGCGCACGCTGCGATAAGGCTCTGCGATCATTACACTTACCTCGATCGTTCGTTGTTGATTGCCGGGGCCTTGCTTCACGACGTGGGGAAGATCACGGAACTTGAGTTTGAGAGTACCTTTGAGTACTCAACTGAGGGCCGTTTGTTCGGCCATATGGTGATCGGTTACGAGATGGCGCGTTCTGCCGCCGTCCGCCTGGGCCTGCAGGACGACGTCAATGTTCGCAAGCTGCTCCATCTGATCCTCTCGCACCAAGGCAAGAAAGAGTATTCTGCGCCCGTTGAACCGGCCTTTGAAGAAGCCTTTGTGCTCTATTTCATCGATGAAATGGACTCCAAGCTCAACGCGATCACGCGTATCCGCAACAAGCCGGAGAATCAGGGACGAGCATTTTCTGACTGGGTGCAATTGCTGGGCACGATGCTCTATCTGGAGCGCAGGCCGCCGGCGACCACGGACGAAACTGAGTAGTTCGACCGGCTATTCTTCCGCCCCACACTTCTGGAACTTCCCCTATCTGCCGATGTTATCATTGTCGATGAAACTATTCCACGATTTTCGCCCCGATACCCGTGTGTGGGTCTACGCCTTCCCCCGGCGCCTGGGATCGCAGGAACTGGCTGCGGTGCAAGAAGCGCTCGGCGATTTTGTTGAAGACTGGAAATCTCATCAAGACGACGTCCGGGGCGCATTTAAGATCGTCTACGATCAGTTCGTCTTCATTGTCGGTGAGAGCAAGGACGATGTTTCCGGTTGCTCGATCGACTCCTCCGTTCGCGTATTCAAATCGCTGAAGTCGAGCCTTGGTTTGGATGCTCTCAACCGCGGCTTGGTCTATTACCGCGACGGCGATTTCATTAATTGCGTTTCCCGTCCCGATTTTCAGAAGCTGGTCGATGAAGGCAAGGTCAAACGCGAGACTGTCGTGTTTAATAATGCGCTCACCAAGGTCGGCGAGTTGCAGGCGGGATTCTGGGAAATCCCCTTCTCAGAAAGCTGGCACGCCGTGGCGTTCGTGCACTAAGCCTGGAGCTGCGGTCCAAAGCCTTCCTGCATCGTGGTAAACGTCACCGGCAGCAAGCACCCCTAGTTTTCTTTTACCTCCGCCAGCAACTTATCAATAATCTGCAGCGTATCCACGCCGTCAGCTTCCGCGTTGAACGAAGTCACAATACGATGGCGCAACACCGGCTTGGCAACGGACTGGACATCTTCAATGGAAGGCGTATAGCGGCCATTCAATATCGCATTGGTCTTGGCCCCGAGAATCAGGTACTGCGAAGCGCGCGGACCGGCGCCCCAGGTCACCCAGTTGCTGATGTACTCGCGAACTTCGTTACCGCTTCGGCGTGTGGCGCGAACGAGTCTCACCGCATAGTCAATGACGTGGTCCGAAACCGGCACTTTCCGCACCAACTGTTGCAGTCCTGAGATCTCACTTCCGCTCATGATCTTGGCGACATCGTGGCGAAGCACCGCCGTCGTGGTCTTCACAATGGCGTGTTCTTCGTCGTAACTCGGGTAATCGACGTGGATATTAAACATAAAGCGGTCGAGCTGCGCTTCCGGCAACGGATAGGTGCCTTCCTGTTCGATCGGATTCTGCGTCGCCAAAACGAAGAACGGCTCGTCGAGTTTGAACGTCTGTCCGGAGGCGGTCACTTCGTGTTCCTGCATCGCCTGGAGCAAAGCGGCTTGGGTCTTGGGGGGAGTCCGGTTGATCTCGTCGGCGAGGACGATATTCGCAAAGACCGGCCCCTTCATGAACTTGAATTCGCGCTGGCCGGTAGACTTGTTCTCTTCGAGGATCTCCGTGCCGGTGATATCGGAAGGCATCAGATCGGGTGTAAACTGAATGCGGGCGAATTTCAGGTCAAGCGCACGGGCGAGTGTCGAAATCATCAGCGTTTTGGCAAGGCCCGGCACGCCAACGAGAAGACAATGGCCGCTGGAGAGCAAGGCGATCATGAGTTCGTCGATGACGCGATCCTGGCCGATAATGACCTTGCCGACCTCGGCCTTGATCTTGGCCCGCGCCGTCTTGAGTCGTTCGACTGCCTGTAGGTCCGCTGATTCTCTGATCTGATCCGTCATGAACGTCCTCCCGAAATAACTCTCGCCTGATAATACCAATCCGAAGTCGCCAGTGGCTCGCCCCGGCAGAATACCACCAAAGCGCAATTGGCGACAATCGCTTATACCGATAAACGCGACAATCGCCCGAATTGTTTTGGCTTAGTGAGAATAACTCGAAGCTTGTTGATTGTCAAACGCGCGTGAGGAAGTCACACCCTCTCCCGAAAATTCGAGAGTGTAGATACTCCGGCTATCCGCCTCCACAGCCGGTGAGAGAATCAGTTTAACGTCTCCCGGAAACAGGCCGCCGATGGATGCTGCCAGCGAGAGAAACCCCGAAGGGCCGCCGTTAAGCTGATGATTGGGGAGCTTGTTCAGGTTGGCAATCGTGTCGTCAGGTGAGCTGGAGTAGTAGATGCCGTTAATGCGATAGCAGTCCTTTAAACCCAGCACTTGGCAGACCTTTTTCCATTTAATCACCTCGACACCGACAGCAATTGAGTCGGACGTGAATGGCACTAATTGAACGTCGTTATGGTTGTTTTGGTCCGCTGTCTGTATGACCAATCGTGGTTGACGATACTCCTCGTAGAGGAAGCTGAGCTGCGCCCTGGGCAGATTCGTGTCGAAGGGGATGTAGCGACCAACCTGACCGTAGAACCAGTAGCTTCCCTGAGCCAGCACGATCAGGATAACACCGCTAATTGAGAGAACCCACGATTTGTACGAACGCTTGGCGCGAAAATAGACCGAGGTGGTCATATTGTCCTTGAGACGGCGCGCCACTGACACAAAGACAATCAGCAGGCAACCAAGTCCACTAAAGAAGAGGACAGTACTTGCGATCAAAAAGAACGTACCCACGGCGAATTCCCTTAACGGATTCTAAACAAACTTGCATCAAGCCTTTGTGGATAACGCTTAAGCGCTTCTGTTAAAGATATCTCGTATCGCGCTGTCTACCAACAAAGTAGATGAGATTCCACAATGTTACCTAAGTTATCCACAAGAATCCGACCGCGGTGACGACTCACTACGGTAGCGGCTTCTTTTCCACAACCCTATTATCGGGTTTTTGCTCGTGTTCTTTTAGTCCTTTCATCTGGCACGAGCCGTGAAAAATGGCACCTTGTTCGATCACGATGCTTTTAGTCACTAAGTCGCCGATTACCTTGGCTTTAGCCTGCATTTCCGTCTTGTCAGATGTGTGGATATTTCCAACGACCGTACCGGAAACAACGACTGTCTTGGCCTCGATGTCGGCTTCAACCTCTCCAGTACTGCCGATCGAGACGGTCTCGTCAGCGACGATCTTGCCCTTGACCTTGCCGTCGACACGCAGAGTGCCCTTGACTTCCATTGTTCCGGTAAACGTGCTGTCCTTGCCGATGATGGTGCTCAGATTCTCTGGCATCGATTCGTCTCCTATCAAGTTAATTAGTGGTTTTCCCATTGTAGTCTTCCGGGTTTACGGGTTTCCCGTTTTCGCGAATCTCATAGTGGACATGCGGCGCCGTACTCACGCCGGTGTTTCCCGATAGCGATATCACCTGGCCGAAGCGTACGTCCTGGCCAACGGCGACGAGCAAGGTGTCGTTATGTCCATACATGGTTTCGACATTGTTCGGGTGTCTCAATACAACCATCCAGCCAAAAGTATCATCCCAACCGGCGAACGAAACTTCACCATCCGCTGTCGCCGTCACCCTGGTACCGGTCTTGACGGCGATATCGATACCGAGATGACGGGTCTTGGGATTCTCCTCCATGGGCCGGAACGTGCGCGAGAGGTATCCCCGCACCGGCAAGCCGGTCGGGATTGGTTGCAGAGGCGCAGTCGCCTGCGTCCCGGGATCTATGTTAATATCGGTCTGCGAAATGAGCGGTGTGCCCGCGTTGTTGGCGGAGTCCTCCATGCCGTACTGGTTCAAGTCAACCCCGGCCAGAGCCGCCACCTGCTTGAGCATCGCGCGATACGCTTCCAGGTTTGACTCGAGCACGACAACCTTTGAGTTCAACCGCTTTAGTTCCTCGTTTTCCCGCAGAAGATCGTCACGTTCTCCGGAGTGCATCGCCAATCGCGCGTAATTGAAAGTACCGACAATCGAAACGATGATCAGCAGGGCAACCGCGCCGATCGCGACTTGGTACTTCCAGCGCGGCAAACGGATCGACACCGGGGCTTTGCCGGAGTCAAAGATCAGCATCAGCGTAATGTGGTTATCGCCTGTCGACATTTATAGTTCTACCCCCAGCAGGTCCAATATGCGCGTTAAATCTGCATCGCCGTAGAACTCGATTTGAATCCGGCCCCGCTTGAGTCCGCGCTCGATCCGTACTGCCGTACCTAGCCTGCGCTTGAGCGCCGTCTCAGCCTGAGAGATCTCGACCGGACGTGTCTTGAGTTTCAGGCTGCGCCCACGCTTGCGGCGCTTGGCGCCGTAGATAATCTCTTCGATCGCCCGCACGGTCAGGTCCTCTTCGATAATCTTGCGCGCCAGTTCCAGCTGTTCCTTCTCGGTCTCCAGGGCCAGGATCGCTCGCGCGTGACCCTCCTTGATCTTGCCCGCGATGATACTCTGCTTGATTTCGCCGGGGAGATTAAGCAATCGCAGCGTATTGGCGATCGAAGAGCGATCCTTGCCCACTCGCGTCGACAGCTCCTCTTGGGTGAGGCTGAAATCACGTATAAGGCGATTGTAGCCATCGGCCAGTTCGAGTGGATTGAGATCGTCGCGTTGCAGGTTCTCGACAATCGAGATCTCCAGCATATCGCGATCATTGAGATCATCCACCAGCCTGGCAGGCACCTCGGGCAGGCCGAGTCTCTCAGCAGCGCGGAAACGGCGTTCGCCGGCAACGATCTGGAACTTCCCGTCAATCCGGCGCACCAGGATCGGCTGCAAGACACCCTTCTGGCGAATCGAGTCCGCTAACTGCTGCAATTTCTCTTCCTCAAAGTGCTTACGCGGCTGGTTCGGGTTTGCCAGGAGTTGATCGAGCCCGATCATGATCAATCGCTCGCCCAGCTCTTGTTCAACGGGAGCGTTGCTGACCGGTTCGGCTGCAGGCGCAGTCGGAATGAGAGCCGCTAGCCCCTTACCCAGCGCCGATTTCTTCATATCCGTAAAACCTCCTCCGTCAGCGAGATATAGTTTTCTGCACCGGTTGAACCGATATCGTAGAGAATAATCGGCTTTCCGAACGACGGTGCCTCGCCCAGGCGGACATTGCGGTTGATAATCGTATTGAAAACTTTGTCTTTGAAGTGATTACGCGTTTCGTCGACGACTTGGCGGGCCAAATTCAACCGATGATCGAACATTGTGATGAGGATTCCACCAATCGTCAGTTGGGGATTCAAACTCTGCTGCACCAACTGGATTGTATCCACCAATTGGCTCAAGCCCTCTAAAGCGTAATATTCAGCCTGGATCGGAATCAAGAGATGATCGGCGGCTACCAGGGCGTTTAAGGTCAAAAGACCGAGAGACGGGGGACAATCAATGACAATATAGTCATAGAAGTCCCTGATTCCGGCCAGCCTATCGCGCATGAACGTCTCGCGGTCGGTCCGCTCCACCAGTTCAAGCTCGGCGGCCACGAGATTGATGTTGGAGGGGATGATATCAAGATACTTGATATTGGTCTTCTGGATGACCGCCTCGATTGACGTTTCGTCACCAAATAAATCATAGACCGATGAAGGCAGATTGCGCTTGTCGATTCCCATTCCGGAGGTGGCGTTGCCTTGCGGATCGAGATCGACGAGCAAGGTCGATTTTTCCGCGATGGCGATACAGGCCGAAAGGTTGATGGCTGTCGTGGTTTTGCCGACGCCGCCTTTCTGGTTTACAATGGCGAAAATCTTAGCCAGAAGTCCCTCCTGCTGGAAGCGAATCCGTTCACCAGACATATTATGAGTCGCGGATGATTGCGCAATAAAAACTTGAAGGATTGGCAGGCGGCGGCGAGAATTTCACTAATTATCTTGGCTAACAACCCACGGGAACATGGGCTCAGCAGACTTGGACATCAAAACCACGGCGGATCTCCCCTCTTGACCTTTTGAGTACTCTCGGCGCTGCAAGAGCGTGAATCCGCTCACAGGTGATTCAATTGTGAACGGCTCTTCGACTCCTCTGGGCAGAATGAGAATCCCGCCTCCCTTGAGATGAGGCCTCGCCCAACGGCAAATCTGATCTATCGAACCCACGCCCTTGGCGATTGCATAGTCAACCGGCTCAAGCGCGATACTCTCAACCCGGTCGGCCTTGAACTGGCACTTTTCCAAGCGCAATAGCGCGGCGGCGGCCTTCTGAAATTCAATCTTCTTCTTGTTAGAATCGACGCTAATCAGCGTCAAGTCCGGTCGGGCGATCTTCTGAACCAATCCCGGGAATCCAGCACCTGAGCCAATGTCGAGTAGTGTTGCATCTCGCTCATAATTCACAATCGGCATCAGGGCCAGGCTATCGATAATCAAATCTTGGACGAGAGCTTTAGAATCCTGCCGCGAGACAAGATTGAACTTCTGATTGGCCTCAAGCAGGAAGTCGGCGAACTGGCGAAGGCTAGCGAGCCTGGGGGCAGGATCGTCTGAGGAAATCTCAGAGAGCAGCTTTCTGATTTGGTTTTCTTCGTCCATCACGATGTTTCACGTGAAACATTGGCTTCCGCGTGACGCTTTAAGTGGATCATTAGCACAGTAATATCGCTGTAAGTGATCCCGGCCAAACGCGAGGCTTGACCTAAATTGACCGGACGATACTTGTGGAGAACCTGTACGGCCTCTTTTTTGAGTCCATTTGCGCGGTTTACATCAAAGCTCTCCGGGATTCTCCTCGACTCGAGCTGGCGGAAGCGCTCGATTTCACGATCCTGCTTCTCCAGATATCCCGCGTACTTGATCTCAATCTCGACCTGCTCAGCAATCTCAAGCGGCATTGAGGCACAAGATTCATCAAACTTGCCAAAGTCTCTGTAGCTGAGTCGCGGGCGACGCAGCAAGACCCCCATATGAATCTTATCCCCGTTGGCGTTAGGATCAACCCAGGAAACCGGTATCAGCGTCCGGTTGAGTCGCTTCTTCTCGTCATCCACAGCCCTGCGTCTGGCCAGAAAGCGCTCCTTAACTTCGCCGGAGACCAGGCCAAATTTCAGCCCGTACTTCAGCAGACGATCTGGTGCATTATCCTCCCGCAAGGCGAGACGGTACTCAGCGCGCGAAGTAAACATCCGGTATGGCTCTGTCGGTACGCGCGTCACCAAGTCGTCAATCATCACGCCAATATAGGCTTCCGAGCGATCCAAAATAAACGGCTCCTTGCTGCGAAGCTTCTGAGCTGCATTGATACCGGCAACCAAGCCCTGCGCGGCAGCTTCTTCATAGCCTGAAGTGCCATTGATTTGCCCGCAGAAATAAAGGTTGTTGACGATGCGTGTCTCGAGCGTCGGCTTGATCTGGAATGCCGGGAAGAAATCATATTCAATGGCGTAGCCGGGGCGCTTCATCACGACGTTTTCGAGGCCGGGAATAGAATGGAGAATCTGAAGCTGAACATCGGCCGGTAGCGATGTCGAAAGACCATTGATGTAGATCTCGCTGGTGTCCAGGCCCTCAGGTTCGATAAAGAGCTGGTGGCGTTCCTTATCGCGGAAGCGATTGATCTTATCTTCAATAGATGGACAATAGCGCGGGCCGAAGCCTTGAATGTTACCGGAGAACATTGCTGAGCGGTGCAGGTTATCCTCGATAACTCGATGTGTCTCTGCTGTCGTGTAGGTAATGTGGCAAAGCGCCTTGTTCCGAACTTCGGAGGTCGTTCTGAGCGAAAACGGCCGGAAGACCTCGTCTCCGGGCTGGGGTTCCAGCCTGCCGTAATCAATGGTGTCGCCCTCGAGGCGCGGTGGTGTTCCGGTCTTGAGACGGCCGGTCTCGAATCCCAGATTCTGCAACGACTCAGAGAGATGAAGCGACGGCGCCTCGTTGACCCGGCCTGCGGGTATCTGCTCTTCGCCAATATGAATCAATCCATTAAGGAAAGTCCCCGAGGCCATGATGCAGGCCGCAGCCCGGATTTCGCGACCATCAGCAAGCACAACGCGATCAAAATCAGTGCCATCGGCGATTATACCGACTGCCATGCCTTCGATAAGCGAGAGATTGGTAATATCGGCTATAACACTTTGCGCAAATTCACGATAGAGCTTGCGATCGCACTGCGCCCGCGACGACCACACCGCTGGGCCTTTGCTCTTATTGAGAGTACGGAAATGAATGCCAGTGTTATCAGTAATATACCCCATAACCCCGCCAATGGCATCAACTTCACGGACCAGTTGACCTTTTCCGGTTCCCCCAATCGCCGGATTACACGACATCTCACCGATCTTCCTGAGGTCGCCAGAGACCAAAGCCGTCGCCAGACCCATGCGGGCCGTCGCGCAGGCTGCTTCAATACCGGCGTGACCGCCGCCGATGACTATGATTTCGTAATCGCGCATATGAACTTCAGAAAATACGTGGCTGACCGGGCGGTTGCAAGGGTGAAATCGCAGTGTGATGAGGGTTATATCGATCCATGTTTATTGTTTTCGTGGTTGGTCATACTCAGATTCGCACAACAACGCAATTAATCATGGACATAAGACTTGACAAAAGAAGCTCTCAGACGTTTGTTCATTGCAGGGTGCATGATGAAAGTCGGGCACATTCTCAAGCAGAATCGAAACACTAGGGGTGGCATGCGCCCGGGAGTCCACAGCGGTCTCTAAAGATCCAGCAAATGCTCTATGAGGCAAAATGAAGACTCGATTTGGAACTGCAATGCAGAGATGCGCACGGGCAGCGCCTTTTTGCTGTTGCTTGTTGTCGCTGCTGTCAATTGTAGCGTGTGAGGGAAAGCCTACAGGCGATGCTTACGTAGATGTAGCCGGAACAGTACAGGAGAGGACGACGCTCGCTCGACTTGAGAGCGTTCGAGTCAGGTTGGTGGATGATGGAATTGACATTTCAGTAGACACGGATAGTAACGGAGTTTTCTTCATATCGTATCTTGGCAGAACGTATATCCGCGACGGTGTCCTGATGTTCCGCAAGGCCGGGTATCTGCCTTACGATACCGTTCTCAAGAGAGTCGACTATGGAGTCTGGGATCTCAAGATCGAACTTGAGGCCGTTCAATGAAAGTCTGTAGGTCGGGTTCCGAATTCCGCGCGAGAGTAGTCTTGTGGGAAGGCTAAAGTAGCCGCGGAATGAGAAACCCGACATGGCATCCCGAGACAGAAGCGAAGTGTCGGGTTTCTCGCTCCAAAGTGTATGCGATGCGATTAGGCGACAGCAGCGCTCGGAACCCGACCTACGAACTACGAGCCAGCATAAAATCAGGTTGTTGCGGTGCCTTGCGCCTTGCCAAAATGCCTCGTTTTGGCTATATTTCTATCACAAGTCAAACTTCAAGACCAGCGAGGCCAAAATGAGAATCCTGTTCGCGACTTCTCGGAGATCATCATGATTCGGACATCTCTCTTGGTGGCAACTATACTTCTGGGGGTTGCCTTTGTCTGTCCTCCTTTGGCGTATGCTCAAGACTTTGGAGTTCCCGACACCGTGCGTTACTTGCCACCTGAATTCCAGATCATCAACTGTAACCCAACTGTTCAGATCAAGTTGCCAATCTATGTCTACTCTGACTATCCAGCCCAGATCTACTACGTGCATCTTCAATTAAGCGCTTCCGGTGAATTCGACACAGCTTCCGCATTTCCCCTAGCACCCTGCGGCAATCTAATGTTGAGTACCTATCGAGATGATTCTGCTCGAATCTTTGCAGTTGTCTTGTATTGCTCAGGGGGAGGCTCGGTAACGCCTGGGCAAGGAACGGCGATGGAATATTTCCTTTCGGCTGCGCCTGGCGACTCTATCCATATCTCAGCGACTGCTCCCACCTACTTCCTGATTGGCGATGGCTTCTTCTGGTGGTATCCGGTAGGTACGACATTGGACACTTCCTTTGTTGTTCCCGATAGTTTCGAAATTGACCCAGGTGACTGCGATTGTTCGGGGTTCATTTCGGTCTCAGATGCAGTGTTTCTCATCCAGTACATCTTTGGCGGAGGGGAGCCACCGTACGATTTGAATAGTGCGGACCCAAATTCAGACTGCATTGTTTCCATATCAGATGTAGTCTTCTTGGTCAATTATATCTTCACCTCCGGGCCAGCTCCAAGTCCAGGCTGCATCACCAAATAGCAGTTTGTAGGTCGGGTTCCGAATTCCGCGCGAGAGTAGTCTTGTGGGAAGGCTAAAGTAGCCGCGGAATGAGAAACCCGACATGGCATCTCGAATAGAAGCGAAGTGTCGGGTTTCTCGCTCCAAAGGGTATGCGATACGATTAAGCGACAGCAGCGCTCCAAACCCAACCTACGAACTCAAAGGGCGGCAGTTCACAATTTCGCGCTGAGAGACTCAAAGTACCGATAACTTCCCAAAAATCGCGCGAATTCAAGAACTGCCGCAACTGCGCACCCGACCTACGAACTTCGTCAGTCCGCTTGACTTCGAAGAAAGAAAAGTCCATGCTTGATTCACTGTCCACAAAACCGGGGGAGTCTGAACCCCGACATACGAAATGGTGGAAATTACCCTGGCAACCATCGCAGGTAGTTCATGGTAGTCAGGAGTCAGTAAAATTTACGGATTAGATCACACAATGGGACGTATCTTCACCCGTCGTATTGTTCTCTTCATCGCAGCTCCTGTCGGATTCGTCTTGTTTAGCCTCGCCGGCTACTTCATAGACCAAATCTTCCTCTTGCTCGCAGGCCTATGGGTTGTGGGGCTTTCCTACTGGCTTTCGCGGATGAGATGCCCTAACTGCGATTCACGGCTTGACCGTGTGTGGTTTCCGTACTTCATGTCAAGTTGTCCCAAATGTGGTTACAGGCTTTGACGTCATTGATCATGTTACACGGGCGTCAAGAGCCCCGTGCTTGGAAGTTCGTACGTCCGAACAGCTGAGGTTCGGACCTTCAAATTGAGATTCGAGCGATTGCGGCGCAGATCCGATAGTTTGTAGGCCGGGTTCCGAATTCCGCGCGAGAGACATCTTGTGGGAACGCTCAAGTAAATGTGGAATGAGAAACCCGACATGGAATCCCGAAACAATATCGAAGTGTCGGGTTTCTCGCTTCAAAGTGTATGCGGTGCGCTCGAGTGACAGCAGCGCTCGGAACCCGACCTACGAATTCAAAGGGCGGTGATGTCAGGATCGCAGGGATCCTGACCTATTTTCCAATGCAGAAGCGTGAGAAGATTTCGGCGAGAAGGTCTTCGTTGGTGACGCGGCCGAGAATCTCTTCGAGCGCCTCGATCGCCTGCCGCAGGTCGAAGGCCAGGAGTTCGAAGCTCTCGTTGTTTTCAAGCTTGGAGCGCACCTCCTGCAAGGAGTGGGCCGCGCTCACAACGCAACGATGATGCCGCTGATTGGTGAGCAGGTTCGGCTCGGAGATTGTCGGCGCGACAGCGGACTTGATCGAAATTGCGATTCGCGATAGGAGTTCGCCGATACCTTCAAGTCGTTTCGCGGAAATGAAAGAGGGCTCGAGCGCCTGAAATTCGGCGTCCAGACTCGCGATTTGCTCGCTCGTCAGAAGATCGGTTTTGTTGAGAGCCAGCACGACGTGCTTGTCTTCAAAGGCCGCGACAAATTCCCGGATACTCGCTATCGAAGTTTTCGCGGCATCGAAGACTGCAATAACCAAGTCCGCACCGGCGATTTCACGGCGCGAGCGCTCGACACCCAAGGCTTCGATTTGGTCGCTGGTTTCACGGACGCCGGCCGTGTCGACGAAACGGACGATGATGCCTTCAATATCGATCTTCTCGGCGATTGTGTCGCGCGTCGTTCCGGGAATCTCCGTAACGATCGCGCGTTCTTCGGCCAGAATTGCATTGAAGAGCGAAGACTTTCCGGCATTCGGCGGACCGACAATGGGAATCTGGATGCCATCGCGAAGAATTGCTCCGCGGCTGTAGCTTTCGGCCAAGCGGTTGAGACGGCTGGTGGCAGCATCAATCTTGCTCAGGAGTTCTGATTTCTGCTTCTGCGGAATTTCTTCGTCGGGAAAATCGGTGTAGGCTTCGAAGAGTGCGGCAATCTCCACCAATTCGTTGCGCAAGTCGCCGATGAACTCTGAGAGTTTCCCCGAGAGTTGGTACATGGCTGTCCGCTGGAAGGCGGTGCCTTCGGCTGCGATCAGGTCGGCCACAGCCTCGGCCTGAAGCAGGTCGAGTCGGCCGCTTTGAAAGGCGCGCAAGGTGAACTCACCCGGAGCCGCCTGCCGACAACCGGCATTGATCGCCATTTCGACAATTTGGCTGAGGATCTGGGGATTGCCGTGAGCGGAGATCTCGACAACATCTTCACCGGTATAGCTGCGCGGAGCGCGAAAGATCGCAAGGACGACTTCGTCGGTAATCGGACGGCGATTTGATTCGCGGAGAAAACAGTGATGGATGGTGTGCGACTTGAGTTGGGAGAAATCAAGCGGTTCAATAACAAGTTGTGAAGCGACGCTGAAGGCGCGAGACCCGGAAATCCGAATCACGCCAATGCCGCCGTACCCCGGAGGGGTTGCGATCGCGACGATAGTATCGCCGCTGTTGGGCAGAATCATCGCACTTGAGGATTCAGCGGTGTCGACGTGCGCTTGATGTAAAGCTGTTCAGCGATCGACAGCACTGAATAGACCGTCCAGTACAGCACCAGTCCGACCGGCAAACCGAACATGAAGAAGAAGAAAATCGCCGGGAACAGGTAGACCATGTATTTCTGCTTGGGATCGGTCATGGTCATCTTTTGCTGGAAGAACATCGCTACAACCATCAGGACGGGCATGATATAGTAGGCATCCGGTTGAGATAAATCAGACCAAGGCGGCATGAAGTAGGCCTGACGCAGCAGAATCGTTGAGCTGAACACCGTATAGAGCCCGTAGAGCAACGGCATCTGCGGCAACAGAAGCAGGCATCCGGAGAAGGGATTGACGCCTTCATCCTTGTAGAGCTTCATCATGGCCTGATTAAGCTTTTGCGGGTCACTCTTATATTTGGCCTTCAGCTCCTCCATTTTCGGGGCGAGATTCTTCATCGCCTGCATCGACTTGAGCGACTTGCGAGTCAGCGGATAAGTGATCAATTTGAGAAGTACGGCGATGACAATGATTACAATGCCGTAGTTCGGGATCACCCGGCCCAACTGATGAGTCACCCAGTAAATCGCCAGTGAGAACGGCTTGATAATCTTCCAGCCCCAGTTGATGAAGTCCTGCAAGCCGATGTTGTAGCCCTTGATCAGTTGATAGTCCAGCGGGCCTGCGAAGATCTTGAACGAGTGCACGATTGAGGTATTGGCTCCAGAGGCAACTTTCAGTCCGGTTGAAATCATTCGATCGAGATAGTTTCCACTGGCTCCTACGCGTTCTTTTTCGGTCCCGCGGAACAGGGCACCGGTGGCCTCAGCGTCTTGCGGAATGAGCGCATAGAAGAAATACTTTGTACGGGCGCCAGCCCAAGCGGTTGAACCGCTGATGTCGCCATCCTGAAGCTTGCCGGCATCGAAGCTGTCGAGTACACGCATTTCGCCGGCAAGGTGCGCACCGCCTTTGAAATTGCTGTGGTCGTCCTTGAGATTGCTTTCGGTACCGACCATTCCCGGATTCCACGCGAGCAAGTATTCGCGATCGAGCCCGATCTGCTGCACGCCGTTGACCTTGAGTACGACATCGAAATCGTAGGTGTCGGCGCGGAAGGTGAGTTCTTTGGTAATCGTTCCGCGGTTCGGAAGGTCAGCTTCAAAGGTCACAACGAGTGGGCTGCTTCCTGTGACGAGGTTCTCATCTTGGGCAGAGCAACGATAGACGATTCCGACATCGCTGAAACCGCTGGAGGTCGACATGATTGACGGGACGGCTTCGGACTCTTCCGGGAGAAGCTCAACCGGCTTGCCATCGCCCCGGGCATAATCCTTGAGTTCAAGCTTAACGATGCCGCCACCGCGGTTGCTCAGTATAGCTTTGTATTTCTCGGTTTCCACGGATAATGATCGCAAGGGGATCGTATCTTGAGCCACAACGGCAGAATCAGGTGTCACAATGGCAGGTTGCACAGGAAGCGCCGGCCGGGTTGTGTCAGAAACGACGGCACCAGACAGCGAATCTGCTGGGGTAGGTTGTTCTGGCATGGAGCTTGGGGTAGGCGTGAAGAAGTAGCTCCACGCCACGAAGATGACGAAAATCAGGACGATAGCGATGACGCTGTTGCGATCAAACATAGCTTTCTATTCCACTGGGTCATAGCCACCGGGATGAAGTGGGTGGCAGCGACCGATGCGTTTGAGAGTTAGCGATGTGCCTTTAACGAATCCATGTTTCTGGTAGGCTTCGACAGAATACTGTGAACATGAGGGATAAAACCGGCAGACCTTAGGTAGTACCGGTGAAATCAGCAGTTGATAGCCGCGGACGAATTGAGCCAGGAGATTGCCGCCGAGTTTATTTAGCTGCAAGGAGGTCCCCCAGACTTTGCCCGATCTGTTCGGGCTTGGCGGAGCCGGCGGTTGGGCGAGCCGAGACGACGATAGCGGACTCGGCAGGCCAGATTGATTTATTCGTGCGGACAAATTCTCGCATTAGTCTGCGAACGCGGTTTCGCTGCGGAGCATTTCCAAGGCGCTTGGGGACGCGGAGACACCAACGCGTCGGCTGACCGGGAGTCGGCAGGCAACGCAGCAGCAAGAGGTCGTTTTCCTCCTTGCGTCCAGCGTATAATGCCTGTCGGATGAGTTTCTCGTCGGACAGGCGGAATCCCCTGCCAAATCGATTATCGCTCGTCGGAAACCGTTAGTTTATAGCGGCCTTTGCGGCGGCGACGCGCCAGCACTTTGCGGCCGTCCTTGGTTGACATGCGCTTGCGGAAACCGTGGTCGTTCTTGCGTTTCCGTCGCGATGGCTGAAATGTTCGCTTCATTGATCTCCCAGTCAAACAAAATTTTAGCCCGATAGTTTAGGTGTGAGGCTCGCTATTGTCAAGCGAATTTCGAGACGACCATCAAGCAACGGCGGTTCAAGCAGCCAATATTGGCGTAACCTCGACGATGGACATTTCGGTTAAGCGTATGATATTTAACGACAACGGCTTGCCTTCGATCCATTCGGTCATGACGCGGTGGACTTCGTCAATGCTCTGCACCGGCATGTCATCGATCGCGACGATGATGTCGCCTTTCATCAGACCTGCGGACTTTGCCGGTGTGTCAGGCTCGACGGAGACGATTTCTACGCCGTGTTTGTTCGAGAGATTATAGAAACGCACCAAACGGCGCGACAACAAGCGCTGTTGTCCCGCGATTCCCAGAAATCCGCGGCGCACGCGCCCGTGCTGCAGCAATTGGGAGACAACCCAGTTAGCGGTATTGGACGGGATCGCAAAACCGATTCCTTGCGCCATCTGAATAATCGCCGTGTTGATACCGACCACTTGACCGCGCGTGTTCAGGAGCGGTCCACCGGAATTGCCTGGGTTCAGCTGAGCTGTATGCTGGATGATGTTCTCGATTAGGCGACCTGATTGGCTGCGCATCGCACGGCCAAGGGCGCTAATAATCCCCGCTGAGACTGTGGATTGGAAACCCAGTGGATTCCCCATCGCAATGACGACCTGCCCGGGCAACAACGATGCCGAATCTCCCAGTTCCGCGTGGATCAGCCCGGCAAGAGAAGCGCGAATCAGAGCCAGATCGGTGGCCGGATCATCACCGATCAGTTCGGCTCGGGCGGAAGTACCATCGAGGAGCATGACTTCGATGCGCTCGGCGCCGTGGACGACGTGGCTATTGGTCAGGATGTAGCCGTCGGGAGCGAGTATCACGCCGGAACCGCTGCCTTGCTGAGGGCTGCGACTGCGAGTGGGGCGCGTCTGAACCGAGATGTTGACGACGGCTGGATTGACGGTTTCCACGACTGATGTCACGGCTCGCGAGTAGGCGTCGAGAAGCTCGATGTCTGCCTTGACGGCGGGACTGGCAGGAAGGCTTGCCTGTGACTCTGAGCTGTCAAAGTTGGTGAAGATTTGATTTATATTGATCATAGTCTGCTCCTAACCGCAGTTACTTTGAAGCGAGGCGGCAACGGCTGCCTGAGTGCTGTGTTTCCTAAAACTGATTGCGAAAGAGCGCCGATCAGCCATCTTGGACGCATGCATCTCACCCGCGTCAAACTGGTCAATTTCCGTAACATCGAACTGCTTGAGATCGTTCCCCGGCCGGGAATCAACCTGATTAGCGGGGCCAATGGAGCTGGTAAGACCTCATTGATCGAGGCCATCTTCTTTGCCTGCACGGCCAGGTCGTTCCGGACGGCCGCGGATGACTTGCTGCTGCGCAAAGGGACGGATGTCGTACGATTGGAGGTCGAGGGAGAGTTGAAAGGTGGCACGGCAGCGATCGAAATCGCCTGGGGAAAATCGCATCGGCGGCAGATCAAGATCGACGGAGTGAAGGTTGCGCGCGTGGCAGAGCTGTTCGAGTACTTTCACGCGGTCAGTTACATTCCCGAGGACGTGGAATTGATCTACGGCGGCCCGGCGGTGCGGCGGCGACTGCTTGATCTCTATCTTTCGCAAGCAGACCGCACGTACCTGAAAGACTTGCTCGAGTACAACAAAATCCTGGCTCAACGCAACGCATTGCTTAAAGCTTTTGAAATCAGCGACGACGAGCCCGCCGATCTGGAAATGCTCGATCTTTGGGATCAGCAGTTGGCGAATGTGGGGGCGGCCATTAATGCCCAGCGCGTGGCGATGCTGGCGGTGACGAAACCGAAACTGGCGCAATATCACAGTGCCATTGCCGGAGGAACGGCGGAACTGAGTTGGGCGTATGAGTCTTCGGTACCCGGCGATGGTGTAACGGCCGAGGCTTTGCGCCAGAAACTGGCTTCCGGGCGAAAGCGCGATCTCTACCTGGGATCGACCGGCCACGGACCGCACCGGGATGATGTCGCGATTACACTGCAAAATGAAGAGACCCGCGGTTACGCATCGCAAGGCGAAGCCAAGTCGATGGCGCTGGCGATCAAATTTGCGGTTTTCGACTTCTTGACTGAAAAGCTGGGGGATGCGCCAATACTGCTTCTGGATGAAATCACCAGTGATCTGGATCCGAAACGCCTCGAGTCGTTGATGGCGATGTTGCCGCAATTGGGGCAGGTTTTTCTCACCACAGCAAAGCCGGATCAATTGCGTTCGAATGCGCGCGTGGACGGCGAAATCTCGCTAAATGAAGGCGCATTGACGTAGCGACTCCAGTATGGCGACACTGCTTTTGAGCGCATAAATATTGGCTAAACACGCTGTTGTCGCGCCCCGCACACAGATCTTGACGAACTTGGTCGAGTCGATCATGGACTATTTGGAGCGTGTTTATAATTTGTTGTTGCACAATATGTTATGGCGACAAAAAAGCGTCTCGACGGGGAGTTTTATCTTGCTCGAAGTATTGAGCAAATCGTATATTGAGTGCTTGTTTTGCGGGGAAAATCATGGTTCGACGCGCTGAAAAAATCAAGGATGTTCTCTCCCGCACGCTGGCGCAGCTTGGTTTGGAGCAACGCCTGCGCGAGTCGGAAGCGGTACGCCTGTTTGCTGAAGTGGTCGGGGAAAAGATCGCCGCGAAGGCACAGGCAGTGAGCATCAATGCCGGAATCCTGCAGGTGCGCGTGCCGTCATCGGCATGGCGGCAGGAGCTGAATTTCGGCAAGGCGGAGATCATCGAGAAGCTGAATGCAGCGCTCGGAATCGCAGTTGTAAACGATATCTATTTCACTTGAGATAAGAGGAACCCATGGCGGAAATCGACGAAGTGGATACTGAAGAAAAGTCGAAGAAGGGCGCGCAAAGTTACGACGCCAAAACGATCCAGGTGCTTAAAGGCCTGGAGGCGGTGCGCAAGCGGCCCGCAATGTATATCGGCGATACCGGTGTGCGCGGGCTGCACCACCTGGTTTACGAAGTTGTCGACAACTCGGTTGACGAGGCGCTGGCGGGATTTTGCGACCAGATCAAGGTTACGATTACAGCCGAGAATACGATCATCGTCGAAGACAACGGCCGCGGGATCCCGGTCGATATGCACCCGACGCAGAAACGCCCGGCATTGGAAGTCGTGATGACAATGCTCCACGCCGGCGGCAAATTCTCGCACGAATCCTACAAAGTGTCGGGCGGTTTGCACGGCGTCGGCGTGAGCGTGGTCAACGCGCTGTCGGAATGGTGCAAGGTGGAAGTCAGCCGCGACGGCAACGTCTATTTCCAGGAGTACCACACCGGCAACCCGGTCGCCGACATGAAGATCATCGGCAAGGCGAAGAAGACCGGCACCAAGACACATTTCAAAGCCGATAAAGAAATCTTCAAGAAGATCGAGTGGTCTTATGAGGTGCTGGCCGGCCGGGTGCGCGAACTGGCGTTCCTGAACAAGGGCCTCAAGTTCGAAATCAACGACGAGCGTTCGGGCAAGACCGAAGTGTTCCAGAACAAGGGTGGGATCGTAGATTTCGTGAAGTTCCTCAACGAGAACAAGGATGCGATCCACAACAAGCGTTTCTATTGCGAAAAGGAACGCGACGGCGTCACGGTGGAAATCGCCCTGCAATACAACGACAGCTACGTCGAGAATATTTTCTCGTTCGTAAACAACATCAACACCGTCGAAGGCGGCACACACCTGGTCGGTTTCAAGACGGCGCTGACCCGCACGATCAACAACTACATGACGAAGAACAACCTGTTCAAGTCGGGTAAGGATGCGTTGGATACACTCCAGGGCGAAGACGTGCGCGAGGGCCTGACAGCGGTTGTGTCAGTCAAGGTGCCCGATCCGCAGTTTGAGGGCCAGACCAAGACCAAGCTTGGCAACTCGGAAGTGAAGGGGATTGTCGAGCAAGTGATGGGGGAGACGTTTTCCGACTGGCTCGAGGAAAACCCGACCGATGGCAAGAAGATCGCCGACAAGGGTCTCGGCGCGGCCTACACGCGCGAGGCGGCGCGCAAGGCGAAGGATCTGGCGCGGCGCAAGACGGCGCTCGATTCCGGACGTCTGCCCGGCAAGCTCGCCGATTGTTCGTCGCGCGAGCCAGAGCATTGCGAGATCTTTATCGTCGAGGGCGATTCGGCCGGCGGCTCGGCCAAGCAGGGGCGCGACCGGCGTTTCCAGGCGATTCTGCCGATCAAGGGCAAGATTCTCAACGTCGAAAAAGCGCGGCTCGACAAGATTCTGTCGAACGATGAAATCCGCTCGATCATTACGGCGCTCGGCACCGGATTTGGAGAAGAGGATTACGACGTCTCCAAGCTGCGCTACCACCGGATCATTATCATGACCGACGCCGACGTTGACGGCTCGCATATCAAGACGCTGCTGCTGACGTTTTTCTTCCGGCACATGAAGCAACTGGTTGAGCAGGGCTATATCTACATTGCGCAGCCGCCGTTGTACCGGATCAAGTCGGCCAAGCGCGAGCAGTACGCTTACTCGGATGATGACCGCGATCGCTTGCTTGAGCAGTTTGGGCGCAAGGGTGTGAGTATCCAGCGCTACAAAGGTCTCGGTGAAATGAATCCGGAGCAGCTCTGGAACACGACGATGAACAACGAGACGCGCACGCTTCTGCAGGTGACTTTGGAAGACGCCGCGACCGCCGACCACGTGTTTTCGATGTTGATGGGCGAGGAAGTCGAGTCGCGCCGGAAGTTCATCGAAGAGAACGCGAAGTACGTGAAGAATTTGGATATATAGATTTTGCACAAGGCGGGGATTTGGTGCGCGATTACGTGAACCCTCACCCCCGCCCCCTCTCCCAGGAGGGAGAGGGGAGATGGCGAATCAGGCAACGATGTTTGTAGGTCGGGTTTCCAGCTCGTAGGTCGGGTTCCGGAGCGCCGGTTGAAGCGAGTTGGATAGTTAGAAGCATGTCAGAGGCGCGGAGAAACCCGACAGAGGTTAGATAGAGAAACCGAATGAGTTTGTAGGTCGGGTTTCCAGCGTCGCAGGTCGTAGGTCGGGTTCCGAAGCGCCCATTGACGCGAGTTAGATGATTAGAAGCATGTCAGCGGCGCGGAGAAACCCGACAGAGGTTTGGAAAGAGCAACAAATAAGTGTCGGGTTTCTCGCTTCAACGAGAGTCCGAGAGATTGAGCAACAGCAGCGCTCGGAACCTGATCTACGAGAGATTGCGAAAGTCGAGAATTACGAAGCGAACTGATAGATTTGGAAATTTCATACTTTAACATAGAGACACTACCATGGTCTTAAACCGCGAAAATCTGATTACGGTCTATCTCGAGGAGGAGATGAAATCCTCCTACCTCGATTATTCGATGTCGGTTATCACGGCGCGTGCGCTGCCGGATTGCCGCGACGGACTCAAGCCCTCCAATCGGCGCATCCTGATCGCGATGAACGATCTCAATCTGGCGCCCGATCGCCCGCATCGTAAATGCGCGAAAATCTGCGGCGATACTTCGGGCAACTACCATCCGCACGGCGAACAGGTGGTCTACCCGACGCTGGTGCGCATGGCGCAGGATTTCAACATGCGCTATCCGCTGGTCGACGGGCAGGGCAACTTCGGATCGATCGACGGCGACGAAGCGGCGGCGATGCGTTACACGGAAGCGCGCTTAACGCCGATCGCTATGGAGATGCTGGCGGACCTGGAAAAGGATACCGTCGATTTCATGCCGAACTACGACGAGACACTGCGCGAGCCGAAGGTGCTGCCGGGGAAATTCCCGAACCTGCTCTGCAACGGCTCGGCCGGTATCGCGGTCGGCATGGCGACGAATATTCCGCCGCACAATCTGCGCGAGATCGTGAATGCGCTGGTGGCCGTGATCGACAATCCGGCGCTGGAGGAAGCGCAGCTACTCAAGCTGGTGAGCGGCCCCGATTTTCCGACCGGCGGCATTATTTATGGTCGCGAAGGAATCCGCGAGGCGTTCACCACCGGCCGCGGGCGCATCAACGTGCGTGCCAAGGCGAATATCGAAAAACTCAAGAACGGCAAGGAACAGATTGTCGTCTCCGAGATTCCGTTCCAGGTCAACAAATCGAATTTGATCGAGAAGATCGCCGACCTCGTGCGCAACAAGATCGTCGAGGACATCTCCGACTTGCGCGACGAATCGGATCGCGACGGCATGCGGATCGTGATCGAACTCAAGCGTGATGTGCCGCCGCAGGTGGTGCTGAATCAGCTCTTCAAGCACACGCAGATGCAATCGACATTCGGCGTGATCATGCTGTCGCTGGTTCACGGCGCGCCGAAGGTGCTGCCGCTGCGGGGGCTGCTCGATGAGTTTATCAAGCATCGCCACGAGGTGGTGGTGCGCCGGGCGCAGTTTGATCTGAAGAAAGCCGAAGAGCGGGCGCATATTCTCGAAGGCCTCCGCATTGCGCTCGACCATATCGACGCGGTGATCGCGACGATTCGCGCCTCCAAGACGGTGCCGGAAGCGAAAGAGAATTTAATGTCGCGCTTCAAGCTCTCAGAGATCCAGGCACAGGCGATTCTCGATATGCGTTTGCAGCGCCTCACCGGGCTGGAACGCCAGAAGATCGAAGACGAGTACCGCGAGTTGATCCAGCAGATCGAATATCTCAAGAGCGTGCTCGCCAGCCAGGCAATGCGGATGGAGATCATCAAGACCGAGCTGATCGAGCTCAAGGACAAGTACGGCGACGACCGCCGCACGGAAATCGTCGATGCCGAGGAAGAAATCACGATCGAGGATCTGATCGCCGAGGAAGACATGGTGATCACGATCAGCCACCAGGGATATATCAAGAGGCTGTCGACCTCCGCCTATCGTAAGCAGAATCGCGGCGGACGCGGCGTAAAAGGAATCGACGTCAAGGAAGAAGATTTCGTCGAGCATTTGTTTATCGCCTCGACGCACGACTACATCCTGTTCTTCACCAGCAAGGGCAAGGCGTACTGGATCAAGGTGCACGAAGTGCCGGTCGGCGGCAAACTCGCCAAGGGCAAGCCGGTGGTGAACATGGTCGATCTCGTGGAGAACGAGAAGATTTGCGCCTTTGTGCCGGTGCGCAGTTTCGAGGAAGGCCGTTTTGTCGTGATGGCGACACGCAACGGAATCATCAAGAAGACCGACCTGTCGGCGTTCAGCAATCCGCGGCGCGACGGGATCAAGGCGATCGACATTCCGGATGACGACGTCCTGATCGAGGTCGATATTTCCGACGGCAACAACGATGTCATTCTCGCCACGCACGACGGCCAGGCGATTCGCTTCGAGGAAAACAAGGTGCGCGCGATGGGCCGCACGGCGTACGGTGTCAAGGGGATCGAACTGGAAAAGAAGGATTATGTCGTTGGTATGGTGGTGGTCAAACGCGAGACGACGATCTTGACCGTGGCGGAATCCGGGTTCGGCAAGCGCTCGGAGATTTCCGAATACCGCGTCACCAACCGCGGCGGCAAGGGCGTGATCAACATGAAGACCACCGACAAGACCGGCAAGGTGATTGCGGTGAAGGAAGTGGTCGACAAAGACGGGTTGATGATTATCACGCAGAATGGCATTGTGATCCGCCAGGATATCAAGTCGATTCGCGTGATCGGCCGCGCGACGCAGGGTGTGAAGCTGATTAATCTTGAGTCGGGCGACAAGGTCACCGACGTGGCGCGCATCATCGCCGAAGACGACGAAAATGGCAACGGCAATGGTGACGGCACCGAACAGGCGGAGCTGGAGGTGTAGATTTTCCGTAGGGGCGACCCTTGTGGTCGCCCTGATTGATTTTACGCAGGGGCCGGGTCTGCCTGCCCGCAATTGGTGTCGCAGTGGAAGCCGGGCATGCAAACCAAGCCCCTACGGGCAGGAGCAGCCGAGCAGGTCGAAACCCCCAATATCGAGATTCGCATCACACAACGAGTGGTTGAGGGGTTTCGACAACATTATACGCGCGAGAAGAACTGTCGAAACCCCGCAAAGAGCATTCGCGAAATAGAGGGCTGCAATCGGGGGTTTCGACCTACGAAGCTCGGGTGGTTGCGGGAAGCGTACTTGCTGAAAGGACGATTTTGTTGGTGAAGAGATGAGACTATCCACCGATTCCGCGCTGGTGGTATTGGTCCCCGAGGTTGAATCGCTCGTCGGCGAGTTCAGGGCCAAATACGACAGTTCCGCGGCCGATGACATGCCCGCACATATTACCATCAACTATCCATTTCGACCGCAAGAGACGAGCCCTTCGAAGTTGGTAGAAACATTTACCGGGCTGTTTTCGCGCCTTGCGAAGTTTGAGTTCTCTATTGCTGCCATCCGACGATTCCCCGATGTGCTTTATCTCGAACCGGTACCAGAGCGACCATTCAGAAAATTGATCCAGACGGTCGCGGATGCGTTTCCAGAGTCCCCTCCGTACGGTGGGGCTTTCAAAGAGGTGATCCCGCACTTGACTGTGGCAGAGATCAGCGATAAGGCCTTGCTCGCGCGAGTGAGTAGTGAGTTCACTCATTCATTAGAAGGCAAGCTACCTGTCTATTCCACAGCCAATGGAGTCTGGTGGATGCACAAACTCGAAGGACGCTGGATCAAGACGGCTCGATTTGCCCTTGAGGCCAGCAGTTAGATAGGAATCCATGCAGTCAAGTAGGTCGAAACCCCCAGAATCGAGATTCGCATCGCGCAATGAGTGGTTGAGAGGTTTCGACAAGATGATACGCGCGAAAAGACCTGTCGAAACCCCTCACAGAGCATTCGCGAGATTGAGGGGCTGCAATTGGGGGTTTCGACCTACGAAGCCGGATTCCGGCTTTCGCCGGAATGACAATCTCTGTATTCTGCAACGCATATGACCAACACAAAACAGGCATCTCGCATTGCCATCTTCCACGCGCTCCACGCATCAGGGTGCTTTGTCATTCCCAATCCATGGGATGGCGGGTCGGCAAAGATATTGCATCATCTGGGATTCAAGGCGCTGGCGACGACTTCGGCAGGGTATGCGTTTACTTGCGGGTTGCCGGATGATCCGGCGGCGCTGTCGCTCGAGGGAGTGCTGGGGAATATCAAAGAAATCGTCGAAGCCACGCCGCTTCCGGTGAACGCCGATTTTCAGGCCGGGTATGCGAATGATCTGGATGGTCTCGCAGAAAATGTGAAGCTGTGCATTCAAACGGGCGTTGCAGGACTCTCGATTGAGGATGCCACGGGCGACACGGCGAAACCGCTGTTTGAACGCAAGGTTGCTATCGAGCGGGTACGAACCGCGCGAGCGGCAATCGATGCGACCGGAAGCGGTGTGCTTCTGACGGCGCGGTGCGAGGCGTGGCTGGTGAACTATCCGGACTGCGAGAGGGTGGCGCTCGATCGACTGGTAGCCTATGCGGAAGCGGGCGCGGACTGTCTTTATGCGCCACGTGTGCAGGATCTAGAAGCGATTTCCCGAATCGTCAAAGCGGTCGCACCCAAGCCGGTGAATGTGCTGGTGTCGGCGCCGGGACCGGGACTGAATTTGAAGCAACTCACGGACTTGGGTGTCAGGCGTATTTCCGTGGGATCGGCACTGTCGCGGGTGGCGTTTGGCGCGTTCATGCGCGCGGCTGAGAGTATCCTCGAAACGGGAGAGTTTGACACACTTGGCGGGGCCGCGCCGTTCAGTGAATTGAACGAGATTTTTTCACGAGAGCGAACATGACGATCAGCAAGTCTCTCTTCATACTGTACGTTGCCGATCAGGAGCGAAGCGCGCGGTTCTATGCGGAGGTGCTCGGCAGCGAACCGACTCTCCATGTGCCGGGGATGACAGAGTTTGCGTTGAGTGCAACCAGCTCGTTAGGGTTGATGCCGGAGGCCGGAATCAGGCGGCTTCTCGGCGACGCACTGCCCAATCCGGCCGGTGCCCATGACATTCCCCGGGCGGAATTGTACCTGCGTGTAGCTGATGCGGCCGCCTATCACCAGCGTGCGCTCGCCGCCGGTGCGAAGGAACTGGGTGCAATGGCGCTGCGGTCGTGGGGAGATCGGGCGGCGTACTGTCTCGATCCTGACGGTCACGTGATTGCGTTTGCGGAGGCCGTGTAGGTCGAGACCGCCAGTGGCTTCTTTGATCGCGTCAGGTCGCCTTGCGCGGACAAGAATGTGCCATTGAAACACGGCTCGTCGCGTAAGAAGACCTGACGCAACTTCCAAGTACATCATGTCGGGTTTCTCATTCCGCGGTCACGTTTGTGATTCTTCCAATCAGCTTGCTCGCGGGATTCGGAACCCGACCTACGAAGCGTTCAAATCGAGCGCGCGAATCCGGAATTGCGAATTGAAACATCTTCATTGTCCCACCAGTCTTACCTGCAGCAACTGACTCGCGTTATCGCATAGGTCTAAACGAACACAATCAAATATTGAGAGGCAGCTCTCGCTATGAAAAGGATCATCCTCATATCACTTACCGTAATCGTGATTGCCGTCATATTTGGTTTTGGCTATGTGGTCTATCGCGAACAGCGCGCCGATTACGGCTGGAGTCCGAGTATTGACAAGCCCGCATTCGCCGAAGGTTCCGGCCCGCGCGTTCTGGTGGATCAGGCCCACAACAATGCCAGCACCATCGGTATTGCCGGTCGCTACTGGCCATTCGGAAAGTTGCTGCGCGCCGACGGCTATCGCGTCGCCAAAGGCAAGGACAAGTTCACCACTTCTTTGCTGAATGAGACGGACATCCTGGTAATCGTCAACGCTTCCGGTGCCCCTAAACCGCAGTTTCTTGGCTTCAACCTGCCGTTTGAGACCGAAGGAGATCGATCGGCGGCGGCGTTTACGACGGAAGAAGTCGCAGCGATCGTCGAGTGGGTAAAACAAGGAGGCTCACTGCTTCTGGTTGCCGACCACGCTCCGTTCGGCGCAGCATCTTCAATTCTGGCGGAAGCATTCGGTGTGAAGATGTTCTGCGGCTTCGTCGAAGTCCCCGATGAAATCTCCGATCCCTTGCTTTTCTCCGACACGAATGGCCGACTGGGGGATCATCCAATCATCACGGGCGGCGCCAATCCGGTACATCGCGTGATGACCTTCACCGGCCAGTCGCTGCTGGCAACAGATAGCGCAACGATCTTGTTGCGACTACCGGAAAATGCCGTCGAATATTTTCCGCAAGCTGAAGTTGAAGGCCGCGTCGAGATGAAGCCGCAGCCGGCCGGGAACGCACAGGGAGTGGCCTTGGAGATCGGCGGGGGACGGGTGGTCATTCTTGGGGAGGCCGCGATGCTGACCGCGCAGGTCTACAAAGACGAAGAATTCGGCATGAACCGCACTGACTGCGACAATCAGCAATTTGCCCGCAATGTGATGCGCTGGTTGGCGCGAGAGTTGTAACTAAGCCTTCAGGATCGCGGGGATCCTGACCTCCCGGGCGAGCGATTTGATTGTTGCGGCAACAGAAGGGGCGGTGTTTCGTATCATCAACTATGAAAACTCCCAATAACATTCAGGTAAACGCAAACGATGTCGCGACGGTAAACGGTATCATCGCGGCGTTGTATGGTTCAATTTCATTTCCTCAAGGCGGCGGGCCCAACCTTGAACAGTTACGATCTTTGTGGATCCCGGAAGGCCGATTGTTGATTCCCAAGCGCGACCAACCGGACTCGATATCGAAGACGGTGGACGAATTTATCGAACGCTGCAAGGTGACCTTTGCCAGCGAGCGATTTGCCGGCAAAGGATTTCGCGAGACGGAAACTAAGAGGCAGGAGCATCGTTTCGGTAACATCCTGCATGTGTTCTCGGCGTACGAGGCCGTGGTCAGCGACCCTGATGATGTCGTCATTGGTCGCGGGGTCAACAGTATCCAAATGCTGTGGGAAGACAATCGCTGGTGGCTGGTCTCGATGGTCTGGGATGACGAGCGACCGGGTAATCCGCTGCCGGAGTGGACAAGATAACATGGCGATGGCAAAGTTAGCCGTCTGAGGAGATATGAGCGCTCTCGAATTGCAGCCGCTGCTCAGATACCGCGAGAAACTCCTTGGCTTCATCCGCAAACGCGTGGGTGACCCCGCCATTGCCGAAGACATCTTGCAGGAAAGTCTGCTCAAAACTCTGCGGACTGCACCTCCAGCGGACGACGACGAGCGGTTCCTTGCATGGTTCTATCGAGTTCTCGCCAATGCGATCGTCGATTATTACCGGCACCGCGCCGCCACCGACCGCTACCGGGCCGAAATTGAAGCGACCACAAGTTCCTCCTCGGAGTTCTCGCCGGAAGCACATGCGGAACTTTGTGAGTGCTTCCATGACTTAATGCCTTCCTTGAATCCGGAGTACGCCCGGCTTATTCAGTTCCTGGAGTTGTCCGAAGGCGATCCGCGAGTTATCGCTCGCGAATGGGGCACCAGCCTCAGCTCCCTTAAGGTCAGACGTCATCGGGCAAGGCGGGCTTTGCGCAAGAAGCTCGAAGAAACGTGCCGGCTCTGCGCCAAGCATGGCTGTCTTGACTGCACCTGCAGCCGCGACTGATTATTGGTTTTCTAGTGTAACCTTTGCGGACATCTCCGTCATGGATGGTGGCAGCCGTACTGAAACGGCTCCATTCAACCGAATACATGTGGAGGTCATCTCATGCAACACACTGGGCAACATCAACATAGGGAAAACGCTCGCCCGGCCGCGGTTTCGCTCAACCGGGTCGCCCTGAGCGCCACAATTCACTGCCTGACAGGCTGCGCCATCGGCGAAATCCTGGGAATGGTCATCGGCTCAGCGCTCGGCTGGGGAAACTGGTCAACCGTAGCGTTATCAGTCTTTCTCGCCTTTGTTTTCGGCTACTTGTTGACCTTGCTGCCACTCTTGAGGTCGGGGCTGTCCGTGCCGGCCGCTCTGTCGCTGGCGATCGCCTCCGACACGCTCTCAATCGGCCTCATGGAGATTGTTGACAATGGCGTCATGCTGGTCGTTCCCGGCGCAATGTCAGCCGGACCGGCGTCCGGGCTGTTCTGGGTAAGTATGATCTCATCGCTGATCTTGGCTGGCCTGGCTGCCTACCCGCTCAATCGGTGGTTAATCGCCCGGGGACGCGGACATGCGGTAGTGCACGCGCATCATCACGTTCATTAGGTCGCAGCACATGTTCGGGCGCTTCGTTCGATTCTTATGGGCGAAGCGCTCTCGATGTTCGTATAATCCCTGTTATGGCGGATCAATCCCAAAGCAAGTTCCTCGCTCCCGAGGTCTTAAGCAAGCTCAAGAGCCTGGAGGTCAAAGCGCGGCTGGTCGTCGAGGGCTTTATTGCCGGACTGCACCGCTCGCCCTACCATGGGTTCTCTGTGGAATTCGCCGAGCATCGGCAGTATATGCCGGGCGATTCGATTCGCGATATCGACTGGAAAGTGTTCGCCAAATCGGATCGCTTTTACATCAAGCAATACGAAGAGGAAACCAACCTCAAAGCCTACTTGCTGGTCGACTGCTCGCGCTCGATGGCGTTTTCGGCCGACAATCGGATCAACAAGCTAACCTATTCGCTCCAATTGGCGGCAGCGTTGTCGTTTTTGATGCTCAAGCAACGCGATGCGGTCGGGTTGGTCGGATTTGACGAGAAGATTAATGTCTATGTTCCCCCGCGGTCGGCGGCCTCGCACTTGCATGTGCTCTTGCGCGAAATGGAGCAGTTTGCGCCGGCACAAAAGACCAACGTCTCATCAACATTGCACGAAATGGCCGAACGGATCAAGCGGCGCGGGCTGGTGATAATCCTCTCGGACTTGATCGACGACCCGGATCAGATCATCGCCGGGCTCAAGCACTTCCGCCACAAGAAGCACGAGATCATCGTCTTCCACGTGCTCGACCCGAAGGAACGGGATTTTGCGTTTCCGCTGGAGGCGATCTTCAAAGACATGGAAACCGGCGAGCAGGTCAGTACATTGCCGTGGCAGGTCAAGGGGGAATACCAAAAGGTCGTTGGGCAGGTGCTGGAGCGGTTTGCGCGCGAATGCCGCATGTCGAATATTGACTACGTGCCGATCGACACCGCTACCAGCTACGATCGCGCGCTGTTTGCGTACCTCAACAAGCGCGCCCGTCTGTATTGAGCGCGCTGCTGGAGTTTACAACTGTTAAATTGTGTTAATCCTGCCGCTGCCATCTTGCGTACCCGCAGCCAATCCGTTACACTCGCGTAAGTCATAACGCAAACACCGGCGGTGACGCCGCATTTACGAATCGATCCTGCAAAGTGAGAACTCAAATGGTGAGACGCACAGTATTCCTTAACTTGGTGATCGCGGCCGCATCATTGCTGAGCCCAATTGTCAAAGCGCTGTCCCTGGCAGACTCTCCCGCACGGCAGTTAGTCACAGACTATCTCGACGCCTTCAATTCCGGGGATGCCGCGAGAATGCGATCGTTTGTGGAGCGCCATGTCGCTCCCGCGGCGCTGGCTGTGCGGCCGGTCGAGGTTCGCGTGGCCGCAATGACGCAAATTCAGGCGGACCTCAAGCAGTTGAAACTCGAACAGGTGCAAGGGCTCACCGATACCTCGATTGCCATCGTCGTAAAGGCAAGCACGGGGATGAGCTTCGAGATGGTGTTCCTTCACGACCGCTCACAGCCGCCGCTGATGCTCCAACTCAGCATGATGTCGATCGAGGATTCACCGGCCGCTGACGTGCCGGCGCTGCCGCGCGATCAGCAACTCGCGAGGGTCGATGACTTCCTCAAGTCGGAAGCCGCCGCGAATCGCTTCTCCGGAGTCGTCTTGATCGCCCAGGGCGATTCGCCGCTCTACCACCAGGCGTTCGGCTTCGCGAGCATCGAACACCAGGTCCCGAACCTGCCGGACACCAAGTTCAATCTCGGCTCCATCAACAAGCGCTTTACCGAGTTGGCGATCGAGATACTGGCGGCGCAAGGTAAACTCAGCCTGGCTGACCCGCTCGGCAAGTATCTTCCCGATTTCCCCAATACGGAAGCCCGCGCCAAGGTCACGATCCAGCACCTGGTTCAGATGCAGGGTGGCATCGGGGATATCTTTGGCGAGAAATTCGACGCAGTCGCCAAGGACCATCTGCGACACAATCGCGATTTCATTCCCTTGTTTGCCGAAGAACCCCTCCATTTTGCGCCGGGAACCAGGCGCGAGTATTCAAATGGCGGCTATGTACTCCTGGGCGCAATCATCGAAAAAGCCAGCGGTCAGGATTACTATGAGTTCATTCACAAAAATATCTTTGATGTAGCAGGCATGAGCAATACGGCCTGGTATGAGGCCGACGCCATTGTGCCGAACCTCGCAAACGGGTATACACTCGAGGGGTCGTCAGACGGTCGTCTGCGCAATAATCACTACACACGGCCTGCGCGGGGGAGCGCCGCCGGTGGTGGCTACTCAACGGCAGAAGACCTGCTCAAGTTCGCGCGTGCGCTAGCGACCGGAAAGCTCAAATCGGCGCACAACGCACTGGGGATCGCCGGCGGCGCCCCGGGCATTAATGCCGCTGTGGATTCAGGTTTGCCCGGGGACATGACCCTCATTGTCCTGGCAAATCTCGACCCGCCAACAGCAGAATCCACGGCCGAGCAATTGCGCGCTCTGCTGGGAGTTTCCGACTGACTTTCGCGATTGTGTTCCGGGAACCGCAGGTGACTACTTGATCTTGTTTGCCGGCATGGCTTGACCATTCTGGTAGAGAATCAACTTCTCAACCTTGCCGTCGCCACCACGCACGAACTCAACCTGCGCCTCAACCACCTTGAGGAAATACTTCGTTTCTGAACTTGGGAATATCTCGAATCGCGGTTGTCCGGTGGCCTGCGCAAAGATTTGATCACCCTCGGTGGTCACCGTGAGGATGAATCCCGGCGCCAACTGGTACTCGCCGACATACTCCGCATAGATCTTAGGATCGACCTGAGCGATGTCGTACTTGGGCATCACCTTGGCGGCCTCATCATCGGGCAGTTTCTTGCATTCAATATCCAGCCCGGTTTGATGCATCAACTGGGCCACGACCTTTCCGGAATCGTCGCGAAGGAAAGTTACCGTGGTGGCGTGCTCCATCGGGAAGAAGAACTTGTCATCCCCTTCCTGCTGCAATTCAAACTGCGGCGAACCGGAGCGTTGCGAGAAGAGTTTGCCGCGCTCGGTCGTGATGAAGCGATACTGGCCGTTGCCGAGATCGTAGGCGCCGACGTAATCCGGATATTTCTCCGGAGTTGCCGCGACCGGAGTCTTCTTGATCGGGAGATCATACGGCATCCCCACCGCGATCGCCGAGAGCGCCAATCCCATGATTCTCACCGGTCCCTGATCGTCATTGCTTAGTACGGCAATGGCCATCTTCTCCGCCGGCAGGCGCAGGAACATCGCCGAGAAACCGGCGATCTGACCATCATGCCAGATCCGCTCGCTATTGCCGACCGAATCGATCACCCAGCCGTAGGCGTAATGTTCGAGGAATGGTGTGTGCATGGCTTCCATCGAAGCCGGCTGTAGTACCTTGCCGTTGCGCAGGGCATCATCCCACTTGATCATATCAAGGGCTGTGCTATGGAGTGCCCCGGCAGCCCCGGCAATACCGGGCGGCCACATGTCGGCGCGCTTGCGCACCGAGTCGGCGCTCGAGTAACCGATCGCGCGCAGGCTCTCTTCCACCTGCAGGATATCATAGCCCGAAGCAGACATGCCGGCCGGTTTGAGGATGTTCTCTTCCACGTACTGATCCCAAGGCTTACCCGAGACCTTACCGATGATAGCTTCCATCAGCTTGTAGCCGGAGTTGCTGTAACTATAACCGGCGCCGGGTTCGAAGTCGGGCGGGAGCGTGGCGATTAACTCAATCTGTTCTTCCAACGTGGGATTCGATTGCAGCCAGGCAGCAAAGGCCTGCTGCGCGGTGTAGTTGGCAATCCCGGAAGTGTGCGTCAGCAGGTGCCGAATCGTGATCGGCTTGTCGGGATTCATCGGGTAGTCGGGGAAGTACTTGGTGATCGTGTCATACACCGACAGCTTGCCCTGCTCCTGCAGCTGCAGAATCGCGACCGCTGTGAATTGTTTGGTCACCGAACCAATCAGGAAACGAGTGTTCGGCGTATTGGCGCGGTTTGCCTCAAAATCCGCTCTCCCAAAACCGCCTGCGAATAGGATCTTGCCCTCATGGGCGACGGCTGCTGCGCCTGTGAAGTCATAGGTCGAAGCGGCAGCTTTGAGGTACTCTTCTACTTTCTTCTCGAGGGGTAGTTCTCCCGCATGCAGCAGAGTCGACACAGCAAGAGTGATGGCGATTATCAAGATTACGATCGTGTGTGTGTAGGGGAGTTGTTTTGTCGAAGTCATGTATGCGATTCCTTTTCCAGTATCCTGATCTCTTGCCTATTAGATTTGCGATTCAGCCGGGCAGTGTCAAGCAATCTTCTGCCAGCTGCCACAGCGAATAGGCGCCAAGGGCGCACCGTATTATACCGCGTATCAACGGAATAGTTACCCGCATCTTGACAGCCCGGCGAAAATCGTTTTCTCTTAGAAGATGAAAGCGACCCCATTGATCCGGCTGGCGTTGAACCCGCGCGCGCAAACGGTTTCCTGCTCTTCATCCCTCGAGCGATCGTTCGGGAACGAGGCAGCAAAGGAAGCGATCAACTTTCATCGCTCGATTCCCGGTTTCCGGCCGACACCTCTGCACGATCAACGCAACCGGGCGCAAGAACTGGGGCTTGGACAACTCTTTGTCAAGGATGAGTCGCACCGTCTCGGCCTGAGTTCCTTCAAACCTTTAGGGGCAAGCTTTGCAGTCGCTTCGCTGCTTTCGCGCAAATACGAGGTACCGTTGTCCTGGAGCTCACTGAGGGCGCCGGCCGTTCGTGGCCGGATTCAGCAGCTGACGCTTGTCGCTGCGACAACCGGCAATCACGGGCGGGCCGTCGCCTGGTGCGCGCAACAACTTGGGTGTCAGGCAGTGATCTTTGTCCCGACCGACACAGCGATACTTCAGATTGATGCCATTCGCTTGCATGGCGCCGATGCGATTGTCATCGACGGCAACTACGATCAGACGGTACTGATTGCCGCCAATGAAGCCCGGCAACCGAATCACTTGCTGATTCAAGACACGGCCTGGCGCGGCTACGAAGAGATACCGCGTCTGATCATGCAGGGATATCTGACCCTCATTGCCGAAGCGATCGGTCAAATCGACAGAATTAAGCCGAGTCACGTCTTCCTGCAGGTTGGCGTCGGTTCGTTTGCCGCAGCGATCGTAGCGCATTTTTGTGTGACCTCTGGAGGCGAGCGACCCAAGTTCATCGTTGTCGAACCGTATCCTGTCGGCACCTACTATGAGTCGATTTCGCGCGGTCGACTCGAGCCGCTGACTAATGAAGACGCCGGGTCATTGGCCAGTGGTCAATCGGAGTATGCGGTTCCGAGCCTGTTGGCGTGGGAGATCCTTCGCGATCATGCCGACGCCTTCATCAATTGCTCTCACGACATTTCAAAGATCGGTCAACGCAGCTACGCCAATCCGATCGGAGACGACGCGCGCATCGATTCGGGCGAAATGGGCGCTGTGACGATGGGCGTGCTTGAGAACCTGATGAAGCGATCGGAGGCTCGGCCTATACGTGAACTACTTAATCTTAATGACCGGAGTCGGGTTCTGCTGATTTCGACAGAAGGGTAAACGCCAATCCATGGCGGCCCGGCGCTAAGCAGCTCAGTTTGTATCTTGACAAAACGCCCCGGTGAACGTATACTTTTTTGTCAATACTAATAGACAAAAAGACCAGATCGCTGTTCCCTTATGGGCTGGTCAGGAGGGAAAGATGAAGTCGATCAGAGTGTTTGCGTTTGCGGTCGCGTTGCTTGCGATGCTATCCTCAGGGCTGCTGGCGGCAGGCAATGGTAACGTCGACATCAAACTCAACATCCCCGGCGTGAATCAGGACAAGATGGTACTGTGCGGTGTATCCAACAGGGTGGATGTCTGGATTCAGAATGATGCCCCCCTCTACGAGATCTCGTTGGGACTTCGCTTTGTCTGTAATTCAGAGTATTCGTTCCAACCCTTTGGAACGCTGCCAGCCGGGAATCCGATCATGTCGGTCGAGGGAGATGCCCAGAATGCCTTCGATGTTTCCCTGGACGTGGACATATCGCAATTGCCCGATGAGATTTACATACATGGGGTTGCCAGTCAAAATCCACTCCCCGTGCATGCTGTACTAACAAAGGTTTTTTCTTTCAGGGTGATAATTCCGCAAGGCATCGACAATCCAGCGGGGTTCTGCGTCGATAACATCGTCAATCCAACGACCGGCGAGTGGTCATTTGATGATGGCGCCGTCTATGCGCCAAACTACAATGGCTTTATCAATTCTTCGATAACCATTCCCGATGTTCCGGCAAAGTGCTTCGAGACCGTCACGCTTCCACTTATCGTGTCCCAGTTCACATCCACGCCGCCAGACATCGTAAGCGTCGGTCATTGTGATGAATATAGCTTCGATGTCAACGCAGTAGACATGAACTTGCCGCCGGCGACATTCTGGTTTTCGTGCAGTGTGGGAACAATCGACAGCGTAACTGGAGTTTACGTGCTGCCGAGTGCTAACCAAGCCGATACGGTTAATGAAGTTATCGCGCTGCACGAGGTTGGCTACTGCGGCATTGCCGATGAACACGCGTTCACCATCATTCGGCAGAACGCAGCGCCGACAATTGCAACCTGCAAACCGATCATGCGCGTGCAGATGGGGACAAGCCGCGAGATACATCATCAGATTACCGACCCGGATGCCTGCGATTCACACTCCTGGTCGGTGGAGTTAGCTTCCGGGACCCCTCCTGTCTTTCCCGTGTCGGCGCCGTCACTCGGCATCGTCGAAGTCGACGCATCAGCTGTTTTCGATACGGCAACCTTTGAGTATCGGCTCGGGGCACTCGATGCCAGCGGCTTGGCGGACACGTGTATGAGCCAACTGAAAATCGTCGCGTTCAAGCCCGGTGATGCCAACGACGATGGGCTGATATCGATCTCTGACGTGGTTTACATTATTCCGTGGATTTTTGGAGCAGGAGAAATTCCGGAGCCGTTTCGTTCGCGCATGGATGCCGACGGCAACGGCTACCCGTCGATCTCGGATGCTGTTTACTTAATCAACTATATCTTTATCGGCGGCCCGGAGCCGTGTTAGGACTTCGGACTTTGTGACTTCAAGGTTATGACTATATTGCTCTCACTCGATAATTTATGCCGGAGGAGGCTACTCTGACGAGTGTTAAGCGCTTGTTTGTCGTTGCTGCGCTGGTTGCCGCGATGCTCGCGTCGTTTGCCCAAGCGACCGGTTCGGGTGATGTGACCATTCGCATGAACAATGCCATCATCCACTCCGGTGAGATCATGGCGGGATGCGACAACAACTATCTTGAGATCTGGATCAAGAACGATGCACCTCTCTATGAACTGTCCCTGTGTTTCCAGATCACGTGCCTTGTCGGCCCGGTTCAATTTGTCACGCCCTTTGGCACCAAACCGGCAATCAACCCGGTGCTGGAAGAAATGCCCGTTGCCCAAGGTTACTTTGACTTGACTGGCGGGATTGCGGTGACGCCGACGGGACTCCCGAATCAGCTCTCGCTTGGCGGCGTAGCACTCAATGCGCCACTGCCCGCGTCGACTACATTACGCCTTTGTTATCGACTCCGAATCAATGCGATTGGTCTGACTCCCGCCACCTTCGGTTTCTGTATCGATAATGTTGTGCACCCGATTACCGGCAAGTGGTTATTCGACGACGAGACGGAATACCCACCGACCTTCAATGGAAACACCAATCTCTCGACAACCCAGCCGACGGCGCCGCAATTGTGTTGGGGAGTGGCCGACCTGCCCTGTGGCATTCCAGAATACACATCTGTACCTCCTGCGCGGGTGACGGTGTCTCACTGCGATTCCTACCAGTTTGATTTTGACGGTTTTCACATGGGCCAACCGCCTCCACAGGTGTACTTTGAAGCTTCAGTCGGAACGATGAATTTCAACACCGGCGAGTATGTCCTTGATCCCCAGCCCGGCGTGGATTCGGTGATGGTCACAGCCTACTTGTACTCACAGTGCTTTTGTGGCGGCGTTGAGTATTCGTTCGTTGTCGTCTACACCTATGCTCCGCCAGACATCTCGCTATGCAAACCGGAACTGCGCGTCAAGTCCGGCACTTCGCGCACCGTCGATTTCAATGCCACCGATCCCGATCAATGCGAGGCACCCACTTGGAGTCTGGAATTGCTTTCCCTTCCCGGCCCGGAGAGTGCCGTCTCGCTCGACCCGCAAACGGGTGAGATTTCGGTTGATGCTGTCGCCGGCGATCTGGACGAGCTGTATGACTACCGCCTGATCACTACCGATGAACACGGCCTGGCCGACAGTTGCGAATTTCAGCTCGCCGTGATTGATTGTGTGGGCGGAGATGCCGACCAGAACTCGATTATCACGATCTCAGACGTGGTGATTATCGTGACGACAATCTTTGGTGGCCCTCCTCTTCCAGACTGCCAACAATCTTTTGATGCCGATTGTAATGGGATTGCCACAATCTCCGATGCGGTGTTTCTGGTCAACTACATCTTTATGGGCGGCCCGGCACCGTGCTAATCTCCAACTAAACATCGACTTGCTTTCGGGGTGGACGATATCCACCCCTTCTTGTATCCCGGCAGCCGCCAGTTTTTAGATCGACGTAGTGTCCAATCACCGTTATGTTGAAACCACCGGTGTCGGGTGAATCCAACATAGATGAGCGGGAGCTAATCGCCTGCGTCGCGAAAGGGGACCGGTCTGCCTTCAAGACCCTCTTCGATCGCCATTCCCCCACGACCTACAATCTCTGCCTGCGCCTTCTCGGCAATGTCGATGACGCCCATGAAATCGCCCAGGATGTGTTTGTGACATTCTGGCAGAAGGCCGAGTCATTGCGGGGCGAAAGCAAGCTCTCGACGTGGCTGCATCGCGTGGCCGTGAACAAGTCGATCAATTTCCGTAAGCGCGGCGGAGTGATGGCCAAGATCAAGCAGATCATGTCAATCGATACGGAGGAAGTCTCGCTGGAGGAGCAGCTTCCGGCGCCGGACAGCGACCGCCCCGATCGGCAGCTGGAAACGCAGGAAGCCCGGACGGAACTGGCCGAACTGATGGCCTCGGTTCCGGCGCGGCAGCGCGAGGTCTATCTCCTCCACAAACTGGAGGGTTTAAGCTATCAAGAAATCGCCGAACAACTTAGCCTGACGGTGCCGACCATCGAGTCGCTGATGCACCGCGCCAAACAGAACTTGCAGAAGGCGATGCTGGCGAAATTTCAGAAGCGGCGCAAGAAGTAGCCGCCGGTGAGTGTCCAAGAACTGAAGAACGGAGGAAGGTACAAGTGACCTGCAAGGACATCGAACAGAACCTGATTGCGCGACTGGAGAATACGCTCAGCGAAGATCTCCGGATGCGTATCGATGCGCACGCGCGCGACTGCGCCGATTGCCGCGCTCTGCTGGCGATGTATGAACCGCTCTTCAAAAGCGACGCGTTGCCGCAGGCCGTACCTCACACTCTTTGGCGCGCGGTGCAGTCGCGAATCAACGAACTCGAAGAGGGTCGCCACCATGAGCCCACCCTGTTGCCGATTCGGCGGCCCTACTTCGGTCTGGCGCTGCAATCGCTTGGCGTGGCGGCGGCGATTTACGCCGGCGTGTTGCTGGGCCGGTCACCGCAGGTCCAGGCGACAACCGAAGCCGACGAGCTGCTCGAGTATTACGCTGCGGGTTTGTCGACTCAGACATTACCCATTGACGACGTCTATGAGCAGGTCGGCGAGACGAATGGCGGTGGGCAATGAAGATTCGTACGCTGATTTACGTCGTAATCCTGCTGTTGATCGTCAATGTCGCGGCGTTGGTGACGATAGTCGTCAACCGCGTATCGCCCGATCGTCAATTCCGACCGCGGGTAGCTGAACCCGGTGAGCCGCCGCAATTCAAGTTTTCGTCCAAAGAACGGCAGCAAATGGAATTGTCGCGCAAGGTGATCGACAGCACGGTGGCGCCGATCATGGGGCAGATACAAGAGACGCGGCACCGGCTGTTCGACGAGTTGAATGCAGAACAACCTGATACACTAAAGGTCTACGCCCTGATCGATGAAATCGCGACGCTGCAGAGCGCGATTCACAAACGCCTGGTCGACCGCTTCATCATCGACCGCGAGTATCTATCCCCAGAGCAGCGCGCCAAGATGCTGCGCTTCATTGAAGATCGCAGCCAGGGAGAGCAACGCGGCCGCTGGGGATTCGGTATGCGTCGCGGCGGACCGGGGCCGGATGACAAACGATGATTAGTATGGGATTGCGCGGCCGCTGGTATCCACTTGTGGATAACGCCTGCGACCACCGCTTTTCGGTTGAGTGGAAATCTGAAAGGAGAATGACATGAGAAACAAACTGCTGGCTTTGGGATTGATTCTGACGGCGATTCTGCTGGCGGCGCTGCCGCTGATGGCGCAGGATGAACCGGATGCCCCCGATGCTGATGATGATGACGAGATGGTCTGGGTTGGCCGGATGGGCAGGGGCGGCGGCGAAGGGCCGATGTTCAAATTCGTCGAGGAGATGAAGCTGACCGAGGAACAGGAAAAGAAGTTGCACGAAATGCGTGTCGCTCATCAGAAGGAAATGATTCCGCTGCGCGCTCAGCTAAAAGTGAAGCAGATCGAGATGCGCGAGCTATTCCGCGGTGATCCCAACCAGGGCGCGATCAACAACAAGATCGACGAGATCAGCAAGATGCGGGCTGACATTCAGAAGAAGAGCGCTGCCCATCGGATCGCGATGCGCAATGTCCTCACACCTGAGCAGCGCGAAATCTGGGACAGCCGTCCGCATCGCATGGAGAGAGGCTTTGACGGTCAGCGCGGTCGCGGCATGAAGATGCATCGCGGGATGCGCGGCGAGTGCCCGCAAGGCATGGGTGGACAGTGTGCCGGCCACGGCGCTGGACACGGCATGATGGGCCAGGGCAGCTGCTTGTAAAACCATTATCCGACCCTTATCTCCCCCAAACGGCGTCGTCAACTTCCCGGCGCCGTTTTTGTTTTGTTTAATCAACCGCTTCACACTCGGGGCCGGTTTGTCAGTGTGGGACGACACCCAGAAGAGACTTCCCCTTAGCAGGTACGTTAGAGAGTTTCGCCTTACCGTGATTCAACAACACAACCCCCTGGCCCCCTTTGCTAAGGGGGAATGGCCACCTCTCAGAAAATCGCACGTGCGTAACAGATTCTGCCCCAAAAAGGGTGCGGTTTCAGGCTTCGACGAAAGAGGAGACGGAACTCGAAGGGTGTGTCTTTGCTGGTATCGGGCTCTCTCAACAGTCCCAGTTACAGGGGCAGGGGCTCGTATTTGTCCGCAATGCTTCCTAACTCCAGCACCACGATAAGCGCTATGAATCAACAGCGAAAGTACTTGCCGATTCCCCCTTAGCAAAGGGGGCCAGGGGGTTGTACTAGTCCGCAATGCTTCCTCTCTCCAGCACCACGATAAGCGCTATGAATCAACAGCGAAAGTACTTGCCGATTCCCCCTTAGCAAAGGGGGTTAGGGGGTTGTATTCCTCCAGCTTTCAAAACTGGTGATGAAGTCTTGTAACACTGTGATGCACCCTTCCAGATTATTCTTAACATCACGATCTAGAAACCGGATCACGGTCAATCCCAGAGACTCCAACGATGTCTGTCTGATTTTATCGAGTTCACTTCTTCCTGAATGACTCTCTCCGTCCACTTCGACAACTAGCCGCAACTTGCTGCAATAGAAACCCACGATGTAATCGCCCACTGGCTTCTGTCGCATGAACTGGTAGCCACCAAGTCTACGACCCTTAACCTGATTCCATAATAAAACCTCTGCCATGGTTGAGTGGTTGCGTAGATCGCGAGATCTTTGTTTCAGCTTTTGATTGTAGTAGATGCGCATATTGACAGATACAACCCCCTGACCCCCTTTGCTAAGGGGGAATCAAATCATCGTTACGCTCTCATCGCACACTTCGGTAGACACGTCGAGTGATTGCTGTTTGCGTCCTCAAATAACGTGGCCTCACGTGATTACAAATACAACCCCCTGACCCCCTTTGCTAAGGGGGAATCGAAAACCTTCTTGTGTCGGCGTCGCGAACACCAATACCGGCAGATTGCTTTGGAGATAGTTCTTGTATTCACTTTCCGCGGTACATTGGCTCAATGTTTCCAAGTCACCCTGACCACATGCTCGAGAATTAGTTTCGATTGTCAATCGCATTCTGCAAGTTGGGTGCGACCATCTGCCGATGGACGCGATGTGGGATACCGTCTCTACTTGCGGAGTTTGCCGACGGGATGCATTCCCCTGTCTGCGATTCCTAACTCTCCCCTCTGCCAAAATGAAGATACTCAGTTGTGTTGTTCCCCCTTAGCAAACGGGGTCAGGCAATTGTATCTGTTCGCAAAGCTGCCCCAATGCCTCGCCGAACACCATGAAGAGACAACGACAGTGCAGGCCGATTCCCCCTTAGCAAAGGGGGTTAGGGGGTTGTACTCGTCCGCAATGCTTCCTCACCCCAACGCCACGTCGAGCACCATCATGACCGCGAATCCCACCATGACTCCCATTGTGGCGACATGCGAATGGCCTGAGGTCTGAGATTCGGGCACGAGTTCCTCGACGACAACAAAGATCATAGCCCCGGCAGCAAAGGAGAGCGCATACGGCAAAATCGGTTTGGCAATCACGACCAGCGCGGCGCCAAGAATTCCGGCAATCGGTTCGACCGCTCCCGATAGCTGCCCGTACCAGAAGGCCTTCCGGCGCGAGACACCGGCGCGGCGCAACGGGACGGAAACGGCAAGTCCCTCCGGAAAATTCTGAATTCCGATTCCTATCGCCAGCGCAATGGCGCCGGCTAAGGATGCAGAAGGAATGTCTGAAGCGATCGCGCCGAAAGCGACGCCGACGGCAAGGCCTTCAGGGAAGTTATGCAGTGTAATTGCCAGAACCAGCAAGGTCGCTTTCTGCCAATGCGTGCGGATACCCTCGGCATGCGCGCCCTCGTCGGTAAGGTGGATGTGCGGCAGTACCAGATCGACGCCGCGCAGAAACAGCGCGCCGAGCAGAAACCCCGCAGCCGCCGGTACCCACGCCGGAAGAGGACCGCCCTCCGACATCTCGATTGCGGGTGCCAGAAGTGACCAATAGCTGGCGGCGATCATCACGCCGGCAGCAAAGCCGAGCATGATATCGAGAGTCCGGCGACTCATTTCTTTGGAAAGAAAGACCCCCGCCGCTCCGAGCGCGGTTACGCCCCAGGTAAAACAGGTGGCGAGAAACGCCTGTACGATGGGGCTAAGATTGGCAAACCAGCCAGAGATTTCCATCGCAGGAAATAGATAAAGGGGGTGATGTTAAGACAAGGAGAAAACGCGGCGACTATTGCATAGAGCCACACAGGTTACAAAAGGTAAAGGCGACTTGCGAAAGAAACCGAAGGGCTACTTGCTTTCCAGTTTCGCTAGAATCATCTCCGCCGGACAGAACTTCGTGAAGGCGGACTGGATCAGGTTCACGCCGACAAAACCGGTGAGAAAGAGCCAGTACTTCGACACGGTCAGCGTTAAGACGATCGACAGCAGGATCATCGTGCCTGCCATAACGCGAATTTTATTCTCCATGCTCATTGTATGTTCTCCTGTATTGGATCTTGTTCATGCTTGTCTTGGCGGCACCTCCCTCCGCGCCGCCCGCCACTGGCCTGGGCGGACGCCACATCAGGGGAGCAAGGTTCACGCGTATGCGCGGAGGGCGCCGTCATCGTTGTGAGGAAACCAAACGCGATTCAGAAACCAAGCTCGATGGAATCTGTGTCTCCTCACGCAAGATTGGATTAGCGCCGAAGCAAAATGATGCAAAAATTCTCTGGTGCCTGTTAGTAATTGCTAACAAAAAGGTGCATTCTTGTTTCGGGCCGCCTTGGAGGCCACGTATATTATCCCCGATGCATCGCCACGGCCTGCTTACTCTCTTGTCCGAATATCATTCGACGAATCAACGCGATCGCGATTGCCGCGATCGGTTTGTGACTTTTGTGAAAGATCACTCGGACTGTTTCGAGCGGTCACTCATCACCGGGCATCTGACTGGTTCCGCTTGGATCGTCAACCAGTCGCGCTCGCGGTTCCTGCTGACATTTCACAAGAAGCTGGGGCTTTGGTTGCAATTGGGCGGGCATGCCGACGGTGAGACGGATCTGGCCGAAGTTGCATTGCGCGAGGCGCGCGAGGAGTCGGGGCTAAGCGATATCAGACTCATTAAACCGGGAATTTTCGATCTCGATATTCATGTGATCCCGCACTATCGCGATGTGCCGCAGCATCTGCACTACGATGTAAGATTTCTCTGTGAAGCCGATGATCGCTTACCCCTTTCCATCAGCGACGAATCACATGACTTGCGCTGGCTGTCTTCGCAAGAAATCGCACAACTAACGCAGGAAGAATCTATCCTCCGGATGTTGCGCAAGTCGCCGCGGCCGCCTAACGAATAATCCGTTTCAGCAGATTCGCCATCTGCTCCATGTTGCGCTTGCCGACAATGCGCCACTGGTTGCCGACCTTGCGCACCGAAACCACTTCGATATTGCTGAGTTGCTCGTTTTGGACAGTGACCTTCACTCGCATCACGAAGTGTTTTGTGTCGGCGCCTTCGTCGACCGAGCCTAGAATCGTCTCTTTGGCAGTCGTCATCATGTCGCGCAGTGGCGGCATGACATCGAGGATTGTGCGAAAGACGGCAGCGACGTAGGTGATCGAATCGACCGAAGCGATCTCACCCAGCGACTTGACACCGAAATAGGACGGCCGCAGCACGGTGGTGTCCATCTGCGGGACCATGCCACCGTAGTTCTTACCAAAATCGGCGCGGAATCTGGAAATGTCCTGCGGATCGAAGTGACCGACAAACGCCTTCCAATCGCCTTTGTGCTGCGCCTCCAGAAACGACTCGACCGCCACGCGGGCGGGGTCGGATTGAGCGGACAGCGGATTTGGCAACGCGGCCAGAAGTACGAGGAGCAAGGCCAGAGTTAGCCCATGAGAGATGCGCGAATGTAGCATGCTTGGAATTCCTATCAGTTTGCGAGTGAAGTGTGACCTTCGGCCCTACTCCGCTAACCTCAGCGGCATCACCAGGCAAAGGTAGTCTTCGCCGTCATCCATCGAAGTCACCACTGCTGCTGCTGTCGCAGAAGAAAGCGAAAAACGAACTTCGTCGCCTTCGAGCTGCTTGAGAATATCGAGGATGTAATTGGCGTTGTAGCCGATCTCGAGATCGTCGGAATCGTACTGGCAGGGGATCTTTTCTTTCGCTTCGCCGCCCAGATCAACATTGGTCGCCGACAACTCGAGTGTGTTGTTGGTGATGCCGAACTTGACCTGATGCGTCAGCGAATTCGAGAGAATCGAAACGCGGCGCAAAGTGTCGTTGAGCAAAGTCTTCGGCAGAATCAATGTCTTGTTATTGCCGCGAGGAATCACTTGATCAGTATTCGGATACGGTCCCTCGATAATGCGCGTCGTCACGGTATTGGCGCCGCAGGTGAAGGTCAGATTATTCTCGCCGAAAATAACCCCGACTTCCTTAACTGCATCAGTCGCCAGCTTATACAGCAAATTAAACGCGCGCGGCGGAACGATCACGTCATTGTAAAGCCCCTTGAGCATCTCATTGTCGGCTTCAGCGCGCGCCAGACGGTGGCCGTCAGTTGCGGTCATTTTCATGCGTTCGCCATTGGTTTGCCAGAGAATGCCGTTGAGTGCCGGGCGGGTTTCGTCGGTTGATACTGCGTAGGCCGCGCGTTGAATCAGTTTCCGGATCACGTCGGTAGGGAGTTTGACTTCCTTCTTGAGATCGATCTCCTGGAGTTTCGGAAATTCATCCGCCGGCATGCCGGAGATTTTATAATCGCCGGTGCCGAAGCGCATTTCTATGCGATTGTTGGTGGATTCAATTTCGATTTCGGTTTGGGGAAGCGCGTTGATGATTTCTGCAAAGGTCTTGGCCGGAATCGCTACCGAGCCCTTCTTGCTGACCTTGGTTTCCAGTGCTGTGGTGATCGAGAGTTCAAGATCAGTGGCGGAAATTTTCAGTCCCTTGGTATCGGCTTCAACAAGGATGTTTCCCAAAATCGGCAAGGTTGATTTGGTCGGAACGGCACTCATTGCCGCGGAGAGGGCTGATTGAAGTTTGTCTGTCGTAACAGTAACTTTCATGTTCGCTTCCTTAACAATTCACACCACACACTGTATTGTTATTAGATTATTGAATGAAAAACTAATCGTAATAGTACTGTGGATATGTGGCTTTGTAAAGCAATATTCTTGCGGTTGAAGCGGTAAGCCGGTTGTCCACAGTGGAAATCAAAGGGTGTAACTCCACGGTCTTCAACTCTCATTTCAACATCTTCAAAGATCAGTCTACTTCTCCACATCTTTGTGAATTCACTGTTGACTGCAAATCACATTTATTAACTGGTCGGTTTGCAGCTTGAAATCGATCGAGGATTTCATCATATCCTGCACCTGTTGGCAGGCATGAATAACAGTCGAATGATCGCGATTGCCGAAGTTGATGCCAATCAGTTTCAGGGAAGAATTCGTCAATGTGCGACAGAGATACATGGCAACCTGACGCGCAATAACAATCTCCTGATTCTTCTTCTTGGACTTCAGAAGTTCTTCCGAAATCTTAAAGAAAGCGGCCACTTCTTTCTGGATCTGCTCAATCGTCACCGGACGTGCTTTGGAGCGAATGGCATCCTTGAGTACATCCTGCGCCAGGGCCATTGTCAATTCCTTGCGCCGCAGCGAAGCATAGGCGACCAGACGGACGAGAGCGCCCTCCAGTTCGCGGACATTCGAGGTGATTGAATCGGCGATGTAAGTCAGGACGTCCAGCGGGACCGTAACACCATCCGAATCAGCTTTCTTCTGTAAGATTGCAATTCGTGTCTCGAGAGTCGGTGGCTGAATATCGGCAACCAGTCCCCAGCTAAAGCGCGAAAGCAATCGTTCCTCCAAACCAAGAATGTCTTTGGGTGGACGATCTGCCGTCAAAACGATCTGCTTTCCTGCCTGGTGAAGCGCATTAAACGTGTGAAAAAACTGCTCTTGCGTCGACTCTTTGCCGGTAAAGAACTGAATATCATCGAGAAGGAGCAGGTCGACCGTACGATACTTGTTGGAAAATTCGTGCACCGACTTCGTGGCCAGTGCGCGAATGAACTCGTTGGTGAAATCCTCGCTCGAGACATATAGGACCCGAAGGTGGGTCTGGCTTTGCAGAACCGCATTACCGATTGCCTGCACCAGGTGCGTCTTTCCCAGGCCGACGCCGCCATAGATGAACAGCGGGTTGTAGCGATTTTCTCCGGGCGCCTCGGCGACGGCTTCACAGGCGGCATAAGCGAATGAATTCGAATCACCGACAACAAAGCTCTCGAAAAGGTAGCGGGGATTGAGTTTCGGCGGCGGCGCCGCGGATTTTGGGCGAGGGCGGATGATTTCGATTTCATCACCATCCTCGGCATGGTTGCCGTTGCCGGAAAACATCTCCGCCTGCACCAGTTTCTGCTGAATCTTGAAACCAAAATTCCAATTCTGTCCTGACTCCTCCGCAAGAGCTTCCGTGATCACATTACTGAAGCGCTCGGAGATCCAATTGGCGGCGAAGTTATTCGGTACCAGGATATTAAAGGAATTGGTGTCGATGAATTCGGCTTGGGTTGGCTTTAACCAGGTGAAGAATGAATTCTTGTTTACTCGACGGGAAAGATTTGAAAGGCATCGATCCCACAAAACGTTCATCTGTTCCTGCATAGTTTCCCCTCCAAAACTGAATAAAGAACCGGAGTCATAATTCCCACCTCTACGGACCCTACTACTGACTCGGCTCGTCTTTCCAAGCGTAAGAATCGAGCGTACCTTGAGAGTTAGCCCCTATCGCTGCCCCCACTAAAGGGTGGCCTCTGGATTTTACATGCGATTTACTACAGATTTGTCCGTCCCGAACCAGCTAAGAGAAGAGTCGGACGAGCTTTGCTGCGTTATCCACAAGATGTTAACATCTTGTTAACATGTTACCTACCAGCGACTTCCGAGACTGAATATACTCACAGCGCAGGCGACGCGTCAAGGAAATTTCCAGAAAAATGCGCAGGTACGAAAGCGCTTTTCTGTCTTACGGTTCTGAACAAAAACTGAAATCACGTTTGGAGTTTTGTGTGGAAAAACTTCCGCGGACTTGTTAAACCCCGAGGCAGTCGCAAGTTGTGAAAGGTGTCCGCGAGTAAGACTGTTTTGAAAATGCGAGCCCTCTGTGATGAGTCGGCGAAGATTCGATTTCTTCGCCGACCATCGGGCTTGATCCGGAAAAACTACGTCTACTTGAGTTTGAAACTGGAAGCAATCGAACGAAGATTCTCAGCTTGCTCGCTGAGTTGATCAGCGGCGGAAGCTGATTGCGCGATACCTTCATTGGATTCCCGTGTCACTCGAGCAATGTTTTCGACGTTGGCAGCGATCTGTTCGGCAGCGAGCGATTGCTCGTTTGTTGCCGCCGCGATCTGGGCGACCATTTCCTGAACTCGTTGCGAGTACTCGAGGATAGCGTTCAGACTCGAGCCTGCGGTGGCTGCGAGTTCGCGACCCCGGTCGACCTCATGGATGCCTTCATTCATGGCAGAGACGGCGCTCTGGGTCTCACCCTGGATGCCTTTGATCATGTCGGCGATTTCCTTGGTGGCTCGTGTGGTGCGCTCCGCCAGTTTGCGGACCTCATCCGCGACCACGGCAAAACCGCGGCCTTGTTCGCCGGCACGGGCGGCCTCGATCGCCGCGTTGAGTGCCAGCAGGTTGGTCTGGTCCGCAATGTCATCGATGACGCCGACGATTTCGCCGATCTGGTCCGAAGATGCCGCGAGTTTCTTGATGGCGTTGGCAGAGTCGTTAACAACTGCGGCGATTCGCTGCATGCCGCGGATCGTTTGGCTGACAACTTCCGATCCTTCGGTCGCTGCCTCGGCAGCTTGTTTGGCCACGCCGGAAGCCTGTGCGGCATTGCGCGACGATTCGACGATGGTAGCCGTCATCTGCTCGACAGCGCTCGACACCTGGGCGGTTTGACCCGACTGCTCCGAGACGCCGCGAGACATTTCTTCCGTAGATGACGCAATTTCGGTAGAGGCGCTGGCAACCTGGGCGGAGTTGTCGGAAAGTTGACCGACAATCTGCGACAACTTCTCGATCATGGTCTTAAAGGACTGACCCAATTCATCGCGCTCCGAGCGCGGAGTAACCCGTACCGAGAGGTTGTTCCGCGCGATTTCGCGGGCGGCAGCGGAAAGTGAATTCATATACTGGATCGTCCTACGGAACGCGTCGGCAAGAATGCCAATTTCATCCCGCTGCTCAATGACACACTCATGGTGGACGTTGCCTTCAGAAAGCTCATTGGCGACCTGGGTGATGCGGTTGATCGGTCTGCTGATCAAGTTGGAAATCCACCAGCCAAACACCAGAGCCGTCAGCGCGATGATCAAGCCGATACCGATGAACCACCGGCTCCCGGAATTGATCATGGCGTCAGCCTTGGATTCGACCGCCGCATTGCCAGCGGTAGCCATCTCTACGACATCATCGACCGCCTTGCGATGTTCAAGGTAAAGCGGGCTCAGGCGCTGGCGGACGATCTCCTGCGCGCGCCGGTTGTCGCCGGATTTCAGGGCCGGACGGAGATCTCGATCAACGATGCTGAAGAATTCTTTTGCCGGGCGATAAGCGTCCTCGGTCAGCTTATCTTTCAGTCGACCCGCGGGCAACGTGCTTACCCAGAAGTCATGACGCGTATCGAATTCCTCCCTGAGTTTCTCGATCCGGGAGAAATGCTCCCGCAGCGCACTCGGGTCCGTTTCCTCTGTCATCAACAGCACGGTCAGGTAAGACTCGATGATATACTCCGGCGGCGGCAGGACATCGGCGATGAGGTCTTTGCCGGTGACGATGTCTTTGTACAGGGGGCCGTTGACTCTCAGATTTGACAAGAGTGAGAATGTGAAGGCCCCAAAGATAATCAATCCGGCGATTCCCCCTCCTACCAGTAGCCCAAGCTTGCCCCTGATTCGCAGGTTCTTGATCATCGACAACATCTGGCAGACTCCTCCGTTTCGACTTCAGTAATTGTTGGAAAAGGTCGGCGTTATTCTTGGCTACCGGCCGCACTTCGTGGAACTGCAGAACAAAGAGCCCTGCAACTATCAGGATTGTCGGAAAATTCTCGGACAGAAGAAGTCGCAGACGTCGACAAACGTGAGGAAATTAGAGAAATCTCGCGATGTTACGAAATCTCAGGGGCGAGATTCACGCTGAAACTGAGCTAAAAAAGTAGAGATTTACTCGACCGTGACCGATTTGGCCAAATTCCGCGGTTGGTCGACATCGCAGCCGCGCTCGACGGCGATATAGTACGCCAGGAGCTGCAGCGGTATGGCAGCGACGATCGGGCTCAGCATGTAGGGGATCTTGGGCAGGTAGATCACGTGATTCGCCAGACGACTAATCTCGGTATCTCCTTCGGTAGCCAGTGCGATAATCTTGCCGTTGCGGGCCTTAACTTCCTGAATATTGGACAGCACCTTGTCGTAGACCATGTCTTGTTGCGCGAGGACGACGACAGGCATGTTCTCGTCGATCAGGGCAATCGGGCCATGTTTCATTTCAGCGGCCGGATAGCCTTCGGCGTGGATGTAAGAGATCTCTTTAAGTTTCAGCGCACCTTCGAGCGCTACCGGGAAGTTTACGCCTCGACCAAGATAGAGAAAGTTATTCGTACCTGCATATTCATGAGCAATCTCACGGATGACCTTGTCGTTTTCGAGAAGGTGCGACACTTGCTCGGGGATATTCTCGAGCGCCTCGATGAGTTGGCGGCCTTTCTCCAACGACATATTGCGCTGCCGGGCCAGCAGAATGGTGAGCAGCGCCAGGACGGTCACCTGGGAAGTAAACGCCTTAGTCGAAGCAACACCGATTTCCGGTCCGGCGTGGATATACACGCCGCCGTCTGATTCACGCGCAATCGTCGAACCTACGACGTTGCAGATTCCGAGTACCGTCGCGCCCTTGCGTTTGGCTTCACGCAAAGCGGCCAGCGTATCGGCGGTTTCGCCGGACTGGCTGATGACAAAGACGAGCGTGCCTTCGTCGATAATCGGCGAGCGATAGCGAAATTCGGAAGCGTACTCGACTTCCACCGGAATCCGGGCGAATTCCTCGATCATGTATTCGCCGCAGAGCGCCGCGTGCCAGGAAGTGCCGCACGCTGAGAGAATGATGCGCTTGATGTGCAACAGCTCGTTGTACTTAAGCTTGATACCGGAAAGGCGCGAGGTGCCTTCTTCATAGTTCAAGCGTCCGCGCATGGCGTTGCGGATCGTCGTCGGTTGTTCGTAGATCTCCTTGAGCATGAAATGCTCGAAGCCGCTCTTTTCCAGTTGATCCAAGTCCCATTCGATCTCGTGAAACTTCGTCGGTACCGGGACATTGTCCATCGTGGAAATCTGCAGGCCATTGCGAGTAACGGTGGCAACTTCACCTTCGTTGAGATAGACGACTTTCTTGGTATGCTCAAGCATCGCTGAAACGTCGGAGGCGATGAAATTCTCGCCTTCACCCAAACCAACCGCCAGTGGTGAGCCGTGGCGGGCGGCCACTACCATGTCGGGCGCCGCCAGGGAGATGACGGCAATACCGTAAGTCCCCTCGACCTGTGACATCGCGAGCTGTACGGCGCGCGTCAGGTTGCCGTCGTAGTACTCCTCTATGAGGTGGGCGATGACCTCGGTATCAGTGTCGCTTTCGAAGCTGTGGCCGCGGCGTTCGAGGAAGGACCGGAGGGTCTTGAAATTCTCAATGATGCCGTTATGTACTAGCGCGATCTTGCCGGTGCAGTCGAGTTGCGGATGAGCGTTAATCTCGTTGGGAACGCCGTGGGTCGCCCAGCGAGTGTGGCCGATGCCCATGGTAGCCGTAAAGGTCTTGCCTTCGATCAGCTCTTCCAGCGCGCGGATCTTCCCCGCGGCTTTCTCAAAAACAACCTGACCATTCTCAATCAGAGCGATGCCGGCGGAGTCGTAACCGCGATACTCCATGCGTTTCAGTCCGTTGAGAAGAATCGGGTTGGCTACCCGGTCACCGATATAGGCTACGATTCCGCACATCTGAGTCTGCCTTCCTGAGAGATTTCTGCTTTCCGCATTTACTGTTGAGTGATCGACACGCTCTGTACATCACATTATACTCCACTTTTGCTAACTGTTCGGGAATTTTGTTGGAGACCTCCTTCAACTCAAGAAGGCTCAAAGCGTCACCCCCCAGCCTGCGGGTCGACAAGTCAAGCTTCTGCGAAATTGTGTAATCGAGTTCAGCTGCGCATGGTATTGCGCACTGGTGAAATGTAGTTAATCCGTTGTATAGCAATCGCTTCATGGGCGTTTCGTCTCGGCACGGGGTCTGCGTAGTAGCTCTCCGGTATGAACTGGAGCAGCCAAATGACATGGAGAATGCTGCGAAACTGCTGCATCGCAATCGGCTTGATCCTGTTGGTGGCATCCTCAGCCAGTGCGGGCAAATACCCGAAGAACGGAGTCTTCAAACGCCTTCCGGATAGTCGTGACCAGTGGTTTTACGTAGATAAGAACAATTGGGAAATCGAGGCTCCAGACAAGTGGACCCACATGATGGGTTCGATGGGCTCCACGGCTGCACTGAGCCGCTTCATGAACAAGTATGCGGCTGGCGCCCTGGTGATGACTTTCGGTCTCTATAAGGAGTACGACGATGCTTACCGGGAAGGCTGGTCGTATCGGGACATCATAATGGATGCACTCGGAGTGACAGCTTCAATGACAGCCAATGATCGATATCGAATTCTCTGCGATTATGAAAGCGACCGCGTGATGCTCAGGTTGAGCGTGACGCTGCCTTAACGAGTTGAACCTTTCCGTGGTTAGTGGGCGAGGCGGTGCCCGGGCATGGGTGCCGCCTCAATATTTCCACCAGTTTTATTGACATCTTTGTGACAGAATAGTCGTAAATGACATTAACTTTGACGACAAAAGCGGTCGAAGATGCTAAAATTATGCTTGACCGGGATTTGAGTCGCGACTATTTTTTGTGAAAGCTTTCACATTTTTCAGGAAGATTTCACGAACACCGGGAGACCATGAGAGAACGCAAGATTTCGGAATCGACAATTCACCGACTGTCCCATTACTACCGAGCGCTGAATATTCTGGAGAAAGAGCATTACGAGACGATTTCTTCCAAGGAGCTGGCGAAGCGTGAAAAGCTGACACCGGCGCAGGTACGCAAGGATTTGTCGTTTTTCGGGTCGTTCGGGACGCGCGGGCTAGGCTACCCGGTCAAGGAGCTTAAGTCGAGAATCGCGAAAATCCTGGGAATCGACCGCAGCTGGAATGTCGCGCTGATCGGCGTGGGTAATATTGGCTCGGCGTTGGTGTCTTACAAGGAGTTCCAGCGGCAGGGTTTTGTGATCAAGGCCCTGTTTGATTCCGACCAACGCAAAATCGGTTCAAACCACAAGGGCATCACGGTACTCGGGATGGAGCATCTGGAAGACGAACTCCAAAAGCACAAGATCGAGATCGTGATTATCGCCGTTCCGGCAGCCGCGGCCCAAGGCATTGTCGATCATGTCATTCACTGCAATATCAAGGCGATCCTGAACTTCGCTCCTATCAAGCTCAAGGTCCCGGATGACGTCGAAGTCCGCACAGAGAATATGGCCATGGAACTGGAGCACCTCTCGTTCACGCTCGTCAATGCCCGCCCCAAGAGCGACCGCAAAAAATCTTGACACAATTTGAACTGCCCCGTAGATTCTTATTGGTGCGAAACGGCTTGAAGCCGCGTCGTTTATATTCAGCTTAGAATGCGCAGAATTTACGGAATTGTCATAATCGTCGCTGTCGCCCTGTTGATGGCATCCGCAGCCCAAGGGTTGTTTCTGGCTGATATCTTCATTGTGACCGGTACAATTACCGTGCAGGGACAACCGGCACAGAAAGACTTGACGATAGCCGCCTATGTCGGCGAGGATAAAATCGTTGAGGGCAAGACCAAGGCGGGCGGAGCGTTCGAGCTACGGATCCCCGAGTACGACCCGACGAAGCCAGACGTCAAGGGTTATCATTCAATGAACGATGTAATCCAGGTGCGCCTCGATGGGAAGAAAGCCAAACCGACGTTTAACCCGGCTACAGATCAATTGAAGATCGATTTGCGCGTTGAGACTTCACTCGATGTCAAGCTTTCAACTTGGGGCAAGATCAAAGCGTTGTTCAAATAGCGCTCTTAATCCAACCTTCGAATCATCCAATTCACAGATCCTCTTTTAGAAGGCGCGATCCTATAGTCGCGGCTGAGTCCTGATGGGTATGTTCACGCCGAACATCGAGGAACCTTTGGGATCAGAAACCACGGGTATCTGAAGACGAATCATATCATATAGACACGCCTGTGAGTCAGACTTGCGGAGGTAGACGACGACCTCAAGTGTTATCGTCGCTTCACCTTCGCCGGCGATGACCGGAATCTCAAATTCGCCGGTGCTGCGATTTAGACGAATGTCGGCGGGAGCAGCGGTCAATTCGGCTGCATCTTCGTTGCTGCTCTTGAAATCCACATAAAATGGGGCGAGGTCATAGAGATTATAGCCTTCCGGCAGCGAGAGTCCGATGCTGATGCGTGCTGCGCCGGGTCTGACCTTGTTCGGTTGAAGCTTGATTTCGCGGCCGGCGAAAGTGTCCATGGTCCGCTCAGCAACGGGGGCCAGATCAGAGAAACGGAGCGTCGAAACAGTGCGGGTGTGCAGGTCGGCAACGCGAATCTGATGATTGTTGCAGTCGGCGATGTACAACCTGTTACCGATCATGACCAAGCCGGAAGGTTCGTTGAATTCGGCCTCGGAAAAGCTACCATCCTTGAAGCCGCGCATGCCATTGCCAATCAATGTTGTCGCCGTTCGCCTAACCGGGTCGACTAGCTTGATCTTGTGGTTGTAAGTGTCGGCGACGTAGATCAAACCATCGTAATAGAACACTCCCTGCGGGTGTTGAAGCCGCGCCGTGGCTGAATCGCCGTCGACATCACCATGGTCGAACAGGTCAGTGCCGACGATGGTCGAAACTCGACCAGCTACCTCCAAGTTGGCGGCTCGAATTGAGCCAGTTTCGGAATCGGCGAAGTAGAGCTTGCTACCGTCGCCGGCAATGCCGCTTGGTTGAGCCAGCGCGGATTGAAGCAGCGGCCCATCGATGCGTGCCTCCTGACCGGAGCCGGCAAATGGATGGGCTTCCCAGGAATCGGTGTCGGCGATCCAAATCTGGTGCGAGCCTGCCATGGCGATATAGAGCATTTCATCAACCAGGGTAAGATCCCAAGGTGAATTGAGAGCCACCTCGGTCGCGGAAGCGGCAGCATTACTTTCACGCGCTCGCAGCCCGGTGCCGAGCACGGTGCTGACTTTCTTGGACTTAAGATTGGCGGCGCGGATCCTGTGATTCTCGGTATCGGCGATGTAAAGGATGTCGTCGGCAAGGGCAAGTCCCTGAGGTCGATTGAGCCGCGCTTCGGCAAAGCTGCCGTCTTGATTGCCCTGGATGCCGGACCCGATCACGAAATCGATCCTGCCGTCGATTCCTGTCGCGATCACGCGGTTGCGATTGGAATCAGAAATAAAGAGACGTCTGCCGGCAGGGTCGGCGATAATCTTGCCGGGGTACTTGAGCAAAGACTGTTCCTGCGTCAGGGCTTCTGAGCCGAAAGCGACGGCGCTATGTGTGAGATTTCCCGACGAATCGAAGTGAGCGACAACTTGACCAATTACGTTGTCGAACAAGTCATAGACATCCTCCCCGGAATGCATGCCGACAACGCGCCCAACAGGGTTGATGATGGCAAAGGAGGGCCAGGTCTTGATACCATACTGCTGCCAGATCTGAAGCCCAGTGTCGTTCACCACGGGATGCTTGACCTCGTGGCGTAGAATCGCGTCGCGAATCGCGGCGGCGTCTTTTTCGTTTGTGAACCTCGCCGAATGGACGCCAAGGACAACCAGTTCGCGGGCATACTTGTCTTCCAATTTCTTCAGGTCAGGCATAACGTGCATGCAATTGATGCTGCTGAAAGTCCAGAAACTGAGCAGTACAATCTTGCCTCGCAAATGCTCGATAGATATTGGATTTGCGGAGTTGAGCCACTCCAGGCCCGCCGGGAAATCGGGGGCATGAATACGACCTTCGAGTTGGTCGGCGGTCAACACGGGAAATTCCTGTTCCGGCTCAGGGGTGGGCTGCTTCTCTGTTTCAGCGGAGCCACAAGAGGCTGACCAGAAGACGACCGCAGACAGAATCAGAACATATGCAACAGATGAAATGGTTGTCGACTTCACTTGTGGGTCTCCTACACTCCTCGTCTTCGTGGCCGAAACCCGCTGTCGAAAACGCTTACTGATTGAACACCTGCGGATTTCAGCGGGTTCCAGAAGGGCCCAGAGTTCCAAATATAGCCCTCGGCGCAAAAAAGGAAAGCGTGATACCACGAATTGCCATGTAGCTTAGCATCGCCAACCAGAGCGCGTGATTGCCGAGGTAAGGTTCGGAGAGAAAATAAAGCGGGAAGAAAACAGCGAGAGTCGAGAGTGCCATGGAGATAAGCATCGGTAGTGTTGAAGTAGCGCCGATGAAGACGCCGTCCCAGACGAAGCAAACGGCATTGACCGTCGGTGCCAGAATTGTCCAAATGAAATAGACTGAAGCCGCCGCGATTATCGCCTCACTATCCGTAAACAGTCCCAGGATCTGTTCATCGAAACCCCAGTAGCCGAGCGAGACCGCTACGCCCAGACCCAGGCCCCAGCCGAAAATCAACCTGACGGCGTGCTTCAGGCTTGCTGGATCACGCGCGCCGATAAAACGACCGGTCAGGCTTTCGGCGGCAAAGGCAAATCCGTCGACGCCATAGGCGAGGATCATCCACAGCTGCATCAGAATCGTGTTGGCTGCCAGTGTTGTATCGCCGTACTCGGCGCTGCGGGCCGTAAAAAAAGTGTAGGTTAGTATTAACAACATCGTTCTCAAGAAGATGTCGCGATTGACAGCGAAGAACTTGCGAAGCGCCCGCATCTCGAAGACACGCTCGCGGACAAATCGCGAGGCATACTGGCGGTACTTGAAAACGAAGAGCCCGACAGCGAGGAGCACGCCGCAATACTGGGCGATCAATGTTCCGAGCCCGACGCCGGCGACTTTCATGTCCAAGGCCTGCAAGAAGAAGATATCCAAGCCGATCGTGAGGCAATTGACGAAGATGGCGAGAATCATCGGATAGCGCGCGTTTTGCATGCCTAAAAACCAACCCTGAACTGCGAAGAGGAACAACACTGCCGGCGCCGACCAGATTCGCAGGTTGTAATAGATGAGTGCCTGCTGTTCGACCTCTGGGCTGGCATTGATCAAACGCAAAGCCAGGCTCTGAATTGGCCACTGGAGCGCCACCAGAAGAAGCCCTCCGGCAACGGCCACGAGCGTGGCGCGCCAGAGGATCAGACTGCTTTCAGTATGATTATCCTCGCCGAATGCCTGTGCCGTCAGACCGGTGGTGCCCATGCGGAGAAAGCCGAACCCCCAGAAGAGAAAGTTGAAGATCATCGAGCCAATTGCCACGCCGCCGAGGTAATAGTCGGCCTCAAGGTGGCCGACCAGGGCCGTATCGACCGAACTGAGGAGTGGCACAGAGACGTTCGTGATAATGCTGGGAATAGCGAGGCGGAGGATCTGCTTGTTCATTGTGGGGGGAGAATAAGCAGTTGGGCGAAGCGAAGACAACGAAAATCGGGACGTGAGTCTATTTCGGTAACAGGGGGCGCAATGCCGTGCGCTTCAATGCGTCAGGATCGCGGAGATCCTGACCTACGGCTGACAGACCGGCAGTGTGCCGCCGCCAAAGATGGCGTTGATCAAGTAGACGGCATCGCTGATGTTGAAGAGCCCATCGTGATTGACATCGGCCTCAGCCATGCAATCGGGGCTGGGTCCTACGGCGAAGATGAAGATGATTATGCTCACGACATCACTGATCGTCAGTACGCCATCGTTGTTGAAGTCGCCGGCGACATTGCAGCAGGTGGGGTCAAAGACCGGCTCGAACTCGCCGGTAAACGACCCGCGCGTCGCGAGCGCAAAGACGGCGTCCTCTTGCCCGACCGGCGCCTGGGCGGGAGTCAGCGTCTCCCACTCCAAGGTTAGTGGTTTCTCGGATATTGAATTGGGTATAGTCACGTAGATCCGCGCGAAACGGTCGTAGCCGGAACCACCGAGATTGCGCATGCCGACAAAGGTGACGATGCCATTGGCGTGATCGATGAATTCGGTTGCCACAGCATAGGGGGTGGCTGGCGTTCCGATCGGGAAAACCACTGAGTCGATAGTCGGCACCACGCCGTCTATGCGCAGCCTGAGTGGATAACAAAATGCCACCGCACCGCCACCGGCAGTGGATTGCGTGCGTAGCTCAATGGCATATCTCGAATTGTTGGCTGGAACGGCGTCGGGATGAATCAACTTGAAGGTGGGATCAGGAGCAGCGACGAAGGGCGCTTCGGTCGGCGGGCACTGGACATTCCAGAAATCGCAAATGAAAACGCATTGCCAGATATGCGCCAAATCACGGAATGTCAGTTTCTGGTGCAGATCGAAGTCTGAGCGATCAAAGTTGTTCGGCGGTGCGCCACCATCGTAAAGGTACTGAATCGCCAGGACAATGTCGGTAACCGTTGTCATCCCGTTGTCGTCAAAATCACCGCACTGATCAAATTGCGCCAGAGCGCTCGAAGCCGTGACGAGGAGAGACGTCAAGAGAGTTGCGAGCAGGGTTCTCATATGAGCCTCACAGGTTTTGAAGTAGCGTGTACGATGACAATATAGCGAGAACGGCGGATTTTGGCAAGGGGGTGAATAGCGGCGCGTGCCCGCATGAGAATCCTTCATCGACAACATCGGTCGGTATAATCAGAGCGAATCGGGTCGGTTTTCGGGGTTGACTTAAAAACCGCCTTTCGTCTATCTTTCCCGCTGTTTGGAAAGAGAGGTTTGTTGATGCAATCTACCGGTATAGCAACGAAGTCGCCCGGAGTTGCCGCAAGACTGATCGGTTCCTCGATCGGCAAGAAGCTGTTTGTCGCCGTCTCCGGCGCGCTGCTTCTGCTGTTCGTGATCGGACACATGATCGGCAACTTGCAGCTATTCATCGGGCAGGATCAACTTAACAAGTATGCGTTGGCGCTGCAGAGCCTCGGCTCGCTGTTATGGGTCGTTCGGGGCGGGCTGATCCTGCTGGCGATCCTGCATGTTTTCTTCGCCGCCAAACTCAAGCTGGAAAACTGGGCGGCACGACCGTCGAAGTATGCCTACAATAATACCGTGCAGGCGGGGCTGGCTTCGCGCACGATGATCTGGTCGGGGTTGTTGATCCTGAGCTTCGTGGTCTATCACTTGATGCATTTCACGTTTCTCACGACGCATCCGGAGTACCACAACCTGATGGCCAATCTGCCCGGGCACACCGAAAAAGTTCACGATGTTTACTCGATGGTGGTGCTCGGATTCCAACAGCCGTTGATCTCGGCGTTCTACATCATCATGATGGCGCTGCTGGCTTATCACTTGAGCCACGGTATCAAGAGCATGTTCCAAACGCTCGGACTGAACAACGAGTTGTATGAGCCGAAGCTGAATGCGCTGGCGATCATCGTCGCGACGATTTTGTTTCTCGGTTACATTTCGATGCCTATCGCAGTCTTAGCCGGCATAATCAAGCTTCCGGCGGGAGTGACAATATGATGACCCTCGATGCCAAGACCCCGTCCGGCCCGCTGGAGAAGAAGTGGGACAAGCACAAATTCGACCTTAAGCTGGTCAACCCCGCAAACAAACGTAAGTATTCGGTGATCGTCGTCGGTACCGGCCTGGCCGGCGGTTCGGCGGCGGCTTCGCTGGCGGAACTGGGCTACAAAGTGACGGCGTTCTGTTACCAGGACAGCCCGCGCCGCGCGCATTCGATTGCCGCGCAGGGTGGAATCAACGCCGCCAAGAATTACCAGAACGACGGCGACTCGGTATTCCGGCTGTTTTACGACACCGTCAAGGGCGGTGATTTCCGCGCTCGCGAAGCGAATGTCTATCGCCTGGCTGAAGTCTCAGCGAACATCATCGATCAATGCGTCGCGCAGGGTGTGCCGTTTGCGCGCGAGTATGGCGGCCTGCTGGCGAATCGTTCGTTCGGAGGAGCGCAGGTGTCGCGGACATTCTATGCGCGCGGACAGACGGGACAGCAGCTTCTGCTTGGGTGCTATTCCGCGCTATCGCGGCAGATCGGGCTGGGGAATGTTACGATGTACCCACGCACCGAAATGCTCGATCTGGTGATCATCGACGGGCACGCCAAGGGAATCGTCGTGCGCGACATGGAGACCGGCAAGATCAGCTCGCATTCGGCGGATGCTGTCGTGCTCGCGACCGGCGGATACAGCAATGTTTTCTTCCTCTCGACCAATGCCACCGGCTGCAACGTCATGGCGATTTATCGTGCATATAAGCGCGGCGCATTGATGGCTAATCCCTGCTACACGCAAATTCACCCGACTTGCATTCCGGTTGCCGGCGATCACCAGTCGAAGCTGACCCTGATGTCGGAATCGCTGCGCAACGACGGCCGAATCTGGGTACCGAAGGCCAAGGGCGACAAGCGCGCGCCGGGCGCGATTCCGGAAGCCGAGCGCGATTACTATCTCGAACGCAAGTACCCCAGCTACGGTAATCTCGCGCCGCGCGATATAGCTTCACGCGCCGCCAAGGAAGTCTGCGATGAAGGTCGCGGTGTCGGCGAAACCGGTCTCGGCGTGTATCTCGATTTTTCTGAATCAATCGGGCGTCTCGGTGAATCGACGATCGCCGACCGCTACGGCAATTTGTTCCAGATGTACGAGCGCATTACCGGCGAGAATCCTTACAAAGCGCCGATGCGAATATTCCCCGCGCCGCACTATACAATGGGCGGACTGTGGGTGGACTACAATTTGATGAGCAATGTCCCCGGGCTGTTCGTGATCGGCGAGGCGAATTTCTCAGATCATGGCGCGAATCGACTGGGTGCTTCCGCGTTGATGCAGGGCCTGGCGGATGGTTACTTCATTCTGCCGTACACGATCGGCGATTATTTCGCCCGCACCGGAGCGAAGAAGATTCCGACCGACCGGCCGGAATTCAAGCAGGCAGAAAGCGAAGTTGATCAGAAAACCAAGAAGCTGCTTGCAATCAAAGGCAAGAAAACGCTGCTGGAACTTCACCGCGAACTGGGCCGCCTGATGTGGGAATACTGCGGCATGGCGCGCAATGAAGCGGGCTTGAAGAAGGCGTTGGCGCAGATTCCGAATCTGCGCGAGGAATTCTGGAAAAACGCCAACGTGCTCGGCGGCGGCGAAGAGCTGAACCAGTCGCTCGAACGCGCCGGCCGCGTGGCGGACTTCTTCGAGTTCGCCGAACTGATGTGCAAGGACGCCCTGACGCGCAACGAATCGTGCGGCGGGCATTTCCGCACCGAGTATCAAACCCCGGACGGCGAAGCGGCGCGCGACGACGCCAATTACACCTACGTTTCCTGCTGGGAGTTCACGGGGGTGGGCAAAGAACCCAATCTCCACAAGGAACCGCTCACCTTTGAAGCCGTCCAGCCAGGACAGAGGAGTTACAAGTAATGAATCTGACATTGAAAGTTTGGCGGCAAAAAGATCGTCACGCCCAGGGCCGGATGGAGACTTACGCCGCAAAAGATATCAGCCCCGATATGTCGTTCCTCGAAATGCTGGATGTCGTCAATGAGGACCTGATCAAGCAGGGCACCGATCCGATCGCTTTCGATCACGATTGCCGCGAGGGGATTTGCGGCACTTGCTCGCTGACGATCAACGGTATCCCGCACGGCAAGGAACGCGGTACGACCTCCTGCCAGTTGCACATGCGGCATTTCAACGACGGTGAAACAATCTATATCGAACCGTGGCGCGCCAAGGCGTTTCCGGTGATCCGCGACCTGATCGTCGATCGCTCGGCGTTCGACAAGATCATGCAGGCGGGCGGATTTGTTTCGGTCAATACCGGCGGCACACCGGATGCCAACGCGCTGCCTATCCCGAAGGACTCTGCCGAACAGGCGATGGACGCGGCAGCGTGTATCGGCTGCGGCGCCTGCGTAGCGGCCTGCAAGAACGCCTCAGCGATGTTGTTTGTCTCGGCAAAGGTCGGGCAGTTTGCCTCGCTGCCGCAAGGACAAGCCGAACGCGAACGCCGCGTGTTGGCGATGGTCAATGCGATGGATGAAGCCGGATTCGGCAACTGCACGAACTACTACGAGTGCGAAGCTGTCTGCCCGAAAGAGATCAGCGTCAAGTTTATCGCGATGATGAACCGCGAATACATGCGCGCGCTGCGCAGACCGCCGCGCACCAAGAGCGGTGGTGGGACGGGGTAAATCTCAATTCCCCGTCATTCCCGCGGAGGCGGGAATCCAGAAGTTTTCGTAGGTCGGGTTCCGAGTTCCGCGCGCGAGTTCGATAGGCGAGAAACAAAGTGATCTGCGCGGAATGAGAAACCCGACATTGGCATGATTGTTCAGACTAAGAAGGCACCGACCGAAGGCGAGGTGAGGATGCGAATAAGATGCCTACTAATGGTCATCGTATTAGTGAGTTTTGTTGCATCATGCAAGGAAGACACCCAGAGTGGATTGAGGCTCAGTGGCCGCCTGGTCGGCTCAACAGCGAAGGGCATGGTTGTCTTGGAGCTTGGAAGCGGAGAAATCAGTCAATATCCTATCCGAAGAGCTTACGACGGAGTAGAAGTTCTTTGCCAGGGACCGAACGGGTTAGTCTTGGCCAAGTCAGGAAACGTAGTTCTGGGTGGCCCGACGAAGGGAGACTCCTATACAGGGGCTACTCTGTTCCAGTTTGATCCCCGCACTGGCACATTGGAAAGATTGGAACTCCCCAACATACCCGCTCACTTCATATCGACCACTTTGGACTTTGATCCGGTCGCGAATAGGTATCTCTTCATTGGAAGATATGATTCCCTTGAGGGTATTTTTGTTTTGGACAGCACTTTCGCAATCTTGAAGAATCTCGGGCAGTCTTTCTTGGGTGCGACGGAGTATCCGGATTGGGGCACTGCATACTTTGTACCAGAGGGTTTTGTCTTCACACATGACGACAAAGTGAAGATCTTGAATACCGTTGCCGGCGATGTGTCAGCCGTTCCGGGTGAGCGGCTGTACCAGATAAATAGGGAGCGAAATCGACTAATTGTCGACAGCCATGATGACAATCACTTGCTTGTAGATTTGACAGATATGTCAACCCGGCAAATCACCGCCAATCCTAACGCAGTTTCATTTGCATTTAGTCCTGACAGTAAGTACCTGGCCTTTGCCACATGGGAGGGTTTTCCTGAGAAGTCGATGATTAATTTCTATGATTTGGAGCAAGGCAAAATCATCGGTCGCAAGCGATGCGTTTTAGGGTCGTTCGTCTGGGTGGAGTAGCCCGTTGGTCAGGTCTCGAATTCCGCGCGGGTTACTCTCCGGAAGAAACGAGTAGAGAGCCGCGGAATGGATACCCGACATTGCATCTCGAAACAAGAACGAGGTGTCGGGTTTCTCGCTTCAAATTGTATGCGATGCGACTGAGTGACAGCAGCGCTCGGAACCCGACCTACGAACTTCACCATTGGGGATTAGATCGTGATGTTCAGTACTGATTCTATGACCCGCCTGAGAACGAGACTTCTTCGGTTGCTGAAGGTCAATCTCGTTGTTCTGGGTTCACTGCTATCGTTGTTTGTTGTACTATGTTATCGCGCTTCGCGGTTGCTACCATGAAACGGCGTGTCCGTCATCAGATCCGGAAATCATCGCGTTGTACGAAGCGAACAACCGTCTAAACAAAGCATTTGCTCGGCATGATTGGAAGTACATTTGGGAACAACTTCGGGAAGGGCGTCGCGAAATCTTCGGTGACAAATTCCGAGAAGGTGGTGAATCCTACTCCAGTTTCTACAACGAGTTGCAGGATGCGGGAACGGTTCTTGGATCCTATGATGTCCGAATGATCTCTTATTCGCTTCATGGTGACACGGCCAGGACGTCGAATCAGTTGAAAGGATGGCTTATCATTCTTCCATTTCGAGCATTCTCAGACTCAATGTTTCATAAGTGGATATTCTGTGAAGGAAAATGGAGACTTTCGGATTGGTTTATTACGATTGAACCGGAATGGGAGCCCAGTCCGCAACTCAGAGAACTACAGATGAAGGCTCCAGGCAACAAGGCAGACAGTTCTTAGTTCGTAGGTCGGGTTCCGAGTTCCGCGCGGTGCCCAATTGGGGAGAAACGAACCATAGTACGCGGAATGAGAAACCCGACATTTGTGTACAAATCAGAAGCGAGTGTCGGGTTTCTCGCTTCAAATTGTATGCGATGCGACTGAGTGACAGCAGCGCTCGGAACCCGACCTACGCAATGGCCCATTGACGATTCATGTTTGTGAAGAGACGGTGTCGGGTTTCTCGCTTCAAGGATCCGGCGGCGCGATTGATATGCGGCAGCGCTCGGAAATCGGCCTACTGAACTCACCCGGCAACGCTTGACAAAAATCACGAAAGAAACGACATTCTCGGAGCGCTACAATTTCAAGGAGGAAGACAATGGGGTGGCGACTAAAGGTATGCGGGATTCTCATGTTGATGGGACTGCTATCGGCTGCGGCGCGATCTGACGAATTGAAGCCGCCGGATTATCTGGCGGAACTGAAGGCCAGCCGCGACACAACGACCGTGCGACCGCCGAGCGTCGGTTTTGTCTTGGGTGGCAAGCTGGCAACGCCGATGGGCGGACGAGGTTTTCGCATCGATGTGTCGCGAACTCAGAGTCTCTCCATCGGCCTGTTCTGGCGATCCAAACTTGAGAAAGCCGACGTCTTAAGCTACATCGGCGCCGTCTCGTTCTATTACGAAAGACAAACAGCGGATCCGGAAGAGATTGTCGATCACTATCGGCCAATACTGGACTTGCCCGACGGACCGTATCAAGCCAGCGGCGGCGAACGAGGGATCACGGGGGTGTTGATTGAGAATCTCATTGCGGCGCCCTGGATAGAACGGCCGTTCATTCCTTACGTCACTGTCATCGTCGGAGCGGGCTACTATACCGTTGATGATCTCCGAGTCGAATGGGAGGACTTGATCTTCAGGTATTACGGCGAAGACGAATGGGTCGTCATCTTTGGCGGTGCATTCGGATTAATCCACGACTTCGGGCCGAGAAACTTCATTGCGCTCGAGTTGCGTGCCCAGGGGTATGGCTCCCTCGAGGATGAAAGTGATTATGTCGATACGCCGGCTCAACCGACTCATCCGCGCGAGACGACCTCGACACCGATTGAAATCGGGGTGCGCTTAACGGTCGGCGTTGGGGTGTTCTGAAGTTCGCAGGCTCCAGCGGGATGCGACACAAAGACGATGTGGTGCAGCCGCACGAATGCTTAGTCAATCCGGCCTGGAATCAAATACCACTTTTCAGTCGTATCACGCTCACGAATGAGGAAAGAACTCATTGAAGCTGAATCGATGACCGGCACATTAACGACGCCGTGGCGTGCAGGATTGAAATGCCATTCGAAATGCCGCGACTGACGAATCAAGAAGTAATCGGGCTGGCGTTCGCAGAATTTGGGATTGCTGAACAAAAGTCCATTTTCGCGCTGCGCCATATACATGAAGGCATCGGGCGTGGGGAAGAACTCTATCGAGGCTCCGGGCGCTGCCATCGCCAGCGAATCCAATTGCCACGCGATGTCGCTGCGATCGTCGCTGGTCATGTAGGGGAATCCTGACAAGCGGCCATGGTACCAATAGAGTGATCCCGCGAGAAGCGTGACGGCGATACTAAATTGAACCAACGGACGAAGTAAAACGAACGGGCGCTGCAATCGATCATTGACGAAGTGAACCAGCACCGTAGCCGCAATGACCGCCAGCAGGAAATACCCCATTCCAAAGAAAAATTTGTACCACATCTCGATACCGACTGCGTAAACCAGCCAGGCCGGAACCGCCAGGAAGAAGAGCCGGCCAACGCCAAGCGATTTGCGCCAGCAATAGGTTCCGCAGACGAGCACCACAATCAGCTCACCGGTGTTATTGAAGGTCAGCAACCTCCCCAAATCGTACGCTATCTTCCGCGATAGCTGGAATCCCATATCGCTTTGGAATTCAACCCAGTGCGCGTTAACGTATACGAGGTAGGCAACCCACGCGGTGAGTACGACTCCTGCCGCGATGACGTCGGCCAGCTTCAGCTTCCATTTCCAGCCGTCATGCCAAGAATCGTACAAGCATAGCGGCGCCGCAAACGCCAGGAAGTAGACGCCGTTGGGATGGACCAACAACGAGAGTGCCATCACGCAAAGCCCGAGGAGCTTTCTTTGCCTGAGAATCAGGAAAAATCCCGCGACGATTAACAGCCAGAGAAGAGCATCCATACGAGCGACATTACCGGCGCGAATCGACGGCAAGGAGAGAAAGTAACCTGCCCCGATGCAAAGATTGAGCAGACGCGGACCAAATGGCCTGATCATTACGAAGAGAAGTATTGTTGCCAGCAGCATAGCTGAGAGTGAAACCGCCCGGCCTGCCTCCAGCGACACTCCGACTACTTTGAATACAAGCCCCATCACGAGGAAATAGCCGGGGGGCATCCAGAAGATCGTCCGGTGAGGATTCAGTTCCGGCGCGAAGAGACTCTCGTGCTCGGAGAACCCGACGGCTTGCCAGAGAAAGTGTGACTCATCGATCCAGGGCAGCGGCATGATACTGTCGGCCTTGATGTGGAGATAAACGTAAGCCGACAAGACGAGCAACAAGAGCACCAGCCAGAGAGTTGAACCGCTTTCCAGACGATTGATCGTTCCGAAGCGAACTGGCGTCTCGCAGGTCTGGTTGTTCAGTTCCGTATCGCTCATGTCGCAATATGACAATCAGCGCGACAACCGACAACAGTTTTGCCGTCGAGCATGTGGGTACTCGACATTGCATCCCGAAACTGGACCGAAGTGTCGGGCTTCGCGCTTCCAGCACGGTTCGCAATATCCGACTGAGTGCAACGCTGGAAACCCGACCTATGAACCGGATAGAGTAACGCGATCAATCCGTGGGCAGGCAGACCCAGCCCCTGCTGGGCAAACATGCAGTGCCTCGGAGCAAGGCCTATGATCATGAACCGCTACGCGAATATCTTCGAAGGTGTGTGCTTCAAGGCAAGATGGAACAGGCCGGAATTTCCTCTGTTATACCAGCATACGACGCTGCAAGCGAAACGACTGCTCGCGGCGTAGATCATGAGCGGATCGGCGATAGATTTGGTCGATCTTAGCAAGAGAAGTCTGGATCCCCGCGTCCGCGGGGATGACAGTATCACGAAGGCGCCCACTCACGCAATGAGTCCGCTGATCGTCATTCCCGCGGAAGCGGGAATCCAGAAACAGAGTGCACAATAACATTTGTCGTTGAGGTGTTATAGAATGTACCCAGAAGAACTCATTACCCCGATGCGCAAGGAACTGACCGGCGTCGGATTTCAGGAATGGAAGACGGCGGCGGAAGTTGAGAAGGGCTTGGCCGAGAAAGGCTCGGTGTTGCTGGTTTTCAATTCGGTTTGCGGCTGCGCGGCGGGCAATGCCCGCCCCGGCGTCAAGATGGCGCTCAAGCACAAGAAACTGCCGCAGCGCCTGGCGACCGTATTCGCCGGACAGGATGTCGAAGCTACTCAGGTGGCGCGCAAACATACGGTCGGCTACCCGCCGTCGTCGCCGTCGATGGCTTTGTTCAAGGACGGCAAGCTCGTCTATATGATGGAGCGTCACGATATCGAGGGGCATCACCCGCAGACGATTGCCGAGAATCTCACGCACGCGTTTGAAGCGTATTTGTAGAGGCGACGAAAACCCAGATTGCTTCGTCGCGGCAGCGCGCAGAGTTGACAATGGGGGCGTGTTCGCTCCTCGCAATGACATCATCATCCGACGAATGAAGTGAACGTCAGGATCGCGGGGATCCTGACCTACGAAAGATTGCTTCGTCGCGGAGGTGTGCGGAGTTGGTGATGACGGGACGTTCGCTCCTCGCAATGACATCATCATCCGACGAATGAAGTGGACGTCAGGATCGCGGGGATCCTGACCTACGAAAGATTGCTTCGTCGCGGAGGTGTGCGGAGTTGGTGATGACGGGACGTTCGCTCCTCGCAATGACGGCATCCAATCATCGGATGCAACTCCGTTAAGGAATCGCTTACTCGCCGTAGGTGAGCGTGAGTTTCTCACCGGGCTCATTGTCAAAGTACTTGAACAAATTGAGAATGATCGGGCCGCTGGTGCCGTAGGCTTGCTCGTGCAACTCGCGGATCGGCGTAAGATCGAAACGCAGGCGTTTGCTTACCCAGCAACGCCCACCGTCGCATTCGGCGCCGCGGCAATTATCATCGTTCTTGTAGTGTCGAAGATAGAGATTCGCCTGAACCGGATTTGATTCGGCAAATGCCCCCGGCGCCATGTACAAGAAGAAATAGTGATTCTTGCAGCCACCACCGTACTCGACACTTAAAATCAGTGTGTCGCTGCCAATAACCGCGTCTACCAGGTCATACTCGTCGTGCGGCAGCCCGGAGAAGAAGTCCGTGAAGATCACCGTTCCAGTAAGCGAATCAGGTGGAGCGGAGCGAGTGATTTTCAAACCCGCTCTGGTCGGCGGCATCGGCGGAGTGGCTTGTCGATGGGCCGGCTGAATCATGGGATCAGGGTAGAGCGAACGCAGTTCAAAGTAATATCCGTTCCAGAACACCCGGTGGCGGGTACAGTCTTCTTCAGACGGTGCCCCGGTTATCCCAAGAGTCAGCAATTGTTCAGGGATACCGCCTTGATTGAGTTTGAAAGTCGCTTCGGCGTACCCCGGAAAGAAGTACTCCGGGTGTGTCGGGTCGCGCAGGTCCACGGTTGTTCCAGTAAACGTGATTGCCAGCCCTTCGTCTCTGACGTGGGCAGTCTGGTAATAGTCGAGATTGAATGGTTCTTCCATCTCGACAATGGGGTCGCGATCATCGTCGTCTTTATTACATTGAAGGAGTGGTATGGAGAAAATAAAGACGAGGGCCGCAAGCGCTCTTTGCAGTTTCATGGTGTTCTCCTTCTACGTTAATATTACGGCAATATGAGCCAATTGTGAAATACCACTTCAGAGAAGATGCCGTTGGTTATGCCGGCATGTCCTCGGCTTGAATTTGTTCAGAGGCAAGCGCTTAGATTGGAATCCACTTTGAGTGTTGACCAGAAAGGCTCCTTGAGCTGTTCCAAGCTACGGGGCGGAGATTGGGAACCATTTCACAAAAAAGTTGGATTTGGCGCAACCTTTTCGGTTAGAACGAGTTTATACTATGACAATTTCTGCTGCTGTCGGGGTTACGGAAATGATTGACACGGTAGCGGCCGGACATTTATTGCAGGGCAATAATTCATGAGTGAGTTCAACGCCAGCAACGCCGATCTTTCGGCACTCAAAATCGACAAGTCTTCCAAGTCCGGATCCCCTCGCAGTGGCCGGAAGTGGTTGAATTTGCTTTGGTTATTGGTCCCGGTTGTGATATACTTGGCCTATAAAGTCGGAATTCAAGAGATAACGCCGGCGACCAAGGTGCGGATTGCCAGCGCACAACTTCTGACCGGAACCGAGGCGCAAGCAGAACTTGTGGCCACGGGCTATGTAGTGGCGCAGGTCAAAGCCGCGGTAGCATCAAAGGCAACAGGCCGACTTGAGACTCTGAATGTCGAAGAGGGGGATGTGGTGCAAGCTGGGCAAGTCCTGGCGATCCTCGAAAACGATGACGTCAAGGCCGATCTGGAGCGAATGCGGGCCAATCTGGTAATGGCACGCGCGGATTCGACCGACGCCGCGATCAAACTCAATCGGGCGAACCAGCTGATCATGACCGGTGCAACTACGCAGGACATAGTCGACGAAATGAAGGCTTACTACGATCGAGCAGCCGCCTCGGTAGAGGTGGCGCAAGCGGGTGTGCAATATGCCGAGGTAGCCGTGGAGAACACTATTATCCGGGCTCCGTTTGATGGCACGGTGCTTTCAAAGGACGCGGATGTCGGCGAAATGGTTGCGCCGTTTTCGTCCGCGGGATCATCGCGCGGAGCGGTGGTTACGCTTGCGGATATGAATTCTCTTGAAGTTGAGGCGGACGTCTCCGAGTCCAACATCTATAAGGTGAAAGTCGGAGCGCCGTGCGAAATCATTCTCGACGCCTATCCGGGGATTCGCTACCCGGGCCGGGTCAAGAAGATCGTGCCGACAGCGGACCGCTCGCGAGCCACAGTGATGACCAAGATTGCGTTTCAGCAGATCGATGACAAGGTGCTTCCCGAGATGTCGGCGCGGGTCAATTTCCTGCCGGAGAAAGCGGCCGCTGAGACCACGCCCCAGCAGGCGGTCATTGCCGTTCCGAAGACAGCTGTTACTAATCGTGAGGGGCGTCCCGTAGTATTCAAAACTGCCGGTGAACAGGTGCAGGAAGTGGCGGTGCAGGTTGGTCGGGAACTCGGCACCTTTACGGAGATTGTGTCAGGCGTCGCGGTCGGCGATCAGGTTGTTATCTCACCTCCCGGTGGTATGAAACTAGGCGACAAGATTGAAATATCACAATAGGAAGATAAAGGACCAGCATGGCAGAGACCTTAGTACAGGTGCGCAATGTTTCCAAGTCGTACTATCGCGACTCGCTGGAGATACCCGTCTTGCGCAACATCAGTTTTGATATTCCCAGCGGCCAGTTTCTGGCCTTGATGGGGCCCTCCGGCTCCGGCAAAACGACACTCTTGAACCTGCTCTCGGGGATCGATCAGCCGACCGGCGGCGACTTGGTTGTGGCGGGAGAGAATATTGCCAAGTTGAGCCAGGGGCAATTGGCGAAATGGCGTTCGCATCATATCGGCTTGGTGTTTCAGTTCTACAATCTGCTTCCGGTACTGACGGCCTACGAAAACGTTGAATTGCCGCTGCTGCTCTACAAGTTGTCCAAGGCGGATCGCCGCAAGCGCGTCGAGACGGCCCTGCAAATCGTCGGCCTGGGCGAGCGCATCGATCACTATCCGCGCCAGCTTTCCGGCGGCCAGGAACAGCGGGTCGCTATCGCGCGAGCAATTGTGACTGATCCGACTCTGCTGCTCGCGGACGAGCCGACCGGCGACCTTGATAAACACTCGGCGGAAGAGATCATGACCCTGCTGACGCGGCTGAACAAGGAATTCAATAAAACGATCATCATGGTGACACATGATCCGCGCGCGGCTGACAAGGCCGAGTTGATTCGCAATCTCGACAAAGGCGAGCTGGCGTAGACTATGTTGATGAAGCTGATATTTCGCAACACGATGCGCCACAAACTGCGGACGACGCTGACCATCATCGGATTGGCCGTCGCGGTGATGGCGTTTGGCCTGATTCGCACCGTGATTGATGCCTGGTATGCGGGAGTTGAAGCATCCTCACCCGACCGCTTGGTGACGCGTAGTTCGATCTCCATTACCTTCACGCTGCCACTCGCGTACAGGGACCAAATCGCGAAGGTTGACGGTGTCAAGCAGGTCACCTATGCGAATTGGTTTGGCGGGTACTATGTCGATCCCAAGGACTTCTTTGCTCAATTCGCGGTCGAGCGAGACAATTACTTTTCAATGTTTCCCGAATTCGTCATCTCGCCGGATGTTCTTGAAGCCTTTAATTCCAACATCAAGGGCGTCATCGTCGGCAAGAAGCTGGCCGACCGCTTCAATTGGACGGTGGGCGAGCGAGTAACACTGGTCGGTACGATTTACCCGGGTGACTGGGATTTTGACATCGTCGGGATTTATACCGGCAGAGATCAAACCATCGATGAATCGACCTGGTTCATGCGTTGGGACTACATCGACGAGACGATGAAGAAACAAATGCCGGGACGCGCCGGGGAAGTTGGCTGGTATGGCCTCCAACTTACAGATCCTTCGAAAGCCGCCGAAGTCTCCGCTGCCGTCGATGCCCACTTCAAGAATTCGTCGGCAGAAACGCTGACAGAAACCGAGAAGGCTTTCCAAATGAGCTTTGTCTCGATGTCGGGCGCCATCCTGCTGCTCCTAACGGTCATGTCCTGGCTAATCATCGGCGTCATCCTCATGGTACTAATCAACACGATGGCGATGACGGCCAGAGAACGCCGGTCGGAGCACGCCTTCATGAAATCGATGGGTTTCCAGGTTTATCATCTTTGGGGAATGATCTCCGGCGAGGCGATATTGATTTCCTTGGTGGGCGGAGTGGTGGGACTTGGGCTTCTGGCTGCGATCGTCAACCTCCTCAAAGCCGGGCTCAGCGCCTGGTTCCCGGTGTTCAAAATTCAGCCGCTGACTTGGATACTGGTCGTATCGTTGGCGATCGCGATCGGATTGATTGCATCAGCGTTTCCAGTTCTAAAGGCAATGCGCACTCGAATAGTCGACGGACTCCGGGTCGTGGATTAGTGAGGCAAACAATGATTCCAGCAAGCTACACGATCAGAAATATCACCAAGCATAAAGTAACTTCGGGCCTGACCATTCTCGGCGTTGCCCTGGTGGTCTTCGTCTTCGCGGCCGTCCTGATGCTTGCGCACGGTCTCTTCGCCACAATGGTGGCCACCGGCGCCGACGACAATGTGGTGATTATTCGTAAGGCGTCCCAATCTGAAGTAACATCGATTATCATGCGCGAGCAGGCCGACATCGTCTCGACGTTTCCCGAGATCAAATCAGGCAGCGACGGCAAACCGCTTTTTACCAATGAGCTCTATGTGTTGATCAGTCTGGACAAGCTTGAAGGCGAGGCGACATCGAATGTGACTGTCCGCGGTGTCACCGAGAAATCGCTCGAAATGAGACCCGACATCAAGATCACCGAAGGCCGGATGTTCAAGCCGGGTACGGCGGAGATCGTCGCGGGCAAATCAATAGCCAGCCGCTTCAAGAACTGTCAGCTTGGTGGGCAAGTCCGCTTTGGCTCGCGCGAATGGACAGTAGTCGGGGTAATTGATGCCTCCGGCTCGGCGTTCGATTCGGAGATCTGGGGAGATAGCGAGCAAATGATGGCCGCGTTTCGACGTCCGGTCTATTCCTCACTGACGATGAAACTGGCCGATCCGTCGACTCTGGCGACCGTGCAGTCGCGGATCGAGGGCGACGTTCGACTTCAGCTGGAGGCAAAGCCGGAGAAGGAGTACTATGCGGCGCAGTCGCAAGCCACCACGACCTTTATCATGTTTGTGGGTGTGGCGATCTGCGTGATCTTCAGTTTCGGCGCCGTAGTTGGTGCGATGATTACAATGTATGCTGCGGTCGCCAACCGGACGAAGGAAATTGGGACATTGCGGTCATTGGGATTCAGTCGTTTGAGCATCTTGCTTGCGTTCTTATTCGAGGCCTTCCTGATATCGCTGATCGGCGGACTTGTTGGACTTGTCGGCGCCAGTTTCCTTCGTTTTGTCGAAGTCTCGACGGTGAATTTCAACACTTTCTCTGAATTGGCGTTTAACTTCAGCCTGAACGGCCCAACGGTCATTATCGCGCTGGCCTTCGCGATCATAATGGGATTTGTAGGCGGGTTCTTGCCGGCGGTCCGCGCTTCACGACTGCAGATTGTCGACTCGCTGCGAACAGCATAGTACTATGGGACGCCCGCGACCGTGTTTCGTAACGACGAAGGCGTAGTTTTGCCGTAATCGGCGACTGCAAGGCCGACATTAAAGCTGTTGACAGCGCCGAGGGCGGCCGATATATTCAGCAGACAAGTCCGCCTGGGACATGGTGAAATGGTATCACAGCTGACTCTGGATCAGTTATTCGGGGTTCGAATCCCTGTGTCCCAGTAAGTAAGCTTCAACCGAGAAGCAGCCGCCGATAGACGCTTAACTGTTTCAAAGTACTCCTGCCAAATCATTCGATCAGGCGCAAGCGATAACCGATCCCGGGTTCTGTAATAATGAAATCAGGATCTTTCGGATTCACGCGAAGTTTGCGGCGTAATTGGCCAAAGTAGACGCGCAGATACTGCCGTTGCTCGACGGCGGTCGGTCCCCAAACATCCCGGAGAATTTGCGAGTGGGTTACGACCTTGCCGACGTGCCGGGCAAGCAGGCGCAAGAGATTGTACTCGGTTGAAGTCAGCCGAATTTCGGTGTTGTGAACGGTGACAACCCTGGATGCCAAGTCGACCACAAGCGGGCCCGACCTGACGACCGATTCGTTCTCTGCCGGCTGGGCGTGACGGAGTGCGACCCGAACCCGAGCGAGCAATTCGGCCGTACTAAATGGCTTGGTCAGGTAGTCATCGGCTCCGTTATCAAGCGCGCCGACTTTGTCCTGCTCGGTATCGCGAACCGTGAGCACAATTATCGGCACGGGCGACCATTCCCGGATTCGCCGCACGACCTCAATGCCGTCGATGTCCGGCAATCCGAGATCGAGAATCACCAGATCAGGGCGGGCTTGCGCCGCCAGCAAAACGCCGTCGGCGCCGCCGGCTGCCTCTCGTACCTTGTAACCCTCCGGTTCCAGGCAAATGCGAAGCAGCTTGCGAATCGCCGCTTCATCTTCAATGATCAGGATCGTCTTGCCGTCGCTCATTGCCGTGATTCCATAAGTTCTGCCGGCGGTGTGCGCAAGGGTAATCGAATCGAGAATACCGTCCCACCGCCTTCGCGGTTGAGCGCCGTGATCGTGCCGCCGTGCAACTCAACAATGCTGCGCGCGATCGACAGGCCAAGGCCGATGCCACCGGCGGGGCTGCCAACCGGGCGGTAGAACTTCTCGAATACCTTGTGCAACTCCTCTGTCGCAATTCCTTTACCCTGGTCCCTGATGTCGATGTCAATACGATCGGCAGTTGCGCGCACGATGATTTCGATCTCGGATGCCGGCAACGAATAGAGACACGAATTGCGCAAGAGATTGGCGAGCGTGTTCTTGAGAAGATAGTAATCGCCTTCGACGAGGATCGTCTCCGGTATCGAATCGACTTTCAACGTGTGATCTTTGATCACGGCGGCACTCTCGGAAATGACTTCCGTAAGCAGGTCACCAAAGTCAAACCACTCCTTCTGCAATCGCAGCATCCCGGAATTCAGCCGGGACATATTGAGCAGGTTGTTGATGACGTGATTTAGGCGGTCGGCAGCGCCGGTGATATCTTTCAGCAGCGCTGACCGGGTCCCATCGGCTTGAGATTTCGAATCCTCTTTCAGGGCCAGCGTTGAGCCGACAATCGAGGTCAGCGGCGTTCGCAACTCATGCGAAATGGAATTGAGCAAGGTTTGATGAAGGCGCTCGGATTCTTGCAGCATTTCGCTGCGTCGGGCCGCGACGAGCAAACGATCGCGCTCGCAGGCCCCGGCTGCCTGGTGGCCGATGGCCATCAATAAGGCGAATTGATCGCGTGTCAGTGGAATCGGTTCGATCGGCCGAAAAACCAGGACGCCAAGACGCTCTTCGCCGGCGGTCAACGGCAAGCACAGACAACGCGCCTGGGAGAGCGTATCAGTGCTCCAACCGGCAATCTTTCCGTGTTCGAATGCCCAGGTCGCCACCGCCCATTCGTTTTCATCAAGCGCTATCTGCCGATCTGGCCCCGGTCGTAACAAAGACTTGCGATTCGGGTGGCACACGACGATTCGTGAGCGCGACTGAAAGAGCCGTTGTGTCCGGCGGTCGACCTCCGCAGAGAGTTCTTCAAGAGAGCCGATTTCAATCAGAGCGCGCGCAAAATCGTAGAGTTCTTCCGTGCGGACCTCGCGCTGACGCAGGAGTCGGTCCTGACGGCCGGTGCGCATCGTCAGATAGCCGCTGATACTGGCGACGACGAAGTAGGCACAGAACATCATTATGTCTTCGGGAGCGTTGATGTGAAATGTATAGGGAGGCGGGATAAACAGGTAATTCCAGCTCAGCGCGCTCAAGGCGGCGGCCCCCATCATTGGCCAGAATGACACCCGGGTTGCCAACAGCACAATGGCCAGCAGGTAAACGAAACCGACGGCGCGGTAGCCGATGATATCCTGCAGGAAGAAACTGACGAGGGTCAGCGCTGCGACGATCGGAATCACGACAGCAAGTTGCCTGATGATCGGGTTGACGACCTCGGGAAGCGGCGTCTTGAGTTCCGTTGCGAGGTCGCTGAGCGGGCGAATGACATGAATATCGATATCGTGGCTGCGTCGCACCAGGCGGTCGAGAATCGTACCGCCGGAAATCAGATCGCGCCAGAACCGCCGGGTGGGCCGGCCGACAATAATCTGGGTGACATCGCGTTGACGCGATAAGCGTTCGATCGCGCTGACGATATCGGTGTCGGCTGTAGTAATCACCTCTGCCCCGAGTTCTTGAGCCAGTTTGAGATTTTTCGACAATCGTTCCTGATCGGACGGCGCCAGAGCTGTGCCAGTCTCGACATTGAGCGCAATCCACGGAGCGCGCATTGCCGAAGCATGTCGGCGCGTAGCACGAATCAAGGTTTCCGAGTGTGGGCTGTGGCTTACGGCTACCAACAGTCGCTCGGTTGTGTTCCAGCGCGCGCTGATCAAAGAGCCCTGGCGAATCTCCTCCAACTTGCCCTCAACGTGCTCGGCGGTGAGTCGCAGCGCCAGTTCGCGCAATGCCGTCAGCGACTCTTCCTTGAAGAAATTCTCGCGGGCGGCCCTGGCTTGCTCATCCAGATAGACTTTGCCTTCGTTCAGGCGCTCGATGAGTTCAGTGGGAGCGATGTCAATGATGGTGATTTGATCGGCGCGACCGAGCACCGAGTCGGGTACAGTTTCGCGAACCCTGACACCGGTTACGCGCAGGACGACATCAATCTGGCTTTCGAGATGTTGCACGTTGAGCGTGGTGCAGACATCAATTCCGGCTTCAAGCAGTTCCAAGACATCCTGATACCGCTTGGGATGGCGCGATCCCGGGGCATTGGTATGAGCGAGTTCATCGATCAGCACACATTGTGGTCGCCGGGCAAGGATCGCATCGAGATCCATCTCAGAAATCGCCACTCCGCGGTACTCGCCCGTGCGCCGCGCGATCACTGGCAGCCCCACCAGAAGCGCCTCGGTCTCGGCGCGACCGTGCGTTTCAACAACGCCGATGACAACATCCACGCCTTCTGCGAGAAGCTCCTGTGCGGCTTTCAGCATCGCGTAAGTCTTGCCGACGCCGGCGGACATTCCGAAGAAGATGTGGAGTTTGCCGGCGGAGTCGCGCGATTCCAGTGCCTGCAGCGATTGCAGGAGCTGCTGCGGGTCAGGGCGATCGTCGTTAAGCATGGTTAATCATGACCGAAAGCCGAATCGATGGCAAGATTCAATTTTAGGACATTGACACGGGGCTGACCGAGGAAACCCAGCGTCATTGGTTCAGTCACTTCGGAAACGAGATTCTTGAGGATACTGATTTGGTCAGGATCGAGATTCCGTGCTGCAGCCACGCGATTGACTTGATATTGCGCCGAAGCGGGCGAAATGTGCGGGTCGAGACCGCTGCCAGAGGCAAGGAGCAATTCATCAGGTGGTTCTACCCCGCCGTTGGCTTCCAGAAGCTTGACGCGTCGCTCGGTAATCTGTCCCTGCAGTGACTTGGAGGTTGCGCCGTAATTGGTCCCGCTTGAGGGGAGCGGATTGTGCCCGACGGCCGAGGGTCGCGGCCAAAAATACCGCGGGCTCGAAAAACTCTGGGCAATTAGCTCTGAGCCAACGAGCGTACCTCCGGAATAGATTAAGCTGCCATTTGCTTCGTGGCTCAAGAATGTCTTGGCAAATCCCAGGACGAGCAGCGGGTAGCTGACACCTGTGATCAGAGTCAACACCGCGATCATCCGTAATGCTTGAAAGAGAGTCTTCATGAGTTGTGTGCTCCAACAGGTTACTAAGCTAAACCGATCGCTGTCACAAGAATGTCGATCAATTTGATGCCCACGAAGGGTACGATCAGACCGCCGATTCCATAGATCAGGAGGTTGCGTCGCAGGACGGCGCCGGCGCCGAGCGGACGATATTTGACACCGCGCAACGCCAGCGGAATCAGGGCAATAATGATGAGCGCGTTAAAAATTACGGCGCTGAGAATGGCGCTCTCCGGCGATTGCAGGCGCATGATATTCAAATTGGCCAAGGGGCCCGCGGCTGCGGCGCCGGCGTACAATGATCCGAACATGGCGGGTACAATCGCGAAATACTTCGCGACATCGTTGGCGACGCTGAAGGTTGTCAAAGCCCCGCGGGTCATTAGGAGCTGCTTTCCGGTTTCCACGACTTCGATCAACTTGGTTGGATTGCTGTCAAGGTCTACCATGTTTCCGGCTTCGCGCGCGGCTTGAGTGCCGGTGTTCATCGCGACTCCGACGTCAGCCTGGGCCAGGGCCGGCGCATCGTTGGTGCCATCGCCGGTCATCGCAACGAGGTGGCCCTGAGCCTGTTCCGCGCGGATGCGCTTGAGTTTCGCCTCAGGGCTTGCCTCGGCCATAAAATCATCGACGCCGGCTTCGGCCGCAATCGATGCCGCGGTTACCGGGTTATCGCCGGTTATCATGATAGTCCGTATGCCCATCGCGCGGAGTTGGGCGAACCGCTCCTTGATGCCACCCTTGACGACATCCTTGAGATGCACCACGCCGAGCACGAAACTCTCTTCGGCCACCACCAATGGCGTTCCGCCCGAACGGGAGACCTGCTCGATGATCGGGTCGATTTCCAGAGGCCAAACGCCGCCATTTTGTTGTGCATAACTCCGAACGGCATCTCCGGCGCCCTTGCGCAGCATTCGCGTCGTGTTGTCGTCGTCAAAGATATCAATTCCACTCATGCGTGTAGCGGCCGAGAAAGGCACGAATTTCGCCTGATGCGGCGGTAAGGCTTCGGCCCGCAAACCGAATTTTTCTTTTGCCAATACGACGATCGAACGCCCTTCCGGCGTTTCGTCGCTCAGAGACGCCAATTGGGCCACCTCCGCCAAAGTCTGCGTCGGCACACCCGGAACCGGCAGGAACTCCGTCGCCATGCGGTTGCCGAAGGTTATCGTGCCCGTCTTATCAAGCATCAAGACGTCGACATCTCCGGCGGCTTCGACGGCGCGACCACTCGTGGCGATGACGTTTTGGCGAATCATACGATCCATGCCGCTGATTCCGATTGCGCTCAGCAGCCCGCCAATCGTAGTGGGGATCAGGCAGACCAGGAGCGAAATCAGGATCGGGACTGTAACGACTTGGGACAAATCTTGGCCGGCCGCGTTTCCAGAATAATCTGCAAAGAGTTTGAGCGTCGTGACGGCAAGCAGGAAGATAATCGTCAAGGCCCCCAACAACAGGGAAAGCGCGATTTCATTGGGCGTCTTGCGGCGGCGCGCTCCCTCGACAAGGCCGATCATGCGGTCCAGGAAGCTGTGCCCCTGTTCGGCCGTAATTTTGACAATAATGCGGTCGCTGATGACCCGTGTTCCGCCGGTAACGGCGCTCCGGTCGCCGCCGCTCTCGCGAATAACCGGCGCCGATTCGCCGGTGATCGCCGACTCGTCGACGGTGGCAATGCCATCGACAACTTCGCCGTCGCCGGGGATGATGTCGCCGGCTTCGCAGACGACCCGATCACCGGAGCGCAACACAGCGGCGTTGACTCGCTCCTCCTTGCCGGTTGACAACAATCGACGCGCGACACTCGTCGTGCGCATCTTCTTGAGACTCTCCGCCTGCGCCTTGCCGCGACCTTCGGCGATCGCTTCGGCGAAATTGGCGAAGAGAACGGTGAAGAAGAGCCAGAGAAAAATCTGCAACTCAAACAGCGAAAAGGTGCCGCGCATCGCATTTGCGACCAGCGCGATACCCGTGAGAAGCGTGCCGACAAGCACGACAAACATTACAGGGTTCTTGATTTGCGTACGTGGATGCAATTTGCGAAAGGCGTCAAGAATCGCCGTGCGCAAGATTGCTTTGTCTCGATAAACCGAATTGTGGGCTGACATATCTGAATTCCTTGTACTTCCATCTGCGGGCCGGGGTCACCGCTCGTTTACGACGTTAGAATGTTTGTGCTCCGAGCATCAACAGGTGCTCGACGATCGGGCCCAGTGTTAGTGCTGGAAAGAAAGTCAAAGCGCCGACGATCAAGATCGTCGCGATGAGAATGAGCCCGAAGGTTACCGACTCCGTTGAGAAACTCCCAGCTGAGGCCTGGACAGATTTCTTGCGGCTGAGACTGCCTGCAACCAGCAGTACGGGCAGGATGACTCCGAAGCGGCCGACCAGCATGCAGATCCCGAGCGCGACGTTATAGAAGGGCGTGCTCGCATTTAACCCGGCGAAAGCGCTGCCGTTGTTGCCGCTGGCGGAACTGAATGCGTAAAGCATCTCGCTGAGACCGTGTGGGCCTTGATTCGCCAGGCTGGAAAGACCTGCCGGAATGGCGCTGGCCAGTGCCGTACAGATCAGGATCATGGCGCCCGGGAGGATGATTCCGATGCTGGTCCAGCGGATCTCGAACGCCTCGATCTTTTTGCCGAAGTACTCCGGAGTGCGACCGACCATGAGTCCGGCAAGAAACACGGCCAGCACGACAAAGAGAATCATGCCGTAGACGCCGGCTCCGACGCCGCCGAAGATGATCTCGCCGAGCATTATGTTGAACATTGCGATTCCGCCGGCGATTGGCGAAAGGCTGGAATGCATTGCATTGACGGAGCCATTGGAAGCAACGGTCGTGAAATTCGACCAGATGATACTATTCACGATTCCGAAGCGGGTTTCTTTGCCTTCGAAGTTGGCGACGCCCAGCGCCGTATTGGGTGAAAATTCCGCGTAAGCTGACAGTGAGATGGCGGCAACGAGCATCAACAGCATGACTCCGTAGATTACCCAGGCATGCCGCCGTGACCCGACCATCATACCAAAGGTGTAGACGAGCGCTGTCGGTAGAAGGAGAATCGCCAGCATTTCGAGCCAATTGGAAAGCGGAGTCGGGTTCTCAAATGGATGGGAGCTGTTGGTATTGAAGAAACCACCGCCGTTTGTGCCCAGTTGTTTAATGGCGATCTGGGAAGCCGCAGGTCCCATCGGCAAGACCTGCTCGCCGCCCTCGAGAGGTGTCGCCGTTTGATAGCTGTCGAAGTTCTGGACCGCGCCTTGGCCGACCAATATCAGCGCCAGCACGATTGAGAGCGGTAGCAGAATCCGTGTCGTTGAGCGTACCAGATCAGTCCAGAAGTTACCGAGCATACCGGTCGACTGGCGCGAAATGCCGCGTGCCAAGGCCGCCATGACGGCAATTCCGGTCGCCGCGCTGACAAAACTCTGTACGGTCAATCCGAGCATCTGCACGAGATAGCTGAGCGTGGTTTCACCGGCGTAAGACTGCCAATTGGTATTGGTCATAAAACTGACGGCCGTATTGAATGCCAGATGCCAGGTCGTGGCCGGCAGATTCTGGGGATTGAGCGGCAGGTGGGATTGCAGCAACTGCAGCAGGAACACAATGCCAAAGCCGACCGCGTTGAAGGCGAGGAGCGCCAGAGCGTACTGCTTCCAGTCCATTGCGGCATCGCCCTGAACTCCAGCGACGCGGTAAATCGAGTTCTCGAGCCGGGCAAGCCAGCGCTGCCGTCCGGACGTTTCTGTCGCGAGCGCACGATAGCAATAGCGACCCAGGATGGGTGTAAGTACCAGCAGAACCGCGAGGATTACGATGATCTGTAGGATGTCATTCCAAGTCATGGCTACATCTCCTCAGCCTTGAAGAGCGAGTAAACGAGGTAGACCATGAGTGCGAAGGCGACAATTCCGCCCAACCAGAAAGCCATTTGATCAACTCCGAAAAGAGGTGATGGATCATGACGCCAAACATGTAGAGGCAGGCGTCAACTCTGTTGTGAAGAACGGCAAATCCCCCAGAGCGAGAAGTAAAGACGGTTTGGACAGGCGTAAAATAGTAATAAAGATTTGCGGCTTCAGGAGATCGGAATCTCGCCCGGCCTGGTCGGAAGTACATCGAAGATCGCTCTGTGTATTAATCTCATCGAGACTGTCTCTTTGGGACTCGGATACTGAGATTGGCAGGTGATCTGGTTTAAAGACACGCAGTTCTGAAGTAGTCCACTATAGTCAGTAAGTATCTGGCCAACAAAACCTTCACTGATCAGAAATCAGTTGCCTTAGAACAATTCGAGTTCCGTCAACTTCAGTGGTTTTTGGCAACCATCGCAACAGCCTGGAGCCTTCTTGAGGGAAGGCTGCAAGCGCTTACGTGTTGCAGTCCTGTGGTTCTTCGCTAATTCACGCCGAGAAACATCGCAGCAGGGAATCGTCATTGCAAAGTGTTCGGGGCTGACCGGAACGCGCATACATTCTTTGTCTGCAATTGCTGACAGACTCTCTCACCTAACTGTCTCGACACAATTGAAGAGACCAATCAGGTTTTGCAGGCAACCAATTCAGAAGACTTGTCGACTGGACAATTCGGAGCAGGAAATCTATACTGTTGGCAACTCAAGCGAAATCCGCTTCATCAGAAACGACTGCAGAGGTGACTATGGGTCTTGGACGAATACTCATTCCACTAATTCTCGCTTCCGGACTTGCCACGAACGCTTACTCTGACCAAACGGAACGGTGGTCGGAGCTGACGGCTCGCGGAGATGCGTTGCTGAAAGAACGCGCATACGAATCTGCGCTGAGCTGCTTCGACAGTGCCTTAGCGCTCACCGTGAGCTTGCCGCTTCATGATTCGTGCCGCGCCTTGAGCCTTCACGATCTCGGCAAGACATATCAATACTGGATCAACGCGCGCAACTGCGATTCCTGCGCCCGGATTGCCATTGAGTTCTATGAGCGTGCCCTTGATCAATGGAACAAACTGGGGGAAAAGTTCGAGTTCTCGAAGAGCCGGACTTTGAGTAATCTTGGAGCCGTGATCACGGACACTGATGAGAGTCGTGCCCGCGACCTTTTCAACGAAGCTCTTGAGATCAAGCTTCGCTACTCGGACTCCCTCGATCTTTCGTTAACAACCCTCTACCTGAACCTCTCAGATCTTGAAAAACAGGCGGGAAACGGCCGTCGCGCCCTGCAACTTATTTCGCTCGTTTGCCAGATTAGGGAGAACAATCCGAAGACGAAGTGCTCGGATCTTGCCAATGCATATGCCAAAGCGGGATTGGCAGCTCGCGACCTCAACCTTGTTCACGAGGCAGCCGCGTATTTCGTCAAGGCAAGTGATGCCGCATGTCCGAGGGACACTATGCAGAAAGCATTGTACTTACGCTCTCTCGGCGTCATGTACTCCGCGTGGCTTCCCGGAAGACAGCATTCCTATCTGGACACCGCAGCCAGCTACATTAGAGAGAGTCTTCAACTCCTTGAAGACGCGAACCGCATGGAAATTGCCGATTATGCCCTGGCGCTGATGAATCTCTCATCGATACTCATTCGGCAAGACCGATTTGACGAAGCCGAATCGTTATTGGCAGTTGCAGGGCAGAAGATTGCTAAATTCCCGGAATGGTCCTTCGAGCATGCAGGGAATGTTCTTCGCCTTCAGATCGCGAAAGGAGATGCGATCAAGGCGGAGTCCACTCTTCACGCAGCAGAAGCTGTTCTGACGCAAGATAACGAGGGATACCAATTTGAACGGCGAACGCTGGCACTGGAACGAGGGCGAATCTCCCGCGGACTGGGAGATCTAAAGACGTCGGCTGATGTTTTCTCTAAGTCGCTTACGGAGCGCCTTGATTTCTTCGCGCAGTTTCTGCCGGTTCTGACCGAGAGTGAGCTAAACGGGTCATATCAAGTGATTACCGCGGCACTTGACGAGCTGCTTACAACCTTGCGGCTGTCATCGGATTCTCCTCCCGCGGCATCCCAATTGGCGATTGAAGCGCTCCTTCGCACCGGCAGCTATGTCGTTGACGAGATCAATTCGCGGCGGGAGCTGTTTCGTGAGCGCCTCGCGACGATGTCAAAGCCTGTGCAGGACTCACTTCAAGAGCTGGCCGGCCGCATCACCCAACTTAAGGCCACTGCGGAAGAGGACAAGGGCTCAGCGGGCACCGCACACGAACTGCAAGAGATGCTCGAAGAATACGACTTGCTTACCCGCAGAATTGCCGGAGAAGGCACGGTAGCAGGGATAGTCAAGAGCGACCTGAAAACAGACCTGCGATCGCTCCAGGAGAGTCTGGATGATCGCACAGCGTTAGTTGCCTACTCCTTCTTTGCTGAGCGTGAGTTGATGAACGGCTACTCGAAGGGCGCTCGATACGTTGGCGCTGTCATTACGCACGATTCCGAACCGAGGCTGGTGTTTCTTGACGAAGCCGAATCCATCGACTCATTAGTAGTGGAATATGTCCAGCACATGCGGCGAATGGCACTACGCTCCGGCCCACCTTCACCCGAGGATTTCGAACAATACACGCAAACTTCCGATGCGCTCTATCAGGCTATTTGGCAGCCCCTGGAGACGCTCGTTGTCAATCATCCACAGGTCGCGGTAATGACTGCCGGAAGTGTCAATCGCATACCGTTTGCTTCCCTGATTGATAATCAAGGCCGTTTCCTGGTTGAGCGGCACGAATTCGTGACGATCTCTTCGGTTCAGGACATGATGAACCAGCGCAAGACACTTCCGGGAAACCGCGGCTTGCTTGCCTTGGCCGATCCCGAACTTACGGCAAGGGGTGATACCGGTGAAGCTTCTACTGTTGACCAGTCGTGGCTCCCTGCGCAACGAGTCAGCACGCAGCTGCGTGGACTCGATTCCCCTTGTCTCGATTTCGGCGCTGACAAGTACGGATCCTTACAAGGCGCTCGCCGAGAAGTCAGTCTGGTCGATTCTCTCTGGCGTGGCCAAGCAGCCCAGTCGAGCATGAAGTTGATTGGACCTGAGGCCACAGAACGAGCATTTATAGATCATTGCAGCGGAAAGAGCGTACTGCACCTGGCCACTCACGGTTTTCACCTTGAGGAATGCGCTACGGAGTCGACGCACACGGAAGATCCCGACGAATCGTCGGTGCCCCAGACTCTCTTCGCGCGCTCGGGCTTGCTGCTGGCCGGCGCCGGCATGGATCACAAAGAAGCTCACCCCGACAATGACGGTGTACTCAGTGGACTGGAGGTCTTGCATCTCGATCTTAGTGGTGTCGAACTGGTAGTTCTTTCCGCCTGCAATTCCGGACTGGGAGAAGGGTCGCGTGTCAGCGGCGCCTACGGGCTGCCGCGCGCGTTCATTCTGGCGGGTGCTCGAAATGTCGTTACAGCCATGTGGAAGATCTCGGATCAGTTCACTCCTGAGCTGATGCGCGGCCTATATGAAAAATTGCAGCAGCCGCTGCCCCGGCGACTGCGGGAGTCACAGCTCGGAATGATCAAAACGCTGAAGAAACTTGAAATCGCGCCGCATCCATACCTGTGGTCGCCATTCGTGGTTACCTGCAGCCAGAATCCGTGGAGGCAATCGTCGAACTAAGGACTATTCCGGCGGGAAATCGAGCCGCCAGACCGATGAGTGACCGAAACCTTCGGGAGTAGAGAAGACAACGACAGCCACGGCTTCGCCATAAGTTAGCCCCTTGAGGTCGATGGGCACTCCGGGCTTGCTTATGGACATCTGCTGCAACTGACGCGACGGGAACAACAGGAGCCAGATCGTGCTTTCTCTGATTTGTTCCTGCGGGTGCTCGAAGTAGAAATTGATCGTCGCTTGCCGTCCGTTGGAGACAAAGGTGAGTGGAATCGAATCAGCGACCTCGTCTTGTACCCATTTCGGCAATACCGGGCGGATAGTCCCCTGGTCGAGCGCCAACACACGTGAAAGGCCGGCGATTGCTGCTGAATCAGCAGACGGAAACCAGGCAGGTCCGGCTGCTCCCGCAGCGCCACGGGTTTGTGACTGAAGCAAAGCAGTGGGAGCGACATTGCTGTCGACGAGTTGCCATTCCGAGTGCTCGCGAGTCGGCAGCAACAAGACCAGCGCGACAACCGCTGCGATGCTGGTAATCACCGCTACCACCCTGGCAACGACCGGCGATTTTGAGTCGGCAGGTTTCCGCCCTTGCTGCTGCAATAGATGGGCAGCTCCCGCTTCGGCAAACTCTGCGATATCCGCGACGATAGCGCGGACTTGACGTCGAAATGCCGCCGAATTGAGAAGCGCCTCCTCGTACCGCGCCTTGAGTTCTGGCGTTGCAGATCCGGTAAGGCAGTCTGCCAGTTCATTGGTCGTAAAAGCGGGCAGGCCACCCGGCTGAATTTGTCCGGCACGACGAATCAGCTCAAGCATACGCTGCCGCTCATTGTCGTCCAGATCGCGCGGGTTATCGCTCATTCGGAGCACCTCTCGGATACACTAATCCTCTCCCAATGCACGTAACAACTTACACCGGCGATTTCGGAATCAGTGACGCCTTGACTTTCCTTCACAACCCCAACTCCCGTAAATCGATACCGGCGCCGGCCAGCAAGCCGGTCAATTTCTTGCGGCAGTAGCGCAAGTCATCAGAGAGCTTCTTGGCGGTTTTCACAGGCATGCCGAGTGCTACTGCCATTTCCGAGGGCTTGAATTCTTCAGCGGCCAGTCGCAAGAGAAGCTGGCACATGCGATCCAATTTCTCGATCAAGCCATTAACCCGTTCCAACAGGTCGCGCTGCTCGATTGCCGATTCCGGGTTCTTCTCCGGCGCAAGCGAGTGCGCCGAGAGACCTTCGTCGTCGACGCCACTTGCCACCTCCGTTGACTTGCCCAGGTGATTGAGGATGGCGTTGCGGCACACGAAGTAGAACCACGCCGCGAAGGGGCGCCCGCGATTTTGATAACTGCGCAACTTCGCAAAGTCATTCTCGAGACACGAAGTGATGATCGCCTGGATCAAGTCGTCACGTTCCGGCAGCGGCAACGACCGCATCTCGCGCGGCGGGGATTTGCGCAAGATCGCGTCCGCGAAGGCGCTAAACCGCTCGGCGGCCTGAGCCTTGTCAGCGTCAAGCCGATCGAGGAACTCCGGCCACACCTCATCTGATATCTGCTTGTCAATCGTCACGATGCCGGAAATCTATGCGCCGGCGAGTGCTTTGACAATCGAAAGTCTGCGACCCCGTTTCCGAATTCGCGTCTCCGGGCTGTTAGGATCAATGAAAGCAACAAAACTCTTAACCGGAGACAGCACACATGAAACTCCCCTGGACACATCAAACCGCTGCCGAGGCAATCCAGGAGCGGACACTAAAGCTCCTTGATGAAATCGACCTTCTCGAGCTCTTTCCCGAACTGCGAGACCCCACGCGCGAACACGACGAGTTGCAACTGTCGGCACAGGCCCGGTAGAGCACTGCTGGAGGGTACAATGGATACCAAATTGAGAAATCAGGCGGCCGGTGTCGTTTTCAGGCGATTGCAATCCGCCGACGAACTGCTGCGATATCTGCGGCTGCGCGCTGAGGTCTATCTGAATTCGCGGCTCAAGGTCTTTTGCAAGGACGATGACACCTGCATCGACGTGGACTCGTTTGACGGCTGTTCTTCCCACTTCGGCTTGTTCTTGCAGAATCACGGCTGTGAAACGATGATCGGCGGCATCCGCGTGTTCGAAGGTCAGGTTACTCGGGCGCAACGTCAGCTTGAAGAATTAAGTTGCGACTATCCGAGCGTTGCCGCGGTTGTCGGAAGTGTCCCGCAGGTACAATTCCCGTGCCTGCAATACTGGCCGCAGCGTCAATTGGTGAGCGAGTTTTTGGAGCAACGCCGAAAGAGCGGCGAAGTCGTTGTCGAGCCGTCGCGATTGGTGCTTGCACCGCAATTTCGATCCATTCGCCTGGCCGCCGCTATCGTTGAGTCGGCAATTGCCCACTATTTCTTCTCAAGCTATGCGATTGATCGCGCCATCCTCAGCCTCGCGGCATCACAAGAGCTGTTTTATCGGCGGTACGGCTTCGTGCGAGTACCCGGCACTGCAGTCTGCGTTCCGCGAGTCGGCAGCCCACAGACTGCGATTCTCACCGGAACACCAGAAGCGCTTCCGACCCTGCACGCTGTCAGAATCAGACAAATGGCTCAAGAGCTCGAAGCGACAGCGATGATCCGTTTCGCCGTTCCGTCGCGTTTCGCGGAACAACAAGATGTCTCGATCTGCAAAGCGGAGGTGGCGGCATGAACAGGAATCTACGGGAAAACACCGCGACTGCGGACTATACCTTTCGGGCCGTTCGGAATTTGGAAGAGCAAATAGAAGTCTTGCGCTTGCGGTATCGCGTCTACTGGGGTTGCCACCTGCACGAAGTTGTCGCCGAAAATGCGGCACAACTTGACATCGACTGCTGGGATCTGCAATCGCATCACTATGGGCTCTATCGTTGCGATGAGGGAAGCCAAACCCTGATCGGCACCGCCCGGGTGATTGAAGATACCGAGCAAATCATCAGTCCGCTGATGTCGGAGGTGCTTGAGGTATATCCGAAGTTTCGGGAAGTGGCTCGGCGCAATTCGCGTTTTCCGCTGCCCAGTTTCCTTTGGGCACCGGAGCCGGCGCACCTCTGGAATTTGCTGAACGTCTGGCGCGCGGCGGGCGAGTTGTGTGTTGAAGGCAGCCGCTTCGCCATCGACAGCTCGTGTCGCGGGCTGGTCTACATCCGCCACATTTTCGAAAGCATCGTCGCGATTCACTTTTTCGCTCTCGGAGCACGTCACGCACTCGGAGGCTGCAAGCTATCGTTCAAGGCCTTCTATGGCTGCTACGGATTTACTCCGATCGCCGGTTTGGAGCGGTTCCCTTATCTGCACTCGGGAAAGAGCGGGATGTGCCTCGCGGGTTCGCCGGCAACGGTGCCTGCAGAAGTCAGGAAGCACTTGGAAACGCTTGCAGAGGCTTACCTGACGTCAGGCGAGATTCCGCTCGCCGTGGGTCAATCATCACCAAGGTCCGAAATTCTCGACGTAACCGGGGAGGCAGCGTGAACACAGGCAGTATTGACATGGTAGCCACGGCACGACGAGCCGAAAATGGTCAGGACCGCACAATCGAGCCATCGCTGTGCCTCAATTTTCGGGAGGTAACAGACATTACTGGGTTAGAAGAGATCTTCGGATTGCGTTATCGGTGCTTCCGCCAGAGTCGGCTTGAGGGGCTTGTACCCCGCGTCGACTGCGGGCTCGATATCGACCGTTTTGATCTTCACGCACGGCACTTTGGCCTGTTCTGCACGACATCGACGGGTGAGCACCTGATCGGCAGTCACAGGCATGTGACAGACGCGATTCAACCCGCTGCTGCAGCAATAGAGATCCTGGTTGACGCTCACCCGGAACTGCAGTTGCGGTTCACCGGGCCTGTCACACAAACATTTCCGTCACTGACCTATTTTCCGGATACCGCTCCAATTCTTGCGCTTTATGAGCAGGCCAAGCGTCGGCACGAGCTCTTCATTGAAGCCAGCAGACTGGCTCTTTCGCCCGAAATCGGCTCGCTGGCTGTCGTCAGGTTCTTCGTCTCAGCGACCTTGGCAGCGGCCCTTGCGAATGGAGTGTCGCAGGGAATCACGGTCGTTAACTCGCACCGGAAGCGCTTCTATGCACGATTCGGATTTCATGCCGCGCCCGACCTGCCCGACCGCTTCGTGGAAAAAACTCAATGCGAGATGTCGGTGCTGGTGTGGGACGGCAAATTCTGCAGTGATGAAAGTCAGAGCGAGATCGCTCGTTTGAAGCAGTTGTTCAAATGTAACGGGCATCTCGAGTTGAGTCTGAAGCCAAGTTCTATGGAGGCAGCGTGAAATGAAGAAGTTTGTCGTGACAATTATCTTCGCGGTGGCGTGCTATGTATTGCCGCTGGCCTTTGTTCCGCAGTTGATTCAGGATCCGCGCGTAGTGCTACTCATTGTGGCTTGCGCGATCATGCTGATGACGCAGCCGGCGTTCAGTTTCGGCGATGCAACGGCGCAGCGTAAAGCGGATCGCTACTCGGTGCTGCTGATCTTCGCGGCGGGTCTTATCAGTCAGGTCCTCCCCGTAGTCGAATGGGCCTATCTACATTCCGAGTCAGCGGTCGACGGCTCATCCGTACCCGCGGCTGCAGGCGCGACGCTGATTGCAGGCGGGCTGGCGTTTCGCATCTGGTCAATCAGGACGCTGGGGCGCTTCTTCACGACCACTGTCCAGCGGGTCGACGGCCAGCGCGTGATTCGCACCGGGCCCTACAGCATCGTGCGCCATCCCAGTTATCTCGGCGCCTACCTCGCCATGCTGGGCGCGCCGGTTCTGCTCGGCTCGTGGTATTCGTTGCCGGTGGTGGCACTCCTGCTCGCGCTGACGTATCGTCACCGCATTGCCGCCGAAGAGACCTTGCTGCTGGCGGAGTTCGGGGGCGAGTACCGCGACTACATGAACACGACCCCGGCATTGATTCCGGGGCTTTATCCGACGGCTCCTTTCATGAGCGAAAGGGGGGCAGATGAATAGACGTTCTGCCTGCGGGCGGATCGTTGAAAACCCGGCGGTGGCGTGTGCTGCTCCGCCGGGTGACTTTGCCGGATTGCGGCTTAGGCAATTGGGTCTTGACAATATCGGTCTTTCAAGCGATATTCCTCTCGCTTGCCCCAACAGCACACCAAGCAGAATAGACCAACTATCTCGTCCTATTGATTTGTTCAGTGAGATCTGTGATCGGAACAAGGAGTAGATCATGTATTGCAAGAGAATGATCGCGCTTATCTCAATGGCCGCTTTGCTATCGTCCGGACTGTTTCCAGATCGTCTTCGGGCAGACATTGTTGTCGCGCCGGATCTTGATGTTGAAGTGTTTGCTTACTTGAGTTTCGTACCCTGGCAAATCGGTTGCGACGCCAGTGGCAATGTCTTCGTCGGTAACAGCACGGTCACGACTGGCCGAATTGCCAAGATCAATGCCGTGACACGTGCAGTTTCCTATTTCGGGGCGGATATCCCGGACCCGGATGCTGTCATCGTCGACAAGACGGGCTCTGTAGGTGCAGTCGGAAGCATTCTGGTTGGCAGCGGCACGAATTGCACACCGAATTGCATCGGCAGAGTTACGCAAATCACCTCGAGCGGGACTTCGACCACCACGCTACTCAGTGGTGGATGTCTCGGGAATGTTAGCTACTTCGCGTTTAATTCTGTCGAAGAGCTGTTCATCGCCAACTATGGTGAACAGACGGTCTGCAAGATAGTTGGGAGTGAAATCTCTACTTTTGTGCCGGCGACGGGGTCACCAATCGAGGGTATTGCAATAGATTCTCTCAACCGCGTTTACGTCACCTGGGGCGAGATGACCCGTCAATACGATCCCGCCGGAAATCTCCTCGATTCAAATTTCGTAAACGGGCGAGCGGTAGCATTCAGTAAGGGACCGGTAGTCTCGGGGCTTGTAGTACGTCGATCAGGATCCTTGCATGAGGTCAATATCACATCAAAACAAGAAAAGCTGTTGATCAGCGGAATCAGCACCCAGAGTGTAGCTTTCGATGCAGCTGGCAGCATGTACATCGCGGATGTCTTTGGCAATGACAAGGTGCTCAGAGTCTTCGCACGACCGCAATACCCATTGCCCAACATGGCACCATGCTTTGGAGTCGAGCTGTACGCCACGATCAACTCAGGACGTCCTGGAACTGTCGCGTTCGATGATGCTGACAATCTTTACGTGGGGAACTTCAATGTTATCTACACTTCTTCTGATGACGACGCTATTCACATACATAAGGTAGACCCAATCTCAAGATCAGTTGTCGCCATCGGGGACACGATCTCGGACCCGGATGCTGTTGTAGTAGACCGCAATGGGGATCTGGTAGCAGCCGGGAGTGTTCTCGTCGGGGGGATGACTTGGAATTGTCCTTCCTGTCAGCCTGCCATTTGGTCAATTACTGCGGGTGGATCTTCGACTTCTCCCTTGTTGACCAGTTCATGCTTTGAGAACATACAGGATTTGGATTTCGACAGCCAAGGTCGTGTGTACTTCTCGAACTACCTTGTTGGGACGATTTGCCGATGGTCGAGCGGAACTGTAACGCAGTTCATCGCACCCGTCGGGGACACGTTGGGAGACGTCACCATTGGCCCTGATGACAATGTTTATATTTCCGTCAGGGATTCAGTTCGCCGGTATGATGACTCGGGAGCATTAATTGATTCCTTTGTAACCTATGGAATTCCCGAGGCTTTTGGCCCTCCGGGTCCCTTTGCCGGGCTGATTGTTCGCAGACCCTCGTCACTCGTCATCGTTGACCCTGATGATGGGAGCGAATCACTGATTGGTGTGCTTGGAGGACATATCGCTTTCAACTCGACGGGAGATTTGTTCTTGTCACAGATTAATCAGCGTCGTGTGCTTCGAGTCTACCATGCAGACAGCCTTTGCACGCCTTGCGGCGACGCCGACGGGTCATCGATCATCAGCATCTCGGATGCGGTGTTTCTCATCAACTACATCTTTGCCGGCGGGCCACCACCCGATCCGATTGCCGCCGGAGATGTCGACTGCAACGGTATTATCACAATCTCCGACGCCGTGTATATGATCAACTACATCTTCGCAGGCGGTGCCGCACCCTGCGCTGCGTGCCCGTAGGAGCAGATGATCGCATCATCGGGAAGCCTGCTTCAGCGGGCTTCCCGACACCATTTTTCACATCGTAGTTCTAAAATAGTCCACTACAGCCAGTAAGTATCTTGCAGCCGTTTAATTACAGAGTGGCTTGCAGGACAAGGGGGAGCGCACTTCACTTTCGCATCAATTGCGGTCGCAAGCCCTACAGTTGGGAAGCTGACTGCAGTCGCCTCTCGGGCCGATCTTCGCCGCCAAACTTGATTCCAAAGCTCCGCAACAATTCAAATGGGGGAATCCCGCCGGCGAAGATAAAGACGTAATCATTGACGAGTTGTCTTTCGCCCGATTTTGTTTTCAGAGTCACGGCGCCGTCGGATATGCCCGTGACGTCGGAGTCGAAGAGCGGCTCAATCTTCTTCTCTTTGATGAGTGCGGCAACTGCATCCTCGTTCTTCTTCTTCACCCGAAAGAAACTACTCTTGCGATAGGAAATAGTGACTCGGTTTCCGCTTTGGCGCGCCAAGCCGACGGCCGCTTCGACCGCGCTATCGCCGCCGCCAACTACCAGCAAATCAAGGCCGCGGTACGATTGAGCGTCGGTCAGTTGATACATCACTTTGGGTAGTTCTTCGCCGGGTACTCCCAACCGACGCGGTGTTCCCCGTCGGCCGAGGGCGAGCACGACGTGTCTTGTCTGGTAGCGGTCATGATTTGTCTTTACTTCGAATCCGGACTCTCCCGCTGTAATGACTTCGAGGCGCTCTCCGGAGTGGATGTTGACGCCGAACTTCGTTACACACTCCTGCCATACTCCCATCAAGAATTCTTTGCTGTATTCTGACTTTTCCAGTCTGCCGTAGAGCGGAATCTCCACCGGCTGCGTCATGACCAATTTGCGGCGCGGGTAATGGAGGATCGTTCCGCCGACATCGCGTTCGTCGATAACGAGATAGCGCAGCTTTTTCTCGATCGCTGTCAAAGCAGCACTCATGCCCGCAGGCCCGGCGCCGACGACGAGGACATCCAGCCCTTGTCGAGACGAGTTGACTTGCGAGCGCCTGGCAATCTCCGCGATCGCTTCCTGGCCCTGCCGGATCGCATTGCGAATCAGTGAGATTCCTCCGAGTTCCCCGACAATGAAGATCCCCGGAACGGAAGTCTCGTACTTGTCGCTCAGGACCGGGATATCGGGCCGCGACTTGACATCACCCAACCCGACTTTGAGCGCGCCGACCGGGCAGGCAGCTTCGCAATAGCCGTGGCCGACGCAGCGTTCACCATTGATGATCGTTGCCGTCCCCCAGACGATCCCGATGACATCGCCTTCGGGACAGGCGGCGACGCACGAGCCACAGCCGATGCAATGAGACGCATCGATCATTGGATACTGTGATTTTGGGCGATCGATTCCCATAGCGCGCGCCTCTTCCTTGCGTTTCTCGTCGAGTCGGCGAATGCGCTTGAATTGGCGGAAGTAGATGGCAAGGACGATAACTGCAAACACCAGGACAGCTGACCAGATAACGAAATTTTCCATGCAACCGTGCTCTTACTTTCCTAAAGCCGATAGCCGATTTCACCACGGATTCCGGTCCCGTGCGTGTCGTCGCCGCGCTCCCATTGCCAGCTTCCGATCAAGAAAAGATGGCGTTTTATGCTTATGTAGGTCATGGCTTCAAGTGTTTTGTTCCTTCGAGTATCGTCATTTGCTGCCGTCGTATAGCGGTACTGGGTGTAGCCGACCTCCACAGAATTGCTGCCGCGAATGTATTGCGTGATACGGATACCGTAGTTTGCGCCGTTGCTACCCGGACCATTGAATGCCGCGTAGCGAAGGTTCACACCCGCTCCCTTGATTCCCAAGCCCGTCTTGGACAGACTCAGCGAATAAGACTTGGTCGACGCGGTCTCATCAGAGCGCTTGCGATAGCCATAGTTTGCGAATAACGCGATGGCGCCGGGAAGGCGCAGATTTACTTGCCCGCGCAGGCCGCTGCGAAGTTGATCGTCAAACAAGCTATCAGCCACCGACAAGGTTTCATAAGACCAGTAATTGCGTCGGTTATCGTAGCTAATGCCGAACGACGCCACGCGATTAGGCCGATAGCGCGCATTCAAGTAGAGGTTAGAGATGGTCAGTGTAGAGGCTTCGCGCTCTCTGCGCCAGCTTCGATTGTAGTCGATCTCGAGAATATGCGAGAGCGACCAGCGCGAGGCGACGGACAACTGTCCCTGGAAATATAGGAGCTCGCGGCTCACAGTGGAACCATGATATTCACCGGACACTGCTGCGGTTTGCTCAAGATAGGTGCCAGTGCGAACGCCGCTGACGACGGCGATATAGGATCCATACTTCTGCAGGCTCGAAGCTTCTTCACGATATTGCCAGCGCGGGCGCAGGCCGCCGAAGACACCCATTCTCAGCGACCGGGAAAACCGCCGGTCCACCAGTGCGCCGTCAAGGTATCCGGCACCGGAAAGGCGATGCGGAAGAATTCGCCCAAGCTGGAAACTGAAGGGGGCGTTCTCGTCGTCATATGACAGCGACAATTCGTGGATGCGATTCGTCCAATCTTCCTCGGCGACTGCCGCAGAACCGGAGCGGGAGCGATTGTCGTACTCGCCGCGCGTCCGCACCGAGAAGTTGAGAGCCTTGCCGCCAATTTGTCGAGCTCGTAAATTCAACCGCAAGGTTGTCTGCAGGTAGTCGGAGGCATACTCGCTATTATCCATCCAGGAATAAAGCTGCACGGAAAACGTGCCGCTGCTCCGCGTCGTTCGGCGCATCGCAATGTTGTCTGAGGGTGCGGTTGCCGTGTTCAGCGGCGCATTTGTGGTCGAGTCTGGCGGAGAAGGAGATTCGATAGTCTCCGGCTCCGGTCCGCGACTCGACAATAGGGCAGTGTCGTGCGGAAAGATCTGACCATTATTTTCAACAGCGAAGCACGAGGCCGAAGTATTCGAAAGATAACGGATTTCGAGGACAGCAATCAGGCTGTCACCGCGCGTGATCATGAACCGGTCGCCCTTGCGCAATCCGTCTGCCTTGCCGCCATCGAGGTAGACGTAGTCGATCGAGAGATACTTCACTACAAAATCACGGGTCGTCGGATCGGGAGTCTGTGCGTGGGCCGCGCCGCTGAACGCAATCTGAACTCCGAGGAGGAGCAGATAGACAATAGCGACTGGGAGGCGTAGAGGGAACGATTGCCTTGCGATCACGACCTCCCGTTCGGGTGACAGCTCAGACAGGCGTTGCTGTTGTATTGATAGTCATTTTCTTCTCGGTGCTTATTGTCCATGTCAGTCTTGTTGTGTTCATGGCAGAAGATGCATTCAAACACAGAGTAGTTCGTCGGGTTGACATGACAATCGGCGCACTGGTCCCATTTCTCGCGGTGCGCTCCGGAATAGATCGGGAAGTACTGCGTATCATGATTCCAATTGGCCGGCGTCCAGGCGGTGGTGCTATGACAGTTCTGGCACTCAGTCGGGAATTGTGCCGCCGCGTGGTCGGGACTCGTCGTACCGTCATAGGCGGATTGATGACAGGCGAAGCAGTTCATCGGCGTGTTGACATAGCCGCCGGAGTGACAAGCGATGCATTGCAGCGTCGTGTGCGCCCCGGTGAGCGGAAACTGTGTGGTTCCGTGGTCGAAGGTCGCCGGTGACCAGGCCGAAGTTGTGTGACACTCGATGCACAGGTGACTAAAAGCGTTCTGAACGTGATTGGGGTCGGCGACCGAAGTAAAATCTCCGGAGTGACAGTCATAGCAAGCTGAAGCGGTGTTGACGTAACCCAGGGAATGACAGGCGATACACTGCAAGCCGGTATGAGCGCCGGTCAGGGGAAATCCAGTCGTACTGTGATTGAAGGCTGAGGGTTCCCACGCTGTCGTGTTGTGGCAAGTCGTACAGTCATGATCGAAATTATTGGTCACGTGATTCGGGTCTGTCGCAGCGGTGAAGTCACCCTGGTGACAGGAATAGCATGCCGTGCTTGTATTCGTGTAGCCGGCAGAGTGGCATGACAGGCACTGGAGCCCGCTGTGTGCGCCTGTCAGCGGAAATTCGGTTGTGTTGTGATCGAATGTGGCCGGCTCCCATGCCGTCGTCGTATGACAGTTCGCGCAATCATGATCGAAGTTGTTTGTGACGTGATTCGGGTCGAGCGCGCCTGTATATTCGCCCTGATGACACGAGTAACAGGCGGTGCTTGTGTTGGTGTAACCGGCGGAGTGGCACGACATGCACTGCAGGCCAACGTGCGCTCCGGTCAATGGGAATGACGTGTTGTTGTGATCGTAGAATGCCGGCTCCCAGGCCGTTGTCGTGTGGCAAGTCAGGCAATTGTGATCGAAATTGTTGGAAACGTGATTGGGATCGGTGACGGAAGAATAATCGCCGGCATGACAAGAAAAGCAGTCGCTGCTGGTGTTGGTGTAACCAGTAGCGTGGCAACTAATGCATGCCAGCCCGGCGTGCCCTCCGGTAAGTGCGAATCCGGTAGAATTATGGTCAAAGGTTGAAGGAGACCAGGCAGTTGTCGTGTGACATCCCTGGCAGTTCTGGTCAAAGTTGTTGCCTGCGTGATCCGGATCGGTGGCCGATGCGAAGTCGCTCTGATGGCAACTCATGCAAGCGTCGCTCGTTCCGGCATACGTCGTTGCATGACAGCTCTGGCAATCAGCTGATGTGTGAGCGCCGGTGAGCGCGAAGCCGGTCGTTGTGTGATCCCAATTTGCCGGATCCCAGGCTGCCGTGGTGTGGCACGTCTGGCACTCAGTGCTAAACTCTGCGAGCCGGTGATTCGGGTTGTCTTCCGAGCCATACGACTGCTGGTGGCACGAAACACACGCGGTCTGAGTCCCGACGTATCCGCTGGAATGACAGGCCAGACACAGCAGCGCTGTGTGTGCGCCGGTCAAAGGGAAATCCGTGGCATTATGGTCGAAGTTGGCCGGTTGCCAGGCTGTCGTCGAGTGGCATTGCGTGCAATCGTGGCTGAAATTCTGCAGCGCGTGATTGGGCTCCTGGACCAAATTGAAGTCGGTCTGATGACACGTGAAACAGTCACTCGGGGTCGATACATAACCTGTTGCATGACAGGAAATGCAGTCGAGAGTCACGTGCGCGCCGGTCAGGGCAAACTGCGTCGCGCTGTGGTCAAATGTGCTCGGTGTCCATGCGCTTGTCGTGTGACACGACACGCAATTGTGATCAAAGTTATTCAGAACGTGATCGGGGTCACCGGCGGAGGAAAAATCGCCGCCATGACATGAGAAGCAATCGGTAGCGGTGTTGGAATATCCGGAAGCGTGACAACTCAAGCATGCCTGACCAGAATGCGCACCCGTCAACGGGAATTCAGTCAGGTTGTGGTCGAAAGTTGCGGGCGTCCATGCGGTTGTCGAATGGCAAGTGCTGCAATCGTGATCAAAGTTATTCTGCTGGTGATTGGGATCCTCGGCTGTCGCGAACTCAGGGGCATGGCAGGAATAGCATTGCGGCGAGGTGTTGGCAAACCCGCCGCCATGACAGTCCATGCAGGAGACACTCGCATGCGCACCGGTGAGCAGAAAACCGGTGGCGGCGTGATCAAAGCCCCGAGGCTCGGCGGGTGACCACGACTCAGTCGTGTGGCACTGGGCACAGAGCTGCGGAAAGCTATTGGAGACATGGTTGGGGTCGGTAACGCCGGCAAACTCGGTTGCATGGCATGAATAGCAATCTGGAGAGGTCGAGGCGTAACCACCGGCATGACAGCTTGCGCATTCAAGTCCGGCGTGTCCTCCAGTTAGAACAAATCCTGTCCGGCTGTGATCGAAATTGACGGGGCTCCAGGCTGCGGTCGTGTGGCACTGCAGGCAGTCACGATCAAAGCCGTTGGTAACGTGATTGGGGTCGCTGACCACTGCAAAATCGCCGCTGTGGCAGGAATTGCAGTCCGTCGGCATGCTGGTGTAGCCGTTGGTGTGGCAGCTTGCACAATCGACGGAAAGGTGTGCGCCGGTCAACGCAAATTGGGTCGCCGCGTGATCGAAAGTCGATGGTTCCCACGACGTCGTGGAATGACACGAAGTGCAATTGTGATCGAAGTTGTTTGCGCCGTGATCGGGATTGTCGGCAGAGGCAAACTCTTCATCGTGGCAAGAGAAGCACTGCGTGGATGTTTCACTGTAGCCCGCCGAATGACAGTCGAGGCATTGAACTCCGGAGTGACCGCCGCTAAGCGGAAACTCGGTGAGATTGTGATCGAAAGTTGCCGGCGTCCAGGCCATCACGTTGTGGCAACCGGTGCAATCGTGATCAAAGTTAGCGGCGTCGTGATCGGGATCGGGAGCTGATTGAAAATCCGACTCATGGCAGGCAAAACACTCATTGACGGTGCCAGCAAACCGCTGGGAATGGCAGTCTACGCATTCCAGGTTACTGTGGCCGCCCTCAAGGCGAAACTCGGGAGGATGATCGTAGCGCGCATTCTGCCATGTTTTTGCACCCGGGCTATGACAGGTCTCGCAGTCATTGGCAAAGCCCGCGAGCACATGACTCGGGTTGGTCGTGGCGCGAAAATCATCATCATGGCAGCCGGCGCACTCCACCGGGGTTCCGGCGAAATCGTCGCGGAGTTCGTTCTGATGACACGAATTGCAGTCTGCCGTCGCATGGACTCCAGTGAGTGGAAAACCCAGTGCGGCGTGCTGCTGGAAAAGATCGTGGCGATTCTCCCAGCTTTCGGCGGTGTGACATCCCTGGCACTGCGTTCCAAGCTTACCGCGATGAATGTCGCTGTGGCAATCAACACATTGGTCATTGGTTTCCGTGAACTTCAAGTCGGTATGGCAGGAAATGCAGGCTGTTTGTTCGTGAGCTCCGATGAGCGGAAATCCAGTGTCATCGTGATCGAACCCTCCGTCGCTCTTCATCTTCGTCCAGGAATCGGAAGTATGACAGGTCTCGCACTTGATTGCGATATCGCCATGAGGATTACGCGATCCGCCCAGTGACAGCGCTAACGTCAGGGCTAAGACAACAGCAGCGAATATGGATATATAGAGCTTCTTCACGGTCGCGAATGATTCTGCAACAGATCGGCATCGTGACAAGTCTTACAGTCGGTTCCTATCGGTTTATATCGGACAATAGGGCCCGAATCTGTAGATTCTTGTCGATGACAGAGCTTACAAGGTACTTTGGAATGCGCTCCTTCAAGCTTATATGCAGAATCGCGATTGTGGTCGAAGTTTAAATCTTTCCAAGTGGTCGAAAAATGACAACGGTCGCAATTTGTGGCCGGAGTTGCGATTGCGGATGCAAATTGTCCACGATGAACATCCTGATGGCAATCTGCACAATTAAAGTTAGTGATCACAAACTTCATTGCCGCCGGGTCAAACGCATTTTTGCGGTCGCTGTGGCAATCCCGACAGGCAATTAGTGCATGCTTTCCAACCAACGTGAATTTGGTCTTGGTGTGATCAAAAGCTACGCTCTGCCAACTCTCGACATTGTGACAACCCTCGCAAGTAGGTGCATTATTGACCGCCTTTTGACTGCCCTTGTGCGGATCGCCGTGGCAGGCTTCACAATTGGTCGCCGCGAAGGCGAAGCGAGCACGTGTCGATTTGTTTTTGGCATCGCGATGACAAAGATCGCAGGGCACAGCCAGATGCGCGCCTGTTAGTGGATACTCACATTGTTGGTGTTGTTCGACGGTGAATTTTGCTGGTCGGAAGCTCTCAACTGTGTGGCACTCTTCGCAGGCGCCCGCTGCCGGACGTTGGGCAAATTCGCCGTGATGATAGTCCTCGTGACACGAGCGACACTTTTCAAACTTGAGTCCCGCAAACGGCTGCCCCGGCTTGTGGCATTTTTCGCACGCGAGTTGCTGATGTTTGCCGAGCAGCGGGAATCTCGTTTTGTTGTGGTCGAAGGCGGCGCGATTACTCGACTTCCAGCCATCCGTGTTGTGGCAGCCGGTGCAGTTTGTACCCAGTTTGCCCTGGTGGGAATCGCGATGGCAGTCGGTGCATGCCTGGAAAGGAATGCCCGTAAGCTGAATGAAAGAAGTGTCACGGAGATTTGTTGGCTCGGATTTGGACTTGTGGCACTTCTCGCAAGCCACGGAGATGTGTTTTCCTGTCAGCACGAACTTCGCTTTGTTGTGATCAAATCGCGCGGGAGGCTTCCAAGCGTCAAGCGCGTGGCAATTCTGGCAAATCTGGGAGACCTGACCCCGGTGCTCGTCGAAATGGCAACTCGAGCACTCGGTGCCGAGACCAAGAAATGAGCGCTCCAAAGTGCGTTTGTCAGCGCGTAGACCCTCAGCCTCAACCATGTTCTCCGGCCGGTGGCACTTTTCGCAGGCAAGGGTAGCATGCTTGCCTTCAAGAAGATACCCCGTCTCGGCATGGTCAAATCTATCGCGACCGTCTTTCCAGTACACCAATTCGAAGTTGCGGCCGTGGTGCTCAACATGGCAGAGGTTGCACTCACCGTAGTCGTTGCGCCCGTGTAACCCTGTCTTGTTCGCAAGGCTGTTGTTGATTGTCGCGTGACAGCCAAGGCAATTCTGCGCCAGCACTTCCTTGCCCGTACCGTGGCACTGCGTGCAGTTTCCTACGCCCTCAAGAAATGCGTGCGTTTGGTGCAAATCACCGGGCGAAAGCTGTGCCGCGGCCTGTCTCGCAAGGAGGTTGAAGAAGCAGAATGCGAGACCAGCGATGATTCTAACTGCAGATTCTCGTTTCAAAAATTCCATCCATAACCGGTCCAAATCGCGACTCCAATGTGGATCAGCATGATCGTGTACATGATAATAGCAAAAGGTTTGTGCAGTACATGCCAGTAATGGAAGAGCCGTTGAACATGCGAGAGAAAGACGATACGATGTTCGAGATCATGACGCTGTCCCATGAGACTCGCAAGCTGGCGTAGCTTACTGCCAGCAACGCCCAACTTGCGGAGCTTCTTCTCCATTGCCGACATTGAGCGGCGTCGTTCAGTGAGATTATACTTAACAAGTTGCAGGAGAGCCTTGCCTGTACTCACATTTTCCCGGGAGTGCTCATGAGAATCCACTTCTAACTCGGCGAGGCTCGCCTCGTCAAGCCCATACTCTTTCTTGAGGCGCTCGGACAGAATCGTCCTGACAAGCTCAACATCGCGCAGCGACAGCTCGTTACCCTGGATATTGCGTGGAATCTGCAGGTATAGATAGCGCCCGAAAAAGCCGCTTAAAGCAACCACGACCATAGACCAGAAACTGACCGCCACCAAGCCCTGGACCTTGAACGAAGTATGCAGTACGATGAAGAGTGGCCCAAAGATCCCCAGATAGATGTGCAGGTCAAGCCAGTGGCGGAGAGTAAAGAACTGGCCCAGCAACCGAGTTCGCTTGCGGAGCGTGTAGACCAGCATCAAGACCATCATCGCAGATCCGATCCAACCATACAGGAGTCCGCGCGTGCCGGCCGGTCGCAGGATACGATAGTCCTCGTGATGCGGCCGATCGGCATAAGGCGTGCTGTAGTAGTCCCAGCCTTGTATGGTCAGGACGAGAATCAACATCGCGGTTCCGGCACAAAACAGTATCAGAATCGCGCGTTGCATCGTATGGGACGTGCCTTGTTTCGCCACAGTTACTCCTCGTGGGCAAATGGATAGAATGATGTGCCCTCATGCAATGGGACACCTGGACTTGGCACCCAACCCGTAGCCCTTGGGGCAATGTCCCAGCGCAGACTGACCTTGCACTAAACATCCTTTTTATCGACCGAGAAAAGGTCAATCTCGAGCATCAGATTCACTTCACAACGGTGCTCGGAGACCGAGTCGGCTACTTCGACGCGAGTTACAATCGCGCGGGGGCAACTGCGAACGCCGCAAAACAGTGTGTCTCAAGGCTGCCGAGAGAGTCTCTGGATAGCCACTGTTCATCGAGAACTCCGCGAATAAAGCAGTTCCAAAATGGTCCACTCCGGGCGCGGAGTTTCCATTCAACCGTGCTGCAATTGCCGATCGTTACAGACCATCGCTGCAAGATGCGGTTCATGAATCTTCGGCAACACCTTGTTGTGTCAAGCACATTAGCCGTATCACCATCAGTGAAAGTTCATTGAATCATTAACTGTACGATATGACCGAAACACTTCATCAAGTCACATTACTGTTGGGTCGCGTCGCCGGCGGGGATCGCGAGGCGGTCGATCATCTCTTGCCGCTGGTTTATAAAGAGCTGAGGCGCCTGGCGCAGTATCAGTTGGGGCGCGAGCGATCCGGCCACACGCTTAATGCGACGGCACTGGTTCATGAAGCTTATCTGAAGTTGATCGACCAGCGCGATGTTGCCTGGCAAAACCGGGCGCACTTCGTGGCGATCGCCGCGCAAGCGATGCGGCGGATCCTGATCGACTACGCGAGACGGCGGTTAGCCGACAAGCGCGGTGGCGATGTCGCCGTCATTACATATGATGAAGCGCTTCACGCGCGGGCAGCTCGCGCGGAAGAACTCGTAGATCTTGATCAAGCGCTCGAGCAACTTCGCCAGCGTAATGAGCGTCAGGCGCTTATTGTCGAGTATCAATTCTTTGGCGGGTTGACACATGACGAAATTGCCGAAGTCTTGAAAGTCTCTGTTGTAACAGTGCGCCGCGACTGGCGAACGGCCAAGGCCTGGCTGACGATCGCGCTGGGCGCCAAGGGCTCCTCCGAGGAGTAACACCAGCTATTTGGACCGCCGATTATCGGGAGCAGATCGTGGATCGAGAGCGTTGGAATCGGATCGAAAGCATCTTTCAATCGATAGTCGACCTCCCGGCCGAACAGCAAGAGGCTGCACTTCGCCAAGCCTGTGGTGACGACGAAGACCTGATTCAGCAAGTGCGCGCCCTCATCGCGGCCGACGAGAAGCCACACAGTATCCTGCAGGGTGTCGCCGTTGATGCGTTTGCCCTTTCCGAACAGGAAAACTGGGAAGGCAAGAAAATAGGTGTCTATCGCGTTGTCCGCCGAATCGGCGAAGGCGGAATGGGGGTGGTGCTTCTGGCCGAACGCGCCGACGGGCAATTTCAGCAACAGGTTGCGATCAAGTTAGTTAAACGGGGGATGGATTCGGAGGAGATCGTCAAACGCTTCCAGCGCGAGCGGCAGATCCTCGCGCGCCTGCAACACCCGAATATCGCCATGTTGCTCGGGGGCGGCGTGATCGAAGATGGCCGGCCATACTTCGTTATGGAGTATGTCAGCGGTGCGCCAATCGACGACTATTGCGAAGAGCAAGGCCTCGACGTCAATCAGCGACTGCGCTTGTTCTTAAAGGTCTGTGAAACTGTGGCCTTTGCCCAGCGCAACCTGGTGGTGCACCGCGATCTCAAGCCGAGCAACATTCTGGTTGGCGGAGATGGCGCAATCAAGCTGCTCGATTTTGGCATTGCCAAGGTTCTCAGTTCCGACTCAGATGCGCACGAGCTTCAGGCATTGACGCGTACGGGCATGCGAATCATGACGCCGGAATACGCATCTCCGGAGCAGCTGGTGGGCGATCCGGTAACAACGGCTTCCGACGTCTACTCACTGGGCGTGATTCTCTTTCAACTCCTGACAGGTAACACACCCTTCCGCAGCGCCAAATTGCGCCCGATACCGCTAACCGATGTTGCGGCGATTCCTGATCCGGAGAAACCGAGCCAACACATTCTGCGCAAAAGCGCGCCGGAAACCAGCGTGACCCGTCCTCAGGATTTCTCTGGAAAAATGAAAGATCATCGCCGCGTTGACTCGCGTCAACTCGCGCGGCAGCTTTCCGGCGATCTGGACAACATCTGCTTGAAGGCGCTCCGCCGCGAACCGGAACGGCGCTACCATTCGGCCGAGCAGCTGCAGGACGACATCATTCGCTACCTTGCGGGACGGCCCGTGACAGCGCAAGCCGACAGCTTCTCCTACCGCGCCTCGAAGTTCATCAAACGAAATCGGCGCTCGGTGGTGGCTTCGACGTTCATTTTCTTTGTCATGCTGAGCTTGATCGCCTATTATACCATTCGATTATCACAGGAGCGCGACCGGGCGCAGGTTGAGGCTCTCAAAGCCCAGGGAGTTTCTGATTTCCTTATTGAGATTTTCAATGTTTCCGATCCGAGCGCTTCGCGCGGACGATCGGTCTCCGCGCGTGAACTGCTCGACAGCGGCGCTGCCCGGGTGACAGCCGAATTGTCCGATCAGCCGGAAACTCAAGCACAAATGCTCCACGTCCTGGGACGCGTTTACTTCGAATTGGCATTGTACGACGAAGCCCTGAACCTGGCTCAACGGGCGCATGGCATCTGGCGTTCGCTGTTGGGAGAGCGAAGCAATGAGGTTGCGGTATCGCTGCAGCTTATCGGACAAATCGAATATGAGCGTGGTGACTATGATTCGTCGGAAGTCCACTCGCGGCGCGCCCTGGAAATCCGCGTCGAGCAAGTCGGCGAAGACGATACGCTTGCCGCCGAAATCAAGACGGATCTCGGCCGGGTGTTGCGTCACCTCGGCCGGATCGACGAAGCGGAGACACTTCTGCGGGAGTCGCTGGCAACCCGGCGCAGGATCTTCGGCAACGTTCATGAAGACATCGCGCATAGTGCGAATCATTTGGGGCGGCTGCTGTGGACAAAACGAGAATTCGCGGCCGCCGAGCCGCTGCTGCGGGAGGCCGTCGACGTCACCGTGAAAATCCGCGGCGAGTATCACGTCGAGTCCGGCGCCGCGATGGGGGCGTTGGCCGCCCTCCTGGTCGACATGGAGCAATTGGACGCCGGGGAGTCGCTTTATGTCCGTGCCCGTAACGTCGTGGCCCGGCTGGTCGGCGAAAACCACGCGTACGTCGCGGGTCTGTCCGGCAGCTTAGCGGATCTCGCCTACCGCAAAGGCGACTATGCCCGCTCTGACTCGATTTATCGCCAGGTCTGGCGGGTATTTCGAGATTACTTCCCGGAATCTCATCCATATCTGGCGACCCCACCAGCGGGCATCGGTAAGAACTTCATGGCGATAAACCGGCCCGACTCGGCGCTTGTCTACTTCGAGGAGGCGTTGACAGTGCGGCGACAATCGCTGGGAGCTGATCATTGGCAGACCGGCATGTCGATGGTGGCGGTCGGAGATTGTTTGCGCTGGCTTGACCGATTTGACGAGGCCGAGCCGCTGCTCATCAAAGGGCATTCTCTGGTAGACGGTCAATTCGGTGCTGAAGATGAACGCACACTGAGTGCAGTCCAGGCATTGATCGACCTCTATCAAGATTGGGGCAAGCCGCAGAAGGCGGAGGAGTTTGAATGCCTGCTGCGCATGTGATATATCTGGAAGGCGCCGACAGGCTTGATGAAGCGGCGAGCCGCAGGGTTCTGGCTGCGGCTCGCCCGTCATGTGGGGGAATGCGGTCCCGTTGACTAATACTTGAATTGGCCGCGAACAACAATCTTGGCGCTGTTGCTTCCGGTGAAGGTCTTGGCAAAAGTCGTGGCTTCGTCGTTCGCATAAATGTCGGTGCCGGTGAAGTTAATCGTCGACATCAGTTCATTGGTGAACACTTCTTTGTCCCACAGGCGAATTGAGAGTGCATCAACGAAATTGTAGTTTAGCGGTAACTCTTTGCCAAGAAGCACTCCGGTCTTGGTGAAGGTGTGCTTGGATGTGGCAGACGCGTTGCTGCGAACATCCGAGGTGTAGTCTTCGCTGCCCGCCCCGGCACGCTTGAGAGTGACGAAGATATCGGCCCTCTTCCAGGCATTGATCAGTTCGGACGGATCCCAATCTTTGTTTCGAAACGATGAGACTTCGATGCTTGTGATGACCATTGTGATCGGCTTTTTGATTTCCGGGACAGGATTTTCATCGGGTCCGGCGGGATTGCTGCTGGAGCTGCAACCCACGAAGGCAAGAAGGCAGGCCAGCGCCGCAGTGAGCAAAAGGGCCGAACGAACATTGGCGGTTTTGAAGTTTAGCATGACTTTCTCCTTAGAGAGGGTGAGTGGTTTAAATTACGTCTCACCCAGAACGCGCAGAAACCGCTGCGAAGTGATCATGAAATCTGTCAGAATCAGAGGAAAAAGTGTGCGCGGGGAATCACTGTAGTTGGCGCCCCCGTAAGACATGCTCAACCAATAAGTTACACGAAGACAAAAGGCGGGAAGTCAACCGACATCCCGCCCGATGTAACTCGATTTTCAAGCAGTTAAGCTATTTCTTCTTCTCTTTCTCGTTCCCAATCGGCGCCTGGTCGGTGCGCTCGATCAGATTGTAGACGAAGTTGCGGCCGCTTTCGAGAATGATCTGGTCGTATGCCGTCTTGTTGAACAACTCGCTATCGCGTTCGAGATAGTTCGCACCAAATTCTTCCTTGGGGATGATCAACTTGTTCGCATAACGATCAACAATCTTGTACGGCGGCTTGACGTTGAAGGCATAGCGCCCGAACTCGACATTATTGAAATCGAAGATGCGTCCTTCGTCGAGGCGCACGAGTTCGAATTCCGAGGCCGACAGCGTATCGTAGGTTACGCCCGACTCGGAGTACACGGTCGCCACGGGGACAAAATTGAAGCTGTAGTTGGTGGTCAAGTACAGATATTGCGCCGAATCGAGTCCCGCCGTGAACTCCTTGGAAAAGATGAAGTTCTTCTGGTCGTAGATCTGATACTCGCCGGGCGGAAGATAGAAATAGAAGAACTCACGCTTGTCGCGCAGGCGGCGGTTAAGATAGCGTTCTGCCGTGCGGATGACATACTTCTCCTCGTCGGTCAGCCACCCCTGACGCAGTTTCAATTCGACCCGATTGTCGAGCAACTTCTTCTCCGGAATCAGTTCGTTGAAGGCATTGCAGGTCGCGAATTTGTACATCCACTCTTTCTGGACGAAATTCAATTGTTCGCGATACGAGAGCTCTGTCGTTGAATCGATGTAGGCGCGATACGAAGGCAGGAGCGTCTCGAGCTCGGTCAATCCCCACCAGGCCCAGGACGGGCTGTTGAGATTGTAATGCAGAACGACGAAGCGAGCGTACGACGACCCCAGCAGTTGGTCGTAGATCTCGCCCTTGTTACCGGAGTAGAACCAGATTGCCCATTGCTGCTCGATATTCTGAACAGCCATGTCGGATAGGAACAGGCGCTCGGTGTCGCTGGACAAAGTCTTGGCAACTTCCACAATCTCCTGCATATCCTCGTTGAGATCCACCATCTCGCGCGTATTCGCCAGACCGGAAGCTGTCAAGGCCATCAATACGCAGGTGGCTGCGAGCAATATCGACATCATTTTGCGATTCGTCTTCATTTTCGACCTCCCGGCTATTCCGAGTTTCCAAGTTGATTGCTGGGTTCCAACATCTCTTGGAAGCCTTTGAGCTGCTGAAACAAACCGTCGGCGCTGGTGTAGTTGGCGGCATCTTGCAGCGCGCGAATTGATTTCTCGCCCCAGAATACCGCTTCGCGGGAGACATTCTCGATCTGACCGCGGTCAAGCATATCCTTATCGATCAAGTATTTCGCGCAATTCAGAATCTCCGCATGACGTCCCGCCGCAAAGAGATAACTCGCATACGTCGGGAGGAAAGCCACGCAGGTCGCCGTGTACACGGAACGATTGTAATTACGTCCGTAGAAGCCGCTGGTCGGCAGATCGGCGGACTTGGCCAGATCAAGGCACTTGCGGAAATAATTCCATGCCATGTCGTTTTCGTGGTTGGCAAATGTCTCGGCCAACAAGAAGTAGGATATCGACAAGGCGAAAGGAGACTTCAAGGTGTCGCTGGCGATGGCAGCATAATAATTGACCATCCGGCGCAACGAGTCCTTCACGGCACTGTCTTGCTTCATTCCCACGAACTGGTCGTTGACCCAGACAGCCTTCGTGAAGTTCGCGATCCCAAAAAGATTCGGATGTTCGAGTGCAATCATGTCGTTGACGCTGGCCAGATAAGAATTCCCGGCGTCGTAGAGGCTGTCGCGGGTGGCGCGGCGCAGCACGTTCTTTACCAGCGGTGCGAACGAATTGGCACCCGGGCAGAAGGTGGCGGCCATCAGCATGTCCTTGATAAGGAAAGCCGTATTTCCGGGCACGCTGGTGGTGCGCAATTGTGCCGGTTCGATTTTGTAGTAAGCGTCCAGGTAACGGCTATACAGTTGAAGCATGAGCCCGCGGAGCTTCTCCTGTAGGGCGACATCTTGCGGACTGCGCTTCAGCTCTTCGAGCGCAAGCAGGAAGAGGATCTCCGCGTTGTAGTAGTAGCTTTGAAAGCGCAGGGCATCCGAGGCGTCCAGTTCGACCTTAATTGAATTGCGGGCGTTCATCAGATCCTCGGCGCTGCCGGTCTTGTAGTACGAATCAAGGTAGTCCAGGTAGCCCTTGGCGGCCTGGGGCGCTGCATAGCAAACGGCTGCAGCCAACCAGACGATGAGCGTCACTGCGACGACCGTCGTCATTCCATGAGTCTTTCTTGCCATAGTCTTTACCTCTTATTCCCATCTATAATTTCGAGAAACAGTCGTCGTACTGGAGCAACCGGCAAAGGTTGCGGGTCGCCTCTTCAAGGAGCGATTCTGTGGCATCCCCCGAAGTCCATTGCTCGGGGAGATTGACGAAGTCGATGCTGGAAATGTCATTAATTGCGGTCACATCGACGAGAAACCGCACCCAGCGGCCCTGATGCTTGAATTCGAAATAACTGCCGCCGCGCGCGACATTGAGCCAATCCTTCGAAGTACGGGCTTCCTCCGCATCAAGTCCGGCATGGGTGAACATCGACTTGACGCACTGGCGCAGGCAGACATTGACCATCCGGTAGTGGTAGGGATCGAGCTTGACGCGCGACAAGCCGCTCTCGGCCACCGTTCGAGTCTCGCCGGAGGCCACTTCGGCTCGAGGCTTGCTGGAAGCCATGATTACTTCACTGTCGCCGTCGCGACGACCTTGATCCTGGACGGCCAAAGAGCGCTGATCTGCAACGGTAGGGGCCGCAATGACCGGCGTGTTTATCGCTGGAGCGGTACGCTTGGTAACCGACTCCTGCTGAACATCACGATCAACGTCGGCGACCTCGGTGCGGCTATTGAGAGTCTCTTGTTTGCGGTACTCCTGGGTCTTCTGATCCGGAACGCTGCGCAGGCGCTCGATCGGGCGCACCTCTTCCGGTTTCACCTCAGGAATCGGTTTCGGCTTGGGCTTCGGTTTGAGCGGCTCCGGCTCGGGTTCCGGCTCTTCGATCACAAAGCTGGCGCTGATGAGAACCGGCGGCTCTGGTGCCAGTTTGGCGTCAAATGGCGCGGATCCGAAGTTGACCGCCAGGATAATCGCGAGGACTGCGAAACCGGAGAGCACGGCAAAGAGCTTGGCCACGGTGCGGCGTTCGGGAGCCGTGGAAAACGCATGGTTGTCCACCCCGGCCAGACCTTCCGCCGCCAGCGATTGCTGTTCCAGTTCTGCGTCGTCTCGATCTATGTAAGCTTGCATCTCTCTTCCTCTAGTCTACTCTACCTAGTTGATATCAGCGTCGGCACGGTACACCAGGTTGCATGGGTATTCGAGGCGATAGCAGGAAGCCATCGCCAGCGCGACCAACCCATAGTAGGAGTGTGCGGCGCTGAAGACATCGATGCTGACCGAGTCGCTATTGACACCGGTACGGTCGATGAAATCCGCGATTTGCTGGTGGACGAGTCCCGAGCCGGCCGGGTCGGCCAGGATCTTTGAGCTGATCGACACAAAGCTCGTTTCCGGCGGCATTGCACGGGTATAGATCATCAGCATGCGGCTGGAATCAGATGCCGAGTTTTGGTCGTGAATTTCGATGCGAATCGGCGCCAGTGATGTCTCGCCGCTCTGGCTGGAGACCTTGTACGGCATCTCGATCTTCTCGACTTCCGTAGCGCCGTTGCCAACGATCATGAAGAAGAAGAGCATGATGAAGGCCAGATCGGAGGCACTGACAACGAACGGCGCCATGTTGCGCTTTGCTTTAGACGCGGGCACTGAGCGACTCCTTGCTGCGCGTATGTGCATCGGCCGACTCCGGAGCACGCTGCGGCAGCTCAAGCGACTCTACCATTTCGCACACGGCGACCGCACGCACCACCATCTGGTGATGAATTTGGTCAATCACGCGACGCGAGAAGTAGGCCGCGCCGATGGCCATGCCAAGATTGACCAGTCCCCAGAGACTGGTAATCAACGCGACCTTAAGGCCGATGGCGAATTCGATGGACTGCGACAGATGAGCAGCACTTTGACCCTGACTAAAGATGTACAAGAATCCGATCAGCGTACCGAAGAAGCCGGCTGCCGGCGACGCGGTTGCAATGCTGTCGTACATCGACATCTCGTCCATGCTCTCGGTGATCCGGTCGATACGGTTGCGAAAATGCAGATACAAATGATCGAAGCGGCCGGACGCATTGGTTACCATCGCCGAATCTTTCAGGATCCGCCAGAAACGCGATTGCCGGTGATCCTGGGCCTGAACAGCGCGGTAAAACTCGTCCCACGATGAGAAATCCTGGTGCAGGAAGCGTTCCAGCGCCGGATCGTCGGGGTAGTATTGCTGGCGTTTGCTGGTCAGAACGAGAAAGATCACGAGCCGGACAATCACGGCGATACCAAGCGCGGCAAGCACGAAGTAGGTGAGCACGACGATTGTCGGATACTTGGCCTGCATGTAATTGGCCAGATCAAACCCGACTGGATCGGTGCGTACACTCTGAATGAAATCATTGCGCCGCTCTTCGCTCACACCATCTCGCGCCTGCTGCTGCAGGTTCGCGTCGATCTTCTGGACGGCCGTGCTGTGCATCTGCCAGATGACCAGCGTGGCGACGATCAAGACAATCGCAATTGCGAGAATTGAAACGAGATAATTACCGCGCTTGTAGGCCGGCAAGGTATGATCGATGTTCTGCCTCGGGTCGGTCATGTGTTCCTCCGCTGTTCGCTATCGAGAGATGGTCCGGTCCGAAACGGAACGGCACGCTCATAATCTCAGAGTTCGTTAACATCGCAGCGCCAACCGAACGGTCGGACGGTACTGCTCGAAATTGTTAGCGACGATAAGGTTCGACAAATAACATCGCGCGATCCCGCCACTCGTCGCGGGTTCGGCGCATGTATCATTATGGTTATCGCCTTGAAACTGGAGTTTCTTTAGACATTGCGCGTAAACCAAATCACGAAACTGCTCATGCTTCACACAGGAGAGGTCTGTTCGGCGGATTTTAAGCATCTAAGCTAAAGGAAGAAAGGCACTTGCTCAGCTCGCTCCGTGGGAGAGCTGATCGACAGTTTGAAAACTTGAGTGATTCAGGGTGCTTGATTCTTCTTTGTGCGGTCTTTTCGTGGTGATCGGCTGGAATGAGATTCTGCAACGTTCGGTTGCTGAACCGGTATTCTATCGGCAGTTTATCGGTGGAGTCGTTCTCCATGCGGCAAACAGCGGCGATTATCTGAAGGCGTTCGAAATCAGTTACTGGAGGAGTCCGTTTCGGCAATCAAGGGACCCAGGTCATGGGCAATCTCATCCCGGAGCCAGATTCGTTCGGCATCACTTATGTCTGCCATGGTCTCGACGCGAGATATCACGGAATCTAACCAATTGTTCCAGCGTCCGGCATCGCAGTGAAGGTGCAATCGCTCATGCCCGTCCAGAATTTTCTTGCGGAAGGAGACGCCGAACTGAAAATCCACCCGTCCGGCAAGTGCGCGCAACGCATCGAAATTCGAAAGGTCGATTGCTTTCACTACCATGTTTACTCCTTGACGGCATCAGCGTGCCGTGGTTCGAACCCCATCCGTCGCCACCGCGTTTGTCGTCAATTGCTCGAGCCCTCGCGACAAAGCTGACCACGCGAGACGAGAGGAACCGAGTTGGGAAGCCAGGCGCTCGTCCAACTGGCGTGTAAATCGGCCATAGGCTCTGGCGTCGAAGAATTTCAGTTGCGCATTCTTTTTACGAAAGCGGCGGAGATTATTCTGAGTCAATTTTGTGTCCCGCCAGACTCCCAGACAATCGTACAGCGCCTTGAGTTGCGCGGTGATCCTGGCCGCGCCGGCATGGCTCCCGCAGCACAGTTTTTCAATGTCGATTCGATAGCGCAAGGCCTTGGCGCGCTTGCGGAGTTCGTGCAGAGTCTCTGCGGTTTGTCTCCTCTTCGACCCGATCTCTCTCAATTGAGAGGCTGAAGTCTTGATCGTCGAGGCAATTGCCAATTGCAGTTGCTCTGAAGTGACTTCGGATAAGAGCCGTTGCAGCTCCCGACGCGCCCGAGCGAGCGTGCGGAAGCGGTATGCAGAACTTGCTCGCAAAAAGGCCGGGCGATGCTTGAGTTCACGACGTTTGAGATGGATGAAATACTCGCTCACGGCGTAATCGGGCAGCGCCGGCCCAATGAGTGATTGCTCGATATCGATATCGCGCAAGCTGCCGGCCGCACGGAACAACTTCTTGAGTTCTCGACGATGCGCTGACGAGTCGAATCTTGATGAGAGCTGATGTGCGATCTCGTAGAACACCCTCAATCTCTTGATCTCCACACGCAGGTCGTGAATCCCCTCTCCCGCGCAGTAGCGGCGTGCCAGGTCGACTGCCCCCCGCAACTTGTCGCAACGCTCATCGAAGTACGACAGGAAGGTCTCGTGCGGTTTGTGCCGCACCGGTTTAGAGGTCGACCGACTTTGACTTGATGTTCTCATACAATACGTGAATCAACCCATCCGACAGCCCGAGCAGAGGGACAAACATCTTCTTGACCCCCGCCCATTTCATGACACCCAGATAGATATCCGCCGCCTCAACGATGACGTCGGCCCGGTCAGGGCGAAGTCCAATGACCTTGATTCGTTCCTCGACCGAGAATGACTCGAGGAAGTCGCGAATCTCCTTGATCTCCTTGAAGGAGAGCGCCTTGTTTTCTTTCTTACGAGAGATGCGGAAGATGTTGTTTATGCTCCCGCCGGTACCGACCGCCGCAGTTGGATGATTGGGAGCCACCTTGGCCTTGAGCCAGGATTTCAGCCGGTCTAGTTCGTGACGCGAGCGGCCCTTCTGGAGCACGCGGACAGTACCGATCTTGAAAGAGGCGGATTCCATGATCCGTCCGCGCGACAGTAGGGTCACTTCTGTGCTTCCGCCGCCCACGTCAATATAGAGCAACGATGCATCGGTCCGGAAGGCGTACGAAATGTGGCTGGAGTAGATTATCGCGGCCTCGCGCTGTCCCTCGATGATCTCGATGGCGATGCCGGAACGCTTCTTGATGTCGGCGGCAATGTCGGCGCCATTGCGCGCTTCGCGCATGGCCGAAGTTGCGCACGCAATGTAGTCCTCAGCCTGGTAGGCCTCGATCAGTGATTTGAAACCTTTCATTACCAAGACCAAAGCATCCGCCTTTTCCTGCGTAATGCGTCGGTAGGCAAAGACGTCCTCACCGAGTCGGAGGGGGACACGGATAAGCGACTCTTTGATAAACGCGGGTTCGTGATTATAATCGTAAACCCGGGAGAGCATCAGACGGACGGCATTGGAGCCGATGTCGATGGCAGCCAGCTTAATCATGCGTCTCTCCTCCCGCTATCTCGAGTCACGGTCTGTCAATCTGACGCTGTCGCCCCTTAAGGAAATCGTAGATTTCCAGCTGTGCCCGGTGTTGGCGCACCGATCGCGCTGATGGCGTCTTCCCATCGGCAAATTCAGTGTGCCGTCCGGCCTTCACATTATCGTGCCATTGCATCTCAAGCATCTGAATGATCTCTGAGCGCAGGAGCGGATCGAGTACGGGGCAACCAACTTCAACACGGCGATCAAGATTGCGCGGCATCCAGTCAGCCGACGTGATAAAAAGCTTGGGGTCGCCGCCGTTGGCAAATACCAGCACACGGGCATGCTCAAGATACTTGTCCACGAGACGAATGGCGGAGATATTTTCGCTCAGCCCCGGTACGCCGGGCTTAAGCGTAAACATTCCGCGAATAATCAGCCGGATCTTGACACCCGCCTGGCTTGCCCGTTGCAGCAGTTCGATCATCTGCGGATCCGTCAGGTGATTGAGCTTGATTAGAAGCCAGGCATCCTTGCCGTGCGCGGCATTCTTCATCTCGGCTTCGATCAAGCGCTGAATCTTGCGGCGCGTGCTGAAGGGCGACACAAGAAAGTTCCGGAACGATCCGACCTTGTAGTTGCTTTGCAGGAACTCGAACACGCCAGCTACCTGCTCCGTGATCTTGGGGTTGGCGGTAAAGAGAAAATGATCGGTATAGACGCGTGCGGTATCTTCGTTAAAATTGCCGGTAGCCACAATGGCGTAGCGCGTGACGCCGCGGCCATTGCGACGGGTGACCAAGCAGAGTTTGGCGTGGACTTTCAGGCCCGGGACGCCGAAGACGACTTTGGCGCCGGCTTCCTGTAATTCGTTAGCCCAGAAGATGTTTGCCTCTTCGTCAAAGCGGGCTTGGAGTTCCACCACCGCAACTACTGTCTTGCCGTTTTTCACCGCGTTCATCAGCGCATTGACAATGCTTGAGTGTGGCGCGGTTCGATAGAGAGTAATCTTGATCGAAGTGACGTGCGGGTCGATTGAAGCCTCCCGCAGCAAGTCGATCACGTGATCAAATGTCTGGTAGGGGAAGTGAAGCAAGAGATCGCGCTTCGCGACTTCCGCTAAGATACTCTGATGCGGGTCGAGCGCCCGATGCACGATCGGCGCCTGCGGCGCATACCTCAGCTCCTTGCGGCCAACGTTTGGAAACTTGATGAAGTCTTTGAAATTGTGGTAGCGTGAGCCGGCAATCAAAGCATCGTCGCGCCGCAACCGCAGACGTTTAACAAGGAATTTCAGGAGTTCGCGCGGAATCTGGACGTCGTAAACCAGCCGCACGGGCTGCCCCTCTTTGCGCTGCTTCAGGCTCTTGTGCACCTTGCGCACGTAGCTCTCGAATACGTCGTCATCGATGTCCAACTCGGCGTCGCGCGTTAATTTGATCGTATGGGCGGTGAAACGATCACGGCCAAAAGCAGCGAAGATGCTTGGCAATGAATAGCGAATGACGTCATCAAGGAGAATAATGTACTCCCGGCCGCCGCTCGAAGGCAGGCGGACGAATCGCGGCAAGGCATCGGTGGGGATCTCGATCAGGGCGTAACTGAGCCCCAGGGAGCGCCGGCGGCTTGAGAGCGTTACCGCCAGGTAGATCGACTTGTCCCGCAATTCGGGGAATTCTCCGGTCTGATTGAGCATAATCGGGAAGAGTTTGGGGCGCACCGTCGTGTGAAAGTACTCTTCCACAAATCTCTGCTGCGCAGCTGAAAGCTGGGTTTCATCGATAATGAATATGCGCTCGCGCCGCAGCTCTTTAAGTGCCGCTGCAAAGATGCCGTCAAATTTCTCCCGCTGCCGGACCACGATCTGATGAATCTTTTTCAAGGTCTTCTTCGGTTGGTGGCCGATGATCGCCGCCGATTTCTTTCGCAATGAACGGGAAATGCGATTGAGCGTGCCGACCCGTACACGGAAGAACTCGTCGAGATTATTGGAGTAGATGCCAAGAAACTTCAGCCGTTCAAGAAGCGGAACGCCTGGATCTGCTGCCTCATCAAGCACCCGTTCGTTGAAGTGGAGCCAACTGATCTCCTTAACCATTTGTGATGGCAATATTTTTCTGGTCTGCTTGAGTGTAGCTTTTTTCATGATGGAATCGTCTTTTGCGTTCAGAAGGAATTGCGCAGTGTCTGGTTTAGGTTGCACTCAACGATGCCGAAGGTACTACGTGCCGATTCTTCGCCGGGGTAAGGAAAAGCGCCAGAGTCCCATTGTCGGCCAAGTCGGACCACCGAGATATCGGGAGACTCACACCGACTGCGGCACCCTTGGGTATCGACTTACCGAAGTGCGGCATCAGGTCATCTACCAACATTTCCAGCAGGGGATTGTGTCCGCAGACCACGACCGTATGATACGAGTCCGGCAGAGATCTCAGAGTCTTCAGGATCGCAGCAGTATCGCTGTTCTCGTACAGTGCATCAATGAGCCGGATCCTGAACGCTTGGTATCCGACTGTTTCGGAGACGATGAGCGCAGTCTCGAGAGCCCGGTCTGCCGGGCTTGACAATATCAAATCCGGTTGTATCCTGAGCTGAACCAGTTGTTCGGAGACAAGGCGGCAGTCATTATGCCCCTGTTTTGTCAGGGTGCGTTCGAAGTCGCCGAGGCCGACGTCTTTCGGAACGGCCTTTCCGTGTCGGACCAGACAAAGGGTTTTGTTGCGCCGGCTTGTAGCAGGATTTTCGGTTTCGAGTCGCGCCATAGTATTCCCGATCAGGGAGAGACAATTACTCCCGGGAGCGAATGCAAGTCAAGTTAGGATTACATTAGGCCGTTATTACGAAGGAAGAGACAATTCAGGTTCGACGCGAAACCGCATTGACGGATGGGGAAATTGAGTTATCTTCCAATATCCGGTCTCTACTTACCCAGCCCATCGGAGGATTATAGTGAAGCTGCTTAGTCACTTGGCCATCATTGTCTTGGTCGTGCTTGCCTCTACACTGCCCGCAATGGCCGACGTTACTCCTATCGACGCATGGGATCCGGAAACGGATCGCATTTCTCCGGAATTGCGTGTTCGTATGAAGTCGCTCGCCGTCGGCGAGTATATCTCAGTCATTGTCTTCATGAAAGAACAACTCGACCTGAGTGCAACGGCTGAAAGTCAGCGTTGGAATTCGTATGGTCGACAGGCGAGGCATTCACTGGTTACCTCGGCGCTGAAAGAAGTCTCAGCTTCCAGTCAGGCGGGCCTGAGAGATATTCTGGAATCTGGCCGCACTACCAACAATGTCGATTCCTATACCGGCTATTGGATAGCGAATGCCATGCGGATCCGTGCGACAAGGGACTTTGTTTCTTCGTTGGCGGATCGCAGTGAGATTGGTGCAATCATTGCAGATCTGCCGCCACAATCGCTATACATACCTGATCTCGCCCAAGATGCCACCTCAGCTACCGGGACCACAAGTGCGCTGCGAGTTGTCGGCGCCGATGATATGTGGCAATTAGGCTATACTGGTGCCGGGCGCCTGGTAGCTTCATTCGATTCGGGTGTCGACGGTAGTCATCCTGCCCTGGCCCCTTCCTGGCGCGGATTGACGCACTCTTCCGCAGAAAGCTGGTTTGATCCGGTTTACGAAGAGTTGCTTCCTCACTGGGAATCGAGCTTGGTCTCCGGGAGTCATGGTACCAACACGTTGGGAATTATCGTCGGCAAGAACGATGCAACCGGCGACACCACCGGCGTCGCCTTCGGGGCTCAGTGGATTCATGCGATGGTCGTCGATGTCCCTGGAGCAAACATCCTTGAGGCGTTTCAATGGGCGGCCGATCCAGACGGTAATCCGGCAACGATTGCGGATGTACCGGATGTCATCAACAACTCCTGGGGCTATACGCCCGCGAATCTTGGCTGCGCCGACTATTTCTATGCGGCCATTGATAATGTCGAAGCCCTGGGAACGGTCGTGGTGTTCGCCGCCGGAAATGAAGGACCGGGAAGCTCGACGCTGCGAAATCCCGCAAACCGTGCCAGTACACCGCTGAATTCGTTCGCGGTTGGCGGCACCGATACGCTGGGGACATCGATCTGGTCGGGGTCAAGTCGCGGACCATCAACCTGCAATGGCACGGCCATCAAACCCGAGATTTGCGCCCCGGGTCTGCAGGTGCGCTCGACCAATGCCGGATCGGCAAGCTACGGTCTTCATACAGGGACGTCCTTTGCCGCACCCTTTGTGTCCGGCGCAGTGGCGCTTCTGCGCGAGTACAACCCGAATGCAACAGTGGATGAAATCAAGACCGCACTCATCAATTCCGCTATCGACCGCGGCACTGCTGGAGAGGACAACACTTTTGGGCATGGCTTGTTGAATATTCCGGGTGCCTTGGCGCTAATGCCGCCAGCTTCCGCTGTCAACATTGTCGTCGCCGATATTTTGCCCGATAGTGGTGCTGCCGGATCAACAATCAACGCCGTCATCGAACTCAAGAACCTTGGTCTTGGCACACTCGGGGTGACGGGTCAACTGAGCAACGCCGACGCGGGACTAACGATCGTGGACGGATTCGCTTCGTTTGGAGACCTTGCCGGCGAAGCAGTGGGCGACAATTCCTCCAACCCATTCGTTGTTCAAGTCGCCCCGGGCATTCCCGACGGGACGATTCTTCACTGCGACTTGACGATCGAGGCTGGTGCCGGCAGCTACATGGCACAAAGGAGCTTCGCTCTTCGCATCGGAGACCGACTCGCCAAGTCGAGCTACACGCATGAGGTCGACAGCTGCAAATTCACGATTTCAAACTACGCGTCTTACGGTCTGGCAACCGGCTCAGCTTTGGAGAAGCAGGGAGCCGGATTCGTCTATCCCGCCAACGGGACGAACAACTTATTCCAATGTGGGTTGTTGCTTGGCATCAGTCCTAATGCCGTTGCCGACGGAATTACAAATCAGGCGTTGGCAGTGGAACGGGATTTCCAGGTAGCGCCCGGGGGCAACCTGACCACCCTCGTGCCGGGAGCCATCGGCGACACTGAGACAATCTCTCGATTCAGCGACAAGGGCCGCTTTTACCCTCTCGGGCTCGAAGTTCAACAGCGAACGATCGAATTTGCCGGTGCAACTGACGGCAACTATGTCATCATGCAGTATGTAATTCAGAATACCAGCGACTCGACCTTCGCGAATCTGCACGTCGGAATCTACTGTGATTGGGACTTTGCCTGGGGTTCAGGGAGTCGCGATGTCGTCAACTTCTCGCGCACAGAGCACCTCGGCTATATGCGCGATAACAGCAATCCGGTCTATCGCGGGACCAGTGTTGTCTCGGACCAAGGCGCAACCGAATTCCGCGCCATCAACAACAGTGCGTCAGTCTATGATGGAATCACCGAAAGTGAGAAATTCACATTCTTGACGAGCGGAATTGTAGACACGGCGAGCACCAGCGTGCAAGACCACTCTTACCTGATAGCGGTTGGACCGCTATCCCTGGCGCCGCAGCAGCAGGATACTGTTGCCTTCGCGATGATCGGGGCCTCGAGTCTCTTGCGTTTGCGTGAAGCCGCAAGCCGTGCCCGCGATCTGTACTCAAGCGCGGCGTCGTTTGTAGCCGGGGATGCTGATGGTTCCGGAATTGTCACGATTTCCGATGCCGTATTCCTGATTAACTACATCTTTGGCGGTGGCCCGGCGCCGAGTCCACTCGCAGCCGGCGACGCCGACTGCAGCGGGATCGTTAGCATTTCCGATGCGGTTTACATTATTAACTACATTTTTGGGGGCGGACCGGCTCCTTGCACTCCCTGATCATGGCGCATGAGATCCGCGAGCAGGGGTGTCACCTGGCAGGTGCACCTGCGAGAGTCTCAGTCGGCAAACAATGACTTGCGCGATCGATTCATTGCAACGTATACTCTTCTATAGATATAGTCAGACCGAGCTGCTGTCGGATCTAAGGCGTAATCCCCATCAGCTTGCGCTGCTCCGACAGGTGAGTCGCCTTTCGAATGGAGACGATGGATGCGCTGGTCTGAACTCAAGAACCTACGACAGACCGAGCGATCGGCAGGCCGACTCGAAAGAATAAAGCTTCTCTTCATTCCTCGCGCGACTGCTGGTTTCCAATTCGGAGGAGACTCGAGTGAATCGAGCGAGGAAAATCAGTGATCGAAAACCGACCTAAGCTCGACTCCGCAAACGGCCCTCCAGCGGTGTTTCCCCGCCCGTTGGTCATAGCTGACAAGATTGCCAGAGTCCCGATCATACAGGGCGGTATGGGCGTCGGGGTTTCACTTGCAGGGCTGGCATCCGCCGTCGCCAATGAGGGCGGGATCGGCGTGATTGCCGCCGCCGGGATCGGGATGCGCGAGAAGGACTTCTTCACGAGTTATCTCGAGGCCAACATACGCGCCCTGCGAGCCGAGATTCGCAAGGCTAAATCGCTGACCAAGGGCATCCTCGGTTTGAATATCATGGTAGCATTCACCAATTACGGCGATTTGGCGCGAACGGCGATCGAAGAAGAAATCGACGTCATATTCTCCGGCGCCGGACTGCCGATGAACCTACCGCAATTTCTCACCCCTGGCTGCAAGACGAGGTTGGTTCCGATTGTATCCTCGGCGCGTGCCGCCGGTCTGATCTGCAAGCGCTGGCTTGCACGGTTTGATTATCTCCCCGATGCCATCGTCGTGGAAGGCCCAATGGCCGGAGGGCACTTGGGTTTTGCCCCGGAGCAGATTTTTGACCCCGATTACGCGCTGGAGAGACTGCTGCCACCAGTGCTCGATGAGGTTGGGCAATATGAAAAGCAGGTCGGCAAGACGATTCCGGTCGTCGCAGCCGGCGGCATCTATACAGGGGCCGACATTCGCAGGTTTCTGGAAATGGGTGCATCGGGAGTGCAACTGGGCACACGTTTCGTGGCTACGCACGAGTGCGATGCTGACATTGCCTTCAAGCAGAAGTACATCGATGCCGAGCCGGAGGACATCATTATCATCAAAAGCCCGGTCGGAATGCCGGGACGTGCAATTCGCAACCAGTACACGACCGATGTTGCAGCCGGCATGAAGAAGCCGTTCAAGTGTCCCTATCACTGCATCGTGACCTGCGACTACAAGGACTCGCCGTTTTGTATTGCTCATGCGTTGATCTGCGCACAGCGAGGCAATTTCCGTAACGGCTTTGCGTTCGCCGGCGCCAATGCCCATCGCGTCGACCGGATCGTATCGGTCAGGGAACTGATGGAATCTCTGACCGCCGAGTATTGCGATGTTGCTGTCGCTGCCGCTTCATAGCCTGTAGATCACCACAGAAAGGAGAACCGCCGATGGGGTTGCTGATCCACCGGCGGTTTGTCGGATAATGGGAAGTACCCGTTAAGGTCTTTTCAATATGTCGATGTTTACTGCATCTTCTTCTCGAGCGTCTCGAGCTTCAGTTGCATCTCTTCCAGTTTCTTCTGGAGATCTTCCATCTTGCGATTCACGCGGTCTTGGTCGAGTTCCGGCAAATTCCAGTTGTGGAAAGTCCTGCCTTGATTGTCCCAGTTGAAGCCGCGTATCGCCGGCATCGTGCCGCCCCAGCCATAAGTACCAATATCATCTACTTCAACCGTCAGCTTCTGGCGATTCTTGTCGCGGACGATCGTCAGCTCGACTTGCTCGCCGCGGTCCTTGCCGCGCAACTCGGATGAAACATCGGCAGGTGAATCAACCGCCTCGTCGTTGACGGCAACGACCACATCGCCAACCTTCAGGCCGGCTTTCTCCGCCGGTGTGTCTTCAAGAACTTCTGTGATCAGGGCGCCTTTGCCGTCGGCGACACCGAAGTAGTCGCCCAAATCACCGCTGAGCGCCTGCATCGAGACACCTATTCCGGTCGTCTTAAAATTGTCGAGAAACTGCAGCCCTTGCGGGAATTGGTCATCCGCGTCACCGCCCATGCCTTCGCCGCCGAAGAAGCTATAGAAGCTCGGTTCGCGGCGTTCGCCGATTTCGATGGATAGCGACATCTCTTTGCCGCCACGGTCGATCGTCAAGGTCACCTTGTCGCCGACGCTACTCGCCTGAACGAGTTCAGTTAGCGTCTCCGAATTCGCGATCTTGGCCCCATTCCACGACAAGATAATATCCTTCGGCTCCAATCCTGCTGTTTCAGCGGGCGAGTCATCGGCGATATCGTTGATCAAAACACCGTGCGAGATCTTCAGGTCGAAAGCTTCCACAAGGCTTTCGGTCACGTCTTGCATGTAAACGCCAATCCAGGGGCGTTTGGCCGCCTGCAGCGACGATACGGCGAGCATTAACGCCGATACTGCGACTGCGGCGATCCATTTATTCTTCATCAACACCATTGCAGTCGATTCTCCTTTCCCACTCATTTCGTATCTGTATTACTGGCCCGAAGCCGTTTTTGTTCCACTTTTGTTGTTAAGGACTGTTAACGCGGGCTGAAATGGCCGTCGCGGTGCGAGTTGGGAGATTCGGGAGGTTAGCTGATGATTATTTCTGTGACGACTTCACAGTCGGGACGTAGCGAAGCCCGTACCGAGCAATACTTTTCCTGCGACAGCTGAATGGCATACTCGACCTTCGACCGATCAAGTTGGTCACCCTGAATGATATAGCGTATCGTGATCTTTCGGAAGTAACGGGGGTGCTCTTCGCCCTGCTCGCCGACGACTTCAATGCGAAGTGACTCCAGTTCCTGGCGCATCTTGTTCAGGATTGAAACGACATCGATTCCCGTACAACCGCCGACAGCGGCCAGAAACAGGTCAGTTGGCGCTGCCAACTTACCTGATCCGCCGGCGCGCGCACGAGCGTCGGTGGCGAATTTAACATCGTCCATCGTTGTCACTTGAAACTGCTGCCCCGCTTGCCACTCCAACACTAATGAGATCATATCGTTATGCTCGAACAAACTGGTCTGACGGTTCAATAGCCCCATTTGCTGGGGCGAACTCAGGCAGCGCCTTGCACATTGCGTCAATCGACAAATGCAATTGCCTCTATCTCCACATCCACATCCAACGGTAATCGAGAGACCTGCACCGTCGACCGCGCAGGAAGTTGATCCGCAAAGTAAGAGGCGTAGACTTCGTTCATGGCCTTGAAATCATCCATCGACTTCAGGAATACGGTGGTCTTAAAGACATGGCGCAGGTCAGTGCCGGCCGCTTCGAGGATAGCCGAGAGATTCTTGATAACTTGGTGCGTCTGCATCGTAATATCGCCGCCAATGAACTTACCCGTACCCGGATCGATTGCAATTTGTCCCGAGGTGAAGATCAGGTTCTTGAAGTCATGTATCTGGACTGCCTGGGCATAGGGCCCCACTGCCTTTGGTGCCTTGTCGGTAGCGATGGTTTTTCTGGGCATCTTCTTCTTCCTCCCAATTAGCTCATTCTCGCCGGCCAATATAGCGAGACAACAAAGCAATGTCACGCTATTGAAATCAGGAAAGGGAGAAAGAAGTCGGGTTTAGATCTTTACTTGCGGGCTGTCAGGGCCCATTAGTACGGTAAACTCACGAAGAAAGTGTTGATCGAAGTTGTTCTTGGTTCCGTGCATTAACTTCAAAGCTGGGTAGGTGCCGATGGCGGCCTGATAAACACGCTCGGTAGTCAAGGCATCGAAGACGTCGGCAATAGCGACAATGCGGCTATAGGGATGAATATCGTTTTCAAGCAGACCGTTCGGATAGCCGCTGCCGTCGAGTCGTTCGTGATGGTGCATGACCGGGTCGTACGATTCGTCCGGAATCATCGCGGTTTCCAAAAGCAATTCGGTACCCCATCCCGGATGTTTTTTCATGATCTCGAACTCCGAACGATTTAGCGCAGAGCGTTTTGTCAGAATTCGCTCAGGAACTTTGCTTTTTCCGACATCGTGCAGGAGCGCACCGGTGCCCAGAATTGTCAGTTCTTGGCGGTCAGTTATCCCTAATTGCCGGGCGAGTGAAAGCGTGAAGGTACTGACGTTAACTGAGTGCGTGTAGGTATAGTAGTTAAACGATGTGATCTTCATCAGGTTGAGAAACGCTTCGCGGCCCTTGAGAATGTAGTCAATCGTATTTTCCACCATATCCTGACTGCGCTTGATATTCTCCGAAAACGTCGGATTGGCGAATACCTCTTTGATCAGGGCTTTTGAAGTGTCGTAGAGAATTTCGGCCTTCTTGACCTCCTCAACTTGCGGATCGCGCAGGATTTCCGGTAAGTTGTCCTCCAGATACCTCTGGTAAGCATGGCGCGACTCATAGGAGATGTAAATCATCTCAACCTTGTTTTCGCGCAGCTTGGCCAGATTCTGCTCCGTGAAGGGGAGCTGCTGGGATCGATAGAGAACCAGCTCCTTGCCGACATACACGTAGACGTCGAATTGCAGGATCTTATCAACCCGCAACGATTCGACGCGAATAGGCAGGAATGCCGGATGCTCAAAACGGGCACTGCGGCCCGCCGGCTGGCGTGTTTGGAGCGTCATTATTGAGTGATATCGTCACAATTAAGCGGTGACTTGATCAACAAAAGCCGGCTGCGTTTTGGCGCAGCCGGCTGACAGAAAGGGAGGGGCCAACAGGCGTTACTGTAATGGAGGGTATGATTTAGCTGCCGTAGCTCTTGACGAGCATCATCACCGATTGCAGGGAGGCGCTGATATTAGTCAGTGCCTTGGAATAACGCTTAAGCAGCTCGGAGTACTGCCAGCGCATGGAGAAGGCTTTTTCCGGGAACCCAAAGGTATCCAGCAGGGTCTTGCGATAGATTTCCTCCATATAGCGCACGACGTCGTACGTGTATTCCGGCAGGTCGTTATCGTCGACATTGCCCTTGGCGAGCTTATCGCGAAAGGCCTCGACTTTCTCGAGCACGACGGTGCCGAAACACCAGGGCGTCATCACCACGCCGAAGTTGTTTTCTTCGGTATAGAAGTCGTAGACCGTGCGCAGCAGCGTTTCGAGCACCTTCTTGCGGGCACAAAGGTATGCGCGCAACTCGGTTTCATGCGGTTTTAGAGCAGCTTCCTTGGACTTGATGTCGCCAATATCGGCAAGGGCGCGCTGCTCAACTTGTTCCAGAAATCCGTAATAGTCTTCGAAGTAAACTTTGACGTTTTCGCTGAGCGTGTAGATGAAGAAGCCGTCTTCGTCTTTCTTTACTCGCGGTTCGACGGACTTCTCAAATCGCTGCTTTGGAAATCCGCGTTTCATTTCGGTTGCGACCATCGTTGTCTCTCCTTCCCTCTCTATCGTTCGCGAGAAAGAGATAACGCAACCGGTATGCCGAGCCCGACGACGCGTGGGCAGAGGCGAGTAGGTGTGATACTTGAATGCAGGACTTGAAGTTAGGGGCTGTGCAGTCGTTGAACAGAGAGGGGATGATATGCTAAAGATTGCAGGCATCTCGGCTGGGTGTGCAAGCGCCGTTACAGAAGTTCACGCTTTCCTCGCAGGTTGGGTTCGACTTGGGTTGCAGTGGCGTGGGTCAAGCTGATTGAATGATGGGAAAGCCTTCCCGATGCCATGAAGTAACCCCGCCTTCCAATACGCGCACATCTTCAAAGCCCCGCGCAGAATACTCGGCCGCCAAACTGACGGCGCTTTCATCCGCTACTCACGCTCAGTAGAAAACGAGAGCTGTCCGCCGATCGAGATGTTCGGCTCGACGCTCGAGCTCATCCAGAGAGATCGCGCCCTCAAGATGCGAATGTCGGTGCAACTGATCGCCAAACACCGAGACGAGGATAATGTTGTCGTTAGCCAGGAGGCGGCGACGGACATCGGCCGCTTGGATCATGGTTGGCTTCATACAGAGATTATCAGGCGTCCGGCCCGAAAGTGCAAGCAAAACGCGATGGTCGCGGGCGGACTAACTTACGACCTGGAGGCGGCGGCTGACCAAGATGGCGAGAATGGAAATGGCAATGGCGATGTATCCAACGTAGTGGTAGTGAAGCAGGGCACCGGATGCGTCCTTGGTGACAATCATGCCGGCGAAGGCGGCAGCGACGCCGGCAGTCAATTGCTGCGCGGCGGAGTTAATCGAAAGGAATTTTCCGCGATTTTGCGGGGCAACGGCTGAGGTTACCATTGCCATGGCTGGAATAAAACGACCGCTGGAGGTCACGAAAAAGATGGTCGTGACTGCCAAAGCCATCGGCAGCGCGGTGTGGGGTAGGTTGGTGATTAGGAAGACCGGGATCAGTGTCAGTATCGCGAAGATGGCGTACACTCTTGGCTTGCCGATGCGGTCGGCAAGTCGACCGATCAGCGGTGAAGTGAAAATGGTTACGGCACCGCCAAGCAGGTAGATGTACGTCAGGTCCGACTCGGCAAAGCCGACATTCGAGACCATATAGGGCGAGATAAAGGGAATAATCGCAAAGTGTCCGAGTACGAGCATGATCGTGAACCAGAGCGCCGACATTTGATTGCCATTACGCGCAATTGTGGCAATAACCCGCACCGGACTGGGGTGGGGTTGATCAGAAGACATATGGGCGCGCAAACTCGGGACAGAAATCATGATCGGGACGAAAAGCACCAAGCTCAGGAATCCGAGAAAGAAGAACGGTGCATGCCAGGAGAATTGGTTGGCGATATAGAGCCCGAACGGGACGCCGAAGATCGAGGCGACAGAGAAAGCCGCCATGACGATTCCCATGGCGGTGGCGCGGCGCTCGTGGGGGATGACGTCGCCGACGATCGAGAGAATCAAGGCGGAGAGGATGCCGCCGAAACAGCCGGTGATGATCCGCGCCGAGAGGAGCAAGTGATAACCTGGCGCCAAGGCGCAGGCAAAAGTCCCGATGACGAATCCGGAGTAAGCTACGAACAAGGCGCGTTTGCGATCGAATCGGTCGAGCAAGAAGGCTCCGGCAAAACTGGCGATGCCGGCGGAAAACGTATAGGTCGAGACCAGCGCTGAGAATTGCTGCGGTGAAATCTCAAAGAGGCGCATTAACTGCGGGCCCAAGGGCATCATGATCATGAAATCGACGATGTGGGTAAAATTGATCGCCGCCAGGGTGAAGAGGAGAAGTCGTTCGCTGCGCATAGTAAAAGCTAAACGCTCGAACACGTCAAAAGTTTCCGCAGGCGAGCCTTATTGAGATCACTTCTTCATCGGCAACGCGATATCCAGAGCAATCTTCCAGTTGGAGCCAACTTTCTTCCAGACACGGAGGTAGCTGTCAATGGTCCCCTGGGTCGGTGATGCGCCCACCGGCCAATGAGTGAAAAAGCCATACGTGTAACCAAGGTCGCCGGAAGCGGAGACGTCGGCGAAACGTGTGTCGTTCAATAGATGTGAGGAGGCAAGCAACGAGTCTGCCGCATTCGCCCCAATCCATGGCAGCTTTCCGGGCCGCAAGATTCGAACCCTGTCATCGCCGAAAATCTGCATAGTCTTGGACAAACTGGCTTCGGTCGAAGCTTTCGAGAAGGCCGCTTCAGCTGCCTTGAGTTCCGCCACCAACGAGTCATGCGAAGCAGCTTCGCCGGCGCCGCTTGCAGGAAGAGTAGAGAGACTTGCCTTGGATGAGTCGACCGGCAACTCAATTGCTTCGTGGTCAATGCCGAGATCGGCCATCACCTTGTAGTTACCGTCAGCCTGCCTTTGCCAGATCGAGACAAATCGGCCGTAGTAAGTCGCTGTATCCGAACGACTCGATCGATACTCCCACGGGCCGGTAGAATAGCCCAAGTCGCCGGCAGACGAAATCTCGACAAACTCAGGCTGCCAATTCAGGATGGCTTCGTTGTTTGTACGATCCTGGTACCAACGCTTGCCGCTAATCGGTCCCGGGCGAAAAACGACCGCTTCATCGTGAAGGAAGTAGAGAAACGCCGCAGTCATGCCGGAATCGAGTGACATCTGGGCAAATGCCTTCTCAGTGGCCACCAGTTTCTCGACTGGTGCGCTTGGATTAGATGACGCGTTACTCATTCTTACTCCAATGATAGCGATGAAAAACAGTGCAGCCGTAATTGGGGCTTTCATGTCTCAATTCTCCTTCTCGACGGTCTTTGGTTCCAACCGATGACGCTTCTGATGCTCCTGCGTCGATCGTCGGCCGCAAGCTTGTTGATCTGCCGACAGATGCAAACGGTGCAGGCAAGGCGCTCGAAAGTCAAAACTTGCCAGATGCAACTTCAAGCATTTATACTCGTCATAACCAGTATACGCTAATCTTTTGGTGGGTAAGAGGAATCATGGAACAACATGTTCGGCTCTTGGGGATACTCTTCGTAATCTGGGGTATCATCTCGCTGTGCTTTGGGATCTTTCTTTTCGCATTGTTCATTGGTGGCGGGATTCTGACGGGTAGCGAGGAAGCCTTCGCCATCCTGACGATCATCGGGATTATCGCCAGTTGCTTCTCGATACTGACTGGAATCCCGGAAGTGATTGGCGGATGGGGACTTCTCAATAAGAAAGCTTGGGCGAGAATCGTCGTCATCATTATGGCGATCATAAATGTCATCAGCCCACCTTTCGGCACTGCACTCGGAGTCTACGCCTTTTGGGTGCTCTTTAATCCGGAGGCCACCAAAATACTGAAAGATTAACGTCTTAGTCTCAAGCGAGCGATTCGCAGAAAATTCCATTAGACACAACCGCCGGTCGCTCGTCCACATCTGAGCAGTAATCGACTTGACCAGTAACCTCAATCATGGGAGCACCAATGCCTCGAGTAGTCCATTTTGAGATCCATGTCGACAACATGGATCGGGCCAGCAAATTCTACACCGACGTCTTCGATTGGAAATTCCAGAAATGGGACGGGCCGGTCGAATATTGGATGATCTGCACCGGTGATCCCAAATCGCCCGGAATCGACGGCGGAATGATGCCCCGGCGTGATCCCAAAGGCAATGTCTACAACACCATCGAAGTCCCCAACATCGATGAATACATGACGAAGATCCAGAAGCATGGCGGTACGATTGTCGTTCCGAAGATGCCGATTCCTGGGGTCGGTTGGTTGGCCTACTTCAACGATACAGAAGGCAATATCGGCGGTGTGATGCAAACTGATCCGAACGCCCGCTAATCTTAGCTACCTGGCAATTACTGCAGTCAGTGTTTGCATCTTGCTGATGTAAACTCTGATTGCTCTTACTTAACTGGTCAAAAAAGGCAATTTTTGTCGAAAAGGACGGTGCTTGTGAAAATTAGCACTTGACAAAACACTCCATTTTTCGTATTCATTGCGCATCTTAGTAGACACTTTGCTCAAGGTTTGTTCTCTGGCAGGCTGGTTTTGATGGCGTCCTCGACCTCTACTGCATTCTGTCGTGATCGATCACTAAGACGGCAGGCCTGCCGCCGCGAGCTAGCAGGCTCAGAATCGCAGCCCGTACTCCACCACCAAACAGCATTAGAGCAGTGGGCAGACCCGGCAATGAGATGGACGTATCATCGTTTCGCAGATACGGTCGATACGCGTGAGCCACAAGCTCACATAACTCACTTTCAACGTTTCAACAGGAGGGAGTCGGATGATTTATTTGATCGACCCCATGGAAGCCACCGTTGATGCCTGCACGACCAAGTGCTTTTTAAAGTGCACTGGTGTTTGCGGGATCAAGCCGATGTACGGCGTTCCGACCGAGACTGAATAACTCACTCGGTAGGTAGTCTGGCGGGGGCGGCAAAACGCCCTCGCCATGCTTGGTCGATTTTCCGGCTCACAGAGCTCACCATGACCAAAATCTCCCGCTTCAATCACTTTCAACCCTGGCATGACGGATACTACATCGCGTTTAATGCCCGCTCCGGCGCCGTCGCGCTGATGACGACGGAAAACTACCAGAGTTATCTGCAATTGGCGGAGAAGATTAGGCAAACCAACGGCGCGACCCCCTTGAGTGCTGCTGAGAGTGAATTGTTGAAGCAACTTGAATACGGCCGCTTTGCCTACCCGGACAGTCAGGAGGAGTACCAGTCGATCAAATTCACGCACGGCATGAGTCGCTTTGATATGACTGAATTGGGATTAGTCGTCGCCCCCACACTCGCTTGTAATATGGCGTGTACATATTGCTTTGAGAGCAATAAGAAAGGGAAGATGTCGCCGGAGGTCATCGAAGCGCTGATTGCTTTTGTCGAAACCCGCGCGGACGCGCTGCGTCATGTCGACATTTGCTGGTATGGCGGTGAGCCGCTGCTAGCCCTTGACGTTATTGAAGATGTCTCGCAATCGATGCTGGAAATGGCGAAGGTTAAGAACTTTCAATACACTGCGACCATGATTTCCAACGGCTATCTCCTGAACCGCGAAGTTGTGGAAAAGCTCGTCGAGCTGAAGGTCTCGATGATCCAGGTGACCCTGGACGGCCCGGCCCGGATACATGAAACCAAACGGCCTCTCAAGAACGGCAAGCCCAGTTTCGCTCAGATTGTGGAAAACATCAAGTACGCCTGCACGCGCATGATGGTGGGTATCCGGATCAACGTCGACAAGAGCTTTGCGGCTGCCGACATCGAAGAATTGCTCGAGGAACTCAAGGCGGCCGGACTTCAGCGCAAAGTCGGAATCTACTTTGGCCAATTGGAACCGGCATCGATTGCGTGCTCCAACATTACCGATTCGTGTTACAGCAATCCTGATTTTTCCGGTGTCGAGTCCGAGTATTTCCGCCTGCTGCTCAAGCACGGTTTTCGCATCGAGAAGTTGCCTTCTCCGACAAGCGCCTTCTGCATGGCGCAGCGTGTCAACGCCTTCCTGGTTGATCACGAAGGAAATCTCTATCGGTGTTTCAATTATGTCGGGGACAGCGGGAAGATCATGGGGAATATCCGGGACACCGTCGACTACACGCATCCCAACTTCACGCGACTATTTGAGTTCAATGCCTTTGAAGACGAAGAATGTTCCAGCTGCAGCTTGCTTCCCATCTGTTTGGGTGGATGCCCGGCGCAGCGAGTCGATCGTGGTCTGCAGCACCGGGAAATGTGCCTCGGCTGGAAACATAACCTCAATCCAATGCTCGAGATTATCGCCGCTTCACGCCAACAGCAGGCTGCCGCACGAAAGGAGACCCAGGTATGAGCGACTTCAAGTTTTATCCGCAATCGGTGGTCTGGGAGATCACATTTGCCTGTAACATGCGCTGTATCCACTGCGGAACGGCGGCAGGAAAACAACGTCCCGATGAACTCACCACAGCCGAAGCGCTGAAGCTGGCGGATGAGCTGATCGAAATGGGCACCGAAGTGATGGCTTTGTCAGGCGGCGAGCCGTTACTGCGCAAGGACTGGCGTCTTTTGGCGGAAAAGTTCGTGGCTGCCGGCGTCAAGACCTGCCTGATCACCAACGGATTGGCAGTGACGGAAGAAATCGTGGACGATTTCAAACGAATCGGCTTTCGGAGAATCGGCGTCAGTTTTGACGGCACCGAGAAAACTCACAATCATATCCGGCAGCGCGAAGACAGCTACGCAGCCGTGACGCGAGCGATGCGCATGATGGCTGACAAAGGCGTGCCGTTCTGTGCCGAAAGCCAGATATCCAATATCAACATTGGCGAACTCGATCAGATGCGACAGATCCTGATCGATTGCGGCTGCCCGGTGTGGCGCATCCAAATGACCACCGCCACCGGCAGGATGAACGAAATGAAGAATTTGGTACTTTCGGTAGCCAATTTCGAGAAGCTTGTCCAGAAGATGCTCGAGTATCGCAAGGATCAAAGCCAGATTATTATCGACGTTGGGGAAAACATCGGTTATTACGGCTGCTATGGCGTCGAGCTCTGGGAAGATGTCCCCTACTTCGGCTGCTACGCGGGAACCCGCGTGGTCGGAATCGAATCGAACGGCACGATCAAGGGCTGTTTGTCGATGCCGGAGACGCACGTCGAAGGGAACATTCGCGATTCGTCTTTTGCCGCGATTTGGAACAACCCGAACGCGTTTGCTTATAATCGCAAGTTCACGAAAGACCAGGCCAAGGGTTTCTGCCACGACTGCCGGTATCTGCCGCTGTGCCGCGGCGGTTGCACGACCACGTCCGTGGCTGCCTCAGGGTGTCGGGCCGACAATCCCTACTGCACTTATCGCATTGAGCAAGAGCGGGGAATTCCCGCTCCGCCCGATAACGAGTGCGTGACCCGCGTGCTCAGCCAGTTACAGCCGACGGCTGTGAAGGGATCGTGATCGGCCTTGGGCCAATGCGATCTAAGTTCAATTCTCCTGCTCTATCCGTCCTGCTTCCACTATCCAGCCTGGATGGAACGTGTTGAGTTGAAGACTTCCCAGTTGTTGCTGGCTTCGTACCTCGCGCAGTTCTTCAAAATCGAGTATGCCGACCTTGAGATTACTACCGGCCGGCCCAATACACCCCTGCAGATTTCCAGATTTGAACGCCACGTTCGCCAGTTCTTGTCGACCCGAGAATTCGACGTGCTGGCGATCTCTTGCTGGACGAGTCTTTCTTATCAATCGACGTTGACGATTGCGCGCATCTGCCGCGAGCTGTATCCCGACCGCGTGATCGTCGTCGGCGGCTATCATCCGTCGGCGCGGCCAATGGAGTTTGACACACCTGAGCGACTGTTTGACTTTGTGGTCTGCGGTGAAGGGGAATTGGCCCTGAAAGAGATCGCGGAAGGCGCAAGAACTCACGGCCGTCCTCAGGAAACACAGATCAAGCATGCGCCGACGTTTCCCCAGCCAGAGTTCGTCAGGCACAACTGGACTCTCGCGGAGTCATTCGTGGCCGAGAATTTTCCGGAGGGGCTGCCGAACATCTACATCTTTCTCTCGCGCGGTTGTCCTTTCGCCTGCTCGTTCTGCATGGAGCCGTTAAAGGACCAACGCTGGCGCGCTTTTCCTCCCGAGTTGGCCGTCAACGAAATCTGGGAAGCGCACCGCCGCTTCAAAGCGAATTCCATCGCCATCTGCGATGCTTGCTTCGGAATGCGTCCGGCTTGGCGCAAGGAGTTTCTGAGGCGACTGGTAGAAACGCAACCTTCCTTCTGGGTTACGCTGGAGACGCGTCCTGAGTATCTTGATGAGGACGATATCAAGTTGTTCGCAGGAATGAAGGTGGAGATTCAGCTGGGAATTGAAAGTTGTGCTCCAGAGATGTTGACAATCATGCGGAAGTCTAAGCAGCCGGAGAGGTTCCTGGAGCGCTTTCGCGAAGTCAGCCACCTAATGTCGGAGCATCGGGTCCTACACCGGGCCAACTTGATTTTCAATCATCCCGGAGAAACGCGCAGTACGCTGGATGCAACCTTCGCTTTCATCGATCGCGAACTTGAAAATCGCGAATCCAGCCTGATGTGGGCCTGCCACGGCTATATGCATTTTCCCGGATGCGATTGCGATCGTCGGCGTGAGTACTATGAACAGACCTTTGGAAGCCGTTTTCTTTCACCCCGCTGGTGGGCCGAAGCGGGTGATCAATACGAAAGCAGCCTGCGATTTGTCCCTTCGGCAGACCTGGACGACGGGCGCGTCGGGCTGTGGCGGGAACTGCTCGACAAGCGATCGGACTCGATGAAAACCTCACTTTCGCAGCGCGCATTCCGTTTCGCCGCCAACAAGTATTTTGGTGATTGGAAGAATGACCCTCGTTACATCAAGAACTAAGCGGCTGTGGCGGTATTTGCGGCCGTACTGGAAATGGGAGTTGGTGGCCTTGCTGGCGACCGCGGCTACGGCGGTCTTGCAGTTGGCACTGCCGGCGGCGTTGCAGTACTTGATTGACTCGGGTATTCCCGAAATGATCACCCGCCGCGGCCAACCGGGGTACTGGCACAGCGCAGTTTACTTCTGTCTGGTCGTTGTCGGTGTTTATGTAGTCGTCTTCTTCCTGAGTTGGCTGCGCGACTACCTTGGCGCCCGCGTCGGAGGCAGCATCATTGCGGATATTCGTTCCGAGCTGTTCCTTCACCTCGAACGCTTATCTCTGAAGTTTCACCAAGAGCACCAGGTGGGCGAGATCATGTCTCGCGCGATGTCTGACGTCAGTCGGATGCAGGAAGTTTTCACAAGCATCCTGATTGGCGCGTTGGCCAACCTGATGTTTCTCATCGCCATCCTCGGCTATCTTTTCGCTACCAACTGGTTTCTGACCTTGCTTGCGCTCGTGCCGATTCCCTTGACGTGGTATCTCACCGCCCGCTTTGGGCGCTTCATGAACCGCGTGTCGCGCCAGCATCAGGAAACGACGGCCGAGTTATCGGCTCGCATGCAAGAAAGCCTGGTTGGCGTCAAGACGATTAAGGCATTTGGTCGAGAAGTCGCCGAACTGCTGAGAATCGAGTCGGTGCTTGAACGGCTTAAGGCCGTCATAATCAGGTTCAGCGTTACGCAGTCAGTGTCGCGAACCAGCGTCATGATTCTTAGTTTCATGGGCGTCATCGTCGTGCTGAGCGTCGGTTCCTATTTGATCGTCATCGAGCAGCTTACCACGGGCAAGCTGTTTGCTTTCTTTCTGGTAATGGCCTGGATGAACAACCTGGTACAGGGGCTGGCATCCGCCCGAGTAGAGTTGCAGGCCATCATGGCCTCCGTCGATCGTGTCTTCGCCTATCTTGACGAACCGGTCGACATTGTCGACGCAGCCGGTGCGGTGACTCTGAAGGCAGTTCGCGGCGAAGTGCGCTTTGACAACGTAGGCTTTTCTTACGACGAGAAGGGATTCAGCATTGAGCGCTTCAACCTGACGATCGCCCCGCGCGAAAAGATCGCGATTGTCGGACCTTCGGGCGGCGGCAAGAGCACGATTGTTAATCTGATTATGCGCTTCTACGATCCCCAGCAGGGCAGCGTGCTACTGGACGGAGTGGACCTTCGCCAAATCTCCCTCAAATCGCTGCGAGATCATATCGCGCTCGTCGATCAAGAACCGCTGCTCTTCAACGGCACGATTCACGAGAATATTGCTTATGGACTAGCGGAGGCCCAACGCGAGCAGGTCATAGCGGCAGCCAAGGTTGCCAATGTGCACGAATTTATCTCGAGTTTGCCCGGCGGATACGAAACGCTCGTCGGCGAACGCGGCGTCACGTTGTCCGGAGGAGAAAAACAGCGGTTATGCCTGGCGCGAGCCGTGATTAAAGATCCAGCCGTGTTGATTCTCGACGAGGCAACCTCTGCTCTCGACTCAATATCGGAGAGGCTGATTCAGGATGCTTTGGAAAAAGTTGTGGTCGACAAGACGGCAATAATCATTGCGCACCGACTGGCAACGGTTCAGAAGGCAGACCGCATCCTGACCTTGAAAGAGGGGCGCATCATCGACGAAGGAACCCATTCAGAACTACTGCAACGATCCCCGGTTTATCGCGAACTGGCAGAGAAGCAGTTTGTTAGTCTTAATTAGTGGGCAGATCGTGCGGTCAAGCTGGCTCAGCCATCAGCACGCTTAAGAATCGAGACCCCGGCAACGTATCCGACAATGCCAATACCGCACAGGATTGCAAGGGGCATCAGCATTTCGGAGATCCCAAACCCGCGCCAGATGGCGCCTTCGGTAGCGAGAATACTCCACTTGATCGGGCTAAAATGACTGATTGTCACCATCCAGGGCGGCATCATCATCAACGGAACCATGCCCCCGCCAATCATTGAGAAGACCAAGAAGATTCCCCAGCCGGCACCTGCAACAGAAGCTTCGGTCTTGCCGATGACACTCATCAGCATCATCAAACCCACGAAACAGACTCCGGAACTGAGCAGGGCTGCTGCCAGTCCGAGTGGAGACGCAACTTGCACCTTGAAGATCAACACCCCAATCAACATCAAGACAATACCGACTACGACGCTCGCGATAAAGCAAGCGAGTCCCTTACCGGCCAAAATGTGAGCGCGCGAGATCGGCGCTAACCGCAGCCGCAGAAAGGTGCCGCGGGTTCGCTCGATGACGATTGAGAGGCCGAACGCCGCTGCCGTGCCGATGAGCCCCCACTGGATAGATTGCGGAAAGGTGATTTCAAACGACGATCGCGGCCCGACGCGCTCGTCCGCGACATCGGTGAACTTGATCTCAGGCCCGGTCATGCCTGCCGACTTACGGGTCGAACCCTGTCCGGACTCCAACCGGTTTACGCTGTCCATGTTGCCCATGAAGGCTTCGAGACTTCCGAGAAATTGCCGGTACGTTCGCCGCTCGTTTTCGTCGACCCCCCAAGCTGTATCAAGTGCCGCCAGACTACGGTGCAGTTCATTCTGGAGTCCGGCGCGGTCGCTCATGGTCGTTTGGAGAAGCGCAAAGTAGGCTTGATTGATTAAACCGTTAAGATAACCTGCTTCCGCCTTACGCGCCGGGTCAATCCCGACCTCGATGCCGCCCGACTCGTCGGAGAAAAGCCCAAAGACCCCCTCGGCCGCCGATTTGAATTCGACCCAGGCCACCAACTGCCCCCGCTTGACGAGTATCTGGGCCGAGTCTTTCGGCATCGAACTCACGCGAAGAGCTGCGGATTTGGCGAGTTGTTCGTAAAACTGCTTTGCCAGCGGCGAAGCATCTTCACTGACAACCGCGATCTTCAGGGAGCGTGCGCCTCCGCCCTCACCGCCGAAGATCGAACCGAAAAACAGGGCCATCAACAGCGGAAACACGAGGACCCAGAAAAGCCCGGGTTTGTCGCGTAGCAACAAACGCAGGTCCTTCATAGCCAAGGTGAAGATCGCTTGCATCAGTCGCGGAGCCTCCGTCCCGTTAGGTTGAGGAAGACGCTCTCAAGATTGGGGCGCTCCACGTGCAGGGAGCGAAAGTTGACTCCTTTGGTGTTCAGATTCGCGATGTCAACAAATGGTTGCGAACTCTCAAAGCGTAATGTCAAGTCCTCAAGGTCGCCGGGGAGTTCAACTGCGGCCGGCGGCCTCGATTCCAATTCGCCTGTTACCACGGCAGCCCCCCCATGTTTCAGGATGAGTTGCGGGACCGTATCAAGATCGAGAATGCGTCCATGGTCGACGATGGCAACGCGATCGCACAGTCGCTGCGCTTCCTCCATGTAGTGCGTCGTGTAAACAACTGTTCTGCCCGCAGCCTTCAGAAGTTCAATCTTCTCGAAGATCAGATTGCGCGATTGCGGGTCGACGCCGACCGTGGGTTCATCGAAGAACAACACCTGCGGATCATGAACGAGAGCGCAGGCGATGTTGAGGCGGCGCTTCATTCCGCCCGAATACTTGGCGACGATATCGCGTTTGCGATCTTCCAGTCCCGAGAGTTCCAGGGCGTAGGCCACCCGCTTCTTCAGGGTGGCACCGTGGAGTCCATAGAGCCGCCCAAAGAAGTTCAAGTTCTCTTCTGCCGTCAACTCTTCATAGATCGCAAGCGCCTGAGGAGCGCTGCCGAGCCGCCGCCTTGCTTTGGGATCAAGCGGATCGGTCCCGTCGTCGAGGAGGATTCGCCCGCTGTCAGGTCGAAGCACTCCAACCATCATGTTGATGGTTGTCGATTTGCCGGCGCCATTCGGTCCGAGCAAACCGAACACTTCACCCGGGTGCACTTCGAAGGACACTTGATCGACCGCCTTCAACGTACCGTAACTTTTGGAGATTGCTTCGACGAGAATCACGTGGGAGAAGATACGGGCTACTGATGTAATTGTTACAAAAAACCGATGTCAGAAAAAACGGCCGAAACGCGCTCAAACTGCGCTTCGACCGTTTTCGAATGAGCTTTCATGGCAGTACGGGAAATCGCCTGGTGCAGGTTCTTATGGCAAGCCAAGCGCGCTTCCTGCAACAACGGCAGAGTCGTTTATCTCCCGCCCGTGAGTCTAAAGCGACTTACCATGGAATTTAATCCATCAGCCTGACGACTTAGCTCTTCCGCCGCCGAAGCCGCCTGTTCAATTCCGGCCGCGTTTTCCTTGGTGACATTGGCAATCGCTTCAATATTGAGTGCGATCTGTCCGGAAGCCGACGACTGCTGCTCTGACGCTGACGCGATTTGCACAATCATGTCCTGCACTCGCTGGGCGTACTCGAGGATTGAGTTCAGGCTTTCGCCGGCTTGGTCTGCGAGAGTGCGCCCGGAATCAACTTCGGTGATACCGCGCTTCATCGAGCCGACTGCACCCTCAGTATCCCGCTGAATGCCGCGGATCATGTCGGCGATTTCTTTGGTAGCGCTGCTGGTACGTTCGGCCAGCTTGCGTACTTCATCAGCCACGACGGCAAAGCCGCGGCCCTGTTCGCCGGCGCGAGCAGCCTCAATAGCGGCGTTGAGTGCCAGCAAGTTGGTCTGGTCGGCGATATCGTCGATTACGCCAATGATCTCGCCGATCTTGTCGGAGGAGTCGGCCAGCTGTTGAATCGTCTTTGCGGAAGTCTGTACTACTTCCGTGATACGATTCATACCTTCGATAGTCTGGGCGACTACCGCGGCGCCGGTCTTGGCGGCATTTGCAGCCTGTTTTGCCATTCCCGAAGCTTCGCCGGCGTTCTTGGAGGTCTCAACGATCGTCGCCGTCATTTCTTCAACGGCGCTGGACACCTGGCTCGTCTGATCGGTTTGTTGCTGTGCGCCGCGCGACATTTGCTCGGAGGAGGAAGCGATCTCGGTAGCAGCGCTGACCAGCTGCATGGCGCTATTGCCTAGTTCACCAACGATTGTTCGTAGGTTCTTGACCATCGAAGCAAACGCATGACCCAGGATATCTCCTTCGGAGCGCGGCTCCACTTCTACGGTCAGATTGTTCTGGGCAATATCCTGCGCAGCAGTTGCCATGTACCTGATGTAGTCAGTTAGTTCTTCGAAAGAGTGCGCCAGCGCGCCGACCTCATCCTGGGACTTGATATCGAGGTTGTGGTTGATTTCACCGCGAGCAATACCGTGTGCAGCCGCGGCCATCGCCCGCATCGGTTTGCAGAGAGAGCGAGCAAAGACATAACTCAGTGCCAGGGAAATCATGATGAGCACTAATCCCAAACCCAACATCGTGTTTCGCGCCGAATTGATTGGGGCTGTAAATTCATCAAGGTAACTGCCAACGCCGATGATCCAATCCCAATCCTTGAAATAGGTATAGGCGACGATCTTGTCTCGAGCTTGGGTGTCGCCCAGTTCCTTGTTAATCCAGGGATAGACAATCCAGCCGATTTCGCCGTCAGACAGCTTCGGTCCCTTGGCGACAATTTCCTTGATGAAGTCGTAGCTGATAATATTCGAGCCTTCCTTGGCCGGATGTACGCGGAGAGTGCCTTCGCTGTCAATGGCATAGATGTAACCAGTTGTCCCGACTTTCTGTCCCAGGAGTGCCTTTCGGAGCAACGGAGATTGTTCCTTTGTCCCGCAGAACAGTGCGCCAACGATATCTCCGCGTCGATCCCGAATCGGTTCATAGGCTGTGACGTACCAGTCATCAACAACAACGGCTCGACCGCTGAAACTGCGGCCGCGTTCAAAAACCGCTTCATAGACGGCATCCGACAACGCCGTGCCGACGGCACGATTGCCCGATTTGTCCTTGACGCTCGTGGCGATACGAATAGCTTTGTTTCCGCTCTTCATGAAGATCGTGCAAAAAGAACCGGTGCGTTGAGTGACATCGTCAACAAAACGCGTGTCGCCGTTAAGGGCATGACTACCAGCGATCAGTTTGCCATCTTGAACGGAAACCTGATTATTGCTCAGTGTGGCAAAGGCGCTGCGAGCCATGGCCAAATCTGCTTGTACTTTAGTCTTTGCGTTTTCAGCCTGAAGTTCGCACATGGCGCGCGCCGTTGCGGCCAGGTGCGCCAAATCGCTTTTCGCAGCCTCCGTTAAGTGTGTGCTGCTTTGCTGACTGGAAACAATGACGCAGATGGCGATAGCTGCCGCCAGCATTGTGCTGGTTGCCAGCATCACCTTGCTCATGATGTTGAGTTTGAGCTTCATCTTACCCACTTCCTTTCTGTCCGCGAAGCGCCGTCCGAGTCAATGCCCCAGTTGTTTTCGGAATCGGCGAAGATCCACTTCGAACGCGAAAGACAGGTGAAGATCGCTCCCCCAATGGCACAAGAACGGCGATCGCCCTGCTTCAATGAACGAAGGGCAGAAACTGTTGCAGTTTCTGCCCCCTGTAATCTCTATTCTAGGCATGGATGCTAATTGTGCGTCCACACTCTGACTGATCTTTGTGGGTTAACCCCTACTACCTTTATCTATCGGTAACTCTCCCCGAACGTGAACTGACCCTGGCTATGCTTCGGCGAGCATTTTGTACTCTTCGCCGGAGAGAATCTTGGCTAAATCGAGATAAATCAACAGCCGGTTGTCGAGCTTGGCGACGCCGCGGATATAGTCGGATTCGATAGACGTGACCACATCGGGAGTCGGCTCGATGGTACTGGCCGGGATTCTCAAGACCTCGGAGACCGAGTCGACAATCATCCCCATCGTCTGGCCGTCGATATCGACGACGACGATGCGAGTGTTCTTGTCGTGCTCGGAGAGTTCCAGGTTGAAACGCTTGCGCAGATCGATGATCGGAATCACCTTGCCGCGCAGGTTGATGATCCCCTCGACGAACTCCGGCGAGCGGGGGACGCGGGTGATCTCGACCATGCGGTTGATCTCCTGCACCTTGAGAATATCCACGCCGAACTCCTCGGAGCCGATGTTGAAACTCACCAGTTGCAGGATCTCGTCCGAGACTTTCCGGGCCTGAACTTCGCTGTTCTTGGTTTCCATATATACAGTCTCCTTGTTTTTCGTTACTTCGCCACCTGGAACTTGCTGACCATGGTGCGTAGCCCTTCAGCCTGGCGGTTGAGCTGCTCGGCGGCGGAGGCGGACTGCTCGACGCCGGAAGCGTTCTCGCGGGTGACCTTGGCGATCGATTCGACATTGCGGGCAATCTGCTCGGAAGCGGCTGATTGCTGCTCGGAAGCCGAAGCAATCTGCGAGACCATGTCCTGCACCCGCTGGGCGTAGTTGAGGATCGCGTTCAGGCTCTCGCCAGCCTTGTCGGCCAACTGGCGGCCCGATTCGACTTCTTGAATCCCTTGTTCCATCGAAGTCACGGCACCCTTGGTGTCGCTCTGGATCCCCTTGATCATATCGGTAATCTCTTTGGTCGCTTTGGTGGTGCGCTCGGCGAGCTTGCGCACTTCGTCGGCGACGACGGCAAAGCCGCGTCCCTGCTCTCCGGCACGGGCGGCTTCGATGGCGGCATTGAGCGCCAGGAGGTTGGTCTGGTCGGCGATATCGTCGATGACGCCGATAATCTCTCCGATCTGGTCGGAGGACTTGGCCAGATCCTGAATCGTCTTGGCGGAACCCTGGACAACCTGGGCAATCTTGTTCATGCCGTCGATGGTCTGGGAAACAACCTGGGTGCCCTCGGTGGCAGCGCCGGCGGCTTCCTTGGCCATATTGGATGCTTCGGCAGCGTTCTTGGAGGACTCGACGATCGTCGCGGTCATCTCTTCGACCGCGGAGGACACTTGCGCCGTTTGATTGGTCTGCTCCTGCGAACCGCGCGACATCTGTTCGGATGAGGAGGCGATTTCGGTGGAGGCGGAGACCAGTTGCGACGCGTTATCGGTGAGTTCACGAATCATGGCGGCCAGATTGGTGGTCATGGTCTTGAAGGCGACCCCGAGGGCGTCGCGTTCCGACTTGGGTTCGACGCGGACGGTGAGATTGTTGGCGGCAATCTGCTGGGCGGCGCCGGTGAGGTTCTTCATGTAGTCGATGAGACTGCGGAAAGCCTCGCCGAGTTGCCCGATCTCGTCTTTCTGATTGATATGGATATCGTGCTGGACATCACCGACGGCGACATCGTTGGCCACTCGCGTCATCTCGCCCAAGGGACGGGAGATATTGCGGGCGATGATGTAGGCGGCGACAGCCCCAAGCGCGATGCTCAGGGTGACGAACAAGATCATCAACGTCGTTGCGGACGACTGTTCGTTCTTCATAGCGGTCAGCCCTAGTTCGTGCACTTTGTCGGCGGCCGCAACAAATTTCGGGGCCAGAGCCAGGACTTCCTCTTGGGTTTCAATGCGTTCGTCGTAGGTCTCGCGTAGCTCTTTGAGGTTGTCACGAAACTCGGTGAATAACGCAGTGACGTTGCTATTGAACCCGCGTGCTTCATCAATAAGCGTTTCAAGTCGCTTGAGTGCGGTCGTGGCGCGTTCGTCCTCGTGACCAAGTAGATAGTCTTTGTACGGGTTGCGCGCATCCTGATACATGAAGAGAATCTTCTTGGCCTCTGCGCTGCTGCTGCCTCGGATGATGTCGCGAGCCTTTTCTTCCACGGATTTGATGTCTTGTTCGATTTCGTACTCGTGTGTGCGCGCTTCAATCCATTTCGAGTAGATGCCTTTGTACTCGCGCTGGATTTCTTCGATCTCCGTGAGGGCGCGAATCATCTCTTCATGGGTTTCACGAGACTTTGTCTCCTTGAGCAGCGCTTCTATTTTTTCCATGTATCCCATTGCCGCTTCAACGTACTTCTGGTCAACATTGATCTGAAAATCTCGTCGGGCAACAGCGAGGTCTTTGACGCTAACAACGATTTGGCTGGCGTCATCCGCAACTTTGACCTCGTTCCCAACACTCTGAAGGCCGCTGTACCCGACCATACCAACCACGAGAGTTAAGATCAGGATTGCCCCAAATCCGATGTAGAGTTTCTGCCCGATCCTGATGTCCTTCCATTTCATGATCTTCTCCTTTGATCTTTCCACAACTTTGAATTCAACGCCCCGTTTGATTTTTTGCCGTCTACTCAAACTACATGCTTTCAAGATTCTGCAGCAGCGTACTGCCCAGATCGCCACGGAAACGATTGACCCGAGTCCGTCGGCGCTTTGCTCTGGGCGGCTATACTTATTGATGACCGGTATAACCGCCCGAATAGACTACTGATCAAAACGACAGCTGCAGGTTTACCAGCGCTTCGTTATTGCTAACCTCATTCGTCTGTTCACCGTTTATGTTGTAGTTGAACTGCAACTTGGTAAACTTGCCATCGATGTACAGGTTCGTACCCAGCACAATGCGGCTGGTGCGATTGCCGGTGACATCGCGGTTATTGTCGAGTTGTTCCCAGCGGGCCAACAACTGCACTTCAGGCACAAAGCGACTGCCGGTTTCAAAGCTCTGGCCTCCCCACAAGTACCAGCCGGCTTTGTCGGTTGTACCGACATGCGAGTGTATGAACTCCGCTTCGACGATCGAGCGATTCCACGACCAGGTCGCAGATCCGCCCCAGGAATCGACGTTCTGTTTCAAAGAATCGGCAGCATTGGTCGTTCCGGTCAGGATATTGGCTGCCAAGGTCAAATTCTTAGCATAGGCAAATTCGGCGCGAGACATCAGATTCTTGTCACGATTGGCATCTGCAGTGTTTGCCGCCGCGCCGTTGTAGACACCGCCCACGAGCTTGAAGTTGGTTTTCTCCGTCAGCGCGCGGTTGTAGCCGGCAGAAATACCGGCGTCGCGACTCGGCCCCAGAGCCTTGGCCATCGAGGCCGTCACGAACGGCATGGCCGTTGTAGCGCGCAGATTGTCGGTGCAGAACGGCGGCTTGTACTGGCCGGCCTCAAAGCTGATTTGCTTGCTCGGTGAAACGGTGATCTTGGCGTCCAAAAGCGATGGTGATTTAGCAAATTCACCGATGAACTGGTACTTGGCCCAATCATTCAGCGAACCGTTTGCGCCCAATTGAACCGTTCTCATTTCAAAGTTCGACGACCGCGATGCCCCTTCGCGCTGATAGTATGATCCGTGAGCGACACCATACAGTGTGATTTTGCCGTGGCTGCTGGAAGTCGGATTCTTTGGGCGAGCACTTTCGGCTTTCTTGGTATCTTCCACTACCTGCTTCATTTCCGTTACGACTTCAGTCAACTGCGAAGCCACCAATAATGCGTCATCAGACAATGTCGATGACGGAGCGCTGACGACGCCTCCTTCAGCATCGGCCATTACCGGCGCTTGAGCTGCCGGATTCACGGCCTGCGCCTTGATCGCTTTCAGCGTGTTTTCAAGACGTGTCAGGGCGTCCAGCAAGCGATCAAAATTCTGTGCGCCGGCATTGATCGGCAAAAGCAAGATGGCAAGAGCCAGGATTAGGGAGATTGTGACAATAGCGCTTTTCATTTCTGCCTCCGTTACTTTTTTTTCAATCACGATTCTGCTTGCGGATCACGCTGCTGTCCAGATATCCATTGCAGACAGGTCCATCCGTCTGCGTTTCTTGTCCGTGGCATTAGCACGATCGCAATTCGCTAAATATTTCGACCAATCATCGACAATAACTACAAGTTTACACGGGAATGTGCAACTAAAGTACATCGATTTAGCTTGTATTGACGCAGGTGCCGCTTCTCTCTGCATCGCGTTGAAACGATTTGTTTAGAAGTGGAGAGGGTCAGCTGAAAGAACAGTCCGCTGCTGAGACGGGGAGCGGGTGTTGGTCACCGGTGGAGTAGGTGGCATAAGCATGAAACATCTACAAAGGCTCGTCGCTTGCCAGTGGACTATGTGCTGAATTAAAGGCTAGAAGATGCGAAGCTTAAGATAGCGGCCGGGGTTCAGGCGAAAATCTTCCAATAACGCTTCGGCGCGATCGAGGGTGCGATTCAGGTTGTAGTAGAGAGTGTCATTGGCCAACAACTGTCCGAGCGCACCTTCGCCGGAGTTGATTCGGTTGGTAATCGTTCGCCAATCGGCGACGATGGTGCTGATGTCTTCGAATGGCTTGGGGTCGTTCAGCAAGCGTGCCAGCGTACCGTCGCCGTTCGACAGCGAATCAAAGAGCACGTTCGTGTTGGACATCAAGTTGCGCAGCTCGACATAAAGGGTGGAATCTGTTACGAACTTCGCAAACGATCCACTACCGGATTCAAGTTGTTTGGTGAGCCGCTCGGTCAGGATGAGCAATTTATCGAGATCGAAGTATACGTTGGGGTCATTCACGAACAGCCCGAGTGAACCCGTGCCGTTGTTGATTTTCTCAATGATTTCTTTGGCATGATGCGCCGCCAGCTTGATGTTCTCAACGGCTTCGCCGCCTTCGGCAATGATCGCCTCGATCGAAGAAGACTTGCCGGCAAGGAGATACTCGTTTTCTGCAAGAACCCGCGCCGAATCGGAACCGGCGGAGATCTCAATCGTCTTATCTCCCAGAAGTCCGAGTGTCCCGATCAAAGCGCGCGAATCTGAGCGAATATATTGCTGCACTGACTCATCGATATCCAGCACCACTTCCAGTTTGCCGGGATTTTCTTTCGAGAAGTAGATGTCTTTCACAGTGCCGACACGCAAACCCGCCAGGCGGACGGGCGAGCCGGGAAGCAATCCAAAAACGTCGTCATACCTCAAGCGCAGCGCATACTTGGATTTCCAGACACCTTCCTGGTCACCGATCGTGAAGACGGCGATCACGAGCAGGACTGCGGCCGCAATGATAGTGATACCGACTTTGATTTCGCGCGACATTGCTAATGATACTCCTGCGCCGCCGCCAGGTATTCGACAATAAACGGATCACTGGAAGCCTTGAATTGCTCCGGCGTTCCGTCGAAAGCCGCGACACCGTCACGGATTAAGGCGAAACGATCGCCGACATAGAAGGCGGAAATCAGATCGTGAGTTACCACGATCGACGTAACATCATGCGCTTCCTGCGTATTGCGAATCAGTTCGTTTATCGCCTTTGCCGTCATTGGATCAAGACCGGTGGTGGGCTCATCGTAGAGAAGATAGCGCGGCCGAAAGGCCAGAGCCCGCGCCAGGGCGACCCGCTTTTTCATGCCGCCTGATAGATCAGCGGGCATCTTCTGCTGTACTCCGGAGAGTTGAACAAACGTGAGCACTTCCTCGACCCGATCGTCGATCTCCCGTTCGGTCATGTCCGCATGCTCGCGCAGCATGTAAGCTACATTCTCCTTCACGTTGAACGAGTCAAAAAGCGCCGCCGACTGAAACAACATACCCATTTTCTTGCGCACCGGCACCATTTGTTCCTCGGAGAATCGCGTCGTATCCTGATCGTCGATGACCACCGTTCCATCGTCTACCGTGAGCAATCGCAGAATGACTTTCAGCAGAACGCTCTTGCCGCAACCCGACTTTCCGAGAATCACGATCGTCTGGCCCTCGCCTATTTCGAGGTTTACGCCTTTGAGCACCTCGGCCTCGCCAAAACTCTTGCGAATTTGTCTGAGTTTGATCACTCGGTGTTCCTCAGCCGGTCTCGAAAATTAAGAAGAAAATCTTCACGAGCAGGAAGTCAAACAGAAAGATCAGAATCGACGAAGTGACCACCGACATCGTTGTGGATTTGCCCACACCTTCGGTTCCTCCGGTTGTCGTCAGTCCCAGATGGCAGCCCACGATGGCAATAATGAAGGCAAACACCACCGGTTTGATCATTCCAGTCAGGATGTCCTGAAGAGACAGCGCTTGAATAGTCGTCGATTTGTAGAAGCTGAAATCCAGGCCCAACGAATAGAGAGAAATCAGCATGCCGCCGATGATCCCAACCACATCGCCGATGATCGTGAGAATCGGCAGCATGATCAGCAGGGCGATCAGACGAGTAGTCACCAGCTTCTTCACCGGGTTGGTCGCCATGGCTCGCATCGCATCGATCTGTTCCGTCACCTGCATTGATCCCAGTTCGGCGGCGATGCCGGCGCCGACACGTCCGGCGACAACCAGCGCAGTTAGAACCGGGCCGAGCTCACGGACCATCGAGAGGGCCACGACTATTCCGATGTAGACCTTGGCGCCAAAGCGGGCGATCTGATATCCCGTTTGCAGCGCCAGAACCATGCCGGTGAAAAAACATGTCAAGAGAACGATCGACAGCGACCGGACTCCGATCTGATACATTTGCTCTGTGATGGTGCTGAAGTAGAAGGGACGAGTAAAGATATGGCGCACACTATCAACCGCCAACGTCGCCAACTGACAGCAATGCATCGCGGCCTTTTCAATGATGCCGCCGCGCTTGACCTCAATCTTGGCCATGAGTCCTTGCAACCCCCAAGCGACTGTCGAGTTGGGAAATGATCTTTTCTTCGAGGATTCCGAATGATGTGCAGTGCACTTGCTTGTTGTTTGCCCTGATACTCAGGAGTGTCCCCAGACGGAGACTAACCTTGGCGTCGCGTTGCGCAGACACATCTATTACCATCTGCCCGCGCCGGGTACCAGGGTATTCGGCACCGAAGAAGTTCTTGCCGCAATCGCAGAACTCTGGCAGGACTTCAAAGCTGTCGCTGACGATCTTTCCCGCCGCATAATCGATGCGCAGCAGTGGGACATTCGCGGAATCCAGTATCGACTTCAAGGCGTCAATGAGTTTGGCTTGAGAGGTCTGACGATAGGTAGCCATCACCGGATCACGTGTTAGCGGTTTTCGTACGGTGCAACCCAGCACCAGCAAGAGCAAGACAGATACGCACACCCAACGCATCGCAGGCAAGTTAACGAATAGTAAACAAGCGCCCAATGGAAATGTTTGGCGGTGCCGGGCCGCTGAGAGGGCCGGTTAAGCGGATGACTTGCGAAATCGACTGCGGATCACTTCGACAATCGCCGGCATAGCCGAGATCAGAATAATAACGCCGATGACTATCGCGAAGTTGTCCTTGACGATCGGGAGGTTTCCGAAGAAATAGCCGGCGTACAGGAAGAATCCGACCCAGAAGACGGCGCCGACGACGGTATAGGGCACATACTTCGCCCGGTTCATTTGGGCCACACCGGCGACAAACGGCGCGAAGGTGCGGATAATGGGCAGGAAGCGCCCGACGATCACCGTGCGGCCACCGTACTTGTCGTAAAAAGCCTGAGTTCGAAGCAGATACTCCTGCTTGAGGAATCGATATCTCCCGCTGAAAGCTCGGGGACCGATGAAGCGGCCAATCGCGTAATTCGTGTTGTCACCCAGAACACTCGCCGTTGCCATAATCAAGAACGCATAATGCGGATTCAGAGCTCCGGTCGCCGACAAAGCGCCGACAGCAAACAAGAGCGAATCCCCTGGTAGAAAGGGGGCAACAACCAAGCCGGTTTCACAAAAGATCACTGTAAACAGGATCAGATAAACCCAGACACCGTAGTGCGCGATCAATTCAGCAAGGTGCTTGTCGAGGTGTATAATCCAGTCGAAGATTGTCTGCAGGATTTCCATGCTCAAGCTTTACAGCTACTACTTCCTCCAATAAAAAATGCACCATCTAGGACTCGAACCTAGGGCCCGCTGATTAAGAGTCAGCTGCTCTACCAACTGAGCTAATGGTGCATTCAATCGACTATGTTTTAATATGAGGGTGGATGGGATCGAACCATCGGCCCTGTGCTTAAAAGGCACATGCTCTACCACTGAGCTACACCCCCAGAATCGGACAGACAAGATATGAAACCGTAACGACTTGTCAACCGATGAGACAGGTTTTTTCGGTCCCGGCTCTGCGGCGGAGCGCCGTCATTCAGGCCGGTTTCGCGTAAGAACTAAGGGTGAAACGGGCATTTTGGTAATCAGGACGTTCCTTTCTCGAAAATCGGTAGACCAAATCAATCCGCGATGATTAATTAGACTGCAATGAAGCTGAGCTACAGACAGATGGTCGAAGCCATGATGTGCAAGGATGGCCGATTCGACGGCGTCTTCTACGTCGGCGTGCACTCCACCGGTATCTACTGCCTGCCGTCCTGCAGGGCCAAGAAACCGCTCTTGAAAAACGTGGGATTCTATGTAACGCGGGAAGAAGCGATAGCGGCGGGTTTGCGGGGCTGCAAGCGCTGCCGCTCCGAGCGTTTTCCCGACACCTTGCCTCCCTGGTTGCATAACGTCTTGGGTTACATGCGCGAACACCGTCAAGACCGTCTGGACGAATTGGGGCTTATGAGATTGAGCGGGGTCGAGATTTCGACGATTCGGCGCTACTTCAAGCAGCACTTGCGGTCGACACCTCTGGCTTTTCATCGCCGCACTCGCCTAAATTACGCTCGCGAATTGATCGAATGCGGAAAGAGCTATCTCGATGCCGCCTTCGAATGCGGCTACGAGTCGGCCTCGGGCTTTCGCGAAGCCTTCACAAAACAATTTGGCAAACCGCCGGGAGCATTCTATGTCAACCAGTGAAATCATTTATTGCGACCTGCCGAGCCCCTTGGGCGATATGATCGCAGGCACGACCGGGAACGGCCTCTGTTTCCTCGAATGGCACGATCGCGGTGGAGTCGACAGAATTCTCGGACGGGTCGAAAAGCGATACCGCAGGCCGGTTCGACGCGGACAACATGAGCATCTCAATCAGTTGCGTAGAGAACTGCAGCGTTATTTTGAGCGCAAAACGACCCACTTCGAGACACCGATCGACGTGACCGGCACGCCGTTCGAGAGGCAGGTCTGGGATCAGTTACTCCGCATCCCCTATGGCAAGACACTTTCCTACGGGGAAATGGCGGAACGAATCGGGAGGACTGGCGCACAACGCGCCGTTGGCCGGGCTAACGGCGCCAACTATCTCGGCATCGTCATTCCGTGCCACCGTGTGATTGAATCAACCGGTAAACTGCGGGGTTACGGCGGCGGCTTGTGGCGCAAGAAATACCTGCTGGAGCTAGAATCCGGTGTAGAAATCCAGTCCCTCAAGCTTAGCCTCGAACCAGGTGCCAGATAGCCCACGCGCAATTTCGCTTTGAGCACGGTCGCAAGTTGGAAGCCACTAACATCCCGCGCAAGGCACTAGGCCGCCCATAAAGATGTAGTGCACGAGATAGACGATATCGGAGATAGTGATAATCTCGTTGCAGTCGACATCACCTGAACTGAGTGGTGACGGAGCTGGTCCTCCGATGAATATATAGTTGATCAAGAACACAGCATCGGAAATGGAAACGACCCCCGTGCCGTCGGCATCGCCACAACCGGCCGTACCTGAAGACAGCATAGACTTCAATTTCGATATAACCTGACCAAAGGGCGCGGTGCCAGTATTCGAAAGCAGGAAGGCAACCGGAAAAGTGATTTCACCATCGTGTGGCAGTGTGCGTTTCCCGAACGAGAGCAAGCCGGAAACGTCTTGAGCATAGTAGGAGTCGCTATTCGACGACACCATCTCCCGATAAGCGGTTCGGTCTGGTAGGCTGTTGGTCGGATAAATGAGATCTTGATTGGAAATCACTCGCAGAATCGGTGCCGGGCTCCCCGATCCTAAGCTGGCCAGCGCCACGACACGCTCCGCATCAAGGGAAGATGCAACCGTCACGGCACCGAGGCTTGAGTTTGTCGTACCGTCGTTGATCATGTAGTCGTCCAGATCAAAGTCGGCGAAAACACCTACCGCTACGGTCAGCGCCGTGTCGCAAGGATTGCGCAGTTTGTAGACGGCGACAATCTGGGCACAGCTATCAGCGCCGGATGTATTCCAGCCGTAGCTGTACGTGACGTCGCCATGAATGCGGCCGTCCTTAGTCGCAAACCGAAGCTTCTGCAAAGTCCGACCGTAGATGTCGGTGCTGTCGGCAAGGCCGTCAACGACGGCGAAATCTTGCTGCGAGTAGTCGTCCTGGTAGACCACAGTATCAGTTCCGTCGACCGTACCGATCAACAGGCTGGCGTCATAGAGCACATTTCCCAAAAGCGGGCTGTAGAGAGCCAGAGCAGCTTGGTTTCCCAGAGCCGGGGTGTTGGGGACGGTAAACTGCAGGCAATTCGGCCCAAAGGTGTAGCTCGACGCCGTCGGCTGCGAATACACGACATTTACCGCGATGGGGATGAACTTCTCCGGAAGCTCGGGATCGCTGGTCTGAAAGCGAATTTCGTCCAGGATCTGACCGACGTCGCAAGCCCCCGTAGCGCCGCTGGCATCGTAGCTCACTATGTAATCCTGATAAGTCCCCGGCGTCAAGGTGACAGGAGTGGGCCCTGTTACCTGCACTCTGCCAGCCATCGCAATCGCAGAGAGGATTGCCATTGACTCGGTCCCGATATTGGTCAAACGAATCGTGGTGTCGGCAATGGACCCAGGTACCGCCAGAAGTTGAGATATCTCACGCGGCCGGTACAGGATGCTGCCGGCAAGTGTTGCCAGCTCTGTGCGAACAGTCTCCAGCACGAGGCGAAACTTGTCTATCTGCTGAGGCGTAAACAGGTCTTCGCAAGCCTTCGTCGAATACGACATAATGTTTTCTGTTTGAGGCGCATACGGAGTAGCGTCACACTCGGCGGGAGTAGTAGCATAATCGTCATAAAGGCATTCTGGCGCTGGTGAGACGTGACCGTAAAGGTCAGGATCAGCCGGAGTATCGCAGATCAGATCGCCGGTGCTTGAGCAGTTACTTCCACTCGGGCATTCAACGCCAAATGCCGTCTCGTGCGTGTGGTAGAGGTCAAAGTAATGCCCGATTTCGTGCACTACGGTTGAATTGAATGGCTGCGCTGAACCGCCGCAGAGATTGTTCATGATGATGCCCTGCGTGCCACTTCCGGAAAACGACGAAATGCCACAATAGGGGAATCCGGACTCATTCGGCACCCAGTAGATGTTGATCGCTTCGGGCTCCACGTCGGTGCGCTTGAGACTATCCCACTGAACAGAATTGGTGCAGTCGAAGTAGAAGTAATCGTTGTTGATGAAGTTGGCGCTCTTGTATTCGTAGATCTCGATGTTTACCTGCGCGAAATGCACATTAGCTGCTGACATGACCAAGGGCATCTCGGCTGGGTCGAACCCGCCGGTGGCGTTGCTTTGACGCACAATGTGCATTTGCACCGGCACGCGATAGTGCGTCGTTGAGCGCGGAGCACCGAGGGAAAGAAGCTGTTGATGTTGTTGGAATGCCCTGGTGGCCATCTCGGGGGTAAGAGCCGTACCGCAATCCCCGGTAGGTGCGGGTTGAGCCTTGAGTGTGAGCACGAATGAAGAGATCAGGACGGCAGAGAGTGCCACCTTGACCATAGCGAAGCAACAAGCCAGGAGCTTACGGGGCATGGGAATTGTCCTTTCCTTAGCGGCGGAATGGGCCAGAAGTCTGCCAGATTATAGTAGATATGTTTATCTACATAATAAGACTTTGTGACGGGCTCGTCAAGCGGAAAAGGCCTGATCAGTGGTAGTCCATTAGGTCGCGGGCGGAGGTCCATGCCAACTCGATTGCCCACTTGGTGATAATCAGTGACGAGATAATCCCGCTCAGGGCATCGAGCGAATAGACGTTCCAAATCAGCCCGGCGGTAAGGGCGACAATCGCCGTCAAGCTGGTCAAACCATCGGCGACTACGTGCAAGTACGCGGCGCGAATATTGTGATCCGCATGCTCCTTTGGATGATGCAGAACAACAGCGCTGACAAGATTCACCACGAAGCCAATCACCGCGACCACGATCGCCTCGCCAAACCTGATCGGGAGTGGGTCGATAAATCGTGTGACCGACTCAATGGCCATCCAGACGGCGATTACCTGCAAGAGAAGGGCGCTCGTATAGCCGGAAAGCGCCAGGATCTTACCGGTACCGGAGTGAAATCTGGGATTGTCATGATTCCGCCGGGCGAGTGCATAGGCAAACCAGGTAAGCCCGATGGCCAGAACGTGCGACGACATGTGCCAGCCGTCGGCCAGGAGGGCCATCGAGTTCGTATAGTAACCGAAGCCGATCTCGGTGACCATCGTGATGGCGGTCAGGAAAACTACCTGCCGGGTTCGCGATTCATGCCCGCTGTGGTCGTGCAGGGAACTCATGAGAAGGCATACTACGGCGAAACACCTGCGAATGCAAGACCGGCGCAATCCGTCTATCACTGTTGGAAATTTGACCACCACCTGAACCGTCCCCGTCTCTTGGCCGATACCAGACCATACGGGGACAAACACATGCAGACTTCAGATTGGATAACAGGCCGTGTTCGTTTCTGGGCTCTTTGCTTGGGAACAGCTGTGGCATTAAGCTCCACTCTTCTTGCAGCCAGCCCACGAGAGGACTCGTTATCTTTGGTAATCAACGCCTACTTCAAAGCAGCGTCGGGTGGTAGAGAGACCGAAGCAGGATCAGTAGTTTTACCGGCAGACCTGGCGATGGCAAAGCGCATTGCCCTGGACGCCTTTGCCGTCGTCGAGACTCAAGATATCGACGCTTTCGAACTGCTTCAACCCTATTTCGAGAGCGCGCACAATATCAAGGATTTGCGGCAGGTCGACTCGCTGACTTTCTACAACTCCCTCTACCGCTTCATTGACGAGGCTCTGCCCGAGTACTCCAGCAAGGAACTAAAATTGCAGTATGAATTGCTCGGTATTGTCGACGACACGCCTGAATCAAAATACATAGTGTACCGCTGCTACAATGACGAGCTCGATTTTGTTCAGGTCGGTATCGCGGTCTACGAGGAGGGGCGCTGGTTTCTGTCGTTGGAAGGAAACTGGATCTCGTGGCGGACGGCGATTATCGGAAGTTGCGCGTTTCAACGAATGCGAGGACGGCGATGACCGGCGATTCACGACGATCGGAGGTAGTTTCGACCCGACCTCGGCCACCGCAAGCAGCGCTCAGGTTACTTCTCTCGCTGCTCCTGCTCGGAGCAATTACCAGCTCCGCACCAGTGTTGGCTCAGGATGATACGACGTATTACTCTGTTTACAGTTTCTATGAAGCTGCTGCGGATGCCGACTGGCGGACCTGCGCACTCCTGACCCATCCTGACGAACTCGTGCGCTTCAAGAAGGGTATGCTTGAGACGCTCGATCTGCTGCTGCCGTCCCCTTATTACCAGGATGCGTTTGCTCAAGAATTTTTCCTGCTTCCGAGCTTCTACGACATTCGCAAAGTCGAGCCCTTTGGTTTCTATATCAAGATGATGGCGGCTGTCGCGAGAATGTCACCCGGTTGGTTGGCAACGCTGAGAACTATGGAACTGGCAGTCGGAGACTTTGTCGCGGAAGGTGATTCCTTGCGGCACTACATTGTCTGGGAGATCTACCCGGTCGTGAATTCCTCGCTGGAGGAATTGTCTACCTTTACGCTCCGCAAGTCCGGCGAGGAATGGCTCTGTACACTGACCGGTCCCTGGGATCCCGGCAAGGCGAAGTTTCTTCGCACCGTTCTCGGTGAACCAGAGGCCGAGGTCCGCGTTGATTGATCGGCGGAGACTCAACCGCTTTTCTTAGCAGTCGTAATACAATTCGAACTCGCCGGCGGTGGGCTGTCGGCCGATATTGCCGAAGTCCTCGTTCTTGACCCTGACCCAGTTTTCGATCAAGTCCTCCGAGAAGACGCCGCCTTCAAGCAAGTAGTAATGGTCACGTTCGAGCGCCGTGACGGCTCGATCCAGTGATGTCGGCAATTGATGGATCTTGCTAAGCTCGGTCTTCGACAATTCATCCAGATTCCTGTCCAGCGGGACTCCCGGGTCTATCTTATTCTTGATCCCGTCGATACCTGCCATTACCATCGCGGCATATCCCAAATAGGGGTTCATCGTCGCATCCGGCGGGCGGAACTCAAAGCGCATAGTTTTGGGGTTCCGTTGATAACCGGGTATGCGGATGCATGCTGTGCGATTACCCATCGAATAGGTCCCGGCGATCGGCGCTTCGAAGCCGGGAACTAAGCGTTTGAAAGAGTTCGTCGAAGGATTGGTGAAGGCAAGCAGGGAGTCCACATGTTTGAGCACGCCACCGATGTAGTGGAGGCCGACCTTCGACAGTATGGATCGACCGCTCTTTTCGTAGAACAGCGAATGGCCGTTCACCGCCAGGTATTGGTGCACATGCATACCCGAACCCGGCTCATTGAAAAGTGGTTTCGGCATAAAGGTCGCCGACTTGCCCTGGCGAAAACAGTGATTCTTCACCATGTACTTCACCAGCATCGACTGATCGGCCATTTTCAGAAGCGACTGAAACTTGGTTTCGATTTCATGCTGGCCGCGGCCCCCCACCTCGTGATGATGGTATTTCAAGCCGACGCCGACAGCCTTGAGAAGCGACGAAATCTCCGAGCGTAGATTAAACGTGCGATCGAGCGGCGGGGCAATATGGTAGCCCTTCTTCCAGCCAATCTTGTAGCCAAGATTGTCGGACTCGTCGTCGTCAATCGCGCCAGCCTCGGCCGACTTGACGACATAGTATGCCATTCCCGGCTCTTGGCGATAATCAGCCTTATCAAATACGTAATACTCGAATTCCGGCCCAATTAGCGCCTGAGCGCCCTTAATGACCGACTCAACATAGCGCTCCGCCGCGGCTGCAACGCGGCGCGGACAACGCGAATACGGCGTGACCGATCGCCCTGATTCCATGATATTGCCAATAAACGACAACGTTGGCTGCTCAAAAAACGGGTCGACAAATGCCGTTTCAGAATCCGGCAGTAAAATCATGTCGCCACGCTCAATGGAAGTGAATCCGCGCAGCGAGGATCCGTCGATGCCGATTCCATGCTCAAATAGCTCAGCTTCCAAAGATTCGGCCGGGAGAGTCACATGATGCCAGCCGCCCGACAAGTCGCCGAATTTCACATCGAGATACTCGACTGAATGCCGCTTAATTAACCTTCGTAGTTCTTCCAATTTCATTCGCGATCTCCTCGTCGCTTGTGACATATTTCACATAAACTAATAAACCAAACCACTTCTGGCAAGTTAATTCAGATAAGATCAGTATCGGATATGAGAGATGCCGAGAGTCTGCTCAGCGAGGTTTCCAGCCGAATCGATTCAGGTCTATGAGATCGCCGATTCCGAAGCGGATTCCCTCTTTCTTGAGAAGCGACATCTGCAGTTCATAGCCGCCACCCTTGGGAAGCGAGATCTTCCCCTGCTTGTTAATCACCCGATGCCAGGGGAGCCGATATTTCGCGCTGAGTGCATGAAGAACGCGCACCACCTGACGGGCCGCTCGTGGCTCACCGGCGATGGCGGCCACTTGTCCATACGAAGCGACCTTGCCCCGCGGAATACGCCGAATGATGTCGACGAGACACTGGTGAAAGGGAGTCAGGTTCTTTGGCGAGCTTCTTCTAGTTGCCATTGATCGAAACTGCTCTCGCGAATTGTCCTCGAATTTGTTACAATCAAAGACAAACTTATGACAACTAGGCACACCTTCGCAATTGCAATTCTAATTCTGGCGCAAATCCTGGGCGGCTGCTCGTCATCCGACGAGAGCGAGAAGAGTCAAGTCCGTCCAGAAAGCTCTGTCGCTGACACGACCGGCTATCGGCTCTTGATTGGCAAACCGTTTCCCGACGTCGAAGTCCTCGACCTCGAGGGAGAACCACTGCGCACGGGCAACCTGATATCCAACGGACGGGTCATTATCTTTCTTGAGCCAACTTGCAGTTACTGCGAGAAGATGATCTCCAAGTGGCGCTCGCAACTTGAAAGTGGTGACTTTCGCGAAGACGAAGTTGCAGCCATCGTCCCGGCGGCGCTCGAAACCGCTCGCGCATACAAGCGCCTTCAGGGCATTCCCTTCTCTGTGTATGTCGATACGGGGTTCGTGTTTATGACGCGATTCCAGGTTGCTGATTTCCCCCTGCAGCTCGTTGTCGGTCGCTCCGGGACGATCCATGATTACAATTTCCAAATCGAGCGGCAGATCTTCCCCGACCAGATTCATTCTCAATTCAGCAAGTAGCGCGGGCAAAACAATCGAGGCCCGACAGGGGATGTCGGGCCTCTCAGGCAGAAAGCGCATCAGGTGTGTGAAACACCTACAGGGGAGGTTCGTTGTATCTCAAGCGTGTAGAAGTTTGAATACGGTATCCGATGTTAATGGGCCCTGTGCGCTGGCCGCTGAAGCGGCGTTTAGCTGGACGATCGAACGCAACTGCTGAGCCTGCTCGGAGGCGAAATCTTTGTCGTAAATCGAAGATTCCGCCGCCGTCATGTTCTGTGACGCCACCTCAAGATTACGCATCGTCATTTCGTATTCGCCCCGGGTCTTTTCTTCGATCTGGAGTTTGGATTCATCCACCAGTCGGGTCATGTGATCGACATCCGCAATCGCATCCCTGGCCTGTTCAGGTGTAGAGATTTCGATCTCTTTCATCTTCGGAATTGCGACTACTGATCCAGCCGAGCCATTGAGGAGTCTCTGACTGCCGTAGGCGGCTTCATCGCGCAGGCTGTTGAATTTCGAGACTAAGCCCGCGATTTGTTCCTGAAAGACTTTGCCGGTCTCCGGGGTGTTCTCAGTTTCATCAGTGGCGGTTCTCACCACTTGCTTCATGTCGCGAGCGACTTGGCCGAGTTCGTCAACAGCCTTTTCGGCCGCTGCGTTGCGGTTGAGCCGGAATTCCAAGCCCTTGATTTGTTCCGTGAGCGATCCGATCTGCGCACGCATCTGCTCTGATATCACCAGTTCAGCCGGACCGTCCGCGACCGTGTCGACCCGCTCGCCTGCTGCCAGCTTCTGCATGGTCTTGCTCAGGCTGCGTTGAATCAACGACAGGTTGCGCACAGTGTTGATCCCGGCATAACTACCCTGTAAGGTGATCATGCGGATCCTCCTTGCGTCATCCGTGTCCGTGCTGATCAAGATGCAACATCGCTGCCGATGTCCGGCAGATGATGGACACCGGCGCAAGTTGTTGTTGCTTGAAGAATTGGCGACTCCAGCCACAGACTGGTCGATTTTGGAACATGCGGTTCCACCTGGAAACTGAGGAGCAAACACCACACTTGGCTGTTGAATTCCCACACAGTCGGGAGGGAGAGAATTGGAAGCGACGCGCAATGCCGGAATCCTACCACCTCTATGGCGGACATCCCCCACTCCGAATCTTCCAACACATTTGAATTCGCTGAGACACAGGGAGATACAGGGTCGTTTGGCTTGGTATCCCTTTTGCTCTTGTGTCCGCAAGGCCGTGCGCTCTCTTCTCTGGCGGCTCAAGAAGGAAGTTATGATCAAGGTCAACATAACCAACACCTACCGAATCGACACGTCCCTTCAGCGTGATAACGAGAAACGCTTGAAGGAAGATCAACGCCGAATCGGCAAGGTCGGGGCAATGGTCGAACGCAAAATGGGCCAACTCGAAGCAGAGGCTGACGCCAGCAAGCTACTACATCACTCCGACGATCGAACCGCCGCCGCAGCTGAGAAGCGTTTCATGGAGACGACGATTCCCGCTGATTCTGGCAAATACCGCTCGTCGTTCGATGTCAAGCCGTCGGAATCCCGGGATGATCGTGAAGCCAATCTCGCCGCTGCCGTAGACCCCGTCAAACCTCCTGCTGACCGATCGGATTCTAAGAAACCCGAGTTTGTCGAGCAGCGCCAGAGCATCAAGGCAGCCGATCACAAAGAGACAGACGTCCAGAGGCTCACTCGTGCCAAGGAGCTTGCTGACTCAGAGCACGATTCTTATGGCTCCGCCGAACCGCTGGAGCCGGAACATATCGATCTACTCAGTGAACAGCGCGGCTCGCGAAGCGTACTCGAGGAATTCCTGGAGAAGATGCTTGCCCAGTCGCGCAATCAGCAATCAATCTATAACGAACGAGTCGACGGGCAGCTCGAAGCGAGCGCGAGCACGCATGCAGAGACCACCGAGATGCTTGACCAGCGGGAAGCGCTCGAGCGAGAAGCCACGTTAGGAGTCGTCGATGCACTGCAACAGCGCGAGCAGGCGCGTGATGATCGCGACGAAGCGATGCTCGCAGTTCACAAGAAAATTCATCAGGCCTACCTCGAGCAGCTTGACGAACGCATGCGCGGCACTCAGAAGGTTGTCGCCGCACTGGAGATTAACGAACAACAGGTTGAGTCAGGGCAGGAACTCAAGCTGCAGGAAGTCCCTGAAGAGAAGCCGTCCGGGCAATTCGTTCTCCCGGCAGACTACGCACGACGACTCAGTGAAGCGCTGGAGTCGTATCAAACGGAGCATTCGCAACGAGTCCCGCTGGCAGCTTTGCAGCGGGAAGGGGTCTTCGGGCTTTCGAGCGGAGGACGTAATCTGTCGATTACCGACTTCATTCGCCAAAAAGAGTTCGAATACAATCTCGACCAGAGACCATTCACCGTTGACGACTTCTTGCACGAAACGGAGAACGCCATTTACGAGACTCTGAACAATGGCAACAGCTCCAGCGTCGCCGGCGCATTGCTGCAAGCGGCGGAAGCTGTGAACAGCTTTCGCAATCACATGATTCGTGCAGCCGAAGTGCCGAGTGCTACCGCGGCAGAATCCACAGTTAAGGGAGAGTCGGTGGCACATCCGTGGCAGGACGACGAACGGTAAGGGACGTTTGTCAGCTATCTAACTGCTCGGGATCTCGCCGCAACTCAAAAATCCACTGAAAAGCATGCGTGCGTCCGGCGAACACGTTGGCTTGCTTGCCGGGATACAGAGCTTCCTCTATCCGCGTCAGTCGTACATACACGAAGTAATCAAACAACATCGAATGCTCGAATAACCTCGTGAAGCGTACCAATCGCTTTGCACGACGGTTGAGTTTCTTCCAGAACAGAATCTCGCGGCCAATCCTGCCTCGGGAAGGCTCGAGGATATGGTTCTCGGGATCGCGTGGAGTGCCATAGGCAGGATGGTGTTCGCGCGCCCGTTTCCACGCCGATTCCTTTTGCCCCGCTGAGAGGGGTAGGTCCTGGTACAAGAAAGAAACAATGGCGCGGTGACCGGTCCCGATGACTCTGCCGATCTCGCTGAATGCCCGGCGGTCGTCTTCGATGTGCTCAATAACCGATATCGCTGTAGCGTTCAGCACGCCGTCCTTAAAAGGCAATTCCGTCGCCGAACCTACGACGAAGTCCAGCTTCCCTGCCCGTTGGGAATTCCCCTGGTTCGAGCGTGCCAGCTGCCACCGCATCTGCTCTTGATCGAGATCGAGTCCAATCGCGCGATACCCCAAATGCGCCAGGTAAGAACAGAACAACGACTTTTCCGCACCAATGTCAAGTATGACTGGACTATCATTGCCGGACCCTCTCCACGATCGTATGAGATTTAGCGCCATGGCGTGTTCGAGCATGCGAAGGTGTTGGTACGGTCGTCGGTGCCTCAAGTGCCACCAGAACAGGCCGCGAACATCGGCGATCGAAAAGGGGATCTCGCTGCGCCTTAAGAGCAGCCAGAGGTCGATCGACCAGGCGAAGACCATCAACAGGGGAAGGACAAGTGCTCCGGCAAGGTTTGATATCAGGTACCACACCCGATCAGCTCGAATGGTCCGGCGGGCGGTGTCTTGCCGCCCAAGCCAGTCCTGTTCAGAGGCTGATTGCAGGTTAGCCTTGATCAGAATGGGGAGGCCGTTCTTTATGGCATACTTTTCCGAGCAGGACAGACACTCGAGCGTGCTGTCTTGAATAATCGGTATTCCGGGATCGGCGAGAGTCGTCTGCAGTTCTCCTTTACAGGCAGGACAGCAGATCAGGTCAAGCAGTGAACGGTTCATCTCTTGATCGAGCACACACTGTTGAGGTTGGCTGCGGCGTGCTTTTTCGGCTCTTTGCGTGCGAGCCCGTGGGCGCTCTCGATAAGATCAGCGCACGATGATGAACTTGTCGGCAAGCGTTTGCCCCTCGAAGCGGACATAGTAAAGAAAGACTCCCGGAGCGAGTTTTTCACCTGAGGGATTGCGGACATCCCAGCGAAACTCCCCCGACAAATCGTCAATGGCAACGACGCGGTCACCTGAGGGAGTGAAGACCTCAATCCGCGAGCCGGCGGGCAAATTGTGGAAGGTCATCTCACCGTCGAGATAGGAAAACGGATTTGGCGACACGAAGATCGGCGAACTGACCGAAAACTCCGCGACAGCACTGTACCCACCCGACGCCAGTTTCGCTCGCCAAAAGTAGGTTACTCCGTTAGTGAGTTCGCGGCGCGATGACCATTCGGCGTTTCCGCGCGTGCCGACAACGACGCCGGCATCGACGAGATCAATGAATTGCCGATCCTTGGCAAGTTCGAAACTGCAAGCCACGGTGTCGCTGCCTCCCACCCAGCCAATTCGAAACATCGGATGCGTTGAGCGCACAATGGCGCCGTCGGTTGGATAGAGCAGAGTCGCAGCGTCTTCCGCATCGAGCGCCATATCGTAGTGAACAAACTTCAGCGGAGCAGCCCAGTCCGAGTAAGCGCTCCCGTCAAAGGCGCGCACGGTCCACCAATACGGTTTGTTGTGTGAATACGATCCATTGGTTTGATAGCTGGTATACGGGTCGTTTTCGGGACGACCGTTCGAAATCTCGACTTGCTTCGACATCAGCGAATCCGAAAAGACGCGAAAACTGTAGAAGAGCCCGTCTCCGTCAAGATCGTAAGCATTATTCGTCATAAGTGTGACCGGTGTGCCGTAGACGATCTGCCCGCCTCCCGGAGTCAGCGGTACGGGAGTCGACGGGGGAGTATTCGCCTGCAGGACTACGCGGAATTCGGCAGTTGTCATGTAGTTCGACCAGGCAAGACCATCGTGAGCGCGAGCCCGCCACCGATAGCGAACATTGTTGGTCAGATTCGGACTGACAGTCCATGCCGTTGTGCCACTACCGGAGGCGATCATTGGCGAGATTGTGACTTGGGTCGACATCGTTGAGTCGAAGACTTCAAACTGGTAGGTCAGGCTGTTGCCGTCTGCGTCGGTTGAGTTATTCAAGCGCAGCAATGGCGTTGTCGTACCGACGGAGCTGCCGTTGCCGGGCGCGTTTACGGTTGGCGTTGTGGGAGCTGTGTTTGATGTGCTTGCATTGACGACAAATGACCGGGTTGGCGACCAGCCGGAGTTGTTGACGCCGTCGGATGCCCGGGCTCGCCAGTAGTATGTGGCGAGATTGTTAAGCTGAGATGAAACTTGCCAGGATGTCTGCCCGCTGCCGCCTTGCACTACGCCGCTGATTTGAGAGACTATCGAACCAAACGTGGAGCTTCCAGAGACTTGAAAGCTGTATGTGGGGATCGTGCCTTCAGGATCTGTCGCGTTTCCAACAGTCAAAGTCGGTTGGCGCGTGTTTACGGTTGCTCCGTTAACCGGGCTGATTGCCGTCGGTGTAGCCGGCGCGGCATTGGGCGTAATGAAGGAACGTGATGTTGACCAGGCCGACCACGTTGCGCCGTTTCCGGCGCGAACGCGCCAGTAATATGTGATCCCCGGCGACAACGGAATCGGCGGCTGCCAGCACGAAGTCCCGGCGCTGTGTCCAACCGCGGAGTTCTCCTGCGCGATGGTCGCGAAGCTGCTCTGCGTGGCAATCTGGAAATGGTAGCGAATCGGCTGCGAGCAGTTCGACTGTGTAGAGCTGTTGATACATAGCAGCGGTGTTACGGATGCGACCGTTGCCCCGGAGGTCGGCGAACTTGCCGTCGGCACGGTCGGCGGTTCGGTACATTCACCGGTCGTTGCCGGAATCATGATCGCACCCTCGGCGCCGCGCAGCGAGATCTGTGTCACGACCGGTCCCAGGGTGCCGTCGATTTGCAGTTTTCGATAGGATCCCCCGAGCTCAATGGTCACTGCCGTCGAAGCATCGCCCCAACGTGCTTCAAATCCGTCGCGAGGTCGTGAATAGACCTTGCCGTAGGGAAACTGACGGACCCAGATTTTGTAACTTGAGCCGGCTTGGTCGGGGGATGATCCGGATTGCGCTAATTGGTAGTGCTGAGCCGGCCAACCGAGTTCATACTCCATCGCGGGAATCCATGCGGTTGTGTCAAATCCGCCGTTGAGAAAGGCACCGTACGCGTTGCCGCTGGTGGGACGCATGAAAATCCAGGTTGAATCTGAACGGGCAACAAGATAAAAACAGAGATTGTTATAAATGGCTTGTTTGGGACCGGTCGTTCCCTGGCCGCCGTAACTGGTGCGCGGGATACTGCTCCAGAAGTAACTCACGCCGCGTGACGCTGCCAGCGAATCTCGGGCGTGCAGATTTTCCAGGCGGTGTGTGCTGACATTGTTGCAGTAGACCGGATCCCAGGCAAATTCATAGTGGACCATATCGCAGCCCGAAGAATCGGGATTCTCGAGAATTGTCTTGTGATAATTGCCGAAGTTGTAGGAGAGCATCTTGTGCTTGTGATCAATCGACCATTGGTCGGAAGTTCGAAGCGTGTCGCGTACATCGCGGCCAAACTGCAGCATCCAGCTCCAACCCCAGTCCGCATAGGTATCCGTGCCGTAGGTCAACAGGTTGCCGGGGTTAGTTCCGGATTCAACGACCAAGCCACCCGAGACTAAGCCGCTGCCCTTGAGATTGGTGTGATTGTAATTGTCAAAATAAACGCCGTCCCAGTAGCCGGTGCGATTGGGCCAATAAACATCGCCCTCAGGGCTAAAGATGTGAGTGATGTACTCTTTGTAGGCCTGTCGAAGTCTCGTGCTGGCAAAATTGGGCGCGAGTCGGGTGGGATAGGTGTAGGTATTGCCGCCGTTGAAAAGATAAGCCACATAACCGTTCGGCACGCGGCTCACCGAATCTTTTGGCTGTATTGTCATCGATTGAGTTCCGGGAATAAGCATCGTATCCCACGAACTGCCGTTCCAGTTGCGAATGCGGGTATCATTGTAGAAGTGCATATAGGCCTCTTCTTCGATCCCGCCGAGAGTCTCAATCCGCTCGCGAATCCAGGCCGATTTCAGGCCGCTGTTGTATGTCGTGGAATTCAGGCTCTTGTAAGCCGGCATGTCGGTGCCGGAGATGTAATAAAAGAGGAGCGCACCGCTGGTGCGAGTTCGCCAGTCGTCTATATAGTTCGCGCACTCCGAGTAAGGAACCACGCAGTTGAAACGCTGAAACAGCCAGTCGGGGTCGCCGGGTTTCTCAAAGCGGCAAGTGCCGTCGATGCCGGCAAATGTTGCTCCGGAGCGTAACGACTGCGTTCCGATTGCTGTCGTACTTAATAGCAGGCAGAGCAGCAGTGCCGACAACGCCGACTTGCGTAGGTACACTGCAATGTTTGTTCTCATTACTTTCAACTCGTCAAGCTGGGACCAAATGGTGAAAGACTTGACTCTTTCTCTGTTGTTATACTCTGAAACAGAACGTTGATTCCGACGATGTTGGCTCGCCGACTCAAGACGAATACTCACATCGTTTTATCGGCCGCAGTAGTTGACACGTTTACTTGTTTAATGTCCGGCTACATTATGCGGCTGAGACGGCGTTTGCAAGCGCTTTATTGACCGTATTCGGTATCGATACTGTGCAGGAAACGAACAGCTAACACGAACAGCTGGTCGATGCCCGCCACGGGAACGGTGTCGATAATCTGCTCTGGAAGATATGCTGAGGTCATTGAGGTCATTGAGCCGCGGCTGGAAGTCGTTCGGCCCGGAGTACATCCTGAAGGGGATGTCGTGGCGTCTGCCACGAGGAGTATTCCATTATAGCCACTCGTATCTGGTGCGCTCGGAGCGCTTTGTTCCCCCTGCGACTCCGCCGGAGGGCTACCGATTTCGCCTGGTGTCTTCGGACGACATGGATTCCATGGCCAATCTCGGCGTTAAGGCGGCTACCGTCTTGAATCGTCTCAGTCGGGGTGACCAGTGTGGCGTTGCCGTGGCTGCCGACGGCAGCATTGTCTCGATGGTCTGGGCTGCCACCGGTGAACTCTACCTTCAAGAATCAGGCGTGCGTCTTTCTGTCGGTTCCGCCAGTATTTATCGCTACAATGCTTTCACTCACGCCGCACACCGCCAGAAAGGACTATACGCGGGGTGCTGTCGGGCTCTTGACGATCACTTCTCGCGACAGGGCCGGACACATGTTTTCGGGGCGATTAGTCGTTTTAACCTCGTCTCTCAAAGCGCCAGCGGCAGTGTCGGTACCAAAATCGTCGGCGAGGCGCTGCTCTGGACGTTTTTCGGACTTTCCATCTGTCGCGTCAAATCCTGGCCCCACCCCGCGCCGAGGTTGCGCGTCTTCTTTCGCAGCCCTGTAGACGCGCGCGTCGTCTAGTGGTGCAAAATGGCGTCATTCACTGTTTTGCGAAACTGCCGATCTCTGTATAATGCCGACAATGAGTCGCATTGAGTCTCCCGGGCAGTTGCAATTCAAGATCATCCGGTCGTTGGAAGACTTCCGAGACATGAGATCATCCTGGAATTCTCTGGTTGAGACTGACCCCGAAGCGACAAGCTGGCAATCAAGCGCCTGGCTGGATTGCTGGCTGCGCGCGTTTGCCGCGCGCGCCAGGCTCTTTGTCGCCACCGCATGGAAGGGCGAGACGTTGGTTTCGGCAGCTCCCACGCTGATTACGTCGATGCCGATCAAGGGAGTCCAGTGCCGAGTTCTCAGGTTCATTGAAAACGGCATTACGCCGCGCTCGAGATTTCTCCAGCGCCAGGGTGAAACGGAGGCGGTCATCCAGTTGTGGCAGTGTATCGCCTCTCACCGACAGGAATGGGACCTGGCTATCTTAGCCAATATTCCCGATTCCGGCGATTCGATCAAGATCTGGGAAGCGGCGCTGTCGAGCGCCGGATTAAGATTCGTCGCCTCGGCCGATCGACAGTCCGCCTTTATCGAGCGACAGGAACGCACGCAATCGTTCGTTAGCGACTTGAGTCCGAAGATACGCCACAATGTCGCGACTTCGCGCAATCGTCTGAATCGTGCCGGCGAGGCCTCGGTCGATTCATATCTCGCCGGGGAAGACATTGCTATTGCGATCGCGAACTGCTTTGAGATCAGCGCGAGGAGTTGGAAAGCTGCAGCCGGCTCTGATCTCGGGGGCAAACCGCATCGCCGCCAGTTTTACGAGGCTATCGTCAACGACGAGTCCGTAAGATCGCAGCTTTACGCCTGGGTCTTACGCCTTAGCGGCAAGCCAATAGCTTTCGAGTTGATGATCCGAAGTAAGAGCATGTTAACAGGGCTCGCTACCGATTATGATCAAGCGTATCGCAAACTTTCACCCGGTGTTTTTCTACGTTCGCAGATTCTCGAGCGCTTACCAGAGTTGGGTATTAGCCGCTATGATCTCGCCGGCCAATTGTATGGATATAAGCTCTACTGGACCAAGACATTCCTCCAGCACCATCAATACTGGGTATTTCATCGCGGGCTGAAGTCGCGTGTTCTTCACTTTTTGAAGTCGAATGTTTTTGCTCGCCGTGCGCGCAGGGAGTCGTATCAGCAAACGGGCCAGGACAACCGCGATGGAGATTAGAACGGTCGGCACGCAATTGGAGAAATGTGAGTCGAAAGCAGGCGCAAGGTATAGGGGATAGATGACAAGTTCCCGCAAACCGATGTCGTTCCTGGGGCAGGTGCTGGTTTATGGCTCCGGTCTGGCATTGAACTACGGTATCGGGTTTGTTCTGCTTCCGGTTTACAGCCGCCTGATGCCGGCCGACCAGTATGGCATTCTGGAGATTCTTAATCGCTCAATCGAGATAGTTTCGTTGCTGCTGTTAACGCAGTACGGTATTACCTATATTCGCTTTTATCGCGACCAGAGTGATGAAGCCTACCGGCGGCGGGTAACCGCAACGTCGATATTTGTGGTGGTTGGTATCGCCGCGATCGTCGCCGGACTAATCGTATCGTTGCAGCGTCCGCTCGCCGCGCTTCTCTTTGACACTCCCGCGCATTCGCACTATCTGGTGCTCATTGCAGTCCGCTATCTGCTCGACATGAGCTTCGTCGTCCCCTTTCTTTATTTCCAGGCAACCGAGCAGCCGGGCAAGTACGTGGCAATATCGGCGAGCCGCTTCGCCATCACTCTCCTGCTCAATATCCTCTTCTTGACCATCATGGACGACAAAGTGGCGGCAGTGCTCTGGGCTCAGGTGATCAGCGTTGCCTGCTTTGCACTCACTGTTGGCTCTTACGTATTCTGGAAATCGTCGCGGTTGATTGACTGGAGTCTGGCAGGGCGAATCCTGAAGTTCACCTGGTCTTTCTCCTTCCTGGGATTTTTCGCATTCGTCATCTCCAGCGGTGATCGCTTTGTGATTAACGAGTACTGCGGACAGGCAGCGGTCGGCGTCTACTCCGCGGGCTATCGAATTGCCCAGGTGCTGAGCGTCCTGTTGTTCAGCCCGATACTTCGCGCGTGGAGCCCGCGCCTGGTTGATCAGCTGCGGTCGGCGGAGGGACCTTCACAATTGGCCCGCCTGACGACCTATGCACTGGTCGCCTACGTCAGTTGCGGAGTTGCCCTGAGTGTCTTTGCTCGCGAGTTGGTGGACCTATTCGTGGGACCGGCCTACGCCGCTTGTTACACGTTTGTGCCCATTGTCGTTCTAGGCTACGGCTTTCAGGGCTTTGCCAGTTTTGCCGACGGCGGAATCTATTTCTCTAAAAAGACCCACTTGAAGCTCTGGCATACCATAACCACGGGTGTCTGTCTCGCCCTCTATTTCCTCTTAATTCCCCAGTTTTGCGGTTTCGGTGCTGCGTGGGCTTCGACGCTTTCCTACCTCGTTATGGCTGTTGTCAACTGGCGTATAGCGACTTTGGTGTACCCTATGAGCTTTCAATACACAAAGTTGTTCAAACTCTTTGTGCTGGGCGTTGCCGTCTATCTGGCGGCTTTTGGATTGGAACATCTTGAGGTTACAAGATTTGCCGAAGTGTCGGCCGCGGCAAGAAACTCAGTACCGATCGCGTATTTCGTCGCGGTGGCCGCGTGCAAGTTACCTTTACTTGCTTTCTTCGTCTTGGGGCTCTGTCTCCTTCGAATCGTTACCCGTGATGACTGGCAGAAGGTTTCACAAATGGTGCGAGAGACTCTGCGGCGTCCCTCCGCGCAATCAGCAAATGTTGCCATTTCCGATCCCGAAAGCGGATACTAACATTCTCTTTTGACACGGAACTCTATAAGCTTGTGCCCCTCCTGGATTGTTCTGCCAAAATGCTAAAAAATTAGCAGATTTTCGTTGACAAAGAGTGACTTAACTGCTAAATTTTTAGCAGTTGACGATAACTGTAACGAGGGGCGGTGCGAATGGAGTGGCAAGGCAGATGAGCAGGCAATTGGTTGATGAACTGAGTCGACGGGAGCGGCAGATCATGGAAGTCGTCTACGAGCGTGGAGAAGCCACGGCTGCCGAAATTCAGGCCGCCCTGCCCGACCCGCCCAGCTATTCAGCGGTGCGAGCGTTGCTGAGCCTGCTGAAGAAGAAGGAGATGCTCCGGCATCGCAAAGTTGGCCGCATGTATGTCTACTCACCCGTGGTTAGCCGTGACCGCGCAAAGAAAACCGTTCTCGATCGCGTGCTACAGAAGTTCTTCGCGAATTCCATCGAGAGCGTCGTTGCCACGTTGATTGACCTGCCTTCGCGAAAAACGAGTGAAGAAGAGCTGGCACGGTTGGAAGAGATCATTCGCAAGCGGCGGAGGGGAGGGAGGACCAAATGACGACTCTTTCAAGCGTGCTCCAGTGGCTAGCGGGTGATTGGGCGATCCTGATCTTCCTCGAGATAACGATCAAATGCTCACTCGTGGCAGGCGTCGCCTTGTTGCTCTCCAGAATTGTCGCACAAAAGCGCCCCGAACTCGCCGGCCTGATTTTGCGGCAGTCGTTGCTTCTCTCACTTGTGGTTCCTCTCGCGATTGTTCTCGATGCCGTGTTCCATGGCTACCGAATGCCTTCCGAGCTTTCCTCGTGGATTGTTACACTCCCCATCATAGTGGCGGGCGAGGCGGAGACCTCGATTGCAGTCAGTCGAGTTTCACTTCCGTGGACTTATCAAAACATCTTTCTGCTCGTGATACTGGCCCTCACTCTGGTTCTCCTTGCCCGGGTGGCCATCGGATCGCTGCTGGCGTACCGCGTGGTTCGAAATGCCGGCGTAAACGAATCTAGGGAAGTCACTACTACCGCAAAGCGTGCCGGGCAGAGGGCTGCTCTTGATTCCGTGCCGTTAATCTGTTATTCCGAGTCGGCGGTGGTGCCCTTTGCGCACGGTCTGCTGCAGCCTGCAGTAGTCCTTCCGGGGGCCGCCAGGCGGTGGTCTGAGTCCGAGTTGGAAGCCGTACTAATCCACGAGTTTAACCATATCAGGCGTCGCGACAACGCCTGGGCGTTTCTTGCGACGTTGGCGGCTGCGATACACTGGTTCAACCCCCTGATCTGGCTTGCCCGTCGCCAGATGCTCCTGCAGGCGGAACGAGCTTGTGACGTCGGTGTCGTGCAGGCAGGGATTGATCCGGCCCAGTACGCCATGCTGCTTGTCGATCTGGCACGCTCCGCCACCGGCAAGCGCGGGCTTATCATCTATGCATCGCAATTTCTGGGAATGAAACTTCTGGAGGTAAGGATAATGTCAATTCTGCAAGCCAATCTTAAATCCCCGCAGCTTACGGCGACTGCCCGGCTCATTGTCGTCAGCCTGGCGATTGCGAGTCTGCTGCCCTTGAGTGTTGTACGCCTTTCCGCTGCCGATCAATCCGAGTCGAAGGGGAGCTCCGTCTCGCAAAACCAGCCTGCCGATTATCCGGCGCCGGATGACTTCGTTGCCGTCGACTCGATGCCAGTCAAGCTCTTTGACGCTCCCCCGGTTTATCCTGACTCGGCGCGCAAGGCCGGCATCGAGGGAAGCACATGGGTGAAAGCACTGGTCGACACGGCCGGCGCTGTCGTGGAGGCGCTGGTCTTCAAGGCTTCCGGAAACGCCCTGCTCGACCAAGCGGCGGTCGAATCCGCCCTGAAATGCAAGTATCAACCGGCGTTAAGCAACGGTCAGAAAGTCCGGATCTGGATAGTCTATGAAATCAAGTTCAAACTACAGAAGAAGTAGAGATGGAGCTTGCGAACGACAGGGCGGCCGGAAAGTCTCTTCCGGCCGCCTTTCTTTTGTCCGACAGGACTGCGCTATTTCTGCAGCAAAAGCCGTTCGTATTCGTCGACCAATTCGGCAAACGTCTTGATCGTATTTTCGAACGGTTCCGTCGTGGTCATGTCGACTCCTGCCTTCTTGAGAATATTCACTGGATAGTCTGACGATCCGGTCTTGATAAACTCCATATAAGCGTCGACTGCCTTCTTGTCGCCGGCGAGTATTTTCCGCGACAACATCTGCGAGGCGGCATAGCTGGTCGCATACTGATAAACGTAGTATTGACGATAGAAGTGGCTGATTCTCAGTCCGCCCAGGTCGCGATTTTCCGGGATGAACAAATCGGGTCCGTAATACTTCTGGTAGACCTCGCGATACAATTTGCGCAGGCCGTCGGCGGACAGGGCGCCGCCCGATTCGACGATTTCGTGAATCTTCAACTCGAATTCAGAAAACCAGACTTGCGTATAGAACGTACCGATGATCTGGTCTATGTAGTAATTGAGCAAATACAGCTTCTCGTTGCGGTCTTTCGTCTGCGAGAGCATGTACTTGATCATGATCGCTTCATTGCAGGTCGAGGCGACTTCAGCAGTGAATAGCGAGTGGCCGGCATACGCATAGGGCTCGTGCTGGTAAGAATAGTAATTGTGCATGAGATGTCCCATCTCGTGCGCGAGCGTGAAGACGTCTCCCAGCGTTCCGGCAAAATTCAGCAGCATCACGGGGTGCACTGTATAGGTTCCCCAGGTGTACGCGCCGCTACCCTTGGCCTGGGTTTCGTAAACGTCGATCCAACGCGAGTCGAGTGCTTTTTGCACGCTTGCTGCGTATTCCTTACCCAGCGGCTTCAGACCCTTGAGCATGTAATCGCAAGCCTGCTCGTAGGTAAACTCCATCTTGCTTTCCGGAGTCAGTGGAACCGAAAGATCAAACCCGAACAGCGTGTCGACACCGAGCGCTTGCTTGCGCAATTTCATGTATTTGTGAAGCGGCGCCAGATTCTCGCTGACCGCCTTGAGCAGGCTGTGGAATACCTCGACCGGGATGCTGTCGCTGTCAAGACCGCGCTCGAGGCAGGAGTTGTAGCCGCGCACCTTGGTGTAGAAGACGTCGGTGTTGACGGAAGCCGCGAGGGTTGCCGCCAATCCGTTCTTGTATTTCATGTATGTTTCATTATAAGCATCGCTCGCCGCGCGGCGGACTTCACGATTCTGCGATTCGAGTAGCCGGCCGAAACGTCCACGCGTCAATTCCACTTCCTGTCCATTTTCGTCTTTGACGTTCGGGAACTTGATATCGGCGTCGTCAAGCATCGTGAAGATCCGACTCGGTCCGGCCGTCACCGGGGAAGCCAACGCGAGGACTTCTTCAATTTCTTTCGAGAGGATGTGCGCCTTCCGGCGAAGGATGTCGTCCAGATAGAAACGATAGACGGCGAGTTCCTTATTCTCCAGAAATGCTTTCAGGGTCGCATCCGGGATCGTGAGAATCTCGGGTTCAATGTACGAAGTTGCCTGGCCGATCTCGGAGTAGAGCATGCGAGCCTTTTCGCTCATCTCCTGGTATTTGCCCACGCGGTTGTCTTCGTCGGCGTGCAGGTTGGCATAGACATAGAGACGGTGGGCTTCCATACCCAACGTGTCATTGAGCATCATGCAGGCTGCCAGCGTTGTGGCTGATTCCCCAAGCTTGCCCTGGTACTTCTCGACTTCCGGCACGCGCGCTCTCAACGCCGCCAATGCCGTTTCCCATGCCTCATCCGACGGATAGAAGTCCCCCAGATTCCACTTGTATTTTTCCTCGATTTGATCCCGCGTCGGCGCTTCCTTGACCTGGGCAACCCCAATCGCCGGCAAAAGCAAGTTGAGCGCCAACAGATACCCCAATACACTGATCACTGAACGTTTGAGCATGCAATACTCCTCATGGATGCATCGACCAAAAGGTCAATATAGTTACGAAGATAGATAATCATGATTACGTTCCGAATCAAGGAAGAGTTTCGGGCGATCAACGGCTTGAAATCACGCTCACGCGTCCCGGAGCACTGTCGATACATTGAACGTGAGGCGCCTTCTACATAAAGTCGTGGAGAGTCCCTACTTAAGACGCGATTCTGAAGTAACCGGAATCAAAGAGATCATACTCTGGTGGGAATCGCGGCGCGTGCCATACAATCTTGCGGTCGGGATCGTCGGACTATTAACTTCGCTAATGTGTTGGGTGAGCATAGTTTTGGTCGAGCTAAGCGGCAAATTCGAGGAGAGTTTGATACCGGACCCGCCTTTCTTTGCTGTCGTCTCTGTGATCCTCTACGCCGTCGGCGCCAATGTTTGCTATACGGCAGGCTGGCTAGTCGAGGGCTTGCTCTATTGGGCAGGCCGCAAGAGCGATCGCTTCTTCGGACCAATCACATTTGCGTTGGGTACGATCTTCTCGCTTTTGCTGACGCTAATGCCGGCGTTCCTGATGATTGGGGCAGCACTCGTTATCCTGGTCAAACCCTGATCAACCCTTCTCTTTTTCCTTCACTTCGCGCGCCAATTCGACGAGGTGATGGTCAGGAATCGCTGTCCAGGTTTCTACCTGAAAGGCTCCCGAAGCGCTTCCGATCATCGCAATCTTGGCCGCCGTGTGCTCGTCCGGCGCTTCGTAAATGTCCATGAAATCATACCCTCCCAGCAGCGCGTAATGGGCGACAAACCTGGCCTCGGGCACGAGGTCTTTGGCTTTGTCAACCCAGGCCCGCCCGACTTTCTCGCCCTCGCGCATCCGCGAAGCCAGCTCAATCAGGCTCGGCCCCTGAAGCCGTAAGCGGCTCATCATGACGTAGGTTTTCATCGCTTACTCCTTCTTGATGGTGTCGGTCAAATCCCATGCTCGGTCGTCTTATCGAAGAACTAGACCCAATCCCTAGGGTCTTAACCAAACGTTCATCGCTTGCGTGCCCCGCCTTGGAGATGTTTCAACACCTAAAATCGCATTTCTTGTCTACGTAGAATATAATCACAAGTTGTAATTGTGCCAGCAATCTTTTTGCCTCAGCCGCACTTTTCTTGCAAGTCGTTGTGGGGTTCTTCGTTTTTAGCCGTCGCGTTTGATGCGGATTCGACGCGATACCGTCTTCTCGCCGACTGTCACCTTGACGAAATAAACGCCGTCAGGGGCGGCCTTGATGTCAATCGGCAGGACAGCCTCCTTGATGCTGGCAAAAGCGGTATCGAGCACAGTCGCTGCGCCGGCCTCGTCCGTGATGGCCACCTTGAGTTCAGAGGCGCTGCCCAGGAACACGTGGAGATCAAATGCTCCCTGGTTACGGGGTGGGAATGGTACCACGATAGGGAGTTCAGCAGAAACATCCGGTGGTGCTGCATTTTCGGAGACAGTAAACCAGTGATTGATCCCGCCACCGAAATCTGAGTTGAATGACTTGAGCAATTGGCCACGCAAGTCCAACAGGCGGGCATACCCGAATCCGCCCTCCGGGTTAAACCAGAACTCCAGTCCATCCCCGGCGGAGTCAGACAGCACAAGTTGATAGCACCCGGGCTGCAGCCGCAGTGTATCGCGATAGTCGGTAAGTGCCGCCAGCGACCCCAGCGGCCGATCAAGAATCGTCTTTCCAGACTGGTCCGAGATTCGATAGCCGTTCTGCCAGGGATTGGCATTGGTTCTGACAGCCATAATCAGCGAGGTACCGTATTCTGCAGTTGTCGGAACGACCGAGACCATTTCATTGTCGTCGGGATACTCGTCGGCTAGGCCATTTGGCGCTGAGAGTATTGCCACGAACTTGTTCTCTTTTCGAGGCGCGATGCTCCCCGGCAGGTCGATAGTATCGCTTTGTTGCGGCGCCAGGGCGCCGGTCCACTGGTAAAGCTGGGCCGGAGGTTTTCCGTGACCGTAAGCTATTTCCACTGAACGCAGCGTGTCGCGACCATTGTTCTTTATGACAACCGCCGGATTTGCGCAGGCCGGATTGTGGCGCGAGTATTCGTCTCTATCGTTGGGCACCAGAATCTCTTCGAGGGCAACGTCGCTGACGGCCCACGGTTGACTCATGTAAAAGAGATAGGATGAAAAGAAGTAGTTGGCCGTCGGCTTGCTGTGATTGAGGTACGGCTCCAATTCAACAGCAACGGAGTGCTTGCCTCCTGGTTGGAGGGGCAAGTCATAGATGTCCGGGTAGACTGTCGCGCCCGGGCACCAGTTGGCCCGATTGAATATCCAGGTGCCGGCTTGCGGATAGAGCGGATTAAGATCGCACCGACGCCAGACCTGCCTTTCGCTCCAGAGCGAATCATCGAAGATCACGCGCCGAAACTTACTGCAAAATTCCGCGCAGTTCTCCTGATCATCCATGCCGTGACCGGTCTGTACAATGCGCAACCGGGCGTAGTCTGCACCAAGGCGGTTTGTGAATCGGACCGGAGTAAGACGCTCTTCAACGGGTTTGGCGCTGTCACCGAACGGAATCGAGCCGAACCACAGCGTGTCCATGCCGAGAACTTTCATGGCCGGAGGACCCTTTGTAAGCGCGAAGTCGAGCGTGATGACCCAGCCGCGGTCGGTGTTATTCTCGTAACCGGTGTGAAGGAATTCAACCTCAACCGAGTCGTGCAGCCAGTTACCAAAGTCAGTGATGTCGACCTGCCAGGTGAACGACCAAGTGGAATCGAACCGCCAACCATACGGCGAGATAATGCGAGCCAGTTCGAGATTCTGCGTCTGCGCCGCGGCGCTGCCGATCCGCTTCAGGTAGACGCCGTCGATATAGTCCCACTCACCGCAGTGGAGACCGTCGGGACAGCGATAGGTTATCTTGAGAACGACTTTGCGGTACTCTGTCTCTTTGCCGGGGAAGGTGGCCCAACTTCGATAGGAGTTACTGCCCTTGGAGGGATCAGTAACGACCAGGGTGCTATTGTGCGAAACGACACTGATCGTCTCTGCCGTGACGGAAGCGAGCTGTCCGCACGAAAGCGCCAAAAGAACGAATACCCCTATACGCAGATGCATGCTGAACGGATATTAACTTGCAGTTGTTTCTGCAAGACCGAAATCGCCAGTTAAGACCATTTCGGTCGTTTCACGAATCGCTTTGATGCGTTCGGCCGGCGATTTAACGCCAGCCGCGACGGCGGATCTTCTTCGGCGGCCGGCCAGTCGGACGGCCGGGAGTCTGTGATGGCGGCTTCGGCGATTCGACTCGGCTGCCGCTATCGTTACGTCTGGGTCGGTCAGGTCTTCGGCGGGGGACTTGCCGTGTCCGTGGAGACGGTATTGTGTCGTCGCCCGGACGCGCGTCTCCGCGCGGACGTTCCGGCGGCAGTTCCGGCAGTGTCGCTACTGGAAGCGCGGTACGGATCAGCTGCTCGATCCGCTTGACCTCTCCCCGCTGGTCAAACGCTGCGAATGAAACAGCATGCCCGGCGCGTCCGGCACGCGCCGTACGCCCGATGCGGTGGACATAATCTTCAGAATTGGAGGGGAGATCGTAGTTAATCACCACTTCGATTCCCGTCACATCAATTCCCCGGGCGGCAATATCCGTCGCCACGAGGATACGGTATTTTCCGGCCTTGAATCCCTCAAGAGCTTCCCGGCGTTGAGATTGCGTTCGATTGGAATGAATCTCGGCTGCTTTGTGACCCGTCATGCGAATTATTCGATTCAACTTGCGCGCGGCATGCTTGGTCCGAGTGAAGATCAACATCGATCCCTGGTACTTCTGCAGAAGGACCTCCAGTAATCGACTCTTGGCGGTCCGGTCAACGAAGTAAACCTCTTGTGACACATTCTCTGCCGCCGTTCCGGGACGGGCGATCTCGACGTGTACCGGCATCTCCATGTGGCGCTTGGCGATCGAGACGATTTCACTGGGCATGGTTGCTGAAAACAGCATCGTTTGACGCGCCCGGGGAACGGCACCCAGGATCTTGTTGATCTGCGGCGCAAATCCCATGTCGAGCATGCGATCGGCTTCATCCAGCACGAGAATTTGAATATCTGAGAGGTTGATGCTCTTTTGCTCCAGGTGGTCGATCAAGCGCCCGGGCGTGGCAATGATCACGCGCGGTTTCCGCGAGAGAGCAACTTGTTGCTGATGCATCGGTGCACCGCCTATCAGGACCGCAGTGCGAAGTCCGAGACTCTTTCCCACAGCCTGCAGGGCCGTGTCAACCTGCAGCGCGAGTTCACGCGTGGGCAGGAGAACGAGTGCCCGCCCCTTGATCTGTGCCAGGCGCTGGATCATCGGAATTCCAAATGCCAGTGTCTTACCGGTGCCGGTCTGCGCGATGGCAATGAGGTCTTTGCCTTCAATGCCGATCGGAATCGAACGTTGTTGGATGGGTGTCGGCTCGGTGAATTTCAGCCGGTCGATCGCTTCCAGTAGACCTGGGGCAATACCGAGACCGGAGAATCCGACTCCTCTGAGTTTTGATGTCATATGACCTTTCTCAATAGTGAAAACTGCGCCGGTATTCTGGCTCCGGGCGCTGGATACGGATCCGAAATTATCGTGATGATTCGACAAATGGGGATAACGCGTAGCCGGACTGACAATAGAAAGCTTGACATCGCCGAAGTCAAGCCGTTTTCTGCAATCCGCCGCAACTACGAATAGCGCGTCCCGTATCCACTATTACAGATTGTGGCGGTAACTGTGGCTCAACAACCCTATCCGCGAGGGCACAATTGAGGAACAAGATAGTCGTTGGAACATTCGTGGAGAATGGCGACGACATGATGAGAGCTTGTCGCCTGATTAGAAGTCTTCGCACTTATGGCGGCAAATTGGCCGATTTGCCTGTCTGGGTTGGCATTCCAATGCATAGACAGGGTGAAGTTGGATTAGGCCCGGCTCGGAGTTTGGCACAAGAAGTTGTCGTTGCTAAGACGCCTGAAGACCTCCAGTGGCTTTTCTATTCCGGGAAACCTTTCGCTGCCGCTCGAATGGAGAAACTGGCCGCCGATTACGATGTCATCGCTTGGCTCGACAATGACACGATCATCCTGGATGAGCCTGCGGAATTCGACCTTGCTGCCGGAATTGACCTGGCGTATCGGCCGGTGATGCACAATCGGGCCGGCTCGTTGTGGAACGCCCCACCCAGTCCCTATTGGGAGAGAATTCTCAAAATCGAGGGATTGAGTGATGACCAATTGTTCCCGATGACGAGCCAGGCCGATGAGCAGATCATTCGACCATTCTTTCAGGCCGGAGTGCTGATTGCCAGGGTCAGTGCGAAAATCATGCATCGCTGGCAGGCAGGCATGGAGAAGCTCGGTCGGGACGCCGAACTTGCTGAGTTGTGTCGCACCAACCGTAATCACTGGGTGTTTCTTCATCAAGCAGCGCTGGTGGGCGCCGTGATAAACACTCTCAGTCCGGTTCGGCTGAGCGAGTTGCCGGACTCCTACAATTACCCGCTTTTTTTTGACCGCCAGTACGAGTCGCTCAAGTCCTTTGCCTCTATCGAAAACGTGGTTACCATGCGTTGCGTTGTCTCGTTCAAGAAACTCGAAGCGAATTGGTCGCAGCTTTTGAGCGGAGATACCGGTAAGATCTCTTGGTTAAGACATGAACTTTCCGAAGAAGGTTGATTGTCGGCTGTTGACAACGTGAGAAGCTACCTGCGAAACATTGCGCTTCGTCTTCCACTCTATACTTTGGGTTGAGCATAGGAGGAATCGGATGAACATCACGAGACTGATCGTTACCGGATTGGTAATCATGCTGAGTGTGAATAACGGCTCCGTCGGAGCAGAGCTTTCGGATCCGTACACGATACTCCAGAAGCACTTTGAAGCCAACGGCGGTCTGGAGCGTCTACGTGCCGAGCAGAGTCAATATGTGGAGGGCACTCTGAATGTAGCCGGACTGAGCGGCACGATCAAGGTCTGGACGCTCAAACCGCACTTTCAACGCACGGAAGTCGATTTGAAAGTACTGAAGATCACTCAAGGCGAAAACGAAAGCGGCAATTGGGTGCTTGATGCCAACGGCAAACTTCAGGAAGTCACCAAACTCGATGAAGCCGCCCTCAAGCGCCGTCAGGTCAAGCAGTTCATGGCGGACTTTGCCTATGCCGACCCGGCCTCGGAAGACTTTACGGTGGGCTTTGAGGGAGTCGATTCGGTCGGCGGGGCGCAGTGCTACGTCATCAAGGTCAGTAATCGCATCAATTCAGATGTTCAGACAAGCTACATCAATACGGCAACATTCCTGCTTGAAAAGGCAGTCTCCCTTGAAGGTGAAGAAAGCAGTGAATCGTACTATTCCGACTACCGCGACATCGCGGGCATCATGGTTGCTCATGCCGTCAAGCAAGTGTCCATTTCCACCGGTCAGGTACAGGAAATGGCCATTATCAGGTATGAATCGAATCCGCCAATCGATCAGAGCATGTTCAATCCTCCAGTGACTCGATCGAAGGACTTTCGCTTTGTTGGCGGCAATGCGTCCGAGAACATCCCCTTTCGGTTTGTCGGCAACCACTTGTTTATACCAGTGACGGTGAATGGGATTCAGCGCTGGTGGGTGCTTGACACCGGCGCCGGAATGACTGTGGTCGATCGAGCATTTGCCAATGAACTCAAACTGGATCTCAAGGGCGACATGAAAGGCAAAGCCGTTGAAAGCACCGTCGATGTGCAGTTCGCGCTGCTCCCGCCATTCCAGATTCAGGGCATTGAATTCGACGGCCAGACAGCCGCCGTCATCGACATGACGGAACTGAATCGACTCCTTGAGTATGAAGTCAGCGGTATCCTTGGCTTCGATTTTCTCTCTCGCTTCGTCACCAAGGTCGACTATGCCGCCGAGCTTGTCTCGTTTTATGATCCCGGATCATTCATCTATTCGGGCAACGGCAGGCGCTGGGATATCCACATCGGGGACGGCACCTTCACCACCCAAGCCACCCTGGACGGAGTGCACACCGGCACTTGGCTGCTCGATCTCGGTGCTTCCCACTGCTCCCTGATTTCGCAGAAAGCAATGGACTACGGTTATACAGCCAGAAAGGGCGTCAATCGCCAAGGTCGTGGCGCCGGAAAGTCGTACATAGCACGGCTCGTGCGCGGCGACAGCCTCTCCTTTGCCGGGTTCACTGTGAAGCGCCCAACTATCAGCTATGCGCTCGCCACGATGGATACGGTTGCCGTACCAGATGAACTCGGAGCGCTGGGGAACACATTGTTTCGCCACTTCGTCCTTTATATCGATTATGCCGGCGAGCAGGTCATCGTCGAGCCGGGGGCCGATCTTGAGAAGACATTTCCGGAAGATCGTTCAGGGTTGTTGGTTGGACGTACGCCGGATCGCAGGATAAGTGTGCTCTATGTTTCTCCCGGTACACCGGCTGCAACCGCGGGATTTCAAGAGGGTGATATCATTGAGTCGCTCGACGGTGCCCCCGCAGACCAACTCGGCGATCTGGTCGGGATCCGGGCCAAGTTGATGACCGATGCCGGTACCAAGTACACTTTCACTGTTCTTCGTTCCGGGAAGACGGCGGTACTTGAGATGACGCTGGCTGAACTCTATTGACGCGACGATTTGTTGTTCCATTTCGGCTTCAACTGAAAGCCGATTTGTCAGATGCGCGACAATTCAATGGGCGGTACTGGACTCGAACCAGTGACCCTCTGCGTGTAAGGCAGATGCTCTAACCAACTGAGCTAACCGCCCGCTCCTACCCGGAGGCAAGGATCGCAAAGTAGCGGTCAACGGGGTTAGAAGTCAAGTGCCCTGATTGTGAAACGGGCCGTGCCAAGTGCACTGCTTCGAAGACGCTCTGCACGATCATCACTTTGGGCATCAGCTCAGCCCCGCACTGTGCTCAGCGTATTCCAACTGTCGGTGTTCGTACTCTCGCCGTCGATTTGCGATGGAGTTCGTTCAGTGTAGACGATACACTGCGGCTGGGGATAGTATTTACGCCTGCCGCCTGCTATCGAGGCGGCTGTTGCCACGCTGCTGTCGAACCGAGTTTTGAGATGACAATTGCCTGCAGAGGAGCTGTAGAGGCGGCATGACAGCTCCAGTCGCACTCACCCGGACTTTCGCAAGCGTCGGTTCTTCGGTGCGACTGCGCGATTCTATGATCAGCGGATAAGGTTAGGATGGATGCTGATCGACTGATTGTCGTTGCGCGTCGACTCAGGAGAAGAACGACCAAATCAGGCCCGCGAGGGCGCCCCCAAGCACGAGCCACACCGAATTGACGCGGTACCGAATCAGAACCAGGAAGGCTGCAGCGGCGAGAATAGTCGTAAAAGGATCAATCAACGACGCCCGACCAAGTTGCCACGTGACGGCTGCCATTAACGCGAGAGCGGCGAGATTGACTCCATCAAGCAAGCTGCCGGCGTACTTTGATCGTCGGATTCTCGGGATTAGTGGGTTCGAGATCGCAACAAACACGAAGGATGGCAGGCAAATGGCAATCGTGGCCACGGTCGCGCCCGAAAGTCCGCCCAGAAGGTATCCGATGAATGTTGCAGCCGTGAATATCGGTCCAGGCGTGATTTGACCGATCGCAATGGCATCGATTAGCTGCTGATCCGTTAACCAATGCAAGCGTTCGACAAAGTCGGCCCGCAGAAAAGCCAGCAGGACATAGCCGCTGCCATACCAAACAGCGCCAATCTTCAACATGTTCAGTGCGAGCCCAGCGAGGTTAAAGGGAGTAGTTGACGTGGAAACGGCCAGGAGACCGCCTAACGGAAGCGCAGGAATTACCGCGGCCCTTCCGATCAGATTTCGCCAATTCCGTGCTATCATGACCGACAATCCACCGGCAAGCAGAAGAGCAATCTCGTTAGTACCGGCAAAATAAAGCACAACCACTCCGACCGCAGTGCCGGCCGCCAAAGGCCCTTTGATTGCCTTCTGGCCCAAGCTCCACAATGCCTGCAGGATAATCGCAATAACGGCCGGCTTCACGCCATAGAGCAACCACGTTATCTGAGGGGTGGATCCGAATTGGACATAGACCCAGGAGAGAATGAGAACGATGACTGCCGCGGGCGCCATGAAACTGAGGCCGCCGATCAACAGACCACGCCAGCCTGCGTGTTGATATCCGATGTGCATGGCCATCTCGGTGGAATTCGGGCCCGGGATGAGATTGGTCGCACCGATCAGATCAAGAAATTGCTCGTCACTCAACCACTTTCTGCGCTTGACCACCTCGTCGTGCATCATGCTGATATGGGCAGCGGGGCCACCAAAGGCTGTCGCCCCCAAGCGAAAGAACAGCTTTGCGACCTCGGCGAGGCTTCCACTGGAGTTCCCCGACTCGATTTTGTCCGGTCCGGACGCTCGCGACTGCGAGAGGTTATCCATTGGGCGCCATAAATCCGGGACTTATGCCCAATTGACCACAAGCCGTAGCTCGAATACTCTGCCGACTGACGTTTTTCTTACCAGCCCCGACCACTTCATCAGACTGCTCTTGTACTTGTCTCTTCAGAAACCGCCGAGTCTCTGTCTCGGCCATTGTAATTCGGTACTCTCTTCGACCCCGAGTTCTGGCCGCAAGTTCACACTTGCAGACAATGAGACCTTGATCTGACATGCGTGATAGCATCGGGTACAGCGTGCCGGGGCTCACGTCATAACCGTGGTGCCTCAGTTCTTTCGACATCCACTGGCCGTAGATCACATGCTCAGCAGCGTGTTGGAGAATGTGTATCTTCCAGAACCCAAGGAGCATTTCTCGCTGCAGCCATTCTACTCCGTCGTTCTGCACTTAGCTTTCTCCTCTGATCAATTACGATTACTGTATACGGTAATCGTAACAGTTTCGCGAGTTTTCGCGATACTGGCGACCGAGAACTGCACGGCGAGAGCCAACGAGAATATCTGTTGTTGACTGTAGAGAGGCTCACGAGTTTGCTCGAAAGGAGCGCGTAGCCCAAGGAGGCCTGCACTGAAGATCCCGGCTATCATCACAATGCCCTGTATGGCACCCAGAAAGCGTATAACGCCCTTCGCATGGCCATGGCTGTCCAGAAGTAGCCCGGAGATAATCAGATACTAATATTTCTCATGGCTGATTCTAGCACCTGCGCCTTGCCCGAGCAGACCACGCCGAACGGCTGCTGCAACACTGAAAGTGCTCCGCGCGATTGTTCGCATTGGTGGTCATATCAAAGCCCGTGAATGTTGCACGGAGGCCCGCGGTTTCAGACAACAATCACTGATACACGGCGTGGAAGTCAGCAATATGTAGCAGTTGGCGCGATGGACCATTGAAGCGGACAATGTACGCACATTCTGAAACATAAACTGGGAGTCCAGCATCGTGGTTGATCGGGATAGGCGCCTGGCCTCGTTATTCAAATTCACTCCCCTGACACCGACTGCGATGTAACATCTCCTAAACTCGGGCGAATGCCCCAATCCGTATCATCTTCCAACTTCGAAATCTGTCGCCCGGTTGTTCCGCCTACTTAATCCCAGACTCGGTGGAAGGTCGATTCTGTGCCCACATCACTTTCCCTGAAACGGCCAAGTATGATTTTGCGCAACATCGTCCAAGGAGTCCACGTATGAGTGACTACAACATTTTTCGTTTGAAAAGTCTGGGCATGCGATCGAACGAATGCCTGCAAATGAGTAGCCAATGACTCGAGTCATTATCGGAAACTTCAGAATGCGAAAGCGAGGAGCTGATTTGTGAATACGCGAATGCTCATTTCTACCTGCGTAACCCTGGCATTGCTGTTTCTCCCCGTCCTTGTATTCGGACAAGCGACTGTAGCGAATGTAAGTCCCGAGACGGTGTTCGATCATGTCTGGCACACGCTGGATCGTACATATGGTCAGTTCACACGTAAACACGTTGACTGGGATGCTCTTTATAGGGTCTATCGGCCGCAGATCAACAATGCGACCAGCAGCGACGACTTGCACCGGATTGTCATGGAGATGTTGAAACACCTAAACGATGCCCACGTTTGCATTCAGACCGACACAAGTCGAACCTGCTGCGGTCTGGTTGATGATTTGCCCAATGTCGCTTTCTCTCGCGAATTGATCGAATCCCAATACCTTAATGGAAGAGCTGAAAAGACTCTCGAAGGCCGCCTGATGTCCGGCTGGCTGAATGAGCTGATTGGCTACATGTACATTCGCAATTTTAAGAGTAAACCGGACGAGTTAAGCGCCGCGATAGATAGCTGCATGAAGAGATTTGCTGCCGCCTCCGCGCTGATTGTCGATGTTCGCGATAACACGGGAGGCAAATCAGAGAACAGTGAGCTGGTTGCTGCCCGATTCGCCGATCGTAAACGGCATTTCGCCACGAGTTTCGACCGTTACGGCGAAAGACACGATGATTTTCTCCCTCCCACGTACCGGAATATCGAGCCGACTGGACCGATTCAATTTACTGGCCCCACAGTGGTGTTGACCGATCGCCATACGGAGAGCGCTGCTGAAGGGTTTGTGCTGGCCATGCGTGTACTGCCGCATGTCACCATCGTTGGTGATCTTACCGGCGGCGCCTTGGCGGCTCAATATCCGGAAAATCTCCCGAATGGCTGGATCTTGTGGGTTGCTCACAAGAACACCATTGATCACGAAGGGGTCTGCTGGGATGGACTGGGAATACCACCCGACGTACGGGTCACGAATTCTGAAGCGGATATTGACTCACGTCGGGACCGTGTGCTGCAGTTTGCTCTCCACTTCCTCGAAACTGGAAAGCCGGAACCTCAAGAGGAACCGGGCAGTCTTGCCAACCTCCGAACCTCTCTTGTGCAGGAATTCAAGAGGAACCTCGAGAGGTCCGGGTTCGAGTTCGCCGTAAACGACCTCAGAAGCAGGATTAAGAGCGGGGACGCGCGTTATTTCTTCAGCGTCGTGGAAATGCTGGAATTGTCACGGGAATGTTTCGGCAGAGATGAATTCAAGCAGGCCATCCAGCTGTTAGAGATATTGCGGGCAGAATATCCGCAGTTTGCTCAGACATACGGGTTGCTGGCCGCCGCCTATTTGAACTCCGAGAATGAAGAGGCCGCAAAGAGGATCGTCTCAGAAGGAGAGAAAATCAAGGCCACGTATTCATGGGAGAAGCCGCTTCTGGAAAAAGTGAAAAAAACACTGGAAGGGAAGTAACTGATAAGGCATTCAAAAGCCTATTCCTGAAGTCATTGACCAGATTACCTGACTCGAGCGACGTGGAAAGTAGTGATACAGCCTTTGAGCCGATCAACGAGGCGCATCCCGCAGCTTCGTGGCCGATTTCTCCTTAGATAACCAGAAAATCGGCAGTAATCGGTGGCGTCCAGCTCGGCTGTCCTATCGCAATGTGACAAAACAACCAGTGATCTTGGTCGGCCAGCTCAAGAGGGCTTGGTCTCGACAAAGTCATTTGAGAAAGATTTCTCAATTAACTACTTGACGACCATCTTTTCGCCGATATATTAGGACAAGAGACTCTTAATACTGGAATAGGTCATGTTGTTTTCTAAAGGATGTTCCTACGCGATTCGGGCCGCCCTGCTGGTTGCCGTAAAGGAAGCCCGCGAAGGTCGCAAGTTCATTCCTATACGTGAGCTTGCTGAGGAACTCGACCTGTCTTTTCACTTTCTCACCAAGATTCTGCAGATACTGACGGAAGCGGAGATCATGGAGTCGTTCCGGGGACCAAACGGCGGTATCGGCCTTGCCCATGAGGCCAGCAAGATCTCCCTGATTCAGATTATTTCGGCAATAGACGGAATGTCGCTTTTCTCGGAGTGTGCCCTGGGACTTCCTAATTGCGGCGAAGCAGCTCCTTGCCCCCTGCACGAATCTTGGTCCAAGCGCCGTAATGAACTGAAGCTCGTGTTCGAAAAAACGACGCTGGCTACACTCGCAGGAGACCTCAGCAAGAGCAACTACAGGCATTGAGATTATGAACATACTGAGAATTACCAATACTTCTGCTACAATTACAGACAACCGACTCCGAAATCGGTATTGTAGCAGTACAGGCAACGCTATGACCAGAACACTTATCGCAAAACAATGAAAGGAATATGAACATGAGACTCGAACGAACTCTGACGTGGATGCTCTTATTGGCTGGACTATTTGTCGGTGGTTGGTCGCTGAGCGGCTGTTCATCGGCACCGGAAACCGACGCCGAGCGGCAAGCCAGGTGGCAACAGGGAAATCTGAACAGCTGGGAGATCCAAAACGGAATCGGTCCCATTGTGGAAGATGTTCAACAGGCTGCCGTGGATAACGCGTTAGCCGAACGCGGAAAAAGCATATTCGTCCAAAAGTGCGCTACTTGTCACTACCTCGACATGAAGAAGACTGGTCCTCCGTTGCGCGACGTCACCAAGCGGCGGTCAGCGGCTTATGTGCTGAACCAGATACTCAACCCCGAACAAATGGGCAAGATGCACCCGGATGGCAGACAAATGGTGGCGCAGTACGCGCAGTTCATGACCATCCAGGGAATCACGCACGAAAATGCCCTGGAGTTGCTGGAGTTCTTGCGCTCGGAAGCCGGCAATCCTGCGGTGCCAATGGAGCAGCAGCCGGGATTCGGAACTCCACCACCCGCACCCACAGCCAGCGCGGAGTGAGGTTATCCATGAGTCGATTGAATCGGAGTTTTCCAAGCCGAAAGGAGCAGACTATGAAGAAAGCACTATTGATCGCAACAGGTCTTGCCATATCGATATTCGGAACTGCATTGCTGAGTTCCGCTTGCTCACCGCAGAAAGAAGTTGGCGGATTTGGCGACGCGGCTGAAAAGGTCTATGTAGCCCCGGGCAGCTATGATGAATTCTATGCCTTTATGTCAGGAGGCTTCTCCGGACAGGTATCAGTCTACGGACTGCCATCGGGTCGGTTGTTCAGGGTAATTCCGGTGTTCAGCGTGGATCCTGAAAAGGGCTACGGCTTTTCTGAAGAAACCAAGCCGCTGCTCATGACTTCGCACGGCTTCGTACCATGGGACGATGCCCACCATCCGCAGTTGTCGGTGACTGATGGGCAGTCTGATGGCCGCTGGTTGTTTATCAACGGCAACAACACTCCACGAATCGCCCGCATGGATTTGACGACCTTTGAAACCGTCGAGATAATCGAAATCCCCAATTCCGGGGGCAATCACGGTTCGCCCTTCTTGACTCCGAACAACGAGTATGTGGTGGCCTCCACGCGATTCAGTGTGCCAATACCACAGCAGGATGTACCGATTGCTTCTTATGCGGAAAACTTCAAGGGTACAATCTCATTCATCAGCGTGGATTCCGTCACCGGCCGGATGAAAATCGCATTTCAGATTCTCGCGCCGGGCATCAACTACGACTTGTCGCGCTCCGGCAAGGGACCCTCTCAGGGTTGGTCATTTTTCAGTTCATACAACACCGAGCAGGCGAATACTCAGCTCGAAGTCAATGCGTCGAAGAACGACAAAGATTTTATTGCCGCGGTCAATTGGAAGCTGGCTGAAGAGCTGATTGCTCAAGGTAAGGGCCAAGACAGGAGTGTCTCCTACTATCACAACTACATGGACGATGCCGACGTCGGTCAAAGCGAAGTACTGAACTCGGTAAAAGTACTTATCGCCAAGGACCACCCCGGCCTGATGTACTTCCTGCCGACTCCCAAGTCTCCGCACGGCTGCGACGTTGATCCGTCCGGGGAATACATCGCCGCCGGGGGCAAGCTCGCAGCCCTCATACCAGTTCACTCTTTCACCAAGTTCAAAAAAGCGGTAGAAGGCCAAGAGTTTGAAGGCGAGTTTGACGGAATTCCGATTGTGAAGTACGAGTCGGTGCTCGCAGGAGAAGTCAAAGATCCGGGCTTGGGGCCGCTTCACACAGAGTTTGACGGACAGGGGTATGGATACACGTCAATGTTTCTGTCGTCCGAAATCGTGAAGTGGAAGATTGGGACTTGGGAGGTTGTTGATCGCATTCCGACTTATTATTCCATCGGGCACCTGATGATCCCCGGCGGCGATACGAAGCAGCCTTACGGCAAGTATGTTGTCGCTCTCAATAAGATCACCAAAGATCGCTATCTCCCGACTGGCCCAGAATTGACACAATCGGCGCAGTTGATCGACATCACCGGCGACAAAATGAAGCTGTTGCTCGATTTCCCGACGATTGGCGAGCCCCACTATGCTCAAGCACTGCCGGCCACGATGATCAAAGATCGTTCGGTGCGCTGGTACCCGATCGCTGAGAACAAGAATCCGTTTGCAATCAGAGCAGAAAACGAGTCCCGAATCGAACGCGACGGCAAGACCGTGCACGTTTACATGAGCACGATTCGCACTCATTTTGTCCCGGACAACATTGAAGGGATCAAGGTCGGTGACAAAGTTTACTTCCACGTGACCAATCTCGAACAGGATTGGGACGTTCCACACGGATTCAGCGTGTTGGGGGCGACAACCTCGGAGTTATTGATCATGCCGGGGCAAACCCGCACATTGCTGTGGGAACCGAAGGTGGCCGGCGTCATACCGTTCTACTGCACCGATTTCTGCTCGGCACTTCATCAGGAGATGCAGGGGTGGATCCGAGTTTCCAGTTAGGAAGACTGGAATCAAGATGTTGAACAAGGGTCATACCGGTTTCCGGCCCAACCGGAAACCGGCCGCACCGGTCAAGAGCAATCGGGAGCAGGAAAGGACCACGCTCATGAAACCGCTATCTCGGATATCAGTCGCTGTTGCGGCCCTGCTGCTCACGATCACATACTTTGTGCCCTTGTGGGAAATCGAGCTGATCGCGCCGCAGTACCCTGAGGGGCTTGGAATGGAGATCTGGATCAATCAAGTACAAGGACAAAACCCGGGTGACCTTGCCAAGATCAACAATCTCAACCACTACATCGGTATGAAGCACATCAAGCCGGAGTCGATTCCCGAACTGCGGATCATGCCCTGGATCATGCGGGCAGTGATGCTCTTTGGACTCGTGGTGGCATTAAGCGGACGACGAAAGCTGTTGACGGCCTGGCTGGCTACATTCGTGATAGTCGCCCTGGCAGGCCTGGTAGACTTCTACCTGTGGGGGCACGATTACGGCCACAATCTGGACATGGAAAATGCGATTATCAAGGTGCCAGGCATGACCTATCAACCTCCGCTGATCGGCAGCAAGAAGCTGCTGAACTTTGAGGCTGTTTCGCTACCCGGACTCGGCGGATGGGCAGCAATCGGAAGTGTGATGATTGGAGTGGTCGTTTGGTACCTGGAAATGCGCAGATCAAGAAAGGCGATTTCACATGTCGAATAAAGTGCTGTACACAATCGCGTTGATCGCCCTGGCTCTTCTTGGCTGCACGGGCTTCACCCCGGAACAGATCCACTATGGTTCCGATCAGTGCGACTACTGCAAGATGACGATCGCCGATAAGGGCTTTGGTTCCGAGTTAATCACGCAGAAAGGCAAGGTTTTGAAATACGACTCCATTGAATGCCTGGCGGCTGCTGACATGGTGATGGCGAGTCAATCACTGGAGGTGCACTCGCGGTGGGTAACTGATTTTGGCGATCCAAACCAATTCTTGGATGCGAACAAAGCATGGATCATCGCGGCTGAAAGGCAAAGAAGTCCGATGGGAGTTGGACTTGTTGCCGTGAATTCCGAACAGGCCGCCGAGAAGCTGATCGATGAAGTCGGCGGTCGCATCGTAGCCTGGACCGAGGTCAAAGAGATTGTCGCCCACGCTTGGAGACTGGAGATGGGCAAGTGATCCCGGCGCTCGCTACAATGATGTGCACCCTCCGCCACCCCTCATCCGGCTGGATGGCAGTCGTGTCGTTGATAGCATGCGCCTTGCTCACGCCACTTGCCGATGCGTCCGTACTCAAAGTCCAGATCGGCGGAACGATTCAGAAGGTCAGCGACGCGATTGCCCTTGCACAACCTGGCGACACTATTCGCGTCGAATCGGGCTCCTACGGGGAGTTTGATCTGAAGATCACCAAACCGTTGACTCTGATCGGCAGCGGCTCGCCCGTAATCGACTCCGAGCAGAAGGGGACAATAATCGAGATTCTTGCGCCAAATGTAACCATCAGCGGTTTCCAATTTCGTGGAGTCCCATGCAGCTTTGTCAAAGAACACGCTGCTATCTTGGTCAGTGGTGCGGTCAATTGCGAAGTTCGCGACAACCGCTTTGCCGACAATTTCTTTGCTGTCTACCTGGCGAACGCGCGACAGTGTCGCATTCTGCGCAACATCATCGTCGGTTCAGCCCAATCGCTCACGACCGCCGGCAATGGCATACACCTGTGGTATTGTCGCGATATTGCCATTCAGGACAACGAGATTCACGGTCACCGGGACGGCATTTACCTCGAGTTCGTTAAGCGTAGCTCGATCAGCAGTAATGAGAGTTCCGGCAATCATCGTTACGGCCTCCACTTTATGTATTCAGACAGTTGTCGTTACGAAAAGAATCACTTCGCCCGCAACGGTGCCGGGGTTGCGGTAATGTATACGAGTCAGGTCGAGATGTTGGAAAACTCCTTCGAAGATAGTTGGGGCGGCGCCTCTTATGGATTACTCCTCAAGGATATTCGGGATAGCCGCGTTCTTCGTAATAAAATCACTCGGAATTCGGTGGGAATCTTCATGGAAGGTTCGGATCGCATTGTGATTCAGGAGAACAAGTTCTTCGCGAATGGATGGGCGCTGAAGATCATGGCAAACTGCGTCGATAGCAAAGTCTCTGCCAATGATTTCATCGACAACTCCTTTCAAGTAGCCACAAACAGCCGACAGACCTTCAGCAAGTTCGATGGCAATTATTGGAGCACTTATCGTGGGTACGACCTCGATCGCGACGGTTTTGGGGACACCCCATATCGCCCGGTAAGTCTTTACTCTCTTATTGTGGAATCCGAGCCTGCCACCATGGTATTGATTCGCAGCTTGTTAGTCGACCTGCTCAATTTCGCCGAACGGATTATGCCGACTCTTACGCCCGAGGCATTGGAGGACAAAAACCCACGAATGAGACCTGTGACATGATAGAGATCACCCACCTGCACAAGCGCTTCGGCAAGTTCGTCGCGCTCCACGATATCTCACTCACGATCAACCGCGGAACTGTCACCGGAATCATCGGCCCCAACGGCTCCGGCAAATCGACACTGATCAAATGCCTGTTGGGCCTGGTCAGGCCGACGTCCGGGACCGTAACACTGAATGGCACCTTACTGAATGGCTCGTGCGATTATCGCCATTCAATCGGCTACGTCCCACAGATTGCTCGCTTTCCCCTGGACCTCACCGGCAGCGAGATCATCGGTATTGTCAAGGGCCTCCGCAAGGAACCGGCTGTACTGGAACAGGGGTTGATTGAACTCTTCGATCTGCAACACGAACTTGGCAAACGCTCGCGCGCTCTCTCGGGCGGCACGCGTCAGAAGTTAAGTATGGTTCTTGCCGGTATGTATGATCCGGAACTGCTGATTCTCGATGAGCCAACCGCCGGACTCGATCCAGTCTCAAACATCCGTCTCAAGCAGTTCCTCGCATCACAGCGCAGCCAACATCGCACCGTTCTCGTTACCACGCACATCATGAGCGATTTGGAAGAGCTGGCTAATGAAGTCATCGTCATCATTGAAGGACATATCCGATTTGCCGGCCCAATTCGCGATCTCAAACAGCAAACAGGCGAGCTCCGCCTTGACATCGCTGTCGCGCGCTTGCTGGAGCGAGGTGCAGCATGAAACTGGCACTGCATGTAGCCTGGTATGCCGTTCGCGATGTCACCCGCAATCGCTGGGGTTTGCTCTACACGGCGTTTTTTGTCGTCGTAACTATCGGATTGTTTCAGCTTCAGTCGCAGTCAGCGAAGGTTGCAATCAGCATGATGAGCGTGTGCCTGTTTCTCATTCCGCTGATTAGTTCACTGTTTGGCACGATCTATTTCTACAATTCACGCGAGTTCGTGGAATTGGTGCTGACGCAACCGGTTAATCGCCGCACGGTCTATCTGGGGATGTTCTGCGGCCTCGGAGCATCACTTGTCGCGGGGTTTCTTCTAGGTGTCGGCATGCCGTACCTCGTGTATATGTCTATCGACTCCGAACAACTGCTCTCGTTATTGCTCCTACTCGTCGTCGGATCAGTATTGACAATCATCTATCTCGCACTCGCCTTCCTGCTGGCGACGATACTCGACGATCGGGGCAAGGGTCTTGCAGCGACTCTCAGCGTGTGGCTGTTCTCGGCGCTCGTCTATGACGGTTTGATAATGCTGGCGACGATGGTCTTTTCTGACTATCCGCTGGAGACTCCGCTCCTGGTGGCAGTGGTCACGAACCCCATTGATCTCGCACGTGTAACGCTGCTGGTGCAAACCGACTGGGCGGCCCTCATGGGCTACACCGGTGCCGTGTTCAATCGGTTCTTCGGAACCGGACTCGGAGTCGCAATTGCGATCGCCGCCTTGTGCGCATGGGTAATCGCGCCGCTCGCTCTGGGATTGCGTCGCTTCGGATTCAAAGACTTTTAAGGATACGCTGCGCTGATGCAGTAATGCTGAGAGGAAAGTTCATCGATGTCTTCACGAGTAAGGGAAATCCTGATGAGCTCTTTCCGCGGCATCTTTGGGTCGGACAGCCGTGGAATAGGGTTCCGCTATTTGATCAACTGCGGCGCCTTTCTGTTAGTCGGCTTAGCCACCGCTCTCGCACTTCAGATTGAGATGTTCTCGGCATCCAGACAATTCCTCGATTCGCAGATGTTTGGTGAAGTGCTTACTCAGCACGGGATGCTGATGGTTTTTGTGTTTCTTTTACCCTTATTCCCCGGGACTCTGGGAAACCTCGTCCTTCCGGCAGCTCTCGGTGTCAAGAATCTGGCAATGCCGCGGCTGAATCTAGTTGGCTGGCTGTGCCACTTGATCGGCGGCGTCCTGATTGTGGTCAGTATTGAACTGGGTGCCTACACGAGTGGATGGACTATGCTCATGCCGGCTGGTGTTCCGGCGTCGACATATGTTGCATTGCTCGTCGGACTCGCTCTCTGCGCAGGCTCAGTTCTTGGCCTCGCCATTTGTATCTTGAGGACTATTCTGTCCCGGAAGCACCGCGCAATCGCGGTTAAGCAGCTCCCGCTCATCGCGTGGTTCTTCTGCTTCTGGGCGCTCGTTCAAATTCTGGTGACGCCAATTCGCGTTGCCACTCTCGTACTGGCCATACTGGCAGCCAACAAGAACGGTGCAGCCCTGTCGTTGGTCGATGCTGATGGCATCGTGCGATATCAACAGCTGTTCTGGCTCTATACCGGACCGGCGATCTTGGCGACGCTGCTTCCGGCGATCGGCATCACCTTTGAAGTTCTCTCGGCCCATGCCCGGAAGCATCTTGTTTCACGAACCAAGTATGTGATAGTGGGTATCGGACTTGCCTTGTTGATACTGGTGTCAGGGAGCCAGCACCTGATTACGGTGCCTGAACAGGAGAAACTGGCCGCGATCGGAAGTCTATTCGCCTCGTTGACTGTTGTACCGCTATTTCTGATCGTCATAAGCTGGCTCGGCATGGTGTTGCAGGCTCGCGGCATTCGGTCAGTCCCATTGACCTTCATCCGTCTGCAGATCGTTCTCATGGCGTTGTCTTTACCGGGCACGCTGGCGCTGGCTATTCCTGCCCTCGGCGTGTACCTGCACAACTCCTATTTCGCAGTGGCTCACCTTCACCTTTTGATTCTGGGGACCGTCACTACATCGTTTCTTGCCGGGCTCTTTCATTGGTTGACACTTCTGACAGGAAGGGAGTACTCGCAGAGGCTCGCGAGACTCGTAGCGGGCGGATTACTCGTAGGCATAGTAGTAACTTTCGCGCCTCTATTCCTGCTTGGGTCGAAAGGATCTCCAAAAAACCTGCACGTATACCCGGAACAGTTTCAAACTCTTCATCAGATCTCAACAGCGGGCGCCGTTGTTCTGTGTGGCTCCCTTGTACTAGGGGTTGCCGTTGCGGTCTGGGGTAGTCTTCGAGGTTTTAGGAGCTCCATAAACCAGGACCTGTATTCTACAGGCGGTGAATTCTCATACGCACAGATATCTATCGGATCTCAGGAGACCATGTTGCGTGACTAAATCGCGTCTTGTTAACAATCGTCTGCTTCTAACACTCATTGACGAGCACAGAGTGATTCTCAAGGCTCTGAGTGTCCTGCGCATCATCGCCAAGCAGGTTGCAGGACGCCGATCGGTGGACTTGCGTGACCTGCGATCGCTGCTGCGCTTCTTTGAAGTCTACGCCGACAAAATCCATCATCACGCTGAAGAAGACCTGCTGTTCGATCGGCTGGCTGATACTGCACCGAGATCGCTTCGACGTATGATGGGACAGCTGATTACACAGCATGTTATGGGTCGTTTCCTGGTATCGCGGATCGCAGAGGTTGTCTTCGAAGCAGCCGCGGGCCGGCGTGGCTGGCGCAGGGAATTCGTGGAAAGCGCGCGTGCCTATGACACGCTGTTATCCTGTCACATTTGCAGCGAAGATCATCACGTGTTCCCAGTTGCGGAGAAAGTGATTAGCCGAAAACGTGTCCGGGTTAAGAGCGAACTTCGTTCAACCCTCAAGCTCAAGAAGAGCCTGGAAAAGTCTCTGAATCGACTGATGTCGAAGTATTGCAGTTCGGATCAATACTCAGAAATTGAGCACCATTGCGGCCGGAGCACAACCTCGTCATAGCACGACAAGGTCTTGAGAACCTTGCCAGAATCCATCCGATGATATTATCTCTTGAAAATCGCCTTACCTGTTTCAGGATTGAGAGGTGCTGAAGTGTGTTCGTGGATGATTTTCCAGCCATCTTCCTGCTGCTTCAAGACCCAGGTCAATCTGTTTTGCAGCGACCGGAGTTCTTTGCCATCAACTGAAAAAGCCTTGTACGTCACAAATGCAGTGGCAAATGATAGATTGTCTGCTAGCATTGAGTTCTTGTCAGAAAACTCAACAACAACCCGTTCATCACCGAGGGATCCGAACCAATCACTGACCATCGACTTCCAGTCATCTGCGCCCTCTATTGACCACTGACCCCACAAATCGAATACATGAATATCGGCAGCGTACAAACTCACGAACAAGTCGATCTTTTTTTCATACACCGCTGACTTATACTGGTTGAAGAACTTCTCTACCTCTACCACTATGTAGTCCTCCATCTCAACGTCTGAATTTCATCTCAAGTCTTGCTACATCTTTCCCAAGTTATTCTAAACTTGGCATTTAGATAACAAAACCGATAAAATCGGGTGTTTTAATCTATGGCGGGCTGCTATTGACGGCTTTGGAAGATACTTGCTATCAGAGTCACTTGGTGAAATCGTTACTGCTGTCTGGGCTTTATTCGTCTAGTTACGACAAGCTTGGAAACGAGAAGCCGATGAATTGCAGCTAAATACGTGAAAAGCGGCCCCGACCTCACTCTCCCCAGACTTCTGTGAGATTCATGTTTCGGGTGGAGCTTAGCTATGCTATCAAGAGTGGAACACGTTGGAAGGTATTTACATATCGTGTAGCATCAGCCGCGGTACGAAGCGCCGACGGCTGATGCTGTTCTTGCGCGACTCCATCGACCTCTTTTGCCCTTGCCACATCTTCGGCGCTGCGCCAGAGGGCTGGATTCTACCTGGGGCCCGTTCTTGGTGCCGACGCAGTTAAGACATATTCATGTTGCGCGTCCCTGAGCGTGAGCGAGTTGTCACCAACGACGAATTCCAAGCCGTTGAAGCCCGGCACGATCGTGATGAACGAGGTAGTCCCGTCGGGGTTCTTGCGCGACGCCATCTCGCTCGACCACTCGCCCAAGTCAAAGATAGTTGCCGCGCCCTTCCTGTTCACGACGATGTCGCCCACCGCGGGGTTCGTATAACCGGCAGAGAGTTTTGCGACTTCGGTCGGATCGGCCGGCACTGTCAGGAGCTTCCGCTCTCCGGCCATTTCGTCAAAGAACGATTTCGCGCCGGCCGCGATCTGGCCGTCGGCCTCGGCGTTGCCATCGAACAGCACCTCAAGCAGCTTGCGCTGGAACACGTCGCGGATGAGCCAGCCGGGATCTCCGTTCGTGAGGACCACCGCACCAACGCCATGCTCCGGCAGCCACATCATGTCGCTGTGGAAGCCGATCATGTCACCACCGTGATCGACGACAGTCGTTCCATACTTGGTGCTCAGGAACAAACCCATGCCATAGGTAATGTCGGTACCGACGACGACCTGTGGTGCGCGCCGCGCGAGTAGAGCGTCCGTCGAGACGTACCGCTTGCCGTCAGGCAGCTTGCCCTCGTTCAGCTCCATGATGACATACTTCATCAGATCATTCACCGAACTCCACGCGCCGCCAGCGGGTCGCACGGGCACAATTGACAAGTTCGTGCGGGCCTCCGCCAGTGCGGGATTGCCGTCGATGTCCGGCGCGTGTGCGGTCGCGGCATTGCCATCCTGTGCCTTGGCGAAGTCACAGGTTGTCCCACTCATTCCCAGCGGGTCGAACACCAGTTCCTGCATTGCCCGATCGTACGCTGAACCGAGCTCGAGATCCGGATGCGTCACGTGTCCACCGATGTATCCAGCGGCCGCGGCCATCGGGTTCGAGTACTGGAACAGCTCACCGAACTTGCTTGTCGGCTGCATCGTCCCCAGGATTGCCATCGCCTTATCGGGAGTGAGGTCATTGAATTCGAGCAGCCATTCGAGATCCTGGCGCGGCATGCCGGTGCAGGCGCAGATGAGGTGCTTGATGAGCACCTGACGCGTAACGTCGGCGTCGCCGAGCTTAAATGTCGGCAGGGCGTCCACTGCTGGCGTCTCCCAGGTCAGCTTCTTGCCGTCGACTAGTTTGGCGAGCATCAGTGTCGTGAGAGCCTTGGTGTTCGATGCGATCATATATCGAGTGTCCGCGTCGACCTTCGCGGGCTTGCCCAGCTCGCGCACGCCAAAACCTTCCGCGAGCACGACGCGACCGTCCTGGTAAATACCGACCGAAACGCCCGGCACACCGGTGAGCTTCATCGACCTCTCAACGAAGTTGCGAAGCTCCGCAAGCCTCGCGTCGTCCAGCTTGTTTGCCTTCTTGCCTACAAATGACTCCCGGCCCCGTCCCTTCGGCAGAAGTTTGCCGTAAATCAGTCCCACCTGGGCCGCACGCTTCTCGCCAATCGCATTAGCCATGTCGTAGATAGCAACCGTCCACACGTCGTTGGCCTTCCGTACGTCGGCTCCAACAGCGCGCTGCTCGTTCGGTGACGTCAGATAAGAATACGACTTGCGATCCGTCCAGCCATCCCGGTCTGCGATCGGCGAAGTGACCTTAAGCGGCCACTTCACGTCGGGCTTGTACACGGCCCAGGCGGCGGTCACCGCGGCGTCGTCGGTGGCTGCGTCCTTCGTTGGTACGTCGACAAGGGCGATGAACGATCCGCCCTCGGGAGCCTCAAGAATTGTTGCGGGTCCGCGCACCACGAGGGACCAGCCCGCGGGTGCGACGAACGTGTTGCCGGCGACCGTCATCTTCGGCATGTCAGTGGTGATGCGCTCGGGCTCAGCCGCCAGCACGTTTCCGATCTGAAGCACCCAGATGAGGGCTGCACAGATCCTGATCAGTCTTCTCATTTCACTCTCCTCGTTAGGAATTTTGGATGTTCTCAAATTCGCATGACCTTGCTGTTCCGACAAAAGAAACAATTACCTTTAGGGCAAAGCAATTGGCTCCGACGGCACGGTGGTGTCCGATGGAGATGTCGTTCGGACGATGGAAATAGACTCAAGCTGTGATTGCAGTTCCGTGTGACAGCCCCATTAATCGAAGGCGTCACACCGATGCCGTGTTCGTCCGCCGTTGTTCCTGTTTTTTCAAAGTAAGTTAATGGATCAGTTTGTCAATGAGAAAGGGGGAACCCTGAGAATGCTTGTCGTACAGGCGACGGCTAAATGGATTAAGGATGGGAGAAAAGGGAGAATACGGACCTACGATATACGCGGCCCCGGCCTCACTCTCCCCAAACTTCTGTAGAATTCAGTTTTTGTATCGAATCAGCCTGTTCTGTAGCGAGTGGGACACGATTGAAGAATATAAGATTTAGATCAAGGATCGACACACCTCAACGATGAGAGTCAGTTTCAGGGGATAGCGCGGTTAAGTATGAATAGACAGAGCGTCAGCCAACTTACGACATTCGATCGTGCAACAATTGTAAGCCGTATGCTGTACTATTTCTTGCGGCCGAATAGAAGTGCGCCGCGCACACAGTAAAGCACCATACCCAGCACCAGCAAGCCGCACAGCAGGATGGCTGTTGTTGTACTGAACTTGGACACCAGTATGGGAAACACTATTGCCAGGAGAATCACCGTCAACACCGCAGTCAGCGCAATCCAGAGTCTCTTATTTCCACGCAACATGCCAGCTCCTCCTCTTCTCGCCGGCCATTAGAAATAAGGCGTAATCGTTCTTTCATTAGGCGAATACGAGTGGCGGCTGATTTTGTTGCGGCAACTCATAGTAGCTGCAGTGCACTTTCGGCGTCGTTCACCGTTGACCTCACCAAGGCGTGGTCTTGGCTTTCGTAACCATCTGCGGGATCAGTAGAGACAGGCGAGAACGTCCACACGGCACGCCTGATGAGGATCAGAGCATAAGCTGTTGTATAATAACGCATTACAAAGCGGGCATTGTGGGACACATTTAGAACCCAAGTCCTTTGTGTTGAGGTTGCCTGAACTCAGACATCAGTCCAACTTTCACGACTGCGTTGTGAAGGCAAAAGAAGCCTACGGGCTCTCCACAGGAAGCAGCTCTGAGACAGTCAAGGGCCCAACCCCCACTTCTCCCACGTCGGCATGTCGAATACCGATTACTGTTACCCATTGATCGAGGAGAGTCTTGGCTATTGTCTCCTGATCGCCTGCAAACTGGCACTTTATCTCTCTAAGATCCGATTCTCGAAGATTTCGAAGCAGAAAAGTCCTCTTGTCCAGGTCAATCTCTCTCAACTGACCTTTATATCTTTCTTCTCGCTCAAGTAGAGTCTCGGCGAATGCGGCAGCAACGCGCTCACCAGCTTGCCTAGTCAACTCGATTCGGTTTCCATGCCGCAGCGATTTGCCATAAAGCTCCACTTTATCAACGGCACCCGTTTTTCTCGGGACGAACGGTTTGATGGCTCTTAGAGCTATGCGGCGCTTTTTTGCTTCAGGAAACGTCACTGTCAGTTCCTCTATCGGAGAAGCAGATGCCACCCACTCCGCCACAGAAAGAAAGTCTGCTAGAGCTGGAGCTGCAGGTGAAGATTCAGTCTGAAAGAAGAGATCTGGTTGCTCTTCAGGAACAACAAAGGGAATTTTGAGTCCAACGTCCAAACTCCCAGGTTTCAGATCCACGAGCTCAAGCTCACACGCCCGCTTCACCTCCCGCTGAGGCCACACAAACTGCCTCAAAGATTCATTGTAGATTGCGAGTGATCGAACACCCTTGCGCAGCGAGTCAAAGAAAGCTGCTAGTACTCCGATAGGTGCCTCTCGCCATTTCACCGTCGGCCCGATGATTCTCATGCGCAAATCAGATTCAGCCTCTTCCAGGAGAAGCTCTCCTGTGTATTCCTGTATCTCCTCTTTGGCCAGGCGAATTTGTAGAAGAGGTCCTTCTGCAAGTAGCACGAAGTTTCTTGGATTAGTTTCTCCTAGCTCGCGCCTGAGTGAAACAACTGCCTGTGATAGCCTTCCAAGATGCTCTATAGTTTGAGAGAGCTGTTCGTCATTCAGTATTGTCATGGCCTAAGTCTGATCACTCCTTTACGAAGCGCGCTATCACCCTTCACTCTTGAGAAGTCATCCAACAACTTCGTATACGATTCTGAGTCTACTGGAACAGAAAATAAGTCAAACTTGAAGTGCTTTTGAACTCGCCTTGCGGACACAAGGTTGTATTCATGAGGCAACCAATTGTCATTTCGTGAACGTCCTGGTTTGAGTGCAAGAATCAGGTCAATGTCGCCGGGCTCAGGTTTACCAGTGACAAAACTGCCATTCACGATTAGGTGATCGATAAAGTCTGAGCGGCTGAGTTGATCCCAGAGAGTCTGGAGCTTTTCAAAGAGCTTAGGCCTTCGATCACTAGTATTGAATTGACCGAAAAGCTCTTCGATTTGATCTAATGTCATGTCGTGTGTGCCGACTGGCAATAACCCATTCTCATCTAACTTGAAGATCTGCGATACATCCGTCATGCTTCGAGACTCTGTTCATTGGTCGTCATAGCGTCATGTTCCTGTTCCGAGAAGCACTCCGGTCTTTACATCTTGAGTCAGATATCCCGAGAAAGCGAGTAGAACACAAGTTATCAGAATTTCACGCGGCTCAAGAGCACGTATCTGACCGCCCGTGTTTCCGGCGTGGCGAATTCCCGGATAATCAGAGCAGAAGCCGTACAGATCCTTGACGGCCTTCTTCAGTGTCGCATGTGGCCAAAAAGTCAGGCGGTCGCAAGAGGCCCCCAGAGTGTCGCCTGGTCTGTTCAGAGTCTTTGCAGCCAAGCCTTCGGCAAAGATGCTTGCATTGGCAAGGCACTTTTTGAGGTCGTCCTGGTGCATCGTTCGAACGTAGTGGGCATATGATCGCTCGAATGCCTGGAGCAGAACTGACAGGTCGTCGTGGCCTCGCACCTGTTCAACGAGATCTGAATAAAACCTCGCGAACGTGCCAGTAACCAAAGGCCAGAGTTCGAATGGTTCAATTAGACGATACTTGAGATTGTGCCTCTCGATGAACTCCATAACAAGTTTAGTGTATTTGTCCGTCAAATGAGGCTGTTCGAATTCGCAGATTGTTTGGTGGGCTTCAGTCAGGAAACTCGTTGCCTGCTGCTCCGAGGCAAATCTTCCAGAATCTAAATCTCGAAACGCTCTTCTTGCCTTCAGTGGATCGTTGACTATCGTGTCGTGTTCCGGGCCGGCAGTAGGATTGACAATGTAGTCATTCGCACACCTGTATAGCGCCATGAACAGGTCGGTGGGCGCATTCGAGCTCTGGCTGAGCTTCCTCCATATCTCGGGCCAAGTAAGCGACCAGTTGCTCCGGAAGCCCAACATTACAATTCTCCCTCAAATGAGCGGTGGAGAAGCGACTGGAACAGCTCGATCAGTCGTTGATTCGAGGTCGTCTGACTGCGCCCGAGTTCGCGCACACTATCAACGCGAGCCGCGAATTCAAGCTGTAGGTTCTTCGGCGGAAGAGGAATCGAGAGTTCTCTCAGTATTCGGAGATTGATATTCTTTTGCGCAGATTGAGGCGCTGCTCTTTCTAATCGACCTTGAACTGTTGTGAACCAAGCTCTCACGTATTCGACACTAGCTCGTGGTCCAGGAATGAACCCGACTATGCTGTCCGGGAAGCAAGCATCGAAGTCAAGTATTCCCGTATGGGCTATGTTTGCGGCGATAGTTATGCACAGTGTTCCCCTTGGCCAAAGTTTGCTTTGCTCAAGACCTGCATCGGAGTAAGTCTGCGAATATGTCTTGATCACACCATGCGAATTTGTGACGTCGCCTGTCTGAACAAATGGATAAGGACCACCATAAAGATGTGAGGCATCTCGTGGCCTGTGACGCGATCTACCCCTGTCTAGTTTTCCGACCTCATCGTCTGACAAACCGTATATGGGCCATCCCTTCGGATTCGTCGCCGGGTCACCAAACATGTCGTGAAAGATGGCCGTGACCAGTTCGGCAGTGCACTTGTCGGCTTGCGAGCGCAGCCTGCGCACTTCATCGGCAGCGTCTAGTATGGAGACTATACGTTCCTGTTCGTCTCGAATTGGTATAGGAATTTCGATTCTCTCAAGGTCCTTATACCGAAGTTGGAATCTCACAGTACCTTCGCATCGATGGAGAATCTCACATAAGCCTCTTGCCGTTCTAAGAAAATAGAGAAGGTAGTCGGCCGATAGACTATCCTTGCATTCAAACACCACATACATTGGGCTAACACAGACTTCATCAGCATGTCTTAGGATAGCAACCGAGCCTACATTTATTCGAGAAGGATTATATGCGAGTTGTCCTCTGGTTACGATCTTGTATTTCGATTGATCTCGGCTGAACACTTCCTTGTCGAATTGCTCAGTGGACAAAACAAACCCCCGAACATTAGTCACTGAATAAACAGGAAGCCGCTTTGACCCACATTTCACTGACACTTCGCGAATGTGTCCCTTTAGAGGTGAACGGATCATGCCTTTTCACCCAATCTTCTGCTCAGAAGGCTTGCGGCATCGATTATCAATCTCTCGTACTGAATAATCTCAGCTAGGAGTTCCTGGGGGTCAACTGGCTCCGATTGATCATTCTCCAGTTCTCTATACCTCTTTGAGACGAGACTCAGTTCAGTGGCTGTGATTTGGTCTATTCCGACTAGATTCGATTTATCACATTGTTCTCTTCTTGGCCATCGTGAAATGATACTCGGGATATCGTTTGCCTCAGTCGGCGTACGCTTGTCATCGAGTGAGAATCCATCGGCAGAGACATCATAGAACCACACAGACTTAGTGGCCCATTCATTCTTAGGGAGCTTCACCGGTCTTTCAAAAACCAGTGCTGCCGTGCCAACGCCTGAATAGGGCTTAAACACGCCGGAGGGCAAACCAATTACGGCTTGGAGATCAAACTGCGACAGCAGAGACTCGCGAATTTTCTTGGTAGCCTTGTTCGAACCAAACAATACACCATTTGGTACTATGACACCCGCACGTCCACCCGGAGCAAGATGATCGAGGAACCACTTGAGGAATAGCAGTTCGGTTGCGCGCGTGTTTAGACCGCTATTGAGGTCTTCGAGGATCGACTCGTCCTGCACCTTTCCGGCAAAAGGTGGGTTGGCCAGAATGATGTCAAACTGCTGCCCTGGGTAGGCCCCGCCACTTCTCGACCCGTGAGTCGTCAGCGGATTGTGCAGCTCGATGTTGGCTTTCTCCATTCGATGCAGGTAGAGATTCAAAATAGCGAGCTTGACCATATTAGCATCATTATCATAGCCGGTGAACGCCTGCTCTTCGAGGAACTTCCATTGTGCCGGTTTGAGCAAACTGCCGTCCGGCCTTCCCTTGGCGAGATCAGCGGGTTTGGAGTGTGTGCGAATTATGTAGTTGTATGCAGAAATCAAGAATCCTGCCGTTCCACAAGCTGGGTCGCAGATTCGATGGTGGGGCTTGGGGTCGACTAAGGCCACAATCATGTCGATGATATGCCTCGGTGTGCGGAACTGCCCGTTCGTGCCTGACACTGACAGCTTGCTCAGCAAGTACTCATACATGTCGCCTTTGAGGTCGATTCCCTCGTGAGGGTCAAGGTCTAGTTTGCTGATAGCCTGGACGACAGCTCGTAGCGTTGGCTTATCGTAGATTTTGAGCGTGGCCCGGTTGAATAGAAGTTTGCCCGTTACAGATAGCCCCGGCAACTCGTGAAGGTTCTCGATAGCCTCGCGGGTTGCGCCAAACAATTCATCGCCGGTTAAGGTAACGAAGTTACCCCAGGAGAACTTTGACCACTTACCCGAAAATACCCTTGCATAGCTCTTGCTCAGCGCAGCAAGTTGATCGTCCTTTTCGGACATCAATCGTAGGAAAAGCAAATAGGATATCTGTTCAACGGAATCCATCGGGTTGTTGACTCCGCCTGCCCACAGGATGTTCATCAAGTCGTCGATCTTGTTCCGAAGGCCAGACGAAAAGAAGTTGTTACCATTTCTGGCTTGCTTTGCATTGCCTGAGTCTATTCCCATTATGCCGATAACCTCAATTTGGCTTGCCGCACGAGCAGTGATTCTCGCAGTGCCTCGAATACAGCTTCCCGCTGTTCGAACTTCGAGAGGGCTTGTAGTCCCCCGAGCTGGTGAAATTGGCTCCGGTCGAATATGGTCACATCACCCTTCAATAGCTTCGCCAGCGCCGATGGCTCTTCGATGATTAGTGCCACCGTTGCCGCAAGCCACTTCTGTTCACCATAACGCAAATTGAAGCGGGCAGCTAGCGATTCGACCGTGTCCGCTATCAACTGCTCCTTAGTCGGTAGTTCCTTCTTGCCAACTGCATGGTAAACAAAAGCCGGTGTTGGTGCTGGTACTCCATAGCTTAGAATCAGCTTGTCAACTGAGTAGTACATTTCTGGACGATAGAAGAATCGCTCCTGCATTATGGTCTCGACCGCGTCGTCATCCTCAACATCAACAGCTGTCTTCAGTTCGGAATCGGTCTTGACATACTCTTTGACGTCTCGTTCAAAGGAACCTTTGAAAGTCATGACATCGACCTTCTCGCCATCAGGACCGACAATTCTTATGTCCTCAGAGACTACTATGTCCCTTCCGGTCCAAGTAGGAATTGTCTCCTTTGGTGGTGGAGGAGGTGGCGGAGGCTCGGGGCCTTCTTTGCCTCCTGTATCAGGACCGGGTCCTGTATCAGGTCCTGGTCCTGGACCTGGTCCTGGCCCAGGCCCAGTCTCTTCGTCCTTTTCCCGGGGTAGGGGAAGAGGGATTGTGTAGTCGTATTGCTCCTCAAAATACTCGCACACGCCACAGAAATCGAGCAAGTGGAAATACTTCTTATCGTACTCGGTATTTCTGATTCGAAAGGTAAACAGCCTTGTTCCCCGGCCCTTGACTTGGATGTATTCGGTAGGTGAGAAGATTGGGCGCATTAGGACGACGTTTAGGAGGTCTCTGCAATTGTATCCTGTTGAGAGCATATCGACAGAGACAGCAACTCGTTCTGAGCGTTTATTGTCGCGGAATTCCTTTGCGATGTGTGAAGCTTCGGGAATTCTGGAAGTTATTGTGACAGCAATGCCAGGATGCATTGCGTTAAGAATCTTGGTCAGATTGGTCGCATGCGTCTGGTTGACCGCGAAGATTATTGACTTGCCGATTTGACCGTCCGGTGACGGTTGCGCGTGCTTCAGAAATGATTCGCACATCAACTTATTTCGCCAGGGAGTGAAGATCTTCCTCTCAAGATCTCTAATTTTATAGTTCTCCTCTCGTTCATCGATTACTACAGCCCAGCCCTTCTCGTCGAGTGCCTTGGTTGTGATATCTGACTTGATGTCAAAGATCTTTGGAAGACAAAGAAATGGCCCTTCGGGATCTTGCACAGCTTCCACCAAGCTGAAACGATATGTTGGAAACCCTGGCTCGCATCCGAAGAAGTGGTAAGTGTCGCGCATTTCGCGAGCTTCGAGCGCCTTTGGGTTTTCCTTTCCCAACTCAGCTGGATCGATGTTCTTGAGGTACGATTTAGGAGTTGCAGTCAGTCCCACTCTGGTCGCTTGAAAGTACTGGACGCACTCCCTCGCGTCGCCGTAAATCGAGCGGTGTGCTTCATCGTTTATCACAAGATCAAAATGAAAGGGACTGAATTCGCTGCGATAGCGCCGATCAACCATTAGCGATTGAATCGTGGCGACTACTACTGAAGATCCGAGCAATTCGCCCGGCTTCCTTCTGGCGGTCTTGTATACGACTGGTTTGTACTCAGAAAGGACAACGCCAAAATCCTCCATAGTCTGCTTGGCAAGCTCGATTCGGTCCACGATGAAGAGAACCCGCTCGGCGTTTCGAGTAGTCAGAAATCTGCGAATTAGTGCAGCACAGAGCAGGGTCTTACCAGTTCCGGTGGCCATTTCGAGGAGAAATTCTCGCTTGTGGCGTTCATCAAACTGTTTTGAGACTTCGTCAATAGCGGCGATCTGATACCTCCGGAGCAACAGGTCAGACTTGAAACGCTGCAAGTATTCAGGTGTTAATTCTTCAGTTAGAAGTGAGCGAGGTGGTCGAAGATTCTTGTTTCTAAGATTCTCCAGATCAACCAAAGCTGGCAGACGCTCAATTCTGTAAGCGTCCTCCTCATCTGCCCTTCTGTAATTCCAGAAATAGTGAACCTTGCCATTCGAGAGGATTATGAAGGGAGCATTGAGATTCTCAGCGTAGCCCCGAGCTTGCTCTTTGTAATCGTATGGGTCTAGATCTTCTCGCTTGGCTTCGAGAATGCAAAGCGGACCGTGTCTGCCCATCAGAACGTAGTCTGCGCGACCGGTAGTATCGTGGAGCTCGAATCGGACCTGACCAGAGTCCAGGAGGTCCCAGCTACTTGCCTCCAGCGCCTTGTCAATGAGAACCCGAGAGAATGCCTCTGGTTGTTTTATCAACAGCTGACTCCTTTGATCGATCCTGCTTTAATGAAACTAAGTCGAATTTGACCAACTTGTCAAGAACTTGGCCAAACATATGTAAAGATGAAGCTCTTCGTTCCTGTACCGATAATCAGGATATGCGCCATGCGAACGAAAAAGCGGTAAATGAGATCGCCATGAGTCGTTTCGATCTGCTTTGGGACCTCTTTGAAAACCGAAAGTCACAGTTTGGAGGAACTTACTTTAGGATCTTCCCATTCCAACCCTTCTTCAGTAAGAAGTTCTTCGACACGAATAACGAGGTTGACGCTAGACTCGGACTACACAGGGCCATGGCAGAGTGGGGAAGGATTGAACAAAAGCAGGTTAGGCTCGGCAGGCAGAAGTACTTTCGAGTCACCCCGCGAGAGCGAATCCCAATTCCGCGAACTGTGGATCCAGAGCATGCCTGGTCCATGCACATGATATTCTTTGCATACTACAATCTCTGCAGTTTGGCTATGCATGGAAAGACGATTGAAGAACTCATCCTTGAGGTTCGTGCTCATAGAGGAACTCTGATCGCGACGAAATCGGTCAACACAGCTGTTCGGAGGCTAGTATCGCTTAGCAACTCCTTTCTGCTTGCTGAATGGATGCAGGAGCTGATTTGGAAAGCAGTTTCCAACGACGACAATGAACTTCTTGGTACAATTGCAAATGCCATCACCAAGGACTCAATAGGCGCTCGTTATTCGACTGCAAGGCAATGGTTAGCCACATTAATGCTCTGGTATTTAGGTGGGTCGAAGATCAGACCTCGCCATGGTTTATTGAAGATACTCAAGGACAAGAAGATTCTGGGGGACAATACAGCACCGCAACCTTTCTACGCAATGCTGTTCAAGCTCGGACTGACAAGAAGTGAGACTTTAACTAAAATCGACACTGATTCTACTAAGGAAGTATAACGGCTCTCTGACTAAGTTCGGGCACCATGAGTGTTCGAAACTATACTGGAGGCAAGTCCGGCGTCCGATCGACGTCTGAGCCAGAGCCTAGGGATCCGGCAGCTCGCATCAATCTCTTGGATTACGTTTCAGTGCTTCTCGAAATCTCAGAATCGGGAAGGCAACTCTCGAATTCTCCGTCTGAACCAGTGAATTTGCTGGCGAGCAGACGCAAATTGCGTCAAAAAAACAGCAGAACTCCGGCGCACAATCCGGCACCTTCTCCGACACTCGCCCGGGCTCATACCCGGCAACTCACCGGTCCCAACTCCAGGAAATCACGGTCTATCTCACAGCGCATTCGAAGCCAAGAACCATTAGGCTCCCAAGAATAGTCAAGTGTTAGATATGCTGAATGATCTTAAACGCCACTTAGTTCACTTGATATGACCAAATAACTGGATAAGTAGCTGTGATAGCAGAAGATATCATACAGACATGTGAATCGCGGTCCCTGAATGAACTCCTGCGTGGGGATAAGGACGATTCTTGGCGAAGCAGAATCGCACAGAGTTTGGAGGATCGAGCGTGTGTCCTGGAGAGCTCAAGAGTCGTCAATCTTACAAGGGCTTTGAGATTAAGGTCACTAGCCAAGAGATTTACAAATTGCAGAAAACAATTTGTGCACTACGAATGTTTAAAGTGCTCGCAGCAGTATATCGGACTCTGGCGATGTGAAGTCAGAGTTTGCTGTGATTGTGCAAAAAAGCACTTCGCTCGGGTCCTAGGTGAATTCGAAAAGTTCGTCATCCAGTTGAAACCGAGGCCTGGGTATCGCATTTCAATGTTGACTCTTACCAAGAGAGTCAGTGATCCACAATTCCTTGAATCGTGTGACTTGCGCGAGCTTTTTAAGAAGGCCCGCAAACTAATAAATTCACTGTACCCCAAGAAAGACGGTGCAGGAGCTCTAGCGGTCCTCGAAGTCGGTGAAGGATTCAATTTTCATATTCATGCGCTCGTCTATGGTCCTTTCATTCCTCAAGCGAGAATCTCGGAGTTGTGGCACCGGCTTACTGGTGATAGCAAAATAGTGGATATCAGGCAATCCAAAAGCCCCAGGAAAGCGGTACGGTATATTCTTAAGTACATCCTAAAGCCTGCTCCAATAGACGATCCCAAGGCAATCGCGCAATATCTAGATCTGATTACAGGCGTCCGTCGAATTCATCGATTCGGAATTTTCTACGATCTGAAGTTATCAAGAACTGAAGGACCAGGCTGCTTTCTGTGTGGCGGAAAAGTCTGCCTCTCGCGCTTTCAAGATCCACACGAGGCACCAAAGTACGCTCTACTCTTTTCCGAGGCTGCTAAGATCGTGGCGGCCTGATCAGATCGCTGGGTGAGTTGTGACCAAACATTACCAAACTTGGCCAGACATAGGAGGTCGAATCATGAGGTATCATTTCAATGGCATGCTAACTAATGGCGCTCTAGCGCGTGAGCTCGGAGTCGATCCCAAGACGCTAAGGAAATGGGCTAAGGACGGCGCTGTGCCGTCTTACGTCAATCCGGCGAATCGATACCGATATTTTGTCAAGGAAGAGGTCCTGAGGTCCCTACGCCTTGATACGCGCAATTCTAGCTAGTGTGTTGACAGTCCCAGGATTTCAGTTATGTTGAGCAGCATGTCCAAAGTTGTCATATACGCCCGGGTCTCGACAAAGGACCAGGAACGCGAAGGTTACTCGATTCCGGCTCAATTGGTCCTGTTGCGCGAATATGCCCAAAAGCAGCAATTCGAAGTCACAAGGGAATTCATTGAGTCCGAGTCGGCGGGGCACGCAGGTCGAACTGAATTTGGCAAAATGGTGGCTTTGCTCAAGGCAGATCAGAACATCAAGGCTATTCTGGTGGAAAAGACTGATCGACTTTACCGGAATTTTAGGGATCAAGTTCTCCTCGACGATTTGGGAATAGACCTGCACTTCGTGAAGGATTCCCGCGTCATAGGCAAAGAGTCGAAGCCATCTGATAGGTTCGTTCATGATATTGAGGTTGCCCAAGGGAGGTTCTACCTCAACAATTTGTCTCAAGAGGTGAGAAAGGGCTTGGATCAAAAGGCCCGGGAGGGCAAGTATCCTGGCGGCCCCATCCCTATCGGATATTTGCGAAATCGAATCTCTGGTACGATAGAGATTGACGCTGACCGAGCCCCACTTGTCCGAGAGCTATTTGAGCTGTATTCGGGCGGTGAGAAGTCAATGGACGAGCTGCACGATTATGCAAAGCAAAATAGACTGACTTACAGGAGATCCGGCCGTGCCATTGCTAGAGCGGAGATCGAGAGAATCCTAAAACGTGTATTCTACACAGGTCAGTTCTCTTGGCGTGGAGTAATCTGTTCGGGTGATCACCCGGCACTCATTTCTTCAGAGCTCTTTCAACGTACCCAGGAAGTGTTCAGTAGGAGATCGCACGGAAGGTTTTCGAGAAAGAACTTCACGTTCAATCGGATGATTTCATGCGGACATTGTGGAAGCGCCGTCACTGCTGAGATAAAGAAACAGCGCTATGTCTACTACCATTGCACTGGCTACACGAAAAGTCACAAAGTTGTATACCTTCCTGAGCAAGAAATCGACAATCAAATCGCAAAGATTGTCGGTCGCGTAACACTCCCGTATGACTGGTACAGTTTTCTACGGGCCTCCTTAGAGGCTGAACTTGGAAATCGAAAGCAGATTACAGACCGTGAGAGAGGACGCCTTGAAATCGCGCGTGACAAGATTCGGGCTGACATGAAACGTACGTTCCAGGCAAAGCTCGATCAATCGATACCTGAGGAGTTCTTCCAGTCCGTCTTCAATGATTATCAACAGAGACTAAGCGCAATAGAGCAACGACTTCGGAATCTAACACAAGCGATTGAGGGAGACTTTGATATAGCATTGAAGGCTATCGAACTGAGCTATCAAGCTGAGGATCTTTACCTTAGGGCAAACTCTGGTCAAAAACGGCGACTCGTGAAATCGCTACTTTCGAACTGCCAACTTACGGATACAACTCTTTATCCTACATACAACAAACCCTTCGACACTCTTGCCGAAGGGCTCATTTCAAATAATAAGCGGGGTTGACGAGACTCGAACTCGCGACCTCCTGCGTGACAGGCAGGCATTCTAACCAACTGAACTACAACCCCGGCAGATTCTTATGAGAGAGCCGCACCAGTCTGCCGACTGGAAGCGGCCAAGTGTCACTTCTTTGGCTCGGAGGCCACTACCTGCGCAGTTTCCGGCTCTTTCGGTTTATCCTTGATCATGATTCCCACAGGAATCAGGACGCAATAACCCAGCACCAGCAAAATCGGGGCGAGTGTAATCGACCCGGAAGCCAGCGTTATGAAACCCAGTATGATTGAGGCCAACCCGGCACCGAGAATCATCCAATTCTTCTTGCCGAACGGCCATTCGTCAGGCCTCTGGCCCGAGCGAATCTTCTTTATCTGCGCCATCTTGCGCCTCCAAGAGACCCCTAAGTTATGCTCTGCGCCCTTCGCGTCAAGGGAATTTTTGCGCGAATCCTCCCTGTTATAGTCGGCAGAAGAGCAAAACGACTAAAATGACGGCTTAACCCGAGATTAGCTGAGACAGATTGCTTGCACTTGTTAAACCGGTCGTGACCCATATCTTGGCCGGGAAGAGCATGACTGAACGTACCCGCAAGAGAACTTGGGCAGCGATCGTGGTAATCGCTGTCTTTTTCCTCGTCGCCATAGCATCAGCCTACGCCCGTCGCCCAATCCACAATGATGAAGCTTGGATCGGTCAGCAGGTTTGGTCATTGGTGAACCACGGGAACATTGTCTCCGAGTTGTTTCTCGACTCGCCACCGCTTGACCAGGAAATCGTCGTCTACCACAAGCAGTTGGTATGGATCGGGGCGGCGGTATCCGAAATTGCCGGCTGGGGGCTCTATCAACTGCGAGCAATCTCATTAGTTTCGGGGTTACTCCTGTTGATTCTCATCACGCTCGCAGACCCAGTCGAGATGAATCGATCGCACAGGCTCCTGGCGGCGGCCATCCTCGCACTGACTCCAGTCTTTTGGCTGCAAATGCTGGAGTTTCGGCCGGAGGCCCTCCTGGTGCTATTTGGCACGGCTTCCTTTTTTCTCTTGAAGGCGTCGATAAATCGCTCTGCGCCGTTACTGGCTCTACTCTCCGGAACTCTTGCCGGAGCTGCAGGGCTCTGCCATGCCTTCGGCTTTGCTTATGTGGTTGCCGGAGTATTGACGGCGCTTTCATACCGCCGCTTCGGATTAGCAGCGATGCTCGCGGGTTCTGGAATCGCCGTGTTTGCTCCCTATCTCAGTGGCTACATCACAAACCAAGAGCTCTTTCTGCGGCAGATGTTTTGGAACCCCTTGATGACGACTTCGTTCGAATACAGCTGGTGGTCACCGCTGCTCAATCTCTTGGCAGAACACAAGCGAATCTTGAGGAAGCCGGAAGTCATCGGGATCACCGTCCTGTTCGTCCTGGCGCTCATTTCCACGAACCGCGAATTCCTGCGCCAACATCGCTTCACTTTGGTCTATTGCTTCGTCCTCTTCGTGGTGATCGGCATGTCACCACTGCCGAAGTTCACACGCTATATGGTACCGCTCGTTCCGTTGATGGCCATGTTTGTCAGCGCGGTGATTCTACAACCAGTCGCAGCGCAGGCGACGCGTGCGAAGTTTGCCTTGACGGCCCTCCGTATTTGGCTCGCGGTATTCGTAGTTTACGGGGTTTATGCTCTTGGTACCGAATCCCTGCAACCGCCGAATCGCCAGATCAAAACAAATCAGTCACTTGCCGCGGCGATGAGTGCAGGCAGCAAGGCCATTGTCCCGTTTGATTTTGTCTTCATGCAGCAGGGGCAGTTTGAAATTCGAAACGACTGGGGCGCGAATCGCGCGGCCGGTTCCGAGAAGACTCCAGCTTTCCTCGAGCAGTATGCCGCCGAACGGCATGTGAGCTATCTCATCCTCGATCCGGTGATGATGGCAGAATGGAAGATCACCCCGTCCGCGCTCGAGTTTGCATTCACTCGTTATCGCCTCAAGCTTGCTCTTCCAAGGGAGAACCGCTATCTCTTCGAGCTTCGTCCATGAGCCGCCGAATCTTCCATTGGACGGAGTGGTTGGTTCTTCTGTCGGCGCTCGCCGCGCGGGCAGTGGTTTCTATCCTCACTCAGTATCAAGTAGATGATGCAATGATTACCTTTCGCTATGCCGAGAATCTGGCGGGAGGGTTGGGATTCGTTTACAACGCGGGAGAACACGTACTCGGCACGACCTCACCGCTGTGGACGCTGTTTCTCGCGCTTGCCGGGAAGATGCACGCGGCTGTTCCGGCTGTCGCTTTCTATAGCTCGCTCATCATCTCAGGATTCACGGCGGTGTTGGTTTATCGATTGGCAAGGACGTTGGGAGCCGGTTCTTGGGCACTCACGGCCGGCTTGTTGTATGCGCTTCATCCCCGCAGTGTCACAGTAGATATCTGCGGTCTGGAGGTCGCCGTCTTCACTTTCATGCTGGTGTCTGCAGTCTATCGACTGAGGCAGGGAAAGAACGGTGAGTCGTTGCTTTGGGCTGCCTGCGCGACTCTGACACGGCCCGAAGGAACAGTCGTCCTACTTGGAGTACTTGCGGTCGTGATCGCGCAACGGCGCAGCATCGCGATTTCCGGGTGGATTATGACTGCTGTTCTGGTTCTTGGGTGGATTGGCTTCAGCACAATGTACTTCGGCAGTCCGATCCCGAATTCCGTCGCCGCAAAGGTCGGACTATACTCTGCCGCAACGGTGTCCGTTCTACAGCGGACTTCCGAAATGATGTTGTTGACCAACCCGGTTAGCTGGCTAATCTGGTTGGGAGCCATCCTTGCAACAACGCTTAGCGCCAGACGGCGAGCTATCATACACCTGTCAATTGCGGTATCGTTGATCTACGTCATTGGAATAGCCTGGGGTTCACCGAGGATTTTCTTCTGGTACCCGGCTCCGCTCATTCCCCTGCTTTCGGTTCTCGCAGCGGTCGGCGCCAAGTCTTTGATGGATCGGCTGGCGGGCGCTTCACGGGAGCGATTCAGCAAGACAATTGCAGCTGCTTCTGCTTTTATCTTGGCGGCAATCTTCACCCTCGGGCTATATGCGCGTATTCCGGTACTCCGGGAGGAAATGTCCTGGTACAATTCAACGCATATTGCGGCGGCCGCATTTCTCAGCGCCGCCGCAACAGGCGATGACACGGTCCTCGCCGAGGATATCGGGCATTTCGGCTATCACTATCGCGGCCGTATTGTAGATCGCGATGGTCTGGTAACGCCGGCGGCGATCGCCTACAACCGGAGACAGGAATACTTTGCCTTGGTAGATTCCGTGAATCCGGATTGGATCTTTCTGGCTGCGGACTTCAGTTCTTCCAAGGCCATTCTATCCGATGCACGGTTCCACGAGCGCTATACTCGCACCGAGTATAGTGAGAATTCCGCCTCTGCGACGCACGTACTCTATCGGCGGTGGCCCCTGGAGCAGAGCCCCTAACAGGCGGCACAAGGCACCGCGCCGCCGCCAAAGATATAACCAATCAAGTAGACGGCATCTGAGATATTAGCAATGCCGTTGCAATCGACATCTCCAGAAACCAGCGGGATTGGTGCCGGCCCCCCGGAAAAGATATAAGAGATCAAGAACACCGCATCCGAGATTGAAATCAAGTCATTGCTGTCGGCGTCTCCGCAGAGATAAGCCTGCGTTGTGAAGAATCGGCGCGGCATCGTAAATGCACCTGAGTTGCCAACCGCGTCATAGGCGCGCACGCGATAGTAGAGCGTGTCGCCATCGGGAAGTGCCGCTGCACTCTCGAACTCGGCTTCAGGCAGTTCGCTTACGTCAATAATGGTCTCAGCAAATCCGACATTGTCTGCAACCTGGAGCTGATAGCTGACCGCTGAACCCCTTAGGGACTTGTCCACAGCAGACCATGAGAACGATTGACCGTCGTAGGCGACAGTTTCATCTTCCGCGGGAGCGATCAGATCTGGCTGATCCGGTGCCTCGGTGTCGATCAATAGTGTTCTGAAGGGTTCAGCAAACCCTGTAACGCGCCCCGAGTCATTCTCGGCTTCGACTCGCCAATACCACAGACCATCCGCCAACGGATTGGCGAATTGATGACTGGTCCCCACGAGGTCTGCGGCTGAATAATCGATAGAACCGAAGAGCGAGTCATCGTCAAGCTCCAATCGGTAAAGGAGCGGTCGTACGAGCGTCCCTGGGAAATTGGCGATCTCACTTGGCGTCGCACCCGATTTTTTCCACGAGAACTGAATCGTGCTTGCCGATGTCACAGTCCCAGTCGCGGGTGCGACAAGCGGAGGCGGCATAAATCCAATCGTCACCCGCGCGCTGTACGCATCCTGATTGCCCTTGCGCGTATCTGTGAAGACGACGTGGGCAACATCTTCGCATGTTGATAAGCCCGTGTACTCGCCGATTAGCCCGGCACGCGGCGCTTTCGTTGGATCGTAGCTTTCATCGGGATTTGCAGCTGGTTCTCTGTTATTCTTGAAAGCTTGCGCAGGTGAAGAGGACACCTCAGATATGCGCCGGTTGGCGGTCCAGCTTGCACCGCCGTCAAACGAATGAGACATATAGAGGTCGAACAGAAAATTGCTGGCATCCAGGCGGCGGTCGTACCAACTCGCGGTCAGTATCCCATCGTCATTGATTGAAATCCAGGGGTGGAACTGGTCAATGCCATTATTGAGCGGATCGTCATGGATGCGTACGGCCGGCATCCAGGAGATGCCGTTGTTCGTCGATCGCAGCAAAGACAGATCGGTGCTGCCGTCGGCGGCAAAACCAGAATAGAGAATATAGGTCGTACCGTGATACGGCCCACCCGTGATGTCGGCTTCCATCGCTGGATAGGGGAAGATCAAGATTCCGCCATTGATATTCTGCGGAATTCCGCTGAGCTGAACAACCGTCTGGTCGGTTCCCCAGGTGTCCCCGCCATCCGTCGAGCGGTCGAGCATGATGCGACTAAGCGCAAAGCTTACCCACGCGACCAATACCGTGCCGTCGGGGACGACTGTCACCGTCGGCCACTGGACACTCACACCGTCGGAGACTGGAACCGGCGAAGAGTAGACTGTCGGTGTAATACTATGCACGAGAAAAATGCGCGAGCTGGCGGTAAAACGCGCCCAGGGGACATAGACGCGATTATTGTATGTTCCGCCGGTGCGATCAACATTCATCCATTGCTTGTCTTCGAATGGCCCGCCGGGACCTTCATCCACTGCAGCCACCGGCTCACTCCAGGTGAAACCTCCGTCACTCGAGCTCCAAACGAACAAGCCGCTGTTGCCGGCAGTACTTGGGAAAGCGAGGATGTTCATCAGCAAGTTGCCGTCGGCATCATAGCTCATCACCGGATCTGAATGGCGATCGTACGGCGGAACCCCGACGAGAGAATCTGCCCAGGTTGCTCCACCATCGGTTGTCACTCCGAGGCCAACACGTCGGAATCCAAGGCGAAAGTCGCGCCAGATCGCAACAACGTTATCGGGGTTCAGGGGATTGATTACGCACGCTTGCTCATTCTGCAATTCGAAGGTCGCATCGGTGTTGATTTTCACATTAGCTCCCTCAATCCAGCCGTATGTCGTTGAACCGAGCGGCAGAAACAGACAGATCGCAACCAATAGATTTGAGGTAAGGAGTGCCTTCGATATGGGTCGCATATTTGACCTCCGCAAATGGTAAGAAAGTTGCAGTACGGGAAAGAGTATCACCATTCAAGACGAATAAGTCGGCGATTTGTTGCTGTAGCCGCCTGCAAATGGCGAATTATCGTCACCGCAGTCAGGCGACTGGAGTTTCCGCAGACTCCGGAAGAGGCTCGGGCGCGGGCTCCTTGGCAGGCTCGATGATCAGCGTCCCCGGATAGCCCATCGGACCTCTGAGCGAGTAACTGATCGGCAGGAACTTCCTGGTAACCCAGAGATTTGTCTTGAGATGGTTGGTCACTTTTGAGACGTTCATCTCAACCCGTTCGCCACAGAGCGCAACATACGGGATCAACTGGTCGGCCAGATAATGATCTAGACACACCTGCTTACCGAGAAAATTCTTCAATTCCGTAACGGTAGCCTCCGCTACTTTCTCCGCGGGCATGCCCTTTTCGCCAAGAGTCGAAAACCCGGCGCGCGTATTGTCAAATTCGGCAGTTAGGAATACGATCGTCCCGCGTCCGCTGGCTTGCGTTTCGCTGGGACGTACCTGAGCCTGCAGATTAGCGGCCTTGAGCTGCTTGAGAGTCGCTTTCAATTGGCGATCTCCGACTCCCTGGCCGACGTTCGACACAACCGACATCCCGTAGATTTTTCGCAGTTGGCCGCGCTCAGCGAACTGGCGGGCACGCAAGCGCTCGACTGGCTTGATCCGGCAGTTGATTTCGCCGCCGCCCTCGGGATACCAGCCCCAGCGATTGATCTTGAGAAAAGTCTGGCAACCCATCAGCCCGAGTACCGGTAGAAAAACCTGCTTCAGGTAGGTTGCCGGAGGGGACCATGGCACATGCGTCCCACCTCTGATATTAACAAACGACTCATTGCGTGCGAAAAGAAGAGGCAGTAGAACGGTTTGGAGTACCAGCGTCGCTGCTCCAGCGGATTTTTTGCTTTCGGCAACGTCGAAGTTGTACTTCCCCGCCTTTATCTTCCCCGGGATGAAAGACAAACGCTCAGAATTGATGTCGCCGCCCTCCACGGTCGCACCGCAAATCTGCTGACAGGCCTTGACAGCCGTCAGGTGTTGCGGCATCAATCCTGGGAATTTACGATTCTTGCGGATGTTGGTGACTTCAACTGGTTTGCCCAGAAGCGTCGAAAGCGACAGGGACGTCCGAAGAATCTGCCCGCCGCCTTCGCCAAAACTTCCATCGACTCTGAGAAACTCAAGATCAGCCATAATGTTGTCAAAACAAGTTATTGCAGATGACGCCGAGAATCAAGGCAAAAAGCCGCAGGAGTCGGTGCGCCGCCAGGGATGTCCGGACGAAAGATTATCTGGACAGCAGCAGCGCAGCGGGCTACAATGAACGTGTGAAGCCCAACCTGGTTCATATCGGCCTGATTGGCCTGCTCCTGCTTCTTGGCGCCTGTGGCAACAAAGGCGAGGTTCTTCACACCTTCGCATTTGTTGCAGCTGAGAGCGTCTCAGTCCTCAATCAGACGCGAGCCCGTTACCCGGTTGAATTCGATAGTACCTCGATGGGTGCGTTCGTGAAGTCAATCAACGGGATTGAGAATACGAGAACAGCTTATTGGCTTTACTTTGTGAATAGCTCGCCGGCCAAGGTTTCAGCAGATGCCTTTGTACCTCAGATCGGAGACACGATCAGCTGGCGGTTAGTCTCCGGTTACTAACTCCGGTCGATTTCGCAGCACCAACCAGAGAATCAATCCAAACAGGAACAGGCCGATGGCGATCAGATGGTTGTAAGTGAAGTTCACTCCAAACAAGCGAGTGACCATCTCGGCCTCGTAATAGCGAACATACTCGATCAAGAACCTGAAGACAGCCTCGATCATGAGCATCAGGCTGAAAGTTGCCCCGTAGAAGCTCTTTCTCTTATCAAAAAAGTGCAGCGTGAAAAACAAGAGCAATCCGTAGAGCGAAGAATAGAGCTGCGTCGGATGCAGAGGTTGGTCCCCAAAATGATAGTGCGGCAAAGATCCCTCGGGAAACGGGAAGCAAAACGGCAGGTCTCCCGGGACGCCAAAGCAGCAGCCGTTGAGAAAGCAGCCGATGCGGCTGATGAAGATCCCGATAGCCACCGCGGGCGCAAAGATATCGACAATCTTCCAGAGTGGCTGTTGGCGAATGTGCACGTAGATCAGCGTCGCGGCTATCGCCAGAACAATACCGCCGTAGAGATTCAGTCCGGCGATTCCGAATTCGCCGCCCGAGCGAAACGGGTTAACTGCCGAAAGCAAGTCTTGAGAGAATTCCGACCAGTGGAAAAGCACATAGAAGAGCCGGGCCCCGAGGATTCCCGTGAAGATAACGACAAAAGCGAGATTCAGCACAAAATTCACGTCGACACGTTCGCTGAAGGCCCGGTGGCGGATATAGAGAATCCCCACGAAGAACGATATTGCGAGCATCAGGCCGAAGCTGCGCAGGGCAAAGGGTCCGATATGAAATAGCTCAGGATGCATAGACTTCCATCATGTTCGCGTGAATATAGAGAGCTTCAACGGACATTCCACGATTTAGATGCGGATAAGTTCCGATTTCCTTGGGCTAATTGCCGGAGCTTCGAGTGGGTTCGATCGCAGCATTGGAGCGCCGGCGGAAAATAACGAGGAGAATGGCGCCGGTGCCGATCGACCAAGCTAGAAAGTACAGGAACCAGCCAAGAAGCGGAATTTTGAAGAGCAGGGCGAGCAGAATCATCCCGATAACGAGGGACCAGCCAAGTGAGATTCGCCCCTCGCGGCGTATCAGTCCGATCAGCAGTGCCCCCAGACTGATTCCGGCAATAATCTTTCCGACAAGAAACAACACAGCGTAAAGCGCGAGCCCGGCCGTAGCCGCCGGAATCCCCACGATTGTGACGGCGGTCAAGACGAGGATCAGCGGAGTGAACACGACTACGCCGGCACCCAAGACCGCGGCTACAGCGCCGTTCTTCCGGATCTCATGATTGGTCCGCATGACACCGTCGCGGCGTGAGAGGATGATAATGGCGCCAAGAATCAGCGAGCCGGCCAGGTAGATCAGAGACCAGATCCAGCTCGAGGGATATGGCACCCATCCTCCGAGCCCAACTGCCTTGCGCTCATCTGTCGTTTTCTTCCAGCGGGTTTCCCCATGAATCTGAGCCTCCGGGGAGATTCGCGCTTTCTCCTTTGATTCATATTCAAAGTCGCCCAAAATCACGGCTCCAGGAGCCAGCGAAATGCGTCCGCCCTGGCACTTGAGATTGCCGTTGACGCGCCCACCGATTGTGATATTCCCGGCGTGTATCATTGCATCGGATCCAATCTCACCGTCAATCAGCGCCTCTGAGCCGAAAACAGCCAGATCGCCGGCCGTGTACGATTCGCTCGCCACGGTAACTTCCGAGCCAAACGCCACCACATCGCCATCAATTCTGGAGTTGATATTGATGGTATTGGCGGCCACTCGGAGGGATCGACAAAGTTCGCCGTTAATCGTTGCTCGAAAGGCAGCGGCATTGATGTTGCCATCGACAATGCCGTCAAACGTCACCGTCCGACCCGCAGCGGCCAAATCCCCCCAGATTGTCCCCTCGAACTTGAGCGTGCCGCCCGCCAGGAGAACATCCTCAGAAAAATCTCCGCTCAAATACACTTCATCGCCGCTGCGATAATAGAAAGCGCCGGCGCTTGACATCATAGCGACGACCAGCAGGACGGTTAGGTTCAGGAGATTGCGGCACGAATTGAGGGTCATCGAGAGAATTTCCTCCGCCTAAGGTAACGAAGATCAATCGATGAAGTTACGGATATCTGCGGGTTAATCCGGCTTCGCAGAATGGAAACAACTTTCACCGTTGCAGACAACAAGAATCTTCGACTCTATCAAGTTCCTTCGGACGGCTTCGGGTCTTCGGGCGGTGCATCGTGATTACGGCGTTCGCGTGCGACCGTCGAAATAAACGGTCCGCTCCGGGGCACCGGCGGCAGACCAAGAATCATGCGTGCACGATTAAGTGCGTCGTGGATATTGCCAAAGACGTTTTCGTCGCCGATAAATCGCATCATGTCGGATTTCGTGAGCGCAAATAGAGGCTGCGCGTGAACTCCCGACAAGATCAAAGAGATGTTGTGCTTTTTGCAGTCTTTGAGGACCTGCTCCAGAGCGTGGAGCCCGGAAGAGTCAATTACCGGTACGTTGCGCATTCTGAGGATCAATACGCGCGGCGGACGCTCGACGATCTTGATCGACTCCTCGAACTTGTAGGCGGCGCCAAAAAAGAGCGGGCCGTTGATCTCGTAGACTTCGACGCCCGGGGGTACATCCTGCTTAGTAATCGCCAGAGGGTCGTCAGTCTCGCCGTTATCATCGGTGAATTCGCGTGAAATCACTCCGATATTGGTTACCTCGGCCATCCGCTTCATGAAGAGAAACGCAGCCAGGACCATTCCGACCTCGATAGCGACAGTCAGGTCAAACAGGAGCGTTAGACCGAAAGTCGTCAGCAAGACCACAACGTCGCTGCGCGGACCGCGAAGTAGCGCGCTAAACGAACGCCACTCGCTCATATTGTAGGAAACAACCACCAGTATCGCTGCCAACACGCATAGCGGTATCAATCCGGCCCACTTGCCGAGGAACAGCAGAATCAAGAGAAGCACGACTGCGTGGGTGATCCCGGCGATTGGCGTGCGCCCTCCGTTTTTGATATTGGTCGCGGTACGCGCAATCGCCCCGGTGGCAGGTATCCCCCCGAAAATGGGGGTCGCAATATTGGCAATTCCCTGCGCTACCAGCTCCATGTTGGAGCGATGCTTGCCGCCGATCATGCCATCCGCGACCACCGCAGATAAGAGCGATTCAATCCCGGCCAATAGGGCGATCGTCGTCGCCGGCTGAATCAGGTTGCGGAGCGTCTCCCAATCGAAGCTTGGCAATTCCGGGGCGGGCAACATCGACGGAATCTCTCCAAAGCGACTGCCGATAGTCTCAACGGGAAGCTTGAAGAAGGCTACCACCGCCGTTGCCAGGAGCAACGCCACCAAAGAGCCCGGAACCTTGCGCCAAGCCCGTGGCCAAAACACAATCACCAGGATCGCCGCCACACTAATCAGTGTTGCTGACCAGTTTATGCTCGAAAAGAAATGGGGATATGCCGCCCACTTATCAATGAAGTCTGCCGGGACATCGCCCATCGGCAAACCGAGAAAGTCCTTCACCTGCGATGAGAAAATGATCACCGCGATGCCGGAGGTGAAACCGACTACGACCGGATGCGGCACGAACTTGATCGCTGAGCCAAACTTCGCCAGGCCCATGATCACCAAGATCACTCCCGCCATGATAGTGGCGATCATCAAACCATCTAACCCATACTGAGCGACAATTCCGTAGACAATAACCACGAAGGCGCCGGTCGGACCGCCGATCTGAACGCGACTGCCGCCGAGTGCCGAGATGATGAATCCGGCGATGATTGCCGTGAAGAGCCCCTTCTCCGGGGAAACACCCGAGGCGATGGCAAAGGCAATGGCCAGTGGTAGTGCCACCACCCCAACGATTAGTCCGGCACCAAGATCTGCGACGAACTGCTCTTTCGAGTAGCCGCCAAGAGTTGTGAAGAGCTTCGGTCTGAGCATCGTCCAGTTCCAAAAAGGGGCAACTATATACTGTTTGGCATCGCATGTGGGAGAGAATTTTTCCCCAAACGGTCCTTGTCGATCGGCCGTGCTACGTAATTCGTTGTCAGGCAATGGAATAAGAACCCGGAGCGTATTCTAAGTCGTCTCCTGATTTTTCGCGAACCTGCACACACCGAGTGCGACAGTAAGGATGAAATGAGAATGGATCACATGAAAATGAACGCACTTGAACAACACGACTCCCTCTATCGACTAGCTTACCGGAAGTATCTCAACGACGAGATCGAGTTCGCGAGGCAGTTGGCCGAAGAGGCAGTCGAGAAGGCTCACGAGTTCTACATGGAGATGAACTTGACAGTGCCCGCGGACCGCTTCACCTGCCGCGCCCGCGCCCTGCTAGACATGATCGAGAGAAAAACGCTGTTAGACGGAAAGTAGCCCATACAGAGCGGGTCGGCAGACTCCCGCGATTTCCACCCGACTGCCGACCCGTTTCCGATACAAAACTCACTCTATCCCCACACTCCCACGCACCGACAGCCCGATTCGGTGGCAGGCGATCCGGTAAACCCGGATCGCCTTCTGTTTGGTGCTAAACGGCAGCATTTTTGTAACGTCTAACTTCTAAATGATTACTGTTCAATATGCTAATCAATGCAAAGGTGAACTCTAATGAGAGTTTCTCCGCTTTCAGCGTCGATTCTGATTTCATGCATCCTTCAGGCGCTGCCTGTTTCTTATCATTCACTCACTGCACAGCAGTTGATTAAGGGGGAAGCCTATGATGTCAGATTACCTATCAATTATGATTCCACAAGCTCGTACCCCTTGTTTATCGTCCTTCACGGCGCCTACGGCAACAAAGAAGAACTTCAACCCTACTTCGTTCCTGACCTTTATGCCGATCGCTACATCTGCTTGTTTGTCCAATCAAACGAGAAGAGCCGCGGCGGCTACAACTGGTGGAACCGAATTCCTGACGGCCGGAAGGTGATTCGACGGGCATTTGATGAAGTCAGGACAGAGTACGCGATTGATACCGGCAGGGTTATTATTGGTGGTTTCTCCGCCGGAGCGACTATGGCAATCGATGTAACGCTCCAGGGAGTCTTGCCGGTACTGGGGTTTGTTGCGCACTGTCCGGGCATGCCGCGGGAGTTCGATAGTCTACTTGTGAGCCAAGCGGCTCAAAAAGGTCTCAAGGGCGTAATTCTTGCCGGTCGCGGCGACTACTTCCGACCCTACCAATTGGATATGGTCGACATCTTCAAATCCGCAGGATTCAAGCACCAGTTTACGGTAATACCCAGCCTCGGCCATGAAATACCCCTCAACCTCTCAAATGTACTGGATGCAGCGCTGCAATTCGTTGATCCTCGTCTGAAATCGGCTCAGGAATAGACTACTGCACGCGCGGCATTTCACGTATTCTTCCGAGGGGCCGTCAATCTTGACAGGATCGATAAGGATTCGTATCCTGTCTTGTCAACTGAGGAGAGCATTTGGCAATTTCGACCCGAGGACGATATGGCATTCGCGCACTCTTGGCGGTGGTCAAGGCTAACCGTCCTTTATCGACGGCGCGAATTGCCCAGCTTGAAGATATCTCACTGCCGTATCTCGAACAGATCTTTAACAAGCTCAAGCGCTCCGGGATCATTTTGTCCAAACGCGGAGCTCAGGGCGGATATGTCCTTGCCCGACCGGCTGACCAGATTTCGATCGGAGAAGTCATCGCCGTTCTGGATGGTCCGGTCAAATTCAGCCAGTGTCATAATCCGGAACACGAAGAAGAATGCGAGAAGCGCGATATCTGTGCCTCGCGCCGCTTCTGGTCGGAGTTGGAGGCGGATGTCAACAGCAAGCTCTTTCGCACCTCGCTGCAAGATCTCAAGAATATTGAAACCGGCCTGATTGAACAGGTGCAGGCGAAAACTGATGAAGCGAATCTACTTCGATCATAACAGCACGACGCCTCTCGATCCGCGGGCACTCGAGGCGATGCTACCCTACTTGAGCGATCATTACGGTAATGCATCGTCCGTTCATGCCGTCGGGCAGACAGCGCGGGCCGGGCTGGAGCGATCGCGCGAGAAAATCGCGACGTTGCTCAATTGCCGCCCCGACGAACTCTATTTCACTGCCGGAGCCACCGAAGCGACCAATCTTGCGATCAAGGGTGTTGCTGATCTGCTGGCTCATAAAGGCCGCCACATCATCACCACTAAAATCGAGCACCAGGCAGTTTTGGAGCCGTGCCGTTTTCTGGAGGGTCACGGTTACGAAGTTACCTATCTCGATGTTGATAACCTCGGGTATGTCAATGAAGACGAGCTGAGACGTGCCATCCGTCCCGATACGATTTTGGTCTCCATCATCTGTGCCAACAATGAAGTCGGTACGATTCAGAAGCTCAAGCAGCTTTGCAGTATCGCTCATGAACGGAGCGTGCTCTTCCATACTGACGCCACACAGGCCGTCGGCAAGATGCCGGTCAATATCAGGGAACTCGAGGTCGACCTGCTTTCTGCATCCGCGCACAAATTCTATGGGCCGAAGGGAATCGGTTTGCATTCTGCTCGAATCGGCACGCGCTTTTCGCCGCTGATTCACGGCGGCGCCCATGAGCGCGGCAAACGGGCCGGCACCGAGAATGTCGCCGGCGCCGTCGGAATGGCAAAGGCGCTGGAGCTTTCCATCTCCGAGCTTCAGAGGAATAACGATCATTTGCGCAATCTGAGCCGGAAGCTTGGCGACGGTGTTTTGTCCAACATACCGGAAGCGCGACTCCACGGCGACCGGCAGAACGGGCTGCCCGGAACACTGTTCTTCACCTTTCCGGGCTGCGACGGCGAGGCCATCATCGTTTCGCTCGACATGGCGGGTATCGAGGTTTCCTCCGGATCAGCATGCACCTCCGGCGCAACCGAACCCTCGCATGTGCTCCTCGCTATGGGAATCCCGCGTCAGGAGGCTTCTTCTGCTGTGCGCTTCTCGCTGGGCCGCGGCAACACCGAAGCGGAAGTTGATTCACTGCTCGCCGCTTTGCCGCCGATCGTTGAACGCCTGCGCAAAATGTCGCCGCAATACGCCGGACGATAGATCATTCACTCTTCACCATGAATACAGAGAAAAAGACACTCGTCGCCGTCGCCATGTCGGGAGGGATCGACAGCTCGGTCGCTGCCGTCATGCTCAAGAAGCAGGGTTATGATGTGATCGGCCTGACCATGAAGTTATGGGATTTCGCCGAGGTTGGCGGCGAGGACAAACAGATTTCCCGGCGCTGCTGTTCGCTCGAGATGTTCGATGACGCGAGGAGCGTCTGTTACACGTACGATATTCCCCACTATGTGTTGAACATGCATGAGGACTTTCGCGAGACGGTGATCAAGGATTTCGTCAGCGAGTATGTCCAGGGGCGGACACCGAATCCCTGCGTGGTCTGCAATTACAAAGTGAAATGGGAATTGCTGGAGAGTAAGGTCAAGCAGCTCGGCTGTGATTTCCTGGCCACCGGCCACTACGCCCGCATCGGCCGCGACGAAACGACCGGACGCTATGCAATTCTCAAGGGTGTCGATCCGACGCGCGACCAGTCGTACTTTCTCTGGGGCTTGAGGCAGGAATCACTGGCACGGACGATGTTTCCGCTCGGAGGGCTGCACAAGTCCGAAGTGCGCCGACTGGGGCGCGAATACGGCCTCGTTAACGCCGAGCGCGAGGAATCACGCGAAATCTGCTTTGTGCCGGACAATAACTATGTGCGCCTGGTCGAGAAGCGCCACCCGGAACTGGCGCGGCCCGGGGTCGTGCGCGATACGGCCGGCAATGTCGTCGGCGAGCACGACGGCTACTATCGCTACACGATCGGCCAGCGCAAGCGGATCCAGATCAACACGACGGAGAAGAAGTACGTCACGCAGATTCTTCCCGAGAAGAACGAGATCGTGATCGGCGATGACGACGACTTGTTGGTTGAGTCCTTTGAGGTCAAGGAAGTCAACTGGGTGGCGCTCGATCCGACTAATTCCGATCGGCAAGCGATGAATGGACTCAGCTCATTTCACGCCCTGATCAAAATTCGCTACTTGCACAAACCGGTGCCGGGCACCGTCACTCTCTTGACAAACGGAAACGTGGCGATTAGACTGCATGATAAGCAGCGGGCGGTCACTCCCGGTCAAAGCTGCGTCTTCTACGACGATGATGTCGTGCTGGGAGGTGGCAAGATCGCGTAGGTAAAAGGAGCGTGCATGCGCGCAGGTTGGATCATAAAGGTATGGGCAGTTCTGTTAGTATCCGTTTCTGCGTCGCTCGCAGAAACAATCCCGCTCGATTTCTTTCTCGGTCGTATCATCGGAGCCAGGCAAATTGAATTAGGTTTTGCTGATCACAGAGATGGACTTGCATCGTTCGATTTGAGTATTGGCGCCGGAATTGACAACAAGTTTTCTCTGAGGGCTCCGAAAGCGCTTAACTACTCGCCACGCAGAGACGAGCAGAAATGGGACCTGAAAAAGCGGGTCGCCGGGGCACTTCAGATCGGACCCCTGATTCGTTATTCATTAGGATACCTCGAATACGATCATGCCAACGATGAATTCAGGTCACTTGGAAGCAATGGGGCCGAAAAGACAATCGATTGGAATCTGGAGCATCGACTAGACTACTGGTCAGAGAATCAGTTCGAGATTGACTCGCAGCATGTGCCCTACTTCCTTGTTGAACGAGAACTGCTTTTCGACAGCAGACAACACTCGATTGGGATTCTTAACCGCTTTCTAAGCACAGAACGCCTTTTTGTCTATTCGTCATATTCTTCGACTCCGAGTGGCACCAGAGTCGGCACGTACTCGTCAGGATCAGAACTCTCTAACTTCGAAACCCAAGAGGATTTACGAATCGGACTGGGCCGTGGCCTTGTGCTCAATCAACGCCTCATTCTCAGTCGCTTGCGTAATCGCAGGCAATCGCGATCCGACGAATCGTCGTCCAGTCTTACATACGCCTATTCCAGAAGCTCTAGTCAATCGGATATAAGCCGCGAGACGGAGGTTCAAGTCGGAATTGAGAAATTCTGGAATTCGACCTGTTGGGGGCAGCTGGATTTGGCGTTCGGTCGAGTCAGAACCCCGCGGGAGTCCCATGATATAGGCAGATATTCTACGGGGCAGACATCTCCCTTCGACGCAAGGGAGTCTGAAACCTCGAGTGATCACGGACAGATTGCGGTCACTCTAAACTTGCTCTCGCAGACGGAGATCAAGCCTGTTCAGTTCTTGTTGGATCGATTTAACGGCTACTACGGACTTGAGCTACCTCCCGGTACGACTAACATCGAAGCAAGTTTGTCATGGACGATCAATGATCAAAGTCACTCGTACAAGAGATCTGACAGAGACGTTGATGACAGCCCAGAGATTTTTCAGTCCAAGGTACGGGAGCATCAACTCGCCCTCAGTCTTGCAGCGACTCACTTTCTCAGACGCAACCTCGAAGGGATTGCCTCCCTCTCCGTTTTGCACACACCCAATTTCAACGGCGCTGCCGAAGGTGATTATGCCAATCAGGAAAGCATCATCGGCCATCTCTCTCTCGGCTATCGGTCATATATCTGGGATTCCGAGTTGAGGCGAGAGATCTCGTGGTTGGAAGTTTCAGCAATCGACTATCTCCTTGGTCCTCTGGTGCGAGCGGACGACTACCGCATCAGTATCGAAGTGGAACCCAGTTTTCAAGAGCTCTACCCAGCAACCTTCGGGGTACCGACGTTCCGCGCCTTTTATTCTCGACGTAGAGCGATTGACTGCACCGTAGCACTCGCCGGTATTCACGGTCTGACTAACGCCATTGACATTCAGGGCATGCTCAGCTATCAACTGAGCATTCTAGATTACGGAACCACCGAGTACGAGCGTGACTACTGGAACTTCGAAGCCCGCTTGCGCTGGCAACCGCTTAAGTCGCTGCGAATCAGCGGCCAACTGGCAACTCAGGTACTCTACGAAAATTCTGTAGTAAACTGGACTCTCTATATTGAAGAAGATTCCTATACATCGACATCGTGGCGATGCACAGTGAAGTGTGACTTGATCCTGTGAGCGATTGAAGCGCAGTTGACACTGGCCAAATCATCAATTAGAATGCCATTGCAGTCTAGCGACTCTTACTCAAGAGGTACCCCATGCTCAAACTCAAATTCCACGGCCACTCATGCTGGGAAATTTCAGATAATCGTCACGGTCTGATTATCGATCCGTTCCTGACCGGCAATCCGATGGCCAAGAGCAAGCCGGAAGATATCAAGGTGCAATATGTCGTCGTCTCGCATGGGCACGGCGATCACTGGGGCGATACGCCGACGATTGCCAGAAAGAACGACGCCACGGTCATATCCAACTTTGAATTGACTCAATACGCCGCCAAACAGGGCCTTAAGATTCATCCGTTGCATATCGGCGGGTCGGCGAAGTTTCCCTTTGGCTGGCTGAAACTGACCATCGCCCATCACGGCTCCACGCTCAAAGAAGCCGAGGATTACGGCGGTAACCCGGCCGGAATCCTGGTCAATATCGGCGGCAAAACGATCTATCATTCCGGCGACACGGGGTTGTTTCTGGACATGAAATTGATCGGCGAGATGAATACCATCGACCTGGCGCTATTGCCTATCGGCGACAATTTCACGATGGGGCCAACCGACGCCGCCAAGGCTGTCGAATTCCTCCGCCCCAAGAAAGTCGTGCCGATGCACTACAACACTTTCGACATGATCAAGCAGGATCCCAACGAGTTTGCGAAGTTAGTTCGCGCGCAAGGCATCGAGTGCCTGATCGTCAATCCCGGCGAAACGATAGAGATCTAATCGTCAAGAGTTCGGGGCGTAGGGCAGGTCTCTGAACGGATACAACCAGCAATTGAACACTCTCTACCGGAGACCTGCCGGTTGTTCAATAACTGCTCGAATCGAGCTTCACTTTGCCGCGGAAGATCCAGTAGATACTGATCGTGTAGGCCAGCACCAGCGGCACCCCCAAGGCGGCTATAATCAGCATAATGTTGAGTGTTTTCTCTGAAGATGCCGCATTGTAGATGGTCAGACTGAATTCGGGATTCGGATTTGAAAAGATCATATTGGGGAACATGCCAATCCCAAACAAGGCCAACAGCAGCGCGATTGCCGCACTGGAGGAGATAAACGCCCGCCAGTCGCGACCGTGATAAATCTCGCGAGGGATGTTTGCGATTGCCAGCATATTTAGCAACGGAACGAAGAATAGAATCGGGTGGCTTTTGATGTACTCTGCCATGTGCGGTACGTAGAGCAAGGTCACCATTGTGGTGGTCGCGTAACAGATGATGAAGAAAATGATCGTGTTGTTAATCCAGCCGCGCACCTTGTCGTGCAAGGCGCCTTCGGTTTTCATCACGACATAGATTGCTCCGTGCATCATAAACAGCGCCACGGTCGTGATTCCCACGAGGATTGCATAGGGATTGAAGAGCCCGAGAAATGTCCCGACATACTCGTGACGTGCATCCAGGGGCACGCCGATCGCTATATTGCCCAGCGCCACACCTATAATCAGAGTTGCAAGCAAACTGCTGATACTGAAAGAGACATCCCACATTTTGCGCCACCATGGCATCGGGCGTTTGCTGCGAAACTCGATCGCTACGGCCCGGAAGATCAGGCAGAAGAGAAGAAACATCAGCGCCAGATAGAAGCCGGAAAAGGCGGTAGCATAAACCTCGGGAAACGCCGCAAACAGGGCACCGCCGGCGGTCACCAGCCAGACCTCATTGCCGTCCCAGACTGGCCCGATGGAGTTCAGGAAAATCCGCCGTTCTTCATCGCTCTTGGTGAGAAGGTGTAACGCACCGACACCGAGATCGAAGCCATCAAGAATCGCATAGCCGGTGAAGAGCACGCCGATCAGAATGAACCAGATCGTCTGCAGGTCAAGTCCGAACATCAGGCGCGTCTCCGAACTTCAAGGTCATCGGCGTGCGGGCCGTGCTGGATTTTCTCGTTCATCAAATAGAGGAAGAGAATGAACAGGAGGAGATATATCGCGCCGAACATGATCAGTGACGTGATCACTTCGCCGGACGTCACAGTCTTCGACAAAGCATCCTCCGTCCGCAGGAGATTGTGCACGATGTAGGGTTGGCGGCCGACCTCGGCGGAGATCCAACCGAGTTGATTGGCGGCCTGCGGGCCGAGAACGGAGAACACGAAAATCCAAAGCAGCCAGCGCAGGTTGAAGAGCTTCTTGCGCCACCAGAGAAACAGCCCGCCCCAGGCAAGCACGATCAACCCCATGCCGATCGCTACCATCGCATGATAAGACTGAAAAACGATATTCACAGGTGGGCGCTCAGAGGGTGGGAATGCCTGCAATCCGGTCACCGGCTTGCTGGCGTCGCCGTATATCAACCAACTCAGCAAGCCCGGAATCGCTACACCGTACTTGACTCGTTCCTCCTTCTCGCAAACCCAGCCAAACAGGTAAGCCGGTGCGGGTTCATTGGCAGGGTAATGGCCTTCAAAGGCTGCCAGTTTTGCCGGCTGGTTCACGGCTACGCCGGCGGCGCTCTCGTGGCCGGAAACTAACTGCAGAATCGATGCGACAGCGGCAACGATCAGGGCAATCTTCATTGACCACTTGGCAAATTCCTCGTGCCGTTTTCGCAAGAGATAGAACGCCGATACGCTAAGCACGAAGAATGCCCCTGCCTGCCAAGCGCCCATGTAAACATGCCAGATGCGATCAACGCTCGACGGGTTGAAGACCATCGCCCAGAAATCGACGATTTCTGCGCGCGCTTCCAATCCTTCGCCGACAATGTGGTGTCCTGCCGGTGTCTGCTGCCATGAGTTAGCCACGACGATCCAAATCGCCGAGAAATGCGCTCCGAGACAAACCAGAATCGTGGAAATGAAGTGCACCGTCGGACTGACGCGATTCCAACCGAAGAGCAGGATCGCCAAAAAGCCCGATTCGAGGAAGAAAGCGAATATCCCTTCGGCCGCCAGCGCGCTACCGAAGACATCGCCGACGTAGCGGGAATAGGTCGACCAGTTGGTGCCGAACTGGAATTCCATTACGATGCCGGTTGCCACACCGAGGGCAAAAATCAATCCGAAGATGCGCACCCAATAGCGCGTCATCTGCTGGAATAGCGGATTACGGGTCTTGAGATACATTCCTTCCATGATCACCAGGATCAGTCCGAGTCCGATGGAGAGCGGGGGAAAGAGATAGTGAAATCCAACAGTGAACGCGAACTGCAAGCGTGACAGCATGAGGAGATCCATACTTCAAGATGTACGTTTACGTGGGAGATTTATGAGAAAAAATTCACAAGAAATGTTAGCGTATCTTAACTAATGAAGAGCGCGCTTCACTTCAGATAGCTTTGATCGAACGCCGCCACTCGCCTTCTTTGACGAAATTCACGTCGTCGACAATTCCCAGCAGCCACATACCGATCAACTCAGACTGTTCGTTAAGTTCTACGATCAGCGAGGTTGCCGGTGAAACGAAGCGGGCAACCCGTTCGCGGGCGAAACGAATATTTAGGAGGCTGCGCTCATGATCGGTTAGGTATTCGATGTCGGAGAGATTTTCGCCGTCTGTCAAGAGGGCGATGTTGGTGCGGAGAAATTCCTCGGGCGGGTGAATTGCGGCTTCGATGCGCCACAGCTTGCGCGGCCGCCAGACATCGATATTGAGAATCTTACCCTCGCGGGTCAAATCAAACGAGCAGTTGTTGCCGTCGATGGTCTGTTTGAATAGTCCCCTTTGTTTGACTCCCGCTGAGAGCGTATCGCCGATCGTATCGTAGAAAGCGCGGCACGGGTAAGGACGAGTTAGAGGCGTCGTCTTTACCGTGACAAGGTTCATTCCATTTCCTTGAGTCGTTCCTGGGCCTGGCGCGCTTCAAAAGAATCGGGGAACTCCGTAAGCAGACGGTTGAATATCGGCTTGGCGCGCGCGATATTTCCCGTTTCCTGGTAACAGCGCCCCAGCTTGAATATCGATTGCGTTAGCTTATCGCTCTGCGGATGCAGTTTCTCGACCTTCTCAAACTCCGGAATCGCCTTCGCATAGTCTTTCTTGGCGTAGTAACATTCCGCCAGCCAGTATTGGGCATCGTCCGCCAATGGTCCGTTCGGGAATTGGGTCAGGAATTCGTTGAACTGCATGATCGCCAAATCGAAGCGCCCTTCCCGCATATCTTTCGACGCATTGTCGTAGACCATACTCTGATTAACCTGCGTCTGCTCCTGCTGCGCCGCAGCATTACCGGTATCGCCGGTCACGGGATTGACAGGAACCACGACCTGTGCACCACCGCGCTTGATACCAGTGGCAACTTTGCTTTCGATATCGGTCAGCCGACCGTCGATCGTGTTCATCTTGTCCATCATATCGCCGAGCCTTACCACTAATTCGGCTTGATAAGCGACGTTCTTCTCGACGGTGAGACGGAATAACGAATCCAAGTCGCGAAGTCGCTCCTGGGTCTGCAGCGACGAACGCTCGAGAAACTCAAGCTGAGTCTTCATGGTGACGATTTCACTGCGCGAAGCGCACCCCACGAGCAGCAGGGCTAGCGAGACTACCAGAATTGTTCCGACATGCCGCATAAACTCTCCCAATAACGTCGAAGGGCGGTCATGACCGCCCTCGACAGCTTCCCGCTATTGTTCTTCAAACTCCGCTCTTCGATTCTTGGACCACGCATCTTCGTTCGATCCCAGTACGGCAGGGCGTTCCTTGCCGTAGCTGATAATCGACATGCGATCGCGCGGAATCCCGAGGCTTTCGAGATAGCTCATCGCCGCGCGTGCGCGACGTTCGCCCAGCGCCAGGTTGTATTCAACCGTGCCGCGTTCGTCACAGTGCCCGGCGATTTGGACGCGGGCATCAGGATTCGCCTTCATGCGCTCGTAGTTCTTGCGCAGCCCGTTGATGGCGTCGTCACGAAGGTTGTACTTGTCGAAATCGAAGTAGATCGTGACGTAGTTGAGCACCTCTTCGGGGGTAACGGGGTTGTCCGGCGGGCGATTGCCATCACCACTACCATCGTCCTTGCCGGTATCCGTCACAGTCGGCGGGGTCTGGTCTCCCATTTCAGGTTTCTTGCCGCAGCCCACAGCCAAAAAAGCGATCATCAAAATCGAGAGCAGGATCAGAGCTTTTCTCATGCTTCTCCTCCTTGGTCTATCATCTTATCCATCATCTTCCACACAACATTAAACACGCGAATAACGCCTTCGCACTCAAAGATTCTCCAGTAATCTAATAACATGCCTGGCCGCTCTTGTCAACCAAAACTGGAGATCTTGGTAACCTCTACGACTAATCTACGAACGGCTGCCAGGCGGGATTTGACGACTTCCCGTCAGCCGTAATCTTTCTCATTTTCTTGCTGTAACGGTCCATGATGTAGACGTCACTTGACTGTTTGGTGTACTTGGTGTAGACCAAATGCAGTCCATCCGGCGACCAGTGCGGGTTTTCATTGGATCCGGTCTGATCAAGCCTGAGCATGTTCAGGCCGGTGACGTCGATGGTACAAACCTGGAATTTGCCATCCTCACCGCGTGATACAAAGGCGATCACGTCCCCAGTCGGCGAAAACCGGGGTGAATCGTTGTACTTTCCATCATAGGTGAGACGCGTCACGCCGAAGCCCTCGGCATCCATGATGTAGATCTGCGGCTGTCCAGACCGATCTGAAGAAAACGCGATCTCCCTTCCGGTCGGCGACCACGAGCCTGAGACTTCGATCGACGGTAAAGAGGTCAATCTCCGTTTGATTTTCCCCTTCCTGTCGAGCACGTAAAGCTCGGAGTTGCCGTCTTTGGAAAGTGTAATGACGATCTCCTTGTTATCAGGGCTCACTTCCGCGGCATTGTTGGAGCCGTTGTAGGCCGAAATCGGATGAGACTTGCCTGTACGGATATCCCTCTCCCAGACCTCCATTTTGCCGGTTCGGAAGGTCGTAAACAAAAGCCGATCTTCTTTCTTGTCCCAGGCAGGCGAGAGGTTCAAAGTCCGATCATCCGTGATCTTGATCGCATTGGCTCCGTCATAGTCGCAAACGTACAGCTCTTTGTGCCCGGAAGCCGTTGATACGTAGGCGATTCGCGTCGTGAAAAAGCCCTTCTCGGCGGTGATATGCTCGACCGCAGCATCGGCGATCAGGTGAGCAATGCGTCGGTGATTTGCTCTAACGGTCTTGAGCTTCTCTGAGGTCAGTTCCTGAATGCGAGGCGTCAATTCGCTGACTTTGTAAAGAACCTTAACCTCGGATTCGGTCAGTTCGACTTCACCATCGACAAGATAATCCGCGCCCATGCGCTGCCAGATCTCCGGGGTGATCTCCTTGATCTCCCAGACATCGAGGTAGAACTGGCTCTTGGGGATCGTATCGAAGAAGACATGGAAGTCGAGATCGTCCGTTACGATCTTTTGAATCGCCTTGGCAAGTGAGTCGGCTTCAAGCGAAAGCTGCCCCGCTACCTTGAAATCACCGATAGCGATCTTATATGACTTCCACTTCCCGCCGATGATTTTGAGCGTATCGAGTTCCAGTCCGCCTTGTGCATAGACTTTGGCATTCGAGAGCAACAATGCCAGAGCCATGAAGCAGAACAAACGTGCGAAGGGTGTTAGATAGCGATGATTTAGCATTCTCAATTACTTTCCTGGTACGTACTCAAAATCCAAGTGTAGCCCAATGTACTCGTAGTTAAAGTTGGAGGGAAACGCCGGAAACTGCCCGGCGCGAATGACCGCAAAAACCGCCGCCTGATCAAAGGTGCTGAAGCCTGATGATCTTTCTACCACCGGCTGTCCAATCAGGCTGCCGCTGCGATCTATCTGGAAGTATACCGTGCAGGAGATCGGTTTCGGAGAAGACACCGGATTGCGCCAGTTGCGCTCGATGATGTTCAGAACAAGCCCGAGATTGTACGGCAGATTCGATGATCCCTTGCCGATGCCGGTACCTGAACCGCCCACCGCGGAAGCTACATCGAGTCCGCCCTTGCCATCTTCCCTTGGTTGTTGATCTTCAGTCTTGTTGGATTCCTGTTCTGTATCTTGAGACTTGTTTGGCTCGGGCTTTGTCGACTCCTCAGGCTCCGGTTTCTTCGGCTCCGGCTTCTTCTTTTCGATCTTCTCCTTCTTGCTGTCGGCCTTCAGGATCGGCTTTTCCGCAATCGACTTATCCGGGATCGGTTCGCTCGGCTTTGGCGGACTGATCTGCTTGGGTCCAGGTTCCTCCTGCGACTTGCCAGCCGGCGGGCCGCCGGGGAGGGCATCAACAAGAGGCACGCGCATGACCTCAACCGACGGCTTGAACATTCCGATCGCCGGGCTGATGATCAGGATGACACCGGTAAGCACCAGGTGCAGGATGATCGAGAGTATGAAATCCTTCCTTGACATCGTCCTTCTGTGTGCCGCCCTCTACTTCTTGCCGATCGTCAGCTTGCCTTCCGGCAGCTTGGTGACGAGTCCAACTTCCTTGATACCGGCAGCTTTCATGAAACCCATAACCTGAATAACATTGCCGTGCGTAATCGATTTGTCGGCGCGCAGGAAAACCATCTTTTCCGCAGCCGCGTCGTGCGCTTCCTTGATTCGACTTTCAAACTGTGATGCTTCAACCACCCTATCATCGATGTAATAGACTCCGCGTGAGTCAATCGTTACGACGATCCCTTCCGAGAGATTGGTGTCGGCCTCTTTCACCTGCGGCAGATCTACATTGATCCCCGACTGCATCAGGGGTGCGCTGATCATGAACACGATCAGAATTACCAACACGACGTCCACCAGGTTGGCGACGTTGATGTCGTGCATCGTGCCGTAAGAACGCGGGCGGCGTTTATGCGCCATTAGATTTGCTCCTTGGTGACTGCTGCCAGGAACTCCAGCGAGAAGTTGTTCAGATCATCAGCGAAGAATTTAAGCTTGGTGTTGGCCCAATTGAACGCCATCACTGAGGGAATTGCGACGGCCAAACCAACGATCGTCGCAATCAAGGCCTCGGCAATACCCGGCGCGACAACAACCAATGATGCCGAACCTTGCTGGCCGATGTTCATGAAGGCATTCATTATACCGTAGCACGTCCCGAGCAGCCCGATAAACGGCGCGGAATTGGCGGAAGTCGCCAGATACGAGACCTTATTTTCAAGCTGCTTGATCTGCTCGTTGGCTTCCTTCTCAAGAATGCGGTCGATGGCTTCCATCTCATCCGGTTCGAGTTTGATCATCTGACCCGGCGTGCGATCGCCGTGCTTGGCCGACATCAGCGACTCCCACTCGCGAAAACCTTCTTCAAAGACGCGCGCCAGCGGCGTCGACTTGTAGATGAGGCACTTGCCGTGGGCTTCTTTCAGGCTGGCCCGACGGCGGAATGTATGGAAGAACCGCCGTCCGTCGGCTTCAGCAGCCCGATAGACCTTCCACTTATTGATGATCACCGCCCACGTGATAAAACTCATGATCAGCAGGACGATCAGGATCACCCAACCGAATGCCGACATGTGCGAGAGAAGCCCCCATAGACCGTCCGATACTAAAAGCACGTTAGCCAACGCCAAAGGATACTCCGTTCCAAAACCGATGCGCTTCCCGCCGATTGTAATAGGTATACATCACAATCAGGCGGATATTTCCGCCCACAATGTAGAAACTTGACTTGGTGCGGCAACTGCTTTTAGGTCGTTGTCCGGCAGCGAGATAGGGCTTTAGTGAGATAAGTAATCCTGGAGCTTGCCCCCGGTGAGCAACAACGTGCGGTCGGCCACCTGCTGAATGAAGCGCTCGTCGTGGCTGATCACAATCACTGTGCTGCCTCTTTGTTTCAATAGGCGGAGTAGTCCAGCCATCGCCGCAACGCCCTCCCAGTCCAGCCCGGCGGTCATTTCATCAAAGATCACAATCGGACGGTTAAGCACCAGCATCGATGCAATTGCGACACGGCGTTTCTCCCCTGCGGACAAATGAAGGGGATTGCGATCGCGATACTCGTTCAGTCCCAGCCCCACCAATCGCAGCGATTGCTCAACGCCCTTGCCAATAGCATCCGGGCTTGTTCCGGCGTTTCGCAATCCAAATGCAACCTCTTCGAACACCGTCTCGGCAAACAGGGCGTCTTCGGGGAATTGCATCACTAATGCCACGTGATCGAGCAATCGCTGCGGTCTTTCATATTCTCCTCTGAGCCGCACGTCTCCACTCCCGGCGCGTTCCTGCCCGCATAGGATCTTTGCCAACGTAGTCTTACCGCTGCCGGAATCTCCGAGTATCGCCGTGATCTGCGCCGGAAAGAACTCTGACGTGGCATCTTCAAGTACAGCCATGCCGTCCGGATAGGAGAACGAAACGTGATCAACTTTCAGCCCGGATCTCGTGCTAGCAGGGAGCCATTGCTCATGTGCTCTCCCTTGTTTAGCGGCTGGTTCGGCTCTCTCGGGATATATTTGACTCTCTTTAAACTGGTCAACGGTACCGTCAAAGGTAATTCGTCCTCTTTCGAGGAATACGATTCGCTTGAATTGTCCAATTTCATCCAGGTACTGCGTCGCAGCAATGATCGTCACTTCACGAAACGCCGTTAGAGTATCGGACAGCAACTTCCGGCCGGGTCGGTCGAGAAAAGAGGTTGGCTCATCCAGAAGCAGCAGTTCTGGCGTTGTGATCATCGTCGCGGCAAGCGCCAGCCGCTGTTTCTCGCCGGCAGACAGGGAGAGCGGATGGCGATGAAACAATGACTGCAGACCGAATCTCGCTGCGATGGCGCAAACGCGGTCTTGCATCTCAACTCGCTTCGTGGAGAAATTTTCGAGCGCAAATGCCAGCTCCTGCTCGACCGAACCGGCGACGATTTGGTCTTCCGGATTCTGGAAGATGAAGCCCGTCATGGGATTTGCTTCGGCAGCTCGACCGTTGATCAGCATGCTGCCGGCAGTCGGTTTGAGAATTCCCGCTACTAGCCGCAAGAGCGTTGATTTTCCCGATCCGTTGCCACCGAGAAGGCACACGCGCTCACCGGGGTTAATGCTCAGCGAGACGCCCTCTAAGCCCGCATTACCCGTCGGATATCGATAACCGGCATTTTCGATCTGGATCATAGGTGCACTTCAAAGAATAAGAAGCGGCAGCCGGGGGACAAAAAGAAAAGGTGCGGAATCTTTACATTCCGCACCTCAGAACTACTGGCGATTCGCCCGTCGATTAGCCGCGGAAACTAATGTTCAGTTCCTTCGCGGCGCCGACTTCATCCAACCGCGAGACCGGCGTTGAATGCGGCGCATTCTTCACGAGATCAGGATTCGTCTCCACTTCTTCAGCAATTTTCAGCATGCAGTCTGCGAAGTAATCCAGCGACACCTTGCTTTCCGTCTCAGTCGGCTCGACCATCAGCGCCTCGCTGACAATCAGCGGGAAATAGGTGGTTGGGGCATGAACGCCATAATCGAGCAGGCGCTTGGCAATATCTGTGACCTTGATGCCCAGCTTCTTCTGATAATCGCCGGAGAGCACAAACTCGTGCTGGCAAACGTGATCGTAAGGCAACCGGTACTTGCCGCGCAACCGGGATAGCAGATAGTTGGCGTTGATAATCGCCGTCTCGGAGATTTCGCGAAGTCCCTTCGGGCCGTGCATGAGAATATAGGTGTACGCCCGCACCATCGAACCGAAGTTGCCGTAGAACGAATGTAAGCGACCGATCGTCAACGGTCGTTCGTAGTCGAAGTAGTATTGCTTCTCGTCGCGTGCCACGACCGGAATCGGCAAGTAGGGCGCGAGCACTTCCTTCACACCGATCGCGCCGCCACCCGGTCCGCCACCGCCATGCGGGGTCGAGAAAGTCTTGTGCAGGTTGATGTGCAACATGTCGAAGCCCATGTCGCCGGGGCGAACGATTCCCATCAGAGCGTTGAGATTGGCGCCATCCATGTAAAGCAGCCCGCCCTTGGCATGGACCAGCTCCGAAATCTTTAGAATCTCGCGCTCGAACAAGCCGAGCGTGTTGGGGTTGGTCAGCATCACAAGCGCGACGCTCTCGTCCATGGCCGCTTCGAGAACTTGCGGATCGAGAATCCCCTGATCGCTCGACTTCAACTCAACCGGTGTCCAGCCGGACATCATGACCGATGCCGGATTTGTGCCGTGCGCTGAATCGGGAAGCAGGACTTTGAAGCGATTTTCACCGCGATGCTTGAAGTGAGCTTTTGCAAGCTGGATGCCGGTGTACTCACCCTGCGCACCTGAGGTTGGCTGCAGCGAGACCTCGTTCATACCCGCGATCTCGGCGAGCATGCGGGCCAGATTGTACATTAGTTCCAATGCGCCCTGGGCGGTGCGCGCCGGTTGGAACGGGTGAACTTGCGTCCAACCGTAGTTCGACACGGCCTTCTCATTCACCTTGGGGTTGTATTTCATCGTGCAGCTACCCAGGGGATAGATCGCCTTGTCGATGTGATGATTCAGGTTCGAGAGGCGAATGTAGTGCCGCACGACCTGGTTTTCCGAAATCTCCGGGAGAGCGGCATCCTCAGCGCGGAGATTATCCTTGCCGATCATCCGCTCCAGCGGCAGCTCGGGGACATCGCTCTGGGGGAGCGTGTAACCCTTCTGCCCCGGCCGGGAAAGTTCGAAAATGGTCATGGCTTCGTTGTATATCATATCTGCCTGCTACTATTTCTTCATGGATGCCAGTTGTTCGGCGATCCACTCTTTCTCTTCGGTGTCGGGGTGTTTCTTGAGAAAAGCGTTATATTCTTTCTTTGCACTCTTGAAATCTTTCGCCTTCTGGTACGAATAGGCGATCATCAATTCTGCATCGACGTTGAGCTCGGCGCCCGGGAACCGGCTGACCTGTACCCGCCAATTGTCTATGGCGCCTGCATAGTCCTTCAGTTTGTAGCGCATGTGCGCCAGGTTGAAGGCAGCCTCGGCTCCTAGTCCGCGCGCGTTGTCGTGATCGCGATTCATCACATCGGCGAAATAGAACGCAGCTTTGTCGTAATCGCCGCGCCAGCGATACTTCTGGCCCACCTCATAGATCAGACCAACACTGTCTGGCTGGGCAGCGAGTTGGGCCTGCAAATCCTCGAGCGTGCCAATGCCCGACAGGGCACCCACGATGCCGGCGACGAAGTCTTCCGGTGGATAGTACCCGATCAGGCGGTCAATCTCGACCCCGCTGGGTTCGAGGAGCAGCGTCGTCGGATAGCTCCGGACACCGTAGCGCCCGGCGGTAATCGTATCGACTTCAGCGTTAATCATGGCGATCTCAAAGTTGTTCAGAAACTTCTGAACGTAGGTGTCCGGCAGTGTCGAATCCGCCATCACCTTGCACCACTTTCACCAGTCTGTGTAGAACTTAATAACCATCGCCTTCTGACTCACCTGGGCTCGCGCACTCAGCGTATCGAAGCTGTGAGTAAAGTTCAAGTCTCCGATCTGCGTTCCGGCCAGAACCGGCACACTCATCAAGAGGGTCAGGGCAACCATTCGGATCAGTCGCATCTTCTATCTCTCATCCTCGTCTTCGTCATAGTACTCCTCGCGCTCGTCATCGTCGACGTCGTCGTCATCCTCGTCAAAACTGCTCAACCCTTCGCCTTCAAGTGCGTCGAGAAGTTCTTTGGCGCGATCGTAGTCCTCGGCGCTGACATAGATCTCGGCAGACCCCGGCGCGTCATACGCGGTGTGGGTTATGGCGCCGCGCACCGGATCAGTGGAACTGAGTCGTTTGGCGACAAACGGTATCTCTTCTTCCTCCAGCGCACCGACGAGAAACTGCGCCTGGAGGTAATTGTCGGTCTTGAGAAGGAGGACCGATTCGCCGTCGTCGATTTCCGCCTGCTCTTCGGCAGATATCTCGTCTTTGCGTTGGCCGCGCGGCTTGACTACTTCGTCTTTCTTCTTTCGTCGTGGTTGTGGCATACCTAACCCTCGATTCCCGGAGAGTAAGAAAAAAGCATAAAACGCTTACACGATATCTTCATCCAAATCGCCGATTATCGATTCGGCGATCTCCTTGGCGACGTCGAGATCATCTTCACCAACGAAAAACTCGCCGTCGACGTTCTGCCCGCGATACAGGGATTTTACGCTCCGCCCGGAATTTTCGACCGGCCGAAATTCAAAGGTGATCCCGGCATCCCGGAGGGCATCAGTGAGTTCCTCAGTGATCTCCGGACTGGGCGAGCGGTAGAGCAAAAACCACTCCGCTTCCTCCGCCTCGACCAATTCCTCGTTTTCGTCGTCTTCCGTCATCTCGATCAGGTGCTCACCGCATTCGGGGCAGACCGAAACATTGCCTTTGTATTCTGTCTCACAGTTTGGGCAGAACGGCATCTTTCACCAATACCTCTTTGAGTGCGTTGCGATACAGGTCGATTTCCGCCCGCGTCCGCGTTTCCGTGGCACAGGCGATCAGAACATCTTCATTCCACAAGAACCGTGAGGTCGGAACGCCGGCGAAGATCTTTCGAGTCACGAGACGGTCAAAGATGTCTCGAGTCGGTTCAGGCAATCGCAGCGGAAATTCCATAAAGAAAGGACGGTCATAGGCAAGCTTGACTCCCTCAATCGAACAAAGTGTCTCTTGAAGGTAATGGGACTTATTGAAACATTGTCGCGCGACTTCCTTGAGTCCTTCTTTGCCCATGGTTGCCAGGTGAATCGTGCCGGCCAGCGCACAGAGCGCCTGATTGGTGCAAATGTTGGAAGTTGCCTTGTCGCGGCGAATATGCTGCTCGCGCGTTTGCAGTGTCAGGCAGAAGCCCCGCTTGCCGTTGCGGTCCTTGGTCATTGCTGCCAGCCGCCCTGGCATCTGCCGTAGGTACTGCTTCTTGGTGGCAAAGAACCCAAAGTACGGGCCGCCGAAGAGGAGGCTGTTTCCCAGCGCCTGTCCTTCACCGACGGCGATGTCAGCATCGTACTCAGCCGGTGTTTTGAGAAACGCCAACGGCACCGGGTTGGTGACGGCGATGAGTAGCGCCCCTGCCGACTTGACGATATGAGGCAGGCTATCGGTCGGCTCGATGAAGCCGTAGAAGTTCGGATTCTGGAAAACGAAGCAGGCGGCATCGGAAATCTTTGCCTTGAGTTCGTCGATGTCGACAATACCCTGATCGTGACCGATCTTGACGATTTCATAATCGTTACCGCCGAGATAAGCCCGGACTACGTCGAGGTAATGCGGGTGAACCAGCGTGGAGACTACGATTTTCCGGCGCTTGGTAGCGTTCAGCGCCAACAAGACGGCTTCGGCAGTCGCCGACCCGCCGTCGTACATGGAGGCATTAGCCGCCTCCATGCCGGTCAGGCGGCAGATCAGGGATTGGAATTCGTAAATAACCTGAAGCGTTCCCTGGGCAACCTCCGCCTGGTATGGCGTGTAAGCGGTCTTGAATTCTGAGCGATCAACGAGATGGCCGACAATCGACGGCACATAGTGATCGTAAGCGCCGCAGCCCATGAAATTCAGGTACTCTGGACCGATGTGGTTCTTGGCTGCCAGGCCGTCAAGAATCTTGAGCGTCTCGAACTCTGACAGTGCCGGGGGCAGATTTAGATCGGACTTAAGCCGCACTGACTCCGGAACCCCCTGCAAGAGCTCTTCGAACCGGCTGACTCCGATCGCACGCAGCAGCTCTTGTCGTTCTTGATCGGAATGCGGAACGTATGCCATATCTCAACCCTCGAGCAGTTTGCGGTAAGCCGCGGCGTCTAGCAAAGCGGTAATCTCGGCCGCAGGGAAATTTTCAACCTTGATCATCCAACCGGCGCCATATGGATCCTTATTGATAACGGATGAATCCTTCTCAAGGTTCGTGTTTATCTCTTTCACCGTCCCGGAAACCGGTGCGAACAATTCGCTGACCGCCTTGACGGCTTCAATCGTACCAAACGCCTGCATTTGGGTCAATTTGGCGCCGACCTGGGGCAATTCAACAAAAACGATGTCTCCAAGTTCACCCTGGGCGTACTCGGTAATGCCGATTGTGGCGACATTCCCCTCCACCTTAATCCACTCATGCTCCTTCGTGTACTTCATGCCCTCGGGGATATTCATAGCTCCTCCAGCCTAAACAACCTTGTTTTGTTCCTGCCCCGCGTCTTTAGTGCGCCTAAAATAATCTTCGACAAAGCTAGTGTCAAACAGTCCCGACTGAAACACCGGGTCTGCAATGATCTTCTTCTGGAAATCGATGGTCGTAAAGATACCTTCGACTACAAATTCATCCAGCGCGCGCAGCATCTTGCGCAGACCGTCGGCCCGCGTCTTGTCATGCACGATCAGCTTGGCGATCATCGAATCGTAGTGGGGCGGTACCATATACTTGGCGTAGGCGTGCGTGTCAACTCGGACTCCATGGCCGCCCGGAACGTGGAATGATGTGATCTGCCCGGGGGATGGCGCAAAGTTCTTTTCCGGGTTTTCGGCATTGATACGACATTCGATGGCGTAGCCAGAGAACTTAACATCCTCTTGCTTATAAGAGAGTTGCTCACCGCCGGAGATCTTGAGCTGCTCGACGATAATGTCGATATCGGTGACTTCTTCGGTCACGGGATGCTCGACCTGTACGCGAGTGTTCATCTCCATGAAGTAGTAATTGCCGCTGCCATCGACGAGGAACTCGATCGTCCCGGCATTCTGATAGCCGGCAAACTTGGCGCCTTCAATCGCCGAGCGACCCATTTTCTCGCGCAATTCCGGAGTCATGATCGGTGAGGGAGATTCTTCAATCAGCTTTTGGTGGCGCCGTTGCACACTGCAATCGCGTTCGCCGAGGTGGATAACATTCCCGTGATGGTCGGCGAGAATCTGAAACTCGATATGCCGTGGCCGGTCGACGAAGCGCTCGATATAGATTTCAGGATTGTTAAATGCCGCTTGCGCTTCCATCTGAGCCGTTCGGAACGCGCCTTCCAGTTCACCGGCCTGTCGGACAATACGCATGCCGCGTCCGCCACCGCCGGCAGCCGCCTTGAGGATTACGGGAAATCCAATCTCGTCGATAACCTTCTTGGCCGTGTCCAAATCAGGCACGCCACCTTCAGAGCCGGGCACCACCGGTACGCCGGCACGACGCATAGTGCGCTTAGCTTCTACCTTGTCACCCATCAGCCGAATCACTTCCGGCGCCGGGCCGATAAAAGTGATCCCGCACTCTTTGCAGATCTGCGCGAAGTCAGCCTTCTCACTCAGGAAACCGTAACCGGGATGGATCGCGACAGCGCCGGTGATCTCGGCAGCTGCGATGATACGCTTTGGATCGAGGTAGCTTTCTGCGGACTTGGCTGGCCCGATGCACACGGCTTCGTCAGCGAAGCGGACGTGCAGCGAATCGACATCGGCTTCCGAATATACCGCGACCGTCGGCACCCCGATTTCGCGGCAAGCCCGGATGATACGCAGGGCGATTTCGCCGCGATTGGCGATCAATATCTTCTTGAACAAGCAGGCTCCTGACGAGGCCTCGAGCCCCCGTGGCTCGAAGGCTAAACTGCGGCAACCATATAGGATTTGCCCGCGCCGCGCAAGCGTATTCGGTGTGTTTTTCTTGTGCGATTTGGCGGTCGAATCGGGCTAAAGTCCCGGCTCGATTCTCGCCCCGGATCGTCTACGACTTGGCTTTGCCGGCCTTCAACAGGTTCTCGATCTTCCCGACGATTTCCGCGCTCATTGGTTCAGCCTTTGACCCCCAACGAGCTACCACGTTGCCTTCCTGATCAAGCAGAAATTTACCGAAGTTCCATTGAATTTCACCCGGAAGCGGCGATTGCTGTGTCAAGTAGGCAAACAGCGGGTGGATATCGCTGCCCTTGACCGAAATCTTGGACATCATCGGGAAGCTGACGCCAAAGTTGCTTGTGCAGAAGGTCTTGATTTCGGCATTCGTCCCCGGTTCCTGCTCGCCGAAGTTGTTGGCTGGGAAACCAACCACGACTACGCCCTGATCCTTATACTTGCGGTAGAGCTCTTCCATGCCCTTGTACTGCGGGGTATAGCCGCACTGACTGGCGACGTTGACCAGCAGCGTTACCTTGCCTTTGAAGGCATTCAGATTGGTTTTGGCGCCGTCGATGGTTAGGAATTCGACATTGCGGTAGTCGATCGTCGTCTCGGACACTTTGGCCTCCGTCTTTGTCTGGGCAATGGTCTCTTTCTGTTTATCTCCTGCCTGCGCCGCAGCGGCAAGCAGCGCTGCAAGGGCAATTGCCGGAATCCAATTCATGAGCGCACCTCCAAAATGTGATTTCGTTAGCCGTTGTCGGCATTGACAAGCGCCGCCCGGCATGTTAATAAATAGAGCAACCGAGTAGATATTATGGTTCCCGTCGAAAGGAGATTTCATGCCGACGAAGAAACCCAAGTATGATTGGACGCAATTCACGCTACGTGTTTACATCGCCGTCAAACCGGAGAAGGTGTTTGCGGCCTGGACGAACGACAAGCTGGTCTCGAAATGGTTCACTGAGAAAACAGTCATCGAGCCGAAGAAGGGTGGTCGGCTCTATTTCGAGTGGCTGGCCGGCGACAAGCTGGAGACGAAGATCGTCGCGATCGTCAAGAACAAGAAATTCGTTTTCCCCTTTGGCCCCGGCAAGCTGCAGGTAGCGGTGACATTCAAAAAAGACGGCAAAGGCACCGTTTGCGAACTCCACCAATACGGCATGAAAACCGACCCCAAGTCAAAGTGGAATCTCCACCGCGGCTGCATCCAGGGTTGGACCTTCTTCCTGACGAATCTCAAAGCCTATCTCGAACGCGGTCTCGATCTGCGCAGCCACGATATCAAGCGCAGCTATCAGCAGGATTATGTGAATAGTTAAGAGACTTTCAGGCGCCGGCAATTTTCTCTGATCCCGGATTACGATCCGTCATTCCGGCGGATGCCGGAATCCAGCTTCGAATTGACAAAAATGGACAAAAGGGTTATTTTAGACGAGTAATTACCTAGCATAGGGGCTCCTATGGGCTGGCAAAGGGCTATTGCCCTCATCACATTTGCTTCGTCAGTCTTGCTCTGCATCACGGTCAGCGACGCACTGGGTGTGACGCACTACGTTTCCAAAGCCGGATCTTCGACACCGCCCTATACCACGTGGGCAACGGCTGCGTGGTTTATCGAAAGTGCTGTTGAGGTGTCCACTCCGGGCGACACTGTGCGAGTTGAAGCCGGCAATTACCATGTTCTGACTTCCCTCGTAATCACTACCCCCGGCATTGTTCTGATGGGTGCCGGCATCGATTCGACGCGCATCACGGGAAAGAATGACCTCGACTGCATTCTGCTCCCGGCCGACGATATCACCGTCAAGGACTTCACCTTTGTCGGCGACACCCTTGCCAATCATGGTTCGGAATTGTTCGGCCCGTTGGCAGCAATGTGGATTCCTTACCCATTTGATCGCATCTCCTTTACGGTCGAACATTGCAGGTTTGAGCGTTTCAGGGGTGCAGCGATTTACACTCTCGACGATGTCGATAATTGTTGGATTCGTGATTGTGTCTTCTATGACTTGCGCGGCGAATCTCTGGTTCTAGGCCATCTTGGCAACTACATTATCGAGAATTGCACTTTTCAAGCGCATCCGTACTACGAGGCGTTTGGTTTCATCGACTTCACGACTTCGAAGGGTCTTAAGATCGTCCGGGGTTGTAGCTTTGAGGGCGAAACTGGAGGTTGGGATGCCATCGATTGCGGGCTATTTGGCTGGGGCTACCTCGAAATTGACAACAACGTGTTTTTCGGAAGTAACGGCTACCTCGGCTGCGTTTACGCCGACGTCGCGCAACTGATCATCCGCAACAACTCAGTCTACTTCAATGACCCGCTGAAGTACGATGCAGTCGTCTTCCAATGTTATGCGCCAAACCTTGACTCGGTCGTGATCGAGAACAACGCGATTTACGCGACCACCGGGAAGATCCGGGTCTCCGGCGGCTCGCCAGAAAAGTGCCGCATCGCAAACAATATCCAGTACTCGCGTGCCTGTCGACCACCCTCGGAACTGATCTCCGTCGACTTGGGTAATCCCGATGCCGTCGAAATCGAAGACAATCTATTTCATGATCCGATGTTCGTTGACGGCGCTGCCGGCGATTTCCGCCTGCAACTGGGCTCGCCCTGCATCGACAACGGCTCGCCTGGCCTGTTGGATTTCGATAGCAGCCTCTGCGACATCGGCGCTACCGGCGGGCCTGGGGGCAGCGTTTATCCTTATGAAAATTATCCAGCCTTATCACCGCGCCTGCTGACCGGTACAATCGTTGGCAATTCGGTCCACCTGAGCTGGCTGGCTAATACCGAGTCCGACTTGGCAAACTATCAAATCTACCGCGATGCATCCCCGTTGATCAATGTCGATTCTGACCACCTGATCGCCACCGTTCTGCTAACCGATCAAAACCGCTATGATGGCACCGACTCCGATTCCGAATTCGTCGCATATGTCGACACACTTGAGAGCCGGCAATCGAACTACTATTACGCGGTCCATGCCACCGATCAGTTTGGCGCGGTTTCCGCATCGTCAGAGGTTCTTGAGATCACTCTGACCGATGTCGAAGATGCCCCTGATTTGCTGCCCGAAAACTTCATTTTGAATCAAAACTACCCCAACCCGTTCAATGCGACCACGGCAATTGTCTACAGTCTACCCAACATCGGCGCACAACCGGCGATGGTGCGCTTGACGATTTACAACATTCTCGGTCAGGAGGTCCGCACGTTGGTTGATCAACCACAGGCCGTCGGCAAGCACATCGCGTATTGGGATGGCCGGGACTACACCGGAAGAGATGTCGCTTCTGGAGTCTACTTCTATTCGCTGCGAATTTCTGGAATTGATTTCGTGAAGAATCGGCGGATGGTGCTGGTGAAATAGGGATAAGGCTGGATTCCCGCCTGCGCGGGAATGACGAAGAGTGGTCAGCGTGGGGGCGGCGTGACATGTCACGTCTGAGCAGTGCAAACGCGGCAGGTCGCCCGACTCAGCGCGGCCGGGTTCGAGCGAGTGCAACGGTTCGATGGCGCTTCGACGGAAGACCTGCCGCAACTATTACAAGCTGGATCCCGACTTGCGTCGGGATGACGGGTGCTTGGGGAAACGACTTAAAGATCCCGATGATGCGCCTTCGCTTCGAGAGCGGCTTCTTTGAGATCGGCGCGGGACTCGCTCTCGAGGACGACGATATGATTGAGAGCGATCTGGACATTGCCGAAACCGGTCGAGATCAGCTTGATCCTTCCGGGGTGATTGGAGATATCCCCGACCGCGTAGATGTTTTCCACATTGGTGCGCATGTTGCGATCTGATTTGATCGACCCTTCGGCAATTTCAAACCCGTGCTCTTTGATAAATCCCAATTTCGGAATGAACCCCAGACAACCAAGAACGCGATCCACCTGCAACTCCTGCGTCGTGTTGTCTTTGACATTCTGAATCACCGCCGACTCGACCTTGCCGTCCCCTTGAATCGCGGTCAGCTTGGTGTCCATGATGATCCTGCACGAGGTCTTCTGCAGCCTCTTTAACGAGCCTTCAAACCCGACGAACTTCTGCGTCCGGTGAATCAGCGTCACTTCCTTGCTGATGCCGGTGAAGTAGTTCGCCCAATCAAGCGCCGTGTCGCCGCCGCCGATCACGAGCACGCGCTGATTGCGGTAGTCCTCGACATCGCGGACAACATATTCAAAGCCCTTGTTGTAATAGCGGTCGGTGTCTTCAACTTCGAGCTTACGCGGCTGAATCATTCCAGCGCCGGCGGCGATCAGGACATACTTGGCGTGGACATAGCGTCCGTCCTCGGAAGTTAACTTCCATTCGCCCTCCGGTTCGCGAGTCAGACCGACCACTTTGAATTCAAGGAGAATCGGAACCTCGTGCTGACGCACCTGGCGGTTTAATTCATCCACAAGCTCTGCAGCAGTTACCTTGGGATAACCGGCGACGTCAAAGATGAACTTCTGTGGATAGAGCGCCGTCAACTGCCCGCCGACATGCGGCTGGGCGTCAACCAGCGCAGCCGAAAGCCCTTTGTCGGCGGCGGTAAACGAGGCATAGAGCCCGATCGGGCCGGCCCCGATCGTGACTACATCGTAGATTTTCTTCATGAACCGGAATTCAGCAATTCTTCGCCGTAGCCTTCGAGTTCCTGCAAGCCGTCCAACTTGAACGGGTCGCGCTCAGGAATCTCGATCATCACGTCACCCTTGACGCGGCACTGGCAACCGAGGCGGGAGGTCGGAGTCAACTCGGCGCACTCTTCGAGCCTGTCTTCTTCTTCCTCTTCCATCTTGGTCAGGTTCTGTTCGCCTTCGCGGACGATGATATGGCAGGTGGTGCAGCAGCAGTTGCCGCCGCAGTTGTGCTCGAGTTCGATTTCATTGGCGAGGGCGACTTCGAGGATTGTCTCGTCGTCCTCGCACTCGATCGTGACGTTATTCGGAAGAAAAGTAACTTTATGACCCATGATTTACCTGTGTATCCGCTTGTGTTTCATCGTCGCGTTTGAACAGCCGCTTGGGCTGTCCGGCATCGCCATAGAAGACTTTGCGCGCGCGCGGAGCAAGCTCGATTCCAACCATTATATATACCCATCCGGGAACATTGTGCAAGCCGCAATTGGAGACGCGAACCGCTTTACCGTTAAACCGCTCCCAATCATAGGCGCGAAATTTACGATCAAATGAGTCCTCAAATATCGCCCCGTTTTCGGAGAAGTCCTTAAGTTCGAGAATTTCCATCGGGAGTTATACAGAAAATGAGGTCCCGCAGCCGCAGGAACGCTTGGCTTTGGGATTCGAAAACTGGAAGCCGCCGTTCACCATCTTGTCGGAGTAATCGAGTGTCATCCCGGTGATATAAGGCATCGAGCGTTCTTCAACCAGGACGGCGAGACCATCGAATGCGAATTCGAAGTCGCGGTCTCTCTTCTCAACAACGAACTCCATCTCATAGGAAAGGCCGGAACAACCTCCGGCTTCCACCCACAACCGCAATTTCGAGTTCTCGGGTTTAGACTGCGCCGCCAGGCGGCGTCTAATCTCAGCGACCGCTGCCGGTGTAAGCTGAATTGATGGCGTCATCGTGTTTGGCTCTGTGTTCACGTTGTCATTCATTGATTTAGCGCGTTCCTTCAGGACAATCCAAGATGTTCGTCAATAGAGTGCAATTCTCACGCACTCGATCTAATAACACCTTGGTTGTACGCTGGTTCCTGCTCTCTGCTAGTTAGTTTCGGCAGAGCACGAGAACCTTTAACGACTGAATCTACCTACTTTTGTGATTTTGTCAAGCGGGCTGAGGAAATGCCTACTTGTGGAAATTGATCGGGCTAAGTAACTTGGGGTGATTGCGAAAGGAGCCCGCCATGACGAACAAGGCTGCCACACTCAAGAAGGAAATCGAGCAACTCGAGGCGGAATACGCCCAGGCTCAGCAGCGACCGCAGCCAGACCACCGGATGGTTGAACATCTCTACAAGAAGCTCAAGAAAGCGCGCAAAGAACTGGCTGATCTCGAGGGCACCAAAGAATAGCCGACTCAGATATCGGGCAGGCAAATCCGGCAAAAGAGCCGGGGCGGGTCCAGCAACCCGCCCCGTATAACCCGCATTCGACGGACGTCCTCACGACGTCGAACAGGGCTCTCCAGCCTTACGATGGAGTGGGTCGACCATCGCAAGTATCAATGAACGATCACATCCCTACGGGCACGCCGCGCGCACGGCGCTGATCCTCCCGCAGAGATGCGAGTGTCAATAGTCCTAAGGAAATGAGCGAACGAGCCGCCGCGCCTGCATTGCTCTGCCCCAACGAAACCTTTCATCACCGCGCCCGTATCCAAGAAAGCAGCCGAGTCGGTCGGTGTGTCGTTAGCGCTGTTCTTCAACGTCTCGCCTCATTCGTTCTCATGAAAGTGAACCAGGTCCCAGCGATGGGCATTATTTATGTAAGCACTTACATAGTTACGTGCAAGTCGCCGTTTTGTTCAATTGAACAGGAATTTTTTTTGAGTTCCAGTGCCGGAGATAAATGATCCAATGAATAACGGTTTTCTTAGCCCCGTTTTGACTCTAACTCACTGAATAGCTCCTCGAGCTTGGTGAGGAGTTCTGGCTTTCTCCGTGCAATGATAAAAGCGGCCTGCAGCCCGCGCTCGCCATACTGCCTGCGCTTTTCTTCAATGCGATCAACGTAGTACGGCATGTGCGAATAGCCGCAGATCTCCACGAAGAGATCGAGTTCGGGCAGATAGAAATCAGGGCGATATTGCCGACCCGCAAGAAGGAGCAGGGGCTCATAAAGGAAGGTAATGTTGTGTTCTTGAAAATATTCGACGCAGTAGCTCTCGAGCTTCGACCTTACCTTGAAACCGCCGGCAGAGGCGATCTTCGGATTGCGCAGTCGCTTACTCCGACGATCGGCGGTACGGTAACCAGAAGGTTTTCCGGTTTTCTTGGGAAAAACTCTTTTTCTCCGCATTGCAGAACAACGGGCGGCCTTGCGGCCACCCGTCAAAATCAGTGCTCAGGGGCAGACAGCGCAAGGTGCCGGCCCGCCGCCAAAGATATAACTGATCAAATATACGGCATCCGAAATTGTGATCACCGTACTGCAATCGGCATCTCCTGATTCGAGGGGATCAGGTGCCGGACCGCCACCGAAGATGTAACTGATCAGGTAAACGGCGTCGGAAATCGTCACGATCCCCGAGCCATCGGCGTCGCCGCAGACAAAGTCACAGGCATCGCCGATTCCATTCAGATTGACGTCCTCTTGTCCGGGATTGGGCGTTGTTGGGCAGTTGTCGCAGGAGTTGCCCACGCCATCGCCATCCCCATCCTGCTGGCCCGGATTGGAAATCAGCGGGCAGTTGTCGCAGGCGTCACCCTTGCCGTCGTGATCAGTATCTTCCTGGGCCGGGTCTGCTACGGCGACGCAAAGATCGCACGCATCGCCGATCCCGTCTGAGTCCTGGTCCAATTGCAGAGCATTCGGGATCGAAGGGCAGTTATCGAGGTTGGCGCAGACACCATCGTCATCGAGATCATTGAGAGGATCTTGAGGGCAGGCATCGCAGACGTCACCAACATTGTCGCTGTCGCTATCGAGCTGGTTGGCATTGGGGATACTCGGGCAATTGTCTATGGATGTGCAGACACCGTCGTTGTCGGCGTCGTTGACGGCATCATTGGGACAAGGATCGCAAGCGTCGCCATAGATATCGCCGTCAGAATCTTCTTGAAGAGGGTTCGAAATAGTCGGGCAGTTATCGCAAAGATCACCCAGTCCGTCACCGTCGCTGTCCTGCTGGCTCGTATTCTGGACGGTCTTGCAGTTGTCGCAGGCATCGCCGACGCCATCAAAATCAATGTCCTTCTGGTTGGCGTTGGCGGTCGATGGGCAGTTGTCGAGGCCGTCAACAACCTGGTCGCCATCGGAATCGCCGGTCTGACACTCATCCGGAACCGCGTCAGCATTGAGGTCGAGCGAGAACCCTTGAGCGATGTCGCAGACATCAAGCTGGCCATTGCGATTGCAGTCCAATGGCGAAGCCGGCTTGAAGGCTATCCCGGTCGGTCCAATCAGCCCGCTGTTAGAGCCGCGCACGAATCGGCGGATGTAGCGGCCATTCGGAAGGAACTCGATCACTCGAGGGGTACTACCACCGAGGTTGTTTTCTGACACGAATACGTTGCCGTTGGGGCCGACGGCAATACCGTAAGGGTTGCTTGGTGATTGAAGGTCATTAAACTGCCCTAGAAAAGCTCCGGTCGAAGCGCTGTAGGTCAGCACGGAATTGGTCGCGCTGCTAACCACCAGCAGAGTGTCTTCCCGCATGTAAACTATCCCGCGCGGTCCGCTGAGACCGCCGCTGCCCGTGGATACAAGGGTTGAAACGAAAGCACCGCTGGTTGCATCATACAATTTTACCGAGTTGTTCCCGGCGCTCGTCACATAGAGGTTATTGCCGACCACTGCAATGCCTTGAGGTTGGGAGAGACTTCCCGAACCGCTAGCCACCAAGGTCCCGATTGTTGCACCAGTCACGCCATTGTACTCGATAATGCTGTTAGTGCCGCTGGAGGCCACAAGCAGATTGCCGTTGGCTTTAAAAGCCAGCCCGGTCGGACTGCTCAAGCCGCCTTGACCGGGCAGGACAAAGATCGAAATTGCCGCCGTTTCGACATTGATTTGCCTGACATCACCAAAACTCCCGTTGCTCACGAGTAACAGGCCACTGTTGGGATTGAACGACAGATACCGCGGCGAAAACGACCCCGCAGCGATCGCCGTGATTGGATAGCCGCTGGCGCGATGGAATTCCCTTACTACGCCTGACTGATCACCTACGTAGAGATTGAACTCGCGATTCAGGTCGATCCAGTCATCAATTCCGTTGGCATTACAATCCTGGCATTGATCGGGAACGGCATTGCGATCGTAATCCGGCGCTGAGCCGCTATTGGTCTCATCCCAATCGAGCGTGAAGTTGCTATTGCAGTCGGGATCGCAGGGGTCGGGAATGTTGTTGCCGTCCAAATCGTCATCATTCCCGAGGATGATGTCATATTCATCCGGGATGTTGTTGCCGTTACAATCGGTCTCGCAGTCATCCAACACACCATTGGAATTGACGTCGGTAAGACCGCTTATCTCTGTTGGATCGAGCACCGCGTTCCCGTTGCAGTCCTGACAGCCGTCGGGAATACCGTCAAGGTTCAGGTCAGCCCAATTACCGCTCGATATGTCGAGCGCGTCCGCCGTGTCATTGTCGTTGCAGTCAAAATCGAAGCATCCGCCGGCGGCAAAATCCGCTTCGACAACCTCCTCGACCAGACGGTGCATCCACATGTCGGTATTGGCGGTGAGTCCTGCGAACGTGTGGCAATAGCTCATAATCGTGCCGCGTGACGGCACTCCGTTGCCGCAGTCGTCGATAGTCGGCGTGTAACCGTCGTGCGTGTGGAAGGTCCCGGAGTTGTGACCCATCTCGTGAGCCACCACGATAACATCCCAGTTGGAGATTGTCGGCCCTACAACCGGGCTGGGGAAACTCCCATTGAGAAATCCGCTGATGCCATAAGTGGCGAGCCCGGAACAGGTGCCCCCGACGTAGGCAACACCGCCGTAAGAGAGATCGCGCCGCCCGCTGAATAAGTGCACATAATTGAATGGAGTGGGATCTTCACTCGTTTCCCAGTAAGCGCGGAACCCGCCAATATCATTTGCCTCGATCGGTTCACCGCCGTTCGGCCAGATGCGGATGTACTTGACCAGCAGCTTCATATCGAAATCACGCTGGTAGATATCGCTGACGGCGCCGAGCACCAGAAGGACATAGGATTGAGCGGCGGCCACGCTGCCGAAGATATTGTAGTATTCCTGGTCGGAATCGATTGCCACGTTTGCCAACCACATTCCCTGACTCATGGCGCGAGACTTATGCAGCGGACTCAACGGCACAAACCCGGCCGGCGGTTCGACACCACAGAACTCGACTCCATCGGGCAGATCGAAACCGCTTTCCGCCCGGCTGATTATCACCTCGCCGCTCCAGGCGCGCGCGGCTTCCTCTGGTGACTGCGAGATGAAATAATTCTGGCCATCGCCCCGGCGAACGTAGCCGGAGGCCATGCCCGTTGAAGCAAGTGCAAAGTAGACATGAGAGTGCGGTTCGCCGCTGATCTGCCCGCGAAAAGCGATGACGTCGGGGTGTTCCGTTTCAATGTCGCCGCCAGCCGAGCCGATCACGAATCTCGCATCCGCAGCTGCGACGCGGAAGCGCCGGACTTCAAGCTCGATCGTCTCGGCCGGGCTAAGCGGCAAGGCGATGAGCCGGCTGGCGTCGCCGAACCGCAGGTCAAAATACGAGGCCTGTGACAATTTTGCGCGAACGAATCCCTCGCCCGGTCGCGCTTCAATATCGGTTAGTGCTTCAACGCCCGCGCCGGTTGGTCGGGCCGGATTGGTTCTGGCGGATGTCGGCGTACTTAGAACAAGGCTGACCACAGCGAAAAGTGTGGCAGCAAAAGCGAGCGGTGTAACCCGTAACGGGCCGGTGGAACAACGCATGTAAAGATCCTCCGCGTGTCTCAATAGTTAGATTGTCGGTTGTCGACCGGTCCTCAGTGATTGCGGTCGGGAAGATATCCTGGGAAGAGTAACACGGCTTGACTGGCGCCGCAGCGGCGGAGGCTTCGGTGTGAGGAACGATCCGAAGCGTAGATCGCCAGCCGCCAACCCATTCTTCTCTTGTCGGAACGTCACGCACAACATAGACTGAATCCTTCTATATGTCAATACGCAATCGACGTTTAGCCGCCTTGAAACATGTTGAAAGCACAGTTTTCGTGCCGCTTCTTCTGGCCCTCCTTCTGACTTTGTGCTGCTTCGAATCCGCAAGAGGACTGAGTTTCGCGTTTTTCGGCGCCGAATGTGGCTATGGAAGTGGAATCGATGACACTTGGATGGCACGAGTCGACGGGCAATGGAAGTGGGAGCAGCTTTCAGCTAATGGGAAATCACTCGGGTTTGAGACTCGCTGGCAGACCTCGACCGGAATCTGGCGAGGCGACCACGATATCTTCAATGCATCGTTCACGCCGATCCTGAGACTTCAGTACCTGGCGTTGGGACCAAGCATCCTACCCTACCTGGAAGGTGCCGTTGGCTTTCACTACATTAGCGAGACGCGAATGAGAAATCGAGTCTTCTCGACGAATTTCCAGTTTGGCGATCATTTGGGAGTAGGGATTCGATTCGGCCGCAGTGGTCTCGATATCTGCTATCAGTTTCAGCACCTTTCGAATGCGAGTATCAAACGCCCGAACGCCGGCATCAATTTTCATATCCTGAGAATTGGCTTGGCATTCTGAAGCGAAGGCCTTGGGGGATTAACTGCCAGGAGATTAAGTCGAATCTCCGCCGTTACGCCCCGCATGGCTTCATGGCTTCTCTGGCTCTCTGCGCTCCTCGAAGACCATGAGGTGATCCGTCGGTGATTCTGCTGTGTCTTGATTCTCTCCAGCTACGGCGGTATCCCAGGGTATGATTAGAAACGCAAGCATCATGCGCTCCTTCTCGGTCAGGTCTTGAAACTCCAGCCCCATCTCGAACTCGTCGGGAATGTCACACTCATGGCACCACTTCACCTGCGCCATGAACGAAATCTCGGTGATTCCGAAGACCAGCTGCGGAAAGATCAACCGGCACTTGTACAGTTTGCCGACCTTGACCGGGCAGGTCGATTTCAGTTTGCAACCAGTGGCGGTCATATCGCTCACCAGCCCGAGCGGGTGGTCGATCGCATCGTCGTAGACGAAGAGCTCGCACTCCGGGAGACGGCGATCAGCGCCGCGGCGATCCTGCATAATATTACCCCTCCGTGATTGAGTGGGGATTGCTACAGAGGCTGCAATCAAGACCCACGATAGAAGAATCGACAATATGCGTCGATTACTTGAACACCAGCCGGTGCTTGACAAAGGCTCTGAACATCCGTATACAGCAGCGCTTGTAAGTCTATGTTGAAATCGAAGTTCGTTCGCCGTCTCATTCAGATACTCCTCATCCTGGTCTTGGCCTATTTCATGGTGCCGGTGTTCGCCGACAGCGTCAGGGCATTTGATCCCGCCGACTGGAAGATCAATTATTGGTGGCTGGCCGCCTCATTACTTCTGATGCAGGTGGTTCTCTTTGCCCAGTCAACGATCTGGAGCAAGATTGTCGCGATGTTTGGCAAGCCGGTCGGCTGGCTCAAGGCTTTCAAGATCGCTTATCTCGGACAACTCGGCCGTTACCTCCCGGGACGAATTTGGCAGCTGTTTGCCGTCGTCTACCTCGCATCCAAGGAGGGCATTCGCAAGGAAGAAGCAACGGCGACCTTCATCCTGAGCCAGTTGTTTGCGACGCCGCCCGGGCTCCTGATAATCCTCGGATATCTGTTCGCATCAGGTTACGCAGTGAAGTATGCCGCCTACGCTCCGGTCGCCTGGGTTTCTGCCGCTTGTCTGATCGTGTCGCTGGCCATAATCCTCAAACCAACCTGGTTCGAGCGCTCCCTGAATCTAATCCTGAAAATCATCCGGCAACCGGCAGTCGAGTTCCGCGCCGAAAAAAAGATGGGATTGGCCGTGCTCTTTTTCTATTTTGTGACCTGGAACTTGTACGGCGTCTGTTTCTATCTCTTTCTGCTGTCGATTCTTCCGGAACTTTCGCTCAGCATGATTGAGATCATCGGGGCGTGGACGCTTGCGTATTTGATTGGCTACTGGGCAATTGTGCTTCCAGCGGGAATTGGGGCCCGCGAAGCAGCGCTGATCGTTCTGCTGGCTCCCAGTTTAGGGCCGGAACGTGCGGGAATCGTCGTCATCGGCGCCCGATTGTGGTCGATGCTCGGTGAGGTCATTTGTACAATCTTGGCCTGGCGCGTCAAGTAAGCTCGGTGTTCGGTTTTACGTTGCGTGAGGAATAAGACAGAGGATTATGGTTAAGAGAAAAACTGCCGGTGAACGTGCCGAGTCGCGCGCAGATTTTCTTCGAGATCTCGAAGAAAACCCTCGCTTTTGGCTTTACTACGCGGGCGCAACGCTGCTTTTCACCATCATTCTTTTTGCCAAGTTCATCTTCTCCTCCAGCACAACGATCCTCTTTAGCTCGGACACAATTCAGACCGGCTTCTTCTGGCGCGACTATATCACGACCAGCCTGAAGACGACGGGACAAATCTTGCCCATTCATCCTGCACTCTGGAATCCGGCGATCTTTTGCGGCCTGCCCACGGTCGACGCCTTCCACGGCGACATCTTCTATCTGCCGACCTTCTTTCTGAAGTCTATCATGCCAGTGCCCAAGGCCTTTGGTTTTGGGATGATCCTGCATGTCTATCTTGCCGGGCTGTTCGGCTACAAGTGTGCTCGCGGCTTCGGTCTCTCCAAGCTGGCGTCGGCATTCGCCGGAATCTCGTATATGTTTTCCGGCTACCTCGTTTCTCTGATTGCACCGGGGCACGACGGCAAGATGTATGTGACGGCTCTGTTCCCATTGGCGTTCGATCAGCTTCACCGGGGGTTCGATACGCGCCGCCTTTGGCATTTCATCTGGCTCGGATTGGTCATTGCCCTGATCATTCTGACACCGCATCCACAGATGGCCTATTTCAGTCTTTGGGGACTCGGTTTCTACGCGCTCTATCGCGTAATCTGGATGTTTATCGATAAGACCAACGCTCTGAAGATCGCACTCGCCGGTTCGATGTTCGTTCTCGCGGTCGTGATCGGACTCTTCGGTTCGGCGATCCAGATGCTGCCGAGTTACAAGTACATCAACGAGTTCTCGCCTCGCGCCGGTGATGGCGCCGAGGGGCGCAGCGGCTACGATTGGGCAATTTCCTGGTCGATGCACGTTGAAGAAGCTGCCGGGCAGATCGTACCGCTTTTCCACGGTGTCGACGACGGCAAGTCGGAGGGCGGTTATTGGGGACGCAATCCATTCAAGGATAATACTGAATACGCCGGTTACTTCACGGTGTTCTTCGGCATTCTCGGCATCATCCTCTGGCGCGATCGCCGCACCTGGTTCCTTCTGGGGCTGGGGCTCTTTGCGCTGATTTATGCCCTCGGGGACACCACGCCGCTCTTTAGGATCTTCTATGAGTTGATACCCAATGTTAAGAAGATGCGCGCGCCTTCGATGATCATGTTCATCTTCTCCTTCGCGTTTGTCATGCTCGCTGCGCACGCGATAGACTCGTTCCAGCGTCTGCGCAGCGACAAGAAGGGCGGTACCGGCGAGCGACTTAACAAGTGGCTTCTGATTGTCGCCATTGTGCTCAGCGCCAAGGCGCTGTTGTTCACGATAGCCGGGGAATCACTTATGTCGGCCTATACTTCGATTTTCTACTCCGACATTACGAACGATAACCGCCAGACGATGTTGGCCTGGCTCGGTGGCATCAAGCTCAGTCTATGGGTAATCGCAATCCTGACCTGGCTTGCGGTCTACCTGATTCGCAATTACGTTCGCGGTCAATGGGGAAGGGCAGCGCTCGTTGGGCTGATTTTCATCGCTCTGATCGACTTGTGGCGCGTGGACTTTCGCTTCATAGAGACTGCTGAGTTCGCGCAGTACTTCCGCGACTATCCGGTTTTACAGCGATTGCGTTCCGAACCTGGTCCGTACCGCGTGTTTGACCTCACCCAGCGCTCGTTTAGCGCCAAGAATTACCTGGCGTGGAAAGGCGTAGAACAACTCACTGGTTATCACGGCGCCCAGCTTAAAGCCTTCGATGAGTTTATAGGCGGCTTGACCTATACCAATCTGCTGACCTCCGACGGACTCCGCCTACGGCCACTCCAGCTTAGCAATACGCGTTTCATCATTCTGGACCGCGGTACGGCCTTACCACCCGATGCCGGCGTCCGAAAGATCTATGACAATGAAGTTGTCGTTTATGAACTACCTGAAGTCATGCCGCGAGCAACCATTTATCATGGTTATCAGCTTGGTTCGAAAAACCAGGATGACTTGAAGCTCCTGTTCGATGAGCAATTTCCCTTCCGCGAGCAGTTGATTCTCTACGAAGCGCCTGAATACACACCGACGCCCTCTGTGCAGCCGGAAGCCGAATCGGTACAGATCGTCGAACACGATATCGAAAGACAGCGCTACCAGGTAACTCTCAACGCCCCCGGCCTGCTGTTTATCTCTGAGAATCACTTTCCGGGCTGGCACGCCAGAGTGAATGGGACGCCCAAGAACTTGCTGCTGGCGAATCACACTTTTCGGGCTGTCTCGCTGGAAGCGGGCACTCACGATGTGGAAATCTATTACGATTGGGCGCGTTACGAGCACGGCAAATGGACGACGATTCTGACGACCATTCTTTCGATTGGCGGCCTGGCGGCCTGCTATCTTATTGAACGCAAACAGCGAGGTTCGACGGCTTGAGCGAGCGCGCACTGGTATTGCTGCCGACCTACAACGAGAAAGACAATGTTGAGCGGATCACGGCGCAGATCGTGACCGTTGATCCGCGCCTTGAGGTCTTGATCGTCGACGACAATTCTCCGGACGGCACGGGTGCGATCGCTGATACCCTTGCGGCTGCCAATCCGCGCATAAAGGTCATGCACCGGCCCGGTAAACAGGGGCTGGGTCGCGCCTATATCGCCGGGTTCAAGTACGGCATTGAGCACAAATACGACTTCATACTTGAGATGGACGCCGACTTCTCACATCAACCGAAGTACCTCGCCGATCACCTGAGGAATATTCAGACCTGTGATTTGTCACTGGGATCTCGCTATATCCCCGGCGGCGGCGTGGAAAACTGGCCCAGGACACGCTGGGCGATTTCGTATTTTGCCAATCTGTATTCCCGCGTTGTCACCGGTCTTCCGGTTCGTGATGCCACCGGTGGATTCAAGTGCTTCCGGCGGAAAGTACTCGAGTCTCTTGATCTCGACGCCATTCGTTCCAACGGCTACTCTTTTCAAATCGAGGTGAGCTACCGCGCCTGGACCAAGGGCTTCCAGATTCGGGAGTTTCCGATCATCTTTGTCGAGCGCGAAGCCGGGCACTCCAAGTTCTCCAAGAAGATTATCTATGAGGCCGTTTTCATGGTGATCTACCTCGGCCTTAAGTCGATTCCGTTTCGCCTCAAGCGACTCTTTGGCCTGGTGAAATGAGCGAAGCATCACCGGCAATTGCGATTATCGTTGTCAATTACAACACACCCAATCTTGTCCAGCAGTTAATCGACTCTGTTAAGCAACACACGCGTCTTATTGATTACGAAGTCGTGGTGGTCAACAACGGCTGCCGCCCCGCTGGCCGCTTTGTGCCGCCGCCAGGAAGCACATTCATCCGCCTGATTGAATCCCCCATCAATGTAGGTTTTGGTGCTGCGGTGAATCTGGCAGCGCGCGTCTGCAGCCAGCAACTGCTGCTCTTCGCCAATTCCGACAGCCGGATCGATTCCAATGTTATCGCAAAGATGGCAGGGTTTCTGGAAGCCCATCCCGCGTGCGCCGCGTGTTCGCCTCGACTCGTTGATACGAGCGGCGCGGTTCACTCTTCATTGCGGCGATTTCCGACGCACAAAAATCTGCGCAGCTCACGTGGCGCATTTTTTCGCTCGGCAGGTGACTATACAATCGAGGCAGACCAGTCGCGCAAACCGGTAGAGGCAATGGCAGCGACCTTCATCATGATCCGCAAAGACGATTTCAACGCACTCGGAGGCTTCGATGAACGCTTCTTCATGTATGTCGAGGACACCGATCTTTGTCTCCGATTGTCTCAGGCGAGTCGCCAATGCTGGTACCTGGGTGATCTCGATGTCGTCCATGTCTGGGGTGCCTCATCGCGGCAACACCGCTTCCGCATGAAATGGCATCACCACAGATCGGTCTGGATGTACTTTGCGAAGCATTATCCGCAGCAGAGGTGGGCAAATCGCTGGCTGGCGTGTCAGTTGGCTGCTAACTTGCTGCTGGTCTGGATTCGGCTACTGGCTGGCGGAGGTGGAGAGGATCGTCAATGAGAGCCATTGTGCTCAGCGCCGTGCTTGGCGCGGCTGTAACTTTCCTGCTGATTCCGCCATTGCGCAAACTGGCGCTTGCGCGACACTGGCTCGATCGTCCGCAGGGGAGAAAGCTGCACTCACAGCCAACTCCATTCGTCGGGGGGTGGGCGATATTTGCTGGATTCTGGGTCGCCTTCCTTTCTTGTCTGGCGATCGCCCCCGAATTGCGCGAGGAACTGGGACCGCGGCTTGCCCCCGTTTTCTTTGCCCACTTCATAGTTTTTCTAGGCGGAGTCGTTGACGATTTTTACGATCTCAAAGCCTGGTACAAACTGCTGATTCAGCTGGCGGCTGCTGTGGTCCTGTTTGCAGCCGACCTGAAGGTTGACACGATCTATGTGCCCTTTGTTGGCTCCTATCCCCTCTCCTGGCCACTGGCCCTTTTGGCAACGATTCTCTGGCTGTTCATGATCGTCAACGCTCTCAACGTGATCGACGGTCTGGACGGACTGGCTGGCGGACTTTCAATCATCGCCGCCGTCGGGCTTCTTTACACGGCACTGGCTCTGCAGATTCCCCTGGTAGTGACGATCAGTGTTATTGCAATCGCGACCACGTTGGCGTTCCTGTGCTTCAATTTCCCGCGGGCTCAGGTGTTTCTTGGAGACTCCGGTAGTCAATCGATTGGCTTTATCTTCGCGGTCGCGGCCATCTATTGCCCGATCAAGAGCTACACCGTCGTCGCCATGTTCGTGCCGTTGCTGACTTTGGGCGTACCACTACTGGAACTTGCCACGAGCTTCGGGCGTAGGCTAATCACGGGCAAATCGGTCGTGCGCGGTGATTCGGGACATTTGTTCCATGTCTTGCAGCGGCTTGGGTGGGGGTCGCGCCAAATCGTCTTGGTGTTTTGGTCTGTGGCCGCAGTCCTTCAGGTTTTTGTGTTTACACTTTTTCTGTTTGACCGGCGAATTGTATTCTCTATATTGGTGCTATTCATGCTCATCGTTGCTGGCTGGTTTCTGCTTCTGTCCAGGAAGGAGGAGCGGTAAATAGTGGCTGCGGGCGGGTTCTATTTGGAATTTGAGAAACCGATAGTCGAACTCGAGAAGAAGATCCGGGAAATGAAGGAGTTTTCCTCCGGCGGCGGGCTGGAGCTCAACTCTGAGATCATCGCCCTGGAGCGCAAGCTCGAGAAGTTGCAGGCGGAGATTTTCTCCAAGCTGACGCGCTGGCAGCGTGTGCAGTTGGCGAGGCATCCCAAGCGCCCCTACTCCCTTGACTATATCCAACTTATCTTTACTGACTGGGTCGAACTCCACGGCGACCGCGGCTACGCCGACGATAAGGCCGTGGTCTGTGGCTTCGCCAAGCTGGACGGCGAGAAAGTCCTGGTTCTCGGACAACAAAAAGGCCGCGATACTAAGCAGAAGCTGGAACGCAATTTTGGGATGATGCATCCGGAAGGCTACCGCAAGGCTCTGCGCTTGATGAAGACGGCTTCGCGATTTGGCCGGCCGATATTCATCTTTATCGATACACCCGGTGCCTTCCCTGGGGTCGAGGCCGAAGAACGAGGTCAGGCCGAGGCAATCGCGCGCAATATTCTTGAGATGTTCAAGCTTGAGGTCCCGATAATTATCTCGATTATCGGTGAGGGCGCTTCCGGTGGCGCACTCGGGATCGGCATCGGCGATCGCATTCTCATGCTGGAAAACGCCTGGTATAGCGTGATATCACCCGAGGGCTGTGCGGCGATCCTATGGCGCGACCAGTCAAAGGCACCTGATGCGGCCGAAGCGTTGCGACTTTCGGCGGCCGACCTGATGCAGATTAAGGTGATCGACAAGATCCTACCTGAGCCGACCGGCGGCGCCCATCGTAATCATCAATTGGCGGCACAAATCCTGAAAGCGGAATTGCTGACCATGCTCGAGGAGCTCAAGCAGTTGAGTACCGAGGAGTTACTGGTTCGCCGTCTGGAGAAATTCCGGGCGATTGGTATCTACGATGAAATCTGACCCCGCCGCGGGAAACCGGCTCCGAGTAGAACTTCGCGACCTGCTGGCTTGTCCTCAATGCAAAGGGCCATTGACACCCAACGCCGTAAATGATACACTGGACTGCTGCGCCTGTCGGCTGCGCTATGAGATTCGCAGGGGAATTCCAATTCTCCTAGTTGAAGAAGCCGCGGCGTATTGATGAATTTTCGCTAAGGAGTTTTCGTTCGATGAAACTATCGAAATTCTGCGAAGAGCAGTTGATTACGTTCGACCTGCAGGCTACGGCAAAAAACGAAGTTATTGAAGAACTGGTGGAGATGGCGGCAAAATCCAAGCTCGTTAAGGATAAGAGCCTGCTTCTGAAGGATATCATCACGCGCGAAAATCTGGTCACGACCGGTGTCGGCTACGGCGTGGCATTCCCGCACGCGAAGACAAAAGCCACCAAGGGTATCGTGATAGCATTTGGTCGCTCCGACAAAGGCGTAGACTTCGAGGCAATGGACAAACAGCCGGTTCACTTGTTTTTCTTGATCGCTGCACCCGAGGATGCTATCGGCGCTCACTTGAAAGTTATGGCGCATCTGTCATATTTAATGAAGTCCGAAAAGAACCGCGAGAAATTGATGACGGTCAAGAGCCCTGGGGAATTGCTGCAAATTCTCGATTCCATTGAATAGTCTCGATGAAATGGACCTCCGGTCGCCTCTATCGCAATCGCAAGCTGCTTCTGACTATATCGGGTCTACTGATCCCGCTCTTGCTCTCGTCCCTGCTCGCCGGTGAGCGCAACTTCGTCGCCGGATTGCTCCAGAATATTTTCTACTCGCCCTTCCTGGCCATCTCGAACAAGGTCGGTTCCTTGCTTCAGGTTCACAAGGAAAACGAAGCCTTGCAGCAGGAGATCGTCCGGCTGAAATACGAGCACAGCCAGCTGCAGGGCAGGGCCGTGGAAATGGAACGCTTCAGAGCAATGCTCGATCTCCTGCCACGAGAGGGCTACCGGATCATTCCTGCCGACGTCGTTGCCTACGAGCAGGGTCGGCGGCTTTCCACGGCAATCATCAAAGCCAATTCCCAGATCGATCGCTTTCGCGCTGTCGTCGACGAAAACGGCATCGTCGGCAAGACCTCAGCCAGCACCGGCAACGTCGCGACGGTATCGCTGCTTGTTGGCCCGAACTGCCGAGTCGCTGCACGCAACACGCGGTCGCAAACGCTGGGAATCATCAAGTGGCACTCGGGACGCGGACTTTATTTTGACGATGTCTCGTTGGATGCCGATGTCGAAAAAGGCGACACGCTGGTCTCCTCCGGACTCGGTGGGGTCTTCCCCGAGGGACTCTTCGTGGGCGTGGTCGACAGCATCGAGGCTTCTAGTTCCGCCTTTTTTATGCAAGTCCGCGTTGAGCCGTTCGTTGATTTTGACGCCCTCGATGTCGTGATGGTGATGGAGCCATTGGAGAGCAACGATGGCCGGTAAGATCTTCTCGTTCTTGTTGTTCGCGTACCTGACCGCTTTCTGCCAGACTCTTCTGGCGAATACGGTCTCGATTCTGGGTATTGCCCCAGACTTCACGATGATCATTATCCTGATCATCGTGCTACGCAAGGAATTCGATCTGGCCTACCCGGTGACCCTATTGGTGGCCTTGATATCTGACGCATTGACTCCGGAGGTTTTCGGATACGGGGCTTTTCTTCGATTTGGACTGGCTGTGCTCATCTACGAACTGCGCCAGCATCTTAATCTTGATCAGTGGTATAGCCGATTATATGTATTGATTGGCGCTGAAACGATTTTCCAGTTGCTGTACCAGCTTCTCACCAGCGGATTCGACTTCGGCGCTGCGCTACAAGTCTACTGGGAAAGCTCTCTTCCAACCCTGGCCTATACCGCTGGTGTTGGCTTTGTTGTCTTTTTTCTATCCGACCTGGGGATCCGGGTTGAGATATTGAGTCGTCGTCGTGGTTGATCAAGTCTCGAAACTCGCTCGCGGCCGCATCATTATCGGTATTGTAGCCGTTGTCTTCCTGCTGCTGTTGGCCAAGCTGGTCCATCTCCAAGTGATCGACTATGCCTACTATTTCCAGATGTCCGAAGAGAATCGTATCCGCCTCGTACCACGGACGGCGATGCGCGGCAAAATTGTAGACCGCGAGGGGCGTCCGCTTTCCCAGGATCGTCCGGCCTATACCGTCTCAGTGATCCCGACAGAAGTCAGGCACTTGCAGCGATTGTCCGAGGAACTCGCTCCGCTAATCGACATGGAAGAAGCCGGCATTGTCAAGAAGGTCAAAGAGCGTCGGTCGCGTCGACACGAACCGGTCGCGATTCGCAAGGATCTGGCGTTTGCGTCTGTGTGCGTCATTGAGGAATCGAATGAGTTGTTTCCGGGTGTCATGTATCAGCTCGATCACGCGCGAACCTACCCGTACCACAATGTTGCTTCTCACCTGATCGGCTACACTGGCGAGGTCGATGAACGAGAGTCCGAATCACAGTATCGGATCGGTTCGATGATCGGGCGCGCCGGCGTCGAACGTACCTATGACCAGCAATTGCGCGGTATCGACGGCGTCGACTATCTCGAGGTGACGGCCTCGGGACGTATCCTGGGTTCTCTGGCGACGAAACCGAACAAGGACCCGGTTCCGGGAAGCGAGCTGGGTTTGTCACTCGACCTGGATCTGCAATTGGTGTGCGACTCACTTTTTGGAGATTCGTTGGCAGGTGCCGCCGTCTTTATGGATCCGCGCACTGGCGAAATTCTGGCAATGACATCAAAACCGGACTACGATGCGAATCTCTTTGCCGGATTCGTCCCGCGCGACGAGTATCAGCGGCTCTCGAGCGACGAGCGCCGTCCGCTTCTCGACCGCACCATTCGCGGGCTCTATCCACCCGGCTCAACAGCAAAACTCCTGACGGCCGGGGCGGCGCTTGAACTCGGATTGATCGATGTCAACACGCACTTTCGCGCTTGCTACGGCGGATATCAGTTCGGCAATCGGTTCTTCCGTTGTCACAAGAAGTCGGGACATGGCAGTCAGGATGTGATTGGCGCCCTTGAGGTGTCCTGCGATACCTACTTCTATCAGGTCGGGCTAAAACTGGGACTGGAAAACTGGACGAATTACGCGCGCAAGTGCGGCTTTGACGTCGTGACCGGTGTCGACATCCCCAATGAAAAACCAGGTCACGTTCCGGATGAAGACTGGTACAACAAGGCCTATGGGAAATCGGGTTGGACCAAGGCGGTTTTGCTGAATCTCGGCATCGGCCAGGGTGAGTTATTGGTGACACCAGTCGGATTGACCCAGTTCTTTGCTGCCGTAGCTAATCACGGTACCGCAATGAAACCGCACTTGATGCGCTATCTGAAGTCCCCGGATGGTGAAATCACTCGCGCCAACCCTTCGGTGGTGCGCCAATTGCCTTTCAGCGAGCGTACGCTGTCGATATTAATCGAGGGTTGTCGGCGAGTCGTGGAAGGTGGAGCGGGAACCGCAGCGCGCTCGCGAATCCCCGGTATTCCCATGGGCGGCAAGACCGGCACCGCGCAGAATCCACACGGCAATGAACACGCTTGGTTTTGCGGATTCGCTCCCATTGACAATCCGACAATATGTGGCTGCGTAATCGTCGAGTTGGCTGGACACGGCTCGGTGGTGGCGGCCCCGATTGTGAAGCAAGTCTTTATTCGTCATTTCGAGAAAACGGGCCTGCTGGCGCCCCCGCCGCCGGCGCCAATCGAGGATCTGGTTTACTTTGAAGATCTCTACTCGGGACATATTCAGCTCCGGTAACCTGCCGCTTTTCGCGGCCGCCAGCCTGCTAACGATCATCTCAATCGTTCTGGTATACTCGGCGAACCATGTCAGCGCCGACCCGCGTTTGCAGGATGATTGGATCAAGCAGATTGTCTGGTTCTTCCTCGGCATCGTTGTTTTTGTTCTAACGCTCAAGATTCCTATGCGCTTCCACGAAGCTTTCGCCTACGTGTACTATACCGTCGCTTGCGTTCTTCTGCTCGGGCTGGTGTTGTTCGGCGCCTCCAAGTTCGGCGCCCAGCGCTGGTATAGCCTTGGGTTCTTGAGCTTTCAGCCTTCGGAAGTTGCCAAGGTGGCATTCATCTTCGCCCTTGCACGTTACTTGAGCTATAGCCGTCGACCGATTTCTCATCTGCGCAAGATCATGACGGCATGCGTCATGTGCGGTTTCATTACCTTCCTGGTCTTGCGACAGCCGGACTTGGGATCAGCCGTGATCTTTACCGTGATCTTCTCAGCGATGATGTTCTGGGCGGGACTGCCGGCGCGTTACTTGCTGCTTTTTTATACGCCCGTGATCAGTATGATCGCTTCCTCGAGTATGTGGGCGTGGGTCATCTTCTTTGCCTTGTTGATTATCGCCGCAATGACAATCGTGCGGCGATCCCCGGCCTTCACGATCTTGCTCGTATCTGCCAATCTCCTGGTCGGTGCTCTGAGTTCCATCGCCTGGAATCACCTTCACGATTACCAGCAAATGCGCATCAAGATCTTCCTTGATCCCGGTCAGGACCCTCTGGGAGCCGGCTACCAGATCATCCAGTCAAAGGTTGCGATCGGCTCCGGTGGGCTGTTAGGGAAGGGTTACATGGCGGGAAGCCAGAACAAGTTGGATTATCTTCCGCTTCGACATACCGATTTCATTTTTTCAGTCGGCGCTGAGGAGTTCGGCCTGTTGGGGGCGGCGGTCATTCTCGCGCTTTTCGCCTTCCTATTCTTGCGCGGTGTGCGTACGGCCATGAAGGCGCGCAGTGAATTCATGCAATTGGTGGCGATCGGAGCCGTCGCGGCTTTGGCATTTCAAATGTTTGTGAATATCGGCATGGTCGTTGGCCTATTACCCGTGGCTGGTGTACCGTTGCCTTTTGTAAGCTATGGGGGAAGTTCACTCTTGGTGAGTTGGATGTTGCTCGGCATTATCGCCAATGTCGAGCGAAACTGGATTGAGTATTAGCTAATGCAGCAGGTAATTCTATGTCGCTGAATTTTGCCATGACCGGTGTGGCCGGCTATATCGCCCCGCGCCATTTGAAAGCCATCAAAGAGACCGGCAATCGCCTCGTAGCGGCCGTTGATCCGAACGACTCAGTCGGGATACTGGACAGCTATTTTGATGACTGCAAGTTCTTCACGGAATTTGAGCGCTTCGACCGGCATATTGAGAAACTCCGTCGTTTGGGCGCGGAGCGGCGCGTCAATTATGTCACCATCTGTTCGCCGAACTACCTGCACGATGCTCACGTGCGCTTTGCGCTCCGCGTGGGCGCCAACGCGATCTGCGAGAAGCCGGTCGTCCTCAATCCCTGGAATATCGATGCTCTTCAGGAAATCGAGCAAGAGACCGGCAAACGAGTATTTACGGTACTTCAGCTGCGCGTCCATCCGGCCCTGCTTGAGTTGAAATCGAAAATACTTCAACTCAGCTCGAGTCGGAAACGCGAGATCGAGTTGACTTATATCACTTCGCGCGGCGCCTGGTATCAGGTGTCTTGGAAGGGCCAGCTCGAACGCTCCGGAGGACTTGTAACCAATATTGGGATTCACTTTTTTGACCTTCTGATTTGGCTCTTCGGAGATGTCACGCATAGCGAAGTCCATTTGAGCACGCCAGCTCGCGCCGCCGGCTTCGTCGAACTCAAGAATGCCAACGTCCGCTGGATGCTGTCGATTGACAAGAGCGACTTGCCGAAAGCCACGCAAGCCAAGGGGCAGTCAACCTACCGTTCGATTACGGTCGACGGTAGCGAAATCGAATTTTCCGGCGGCTTTACCGACCTGCACACGATCGTCTATCAGGAAACACTTGCCGGACGGGGTTTTGGCTTGGCCGACGCCCGCCCCTCCGTGGAACTCTCGCATTTGATTCGCAATGCCGTCCCGATCGGACTTAACGATCGGAGCCACCCGGCGGCCTTGGCGTTGGAAGTATAGAGACTAGGTAATCACTAAAGAAGAAGTCCCCGGCTCGTTGCCGGGGACCCCAGTCTGGTAAGAACAACCTCCTGCGACAGTGGACTCACCAATTGATACCATCAGGTGCGGGTGTCGCCCATGGCGGCAGCCCGTGCCAGTTCCACCTAAGTCATCATCGCTCCGACGGCCGCAGCGGCAACGTGGCGTTACTTTGCGGGATCGGTCTCCTTCATGGAAGCATCCGTCCAGCTGACATTCGGATCATTCGGATCTTCCGGAACGGGCGCAGTGGAATTGCTTGAACAGCCGACCAACAGACCCAGAACGACACTCATAGCGAGTAGCATTCCGCTAATCCAGGCGTACCGCTTAGACTTCTTTGCTCGTGACACACTTTCCTCCTTCTGCTCCACCGTTTCCGGTGGCTCTTGAATGCTTGCTGTCAGTTGCTGCGGAGATAATCGCAAACGTATTGCCAAAGGTGTCTGTGGCGTCTACAGCTTGGCCTGCATTCCGTAAGTTGTTGCTAGGAAGCTAGTTGCAATCTTGGAACATGTTTCAGATTCGAACACTTTCTTTGAACAGCAGAAAATCGGGAGAAATCTGTGGGATCTAGGCTACAGGATGAGGGTTCTGGCTGAGGTTCAATCTTTCTGTTACGGACCGCAGCACTGGAGAAAAGTAACCGTAATATGCTGAATTGAGTAGCAAGTTAAATCGTTCGCAGCCGTTGCTTCCAATGAATTGATTAAGCAAACCAGCCAGCTCTTCAAGCGTTCTTTCGTGCCACTGGGGATGTTCGCTAAGCCGGACGAGTGATTTCAGTCTCAACTCGAATTGCCCCTGTTCCTGCGCGTAGTGTTGACAGCGAACAAGGTTGGCTCGAGCCTGCTCAGGATTGCCGCGAAGCCGATCGATTTCGGCTTGAAGGAAGATTGCCTCAAATTGGTTACGATCTGATTTCGTGGCAGCGGCAAACTCGGTGAGTCGTTGCTGCTGAACGGCTGCTGATTCAGTTTGTCTTAAGCCGATGAGAAGTCGGCACAGCCCGATTGTGCCGCGAATCTGGTATTCCTGCGAACCTGCCGCATCCGCCAGCACGATAGCTTGCTGATATTCTGCCTGTGCCGTAATCGATTCGCCTCTGTAAAATTTGCAGTCGGCCAATCGCACAGCCGTCTCGGCCATAAGCTCCTGATCACCGCAATCCCGGGCAAATTGTGCGACAGAATTATACCTGTATTCAGCCGCCTCCAGTTTCCCGAGGTGGAGATCAATGTCGCCCAGATTGCCGACCGTGTAGAAATGTGGATGTCGCTCGCCGAGGTGTTCAAATATGCGATCTGCCACCGTGAACAGCTCTTCTGACTCGCGATACCGACCCGCTTGGAAAAGCAGATTCGCCAGATTGCCTGAGGCATAGGACTGATTGCGTCGATCGCCCGTTTGGATAAACACTTCCCGGGCGCGCTCCGCCAAGCTGCGCGCGCGCTTGAAGTCACCAAGTTCTTCACTGATAATTGCCAGGTTGTTCGCCACCCTCCCTTGAAGATACAAGGGAGTAGCTTGCTCGTCTTGCGCGAGAGACTCCTCAAAGCACTTTCGCGCGGCATCGAGGTTTCCGCCGGACCAGTAAGCCAGGCCGAGATTGTTAAGTGCGGTGATTTCGCGATTTCGGTCGTTTGCTGAAATGGCCAGTTCAAGTGCGCGCGCGCATACTTCCTGCGCTTCTCGGATCTTTCCAGTCCGCCGCAGCAACTCGCCCTCGATTGCCAGAAATTCAGAGACCAGATGCTGGGGCGTCGCATCGGATATTGCGGAAGAAATCAGGCGCAATGCCTGACGACAGCGCGCATAACGCGACTGCTTCCAGAGCGTCCGTGCAAATTCAATTGCCGAAGCAACGCACTCGGTGCGATTACTTCGCCCCTTGGCCCAGCGGCGCCAGCGACGTAGCTCGGCAAAGGCCAACCCGAAGTTGCCGTCGTGAACAGCAAAGCCGGACGCCCGATTGAAGTAATCGCTGCCTTCAGCCGTCGAGAGTGTTGGAATCACCTCGTCACTATGTCTACAGCACTGCTCAAAATACGACGCTGCTTCCATTAATGCGCCGTTACGCTCCGCCTCGATGGCAGCCTTGAAGCAATAGCGGAAGGCCTTTTCACCGTCATCGCTCGAACCAAAATGATAGGCCAATCTGACAAGCGATGCTCCATTCTCCTTCTCGAGTTTCTCTCCGAGTAGGCGATGCCATCTTTGTCGCTCGAGGATGGGAATGCGGCTGTAAACCGATTCGCGCAACTGCTGGCTGACGAAGGAAAACTCGGCAGCTTTCTCACTCGCAAGAGATGTGTTCAGCAGGTCTTTCTGCACGAGCCCCGAAAGGTTGCGCTCGATTTCCTCTGACGACCAGTTGGGGTGCAAGAAACGCAGCTGTGCGGTTGACACCTCCGATCGGGCCACTGCGACCAACCGCAAGACCGCTCGCTCGCTCTCGGTGAGTGAGTCGTAGGTAGCCATGAGCACATCTTCAAGTCGATGGTGGAGTGCAATTGATGCGAGCGCTCCAACGACTTCGTACCGCACGGAATCAGTGAGCTTCCGCAATGACCCATTGCTAATCAGCGATTGGAACGTCGTTCGAATCAACAAGGGATTACCTTGTGACGATTCCGACAGCCTTCGTATCAGTTCCGTCTCGCGTGCCCCGGTAACGAGCGATTCTTCGAACCATTGCTGCATCTCCGTTTCGCTGAGCGAGGTCAGCTCCAGTTTCGCCCACGATCTCTGTGAAGAGGACGGCACCTGCGTTATGAGGATGAAACGCGCCCTGTAGTTCTCAAGGTTCAGCAGGACTCTTTCCAGAATTGCCTGTGACAGTGAATCCATGCGATCGATCGAATCGACTATGACTGCCTTGCTGTCGAGCTGTCCGGCCAGAAGCTCTGAAACGATCTCGCCAGTCTTATCCAGACGCAATTCACTGGAAAGACCAAGCGTCCAGGAACTCTCGTCGAGTTGTTTTCCGAATAGAGGCGCCAAAAGCGGTAGCCAGCGCCGATCGATCTTGGCCTGCAGGAGTTCGAGAGGGCTGCGCTCGGCGTGATCGGCAAGACAGATCGACTGCAACAGCTCACCCGGCAGCCAGCCGGCATGACGCAGCGCGCTGTGAGTGCCATCGAAATAGTAAACCGTCGCTTGCTGGTGCTGCTTCAAAAACTGTAGGACGAGTTCAGTCTTCCCGATGCCTGCGGCACCGGAGATCTCGAGGACCCGGGGGCCCGTTGCCGCCGCGACTTCCCACCAGCGTTCCAGGGCGGCAAGCTCGTCGATTCGTCCGTAAAATCGGTCGACCGCGGCCGGGAGCCGGCGCTCTCGACGCCAGCGAAGAAATTCGAAAACCAGAACGGATTCGCCAACTCCCTTCAGCGCTAAGCGTTCTTGCTCGCTGAAACAATATTCGTCGATGAGTTCGTGCAGGGCACCGTCGAATAAAACACCACCCGGCCTTGCCTTGGCCATTAGACGAGCTGCCAGGTTCACGGCGTTGCCCATCACCGTGAATTCGCGCCGGCGTTCACTGCCGACTTCGCCGCAGAGCAGATGACCGTGTGTCGCCCCGACCGCGATTTCGACTTTCGCGTCGCTCATGGCCGCGATGTCTACCGCTGCCCGCAACGCATGCAGTTCATTGAGCCCCGCGGATTGGGCCGCACCGAATAGACAAAGTACTTTGTGGCCTGACTTAAACGGGTCGATACGCGCCACCATGCCGGAGTGCTCGGCAATCTTGGATATGACCTTCCCCAGTATTGCCCTCAGATGTTGCCCGTCATCAATCATATCGATGACTGAAACTCGGACGAAGAGGACGCTGACGCGCCGATGTTCGCTGTTGAGGTTGCTCGTGAACGATAAGCCCCGTTCCCGTTCCCGAATGGCCTCGGGCACATAGGCCGCGAGCGGGCTGTCGTTCATGAGATATCGATGTAACTCAAGCGCCTGGTTCTCCGCCTCCGGGAAACGGCACGCAGGCCCTACTGCGGGCGAATTAGCCAGAACCAATTCGCCGGGTCCGGCTTCGTCAGCTGCCGCATAGATCAGTGGTACCGTGTCGCCCGAGATTTCGTAATCAAGTCGGTTGCCTGAGCCTTCGATCGTCAGCAAGCGAAATGCGCCATGAGCTGCCCCGGCATGGAGTGCAAGCGGGTGTTTTGCGCAGATTTCGGCGCTGCGGTTGACTTCTTCCACCTGCTTCAGCATCTCCGAGAACACCTTCTCTGGCTGTGCTATCTCCGGAAACCAACACCAGATAGCATCCCCCGAGAATTTCAAGATATCTCCGTGGTGGTCGGACACGACTAGACCAAGTCTTCGAAAGACGTCGTTCAAGAGATTCGTCAGGATCTCGAATCCGACCGGTCCTAGTTCCCCGAGCGCTTTGGTTAGGGCGGTGAACCCACTGGCATCGGCGAAGAACAGGTAGCCGGAGTGTCGTGTAACGCCGTGAATCTTTCCTGGATGATGCAGATACCAATCGCGAAGTAGCTGCGGCAAGTAGGTTTCAGAAGCGCTGGACATAGCGTGTTGTTAGAATGCCACGCGAATGATGTAGAGAACCGACAAATGTACGGCTTGATCGATGAACAGCGCTTGCTTGCTGCCGTTGAATTTGGTCGCTTTGATCGAGTCTTGGAGCCAGTGTTGCAGATATAGCACCGCCAGGACAATTGCCGTCACCCAGTTCGGAAAGCCTGAGCGGTGATTCAAAAGCTCCCCCAGCCACCAGAAGGCGCCAATCGTCAAGACGTATACCATAACGTGGCTTGACAGAACCCCCTTGTTTGCTGCTTTTTCCCTGGCCATTCGGTCTGTCTGCAACGCAAAGTCGCCGAAGACATGTCCCAGAAGGAGGAAGAAAAGGGTGTCCGGCATAAGCTTTCCTCAACACGGCAACTGTATGGTAAAGACCGTGCCCTGGTTTTGTTGCGAATCACAGCGAATGGTTCCGCGGTGGTAGTCGACAATCTTCTTCACCGTAATCAGGCCAATGCCATGCCCCGTTGGTTTTGTCGTAAAACGATGGGAGAAAAGCTCAGCCATATGCTCAGCACCGATTCCCGGACCGTTGTCAATGACACGGATTTGTGCCATCGAATTCTCCGGGGCACGCCCGAGCTCGACTGTGATCGATTTTTCGTGGCGATGGCAAGTTCCCAGGGCGTCGGCGGCGTTGATCAGCAAGTTGAGGAGTATCTGCTGGAACATCGATTCATTGATGCGCACCCGCGTCGGAAAGTCGGTGGAGGTCACGGCAGAGAGCCTGATCCGGCGGAATCGTTTCTGCGGTCCGAGGAAACGTAGCATGACACGCACCATATCATCGATGTTGCGTTCCTCAAGAGCATCCGTCTGTCGACGCGCCCCCATCAAATCGTCGACAAATCGTGAAATCTCGCTAAGACTCTGCCCCATGGCGCCGAGCCATCGCGTGACCTCTGAGTCTGATTGACGCCCAACTCGATGCTGTACTAATTCGAGATTGCCCGAGAGGACGGCGAGGTAGTTGTTGATATGGTGTGCAATCTCGGCCGCCAACTCACCCTCGGTCGCCAGACGCTCAAGTTTGATTATCTGGTCGTTTAGTTCGATGAGTTGCGAGATGTCCTCGAAGATCATCAGGTAAAGGCGGGAAGCAGAGTCGATTCCCAGTCGCGATATCGAGATATAGAGAGTCCGCATTTCGCCCGCGACGGGAATCTTGCATTCCCCCGACCAGATCTCCTTCTCAGACTTATGCAGGCAATGTAAAGGCCCTTCCGTACGGCAATAATGCGACAAAGATTCAGGCAGAAAACGACCGTCAACGTCCAGAATACGCCGCCCCGACGTGTTGAGTCGTTGCGTGTGCCCTTGTTCGTCAAGTATCGCAATCCCTGCCGGCGATTGCTCGATGATCTGCTCAAGAAAGGTATTGGCCCGGTGGAGCTGGTCGTTGGCGTCCTGAAGCTGGAAGTTGTTCGCCTCCAACTCGTCCACCCGTGACGAGTCCGACTTACGCAATTTGCGGCTCAAATCGCTCATCACGGCCAGAGCAAACTCCGGCTCGGCGCGGACGAGTTCCAGGAACTGCTCGCGCCCGACTTCGATCATTTCGCACTCCGATTCGGCAATGACAGTAGCCGACCGTGGCGATTGATCAATCAGGGACATTTCGCCGACGATCTCGCCTGGGCCGGCTTTGGCAATCTCAATGCCATCCTTTTGGATAAGCACACTGCCGTTGAGCACCCAGAGCATGGTCGTGCCGGCATCGCCTTCGCGAAAGATCATCTCGTTTGCCGAGAACGTCCTGCGCAGGCCGATCGAGTGTAACTGAATATGGTTGTTAGCAGTATGTACCATGTCCTTGAGCCAACTAATGCCTATCAGGAATTATCGGCACGCTGCGCAGTTCTTGTACTTACAATGTGGCGGGAGTCGAAAGCGGGGTAGACGAGTGTCGTGTTTCAGTTTGAACCGCAAATCGGTGGTGACGGACTAATCAGAAGCGCAGAATAAAATCCAATCGAACTTCGTCAGCCGGAGGAGAAAACTGCGGAGTCAAGTCAACATCGAACCCCGCAAGATGCGCATCCACATAGGCGTCAAACATCGAGAAGAATACGGTGAGCCCGGTAAGCCAGAGATAGTCATTGCGGTTGGATCGATAGGCAGAGTAGCGGGCAAAGGCTGCGCGCTGCTCGCTTTCCGGCAGCGATTGAATGGAATCATATTCGTCTTCCGCCTTGATCCACCAGTGCACTGCCCGAGCAATGAAGAACGTTTCGGCGCCGCAGACAATCGCGCTCTTGACATACTTGCGATTGTAGTACTGCCCCCATCCCGGCACGGCTACCGACCGGAGCAGGGCTCCCATTGGGGAACGACGCGGCTTGAGGGCCGCCGGCGAAGTTTGCCCGGCTTCAATTCGCAGGCTGTCCGTTTGTGCGGCGGCGCTGGTCGCGATCAGCCCCAACAAGAATAGAAGATACAAGTGACGCATGTTGGTAGAATGATACTTCGTACCTCCGCGATCGGCAACTTCAATTGACGCTGCGGGTTGACTACCGACCGACAATCTCTATATTGTGCACATGCTCCCGTCACCACGATTGACCCGACTGCTCCAGGAGGGCGTTCCCACCGTTGTACTTACGGGCGCCGGGATCTCGGCAGAATCCGGCGTACCGACTTTTCGCGGTGGCTCGGGCAGCCTCTGGGACAAGTTTGACCCGACGGTTCTCGCCTCAGTGGAGGGGTTCCTGGCTAACCAGCAACTGGTTTGGGAATGGTATGCCTGGCGCCGTAAACTGATCGGTGAAGTCGAGCCCAATGCTGGACATCGGACGCTGGCCCAGATGCAGAATTCTTTGCCGGATTTCACGTTGATCACGCAAAACGTCGATAATCTACATCAGCGAGCCGGCTCGGAACCCGTGATCGAGTTGCATGGTAATATTCATAGAAACAAGTGTCACCGTTGTGGTCGGCAGTACCAAAGCGAGAATATCGACCCAAACCAGTTGCCCACCTGCTCATGCGGCGGGGCGATTCGACCGGACGTCGTTTGGTTTGGCGAGATCCTGCCACGCGAGGCAATTAATCTGGCGATGACTCATTCCGAACGTTCACAACTCTTTTTCAGCATCGGGACCTCGGCTGAAGTGTTTCCAGCGGCGGATTTGCCGCTGATTGCCAAACAGCACGGCGCTTATCTGGTGGAAATCAATCCGGATGAGACCCGCCTGTCAGAGTATGCGGATGAGATATTCCGTGAAAAATCCGGGACAGCCCTGCCGGAGATTTGGCGGCAGGTGGCTATAGGAATCAATGCGCAATAAAGACATCTCCAGCGCGCGGTGCCATGCCCGACCGGGTAGCATGCAGCGTTTCGTAACTTGCGGATTCCGCCTGCTCCTGATCGCAATGATCGGGCTTTCGGCTTCGGGATGTGTTTACTTCAACACGTTCTATCTCGCGCGCAAGAACTTCAACCAGGCCGAATCGGCACGCAAGAAAGATAAGCGCGACAAGGCCAGCGGATCCGAACTCAAGGGATACCAGGAGGCGATTCGGAAATGCTCGAAGGTGCTCTCCGAGAGCCCCAACTCAAGTTGGGTCGATGACGCACTCTTCATCATCGGCAAGTCCTACTACTACCTCGGCGCGTACGACAAGTCGGAACGGCAGTTTCGCGACTTGCTTTCTTCGTTTCCGGATTCGAAGTATGCCGAAGAATCGCGCTTCTTTCTCGGTAAGGCGCGCTACCAGCTTGAAAACTACTCACTCGCACGAGAGATTTTCACGGAATATCTCGAGGCTTCCAAAAACAATGACTTTCGCGCTGAAGCCACCTACTTGATGGCGGAAATGGCGCGCTCTGAGGAACGCTTCGACGAAGCGATTGATCTTTACAGCCAGTTTAGTGATCGATACAAGTCTGACTTCCGGCGGCCGGAAGTACAATTCAAGATCGGTGAATTGCAGTTCCAGAAGGAGCAGTATGCGGCTGCCGAACGTTCGTTCGCCCTGGCAGCGGACTTGGCCAACGAACCCAAGAGCCGCCTGAACGCAGCGTACGAGCAGGGCCGGTCGCTATATGCGCTTGATAGTGTCGCTGCCGGTCTCGCACTGTTCGAGAGGCTTCGGGATGACCAGAAGGATTCCGTCTACCTCGGTAATATCCTGCTGCGAATCGCCGAAGGGATGAATCTGCAAGGCGAAGAACGCGAAGCCATCCTGCTCTACGATGATATCGCCGTCAACTTCGCCAAGAGGATAGAATCCGCAGAAGCCTACTATCGATTAGGCGAAATCGCTCAGGAGCAGTGGGGGGACTTGATAACGGCCAAGGAAATGTACTTGCTCGCTTCCAAAGAACAGCGCGGCGACACTTGGCGCGCGCAAGCCCTGGAGAAGGTCTCCGATATTTCGCGAGTCGAGACCTATTTGGCCTCGATGGCGAGCGATACGACGGAAGCAGCCGTAACGAATCGCTTCCTGCTGGCCGAGATGTATCGCACCGATCTGGGGCGTCCCGATTCTGCCCTGGCAGAGTACAAAGTAATTGTTGACCAGTATGCCTCAAGTGAGGTAGCCCCGCGGGCGCTGTTGGCAATCGGTTGGCTCTACGAGAGCCATTACGGCGACACTGCCCAAGCCCAGTCGTACTACCAGCAGGTTATCGACAAGTACCCGCAATCTGATGCCGTTCAACAGGCACTCGACCTGCTTGACTTGGAAGGGGCTGAGCCGTTTGCGCTTTATCCTGATAAGATATACGCCATGGCAGAACAGCAGTATTTTGACCTGCGTGACTTGGACTCGGCGCGTTCGCTCTTCTCTCGCCTAGTAGATGACTATCCACAATCGCGTTATGTTCCTCAAGCCGAGTTTGCGATTGCCCGCATCGATCTTGAACGCTTCATTCCCGACAACAAGATCATCAAGCCTTCGGTAACCGCTCCCGTGGCTGCAGATACAACGAAAGTCCCGTCCGATTCGTCGGGGGCATCGCTACTAACACCGCATGACTCTGCCAAGCCTGCGCAATCGGCGCCTGAGAGCGACACAAGTTCATCGTCGCCTGCAAGTGCAGATTCGCTGAAGCCGTCGCCGGTGCCGTCAGATACATTGGCGCCGATTGACATAAACCAGCTTCCAGCGTACGTAAACCCCACCGACAGCTTGATTCGTCCCTCGGAGGTCCTCGGGCGCAATCGCAACCGGGTTGACCAAGACAGCGCGACAATAACGGCTCGTGACTCTCTCAAAGTGGCCGGCGATACTCTCGCGGTCGACTCGACGGCGCATCAACGTGTCCTTGATGCCATCACGAATGGTAAGTCAGCGCCGTCGGCAGCGGACAAGCCAAAGCCGGGGGCAGTAGTTGACTCGACGGTCGTTACGCCACAGACAGCAAAGGACAGCCTTCTGGCTCTCGCGAAGTCGGACGCTCCTTCCGGGCCTCCAAAGGTCCCCGCTGGCAAGGATTCGACCGGACAAGTGGCAAACCAGAAGCCGGTCACCCCTGTAGTTCAGGCAGACACGATCCTTGTTGATTCCACGATGATTTGGCGCTTTCTCGAGTTGGCGGAGAAGTATGCCGGTACGCCAATTGGAGACGAGGCGGCCCGACTAGCGCAGGGCGAAGTTCGGGCCAAACCCCGCCCACAGCAGCAACAGCAGCCCCAACAACCGCAGGAGACAGCAGCCAAAGACACTGCAGCGGCCATCGACAGTTCCTTCGCTGAGCCTCTTGACACGCTGACCCAGGCCCGCTTGGAGGAAATGCGTCTCCAAGAGGAGTATGATCGCTGGCCCCTGATGGAGTACAAACCAACCAACGAGATCGAGTTTAAATACCCGGTTGAGGCGGCACCCAGCAAGTTCGAAGGTCGCGTGGTGGTGAAGATCAAGATTGAATTCGATGGCAAAGTGTCCGATGTTCAGTTTCTCAAGGGCTCGAAGATCGCTTCGATTGACCTGGAAGTTGACCGCGTACTGCGCTTGACGGAATTTGACCCTTTGCGCATTGATCCTTTGAAAATCGGCAACTATTTCATATATAATTACGAGATTCGATTACCGGAGGAGTATCGATAGAGAAGCGCGATATCTTTCATCGGTGTGAGGTGGTGGAGAACCGGGGATTGGGGGCCGGAGCGTTTCTGCTGTCTTTACAATTCCGTCTCAGGCAGTTTCCACATCCGGGGACTTTCCTGCACATCAAGCCCACCAGCGAGGGGAGCGATCCGCTTCTGAGGCGCGCCTTCTCGATCTTTGACTATGACGAAGCAAATGGAGTCGTTGATGTGCTGTACAAGGTCTTCGGGCGTGGGTCAGCAATTCTCTCGCGAGTTCCCAAAGGACAGCAACTCGACCTGCTCGGACCACTCGGCGAAGGGTTTCCGCTTCCGGATCATTCTCAGAACGTGATACTGGTTGGCGGCGGTGTGGGCATACCGCCAGTCTACCTGCTCGCCAAGACCTGCCTGCGGAATGGCCACCAGTCGGATCGAATTAGGTTCTTGGCCGGTTTCGGGACTTCTTCCGATAGCTGTCTTGGCGAACGCGTTAGGGCTCTGCCAATCGAAATGGAGGTTTCAACTGACGACGGCAGCTTGGGCCATCAGGGATTCGTGACTGACCTGCTCAAGCAACGCCTGTCAGCCGGCATGGCCGGGGCGGCAACGACGATTTACGCCTGCGGCCCGGAGCCGATGCTAAAAGTCGTGAGACAGATCGCCTCTGACTTTGCTACGCCTTGTTACCTTTCCCTCGAATCGATTATGCCCTGTGGGGTCGGTACCTGCCTCGGTTGCGTTGTCAAGAAAGCCGGAGAAGAGAAGTATCTGCGCGTCTGTCGCGAAGGCCCTGTATTTCGATCCGATGAGGTCGAGCTGTGACGCTGCCCTCACTCAAAGTCAAGATTGGCGGAATCGAGTTCGCCAATCCCATCATGACGGCCTCAGGGACCTTCGGCTACGGTGAGGAATTCAACGAATACATCGATCTATCCCGCCTCGGCGGAATTGTTACCAAGTCAATTACACGCCACGAGCGCAAAGGCCATCCACCCCCGCGGACAGCTGAAACCGCTTCCGGCATGCTGAATGCCATCGGTCTGGCTAATGTCGGCGTCGACGCTTATGTCAAAGAGAAGTTGCAGTTCCTGCGCGAACTCGGAACGCGCATTGTCGTTAATGTAGCCGGCTTCGATATTGATGAGTTCCTCTATGTCATTGACAAGCTCAACGGCCACAAAGAAATCGACCTGATCGAGCTCAACATCTCCTGCCCCAACATCAAGGGAGACGGCATGGAGTTCTCCTCCAACCCGGAAATCGCTTACAAAGTCGTCAGTCAAGTCAGGGCAGTTTGCGATTTTCCTCTGATGCCCAAGCTGTCTCCTAATGTCGCGGATATCCGGCCGATTGCCAAAGCCTGTGAGGAAGCGGGGGCTGACGCGGTATCACTCATTAACACACTCTACGGCATGGCGATAGACCCCTACGATTGGCGGGTCAAATTGACCAATGTCACCGGAGGTTTGTCGGGCCCGGCGATTAAACCGGTTGCAATTGCGTTGACTTGGAAAGTATATAATACAGTGAAGATCCCGATCGTCGGCATCGGCGGTATTATGGATTATCGGGATGTGGTGGAGTTCATGCTCGCCGGCGCGACCGCCGTGCAGTTTGGGACGGCGAATTTCGTCCAACCTGACTGCACAATAAAGGCCATCGACGCGCTAACGGAATACCTGCGCGAGCGTAACATATCAGATGTGAATAATCTCATTGGAAAGGCGAAGAAACGATGAATCCGTTCATAGAGAAATTGAAGAACGCGCAGACCAAGAATGACTCTCTGGTTTGTGTCGGTCTTGACTCGGACTTCGACAAGATCCCGCGTCACCTGATGTCGCACCAAGACCCCGTGTTCGAGTTCAACAAGGCGATTATTGATGCCACCAAAGATCGTTGCTGCGCCTACAAGCCGAATTTGGCCTTCTACGAAGCCATGGGTCCGCGCGGGATGGAGACTCTCAAGAAGACCATTATGCACATCCCGGAAGAGATTCCGATTATTATCGACGCCAAGCGCGGGGATATCGATAACACCGCCAAGAAGTATGCGGAGGCGATCTTCGACGATTTGGAAGGCGACGCGGTTACCTTGTCACCGTACATGGGTCACGACTCAATCGCCCCTTTTCTCGAGTATGAAGGGGCCTTTGTCTTCGTGCTGTGCCTCACATCCAATGAAGGCGCCAAGGACTTTCAGTACCTGCATTGCGAGGGAAAGCCCCTCTACATGCATGTAGTCGACAAGGTCAATTCCTGGAACCGTAACGGAAACTTCGGCCTCGTGGTTGGGGCCTCAAAGCCGGAGCAGATGATGGAAATCAGACTAAAGGCTCCCGGTCTCCCCTTCCTGATCCCCGGCGTGGGCGCCCAGGGTGGAGATCTTCATAAAGCCGTCGAGTATGGCACGGCCGGCGACGGAATCGTTGTGATCAACATCTCCCGCGGTGTGATCTTTGCCTCCAACAAAGACGATTTCGCTCATGCCGCCACCGACTCGCTCGAGCGCTTTAACGTCCGAATCAATCAGGTCAGAGCTAACGCAGTTTAACGATTGCCCCGACCTCAGACACAAGAACGCCCCGTGGACTGATACGCACGGGGCGTTCTTCATTTCCTCTGTAAAAGCCGAGAATCTACGCTTTTCTGCCGACTAAACCGATCGAAAGCAAGGCGTAGTCCTGGTTGCGGGCATAATCGTATTCGTTGACGAACTTCGTTCCGACATCGACGAATCCGACCTCGCGGACAATCGCCAGATAGCGCTCGAGTTCGAGCGCACCGGCGACACACCCCGCCCATTCTTCCATTGACTTGCGAATAGCCGCCGGCATCTCGCCGCGAACAGCCATGTCGGCAATGGCGAGCTGCCCGCCCGGTTTAAGCACGCGATGGATTTCGCGGTACGCCCGCGCCTTGTCTGGCACCAAGTTGATAACGCAATTGGAAATGACAAGGTCGAAGGAGCCATCGGCGAACGGCATCGTCTCGATCTCACCTTTGATAAACGAGACGTTGGTGTAGCCACCTTTGCGAGCATTCTCCCAGGCCTTCTCCAGCATCTCGTCCGTCATGTCGAGACCTGTTACCTGACCGCTTGGCCCGACGCGCTTGGCTGCCATGAACACGTCGATCCCGGCGCCACTGCCCAGGTCGAGAACCCGCCACCCCGGCTGGATTTCGACGAGTGATCCCGGATTGCCGCAGCCAAGCCCCAGATCGGCACCGTCAGGTAGTTGTGTCAGATCCTTCTCCGCGTACCCGTGCGCGAGGCTCACAGCGTCGATGGTATTGGGGCCACAGCAGGATGTCGATGTGGAACCGCAACAGGATGACTTCCCGCGGGCGATTTCACCGTAGTGCTTCTTGACTGAATCCTTGATGGTTGAATCGTTCTGCATGATTTCTCCTCTTGACTGTTTTGTATATTTCGTCATGTGACGAAATAACGAATCCAAGAGATTAGACGCTTTAACCGGCCAGAGGTTGCAACAAAATCACTCCTGGTGAAAGAAAAGCGGTAAGTTCTTACCATTTAACGAGATCGAAGATATCGGAGACCCGTAGCGGCTCGCCGATCTTGAAGCCCTGCCCGTACTTGACTCCAATCATGTTGCCGTAGTTGCGTGCCATCGATTCGAGATTCCAAATATAGTCGCGGTGCTTCATCTTCTCCGGATTCAGGAATTGCGAGGCATGTGCCTTGAGAGCAGCCATCCATTCATCAAATTGCTCGGTGATGTCCACCACGAATGTTGGAGGCTCCTCCAACGGCAGAAAGTAGTGAAAGAGGGCGGGAACCGAATAAGGATCACCTTTGATCGGCAGCTTCTTAAATGTCGCGTAGTAACAGGCGTTCGTCACAATGCTGCCTGCGGCCAGGTGGTCGGCGTGGGAGCCGCGCTTGCCGTGTCCGCCGCGCATCCACGGCGCGAGCAGCACGCGCGGGCGATACTTGCGCAGCAGTTCCGCCACGAGAGTACGATTCTCTGGAGAGTCTTCGACCTTCGTATCGCCGAAATCAAGAGTCTCCAGCAGATCGGCGCGAAGGATGTTGGCGGCCTTCAAGGCCTCCTCAGCGCGTAACTCGGGCGTACCGCCGGTGCCCATCTCTCCTTTGGTCAGATAGATGATGCCGACGCGATACCCCGCTTGAGCCATCTTGAGCAGCACACCACCCGTTCCGACTTCGACGTCGTCGGGATGCGCCCCGATTGAAATCAGATCATAGCCCTGATCCGTGCGCATTTTCTCCCCTAAATGAAACTGCCGAGCCGTTTGGCTCGGCAGTGAAGCCGCTTAGAAGTTCCCGTTTCGATCCTTCAAGTATTGATCGTGGAACTTGAGGATGCCGGCGATACGATCGTAAAGATAAGCGCGCGCGTGTTCGTCGCCGCCTTCATACGTCGAAAATGAGGCATCCGAGTGGTTGATATTGAGATCGTGAAGTTTCTCGATAAACGCTTCAGTTTGCAGGTTGAAGAAGTAGATGTCGCGATCGGAATGCTCAAGATGCAAATTCTGATTGTTCAGGTTTGCTGCATACGTCGCATTATCAAGCCAGCTGTAGAGGTCATTATCCAACCAGAGATTCCAGATGGACTGATCCAATTGTCCCTGATAGTTGAACGGAAGATGAATCTGCAATTGACCAAACTTGCTTGTACCTTTGGCATCGGCCGGCGAAAAAGTGGCCGCCATCGAGTAAAGCAATACCATATACTCCTTGCCCAGGACGCGGAACGCCGTCGTGTCGGCATTATCATATCCCGCTTGTGACGTGATCCCTGACTCAGTTAAGTACGATTGAAACAGCTGATTCATGTTTCCGTGTTCGAATGCCAACGGCGCATCGATCGCAGAAATTGAATTGAAGACGTCGGGATATTTCATGGCGATACGGATGGCGCCGTAGCCGCCCGAAGAATGACCTCCCAGGGCGCGCGATTCCTTGTCGACGAGAGTTCGAAAAGTCGCGTCGGCGTAACTAACCAACTCGACCGCCATCATGTTCTCCCATTGACCGGCCAAAGCGCTGTTCCCGTAGAATGCCCCGCCGTAGTAGATTGAAGCGTCCGGCATGATGATCACCAGCGGCTTGATCTCACCCGTCGCAATCAACTCGTCAGCAATTGCTGCAACGGCGCTGGAATTGTAATACGTCTCGTTACCGTACTGGTAATAGAACGAGGGTTCACCGTCGAAACCGGGGAGAAGGTAGAGCACCGGGTAACGCGGACCCGCGGCCGCATCGTAGCCAACCGGCCAGTAAGCGGATACCCAGCGGCTCTGGAAAGTGCTCCAAACGGCGTTGGCAGCATTGAGTCCGTTGTATTGGTGCGCTCCCTGGCTGACTAATCCTTTCTCAGGATCACTGGGCCTGGTCGGGTTATCACGCCGCATGCACCCTGCGACGAGTCCCGCCGCGATGAGAAAAAGAACTGCGATTTTAATCATATGCTTCATTACCGCACCTCACCTAAAACCGGTAATTCAGCGCCCAGGTGGAATTGAAACTCGAGGTCTTCCACTCGCCGCCGAAATTGTCCCAATAGCCGTCACCGTTGACGTCGGTCGCCTCTCCTATTTCTCGCGATCCACCAAAAATGGCCTCAAATGCGCCATCAAAGGAAATGCGGTCGTTTAACTGAAAGGTTGCACCTAGATTGAGGTGGTGCTTGGTGCCCGGATCGATAAACAATTGATTGAATGTCTCATCAGGGATGGGCGAGTCGTCAAACATATACCCGCCGCGCACTGTCCAGCGCTCGTTCACCAGCTTCTGGAGACCAAGGCTGAACCGAAAAGAATCATCCCACTCAAGAGGGACAGTCATGTCGGAAAGCATCCCCTGCCAGGCTTGGCTGGCATTCAAATAGTTTGAGTTCGAGAGATTGCGCTCGAGAATATCAAAGTTGAGGCTCTCGAATTGCGACCAGAAAACGTAATTGAAATCAGCCGCAATAACCGTGTTCTCGTTGGCCTGGTAAGCGAACCCAACGCCAAACTCACTCGGGAGTTTCAGATCCATTTCAAAATCGCTGGTCATGACAAAAATAGGACCATCACGGTACGTGTCGCGAATATCCTCTTGAGCACGATTCCCATTGACCTGCGGGTCAATGTACTGGTTAGCAATGCTCTGGTTATGCGGGAAGTATACCCGCTCCACTGAGGCGCCGTCGACGGTGAAGACTTTATTGGCGATAAAATTGGCTCCAGCCGACAACTTCTCGTTGAGCTTAACTTGAATGCCGACGTTGCCGCCGAAGCCATAACCATAGCCGTCCGCCGAGGTCATCATTGGAATCTTATCGTAGGGACGAACATTAACCGGATAGCCATAGGGGTTGTCCGCAAAGCGCATCTGGTCGATCCAAACATCAGCCCGATTGATCATCAATCCGGCACCGATACCGATCTTCTCACTAACCTGATAGGCGATCGTCGGCTGGAACGTCACCACGTCCCAATTCGATCTGTAGTTGTCTTCCTGAATCTTTCTCAGATCGTTGTACGCCGGGCTCAAGTCGAACAAGTTCATTACGGCGTTGTGGTCAAAGGCTTGATAGACCGCCGCCCCAAACGTCAAACCTTTGAGCTTTTCCGTCTGAAAGAATAACGCAGCCGTGCCCATCGTGTAAACGTTGTCTTCAACCGGATACCAAGTCTCGCCGTTCAGATGGCCGAAAGTATACCCCGATGAATTGAAATTCGGCGTCACTTCGGGGCGCGGGCCGGAAAACTCAACTGCCCCGCTAAACAGATTGCCCTCAAGGAAGGCCAAACCTCCCGGATTGTAGTAAGCGCCGCTCCCGTCGTTCGACAACCCGCGATAAGCTCCGCCCATCGCCTTGGCGCGCGCGCCCACACCCGAATACTGCCACCCGCCAGCCCAAACCACCCCGCTTGCGAGGACGACAACCATTAGCGTTAGCCATGGTAACCTGCTAGCTCTCATTATCGTCTCCATACCTGTAATTGAGAATGTCCAATGAAATCACGGTCGGGGGCTGCGCCATTTTCCCGCAAAGACGTCGGTAACAACGCTTCCGCCTTCCTTCCCATCTCCCAAGACGCAGTGAGTCAGCAACCTGCGCAAAATAAGAATCGAATATTATGGCCCCCCCCTTCCTTTGTCAACCGAATTTTCCCCCTGCCGAAGGTAACTGCAACCAGCCTCGCAAATCAGGCTTGACAACAAAAGCGACAAAATGTACCTTTTCAATCGGAAAGCAACATACACACTTAAAGCACACTCGCTAAGAACGCCAAACCCTGACATGGGAGGTATCACATGTCGATCGCGAAGTCCGTTCGCGCTTTGGCTGTCCTTGTCTGCCTGCTCTCTTTGATCTCCTCCTCTCAAGGCCAACAAAGTGTGAGTTCAGCCAGTCCAAATGCTCCAGACAGCCTGATTTCAATCAAGGCGCTCTACCAGAATCTGGCGGCACTCAATGGTCAGGAAGTCAAACTCCTTGGACACTACACGTCTCCACAGTCCGGGAAGTTCTTCGCTTCCTACCTGCACTATCTCAATCGCATACCGGCGCCGCCTCAGTCGATGGTCTACCTGGCGGGTTTGGAGCCTGATTCTCTCTTTTGGCACGGAGGTCTCATGGCTGCGATCGGTACCGTGTCATTCGTTTCTCGCCCAAACGCCTTCCACGCACTCGACTCCGTCGTGGCGACGATCACCGTCACGTCGTTTGAATACTATATGACCAGCACTTTCGGAAGTTCACCATCAAAAGTGATTCAATGGGACTCTGGTCAGCAGGATCAGAGCCGTGCCGGCTGTGATTCCTGCAAGTTTGCAATCCTGATGAGTGGGGGCATCGACGCTGAAGGCAACAACATCGGCTTCTGGCAGGATCTTGAAAATCTCTACCAGTACAAGACCAGCCCCACCGGAGGGAACTACTGCCCGGAGAATGTTAAGGTTCTCTACTATCATGGCGACAGCGAAAATCCCGGAGCGATCCCGCACGCCGCGGTCGATTCCTGTACGCAGGCGAACATCGAAAAGGCCCACAACGACATTGCCAAGAAAATCGCCGATTGCGAGCGCGCGGGAAAAGCCGCAACCGTTCAGAAGATGGTCTCGAACCACGGAACCGATGGTGAGGGCTTTAACACCCTCGGCGACGAAACGGTTTCGCCGACTGAGTTGCGAGATATGCAACAAGAACTGATCGACTCCTGTTGTGACTTCCTATATGACGAGTTCACCCAATGTTACGGCGGAGATATGGCCGAAGGGCTTAAGGGTCTTGATGAGAAGAGCAAGACCGAAATCCACGCCAATTCTGCCGCTGGCGGCGGTAGCTGCGCCTGGGGGGATGATGACGGGTCGCCATATCTGATAGAAAAGATCGCGCGACTGATGGCCGGCGACGATTACGAATCCGCAGTTGACAGCGCCAAGAAAGTCTACAGAAGATGGCTGGAAGACGCGTTGGCGGATGTTGAGAGTACGATTGCAGCCATTGAGGAGATCCTGGACACGCTTCCACCAGGGCATCCCGATTTCGACGAACTTGACTCGACGCGGGCGGCTAATCAAGATCTGGCAGACGATCTGTCGGATTCGATCAATGACGGCTCAGTCAGTTGGGTCAGGCTCATTTTCAAGCAATACTGCGAATGGAAGAAGATCGTGGTGCCTCCCGGTGGCCAAGTTAAACTGACCTTCAAGGGCACAGGCGGTTGCGGCAATGTCTCTGTCTACCGTGAAGAAGCTGACGGCTCCAAGACGAGGGTAAAGGTCTGGAACTGGAATTTGCCCGGAAGTTCCGGGTATTCTGCCGGGAACGAAATGCGCGTGCTTCACGGCGAACTGACAAGCAAAGGAGTCTACTGGATACACAATGACAACGGTGAGTTCTCCGTTACGGTCGAGTCGTTCAGAACCGCCAGCTTGCCAGAGTCTCCATCGAATATCTCAACATTTGCCGGCTGGTCCCTGGGTGGAACAGATAATTCTCCATCAGAATTTGGGCTGATCACGGGGCCATCGCATTTCGTAGTTGATATCGAAATTGTTCCGCTCAACCTGCAATCGGTACCCGCCATCCTCGGTCCCTGTGGTGGAGTCGGGCAATTGACAGTCACTTTCAACCCCACGCCGAACCCCTATTGGTACAACATGGAACTGCACGTAGTCCCCTTCCAGGTCATTCAGGGCGGAATGCTGCAGGTGCAATGCCCGAGCGCGGAGATTCCGTTCCAGCAGATTCCGCTGGTTGCCGGCCAAACTGCGTTCTCCTTGCCGTTGGGAGCGATTGACCCGTTAGCCCCTGGTCAACTGACGCTGACCGCAGCGGCGGGGCTCTGTCTTGCCTTCGATAGCTGGGGACTGCGCACGCTGGTTCCGACCTTCCCGGAGTACACGTGTGGCGATGCTGACGGTAACTCGATCGTGACAATCTCCGACGCTGTCTACATGATCGGCTACATCTTCGGAGGAGGTCCCGCGCCGACGCCGATCGAAGCCGGTGACGTGGACTGCAACGGCATCGTGACCATTTCCGATGTCGTCTTCCTGATCAATTACATCTTTGGCGGCGGACCAGCTCCCTGCAGCGGCTGCTAAAGGCCCTTTCGACTTTGTCGTACGACATTTGACCAAGACGCCGATTCGGAACTCCGGGTCGGCGTCTTCATTTGGGTCAGATTTTTGGTTGACCGGTGTCATCGCTCTCTCTAAGGTTATCGCCAACTCGCATGAAGAATCTCAGTTTTCGCGTCAAACTTCTGATCCTGTTCTTGATCTGGTGGGCGATTTGGGCCTACCAGCCGTGGAATTTCTCCGACTGGGTGCTGGAAAACGTGCTAACCGTTTTGTCCGTCGGATTCTTGATCGTAAGCCGAAACCGCTTCAGACTTAGCAACGTCTCCTACTTCCTGATCTTCCTTTTCATGTGCTTTCATACCGTGGGCACCCATTACACCTATGCCGATGTTCCCTACGAGAAATGGACTGCCGCGCTCGGCTTTTCGCTCAACAACCTCTTCGGCTTCGAGCGCAATCACTTCGATCGCCTGGTGCACTTCCTGTTCGGCTTTCTTCTCTGTTATCCTGTGCGCGAAGTCTTTATGCGGATTGTCTCTGCGCGCGGCGCCTGGAGCTACTACCTGCCGGTCGAGCTGGTCATGTCTTTGTCGATGCTCTACGAGCTGATCGAATGGGCGGTTGCGGAGGTCTTCGGAGGCGAGTTGGGCATGGCCTATCTCGGTACCCAGGGAGATATCTGGGATGCCCACAAAGACATGGGGCTGGCTTCGCTGGGCGCCGTGCTCGGAATGGTAGTTGTTGCCGTCATCAACTGGAAGTATCAGCGGGACTTCATCGCCGAGATGCGCGACAGCTTGAGAGTCAAAAGCACAATCCCCCTCGGGGAGGTCAAGCTTCGGGAGTATCGGGAGGACAACCGCGACGAACGCGGCGCTTAGCCCGATTGCCGCATCATACCTTGCGCGTTTGCTGCAGCTTCTCCGGGCGAAGCTTGGCATCGAGCGCGCGACCGACCCGCACCACGACCTCCACGACCTTCTCCAGATCAACGGCAGTTGTCCGAAAATTAACGATGCAAGCCCGCAGCAGAAACTGATCATTCACCACGGCGTTGGAGACGAAGACCTCCCCTCCTGCTTCGACCTCGTTTAAAATGCCCCGGTTCAACTCGTTCAGATACTCGATGTTGACTTCGCCCGCGTTCCGCAGATCGGTGGGAACAAATCGAAATGTCGTGATGCTGAGATTGTTTGTGACGGCCTCGAGTTCCGGTGTGGCTGCCACCATGTGATAGAGCTGTCGGGACAGCTCAATGTCCTCGCGGATCATCTGCACATAACCGCTGCGCCCGACCTGCCGCAGCGCCATCCAGACTTTGAGCGCGCGAAATCCGCGCGAGTTCTGCATCCCCCACTCGAAGAAATTGACCGGCTGCTCGCTGAACCCTTCGTGAAAGTGATAGTATTCTGGTGTGAAACTAAAGGCGTCGACCAATCTCTGGCCATCCTGCACCAGCACACAGCCGGCTTCGAGAGGGCTGTAGAGCCACTTGTGCGGGTCAAGCGCCAGCGAGTCGGCCAGCCGTAGACTCTGCAAATCCGCCTCGGCCTCGGGAAGCGCGGCCGCCGGTGCGCCGTATGCGCCGTCAACGTGAAACCACATCTTCTCATTCCGGCAGAACTCCGCAATCTGCGATAGTGGGTCAACCGCCCCCACCGCTACCGTGCCGGCGGCTCCCACGACCATGATCGGCTGAAAGCCGGCTCGGCGATCATCGATCACTTGTTGCGCCAGCGCTTGCATGTCCATGCGGCGGCGTTGGTCGACCGGGATCCACCGAATGGCACTGGTTCCAAGTCCGAACAGGTCGGCAGCTTTCTGAATCCAGGTATGAGTCTCGCGCGAGACGTAAACTGTCATTTGCGGCTGTTCGCGCAGGCCTTTTTCCCTCAGTGACCGTGGCGACTTAGCCGAACGACCCGCCAGGAAACCGACGAAATTCGCCATGTTGCCGCCCGAGACCAGCAATCCGGAGCAGCTTGAGGGATACCCGATCAACTCTGCTATCCAGCGAATCGTCTGCCTTTCAATCTCAGTGGCCATCGGCGATAACACCCAGCCGCCGACATTCGGATTGACGGCCGCCGCCAACATGTCTCCCAGAGCACCGATCGGCGCCGCCGAGGACGTAATATAGCCCATGAACCGCGGATTACCGTTGTACAAGGAGTGGTCGATGAGAAGCCGGGCGGCATCCAGTGCGATCTGTTTTGCGTCCATGCCTGATTCAGGTAATCTCTTGTCTCCAAGCACCTCCCGGATCGCTTCCGGGGTCGCACCGGTCGTTACGGCACGCTCACGAATCGAGTCGAGAAAGTCGGCGATCTCGTCAACCAGAGCATAGCCGACTTCGCGAAATTCCTGTCCATCAAGCTCTATCGGTGCGCGCCGCCGCACTTTGTTGGATTGTTCTCGACTCACGAAACTTTGATCTCCTTCATTCACTGTGTGTTGAACCGGTTTAAGGTATACTGAATGTATCCATAATTAAAGCGGAATCTTTGTAAAAAGCCCCATGTGCTATGACGAATTGGCTTGTCTGCTGTCGTGCGATCAGTAAATTATCCATGAAACTAACCCGAACTCGTTAAGGACTCTCAAAGCGATTCAAGACCGCCGCCTCCGGTGGTTTTTGCCCTATGTTATGAGTAAGCGGACGTCCTCTTTGTCGCAGTCACTGCCTGACCCCGGTCGATCTATCGGTCTGACGCTCGGTGGAATTCTGCTTCTCACGCTGGGAGGAGCCATACTATCGGAGTTTGCTTCGGCCGAGTTTTGGGCGTTTGCACCTTGGCAGCATTATCCCCAGTGGCTGCGGCTGGGGCTCATCGGCTGTATTCTGGTTTCTCTCGTTCCTATAAGTGGAGCCTGGCTTGCGCGGTTGGTTTCGGCCAGTGCACCTCAAGAAGGATCACGACCATCGGCCACAATCACACTCTTGATTGCACTTATCCTGACGGTAGGCTGTCTTCTGCTACGGTCAGAGAATCACATTCTGGGCGACGGCCTGACCATTATCGCGCGACTGCAATCCGGTGATATCGTTTCGGCGACGGAACCACTCACTTATCTGGTCCACTACTTTCTGGCTAAGTCATTTGCCTGGAGTCCGCAGGCTGCCGTGTTCGCATTTCGGCTGGCCGGTGTCTTCTCGCTGTGGATTCTGCTTTATGCGTTACACCGATCAGCCAAGGACACTCGTGAGTTGCTCTTGGCCGTCTCCGTCGTACTGACATTCGGAATCGTGCAGTTCTTTGCGGGTTACGTTGAGAATTACACGTTTGCCTTCGTCGCCAGTGCACTCTTCCTTTTGCGTTTGTGCCGCGACTGGGAGCAGCGGCGAGTGAGCGTTCTGTCAACCCTCCTATTAGTGTTGGCAATAGCGTTCCATCTGTCGACGGCCATCCTAATCCCGGCCTACTTGTTGGCCTGGCATCGATGCCTCACTACCCCCTATCGGAATTGGATCGTTTTGGGGATCGGTACGGGATTGCTGGTGGCAGGGATGGCTTTTCTCTGGCGATTTGATCTGCTCGCCCAGACATTTGTTCCTCTCTTTGCCACAGATCTTAATCCGTACCATTTGTTCTCTCAGCAGCACCTGCTGGATATGTTCAATATCTGGCTGCGCAATACTCCATTCCTTCCGGTGCTCTTGCTTCTGCCGGCCTTTCGCGGCTTACAGCAGCGGAATCTGCTTCTCGCGGCGCTCATTCCGGCAATCCTTTTCACGTTCATGATCGATCCCAAGATTGGGGCCCTCAGGGATTGGGATCTCCTGAGTACGGCCTCCGCTCCGACGTTAGTGGCGTTCGTCTTGACGCTCCGTGTGATCTCCCGCTCTCAGAGGACGGCCGCCCTGCGATTGGTGATCCCGTTCGCGGCTTTCGCGGTTCTTCATACGGGAAGCTGGTTATGGCTCAACAATGACAAACAACGGGGCTACGAGTTCGTCAAGGAGCACATTCATTACGACGTCCACTATTCGACGGCCTATTACGACGGTTATCGTTTGATTCCCTGGCACGTCCTGGTCTACAACACCTACGATGACACCGAGGAAGCAGTACGCGCGCTGGAGATGCACCTGCGCAATCACCCGGAAGATATCTACAATGCCTACCAACTTGCGGTGATCAAGAGTCTGGCTGGTGAGACACAGGCCGCCGTTGATTTGGTGCGCGATCGCTGGTACCCCTATCTGCTCGAAGAACCGCGCATGGCCTGGGAACTGTCGCGGGTCTTCCATCGCGCCGGCGCGACGGACGAACATGAAGCTGTATTGCAGAAATATATCGAAGAAAAGGGAGATCAAGACTGGATTACCTTCGAATTGGGGTCACTCCTGCGCAACCGCGGGCTGACCGATTCGGCGTGGGCGCTGCAGGCGCGTGTCCTGGCGCGACGCAATATGCTCACGCTCGAACATCAGGTGGACTTCGCCCTTTTTTCAATTGAACAGGGCGAATTGGACGCCGCTGCTGCAATCACTCGGCAACTGTCGCAGCGTCTTCCGGAGCCTTACAATCGCACGGCCTTGAATCTTTCCGAAGCGCTGGCTCGCTACGACCTCGGTCGTATCCAATCGTTGCAGCAGATCTTACGGCAATATCTGGAGAAATGACCGGTCAGCGGAAATCTCGTGACTTGATTTGTACGTCCTGAAAGAGAAACTCAAGCGGGCGAAAATCCTTCCCGATCACATTGATCACCCCGTCTTTTTTCTCTAATACGCCCGTCACGACCAGGGCTTTGCCGTCGGTCACAATGCGTCCAAACTCGGCAACTTGATTTGGTTTGACCACGACATTAATAAATCCCGCTTCATCTTCCATAGTAATAAACAGAAATCCCTTAGCTGTCCCGGGGCGTTGCCGGATGACGATGATTCCTGCTACTTGTACGCGTTGTTTATCGGGTGTCGTTATCAAATCTGCCGAGTTTATGAATCCGCGTTCGCGGAGCTGTGCCCGGACATGAGCCATCAAGTGCGGCGCGGTCGACAGGTCCATCCCTTTAAAATCGGCTATCAGCTCTTCCGCGGGTAGCATCACCGGCAGCAGCAGCGCCCCGCGTTCGGCGGTTTTTAATCGCAGTTCTTGTGCGGATTTTCCCGTGAGCGCCATAATCTGCCACGCCGCCTCGCGCCGCGACAAACCCAAGCTGTCAAAGGCGCCCACCATCGCCAGTTGTTGTAACGCCCCGCGGTTAAGTTGAGTACGGTAGACAAAATCGTCAAGGGAGCGAAACGACCCAATTGCCAGCTCGCGTTCAATTATCGCCTGCGCACCTTCGCCGAGACTCTTGACATAACGATACCCCAGCCGTACGGCGAAGGGCATTTCATGATTGAAAGAAGCCGGGCTGAGAGTGCAATCCCACGAACTTCGATTGACATCCACCGGTAAAAATGTCACTCCGCGCCGCCGTCCCTCATAGACAATGCTCGCCGGTGAGTAGAACCCCATCGGCTGGGCATTGAGAAGTGCACAGTAGAATTCGGGCGCAAAGTAAACCTTTAAGTACGAGGATACATACACCAGTAGCGCAAACGAAGCGGCATGTGACTCGGGAAACCCGTAGTCCGCAAAAGCCGTCAGTTGCTTGTAGATACGCATGGCGACATCCTGTTCGATCCCGTGCCGGGTCATCCCATCGATCAGATCGAGGGCGATCGCTTCCATCCGCTCGCGCGAGCGTTTGTGTCCCATCGCGCGCCGCAATTCGTCAGCCTTGCTGGGGCTGAATCCCGCTGCGGCGATCGCCACCTGCATCCCTTGTTCTTGAAAAAGAGGCACACCGAGCGTTCGTTCGAGAATCGGTTTGAGCGAGGGATGCGGGTATGTAACCTCTTCTTCACCGGCGCGCCGGCGCAGGTACGGATGCACCATCTCGCCCTGGATCGGCCCGGGGCGAATCAACGCGACCTCCACCACCAGATCATAAAAGCATCGCGGCTGCAAACGCGGCAGGGTATTCATCTGAGCGCGCGATTCCACCTGGAATACCCCGACGGTCTCAGCCTTGCTCAACAAGTCATAAACTTTCGGGTCGTCGTACTCCAGCGTAGCCGGATCAATTTTGAGTCCGCGATGTTTCTCGATGAGTTTGAAAGCAAAATCAATCAATGACAGCATTCCTAGCCCGAGCAGGTCGATCTTGACCAATCCGACCTCACCGGCATCATCCTTGTCCCACTGGATCACGCTCCGATCCGGCATCGTGGCGTTTTCAATCGGCACCACCTCCGACAGCGGCTTGCCGGTAACGATCATTCCCCCAGAGTGAATCCCCAAGTGACGGGGGAAATCCTGAATCTGCTGCGACAATTCCAATAAAAGCCCGACCCGCGCGCTATCGCTGTTGAGGCGGGCCTCCTGAATAATCGCCGTAACATCATCGCCGCTCGAGTAGTGGTGCAGCAGCTTGGCCAGCCGGTCAACTTCCTCAAGGGAAAACCCCAGAGCTTTGCCGACATCGCGCACCGCTGACCGGCCGCGATAACAGATCACCTCACACACCATCGCCGCATGTGCGCGGCCGTAGTTGTTGTAAACATATTGAATAACTTCTTCGCGCCGGTTGTTGGCGATATCGATGTCAATGTCGGGGGGTTCACGGCGCTCCTCCGAGAGGAAACGCTCGAAGAGTAACTTGAGCTTGACCGGATCGACCGCCGTAATCCCAAGGCAATAGCACACGGCCGAATTGGCTGCCGATCCCCGCCCTTGGGCCAATATCGCCTTCTCGCGGCAGAAGCGCGCAATGTCCCAGACGATCAGGAAGTACCCCGACAGGTCGAGCTTGTTGATCAGGTGCAGTTCGTGCTCCACTTGCCGACGTTGGGCGGGGGTAATCGTCTGCCAGCGCTCCCGTGCGCCATGATATGTGATTTCCCGCAAGTACGTGTGCGGCGTGTGCCCGGCGGGAATGTCAAATGCCGGCAGGGAAGTGGGCAACGCGTTGAGCACGAAACGGCAGCGCTCGGCAATTGCCAGCGTGTTGGCGATCGCGTCGGGATAGGCCTGAAATACCCGCGCCATCTCCGACGGCGGTTTAAGATAGCGTTCGCCATTGGGATACAGCTTGCCGTTGGCAGCATCTAAATGCGTGTGATGTTTGATGCAGGTCAGCACGTCCTGCAAGCGCCGTTCGTCGGAACGCGCATAGTGCACGTTATTGGTCGCGACGCAGGGAATCTTGAGTTTCCGTCCCAGCGTATAGAGACGATCGCATAGTATCTCCTGCTGCGGCAGGTGATGGAATTGCATTTCGAGATAGAAATTCTCCGCCCCAAACAACTCGCGATAACGGCAGGCGACTTCACTCGCGGCAGCAGTCTCGCCCTGTATCAAGAGCGCCGGAATTTCACCGCGACTGCATCCCGAGAGGGCAATTAAGCCTTCGTGATGCTGGCACAATTGCTCCCAGTTGATCCGGGCTTCGCCTTTTTCATGTGGGAGTTGCCCGGCGGTGATCAACTGCGATAGATTCGCATAGCCGATTTCATCCTTGATCAAGAGCACCAGGTGATGGCCGGTGTCGAGCGACATTTCGGCGCCGAAAATCGGCCGCACGCCTTTGCGCTGGGCAACTTGGTTAAAGCGGACAATCCCGTACAACCCGTTATGATCGGTCAGAGCCAGTGCCGGATAACACAACTGCGCGGCGGCTTCGACCAGGTCTTCGGGATGTGAGGCGCCATCCAGAAACGAAAAGTTTGAGTGGCAATGAAGTTCGATGTAGTTCATTCAATCAAACACCCCTTGCAAGTACCACGCTGCTACCGCCGCCATTGACGGTTTTCCGCACGTCAAACCTCCCGCGTTTTCCTGCGCAACCGTTGCGTTGGGAAAGCGAGGGCCCGCGAGTTGATAAATCAGATATATTTCCGCGGTCTCGGTTTCGACTTCGAAGTATTTGCGCACAAAGGCATCGCGCCACCATTGTCCGGAAATTTGCCACGGGCCATGACAACGGACAATCCGCCGACGCTGCCGGTTGATGATTAACGAACGCGGCTGATCGTTTTCGCTGATAACTTCGATCCGCCTCACGGGTTGGAAAGTCCGTAGCCCAGTGATTCCCGACATGGCAAACGCCGGCGCGCAGTTTCCCGCGCCCGGGGGCGTGTTCGTTCCTTTCACTCTCGAAAGAAGCAGGGAACTGGGATTTTCCGCCGCTCCGAAGTCGAAGTTGAAAGGCGTCAGCGAGTAACTTTCTTCCGGCACAACAGCCGAACGAACCCCGATTCGGAACAATGATTCGCGCAGGACGCGTTGCTCAAAAGTGCGTTGCGTTGTTATTGCCCCGGAAACGCGGGCGGTTAGATCAAGCTGTTTCACACGTAATGGTGCGGTGAGCAATGGCGCGACGGCGAGCTCCACCACGGCTTCATGAAACTGAGTTGATTCGATTTGATGGAGCAATTGCCTGCGCAATTTACGCCATGACAGCGTCGGTCTGTCGACTGCCAACTCAAGCACCTGCTGCGAACGATTGGCAAAGCTCAATCGTACGGCCAGGCGACAACACCCCAGTCCCCGTTGCGCCAATCGCGTGAACAACGGCATGATCGCCTGCTCGGCGAGGTGCAAAACCAGCGGCGCGTCGCAATAGGGATTGTCAAAGACCACCCGTTCGCCCAGATCTTCCTCTGGCGGCAAGGGGGCAAAATGACGAGGATCATCGCCGCGCGCCAAATGTGCAATCATTGCGCCGTCCGCCCCAAAACGCGTAACCAACTCGTTCGCCGGAAACGCCGCTACCTGCCCGATGGTGCGAATCCCCAGGGCCAAGAGCTGTTCCTGTGCTTCCTCGCCTACGGGGAGATGCTTGATTTTGAGCGGTTCCAGAAAACTGCGGGCTGCACCAAAAGGAATCGACTGAAACGAAAACGGCCGCGTCAATTCGGCCGCCAGGCGGGCAACAAATGGATTGTCGCCGATCCCGACCTGTACCGTCAGGCCGAATTCCCTGATCGCGCGGATGACGCGCTCAGCCAGCGGTTGTTCGCCGCCGTAGAGTATGTCAAAACCTGCAGCGGCGACAAAAAACACGCCGGGTGCATCAACCTCAATCAGCGGTGCGATTGTCTGCAGCAGGGTCAACAATTTTTGCAGCGCGCGTTCTTCCCCTGCAGGATCTTTCTTTTTAACGATCAACCCCGTGCACAATGTCCCCGCTTGAGCCGCCGTCATTCCCGTCGCCACTCCCGACTTGGCTGCCTTGCCGTTGACCTCCAGAACCAAGGCGGTGTCGCCATTGTCTGCGGTCAATACTGCAGGCTGAAGGAGAAGATGTGGATCTTCCCGGCTCTGAAGCGACAGTCCAAATCGGGGAATCAGCACACACAGCACTCGTCCCTTCTGCAATCGTTGCTGGTCTTCTCCCTTCTTCTCACTTAATGGGACTTGAAAATCTCCCTTCGTTTTTTCTCCCCTCTCCCTTGTGGGAGAGGGGTTGGGGGTGAGGGGGTCTAACTTCCCACGCCGCGGCACGATCGTGCGCCACATCTGCGCTACGTGAAAATGACGGTCAGGCAGCTTCAAGACTTAGCCGTCCTTTCGCGCCTTCATTATTGATGCGGCTGCGGGTGGCGATCACTTCCAGCGTTTGCCGGTTCACTTTATGCACCGTTAATTGCAAGGAGATCAAGCTGGCCGGCAGCAAATGCGCCGTTTCGTCGGTCAGAAAGAACGCGAGAGCCTTGGCACGCACAATTTGCTGGCGCAGGCGATGCAGCAAAATTCGTGGTAGCGTTTCGCGCACCCCTACCAGATCCAACACTGCGCAGTTAATCAGGTGTGTTTCCAACAGCAGTTCCACACCGCGAATCGCTTCGTCGATATGCTCGCAGCGCAGAAGGAGAATCTGTCCCGGGTCGATCCCCGCCGCCACGGCCGCCGGCGGGAAAAAAGTCCCCGTGCCATCAGCATAGACAACACGCGCCGCCGGAGTTAATGCCGCCAGTGTGCGCAACAACAAACCGGTTTTTCCGGATGACACCCCACCAGTGATCTCCACCAACTGCCCGTAGGGAATCCCCCGATCGGGAAAGACGGCATGAAGTTGTTCAAGCTGAACGTGAAAACAAGTCCGGGGATCAAACTGGTCGACAAATCCCGCCTCCGGCCATTTTTGCCTAAGTAACTCGCGCAGGGCCGCGGTGTTCTCTCTTTTCCCATTTGTAGGAGAAGGCGTCGTGGAACCCTCACTTTGAGGATTTACTGCATTCGATACTGAAAATTTTCCCTTAACAGGACTGTTGAAAAAGCTCTGCGGACTGTGATCTGACAAGACAACCCCCTTGCCCCCTTTGCTAAGGGGGAATAACGAACTCTCAAAAAATCGTTCGTACGTAACAGATTCTCCCCTAACAAGGGGAGCGGTTTCAGTCTCCGACGAAGGAGGAGACGGAAACCGAGGGGTGTTATTCCGTTGGCATCGCACTTTTTCAACAGTCCCTGGGGAGAAAGGGGGTTGTAAGTCTGGCGAGTCTTTCACTCGCAATGAAATGAGGGAAGGCTTAACTGCCCTTGTGGATGCTGAATAATCCCTAATGTCTAACTCTAATTGTCTCATATATACTGCACATATGTGCAGTATATGTTACGTCGGCAGATCGGGAATCGTCAATCACATTAGAAGCAAGAAAAAACAGAGGGGTGCGCTGGCGCGCACCCCTCCAGACACAAAGTTGTGCTAAGTCCTCATGGACAGAGCAATATGAAAGTTGCGCAATCGCACGGTGCCGGTCCACCACCAAAGATGTAGTTAATCAAGAACACCGCATCGGAAATTGTAATGATACAGTCGCAGTTGGCGTCCCCGTTGCATGGTGTCGGGCCGCCACCAAAGATGTAATTGATCACAAAAACGGCATCCGAGATTGTAATGATCCCGTTGCCATCGGCGTCACCGGGGATACAGGCACAACCAGACGTGTCGCAGTCGTCTCCAATACCATCCATGTCAGTGTCGGTCTGCGCCGGGTTCGGAACCGTGAGGCAATTGTCACACGAATCGCCGACCAGGTCGCCATCGACATCCTCCTGGAACGGATTGGCATCTACCTTGCAGTTATCGCAGTCATCGCCCAGACCGTCGCTGTCGACATCCGACTGGCCCGAGTTTGCAATTGTCGGACAGTTGTCGCAGGCAGTGCCTACACCGTCACTATCACCATCGGCTTGCCCTGGATTGCCCACGGTTGGGCAATTGTCGCAAACGTCGCCGACACCATCACCGTCGGTGTCAGACTGACCCGGATTGGGAAGACCCGGGCAGTTATCGCAGCCATCGCCTGCGCCGTCACCATCCGAGTCGGCCTGTAGCGGATTGGGGAGCAACGGACAGTTATCGCAGATATCTCCGACACCGTCACCGTCACCATCAGCCTGACCGGCATTTGAGATCGTGGGGCAGTTGTCACAAACATCGCCAACGCCGTCTCCGTCGCCATCAGCTTGGCCCGGATTGGGAACGCTGATACAATTGTCAGTGGCATCGGGCACACCGTCACCGTCGGAATCGGGCGCGCAGGATGGAGCGAACTCAAAGATGATATCCTGGTCAGTGCCAGCGGCTCGCTCATCATTCCACGATGAACTGAAGCCGTTCACGGCATTGAGATCGACTCCCAGATAGTGACCCATGTAAATCGGAGCCGGGGGCATTGGGAAGGTCGAAACCGGCACCAGCGGGGGAACGCTTGAGAGGACGCAATCCGTCCAGGTAACTCCGCAGTCCGCCGAGGTCGACACCCAGGTCTGGCGTGCCGTATTGGTCGGATCCAGGCGGCGATCATAGTAGACGATCGTAATCCGTCCGGTGAGCGGATGTACTGACATTGATGGTGCCCATTGGTCGAGGCCGTTGCCAACCAGGTCTTGATTGACACGTACCGGCGGTGTCCAAGTACCTGCTGCGCCCGTCGGGCTCGATGAGAAGAAGATGTCGATATCGCCGAACATCGTACTCGACCAGGCAGCGAAGACCGTTCCGGGACAGGGACTGCCTGCGGGAGCGACGCCGATCGTGATGTTTGTTCCAGCGGCGACGCCCGGGGCAATGACGGGCGGCACTGGCGCGATTGGGCTGATCGGCACCACCGGACCGAATGCGGCACCCGGTGCGGGAGAGCCGGTGATAAACGCGGTCACTCCGTCAGTCCAACCGACGTAAACTCCACCCGCGGGAATCATGATGTTCCCAGGCGGACCGACCACAGCGACTGACGGGCGGTAAGCCGCCACTTCATTGCCGAACACCGCACCGCCACCCAGCACGACGGGCGCGCTGAATGCCGGGAAGATCGGAGGCGGACCTGCGGCGGTTCGGGAGTAAGCATAGTGAATCGCGAAGCCATCTCCCGGAGGAGCGGGATCGTCAAACGGATTGCCGTTTCCGTCGCCGTCCACGCCGTTACCGTTGACATACTCGACCCACGCGGTGTGGACAGTTCCAAAGCTTAGAGGAGGGTTCGCCGGAAAATCATCCACAGCGACATCCGGATAGTCGTACCAGTTAAACCCCGGGATATTGACAGGAGATATGGGAATACCGGCTGCGAATGGCGCGCCACCTCCGGGTGAAGCGTGAGCCATGATCTGATTTAGCGTACCCCACGGGGCACCCGGACCGTACGCGGCTGCTACGGAGAAAAAGCCGCCGCCGGCGTGTGCTGATATCGCCGGATTCCATTCGAAAGGATAGGGTGGCGTCGGGGCTATGACTCCGGCTCCCCAAGCGGCACCGCCGGTGAGGCTGATGCCAACCCCCACCAGCGAAGCACCGAATCCGCCGCCGCCGTACTCCGTCCAAACCGAGTACAGCACACCGGGGGCGGTCTCACTATTGGCAATCTCGCTATTGTTTTGTTCGGTGAAGGGAGGGCTGGCGTTAATGAACACGTTGGGAAACGCCTGCGCCCGGTTCGACAAGACAATAAGCCCAAGTCCGCAGACTGCCAACAGGATCGCTCTGTGCAGTCCGCACCGACGATTTCTCATTCTAACCTCCGCGGTAATGTGTGGGAGCTGGAGGAAACCACTTCCCGCCTGAATCAGCCATGCCAACACTAACAACACCGGCGATTTGGATAGACCTCTCCCCGGCAGCGGTACTGAACCGCAAGTCAAGTATTGGAGACTTTAGAAGTGGATCCGTTGTGTTTAGTTAAAGATAATCACTAGGGGTAGATTTTGTCAACGCCATTCTGCGCCGGGGCGTTCCGGTACCAATATTACTTATCTCGGGGGGAGCTTTTCGAATTGCCGGCTTCAAGTTTACGCAGCCGGCGGAAGCATCGGCTGCGTTCTTCATCTGTGTTCGCGAAAGTGCAGCTCCCGAGCTATGACTCTTGGCTTGGGGACCTCAGAACCGATAGCTCAGTCCCAGCATGAAGCGCGGTTCGATCTTCGGCTGGCTGATTGCCTGGTCCGCATCGTCCCAGGTATAGTCTTCCTGCTGATTGACGATTTCACCATCCGGGTTGTACTTGGTGTCGTGCCCGACGAGCCAACTTGAGGAATAATAGTCAGCCCCGGCAGACACGAACACTCCAAGTCTGGGGGTGATCGCAAAGTCATTTTCCAATCCTGCGCCGAGGCCCCATTGATGGCTGGTAACATCAAAGTCTTCGTTGCCACCAACGTAGTTGAAATTTCCCGTGAAACGGACGTGACGCGGACCGACATAGAAGTTGGCCTGCTTGAGTCCGAGCGTCTTAGTGCGAATCAGGATGTCAAAGCGATAGTCCCACATCCATCCCGCTTCTGTAGGCGTACCATTCGTAGCGTTATTGATGAATATCCGCCTCGCCTCGTCTGGTTTGCCGGGCTCCACGCGGGTATATCCGACTCCGAGCCGAAAAGAGAGTGGAAGATCTTGGGCAAAATCAAGCGCCGTCAAACTGAAATGCAGGCCGGAACCGCCAAAGTAACCTAGACTTAGGCCACCCATGAACTTAGATTGACGCCGCAAACCGGATTGACCCTCCTCAGCAAGGATTGTCGTAGAGGTTATAGAGCTCGCGGCGAGTAGGAGTAAGAAGAGTCTCTTCATGTCAGGCCTCGCTGTTAAAATTGAGTATACATCGACCCGTCGGGGCCACATATTAGGTGCAATGAGCTTGTCGACTGTCGTTGTTTTGTTATCGACGACTATGACGATGTTCTTTATTGAAACACAAAAAAATCGACAACAAAGACGACGTAATGCGCCCTGTATCGATCAGCTCGAAACTAGACTTTGACTTGAGGGAGACCGAGGCCACTGCCTCTTACAGATTTGAATGGAGCCGTCATGATGAAACAAATAGCTCTTTGGTTGTGCGCTATAGTAATCGCATCGTTGCCCGACTACCTAACCGCAGCTGAGAGTACGGAACTCGTCAGGAGTCGCGATAGCATTAAGCGGCTCGACTGGTTACTCGGCACCTGGAAATCCACCCAAGCAGGGGGAGAAAGTTATGAATACTGGAAGCAGGCAGGTGAAGACAGGTTTCTCGGCGGCGGATTTGCACTGGCGGGAAAGGACACGACCTTTCTGGAAAAGCTGTCGATGATCGCCACGGATAGTGGCTTGTTCTATATTGCCGACGTTGCGCACAATGCTACACCGGTCTATTTCAAAATGATCAGCCAGGATACGTTGGTGACCATTTTCGAGAATCCGGCACACGACTTTCCGACCCGCATTATCTATCGAAAGCTGACTGCTGATTCGCTCCATGCCCGCATCGAAGGGCTCCGCAAGGGAAAACTGACAGGAGTGGATTTTATATTCGGGCGCGCAAAGTAGATAGCCGGAGTAACGCCAATCTGATATAATGCATGCGATAAGTGGCCGAGACAACACCCGCGGCCCACAGATCAATTGCACGAGTATGTCCGATGGCTGAGGCAAAGAAAAACAAACGAAAAACGAAGAGCAAGTCGCCAGAGAAGCAGGCCCGCTCCGGAACCAAATATGTGGTTTATGTTGTTGTCTTGGCCATTGCGGTGGTTCTGACAATCACGCTGGTTCGTGACGGCGATGAGAAGAAAGCAGCGCCAGACAGTTCGGTGCAACAACCGGACAATATGATGCTTCGGCTCGAATTCCAGCGGGAAGCGATCCTGAGCTTCTTTGATCCGGAGGGAAGGATCGTCGCCACGATTGACGCAGAGATCGCCGAGAATAACGACGAGCGGAACCGGGGTCTGATGTATCGCGATCAGATGGAGTTCAGTCAAGGCATGCTCTTCATTTTTCCTTACGAGGCCATGCAAGCTTTCTGGATGAAAAACACGATCCTGTCTCTCGACATGCTCTTCGTCAACTCCAAGCGGGAGATCGTCACGATTCACAAGAATACCACCCCCTATGCTGAGACCAGCTATCCGTCATCAGCCGCGGCGCAATATGTAGTGGAAGTCAATGCGGGCTTTGTTGACCGCTACGGCATTCGCGAGGGTTTTCGAATCAACTGGATTCGCGCCGACTAGGCTGAAGACTTCGTGCGCGGGGGAATCAGCCAGGATAGAATCACCGAGATCGCGATCACGGCGCCGATAATCCCCAGCGACCACGTAACCGGAAACTTGCCGTCGAACGCATTGTTCAACCAGACCATCTTCAGGCCGACGAAAACCAGCACGGTAGCCAATCCGTACTTCAGCAGGTGGAAGCGATCAACGATATTCGCTAGCAAGAAATAGAGCGCCCGCAGGCCGAGGATCGCAAAGACGTTTGACGTGAAGACGATTAGCGGCTCCTTCGTAATGGCAAAGATCGCCGGCACAGAGTCGACGGCAAAGATGATGTCCGAGAATTCCACAAGGACCAAGGCGATCATCAGCGGCGTGATAAACCACCGCCCCTCACGTTTCAGGAAAAACTTCTCCCCTTCAATCGTCGGCGTTACCGGGAAGAAACGGCGCAGAAACCGCACCAGCGGGTTCTTCTCCGGCTCGAGACCCTTGTCCGGCGTGAACATCATTTTGATACCGGTGAATATCAGGAATGCACCAAAGAGATATACGATCAGGTGGTACTGTAGCAGAACGGACCCCAGGGCGATGAAGATTGCCCGAAACACCAGCGCACCGATGATCCCATAAAAGAGGACACGATGCTGATAGGTGAGCGGAATCGCCAGATAATTGAAGATCAAAACAAAGACGAAGATGTTGTCGACTGCGAGGGACTTTTCAATAATGAAGCCCGTGAGATACTCCAGCGCAACGGTCTTGGCCGCCGCTTCACTATCGAATCCTGGAATCGCCAGCAAACGCGGATTATCGGCAAAACTTGCGGCCGAATACTTGTAGAGGAACAAGGCGAAGAGCAGCGCCAGCGCGACCCAGATGGTACTCCAAATCGCCGCCTCTTTATTGGAAACGGCGTGCGCTTTGCGGTGAAAGACGCCAAGGTCCAGCGCCAGCAACAAGAGAACAAACCCCGAAAACGCAAGGTAGAACCACCAGTACTCAGAGAACGGGAATAAGACACTCATGTACGGCCACTCAATGGTCTGTGCCAGATGGAAACCCCATCAACCACGGAACTCGATATCGAAGGATTCAGCACAATCTCTTGGTTCTGGTCTATCATCGAATCCTTGTACGAACATATGACTTGATCTTGATGGAATTTAATCTCTGGCTTCTGACACTTCTCGGCTCGGCGCTGCGGAAAAACCGATTGACGCTTACGCGCTGTGTGCATAATATGGAACGAACGTTTGGGATGGAGAAAGTTGGGTTGACCTACCATGACTCAAATCAAGAACACACCGTTTACGACGTGTCATCAGAAGCTGGGTTCCAAGATGGTGGAATTTGCCGGATTTCTGATGCCGATTCAATACCGTTCGATAAACCAGGAACATCTTCAGGTGCGCAAGAGCCTGGGCCTCTTTGACTTATCCCACATGGGCGAATTTTTCGTCCGTGGCGCCGGTGCACTGGAATTCATCCAGAAAATGACCACCAACGATGCGTCCACGTTGCGCATGCAGCAGGTTCAGTACTCTGCCATGTGTTATCCTGATGGCGGCATTGTCGATGATCTCTTGGTATATCGTCTGCCAGACGAATACATGCTCGTCGTAAATGCCTCCAATATCGATAAAGATTTCGATTGGCTTATGCAGCATAAACCCGCCGGCGTCGATTTAATAAACCGTTCCGATGAACTCGGTCTGCTGGCGATCCAGGGACCGAACGCAGAAGCCGCAACTGCCAAGCTGACGGACTTCAACCTGTCGGCGATGGGGTACTATGAATCGGGCCGGGCAAAGTTCTGCGGTCGCGACACTTTGTTTAGCCGCACCGGATACACCGGCGAGGACGGCTTCGAGATTTACTGTGATCCGGAAATCGCCACTCAACTGTGGGATCAGGCGGTTGAGGCGGGCAAGGCTTTCGGCGCTGAACCCATCGGCCTCGGTGCGCGTGATAGTCTGCGACTCGAGATGCGCTACATGCTTTACGGAAACGACATCGACAAGACGACCAATCCCATCGAAGCCGGACTGGGTTGGATCTGCAAGGTCGAAAAAGGTGATTTCATTGGCCGTGAGCCGATCTTGAAAATGAAAGAAGGCAAACCACCGCGCCGCCTGCAGTCTCTGATGCTGAAGGACAAGGCGATCCCACGCCACGGCTACTCGATCTTCATCGGCGACAAAAACGTCGGCGTCGTTACCTCGGGCTGTTTCAGTCCGTCAATCGAGCAGGGTATTGCGCTGGGTTATATTGATCGCGAGTACGGTAAAGTCGGTGACATGGTTGAGATTGACATCCGCGGCAAACGTTGCGCTGCCGAGGTCATCAAAGGCGCCTTTTACAAGAACGGAACCCACAAATAGTCGGCTATGATAGTCAAACTCTACTTCACTCCGCAGCCGCTGACTGACGCCAAGCTGCGGGGGCGCATCGCTGTCGTCATTGATGTCTTGCGGGCTTCAACTTCGATCTGCACCGCAATTCAGAACGAATGCCGAGAAATTGTTCCGGTTGGCGCCACCGGTGATGCAGCGGCAATGCGGGCCAATCTGGATCGCGCCAAAGTGTTGCTTTGTGGCGAGCGAGACGGCAATAAGGTCGAAGGCTTTGACCTCGGCAATTCTCCCGCCGAATACTCGTCCGAAGTCGTCCGCGACAAGGTCTTGATCTTTGCCTCCACCAACGGTTCCCGGGCAATCCTTAAGTGCGCACCGGCCATCCAGACGATGATTTGCGGATTCGTCAATCTTTCCGCAGTGGCTGAGGCGATCCTGGTTGCACAAAAAGACGTCGCCATCGTCTGTGCGGGTAGGCAGGGGAATTTTTCGCTGGAGGACACGTTCTGCGGCGGCGCTCTGATCGACAAACTCGTCACATCAGGGGCGTTTCAGACCGACAACGATGCGGCTCAAGTGGCACATATGTGGTATAAGAACCAGGCGGACTCCATCGAGGCTGTAGTCAGCCGCGCCGATCATGCGCGCTACCTGCGCGAGTTGGGCTACGGCGCCGACATCGTAACCGCCTGCGCCGTTGACACGCTCGATGTAATACCGATCCTGACGGAGAACAAGGTGATTGATCTGCTGCGAAAGAAAGTCGAGGGGACTGTTTGAGGTCGGTACTGATCGTACTTGCGTTGATCTTTTTTTTCGCTGAATCCCCCACGAAAGCTGAACCGGCCGCATTCTTTACCTGCGAATTTCTGGAGCGGCCCCAGGATGGAAACTGGACCGTTGTCGATAGCCGTTCCTGCGGGGCTCTGCTGGATAGCGATTTTCAGTTCAGCATGGGGAATTTCAGCTACCAACTGACAGCGTCAGCGCTTCATGATACGGTTATTCAGCTGCATTCCCAGGTCTTCGGCAACAGCAACCCGCCGCGCAACTTCTTCCGGCGTGATGTGATCTTTCGCGGCGCCGCCGTATTCTTTGATTCGGCGCTTGTCCGCGCGGGCTCCGTCTATCGCATCCGCATGCAATTCGATTCGCTGGGTACGCTTGTTTCGGATTGCGAGTATCGATTCGCCGGCGACGATTTCAGATTTGACCCCTCGGGTGACTTCGATTTCTATTTCATTCGCCAGTCGCTTGGTGATTATCGCTGGAACGAGATTCGCGACGCCTTTGAGCGCGACTATGACGGCCTCGTCGAACGCTTCCAGTTCAGCGATCGCACCAAGACCAATTTCTATATCTCTCCGTGCCGCGTTCCGGATGTCGGGTGGGATCCGCGTTGGGACAACGCGCTCGACTATGCCCGCCACAGCGTTTTTGCCCACTTCACTCACGGCGTGAACGAGCTTCACCCCGAAGTCGTCTACATGCTGCGCCTGATGCGGGTCATGGGATATTCTCCGGCTTTTCTCCATGAAGGCATGGTTGCCAGCCTCAACTATGCCGAGTTGCCGATCAAGGCCCTCGCCAAGTCCGGTCAGTTGCCGGAGATTGCGAGTTTGTCAATCTCACGGGACTACCGCGCCCTCGACCGCAACGTATCATTGGGAATCGCGGGCTCTTTCGTCAACTTCCTGCTGAATACTCGCGGTCGCGGCAAGCTGGTTAATCTGTACCAGGAATCCACTGACCTGACTTTGCCGGCGGTGTTCGAGCGCGTCTACAATGAACCACTGGCAAATGTCGAAGCCGAGTGGCGCCAGTACGTAGATACAGTCTCTTTCACCTACGGTGCCCTCAGCTTCTTTGCCTCCCGGGCGCAGATGTTCATGAAGACGACAGAAATCTTGCCCTATGCGCGCACGGCGTTTGACGAACTCAAAGATACCGCCTGGGCGCCGCGAATGTTGTCGAGTCTCTACTACACCTTTGGCGAATTCGAAAAGGCCGCTGAGTTCATAAAACCGTCTGCTTCAGGGTCCGAGAGCGATCTCGGTACCCGTATCTACTACGCTAACCTTCTGCTCTCGGCCGGCAAGGTGGACGAGGCCGCGGCAATCTTTGCACCCATTGCCGAAGGCGATTCAGTTGCAAATCAAGCGACGGCAAAACTCGCCCAAATCGAGCAGTTTCGGGGAAATGTCAAGCGCGCCATGGAATTGATGCAAGCCGTGCGCAAGGCCACGCGGACTCCCGGCCTGCAGATCGATTATGATCTCGTCATCGGCGACCTTTATTTCGCTCTGGGGCGAAAGGATTCGGCGTCGGCTTACTTTCAACTCGCTCTTGACAACAGCAAGGTCTTGTTGGCAGCCAACAACGACAATCCCCTTCAATACTTGCGTGTCGGAAAGGCGGCGCTGCGGCTGGGCTCAATCGACGTTGCTTTGGAGCACCTCGAGATGGCGTTGTTTCTCGAAGAACGGATGTTCTATGTTGGACAGATACTCCTGGCCATGGGCCAAGCCAAGGACCTCAAAAAGGACCGCAAGGGTGCGAAAGAAGAGTACCAGGAAGTCCTCAGGCTGCCAACGGCCTACCTCGACCGACACTTGGCACAGGACTACTTGAAAACTCCCTTCAAGAACTAATCGGGCTTTCATTCGTAGAAGCTTGTAGCTTTATTGCTTGCACTTGGGCCGATTCCTGCAATCACGCGAAATTCGGTGAGATTCCAAGTTGATGGCCATAACCGGGAAATGCATCCAGATCGATGAATTTTATTAATCCCTTTTTGCTCCTTTTTGCAGCGGCGGCCTCGATTCCACTTCTGTTGCACTTGTTCAACAAACAGAGAGTCAAGATCGTTGAGTTCTCGACCGTCAAGTACCTGCTTTCATTGCAGAAGACGCGTATGCGCCAGGTCAAGATCCGCCAGATCCTGCTGCTGATCTTGCGAACGCTGGCTTTGCTTGCGATCGCCTTCGCCTTCGCGCGGCCAACGATCGAAGGCGGCTATCTTCCGGCGCTGGGCGGTAAGACGACGACGACCGCGGTCATCATGATCGATATTTCCGGCTCCTGCCAAACTGAAACCAATTCCGGGAGTTTCTTTGAACGCAGCATCGAAAAGGCGGAAGCGATTCTGAAGAACTTTGCGGAGAAGGAAAAAGTCGTCATCCTCGGCTTCGGCTCGACGATTCGCTACGACTCCGGCGAACCGACTTCGGACTTTGCAAGACTCAGCGCCTTTCTCAAGACATTGACGCCATCAGCTTCGGAGACGGAGCCTCAAGTCGCCTTTGCTCGCGCACTCGAAATCCTGCGCGCCGCAACGGATCCCAACCTTGAGGTATATCTGCTCAGCGACTTTCAGGGAGATGCCTGGAGAAACTTCGAATATCAGTCCTTCCAGGCGGAAAAACTCGATGTGAAGCTGTTCCTTACGCAGACGAGTCTGGATGGTGTCAGCAACGCAGCGGTCGACAAAGTGATCTTTCCCAACCAGATCATCACAGCCGGTCGCTCGTTTTCGGTTCAGGGCGAGATTCACAACCTTAAGGAAGACCAGCCGGAAGAACTGCTCGTATCGCTCGATGTGAACGATCGCCGCATCGCGCAGACCGATCTTTCGGTACCGCCATCCGGCACGGGTCGCGTTTCTTTCGAACACACCCCGACGGAACCAGGGTATCTCTACGGAGAGTTGTCAATTGATGACGATGATCTCCTGGCTGACAATCGTGCGGGATTTGCCATGCGAATTCCCTCCGGAAGCAAAATCGCACTGGTGTCCGACGACGACCGCGAGGCATTCTATCTGAAGAACGCTTTGGCTCCCAGCGAGAGCCAGTCGCTGGCCAAAAGCGTTCAGATCATTGGCACGCTTCAGGCGGCAACCGCCAATCTCATGGAATTCGATGCGATTATTGTCAATGCCAGGGGGCGTCCGCAGCCCGCACTTTACTCGGCGGTGCGTAACTTCGTCAACACCGGCGGCTCCGCCTTGTTCCTGATGCGGCCTGATCTGGAATTTTCCGCTTTCAGCGATGAAGTTGCCGAATCGATGTTTGGTTTGGAGATTCTCCAGGCGCCGGCTGTCCCGGCGACCGGGGGCGGAAGGTACCTTCTGAACAAACTCGATTTAGCGCACCCGTTGTTTTCACCGTACCGTCAATTCAGCGGCGACAAGTTGCCGCAAGCCGAATTCAGCGGGCACTTCAGCACGCGAGAATCCGCGCGCTCGACAATTCTCGCCCGGTTTTCAGACAATGCTCCGGCCGTTCTTGAAGCCGCAGTCGGCAAGGGAAAAGCTCTGCTCTTCACTTTCAGCCTCGACGAGAACTACTCAGATCTGGTGTTTCGACCGCTCTCCGTCATCTTATTGAATCGCTCGATTGAGTACTTGGTGTCGGAGCCTCTCAATCAGCGTGAGACCCTCATTGCTGGCACTGAGATTACACGTGAATTGGGCCCCCAGAATGCCCGGCAATACTCCCTTGTCACCCCGAACGGTGACACGACACAGGTAGAGGCCGCCCTCCGCGCCGGCGCCATTGCTTTTAGCCTGGGACGGCTGCATCATACCGGGATCTACCGCATCCTGGGTGACAATCGCGTGATCGACATCTTTGCTGTTAACTTCCCGAGTTCAGAATCAACTCCCGAATACACCGACCCCGGAACTATCGGCGCCAAAGTGGCCGGTGCCAACGTGGTTGTGCTGGGCTTTGGTCAGGACCCGGCCGAAGCGATTGCCTCAGCCCGCTTCGGAACCGAGCTGTGGAAGCTGTTCTTGCTGGCAGGATTCCTGTTCTTGCTTGCCGAGATGGCTGTCGCCTTTACTGCCCGCCAGCCGGAGGTGAATGCTGGTTGATTTACCTTCAGCTCGCCGGGATTGAAAAGAAGTACAATGATGACCATCTCCTGCGCGGCGTCGACCTGCAGGTCGTGAAAGGGGAGAAGTATGGCCTCGTCGGACCCAACGGTACCGGCAAGACCACCATCATCAAAATCGCGCTTGGTCAGGTGCACCCCGATATCGGCAATGTGACGCTAAACGGCCAATGCAAGGTCGGCTACGTGTCGCAAGAAGACGAGATTGCGTCCGATTACTCGCTCTTCCTCTCCATGCTCGAGTCTTACAGCGAACTTCTCGAACTCAAGAGTCGCATGGAATCTCTGGAAGCTTCCATCGCGGCCGGTAATGAAAGCGAGTTGGAAACGTATGGAGAGTTGCAGCACGAGTGGGAAGTCCGCGGCGGCTATACGCTGGACGACACGATCAAGTCGACGCTGGTCGGACTCGGCTTTGCGGAAAGCGATTTCCACCGCTCGATTGCGAGTTTCTCGGGAGGCGAGCGCAACCGCGCGGCGCTTGCCAAGGTGTTGTTGCGCCAGCCAAACCTGCTGTTTCTCGATGAACCCACCAACCATCTGGACATCGAATCGACCATTTGGTTGGAAAACTACCTGCAGAACTTTGACGGTGCACTGATTGTCGTCTCCCACGATCGCGTGTTTCTTGATCACGTGGTCAACAAGATCGTTGAGCTGGAGCAAGGCCGCCTTGAATTGTACCACGGCAACTTCACTGCGTACTGCGAAGAGCGCGCCGAGCGCCGCAGGCTCCAGCTTAAGAAGTACCTGCATCAGCAGGAAGAAATCGCCCGGATCGAAGATTTTATCGTGCGGAACATCGCCGGGCAGAAGACCAAGCAGGCGCAGTCGCGTCGCCGTTCTCTGGCCAAACTCGAACGGCTTAGCGCGCCGACGACCGAAGCCAAGAAAGCCACGATTCGCATGGCCGCCTCTCGCCGCTCGTATCACTCGATCTTGCGGGTACAGGATCTCGCCTTTGCTTACGGCGAGCGCGTCTTGTTCTCTGATGCAACTTTTGAGATCGAGCGCGGCGACAAGGTCGCTTTGATCGGCCGCAACGGCACCGGCAAGACGACTTTGATCAAAGCTATTCTGGGAGAAATTGAATGCAAGGATGGCTCGGTCGAGATCGGCCGTAATGTCGACTACGAGTATTTCGACCAGGAACTTGCAATGCTCAATCCTGACAGCACTGTCCTCGATACAGTCTGGGACCTTCAACCGCAGTGGGATGCCTTCAGACTGCGCAGCCATTTGGCGCGTTTCTTGTTTTTCGGCGAGGACGTTTTCAAGCAAGTTAAGATGCTCTCCGGCGGCGAGAAGAAGAAATTGGCGCTGGCGTGGCTCTTGGCACTGCCGGCGAACTTCCTGATTCTCGACGAGCCGACGAACCACCTTGATATCGGCTCTCGCGAAGTGCTCGAGGAAGCCCTGCGGGAGTTTGACGGAACGGTCCTGTTCATCAGTCACGACCGTTTCTTTCTCGATTCCGTCGCTACTCGCATCCTGGCGCTCGAAGATACCCGGCTCATCGACTTTGACGGCAAGTACTCCGAGTACGTCGAACGCAAAAGGCAGCAGGCACAAACCGGGCCCGCCGGCGATCGCAGCCAAAAACGCGATTCTTACAAAGAAGAGCGCCGGATGAAGAATCTCGCGACTTCCCGCCGCCGCCGCATCAAAGAACTCGAGGACGAGATCTCGGGGATCGAAGCGCAGTTGGCACAAATCAAGTCAGACCAGCTCGACGAACGCTTCGCTGCCGATTGGCAGAAGCTCTCGGATCTGGGTACCCAGCAGAAAGCGACGCAGGAGCGACTTGATAATTGCTTCTGGGAATACTATCAATTGCTCGATGAAGAAGAAGCTGCTAATCATTAACGGCTCGCCGCGTCACGGCAGCTCGACGGAGTTGCTCGCGCTGGAGTTTGAAAAGGGGTTTCGCTCGGTTATCGCCGATGCGGAAGTTGCCACGGTTCGACTTAACGACCTCAATATCATTCCTTGCCAGTCATGCGGAGTCGATCCGCGCCCTATGCTGTGCATCTATCAAGATGACTTGCATCCTGTGTTGGAGCATCTCCGCTCCGCCGACTTCGTCCTGATCGCCTCGCCGATCTACTTCGATGGTGTGTCGGCTCAGACCAAGTTGTTTATCGATCGCTGCAACTGTTTTCGCCCGCCGCGTTTCGAAAACGGCCGCGCCGTCTTTGATAACCAGGGAATCCTCTCCTGCAAGGGTGCTTACATTCTTGTGGGTGGCGAACGCGAGAAATTCGAACCGGCGGAACGCACGGTTGGCGGATTCTTCGTCTGGTGCGGTATCACGAAAGCGGGGAAGTTCACTTACGCGCACGAAGAATCACCGATCGGATCAGTTCTCCGGGACCAATCCAAGCTCTCGGAGTGCCGGCAGTTTGCGGTTAACTGCGCAAGGACATTGACCTAAGTCTTATTAACTCCTGGCCAAACCAGAACCTAACCCCGAGGATCACTCCTCGCCATCACACGTTCTTCGGAATATATCGCAACGACGCGTGTACTCCTTCTGGCTGAATCAATGTGTTGTTGACATTGTCGATAGAATTCACGATGTTCGGGACAGTTGTCTGCTCTAAGAATGGCTGACTGCCTGAGCAAAGGGATATTCTCAATATCAGAAACCGCACGGGAGGACAAAATGAACCGCATGACCGTTGCTGCACTGGCAGTATTGCTGGTGCTGGGTGCATCATCCTTGTTCGGACAAACTTCTGCCGATTCCAGCGGCACACAGAAGCCTGCCCGCTGGGCGCTTCAATTTGCCGTCGCTGACGAGCAAATATTCAGTTATCTGGGCTCCGTCGTTTCGATCAAGAAGATGGTGACTGAGACCTCCGGGTGGCGCCTGGGACTGAGTCTCTCGCTTGATCCCGGAACCAAAGCCAGCGAAAGTGAAATCCGGGACTACACAAACGGAAACGATACGACCATCGTCGTGAGTCGCGCCGAATCCAGCAGCCGTTACTCGATTTCGGCGCGATGGCAGATATTGCGACAAATCGGGCAAATTGGCAAATCGTTCGGCTATGCCGGGCTGGGTCCAATTGTCACCTATGCTCATCGCACATCGGAGTCTACCATCGAGACGAGCGGCCGGAGCCGCACGGAAGAAGAACTCAATGATCTCTCGGTCGGAGCGGTGATGACCATCGGTGCCGAGTGGAGGCCTCATCGGTCCTTCGGGCTTCTCGGCGAATACGGATTGCAGGTAGTCTATGGCTGGATGGAGCAGGAAAACGTGCGAAGCGACAACTTGGCCGGAAGTAGCTACTCGCGAGTCGTGACTCGTCTGCAGGAGTCTAAGGGGATCAATGTCGACGCGACCTCGGTCCGCCTCGGACTATCCGTCTACTTCTAATCTACGTGGCGGTCCAATCGCTCACTCCCATCAACCTTGGGAGTCAATGGGAGTGAGCGTTTGACTGCAAATCTTATCGGCACAAAGAAACGCTTGGAGGGCAGAAAGTTGGGGCGGTTGTCGGCGCGGCCTGGCACAAATAAATGGGTCGCTCAAGTCCTTATTGGCTCTGCACCAGCCAAAAAATCACTTTGAGATTTAGCTAACGGGCAGTAACTTACGTACTTATTTTCGAATTTTCGTTTACCTCCTGGAAAGGTAGGAGAACCTTGGATATTAAAGAAATACTACAACAAGTTGAGACCTTTGACAAGGTCGGTAAGTACATCACCGACCGCGATAAGCCGTTGAAAGAGTATTCCGGACTTTCCGCCAAGGACCTCGAGTACATCTTCGACATCATGATCAAGTCGCGGCGCATCCTGATTGAGGAGAAACTCCTCACCCGTCGCGGCGAATGCTATTTCTTCATCGGGTCCTCCGGCAAGGAACTCCTCGATGCCTGTACCGGCTTTCTGCTGCGCCAGGACGATCCGTTCTTCGGTTACTATCGTAACATGACTCTGGATCTGACCCGCGGCATCGATATCCGGCAGAAAATGCTCGAAGCGATTGGCGATCCGCGCTCATCTTCAACCGGCGGCATGATCCAGCACCACCATGCGGCACACGCCAAAGAGTCGATTTTGCCGCAGGCTTCTCCGACCGGCGCGCACGCCCTCGAAGCAGCCGGGCTTGGAGAAGCGATCAAGAACCCGACGCCGATTTCGCAGCAGGCGCGTTACCCCGGCGGTCGCTGGCCGAAAGACGCCGTCGTCTACACGTCGATTGGCGAGGGTTCGACTTCGGAAGCCGAATTCGCCCGCGCGGTCTTCTATTCCGTGTTTGACAAGACTCGCAACATCTTCGCAATCTACAATTGTGGCTGGGCAATCTCGGTCTCGGTGGAAGAGCAGTTCCCCGATGGCGATCCGACTTCGCCGTTCGAGGGGTATCAGCGCTTCGGGCTGAAGATTGACCACTTCGACGGCACTGAGATTAAAGAAGTGCTCAAGCACCAAAAAGAGAATATCGAGTACGCCCGTTCCGGTAAGGGACCGGTGCTTTCCAATATTCGTGTCGTGCGCGAAGAAAGCCACTCCGGTTCCGACGACCAGTCATTCTATATGGCGCTGGCTGAACAAAAATGGCACTACACCAACGACCCGATTCTCAAGGCCGCCAAGGTCTTGATCGAAGACGGAGTGCTTACCGCCGACCAGATCAAGGGGATGTACGAAAAGTACGACGCTGAAGTCTCGAAGATCTCTGCTGAGGTCGTTGCCGATCGTCAGCTTAAGACCCGCGACTTTGTCATCAGCCTTGTCACCGACTACACTTACGACAACGCCAAGGAACGCTGGAACAAGTACGTCAACGCCTATAAGGGTGACCGCAAGAAAGAGTACAAGAAATATCACGAAATGGGTGCCCGCCCATCGGCCGAACTTCCAGAGAATCTCGGGCCGATGACGCTCCGCCGTGCGATGAACTATGCGTTGTTTGACACCTTCCTGTTGACGCCCGACGTGGTTCTCTTTGGTGAAGACGTCGCCGATTTCTCCGGTAAGATGAAGTTCAACACGGAAGAGCAGAAGATTCTGAAGGGTAAGGGCGGTGTCTTTCTCGTGTCCCAGGGTCTGCAGCGCGCCTTCGGCGTCAATCGTGTGTTCAACACTCCGCTTGACGAAGCCGGCATTCTCGGCAAAGCGTCCGGTCATGCCTACCAGGGGCGCAAGGCGCTGCCGGAGATCCAGTTCATCGACTATATGTCGCCGGCCTACCAGCACCTGAAGGACCGCATCTGCACGCTTCATCAGCGCTCGAAGAAACAGGAACATGCCGACATGGTCATCCGCTGTTCCTATGGTGGATACAAACAGGGCGCAGGGTCGTTCTGGCACTCCGAGGCCAATCTCGGAACTTTCCTGAACATCCCAGGCCTACATGTTGTCTGCGCTTCCAACGCTGAAGACGCCGTTGGGCTCTTCCGCACAGCCGTTGGTTGCAAAGACCCGGTGCTCTTCTGCGAGGCCGTGGCGCTCTATAATCGTCGCGATTGGGACGGTGTGGTTATCGAGCGGCCGTATCCGGCACTCGACTTCACGATTCCGTTCGGCCAGGCTAAGACCTACCGCGATCAGGATTCGGATCTGGCGATTATATCGTATGGCATTACGCTGCCGATGTCGCTGAAGGCTGCTGAGTTGCTGGCTGAGAAGGGCATCAATGCCCGCGTCATCGACCTGCGCACGCTCAAACCGATGGACGAAGAGACCATTCGCCAGGCAGCGATAGATTGCGGGCGAGTATTGATCGTCTCGGAAGATCGCTTCCCCGGCGGCACCGGCGCGACGATCGCTGCGGTCATTACGACTTCAGAAGCATTCGGTTATCTCGATGCCCCGATCGGCATGATCACTCCGCCGGATGTCCGTATCGCCTACGGCCCTGATGGTGACCGCGCCTGTCTGCCGCAAATCGACCAGATCATGGCCGAAGCCGAACGACTGGTGCGCTGGTAGTCGGCAGTCGTTGACAATCGCAACAGAGAAGGGCACGCTACCGCGTGCCCTTTTTGTTTGCTTCGAAGTTTGTCAGCTGGCTGGACTGTCTGCTTACCTACAGGCCGAGAAACAGAATCTCTGTCTCGAAATAGAAGCGGTTTTCGAAAAGCGGAGCCGTGCCCACCTCTTCCGAAGTGTACAAGTGGAAATCGTTCACTCGAACCGACCACCACAAGCTCTTGTAGAAACGGGTTTGTGTGCCAACGTGCAAGCTGGGATAGAGCTTGCGGTCATCGGCCGGCGTCGTTGCCGGATCAAGGTCGCTTGAGAAGCCGGTATCGAGATAGCGCAACGTGAAACCGATCGATCCATGGAAGATGCGAGTCAGCTTGCTCGAGATATCGGCCGTCCAAGCCACAGTCGTGATGTTGTCCACATCGAGGAGCGAAAGATCGACCGGAACGAAGTCCGTGTCCTCGCGGGTCAATCGATTGGGGTAACCGGTGAACTGAAGCGCCGAATAAAAGACCGTGTTGGCGCCCAACAGCCTGCTGCCATCGATGTAGAAATTCCACTTGGGAACCATCGAGAGAAGCGTTTGCGTACGATATGAGGGAATTCCCAACGACGGATACTCCCACCGTCCTGCTCCGGCATATTGGTAGTCGATGAGATTGAAGTAGACAGAAGCTCCGGCGCGCAGGTAATCGCCGGTTGAAAAAGTCTTCCTGACAATCAGGCGCGGAGCTGTGCTGTAAATGTACTCCTTGACCTCCGAGGTATCGCGGTAGTTTGCGCCATCCGGCGGATCCGGTGCGGCAAACTTCGTGTAGTGGGCGTGAAACTCGGCCCCGAAAATCAATTCGAGGTTCTTCTGTGTCCGGTTCATCACATCGACAATACCGGTGAAATGCTCCCCAACATTGGCCGGCAGCATAAACTGCGAATCCGCTGGGCTTGAGCCTGACGGCTGCAGCGCAAACACATACGCATACGGATAGTTCGAAAATGATCCGGCAGCAGCAGCGGTCCAACCGGGTTTGAAATTCCAGGCAAAAGCTGATCGAACTTCAACACGATTGGGCTCGGCTTCCAAGAAGGCAGACTTGCTGTCGCGGTTCTCATCTTCGCCATAGGTGGCCCAGAGCGAACCGAACGTGCGCTTACCAAGGTGCGAGTAGACATCGAGCTTGATGTTGTCGATGGAGTAGTCAATTCTGCGATAGAATGAATATCCATAACGACCGGCAATGTTGCCAGATAGCGGATTCAAATCGTTGTCATTCCGGCCGCGACCGTAGCTCACCGCGACATGGAGCTTATCCAAGTCGGCGAGGTAGACTGCACTGCGGTGCTGAATCTCAAAGGGCCACGAATTCGGCATGCCGACAACCGAAGGCAAGGTTGACAGGTTGATCTCCGGCCAGGGACGAGGTTTACGGGCAGCATCTATCGGCGTCGACGGCAGGAATAACAAGCCGCACGCGAGGAGCAACAGCATCGTTACAGTTTTGCGCATAGTCTTCCTTTCCTACCGATACTGACGCACGTAGTCCAGTACTTGCTTAAAATCATCCGGTAAATCGACTTCGAAGTCAACCGATTTTCCGGTGACCGGATGGACGAACTTTAGCCGCTTGGCGTGCAACATTTGGCGCCCAGTCAGTTCCAGAAGCTTGCCCACGAAGGCGCGGTGCCTCGCCTCGATTCCTGATAGCCGGTTCTCCCGTCCGCCATATTCGGGATCGCCCAGAACCGGGTGCCCCGATTCCTTGAGGTGCGTGCGGATCTGGTGGGTGCGGCCGGTCTCCAGATGGATTTTAAGCAAGCTAAAGATCAAGAACTCCTCGATTGTCTCGTAGTGCGTGACGGCTTCGCGTGGCTTGGGACTTCCTGAGGTCATTATTCTGCGATCAGTCCGAGACCGCCCAATCGCCAGATCAATTCGTCCCGCGGGCTCTTTGAACTTGCCCCAGATTAGTGCCCAATACTCCCGTCGCAGAGATCGCTTCATCAGTTGTTGTGCCAGATCACGCTGGACGGTATCGCTCTTGGCGACAACCATCAGGCCGCTGGTATTCTTGTCCAACCGGTGCACTAGTCCCGGAAAGCCTTTGGCGTAGCCCGTTGAAAGATCTGTGAAGTGATGCAGGAGAGCGTTGGCGAGAGTGCCGGATTCGTTGCCGGGCGCCGGGTGCGTTACCAATCCGGCCGGCTTATTGACGACGGCCAGAACGTCATCTTCATAGACGATTTCGAGGTCGATTTCCTCGGCGGCGAACGCAATGCGTTTTTCATCGGGAACATCGATTTCGATCTTCTCGCCGCCGCTCACCTGAAACGATACCCGCACCCATTGCCCGTTCATCGTCACACGCTTTTCGCCGAACAGCCGCTTGATCCGGCTGCGCGACAACCCGAGGTTCGCTTGTGCCAGGTAGAGATCGAGTCGCTGTGACTCAGGCAGTCGTGGAATTGTCAACTGGATTAACGACACACTGCCTTTTTCGCGAATCGACCAGCAGGGCAATCACCAGGAGAACCATGCCGACCGACACGGCTGAGTCCGCGATGTTGAATACCGGCCAGCGGTCGAGCGAGTAGCCCGGAAAGTCGAAGAAGAGAAGCTTGCCCGGAGCCAATGCAATATCAGGAAAGTCAAAGTCTATGAAATCAACCACGGCGCCAAAGCGCAAACGGTCGGTCAGATTCCCCAGGGCCCCGCCGAGAACCAGCGCGAGGGCGGTATCCAGTATGCGGTTTTTGCCAGCGTCACGGTATAGTACAATGACCACTATGATCATGACCAGTACCGAGGCAAACGTATAGAAGTAGGCTGAACCTAATCGCGTCGAAAACGCGCCGCCTTCGTTAAATACCAACGTAAACCGCAGGAGGTCGCCGAAAATCGGCGTGTGTGACACGGGACTAAGGAACTTAAGCGCGGCCTCTTTGGTGAACTGGTCGAGCAGGTAAACCAAGCCCGAAATCGATGACAATAGCAGCAGGTAGCGATTTGCCGGTGACCAGCGCAGAGATTCGGGAAGTGGCATCGAGTTATTGGCGCGGAATAATCTTCGCAGCTTTTTCTTCTTCTTCACGCGACTTGCAGTCGATGCAGTATCGCGCGTGCGGCACGGCCTGCAATCGGGCGACCGAAATCTGCTTACCGCACTTTATGCATTTGCCGTAGGTGTTGTCTTTGATTCGCCGCAGGGCTTCGTCAATATGGTAGAGCAGCCTGCCGGTCTTCGAAGCCAGCATAAAAGCCTTCTCCCGCTCTTCGGCATCGGTGCCCTGGTCAGCCATATGGAACGAGTAGCTGGAGTGGTCGCCGGTCGCATCCTTGGTGGTAGTGCTGAGCGACGTGTCCTTGAAATTCTCCATGTCCTTGACCAACTCCTCCCGGCGGGCAAGCAGTTGTTTCTCGAATTTCTCCAGGTCTCGTTTACGCATCGTTCAGTTTCCGACTGAGAGCCTTCCGTTCTCGTACCATCTGCGAAAGAAATCGCCTGTGACAGGATTCAACAATAGAATTCTATCGCTGAATCGCCAACTTGGCCGGCTCGCCGTTAATATCCCATTCGCGAATTATGCCGTCCTTGGGCTCACCGTATGTGATATCGGTCGCCAGCGTCTCTTGTTTGATGTAATCCAGATGTTTCTGCGCTGCGGCGGTGACCCGCGGCGTGCCGGCAATCGTAACCGCAATCGTGTCGGTGACATTGAAGTCGGCATCCTTGCGCATATTCTGGATCTTGTTGACCAACTCGCGCGCGAAACCTTCGTCGCGGAGTTCTTCGGTCAATTCGGTCGTCAATGCAACCGTGTAGCCGCCGTCGGCAGCTACGGCGAAGCCACCCTTACCAGTCAAACGCACCTGAATCTCATCGCCGGAGAACGAAAACACACGGCTGTCTGCCGTTAGCTTCAGCTCCTTGAGCGCGAGGAATTTTCTGATATCCGCTTCCGTTAGCTGCGCCAGCGCTGCCTGCACAGCCTTGATCGCCCCGCCGACCTTGGGGCCCAGTTCCTTGAAATTCGGCAACAACTTGTATTCCGCCACCTCGGTCGTGTCCTTGAGAAATGTCACTTTCCTGACATTGATCTCTTCGGCTATCACGGACGTCAACGGCTCGACATTGTTCTCTTCAATACCGGCTGGAAGCTTGACTTTCATCTCCTGCAGCGGTTGGCGCACCTTGATCTGGACGCTGTTGCGCGCTGCGCGTCCCAACGATACCAGTTTGATCGCCGCTTCCATACGTTCTTCCAGAGCCGGGTTGATTCGTGTTTCTTCGAACTTCGGCCACGCTTGGTGATGAACCGATGTGCCGTCTCCCAGCTCGCGATAGAGCCGCTCGCTTAGAAACGGCGCCGTCGGAGCAGACAAGAGACAGACATCAACCAGAGCACTATAGAGTTCAAGGTACGCGCGAAACTTGTCCGGCGTGTCTCCCGATGCCCAGTACCGTCTGCGGCAGCGTCGCACATACCAGTTGGAGAGTTCGTCCATGACGAATTCTTCAATCGCCCGGCAGGCGCGCGTCAAATCGTACGCGTCCAGCGCCTCGGTTACTAACTTCTTGACCGTCTCCAGCCGCGACTGCAGCCAAAGGTCGATTTCTACCGGCGCACCTGCCTTCGACTCAAGGAACCGGCGCAGGTTTCCGCCAGCCTCTCTCTGCGCGCGCTCTTTCAACTCGTCGATGTTGGCGTAGATCGCGAAGAAGGCATAAGTGTTCTTCAACGTGTCAAAGAACTTCCGTTCCGTTTCGGCGACGCCTTCGATGTCGAAGCGCGTTACCTGGTGTTGCGGGCTCACCGTCAATAAGTACCAGCGCAGGGCATCCGCGCCATACTTGGCGACAATGTCAAACGGATCCGTCGTGTTCTTCAGATGCTTCGACATCTTCTTGCCCTTCTTGTCGAGAATGAAGCCCATCACGGCGACATTCTTATAAGCAGGCTTGTCGAAGAGCAACGTGCTGATTGCCAACAGCGAATAGAACCAACCGCGCGTCTGGTCGGTGGCCTCTGAGATGAAGTCCGCCGGAAAATTCCGCTCGAAGACTTCCTTGTTCTCGAAGGGATAGTGCCACTGGGCATAGGGCATTGCGCCGGAATCAAACCAGACATCGATGACTTCCGGCTCGCGCACCATGCGGCCGCCGCACTCGCATTTCACTTCGAGATTGTCCACGTGCGGCTTGTGCAGATCAAGATCTTGCGGCGCGTTGGTCGCCAGCTTGCGAAGCATGGCCACGGAGTCGACCGCGGTGACTTTCTCGCACGACTGGCAGACCCAGAGATTCAGCGGCGTGCCCCAGAAGCGCTCACGCGACAGCGCCCAGTCGACGTTATTCGCTAGCCACTCGCCCATGCGGCCGGTTCCCATCTCCGGCGGCACCCAATTAATCTCGCTGTTGCGGGCCTGCAGACGGTCTTTGTGCTCCGAGGTCTTGATGTACCACGATTTGCGGGCGTAGTAGATCAACGGCGAATGACAGCGCCAGCAAAAGGGGTAAGAGTGCTCGTAAATCTCTTTCTTGTAAAGAATGCCGCGCTTGTCCAGGTCTTTGATGATCTGTGGATCGGCATCTTTGATGAACTTGCCGGCATAGTCGATGACGACCGCGGGGAAAGTCCCGTCCGGTTCAACCGCCTGGATCACCGGCAAACCGTATTTCACGCCGATGGCATAGTCATCTGCGCCAAACGCCGGCGCCATGTGCACGATTCCCGTGCCATCCTCCAGCGTAACAAAATCGGCGAGCGTGACATAGTAGATCGCATCGTACTTCCCGGCAAAATACGGGAAGAACGGCTTATACTGCTTTCGTTCCAGCGTCGCGCCCTTGAAGCGCTCGAGAATCTCGACTTCATGGCCGCCGAGAACTTTCTCAACCAGCGCTTCGGCCAAAATCAGCTTCTCGTCGCCGTGTTTGACTTTGACATAGTCGGCATCCGGCGACACGGCCAACGCCACGTTGGAAATCAACGTCCAGGGCGTCGTTGTCCAGACAAGGAATTTCGTGCCCGGCTCGTCAACCAATTCCGCACGCACAAAGATCGAAGGATCTTTTACATCCTCGTAGCCCTGTGCGACCTCGTGCGATGAGAGCCCCGTCCCGCAGCGAGGGCAGTATGGCAGAATCTTGTGGCCTTTGTACATCAGCCCGCGATTGTAAAGCTGCGCCAGAATCCACCACACCGATTCGATGTAATAGTTCTCGCAGGTGATATAGGGCTTGTCGAGATCGACCCAATAGCCGATCCGGCGCGTGATCGCGTTCCAGTCGTTGACGTACTTGAACACCGACTCGCGGCACATCTTGTTGAATTCAGCGACCCCGTATTTTTCGACTTCGGCTTTGGACTTCAAACCCAGCTGCTTCTCGACTTCGATTTCGACCGGCAAGCCGTGCGTGTCCCAGCCGCCCTTGCGCTCGACGAGATAGCCGCGCATCTGCTTGTAACGGCACACCATGTCCTTCGTGGTGCGCGCGATGACGTGATGAATACCGGGGCGGCCGTTCGCCGTCGGCGGACCCTCGTAGAAAGTAAATCGCGGGGCATTCTGATGCAGGCGCACGCCGGCATGGAAGGTGTCGTTTTCTTCCCAATACTTGAGGATCTCCTCCTCGAGCTTGGCCAACGAGAGGTTCGACTTCAGTTCGTCAAACTTCAAAGCTGCATCCTTTCGACCACGCTGGCGATCATTTCCGTCATCAGCGGCTCGGTCTTGTTCGCCGCCGCCAGAATCTTTTCGTGACTGCAAGGATGCAAGTCATCCGGCAATCCCATATCAGTGACGATTGATACGCCAAGTACCTTGGTACCCTGGTGCCTTGCCACGAGAACTTCCGGCACCGTGGACATGCCGACCAAATCCGCGCTCATCGCGCGCAGCATGCGGTACTCTGCCGCCGTCTCAAGATTCGGCCCGGTGACAGCGGCATACACACCGCGCATCACCCGGTAACCCAGGTCGATGGCCGTGCGTTCGGCCAAATCAACCAGTTCGCGGTCGTAGCAGTTGTACATATCGGGGAACCGCGGCCCCAGGCGCTCGTCATTATGCCCGATCAGTGGGTTCTGCGCCTGGAAATTGATGTGATCGGTGATCAGCACCATCTCGCCGACGCGAAACTGCGAATTCATGCCGCCGGCGGCGTTGCAGACGATCAACACTTTGATGCCGAGTTGTTTCATGACGCGCACCGGGAAGGTTACCTGCTCCATGTTGTAGCCTTCATAGAAATGAAAGCGTCCCTGCATGGCGACCACCGACTTGCCCTTGAGCTTGCCGAAGATCAGTCGACCGGCATGCCCTTCGACAGTGGAGACTGCGAAGTGTGGTATCTGTTGGTAATCGACCGCCGTCTCGCGCTCGATCTTCTCGCCGAGCCGACCTAGACCCGTGCCGAGAATGATCCCGACCTGCGGTTCCGCTTTGGTCTTGGTGCGGATGAAGTTTGTTGCTTCAATGATCTTATCGTACAACTGCATTGGTCCAATCCTATTCTGGTTCGCTCATTGTTGTGCTGAGGTTCTGAACCTGCGAGGCAACTTCCGCCAGGTTTTCGCCACCGGACTTTTCTTCCAGCAATTTCAAGTGTGCATCCACAAGCGACTTGATCTCTGCGCTGAACCGCACCTTCTGCATCTTCAACGAGGCCAACTCAAACTTCATCGTCTCGACTTCTTTGTGCGCCTGTTGCTTCATCTCAGCGCAAACGGCTTCCGTCTCACGAATCTGTACTTCCGCCGCGCGCTCTGTGGCCTTCTTCTTTTCTTCAGCGGCTTGTTGCGCAGTCAACAGCGTCTCCTTGAGCGATTTCTCAAGATTCTGAAACGTGCGCAGCTTGTCTTCGAGCGACAAGACCTGCCGCTGCAGGTCGTTATTGACGTTGATCAGACGCTCGATCTCCGCCGCGGCCTCGTTAATCAGGGCGTCGACGTCGAGCGGACTATAGCCGCGCATTTTCTTGTCGAATTTCGCGTTCCGCAGATCCACCGGCGTGATCGGCATTTCAATAAGTCCTTTCTCCAAACAGCGCGCGCCCGATCCGGATCATCGTCGCGCCTTCCGCAACCGCTATCTCCCAGTCGTCCGTCATTCCCATCGACAGCTCTGTAAACGCACCCGCCTCGGGGTGCGCGGCCCTGATCCGCTCAAACAGGCCGCGCAATTCGCTGAAGGCGGCCCGGATTGGGGCTTCTACATCGACAAACGGCGCGATCGTCATCAAACCGGTCAGCCGCAGGTGCTTCAGCGTGCTGACCTGGTCAAACAAATCCGAAGTCTCTTCCGGCGCCAGTCCGAACTTCTGCTGCTCGCGGCTGGTGTTGACCTCGAGCAAGATCGGCATCACCTTGCCAAGCCGTTCGGCTTCCTTGTCGATCGCCTGCGCCAGTTTGAGCGAGTCAACCGACTGGATCGTGTCAAACAACTCGACAGCCGCTTTCGCCTTATTGCTCTGCAGGTGCCCGATCATGTGCAGGGTGAAGTCGCGCTCGACATTGCCAAATTTCCCCTGGGCTTCCTGCACCTTGTTTTCGCCGACATCCGCAAAACCGGCTTTCACGGCTTCCAACGCATCGCCAAGCAACATCGTTTTGGAGACCGCGATCGGCGTAATCTCTGCCGGATTTCGTCCGCAGCGTCCGGCGACTTGCTCCAGTTGCTCCAGGAACAACCGGCAATTGCGGCCAATGTTTGCGCCGCCGTTCATACTAATAGAGCAGTATACGGAGCGGCGTGATGGCGCGCAATGAAAACCTTGGCCGTGTCGCCACAGCTTGGTACGGCGAATTCTCACCACCTGCACGAAACCAATGAATCTCTTTATGACAAAAGGTCTTGACAACCCCTCCGTGCTACGTTAACATTCATTCAGCCAATCGATCCCAACGCGCACTATCAAAGGGCCATGAGCGACCCATCAGGCTAGGATGAATGCAGAAACTGTGACAGAGCGCTCCCTTTGGAATTCGAACGTGGATACAAATGTCCGCAATGCGAACTTCGAGGTTGCAGGCGTCGAGATTCACTTGCCCATCTCATAAAGGAGGAAATCTATGTGAGGAAGTACTTTCTGACACTGCTCTTGCTGTGCGGTACTGTCGCACTAGTCTGCTGTGGCGAAGATTGCCCTAATTGCCCGACTCCGCCGAAAGATGCCGAATACTACCTGACGGTGTCATACGGCATCGTGCAACCGTTTGCTCAGTATACGTACCGTTACAGCCTTAAGACACTTGAGGTCGTCGACTCCCTCTATTGGGCAGAGCAGCCACCAGTGACTTTTCGACTGACGCCGGATGCTCGATACCTCATCTTCCAAGGTCGCAATCCACTCGGCATCGTCGTGACCGACTTTGATTCTCACGATACTTTGGCAATGCGGGAGATGCGACCGGATGGCGGCATATCGCTCAGCCCTTCGGGGCAATTGCTTGCGGTTGGCAGCGACCAGGGCTTAACCCTGCTGACGGTGCCTGATCTCTCCGTCGAATTTCAGAACAATATCCCGTGCCGCCAAGTGACTTTTGGCTCCGATGGCACGGAGATATTCACAGGAGCTGGCACATCGATCGACGTCTATCAGTTTGTCGATGATTGGACTATTGTCAGGTCAATTCCCGTCCCGCGGGTCGATGGAGCAGTTGTCCAATTGGCTGGGTTTCTCCTGTCCCGTGATGGATCGGAAATCTATGCAGTGGTTCTTCCTGCCCCGCAGGTTTTCTACTTTCTTGTATTCAGCGCACAAACCGGTGCTCCGCTTTTTGAGCGATACATACCTTACCGTTTCTTCATCTCTCGTCCGCAAGTCGGCAATCGGCTCTATTTGGGCTACTACGGGCCCGATGACTTCCCGTCGGATTTGGGAACACTCTTTGAGTATGATGTCGGTTCACGTTCTATGGAAGTCATCCTGACGGCTGCTGACTTCGACAGTATCACTTTTCCGATTCCGTACCCCGAATTCGCTCCCACGGGTCTAATGTTTCTTCCCAATAGCGAGATCGGCCTCATTGCCAACGATCAGACTCCATTCGGTAAACCGTCTGGACCAATCATCGTTTATGACTTTGCGCAAATGAAGCGAGTTGGCAACCTAAATTTTCGATATTTGGCTGCACATTCCTTTATCATTGATCCCCGTCCAAAGAACAAATAGCCGGTAGCCCACCCGGAGCGTCAGCGGAGGGTGGGGATTCGGTTCTCCAAATGTGATTGCCCTCGCAGCTTCCTACTCATTTGTTGCATCCATGAACCTTCGCCACTTCGATCATGACGGGCGCGCTCGATTCATTACTTTCGTTACGCATCGAGATATTCCAGCACTCCGCTACGATGCACTGAAGCTGTTCGTCATCGACTCGATCAGAGAAATTCGTCTTCGAAATAACCTGAGACTTCTCGCTTACGTCATCATGCCTGAACACGTCCATCTCGTAGTCGTCCCTCCTGTCGAAGTCGAATTGGGTCCGGTGATCGGACTCGCCAAGAATCGTTCGGCGCACGCCGCCTTGCGCGCCCTGCGATCGGTCGATCCGGAGATGCTGAAAGAATTTCGTGTCCTACGAAATGGGATTGAGCGCAACGCTTTTTGGGAACGGCGGTGTTTTGATCACAATTGCCGCAGTGTCAATGCGGTTCGCAGCCGGATCGAGCACTGCCACAAAAATCCAGTGAAACGCGGATTGGTGACAAGTGCCGAGGAGTGGCCGTGGTCAAGTTGTCGAAATTACCTGGGATGGAAAGGCTCAATGATGGAAGTAGACACATTCGAGCTGCAATAGATGGCCCCACCCTCCGCTGGCGCTCCGGGTGGGCTACGGGATACAGTTGGGCAGCCTTCCCCATATCACAACGGGCCGTCAACACATGGTCGACGGCCCGTCTGATTCTCGTTTATGCTGTTAGCGGATCAATAATACGGATTCACTCCCGCGCCATGATCGGTGACATCGACAATCTCGATAATCTGCGGAATCCGCTCGCGAATCATCCGCTCGATACCGTAACGCAACGTCATCGATGACGACGCGCAGCCCTGGCAGCCGCCGCTCATCTGCATGAAAATGCGGCCTTCCTTGACGTCGACCACGTTGACAAACCCGCCGTGCGAGGCAATTGCCGGATTGATCTGCTCCTCCAGCATCTCGGTGACGATCTTCTTGATTTCGTCATCCGGCGGCATCGGCTGCTTGAGATTCTCCGCCATCAGCGGCTTGCCGGAATTGATCGCTTGCCGGATTGTCTTGCCGACCTCGCGACCCAGCACTTGCCAGTCTTCATCGGAATCCTTGGAAATGGTCAGGCTGTCGCCGGTAATGAAGATCTCGCGCACACCTTTCAGCGCAAACAGCGCCTCCAGAAGCGGCGAATCCTTTGCCATCTCCGCGGACTTGCAATCATACGCGCCGCCCGGAAACACAGGCCGATCGACGCGAAAGATGCAGACATCCGGGTCAGGGAAAAGCTGTGCCGTTATTTTGATCTCTTGCTCAGACATACTCTACTTCCTTTCACTAATCTCGCATCGATTGGCTCGACTTCAATTATCAGGCGATCTTGGTCGAACCTATTCCCCCTTAGCAAAGGGGGTTAGGGGGTTGTATTCTCCCGCAGACCAGGGACAGTCCATCTGGTGCCCCACCGCTTGCGGTGGGAGGGCAGACTTACACATCAAACGACCCGCCATCGCCAATCTTCGGCAACTCCCTCAAGAGCTTAAACGAATAAAGCCCCGTCGAGTGCCCGTCGGAGAAATGAAGAGCGACCGCATAACGTCCGACCATGTCAAAACTCGCTACCTTGATATCGAGCGGCACGCGCTTCGGATCAAGCGTCCGCCGGCCGGAGTTTTCGTCGACGCAGGAAGCACAAGGGCAATTGATACGCAGCGTGAACGGGTTGTAGACGCTTTGGGAAGCGTCATTCCACGTAACGACCAGCTCACCGGTCTGTCGAAGCTCGATCTGCTCCGGCTCGTCGGCTCCAACCGTGGCCGCAAGTCGCGCGACATTCGTTTGCAGACTGCGTGCTACCGCCAGGAAAGCCTGTGCCCCGGCGCTGCCGGCTCCGTCTTCCACCAACGGCACACCGGTATCTCCGCTCATCATGATCTGTGGATCGAGTGGAATCGCACCGAGATAGGGCACATCCGAGTGTTTAGCGAGAGCTTCACCGCCGCCGGTCTTGAAAATCTCTGTCACTTGTCCGCAATGTTTGCAGGTGAATCCGCTCATGTTCTCAATCACGCCGATGATCGGCACGTTCACTTGTTCGAACATCTTTAGACCCTTGGCGGCCACGCCGAGTGCCACCTGCTGTGGGGTGGTGACGATCACCGCGCCGGTCAATTGCGCCTGCTGCGCCAGAGTTAGCTGCACATCGCCCGTCCCTGGCGGCAGGTCGATCAGCAAGTAGTCAAGTTCACCCCAGTCGACATTGCCGATAAACTGCTGGATAATCTTCATCGCCATCGGTGCGCGCCAGATCACCGGGCCGTCGTTGTCGATTAGAAGTCCCATCGACACGAAGCTCACTCCAAACCGCTCTACCGGTTCAAGAAGGTTACCATGGATGCCCGGTTTGGCGTGCCTTGCCCCCAACATTCCCGGCTGACTCGGGCCGTAGATGTCGGCATCCATTAAGCCGACCTTGGCGCCGGTCTGCTTCAAAGCCACAGCCAGGTTAACCGACACCGTTGACTTACCGACCCCGCCCTTGCCGGAGGCAATTGCTATGATGTTCTTAACGCCGGCAAGCCCGCCGACTTGATCTTTGTGCGAGTGTGAATCATGAACGTGCCGCTCAGACATTCTCTGACCTCTTCGTATCGCCCCCGTGATTCTATTCCGCTCACAAAATATGGGTTATCTTCACAACCCGAAAGCACTTTGTAGAAACGACAGTGGTGTGGACCATGATTGAGAAGAGTGCTGCCATTATGACGCACATAAATGTCATTGTGGCATTAAATTGATGTCGATCATGACATTCGAAGATATTATCGCAGTTAAGTGAATATAAGAATCCCTGTAACTCCCACTGTACAATTGTGTTGATTTTGCCCCCGTGTCCGACTTATTATCTATGACTATGGCACTCAGGCCGTTATTGATAGTCGAAGAAGGTCCGGATCGCGGGCGGCAGTTCTCCTCCGAGGCAGTCCAGTTCCGCGTCGGGCGTTCCGGAGACCGTTGCGATTTTGTACTCTCCGATGAGGACGCTGCCATCAGCCGCGAGCATTTTGCGGTGATTCGACGTGGCGATACCTTTCTTTTTATGAACTTGTCACGCAACGGCTCCACGATTAACGGCGTCCGCTCCGAGCAAACGTTGCTTCGGAGCAACGACCTGATCAAGGTCGGCCTGCAGACGGTAATTCGCTTCACGGTAGAAGACGAACGAATTCCCGGCGCCAATCCCAGTTTCGGGCTTTAAGCACATTTCGCTCTACTGACGCCGTAACGGACCTGTGTTGCGGCACCGACTCAGGTAACCAAGCTGGATGGTGCGCCAGGCGCATCATGGACGATGTCGACCCATAATAAAGCACGCTACGCTCACTTTGCCGCCCTCGACCATCCCGACCTGCCGGAGCGGTTTCAAAACTACGCGATCGACAAGAATCCGATCGGCGAGGGACCGACGACATACTGCTTCCGGGCGCGGCGCCTCTCCGACAATTCTGCGGTGCGTCTGAAGGTGCTCCGGCGCCGCCTGTCGCAGCACCCTGAAATCGGCGAGACCTTCGACCGCCTGTCGCGACTTCTTCAGGAGTTCCGCGGCGATCGTCTCCTGCGCTATTACGCCGCCGGACAGCACGCCGGAATTCGCTTTTTCGAGTTCGAATATATCGAGGCAACGAGCCTGCGCGTCGTGATCGAGCGCTTTGCGCCGCTTCACCCCGACCTGGTCGCTCTCATCGCACTGGGAGCCGTAACGGCCCTGCTGCAGATTCACGGGCTCCGCCCCTCTCCCGGCCTCGGAAACCTGATCCCTCTGCACCGGAATCTGAGTCCGGAGAATATCCTCTTGACGCCGGATGGCCGGGTCCTACTTGCCGATTGTGACACGAATCAGCTAAGAGCCTTTGCTGACCGGCGGCAGCTTGAGTTGCCATATCTTCCGCAAACTTATGAATCACCGGAACAACTGCTGAAAGCGGGCTACGCCGATCGCCGCTCTGACGTCTATGCGTTGGGGCTGATCATGCTGGAGGCTGCGACAGCGTGCCACCCATATCAGGGACAGACAATTTTCGAAGCTCGGCAAAACGTTCGGGAAAACCGCCCTTTCCGTATAGAGGCGCTCTATCCGGAATATCGCGACCCGCTGGCGCGTTCGCTGCTCAAGGACTTCGGTCAGATTCTCCGCGGCTGCGTAGCGTTCGACCCGGAAAAGCGGCCAGCCAGCGCCACGGACGTCGAAGACAAGCTCACAAGCTATCTCGGCGATGCCGGCTACGAAGATCGGACGCGGCCCATTGCTGATTTTCTTCGCGCCGGCACATTTCAAGTTGAGCGGAAGCGTAAAAAAACTTTTATTGATCGCCTGTTCGGCGGCTAAGGGCAGGAACAAGAGTGACGTGCCCGCTGAATCGAACCGAAGATCAACCAATGACGTCCAGGGTGGGACTTAGTAGAGCCATTTTGACAGGCGGCCCGCTGCTGGAAGCGCCGGCGGCGAATTATCGCCTTGACAGGGAAGAAGATAGATAGTAACCTTGAAGTTTAGCGCATCTATCGCGGGAAACTTCGCACCTCCAACGTGAAGAGTGTATGGATTTAGGATCGTTCTCGACGACCCTGCAAAATGCCATTCGGCGTTCGCAGGAACTGGCTAAAAGCTATTTTCATTCGGAGATTCGCCCGCAGCACCTCTTTCTCACCTTGCTGCGCGACGAAGAGGGAGAACTGGCGGCAATTCTCAAGCAACTCGGCAAGAAACCCGAGTACTTTGAGGCGCTTCTTGCCGACGAGCTTTCCAAATTCGGTAAGTCTGCTGCCGATGAAGTCCGCCCCTCCGCGTCACCTGCCCTGCAATCGCTGTTGGTCGCAGCAGGCAACAAGGCGGAGAAATACTCGGACTCCGAGGTGCGCCCCGAGCACATCTTGATGGTGTTGGTTTCACCGGACTCTCCTTTGTCAGAGCAGATTCGCCGCCGCCTCGACTTCGACGAGGGCAAGATCATCGATGCCAATGCGGAGATGAAAGTTGTCCAGTCGATTGCCGGCGGTCAAACAGTCACCGATGGCGAAGAGGCTGTCGCCGGCGCCGAAGGCATCAAGTACTGCGTCGATATGTGCGAGCGTGCCCGCCGCGGCGAATACGACAATTTCTTCGGCCGCAAGGAAGACATCTATAACATCTCGCGCGTCTTGATCCGACGTCGTAAGAACAATCCGATTCTGGTCGGCCCTCCGGGGGTGGGCAAGTCGGCTCTTGTCGAAGGCCTGGCTTTGCAGATAATTAACAAGCAGACCACCCCGGAGCTTTGGGATTCGGTGCTCCTGCAGCTTGATCTGGGACAGCTGGTAGCAGGGGCCAAGTACAAAGGCGAATTCGAGGAGCGCTTCAATGCGCTTATCTCACGCCTGTCCAAGGGCAAAGGCAACCTGATTCTCTATATCGACGAGGTCCACACCTTGGTCGGCGCCGGCAACCCTTCGGGTGGCATGGATGCTGCTAACTTGATCAAACCAGCTCTGGCCCGCGGAACATTCAAGGTCATTGGGGCGACGACTCTAGAAGAGTACAGGAAGTATATCGAAAAGGACAAAGCGCTCGACCGGCGCTTCCAGCGCGTCATGGTCGAAGAGCCGACGTTCAATGAAGCACAGGAGATCCTTTCCGGCGTACGCGACACCTACGGCAAGCATCACAATCTCGATATCCCGGATGGCGTCGTTGACGAGGCAATTCGCTTGTCTCAGCGTTACATCGGCGACCGCTTCCTACCGGATAAGGCGATCGACCTGCTCGACGAAGCCGCGGCCTCGTTTCGCCTCAATTGCACGCGCGCGAAGAACGAGATTCCGGAACTGCGAAAGCTGGCGGAGGAAATCAAGGGTAAGTTGGGGGCGCAATCAGCCGCGACGGATGACAGTGCTATTCCGGAAGATGTGCAGAAGCGACTGAGCGAGTTTAACGACAGATTCGAAGAGACTTTTTCCCTTTGGGTGGGCCGCGTTTGAACCTTGGGTTTGAGTAGAGTGTAAAAATCGGGTCGGCTACCATGTCGATCCAAAACACGGACAGTTTGCGAGACCGCCAAGCGGTATTAACGGAAAGCAGAATGAGCGAAGACAAGAGCCAGATCACGCGATTTCGCGAAAACCTCGAAAAGATCGATCGTTTGGAAAAGTTCGTGACCGCTGAGAAACAGACTCTTGGCACGGAAGATGTCGCCTACGTCATCTCCCGCTGGACCAAGATCCCGGTGTCGCGCATGATGGAGGATGAAAAAGCTAAACTTCTCAACCTGGAAGATCACCTCGGCAAACGAGTTATCGACCAGGAGGACGCGATTAAGACGATCTGCGAAGCCGTGCGCCGTTCCCGTTCCGGCATCAAGCGGCACAACCGGCCGATCGGCTCCTTCCTGTTCCTGGGGTCTACGGGCACAGGTAAGACGGAATTGGCCAAAACTCTTGCCGAGTTTCTTTTCAACGACGAAAAGAACATGATCCGCTTCGATATGTCAGAGTACATGGAGAAACACTCCGTTGCCAAGCTGATTGGTGCTCCACCTGGGTATGTCGGCTATGAAGCGGGCGGTTTGTTGACCGAGAAAGTCAAACGCAATCCCTATTCCGTCGTGCTCTTCGACGAAGTCGAAAAGGCCGATGCCGATGTCTTCAACATCATGCTGCAACTACTGGACGACGGTCGCTTGACCGACGGTCAGGGCAATACCATCGATTTTACGAATACGATCGTGATCCTGACTTCCAATTTCGGTTCGCACTACATCCTGGATTGCTATCGCGAGAACCAGCCGGTCGATCGCGACGAGATGATGAAGATTCTGAAAGCGAAGTTCCGGCCGGAGTTTCTCAACCGCCTGGAATGGATCATCTTCCGGCCGCTAACGGAGAAAGGCATCAACGCCATCGTCAATATTCAGCTCAAAGTCATCAACAAGATCCTCAAAGATCAAAAGATGACGATCTCGTGTACGGCGGAAGCTATGAAGGCCCTGGCCGAACGCGGTTACAACTTTGAAATGGGCGCGCGGCCGCTGCAGCGGGTTATCGAAAAGGAAATTCTCAACCCGCTTTCCATCGGCATCATCGACGGGCGCTTCCCGGAAGGCTCGCGCGTCGAAGTCCGCCTTAATGGCGACAACTTTGAAATCGTCAAGTTATAGAGATACTATCAGGAGGATACCATGGCAGACCAGTTCCGAATTGCCGCCCCCCACATCGGTACCACCGAGTACAAGGAGAAAAGCGATTCGATTCCCGTCGATCTCTTGCCGTCGAACAAAATGGTCTATCTGACCAAGCTGAACTCGCGCGAAGAGACCGAACCCGAGTTGACCCGCTGCAAAAACCTCAAAGAAGTGTTCGCAACGTTTCGGCCGACCCAGGAAGTCACGATCAATAAGCAGGACGGGTCCGAAGAGTCGGTCGAGCTGGAGTTCAATTCAATGAAGGATTTCGGTTCGATGGAAATCATCAAGAAGAACCAATACCTCTGGGAAAAGTACAACGAGGTCGAAATCCTGCGCAACTTCAAGAACCTGCTGGACAAGCCCAATTCCAAGCTGAAAAAGGAATTGTCAAATCCGGCCAAGAAAGAAGAGTTCTTGAATGTCATTAAGTCCTATATCGAGAAACTGTAAACCGGGGAAGAGGTAATCATGGCTGATCAGGAAAAAGACCCACAGCAACAGGCTGAAGTAAAAGTCAAAGAGAAAACTGATCTCAAAGATATCCTCGGTGCCGGTTTTGTCGGCTACGAGGTGATCAAGGATCACTTGTCTCACTTCACCAGCCAGGACGGCGTCTACGTTGAAGGCGCCAAGTTCCTGGATCCCAAGAATGAATCATTCAATAAGTTCTTGTCTTCGGATGAATTCAAGGACCGCCGCAAGCAGCTCAGGCAGCGGCTCTCTGTTTGGTCGGAATTAATCTCGGCCGGAGACGTCACGTCCGACGAATTCAAGGACAAACTCGACAACATGATCGCTGAGGCTGACAAGAACCTCGGCGAGAACATGAAAAGCATCCACGATACGGTGCGCCCGATCGAGGTTGCGTATCGCGGCATCGATTTGTTCTTCCAGAACGCGATGGCGCGGCCCGATTCCGAGATTTACGCTTATTTCGCGAATGTCGGAATCGCCGACCTTACTGATCCGAATGACCGCGAGAAGTTCGAGTATGTCAATCGGCAGGTGCACGACATCTACGGCCTCTATGACATCACGAACTGCTACTCGCTCTGCTGCATTCCCGGCTATCTTGGAAGCGTCAAGGATATCGACACCGTCGCTCGCGACATGGGGATGCCGAGCAAGCTCCACGTGCTCACCGATTTCAAGCACTTCAACAGCTACGAAGAGCTGTCTGAGGAACTCGACGATCCGTCTTACGATTCGTTGCGCTCCAACGACGAGTACAAGGCATATATCTCGGTCTTCGGCAACTACGTCAAAGCCGACAAGCCTGAAAGCCGCTTTGACAAGGATCCGCTCTGGATTCCGCCGTCATCCCTGGTGGCCGGATTGATCTATAAGAACGACAACGATATTGGCATCCAGGCGCCCTCGGCAGGCAAGGTCAATGGCAAATTGGGCGGCGTGCAAAGCACCCGGATCAAGCTCAACGAAGCCAAGAACACGAAGCTCAACGAGAAGGGCATCAACTGCGTGCTCAATTGGCAGGGCGATGTTGGTGATGTCGTGGCCATGGGCGCGGACACGCTGTCCAAGGACGCCAAGTTCCGCAACTACACGATCAAGCGGACTTACGACTACATCTACAAGACCATGCGTAATTACCTCAATCAACAGGTTTACAAGGGCTTCGACGACAAGCTGAAGAAGTCGATCGACGGGGACCTGAACAAGTTCCTGAGCCTGTTACAGCGCAATAAGGTCATTAACGGCTTCACCTGCAACGTGATCGCGACGAACGAGATGATCGAAAACCAGCAGATGTTGCTGGAAGTCGCCTTGAATACCAAAACGCCGATCAAGCAGTACGTCGTGAAGCTGGAGGCCATGGTGGACGACTCCGGCCAGACGGCCGTGAAATAATTCCGAACCTTCAATCGAATCCGGCGACAGTTGGGATGAAGTTAGTAAGGTTCGTAAGTAAGAACGAAAGTCAGAGATAAACGTAACATTCCGCAGGAGGAAATGAACAATGGCACAGGAAGTAGAACTGCTGGTCGATGGCGAAAAGTTCGACAAGGTTCACTCGGTGAGCTATGAACTCTTCACCCCCCACGATCTCGCGGACGGCAAGCCGAGTTCGGTGCCGACCGGTCTGAAGATCAAGATCAGCCGGGAATCGGACGAAAACGTCGGTATCGCCAAGTGGGCGTTCGATTCGTCCCAGGTCAACCGCAAAGCCGGCCAGATCACCTTTAAGGATCCGAACCTCAAGAAGGATCTAAAGGTTCTGAAGTGGGAGAACGGTTTCATCACCCACTATGAAGAGCACGTTCCCTCGACCGCATCGGCTCCGAACGAGCAGATGTACGAGTACTTCGAAATCTCGGCGGAGCTGGTGGACCTCAACGGCACCGAGTACAAGAAGGACTGGAAGGGCAAATAAGCCCACCGACGATAGTTGGGACACTGCGGGAAGGCGAGAGAAGTTCTCCCTTCCCGCTTCCTTAAGGTAGAGTAGCAGACGAGGCGACGATGGCATTGCACGAAGCAGATATTCCGGAAGATGACGAACGCGAAGATGAGGGACCACTTTCCCGAATTACGGCTGCAGTCGAAGTCAAGATCGATGGTTCGCCGGTCTCGTGGGTCGTGAGTTCGCTCGAACTTAGGCAAGAAGCGTTCGAGCATCACGTGCTCAAGGTCAGCTTGACAGCCGACCTGACGTCACCGGACTTCAAGACGCAGTTGGATGCCACGAACTCCTATCACGGTTTGATCGGCAAGTCGATTAACGTTGCCATCAAGCCGACCGAAGACTACGCCATCTCAGAGTCGCCGCTGGAATTCGCCGGCTTGGTCACCAATCTTCATATCAGTAGTCGCGGTGACACTCTGGCCACCGTCACTGTCGAGGCCAAGAGCCCGACCATCAAGATGGACTTTGTCAGAAAATTCCGCACGTTCTTGAATATGTCCCGTAGCGATGTTGTTGATCGGATCGTGGGAGAATACAGTATAGAAAAAGCGGGCGTGACGTTCAGCGGTGATGCAGGGTATGCGCCGGAGTATATGATCCAATGGCAGGAAACCGATTGGGATTTCCTGGTGATGCTGGCCAGCGTAACCAGTAGTTGGCTATACTATGACGGTAAGAAGCTGCAGATTGCCACCGCCGCTACCCGGAATCAGAAAACGTTGGTTTGGGGGAAGAGTGTTGGCAGTATCAACATTAGTTTGAATGCACAGCAAATCAACCACACCGTTCGCGGTTGGGACCACGCGCAGAAGCAGGTCTTTGTTGGACAACAAAGTTCGTCAACATCATTCTCCGGGCTGGCCCAGCGGGCCTTTGCCGGTTCCCGAGATCTATCTTCACTAACGTCAAACTCTGCTGCCGATTCGGGTTTCCACCACAACGAAGTGAAATTGTTGGCACAATCGCTTGGCCAAGAAGCGGTCAGCGGGCTTCTGGAAGGCACTATCCAGTCTAATGTCCCGAGCATTAAGGTTGGCGATACGGTCAAGCTGGAAGAAGCCGGCACTGCATATAATGGCGTCTATTTCGTAACCGGCGTCACGCACCGTATCGAAGGAAACGTCGGTTATTACAACGAGCTCGAAGTACTGCCGCTCGAAGCGGCCGTACCCAGCCGCGTGGCATCAGAATCGCGGGTCAGGCGGGCCGACCCGATGCCAGCCCTTGTGACTAACATCGAGGATCCCGAATCGCGTGGGCGGATAAAGGTGCAGTTCCCTTTGCTTGACAATGACGGCAACGCCCTGGAATCGCACTGGCTGCCTTTCGTTTCCCCTTACGCCGGACGAGAGCGCGGCTTCTATTTCATCCCTGAAATCGACGATCAAGTGCTCGTGATTTTTGAGAATGGCGATCCCACTCAGCCGGTCGTTATCGGTTCAATGTGGAACGGACAGGACTTGCCGCCGACTGGGATTTACACGCCTGATAACGACAACAAGGTGATCTACACGCGTTGTGGGCACCAGATCATTTTCCGCGAGAAGTCCGGAGAAGAGAAGATCGAGATTATCGACAAAACCGGCACCAACACGATCGTCATCGATTCCAGTCAGAATACAATTACGATAATGGCCGATAAGGATATCGTGCTCAAGGCGAAGGAAAATATCAGCATGGAGGCCGGCAAGGCTTTCACCGTTAAGGCGACAAACGATGTCTCCATTGAGTCGAGCTCGGGAAATGCGACGCTCAAAGCATCGCAGGGCATTACGATTGACGGCATGAGCGTCGATGCCACTGCTAAAGGCAACATGAACATGAAGGCCAATGGCCAATTCAACGCCGAGGGCGCCATGGTGGGCGTCACCGGCAAAGGACCTGTAACAGTATCGGGCAAGCCCATTGCACTAAACTAACACATGGCCAATGAGGCAATTCGAACTCCAGTCGAACTAAGGGAGACGCGCTTCGTCCGCACCGGAGGTGTGGCCGAGTTTGCGCGTTTTTTGCTTGAAACTGAATTGGGAAGCTATCGACCCGATCCGGAATTTGGCTGTCGGTCCTCTTTATTCACCCCCGAACATCATGATGACTTAAAGGTCGAGGTGCGCAATCATGTCCTGGCGCAGTTTAGGCGCTATCTCGGCCTCGTTGTTAACGTAGCGATCTCCGATAACGTCTCTTCGCCGACCGCCACATTTGTGTGCCGGGTTTCGGGTACCGGCCCCGGTAATCAGCGATTTGACTTGTCGTGGGAGATTTGAGAGGAAGCACCGTGGCCGAAAAATGGACCGACCGCGAAGAGCGCGCTTATCAGGAAATGATCGATCGCCTCAAGTTCTGGGGCTATCAGGTGCCTTCCGGCGAAAAGCAGATGGATCCGGCCCTGCTGCTGATGCTCAAGGCGTTCGCCTTCCACAGCACCAGCACGGAGGACAAACTCAAGCGGGCCGGTCAGGACGTAATCGACGCACTGATCGGCAACTTCTTCGTCACTGGCATTCGACGCCCGGTTCCCGCCTTTACGATGCTCTCTTGTCGTTGCACCGACAAACGGGCGCGAATCGACACCGATGTTGAATTTGCTTGTACGCTGGGGGGAGCTTTCCCCCGCGAATATACTTTCTTCCCGCTTTACGCCCAGGAAATCCTCGATGTACACGCCGATCTCGTGCTGTTTACCTCCGGCGAGTACTTTCGTGTGTTGAAGGTATTGGCCCCGGAAGCGGACAAATGGGAAGAGTCGCTCGATTCGCCTGCATATCGTACGATGAAACGCAACGCTCCGCCGCCGCTGGGAGGGACGATTTGGATCGGAATCCAATCCGGGCTGCCTCTCACAGAAATCGACGATCTGCCGCTATATCTCGGACCAGACGCCGATTCCTCACGGATGCTGAATTGGGTTGACTGGCGCGTAGTCGGAGATGGGCAGGCGGCGCCTTTCAAACCAGGTGAATACCAACATCGCCTCGAGATCTTCAAGCATCTGGATATCCGTGAGTTGGAAGTCGAGACCAATTTCCAAAGTCGGCTCTACAGCAGCGATTTTCTGACTTCCGGGAAGCTTCATTGGCATTTCAAACACTACCTGGCACCAGCCAAGAACTTTGCCGTCATTCCCGGAACTGCCCTCGCCAGTGCGGTGAAAACGCCGATTCCAGATCCTGTCAAAACCAAATTCGCGCACCTCGATTTTTCCAAGTTGGCTTCGCCAAGAATATGGCTGCGGATTGACCTGGCACGCGATGAGAAAGTCGGCGATCTCCGGCGCTTTATTCACTTTGACACCAATACGCTGCTTCTCATCAATCGGCGACGGTCTCATCTGAACAAGTACACGATGGGACAGCCGGCTCTCGAAGTGAATCTCTTTGAGTATCAGGATCAGAAAGAAGATCCGACACGCAAATTGTTTTCGATCGATCGGGTCTGGGACTCGAGGGACCAGGAGTATGTGAACCACTTGGACCTGACGTCGTTCACCAATCTCTACAAGTACCACATTCTCGAGGAAGAAGGTGAAGTCAAGGTCGCGATTAACTTCGAGAGCACAGGGAAGGAGCCGCCCGACTTCGTAGTCGTCCAATATTCATTGACCGAGGGAGCCGACGGCAACGGCATTGGGGCAGACACCCCGCTGAAACTGACCCGCGATCATCCGCAATTGCACTCGCCCCGAAATCTCGTCAGTTCGTCCGGCGGCTCGGATGCCAAGTCGGATGAAGAAGTCAGGCGTATGACCGGCTTCTTCCTGCGTAATCATGGCGTCGCCCTTTCCGAAGGCGAGATCGAGTACCTCGCGAGGAGCTTTGACAGCCGCATCGCAACCGCCAGAGCCAGGCGTAGCGTGATCCGATCGGTCGGAGGGCTCTTGCCTTCCGTAACGGTCGAAGTCGCCCTCAGAGCCGATGCTAAGGTAACCGCAGAAGAGCAGACGTATCTCTTGCAGCGCCTTAGCCAATACCTGGACAGCTACACGCCACTCAATCTCCACCTGAACGCGCAGTGGGCGGCGAGCCAATGAAGACCGGGCAAATCACTTCCGTGCATCGCATTCGCGAGCGTACCCGGCTCTCCGAATTCAGCTTGCTGCTTCATACCCTGGGCATCGAGCCAAGCGAGTTCTGGTTCGTAAGCCTTGAAGCCCACGGCGGGTTTTTCTCGGATATTGAGACGATCCGCACGGTGACGTCTCGGGTCGATCGACGCGATGAGCGCGTAGTCTTCGCCTACCTTCCGTGTTTTAAGAACTACTTTCCACAGTCGTTCTTCGTTGAGCAACTGGAAGAATCGGACCATCACCCCGGAGTCTGGGAGGATCGCTATCTCGAATTCTGGAGCGCCTTCGATACGATCACTTATCGCCATTGGATTGCCCACTACCTCCTTCGCCTACGGATGCTTTTTTGCATCGACGATAACGATACCGAATTGCTTTATTGGGAAAGCCTGGGGGGCGACCTGCCGACTCTGGCGCGGGAGGATCGCAAGTACCTGCTATTGCTGCGGTTCTTTGCGCCGTACTTCCTCGGCCGTCGTCTCTTATATGAGCAGGTCTTGCCGGCGTTCCTTGGCAAGCGCGTTACGGTTGAAGAAAACATCGCAGCGCACGAAGCGATCCCCGATAACTTCTGGCCCCGGCTGGGGAAGCTCAATAGTCGGCTGGGACGCGACTTCTTTCCCGGTCAGGAGTTTGAAGAGAACTTCTCAACCTTTCGCGTCAACGTCGAGGGCCTCTTCGAGGACGATATTGCCTCATTTGCTCCCGAAGGGCGCTTGCGCACGATCACAAACAACTTGCTGACGCTGTTTCGGCCCTCACACTTGCGCTCCGAACTTAGGTTTCGATTTCAACCCGGTTTGTCGATATTTGTCATAGGCGATGACTCGCACAGCGCGTTTCTCGGTTTCTCAACATACTTGCGGGAGACATTTTAGCGGGGTATATTGCTTTCACATTTTCTGTATGGGTCTGATACATGGATGATTTAAACGTCTGGGGTGTTAATTGGGTCGACGGCATGCTGATTACCAGCCGTCACTTCAGCCAGGAAGCTGACTTCACCTATAACCTGAGCCGCGCGACAGCGTCCGCACTCGCGACCAGCTACGGGTTGGTGAAAGCTGCCGGCAGCAAGAGTGAACCGTTGGAGATCAAGCTTCAGCGCAGCGGCAACACCGTTAGCGTGACGGTACTCAAGTGCGCCGCCTTGCTTCCCAATGGCTCGATCGTTAACGTCAATGAAGCTTACAGCAAGTTCAAGGCCGTCGAGCTCAGCTTTGACTTGTCCAAGGAAAAGCGTGAGAGAATTCCGATTTTTCTGTATTCCTCCCCGACCGAACGCACTGCCTTTGGCGACCCACTGCCGGGAGAACTCTTAAGCCGCCTGCCCTATCAGGTACCCCGCTACTTTCTAAGTGCCGGTGCGTCCGATTCCGTCGGTTCGGCGGCGGGACTTCAGGTGGCTGAAATCGTGCGTGAGGGCGACGATGTACGACTTGACGAGTCGTTTGTCCCGAGCGTCATGACGACGAGTTGCGGCAAGGCAGTTACCTCGCGCATGGCTAACATTCGCAAGCTATTGGACAATATCCAACGCGCCGGGGTTGCGGCAATCGCCGAAGTGAGGATGAAGGTGAAGAGCCGGCCGGCGGCGGCCGAAGAAGAGACCATTCGTGGCGTCTTCCTCCAGACCGAGAATCTCCTCCACAGCCTCGGCTTCAATTACAATCAGATCTTCGACCATCATTGCGGAATCAGCGCCCGCGCCCTGATGAATTATTTTGGCGGTTTTGTCGGCGGTTTCCAGCAGAGTTTCCTCATCTACCCGGAATTGCGCGAATACGTGCGCACTGCCCACATTAAGACTGATCGAGGCGAGCTCAATGGCGGCAATATTCTGCCCGAGTTACGCGACTACCAGACTCGCTCGTACGGGTACGAAGAGATGACGCAGTTCTTCAATGACACGGAACGAATGCTTGAGTTCGTCGGCGCCATCTTAAGCTATTATGCGTCGGGAGCGGCCGGTCGTACAGGTGATTCGCTCGAACGCGATGGCTTCCGCTTCCTGCTGCAACAACACGGTGCGGTCAAGTATTCTTTCCGCAATAATCGCCACCATATCGTCATTGACGGCGTCGATCCCCGCGGCACCGAGGATGTCATTGTTAAGTTGCACAAGAAGGTTCTGCCGATTCAGTACGCAGCCAACGTTATCATCTACCTTGGCGCGAATGAGGTCGACGACATCGCTGCAGCATCGGTCGCCCGCAAACCGGTCGAGGATGTCAGCGATCCCGATTTCTGGCTGATTCAGCCCAATGAGTACTTTCCGCTAAAAAGCTCGCGGCTCGATCGCCTGAATATTATCATTGACGGAGATGTTGATCGCTCCGCATTGGAAGCGGTGAAGATGAATCACGTCTCGATCTTTTCGAGGGCGCGGTAAACAGGGATGTCGGAAAAACTCAAAGCTCTTACCAACGCCATTTTTGTCCAACTCAACCGTTACGAGCGTCAGCAAACGGACTTCTCGGCGGATACCTTTATCCGCGACTGCGAGAATTTCTTCGCCGAACTTGATCGACTCGATCTGTCGGCTGACGGCGGTGTCAGCGTTGACGAGCACCTCAAGCAGCGAATCAACACGATCCCGCGCAATTCGCAGCCCGTCAGCTTGGTCGTTGCCAATCTCCTGGCGTTGTACTTTTGGTATGTTCGTCGCCCGCCGCAACAATGTCAGAATGCATTCCTGGCGGCCAAGAAACTGCGCGGCATCGTCGACGACAGTCAGTTTGTCGAACAAGCGATCGCTCCGCTCGTCTTTGGCGGCAAACTGCGAGGCTTCGCCAAGCGTGATCGGGACTTTCGCGCATTAATCCTTCACCGCACGGCACAAATCGCCGTCAACTTCCGCGAAAGCGACCAGATCAATGTCTCGGCAACGCGCATCGTTCGCTCTGACTCCTGGCAAAAGAAAATGCTGCACATCGCGGCGCTCAACCAGCGCGGCCGCAAGGACGAGATTCGTTCCTTTGCGCCAACCGATGAACTGCGCGTCATTTCCGAACATAATGATTTTGCCGCCTGGTACCTTCGCACCAACGAGATCTACAAGGGTGAGTCTGCGATCCTGCGCGCTCTGAAGCACTTTTTCAGCTCGCTGGGCAATACAATCTTCTCTGTGTTCAACTGGCGGTTCGTCCTGCACGTCTGCCGGAATCGCTGGCCGGTGTATCTGGTCTACTTGGTCCTGTGCGCAGCCTTTGTCTACGGGGCTTTGAATATCCGGGTACCTTGGGAGAAAGTCCATCGCGACAAAGCCGCTGAACTTCTGGCGAAGAAGCACGAGGGCACGCGATGAGCTTGAATCCGATCGGACTGATTAAGAAAGCCTTCGGCATATTCAAGAAAGCCTCGGCAACACCCCCTCCGGCCAAGGGCGCTGCCGACATTCCGTTTCAGCACGACGACAATGTCGTCCTGGTCTTTGGACATTCGAATGCCGGCAAGACTGTCTATTTCTCGGTGCTCTACGAATTGCTGAAAGGCAATCCCGACTACAAGCTTTCGCCGCTCGATAACGAGACCGCCGCGGCGCTGATCGAGAACTACAATCTGATGCGCGGCAAACAGATCAAGATTCGCGAAGGCCGTCAGGTTGAAGTTGACGGCGAGCGCAAGTTCCCGACCATGACCTCGGAAACGCGCGTGCTCAAGTTCGGTCTCGACATGAATATCCGCAAGGGCATCAAGTTCTATACGGTTGATTACAAGGGCGAGACCCTTTCGATCGCCGAACCGGGCGGCTTGCGCAAGCAGTTCGCCCGCTTCTTCCCCTACGCCCGTGCAGCGTTGTTCTTTATTGATGCCTCAGTGCTCGATACCGACGTCCTGCTTCGTGAACAAATCGCCGCCTTCCAAACGATCATCAACGACTTGCGCGACTGCGCCCCCCGGCGCGTCCCGATTGGCATCGTGATTACCAAGGCCGATTTCCTCGAAGGCTTCTCGCCGTCCAATCCGGTGGAGCTGATCCCGGCCAACGCGGCGATGCACAAGGGCAAGCGCGTCGCGGCGTTTATCAAGGGATTGGCCGAGGTTAACCAGCGCCGCTTCGGAGAAGTCTGGGCGCGCTCCTGTGAACGCGTTACACGTACCCTGGCTAACCTTATCGATTCGATGACCTCCTATAATCTCGACTTCCAGTTCTTCTTTGTCTCCGCCACCGGCGGATTGGAGAAGGTTCAGGCCGGTGCCGTTCAGCCCCCGCGCGAGATCACGCCTTCCGGCGTACCGGATCCTCTGATTTGGTCATTCAATCGGATTCTCTTTAACAAACGCAAGTTGGTGTGGTGGCGAATGACCAAGTGGGTCATCGGCTTGAGCATCACCTGGATGCTGCTCTTCAGCGCTTTCAATCTATATCACCTGGTGTTTATCTATGACGGGACTTTGAGTCGCGCCGAAGACAAGTTCGAGCAGGTTTTTGGCGGCGGTCCGACGCCGATCGACCAGAAGCAGGCGAATATCCTGAAGGACAACTATAAGAACTATCTTGGACATATCCCTGTGATGGAGTTCTTTGGCGCCAAGCCGCTCATCGAATATGCCAAGGCGCGCCAAGCGTTCGTCCAAACCCAGGTGTCGGCCGATGCGCCGCCAATGGTTGAGGACGTTCCCGAGGATTCCCCCTTCAAGGAAGCCACTGACGCTGCCACCAAAGACTTTAAGAAGATCAGCGACGATGTAGCCAAATTACCGCCGGCTGAGCAGCAAGCGGCTTTCGAAGCCAGGATGCAGGAATTCTGGGCCAAACACCCGGCCGAAACGCTCGATCCTGCATTTGTCAAGAAAGTCGAGGCCGCTCAGGATCAGTTCAAATCAGGCGGAGCGGAGGTGGCCGAAAAGGAGTTTGAACTCGAATTGACGATATCTGGAATTCGCGACGGTGCCCAAATCGTCGCACAAATCGGCGACAACCCGTACACTGAGTTCACTAACAACAGCGGCACACCTACCATCAGCCAGAAGATATCGGGTAAAGGCAATAGCCCCGTTCACTTCAAGTGGTTGGATCTCAAAGACGGGGTCACAATGTACGAACAACCCGCCTTCGAAAACCCGATTGAGACCTTCTACCCAAAGATCCAAGCTGGCGGTGTTCGTCTCGATTTCGGCCGCGACTATAACATCATCGTCAAGTACAAGTCCGGGGATGTACCCAAACCGCCCTCTGTGCCCAAGCTCTGATTTCTGATGCTCCTCGACCACCTGATTTACGGCACCTTTCCCGATCTGCCTGGTTCACAGCAAGTCGTTTACAAGTCAGCCGGAATCGACAGCGACATCGAGCAGTGGCTGATTGCCAGTTACGATGAGTTCGGTGACTGCCGCAGCGAGGAATTCAAGTCTTCAATCACGGTTCTCTGGAATCGTACTAGAACGGAGACGGTTTGTGCGATCACCCGGGTCAGTCAACTGGGGAGGGATTTCTCGGGAAGATGGGGGGCCATGCTGAGACACTCGGCGATACTCTCTGAGTCTCAACATCGGGAGATCCTTGGCAACTTGGCGCTCGTCGCTAGTCAACTTGTCAGTGCAGGTTCGTCAGAGGAACTTTCGCAAGCCAGAGAACTACGCATTGAGGGTCCGGCCGACCCATTCAAGGAGCTGTCGGGACTATTGGCAGTGTCTCCGGACACCCACTTACCCGTTCTGGCGCGTATGCTTGCGGGAGAGCGACTTCTGCTCTACGCCGAGAACAACTCTGCGCTCAGTGATAACTACTTGCAGACCCTGATCCGTCTCTTGCCGCTCAAGTGGCAGACTCACTTTGACTGGTCGGAGTTTGTCTTTCGTCCCGTAGACACCCTTGACCTGCTTATCGCCCACAACGCACGCTATGAAACGCCCGTGGCACTGCCGCTGGGATTTGCGTCCGACGCTGCCAATCACTTTGCATCCGCCGGTGTAGCTGCGAATGAGGTCGAGGAATTCCTGGAATCCTTGAAAACCGCGCTCGCAGGACACGACCAGGCAGCATTCCGAAAGCTCATCGAAGGCTGATTGAAGCATTCTATCGGCTTCGGGCACAGCGATTTTACACCCGCGGAGTCCCCTGCCACGACTGATCCCAGTCGGCAACCGCAGAGAAATTAAACAAAAATGCTATTGACAGGTATGGTTTCGGACGATAATCTATCTACGTGTGACCACAAGTCTCCCACATTAATTGTTTAAGGTAGAACCTGTCCGAGTAGAGAGTAACACCGATCACAAGTAATTCCCGGAGACGAAGCGCAATAGTGCGCATCCAACTACGTCTGCCGCGAGGCTGCGTCTTGCCAGCGTCGCTTTCTGTCGGCAGAGCAAACAGGAGAGAGAGATGAACATCTTCGTAGGCAATCTGTCACGTCAAGCCACGGAAGAGGATCTGAAGAACGCTTTTTCGAGCTTCGGCAACGTTGCTCGCGCCACCATCATTAAAGACAAGTTCTCGGGCGAACCCCGCGGATTTGGCTTCGTGGAAATGGCGACCAAAGAAGAAGCGCAGGCAGCCATTGCCGGCATGAACGGCAAGGAATTCCTCGGCCGCACGCTGAATGTGAACGAAGCGCGCCCGCGTGAGAACAACCCCCGCATGGGTGGCGGCGGTGGTGGTGGCGATCGTCGTCCCGGCGGCGGTGGCGGTGGACGCGGTGGTTACGGCGGTGGTCGCCGCGACCGTTAATTCGATCGACGTTGACAACTCCGCGAGCCTCCGGCTCGCAGGGTAACTGCCTAGTTTGACCGATATTGAACGCCGTCTCGCAGTTGCGAGACGGCGTTATTCATTTCGCTTCGAGAACTCCCGGACACCATCGGCTTTCTCACTCCGGTGTACAATCGACAGCTCTTAACCCGAACGCCTAGCCCAGAACTCCGCCGAGGGAAGAACCGGCGTGATCTCAAATTCCACGATATCACTCCAGTTGCCTATCCACTCATCGAGTAGTGTCGAATCTTCGGTCTCCATCACCTGGTAACAAATCGTTCCTGCCGGGTCGAGCCAACTCGCAACGTAATGCAGACCCTCCGGCATCATCCGTCCCTGTAAACGGAATCGCTCAGCAACTGCCTCGATACCGCCACGTGCATACCGCTCAATAATCATGTAAAGCATAGACCCACGATAAAACGAAATCCACCAAACGTCAATCGCGGATCCCTACTTACAGTCACAATGCAACTTGTTGTTATTGTAGAATTTACAGCCTGATCGCTCGCACAACTGCTGCTGCCGAGATTTTCTTGTTACCTTCCGCCCCCGAAAGTTGTCTCTTGAATAGGTGGATGTAATCAGAAATGAATTCTGGAAGCTGCTCGAGACTCAACATGTGCGGGCGAGAAACTATTGTGTTCGCTTAACCGGAACAGCCGATGAGGGTGATGACTTGTACCAGGATGCTATCTTAAAAGCTCATGACGGGTATTCCGCTTTACGCAGCGAGGAGTCGTTTCGCCCCTGGCTCTACAGCATCATTAACAACACCTATCGCAATCGCGTACGCCATCCATGGTGGAAGCGGGTACTTCTGGGAGCGTCCGACCTGGAATCACTCGCCGGTACTTCCGACCCTGCGCCGGTTTATGATGCCCGTCGCCAGCTTGCGACGGCTCTGGCCGTTCTGAGTGCCGACGACCGAATGATTGTAATCATGTCTGAGGTCGAAGGGTGGAAGGTCTCTGAATTGGCAGCCCTCTTCGGCAAATCCGAAGGACTTATCAAGATGCGACTCTCGCGCGCTCGCAGAAAGATGCGCGATCGGCTCGCACGACTCGTGCGCGAATCAGCCGCCACCGGCAGAGAAGGTCTGGATACTCTATGAAATGCAGTCATGCCCGCAAGCGCCTGGAAGGTGCCAACTGGCAATACAGCGCCTACTGTCAGGACCGCGAACTGCTTGAACATCTCGCCGCCTGCCTCGAGTGCGCTGCGTTGGTGCGAGCCGAGGAAGCGATTGGACGGGACTTTCACGCCCTTGGTGAAAACCAGCCGACTCCGGGGCTTTCAATCAATGAGCTTCGCCAGCGAATCGAGAGCATCGGAAGCCCCGCCGATCAGGTCTCCGTTCATCGAGTCTCACCAGGGCGCTCTGGCCCTGCGAATCTGCGGCCGCGACTGGCGATGCTCGCCGCTGCTGCGGTGATCGCTCTGCTGGCGCTGATACCTTTCAATTTTCGCGAGCAAGTGGGATACGAGATCGCCATTGCCGGCGTCGGCAAAGATGTTGCCTTGAATTACGATAAGGCCAATTCGTTGCTCGACGCGCTTGGGATGGGGAGAGACGAAGCGACCAGCCTGCTGGACTCGCTCGGAGTCAGCCAGATTCAGTTCTCCGTGGGTGAGTGCAGCGAAACTTGCCGGCTGACGATCTCTGATCTTAAGACCGAACGCGACGTGCGATTAATGGTGAAGGCGATCATAGACTTGGGCTGCTGCCAGATCGACAAAATTGCGCCAATCTTCCGCAGCGAATCAACCAGCCTGTTAAGTCTGGCTGCCAGAAAACTGCTCTCATAATCACCTTAGGAAAGCAAGCGAGACGGGTAAGCAGTAGTCAAAGCCTTAAATACAAAAGTAAATCGATCACAATAGACTAACACACTTGAAGGAGAAAACATGAGAATCCCATCATTTGCTGTACTGTTCATCGCCGCCGCATTTGGCGCATCCGCGTTGGCTCAAGAAACACCGGCGTCCACAGCCAAAGTGGAGGTCGACGAGCTTTCGTTCGACTTTGGCTACATTCCGTCCGGAGCCGTTGTCGGGCATTCCTATACACTGCGTAGCCAGGGTACCGACTCGCTGAAAATCCTCGGTGTCAAACCAGGCTGCGGGTGCACAAAAGCCCCGCTCAAGAAAGAAGTCGTGGCAGCCGGTGACAGCACAACGGTAGAACTGATCTACACCTCGAATAAAGCAGCGAACGGAAGATTCAGTAAGAGCGCCACGGTTACCACTAACGATAAGGACCGTGCGAGCTTCGCCCTGTCCTTTAAGGGCAAGGCATATGAGCACGCTGACTCCTTGACGCCGCTGACACTCTCGATGAGTGAAATCAGCTTCAGTGAACAGAACAAGTCGAAGGAAGCCAAGTTGACGGTCAAGAACGTCTCTGCCGAACCGGTCGGGCTACAGCTGGTGAGCCTCTCATCGGAGTTCATCAGCGTTGAAATCCCGCGCTCAGAAATCAAACCGGGGCAGTCGAGAGAGATTAAGGTGAAGCTCAACAGCGCGCTCCCCGAAGACCAATTCCAGAAGTCGTTCACCTTTGCGGTGAGCGACAAGGACGGTAGTCGCTACACGATTCCTGTTAGTCTCAATAAGGCGTCCGTCGCGAAGCACTAATCCTGAGCAGTCCACCCAACAAAACACCGGGAGAGCCTATGCTCTCCCGGCGTTATCTTCTTCAACTTTCCTGAATGAATTCAAGGGCTACGGGCAGGCTATTCCAATGAGCGTATTCGGCGTGACCTCGTCCACCCGCACCGTGGTCAATTCACCCGGCTTGGTGCCATTATCGGGAAAGACCACGATCTTGTTGCCATCGTTTCTGCCGAGAAGCTGATTCGGCTTCTTGCCATACCCTTCCACCAAAACGTCGAAAGCTTGCCCGAGATGGGCTTGGTTTCGGTGATAGGAAATGTGCCGCTGCTGTTCGACGAGTCGTACCATGCGGTCAGTCTTGATTTCATCCGAGATGTCATCCGGCAGGGTCCGCTGCGCCAGTGTGCCTTTGCGTTCCGAGTACTTGAACATGAATGCGGAATCAAATTGCACTTCCTGCATGACTTCCAGCGTCTCCTGAAATTCCGTCTCGGTTTCGGTCGGAAAGCCCACAATAACATCGGTGGTCAATGCCAGACCGGGAATCATCTGGCGCATCCTCTCTGCGAGCGCCACAAAGTGTTCGCGCGTGTAGGTACGATTCATCGCCTCAAGTACGCGGTTCGACCCCGCCTGCAGGGGTAGGTGAATATGCTTGCAGGCTTTCGGGTTGGTCGCAACGACTTCGATTAGCTGCTCCGGAAAATCCTTGGGATGAGGTGAAGTGAACCTGATGCGACTGATACCATCGATATTGCTGACCGCCGTGATTAGCTTGGCAAAGTCGAATCCCTTGAATTTGTAGCTGTTGACATTCTGTCCCAGAAGCGTGACCTGTTTGAAGCCATGTTCGGCCAGCTGTCGAACCTCTTCGATGACGTTGAACGGATCGCGGCTTCGTTCGCGGCCGCGCGTCATCGGTACTACGCAGAATGTGCAATAGTTATCGCAGCCGCGCATCACCGCCACCCAGGCGTTGACACCATGCCGGTTGGTCGGGAAGACGTCAGCATAGGTCTCGTACTCAGACAGCGTCAGTTTGAACTCTTTCTCGCCGGTGTTGTGAACACGGTCGATCATGACCGGCAGGGCCTTGTAGGAATCCGGTCCGGCAATCAAGTCGACACCCGTGTTTGACTCGAGCAATTCTTTCTTGAGATTCTGCGCCATGCAGCCCAGTACCCCCAGGATCAGCTTCTTGTTCTTCTTCTTGAGGTGTCTGAGTTCTCCGATCCGTGCCCGTACTTTGTCGTGGGCGTTTTCGCGGATCGCACAGGTGTTGAGCAGGACAACGCCGGCAGACTCCGGAGATTCTGACAGGGCGAAGTTGTTGCGCCGTAGAATTTCGCGCACGATCTCGGAGTCGTACTCGTTCATTTGGCAGCCATAAGTCTCGACATAGACCGTCTTGGCAGGCGAGATCTGGATATTTGCGGCGGAATCTGTCATTTCTGTCGTTCGCTCTCGGGTTTCCTAGCTGTATGGAAGCCGATGAACAACGCGCCCCGTACGGGTAATCATCGACTCGGAAGGTACCAATATAGTCGCAGCGCGGGCGATGTCAACCCAGCAGCTTCTTGGCGACGAAATAGGGGATGATTATGTAGAGCAGGCTGTCGCGAATCAGGTAATAGATGACGACGGCCAACACGAGTTTCCATCCATAACGCTTGATCAAGTGACGGAACCGGAGGCGAAGGCGCTGCCAGCGACCCAGTCCCTCCGAGCCGGGAAGAGGTTCGCGGAGGTCCCTTCGGAACTGCCTTAAGACCCCGCGAAGCTTCTGGTATAGAGAGGGAGTCTTCGCGGTAGCGGCATCGAACTCGGCGTCTGAAGAAGTCGAGGACTCAGGTGGCAAAGACTTCATACTTCTCGATCGTTGACGTTAACGAGATCCGTCCATCCTCGCCCTTGAACTCTCCGACTCGTTTGTGCCCTTCGAGGTATTCCTTGCTGTTGGTCCAGTCCTCAAAAGCCTTCTCAGACTCCCAGTGTGTCATGACGATATACTCGTTGCCTTGGCTTGGTTTCAATATCTCGGCACGAATGAATCCCGGACGTCTATCCACCGCTTTGGCACGTGTGCGGAACATCTCCTCAAATCGCTGCCGCTGTTCCTCCGGGACCCTCATCCGATTCATCATCACAAACATCTAACGTCTCCCTGTTCGATTGGTTCGTTTCCAGACCGAAATTCAATTCTGACTACTTTAGTCAAGATAGAAGACACCCACCATCGATTCAAGTAAAATCTGATAAATAATCTCCGAATACGATCGCGCGATACCGGACTAAAAGAAAGGGCGCGGCAGGCCGCGCCCTCATCGCTCATAGGGGAAAATCACGTCAATCCGCAAGGGGATTGGTGTGATAGTTGGGCTTTTCTTTTTTGAGATCAGTGGAATAACCCGGGAACGTATCAACCTCGGGGTTGACGTATTTCTTAGCGTTATTGACTGCGATCGCCGCCTCTGCGGTTGCCATCGAGATGAAATTCAGTTCCTTGGCCTTGCTGATGAAATCACCGCAAGCATAAAGACCCGGCACTCCGGCATTCATCGTGGCGTCAACGGCGATCCCCTGTTCGTTGATCTTGACCCCTTGCTTCTTCAAAGATTCGATTAATCCCTTGCTCTTCTTCTGCACTCGTTCGAGTGAGCCCAGCGCCAGTACCACAGCTTTGGACTTATGTGCGCCTTTGTCAGTTGTAATCGTCCAGGTCTTGGAAGACTTGTCGAATTCGCACGCACTGACGCTTTCATTCTTGAGAATCACGTGCTCGTACATTGTGGCCTGCTCGATGAAGTTTTCGGCAAGCTTGCGAGCAGTGATCAGCACGAAGCCGGCAACGTCGCGCAGGACTTCGTTGGGATACTCGTGAATTAGCGCGCCGCCCAATTCGCCGGTCGACTCGATGATTTTCGTGCGCGCATCGCGCAAACCCGCGTAAAACGAGGCGAACAGCCCCGCCGGTCCGCCGCCGACAATGGTGATATCAAACAACTCCGCACTCATAGCGTTCTCCTCCAGTAAAGTGACGGATTTTCTTCCTCAGTCTTCAAGCATTTGTGAGCCTTCGTAGGCAAACCAATTGATGTTGCCGCGCAAGGCCTCCCGTTCAGCGGCCAGCATATCGTAGTGACCGTCCTCTTCGGCGACCAACTCGGCGAATACTTCGCGCGTGCGCGCATCGGTGGTTTTCGCTTCGCCGGCCTTGTAGTGACGGGCAGTCAGCCGCTCTGCTTCCATGGCCAGTTCAATCAAACGAAATTTATCCGCTTCGGCAAGCGGTCTGTCGCCAAACGCGTTCTTGAAAATCGCCAAGCCTTCTGCGGGGAGTTCGGAGACCTCCTTACCGACATATTGCTTGTACAGGTCGCGAAGCCGCCGCTCATGGCTGACTTCGTCCATCGCCAATTGCTCGATCTTCTTGCGCGCCTCCGGATGCTTGATCTGCTGGGCTAAGGTCGAGTAGAAATACTGCCCCTCGATCTCCGTCTTGATACCAATCTTGATGATATCTTCAATCTCTTTGCTTACCGTGGTCACAACCTGACTCCTTATCGCTAATCAACTCATCTTCTCAATCTGTTCGACGGCCTGCCGCCACGCCCGTTCAACAAGCGATCGGCAGTGCTCTTTCTCACCGTACGTTTCGCCGGCAACCTTCGCAAAAACTTGGTCCGCTTGAATCCCGGCGTCCGCCAAGCGCCTCCCCCGGATTGCTTCTGTCAGAAGCGAGGCCGTCGCTATTGCGACGGCGCAGCCAAATGAACGAAACTTTGCCTCGCTAATCACTCCCTCATGCATCGACAGTGTCAATGACATGCGGTCGCCGCAGATGTCGTTCACCAGCTCGACGCGGATCGTCGCGTCCTCCACGACTCCGGCGTTGCGGGGGTGAAGGAAGTGATCGACTATCGTCGGCGAGAATGAGGCATGATCCTTCGACATACATATCCGCTCTCTGACTGACGGTATCGTCGCCAGAAGACTCGACGCAATGTAAGCAAAAACGGCCTGATTTCCTTGTGAAAAGTTGCGAGAGGGGATTCGAGCCGTCGCGCAAGTTTGAACTTGAATGAGTACTAACTTTCGACTATCCATCATTTATGCCAGAGCGAAGTCTCCTTCACAACGCTTTCTTATTCCAGGAGCTTGACCAATCCGAATTCGAGTCCCTTGCCGCCATCGTCCAGTTTCGGCATATCGATCGCGACGTTATGCTCTTTTTCGAAGGCGATCCCGCCCTTGGCTTCTTCGTCCTTCTCTCAGGCCGTGTGCGTATCTATAAAGCCGCACCGGACGGCAAGGAGTTCACCCTTCACTATATTGTTCCGGGGCAGATGTTTGCCGAGGCGGCCATCTTTCGCGGAAAGACTTTTCCGGCCAATGCTGTTGCCGTCGATGATTCGCAGGTTGCCTTCATTCCAAAGGATCGCTTTATAGAGTTGATTACCCGTCACCCGGCGATCTCCCTCAAGATTATTTCCAGTCTCTCCCGCTGGCTGCGCGAGTTTACCATGAAGCTCGAAGACCTCTCGCTGCGCGAAGTCCCGGCACGTCTCGCCGTTTACCTGCTGCGACAGCGTCAAAAAGCCGGTTCCGACATTTTTGACCTTGACGTGACAAAAGCGGAACTGGCCAGCGAGCTTGCGACGATTAGCGAAACACTTTCGCGGAGCCTCAAGAAACTCAAAGACTTAGAATTGATCCAGGTTGACGGTAAGCGCATCAGAATCCTCAATTGCGCCGGCTTGGACGAAATTGCCTCCGGCGAAAAGTCCTGACGGATTGACTTAAATCAAGGACTGATCAAGGCTATTTTCCGATCCTCTCCACGACGGGAGTATGATCATCTCGTCGGGAATGAGGAAAGATCGCCATGAGCGAACAGGAAAGAACGGAAATCACCTGGCTTGGTCACGCCGGCGCGCCGCCAACGCCGCCGAAGCCGGCTGAAGCAAAGGCAAAGGTAGTTAAGAATCGCCAAAAACCGCTTCAGAAGTGGCGGCTGACCGTGCAGATCGCCTTCGCTCTCCTCTGCGTTTGGATTGGAATCGAATTCCACTTCTTTGTCAAGTACATCGAATCGGGAGGAACGACCACGCTTGTCAGCCGGCCTCCCGGCGTCGAAGGGTTCCTGCCGATCAGTTCGCTCATGAGCCTGTATTACCTCTTCCTGACCGGTGAGATTCACATGGCTCATCCGGCAGGACTGGTTATTTTGGTCGCCATCATCACGCTGTCGATCGTATTTGGTAAGTCGTTTTGTTCATGGCTTTGTCCGGTGGGACTCATCTCCGAGTCCCTCGGTGACCTCGGCCAGAAGCTGCTGCGCCGTCGCCTTGTCATGCCGCGCTGGCTTGACTATCCCCTGCGGAGCCTGAAGTATCTCCTGCTCGCGTTTTTCGTTTACGCCATCTTTTTTTCCATGGGGCGCCTGGCGCTTCGAGCCTTCCTGGACAGCCCTTACAACATCGTGGCCGATGTAAAAATGTACTATTTCTTCGCCCATATCTCGTCGTTCGCGCTGATCGTCATCGGGGCACTCGTGCTGCTGTCAATATTGTTTCGTGGTTTCTGGTGCCGGAATCTTTGCCCCTATGGCGCCCTGCTGGGAATCACCTCGTTTCTGTCGCCGGTCAAAATCAAGCGCAATACTATCTCGTGCATAGACTGCGGCAAATGCGCGGTCAAGTGTCCATCCTTCATCAAGGTCGACAGAGTCAGGACCGTCTGGTCAGATGAATGCACTTCGTGTATGTCCTGCGTGGATGTCTGCCCGATCGCCGACACACTCGAACTCAAGACGGTGGTAGGAAAGCAAGTCGTGCCCAAGCGCTGGGTTGCCGTTGCAACCGTCGGAATCTTCATCGCAATCACGGGCCTGGGGATGATTACCGGGTACTGGCAGAACCAGGTAACGACCAGCGAATACATTCATCACCAACAGCTTCTCGAAGGCTATGGGCACCCCACAGATGCCGATGGCTTGTCGCGAATGCATGAATCAGCATCCCCCAAACCGGGACCAATACCACAACGCTGAATAAGATCGAGGGAATATATGAGTGAACTGATTAACAATGCCGAAAAACGCCGTGAACTACTCAAGCACCTGATCCTGCAATTGCACAATGGTGAAGCGCCGGAACAGGTCAAGACCCAGTTGAAACGGATCCTGGGACAAGTCCCCTACAACGAGGTCATGCTGGTAGAGAAGGAGTTGATTGAAGAAGGGCTCCCGCTGACGGAAGTGCTCAAGCTCTGTGACATTCATAGCGCCGTACTCAAGGGTGACATCGATCACAGCGGGGCCAAGACCGCTCCCCCGGGGCATCCGGTCCATACTTTCATCAATGAGAATCGCGCCATCGAGTGGGAGTTGTCCGCGCTGAAGCAACTCTATGCCAGGATCGATGGTACCGACGAGGAGACCACACTCCGCGAGGCCTTTGCAGAAATCAGGGTAAACCTGCACAAGCTCACCGATGTCGACAAGCATTATCGGCGCAAGGAGAACCTCGTGTTTCCGTTTCTTGAGAAGCACGGGATCACCGGGCCGCCGACAGTCATGTGGGGCAAACACGACCAAATCCGCGAACTCCTGAAAGTCGCCATTGAGACTTACGAACATGCCGGTGAGGTGTCCGTCGATGAAGCGCGGACTCTTGTTGAGTTAGTCTTTAAGCCGGCGTCCGATGGCATCGAAGACATGATCTTCAAAGAAGAACAGATTCTCTTTCCGATGTGTCTGGACACTCTATCTGAGCAGGAATGGTGGCAGGTTTACAACCAGAGCCTTGAGATTGGCTTCTGCCTCTATGATCCCAAAGATGAATGGCAGCCTTCGGGAATTCCTGCCGAACAGACGACCGGCGGCCAGTCTGCCGATCGCGTGCAATTGCCTTCCGGCAGCATGACGCCGGAAGAGCTGAATGCGATCCTGAACACGATCCCCTTCGACCTGACCTTCGTCGACAGCGACGATACGGTGCGCTATTTCACTCAAGGCACGGAGAGAATCTTCGACCGTAATCGCGCGATTCTGGGGCGCAAAGTGCAGCTATGCCATCCGCCGCACAGCGTCCATATCGTCCAGAGAATTCTCGAAGACTTCAAGTCCGGACGCGAATCGCGCGCTCCGTTTTGGATCAATTTGAAAGGCCGCTTTATTCACATTGAATACTTCGCCCTGAGGGACAAACAGGGCAAGTATCTCGGTACGCTCGAAGTCAGCCAGGATCTTACAGACAAGCGCGCCCTGCAAGGCGACCAGCGGCTCCTGTCTTACGCGAAGTAGTGGGCTTTGACACCGAGAGGGAAAGGAACGCAAGATGAACTCAGATGAGACTTTGACTATCACTCCGGACACCCGGATCGGCCCGCTTCTGGACCGATTCCCCAAACTGGAGGAACCCCTGATGAAGCTCTCCCCGGCCTACGCAAAATTGCGCAACCCGCTATTGAGAAAAACCGTGGCAAAAGTCGCTACGCTACGGCAAGTCGCCCAGATTGGCGATGTGCAAATCGGGACTCTGATCAATACGCTGCGGCAGGAGTTGGGCATCGAGGAGAACTGGCAGGGGGGCGAACAGAAATCCTCGGTCGACAGCACACCTCAATGGCTCAAAAAAGACTGCATCAAACTGACGCTGGACGCGGAACCGATGCTCGCAGCCGGTGAGCACCCCTTGCGGCGGGTAATGAATGACCTCCAGACCTTGGCCGCCGGGCAGATTTTTGAATTGATCACGCCCTTTGTGCCGGCGCCTTTACTGGATGCTGTCGCCAAGAAGGGTTATGCTGTCTTCTCCAGTCGCGAGGCTGATGGAAAAATCCACTCGTACTTCTGCAAACTCGAATTTGAAGTCTGACGATGAGCCGGGGAACATCCTAGAGATACTTCACAAGTCTCAGAGCGTCGCAGCCGTCTTCATAGTAGGCTTCGACGCACTCTCTGACACTGTAACCGCTTTTCTTGTAAAGTTTTTGGGCGGCACGATTGTCGGCGCGAACTTCAAGTGTTAGGCTGCTGCAATCGCGGCGTCGGGCTGCCTTCTCACAGGCTGCCAGCATCCTCGCACCGTAGCCACGACCGCGCGCGGCCGGGTGTACCGCTATCGTGTAGAGATGTGCGTTTCCGGCGTTCCGACGAAACAGCAGAACCGCTGAACTGATCAGGCGATTGCCGCGTTCCATTACCAGCGCAACCGAATTGGCTTTCGTGAGCAGGTAGTGATAGTGCTTGCGGCTAAAAAGATCGAATTCAAAGCTCAGGTTCTCCAGTCTTACGATCGAATCGAGATCAGATAGACGCGCTCGCCGGATCAGCAGAAATGGCGCTTCGCGCCTGGCGGATGAGGTGGATCGTGACAGCATACACTGATTAATCAGGGAGTTCTTGGAGCAACCGGTTTACACCGGAATCAGCAGTGTGGGGACTCCCGGTCGGGCGGTTCTGTAAAGTGTAAGCGCGTTGTCCTTCGGCATCTTGCAGGTTATGATCTCCTGCCCGAAAGGTCGCGCAATGGTCTGTTGCAGGTCGCGAAGGCGATTCTTGAAGGATGAAGTTTCTTTGCCTTCAACATCCGTCCGCACGTCGAGAATCAGGCCTCCGGCCCAGTGAAGCTGAAAGCGGGATGGCAGGTCGCGCTGCAATAAGCCCTTGTCAAAGTTAGTCGCCTCCGAGATGATTGCCAGTACCGAATCGGGAGTCTGAGCCTGCGAGGCAAACAGGTACTGCTCCAGGATCGGGCGGACAAATTGCGTCTTCTCGCCGAGGAAATCCGAGCCAAAATCCTTGAGGTCGCCCTTGTCGGTTCCGAGCAATTCCAGGGGGTATTCCCAAACCACAACACCCTTCAGTCGCAATTCCACATTCTGGTGAGCAAGGTCGAGCACGAGGTACGGTTTCTCGGACTCGGCGAGTTTGATCTCTGCCCGGATCAACCGGTACTCTTCGACCGCCGTTTCCTGATTCCAGACTTGAGTAGCCGACTTGCCTTCCGGCGCATCGGATTTCCCGCCGCCACACGACACGATCGTGATGGCAGACAGTGATATAATGACGGAGAGTAGAACTAAACGGTGCCCCCGCCATGAGCAATAATCAGAATATGTAGACATACGTTCCGATCGGCGTCTGCTTGTAAAGCGAATCCAGATCGGTGCTCCCCAGTCTGACGCAGCCGTGCGTCACATTCACGCCCAGTAGTCGCTCGTAGATCGTGCCATGAATGAAAAAGCCGTCCCCGAATCCCATGGCATAATCTCCCATGACGTTGGGATCGTATCGCTCCGACTCGTTCTTCGGCACCGCTTCGCCTTCTTCGATAAACGCCCAGTCCGGCTTACGCCACCAAGGCTCTTTGAGCTTATTCCTGATCTTGAAAACGCCTGTTGGCGTATGGAAAACCCATTTGCGCGTGCTGGTCGAGTCGGTCAAGGTGTCGCCGGAGCCCGTCGAGCAGCGCGCGTCCAGCATCACCCGCTCCGCAGTGCGCAAGTAGATGCGATTCGCGTGCGTGTCGATTACGATGTACGGCTTAGCGGGTTTTAGCTTTTCGAGCTGGCGGCGCGCAGATTTCAGTTCTTTCTCGGCTTTGGCTTGGTCGGTGGGGAGCTCCGTCAGCAAGGTGTCGATCGAGTATCCGGCAGCCACCACTTCCGGCTGTTCGCGATTGATGGCGACCAGAAACAACAATACCGCCACTATCGAAAACACCGGGAGTATGACAAAAACGATCAACTTCCTCATGGCCACTGATCCGACTTTCTCACAATTGTTACGGGAGTACCGACCGAAACGAACTGCATAATATGATCCATATCTTTGTTCGTCAGGGCAACACAACCTTCGGTCCAGTCGCGGTTCTTGCCGCCGTCGCCGTGGATCTCGATCCAGCCGCCGATGCGTGCCCTTGGTGAAATAATCCCGCGGCGCTTGTTCTCGGCGAAGCGTTGACGGTCGGAGTTGTTGGGATAATCAAGAAGTAGCGCCCGATAGTACTTGGAACGATTGTTCTCCTTGGTCACGCGGTACTTGCCCTCGGGCGTCGCCGCGTCTCCCGAAAACAGCTTCTGCCGCGCCGAATTGTACCCAAGCTCAGAATCATACGTGTGGATCACTTGGCCGGCCTTGACCAGGTAGGTCTTATGAGCAGTCTTGTCGACAACAACTGCATAGCCACCTGTGCGCCGGGAGAGCTCAACGGTCTCGTTAACCCAACGGCGCCAGACATGGATTTGGCGGGCCTCATCGGCCTGATGTTCCTCAAGTGACCGTCCCACAAGACGCAGAAGATCTCGCGCTTTCAGCATCGATAGGTGCGCTTCGTCATACTCTCCGGCTGCGGCGAGCTTTTCTGCCATGTCGAGATTCAGTCGGGCGCGCTGCCATTCGTCGCGCGCATGAAAATTGTTGAGCGAACCATTGAGCGCATCGTTCCATTCATTGAGTTCTTGCCGCAATTCAGCCAATGTATTTGTCGATGCTATGGTTACCGCCGCAATGCTGTCCACCGCCTTCTGACGCGCCTCCTGTGCCCGCCGCAACGCCATCGCCAGAATCGAATCGGCCGCCGCATAGTCGCGAAGCAAGCCGAGCCTGCCGTTCTGATGAGCGATCTCCATCCAGCCCTTGTATATCAATTGTTCAGCGTCGCGATAGATGGCCTCTGCGTATCGTAAAGATCCGGCTTGTTCAGCCAAAAGCAAGGCCTGTCGCGCTGATTCCAAACTGAAAGTCGGCGGTTCTTCACAGCCGGCGAAGAAAAGTACCAAGCCTGAAAGTAGTGATAATCCGAGAAGTGTCTTTTTGAAGCGATTCACTGTTGATCCCCGCAAATCAACGATGCAACGTCTTGAAATGTTTCTGGGGGGAGGCGATTATCGTCTCCCCCCAGGTATTATACTCGTCAAATCCTGAGCGGATTTACATTCCCATCGGGCATTTTTTGCCCTTGGCCTCGTAAGCTTTGCAGATTTCCGTCGTAATGTTCATCGCACGCGACTTGATCGACTCGAACTTCGTCCGGGCCACCAGGAACTTGCCGCCGTTGAAGTCGCCTTCAGCAACGGTATATTCCGAGCCAAGGTTGGTAAGGTCATTCATGATCAGTTCCAACTCGGCCTTGTTGTCCTTGCCCTTCGGGGCCTTTTCCAGCAGAGCCATCGTCGAATCAAGCAAACCCTTCACTTCGGTCATCATGCCCATGACTTCCTGCTTGACGCGTTCCTTCTCGGCGTTCGCCTGATTGACGACATCCGCCTTCATCGCGGTGACGCGTTCAAACATCGCCTTCGACTCGCCGTAGCTGCGGAAAAGTGCAAACTTGCCATCCTGTTCCGTCTTCATGGCCATCGCAGCATTCAAGCTGTCGGTCAACATGCGGAACGCCTGCGGAACGTACTGCTCCGCTTCAGCCGCTTTGGCTTCATTGACCGCGCTTTGGGCAGCGGCCATCTCAGCCTCCGGCGGCTTGCTGCAGCCGGCCATCACCACTAACGAGATGGCGATAACGGCTAACAAGATCTTCTTCATTGTGGTACTTCCTTTCTTCCCCGTCCGATGGTGTCTAAAAAAAAATGGACACGCAAAGCCTGTCCAGCTTGACATCCATCCCGACGGAGGTCTTTCGTTAATCGATTAGTTTTCTCATCCTCCGGACCTTAGGTCCGGACATTGTTAACTGACTGCTGAGGTCACGCTGCGGGCTCATTTTGTGCCTCGCTTGCGCAAGCTTTCACAATCCCTCCTCCAATGGGCGCAGAATCTATGGCGCTCAAGGATACCTGTCAACAAATATTTTGGCAATCTTTTGTCCCCAGTTGTTAGCTAACTCTCCATGAGAGATGGCCAGAGGTTTGCTGCCACGGGTTCTGATCGGCAATGGAGCGGTGCGTTGTTAAGTTATTGTTATGCAATTATTTACAATAGCGAAACGGGTGCGAGCTCGTTCGCACCCGTTCTCTGACACCCGCCGGCGTCGCTGCCGGCTTACTCTTGTGCCGCCGCCGGAAAGTGTAGCTTCTCCTTAGAAAGGCAGCATCTGAAGGAATTCAAGCTCGATTTCGCCCGGGTTTGTCATGTTACCCTTAGCATGCCCTTTAAAGCAGACCATGAAATCTGCCAGCGTGACTTCCTCGCCATCCATTCCCAATAACACGGTGTTATCGCTGACATGACCGATCAACATAGTCGAGACCATGTCAAACAACTGGATCGTGTTGTTCTCGAGATCCGGCGTCAGCAGCAGCACGTCAAACTCAACATAAGTAGAGGACTCATCAGCCGGACCACTGTCGATTCCGGCGGTCGTATTCAGGCTGCTCGGCGTTTGCGGTGCGTTGGGCGCCGAGAGTGCCTGTGCAGTCGGCGTAACGGGCGATAGCGGTGCGTCCGCCGAACAACCCATGACAACTACCTGCGTGATAACTCCGAGTACAACCGCGAGTGCGGCCTTTCCGACGAATCTCAACATTTCTCCCTCCAATATGAGTAAGTTCACTCTTGCCGACAGCCTGGCCTACCTTGATTCGGAGTACAGAGGTTCACAAAGTATAGGTTCGTACACGTTGGATCGGAATAATCCACTTTCAACTACCACTGGCGGGATTTCGTCCACTGAGAAACTGCGGCTCTTGAGGGTTCGATTGTCTATTCGAGACTAACGAGTATATACCCTAACTCCGATGGGATTTAGTGACTTATTCGTCAATTCTGATCACTCCGAGCCCGGGAACCCAGCTTGCTCGCATTTGCATCCCCCAAACCCCGACTTGACCACTGTCGCCATGTTGGAGTATCATGCTGTAATGCCGAGAGCTTCCTTTCAGCGTAGTTGGGTCTTTGTCTTCGTAGCCTTGGCGGCGTGCCTTGGCGGATACCTTCGCTATCACGGCTTCTTTCACGATGACGCCTACATTTCGTTGCGATATGTCCACAACTTCCTTGACGGACAGGGATTGGTTTGGAACCCCGGAGAGCGTGTCGAGGGTTACACGAATTTCTGGTTCGTGATCATGCTCAGCGCCCTGGGACTATCCGGGATAAGCCTCGAAAACGCTGCTCACATTCTTGGTGTGGCGTCGTTTCTCGGCCTCTTAGCGCTGGTTTGGACCTTTGTCGGTCGCTTCGAGCAGGCGCAGGCAGGAAGCAGCCCCACCGTGACCATTCCCTTGCTGATAACCTGCTCAGCTCTTCCTCTCATCGTTTGGTCTGTCGGTGGACTCGAAACGGCCACGTTCACGCTGTTCGTTACCGGTTCGATTTGGCTTGCAGGCGATGCATTGAAGGGGTCGATTCGCGAGTGGCTCCTTGCCGGCCTATTGATGGCTCTCGCCGCGATGACGCGTCCTGAAGGGCTGCTCTTCTTCGCGATCATGGCTGGCTTCTTGTCGGCCTTGATTATTGCAGGGAAACCAGGAGGGGTGAAGCAATTTGTGGCCTTTTCGCTCGCATTTGGCATTGCCTACCTGCCGGCGCTGCTCTGGCGACTCTATTACTATGGCGAATGGCTCCCTAATACCTGGCACCTCAAAGGCGAATTCAGCCAGGTCAAACTGCTTCGAGGCCTTGACTACCTTGGCTACTATTCCGTGGCCTTGCCATACTTGTTACCCATTTTCGGAATTGCGATCCTGCTCCTAACGTTTAGGAAAAGCTGGAATGTCAGGAGCGGACTCTTGGGTGTCATCATCGGCAGCTACCTGCTCTATGTCGTCTACGTCGGCGGCGATCACATGCAGGCCTTTCGATTCTTCGCCCCCATGATTCCCAGCATCGGGCTGTTTCTGCTGTTTGCCCTGCACTCGTTCGGCCCGATCAGAAAGGGAGTCGCTTCCAACGCCGCCACGATCATTATTGCAACTCTATGTGTGCTGCAAGTCGCCCTACCGCCGGAACGCATCAATCGCGCGCGCATGGTCGACGGCGCGGCCTTCATGGGCAAGATCGTTGGCGAGTACATCAACACCCACTGGCCCAAAGGCACTTTGATCGCTCTCAATACCGCCGGTTCAACACCCTATTTTGCTCCCAATCACCGTTTCATTGATATGCTCGGTCTAAATGACAAACACATCGCGCGCCAGCCCCTGGCACCGCGAATCTCCCGGCACCAGTTGCTCCCCGGTCACGAGAAGGGTGACGCCGATTATGTTCTGTCGCGCCGGCCCGATTACATTATCGCGGGACCTTCAACCGGCGATCTGGTCGGTAACAATTGGTTCTTGACCGAGGCGCAGTTGGCCAACAGCGGGGAGTTCTTCGCGCATTATCGCGACACGACCGTGGCGATCTCTGTTAAGCATATCCCCGGCCATGAGCAATACTCCCAGTCGCGCGATGGATTCATCTACCTGGTCTACTATCGCCGAATATAGCTCGATCGCATCTACTCTTGACTTCTCCTCCCGATCCTGCCTACCTTAGCGGCCTCGGAAGCTGCGGCCGCCCGCGGTCGCGACAGTATGGAAGTGATTTCAGAAAGCAGGCTATGAGCGAAAAATATATCTTCACCATGCTTCGGCTCGACAAGTTCTATGGCCAGAAGCAGGTGCTCAAGAACATCAATCTCAGTTTCTACCCCGGCGCCAAGATCGGTATCGTCGGTGAAAACGGTTCCGGTAAGTCCACCGTCTTGCGCATAATGGCCGGTCTCGACGATCAGTTTCAGGGCACTGCACAGTTGATTGGCAATTTCAAGTCGGGCATTGTCATGCAGGAGCCGGTGCTCGATGAAGCGATCACCGTGCGGCAGACTGTCGAGCAGGCTTTCGGCGAAATCACGACCAAGCTGAACGAATACAACGACATCACAGCCAAAATGGGCGAGCCGATGGATGACGACGCCATGACGAAGCTAATGGAGCGCATGGGCGAACTTCAGGAACAACTCGATACGCTCGACGCCTGGAATCTCGATATGCACATTCGCGTCGCCGCCGATGCGCTTTGCCTGCCCGAAGACGAACGCATCGTCAGTACGTTATCGGGTGGTGAGAAACGCCGTGTTGCTCTGTGCAAGGCGCTACTCGAGCGCCCCGATCTGCTCCTGCTCGACGAACCGACCAACCATCTCGATGCCGAGACTGTCGATTGGCTGGAAGAACAACTGCGCGAGTATCCCGGCACCGTGATCATCGTCACGCACGATCGTTATTTCCTCGACAATATCACTAAGTGGATTCTCGAACTCGACGGCGGTCGCGGCATTCCGTATTCCGGCAATTACACCAGTTGGCTCGAGCAGAAACTGGAACGTCTCGCCGGCGAAGAAAAGAAAGACAACCCGCGCTCGCGGATGCTTCAACGCGAGCTGGCCTGGATCAAGATGACCAACAAGGATCGCCAGCAGTTATCGCGCTCGCGCATCATTGAATACGAACAACTGGTCGCGCGCGAGGAGGCAGCCTCCAAAGAAGGCGGCGCCAGCATCGTGATCGCGCCGGGACCGGAACTGGGCGAACAGGTGATCGAGTTCTCCGGTGTCTCCAAGCAGTATGGCGACCGCGTGATCTTCAAGGATGTCAACTTCCTCGTACCGAAGTCGGCGATCGTCGGACTCGTCGGCCCGAACGGCACCGGCAAGACCACGATGTTCCGGCTGATTGTCGGGCAGGAAAAAGCGACCTCCGGCGAGGTGAAGGTCGGCAGCACAGTCAACCTCGCCTATGTCGATCAGGAACGCGATACGCTGACCGGCGATCAGAGTTTGATCAATGAAGTTGGCGGCGGCGCGGATAACGTAATGCTCGGCAAGGTGGAGGTTCCGATCCGCCAATACCTGGCGCGATTCGGATTCAAGGGATCGGACCAGCAGAAGACGGTCGGCGAGTTGTCGGGCGGTGAGCGCAATCGCTGTCATCTGGCTAAAGTGCTCAAATCGGGCGGTAACGTGCTGCTGCTTGACGAACCGACCAACGACCTCGATGTCAACATGCTGCGCAATCTCGAGGAGGCGATTCTCAATTTCACTGGCTGCGTGATGGTGATCAGCCACGACCGTTTCTTCCTCGACCGCGTCTGCACGCACCTACTGGTCTTCGAGGGCGAAGGCAAGGTGCGCTGGTTTGAAGGCAACTATCGCGAATATGAGGACTGGCACAAACGCGAACTGGGCGGCCGCCCGTTTGAGAATCGCCGGAACCGCTATCGGAAGATTGTGAAGGCGTAAGCAGTAACGGCAAGATTGCAAAAGCTGTAGCCCACCCGGAGCGCAGCGCAGGGTGGGTGTCTCTCGACATCTGCCTGAAACGAATTCTCTCGCACCGCGTATCTCCTGATAAGCAAAATCAATAACTCCGGAGTCCACATGACCGTCAAAGAAGTCCTCGACCAACTACATGCGTTGTCCGATCCGCGTGCCGTCAAGAACTGGGAGCGGCTGGGTAATGATCCCAAGATCTACATTGGTGTCGGCTTAACCAAGCTCAAGACCCTCGCCAAAAAGATCAAGAAGAACCAGGAGCTGTCATTGGAACTGTGGAATACCGGTATTCATGATGCGCGAGTGCTGGCCTGCTTGATCGCCGACCCGCTCAAAGTTACCGAAGCCCAGATCGACGAGTGGATGAAGCAGATCCAAAACACGGAATTGGGCGACCAGATTGCCAACTACGTTGTCACCGGCGGTCCTTTTGCGATGAAGAAGCTGAAGCAGTGGACCAAGTCGAAAGACGAATGGACAAAACGCACCGGCTACATGCTGGTCGCGGCAATGGCAGGACATCCGCAGATCCTCAGCGACGAAGACCTTGAGAAGATTTTGGAAACTATCGAGAAAGAAATCCACCGCTCACCCAATTACGCTCGCGACGGCATGAACTGGGCACTGATCAAGATCGGGTATCGCAGTGCGGCACTCAACAAACTGGCCATGGCCGCTGCCAAGCGTATCGGCCCGGTACAGGTGGACTATGGGGACACTTCTTGCAAGGTGCCTGACGCGAATGCCTACCTACAGCGGAAGAAAGCAAACACAAACCGCCTGGTCATCGGCGGGGTCTGACAAACTCCCACGCCTCCGGTAGCCCACTCGGAGACCGGTAGCCCACCCGGAGCGCAGCGAAGGGTGGGGCAATCGTCTATCTATTTTTCAAACCACTACATAAAATCGAAAAAAGGGTTGCCTCTGTCTTGTTATCCGCATAACTTGTGAAAAGATTCACATCGGGCGGGGATGATGTGGATAGCAGTCCAGTGTCAGGTCGCGCCACGCAGGGTCGGGCGCGTGTTGGCCAGTGGGAGAGAAAGCGTCGCGCTGACCTGACACGAAATATTGCCGTGGGCGGAGGGACCGTTCGATGATTGTTATTCTTCCACATAAAGCGAGTCAACGATGAGACAACTCCTATCGGGAAACGAAGCAGTTGCCAGGGGGGCGTTTGAAGCCGGAGTGAAGATGGCCGTCGGCTATCCGGGTACTCCCTCGACCGAAATCCTCGAAACCATGGCAGTGCGCCACCGTTCGGTGTATTCGCAGTGGTCGCCCAATGAGAAGGTGGCCTTCGAGGTCGGAATCGGCGCCTCGATCGGCGGTGCCCGCGCGCTGGTGACAATGAAGCATGTCGGATTAAATGTCGCCGCCGATCCGCTGATGACCTTCGCCTACACCGGCGTCAACGGCGGTTTCGTTGTCGTGTCGGCAGACGACCCGGAAATGCACTCCTCCCAGAACGAGCAGGACAATCGCATTTTCGCGCGCTTCGCCAATATCCCCTTTCTCGAGCCGTCCGACTCGCAGGAATCGAAAGACATGCTGGTGGCGGCTTACGAGATTTCCGAGCGCTACGACACCCCGGTGATGCTTCGCATGACCACCCGTATCTCGCATACGATGGGAATCGTCGAGCTCGGCGATCCGGTCGACTTGAAAGAACGCAAGTTCGTCAAGGAACCGGAAAAATACGTCATGATCCCCTCCAACGCCCGCGTGCGTCACGTCGTGGTCGCCGAGCGGCTGAAGGAATTGGCGAAATATTCAGAGGTCACGCCATTCAACCGGGTCGAAAGCAACGGCTCCAATATCGGGATAATCTCCGGCGGCGTGGCCTACATGTATGCCAAGGAAGTGGCACCGCAGTTTGATTACTTCAAAATCGGTTTCGGCTATCCGCTCCCGTTTGACGGCCTGCGCAAATTCGTCGAACAACACGAACGCGTTCTTGTTATCGAAGAACTCGAACCGGTTTTCGAAGATCAACTCAAGGCCGCCGGAATCTGGGTGGAAGGGAAGAAATTCTTCGGTGCGCTCGGGGAATTGTCACCGTCGCGTGTTGCCCACGGCCTCAAGGAAGCCGGCCTGATTGACAAGGTCGTCCAACCCGAAATCACGCAGGAAGAGCTGTTCCCGCGTCCCCCCGTGCTGTGCCCCGGCTGCCCGCACCGCGGCGCGTTTATGGCGCTCAAGAAACTGGGCGTGGCGGTTACCGGCGATATTGGCTGTTACACCTTGGGAGTTCTCAAGCCCCTCAACGCGCTGGACACCTGCATCTGCATGGGCGCCTCGATTGGCAACGCGATCGGCATGGAAAAGGTCAAAGGCTCCGACAAAGGCACTGTCGCCGTGATCGGCGATTCGACATTTTTCCACTCGGGCATCACCGGCCTTCTGGATGCCGTCTATAATCAGTCCAATGTCACCGTTATCATACTCGACAATCGCGCCACTGCCATGACCGGCGGGCAGGAACACCCCGGCACCGGCCACACCCTGATGGGCGACCCTGTTGGTCGCACCGACATTCATGAACTGGTGAAGGCGCTCGGCGTCAAGAATTTCGAAGAAGTCGACGCCTACGATTATGACGCGACCTTGGCCTGTATCAAACGCCAGATGGCGACGCCGGGACCGTCGGTAATACTGACCTCGCGGCCGTGCGTGCTGATGCCGAAGCGAATCATGGACGAGCCGTACCTGGTCGACGCCGAACTTTGCAACGCCTGTTCTGCCTGTTTCCGTATCTCTTGCCCGGCAATCTCGGCCTCGCACGAAACCAACGAACATGGTAGCCCTAAGGCGATCATCGACGAAACGCTCTGCACCGGTTGTACGCTGTGCGCGCAGATTTGCCCGACCGAGGCGATCCTGCTCAAGAGCCAATTTGCGAAAGTGTAACGGAGGTCGAAAATGTCAAAGCAAGCATACGATATTCTCATCGTCGGCGTCGGCGGACAAGGCGTGCTGCTGGCCTCCGAAATCATTTCCGAGGTCGCGATGCACGCGGGTCTCGATGTCAAGAAGTCGGAGATTCACGGCATGTCGCAACGCGGCGGGGTAGTTACCTCGCACGTGCGGATCGGGCCAAAGGTGTATTCGCCGACGATCCAGCAGGGCGAAGTCGATATCCTGATGGGGTTCGAGAAAGCCGAAGCGCTTCGTTTCGCCGGCTGGATGAAAGCGGTAGGCACCGTGATTGTCTCGCACACGACGCTCGTGCCCGCGATCGTGACTTCCACCAAGGGTCTGCATTATCCCGAGGAGGCGATCGACAGCCTCAAGACCAAAATTCACAATGTGATCGATGTCGAAGCCGACAAGATCGCCGCCGAGCTGGGGAATCCGCGCCTGGTGAATACGATCCTGATCGGCGTGCTCTCGAATTTGCTGCCGTTCGACGAGAAGCTCTGGACCGACACGATCAAGTCGCAAGTGAAAGATAAATTCGTCGCCGTCAACCTGCAGGCGTTCGCGCGCGGGCGGGCGATTCATTTGGCAGCGGTATCGTCGTAGGGGCGACCCTTCTGGTCGCCTGCAGTGTAGTTTCGTAGGTCGGGTTCCGAATTCCGCGCGACGAGACTAAGGGAAGTACCGCAATGCAGCATAGCGGAATGAGAAACCCGACATTATTATGGTAATTGACTCGAGATATCAATAGAGTTCCCCATGCCCACCTACCTCATCATCATCAACCCCGGCTCAACCTCGACCAAGGTCGCGTTGTTCGACGGGGATAACAAACTCGCCGAAGAAACCATTCGGCACGATGCGCACGATCTGGCGCAGTTTGACAACGTCGCCGACTCCTTCGAATTCCGCATGCAAGGGATCAACCCCTGGCTGGAAGGGCTTGGCGTCGATCTCAAACAGGTCAAAGCTGTCGTCGGTCGAGGCGCGCCGGTCAAACCGCTGGCAGGCGGATCATACGCGATCAGCGAGCAGATGCTTGACGATCTGCGCACTATGAAGTACTCCAACCACGCCTCCAATCTCGGCGCGATTATCGCGCATCATCTGTCCGAACGCTTCGCCGTGCCTTGCATGATCACCGACCCGATCACGACCGACAATTTTACCGACATCGCGCGCGTCTCGGGAATCCCGGAGATTCAGCGCAAATGCCGCGTGCATGCGCTCAATATCAAAGAAGTCTGCCGCCGCGAAGCTGCGAGAATCGGCAGGAAGCTCGAAGACGTGAATTACGTCTGCGCCCACATGGGCGGAGGTGTGAGCATTGCGGCGCTCGAGGGCGGCCTCGTCGTCGATGTCAATGATGCGCTGCTGGGGATGGGGCCGTTTTCGCCCGACCGTTGCGGCGCGCTGCCGATAGGCCCGCTCGTGAAATTGTGTTACTCGGGCAAATTCACCGAAAAGGAACTGCTCGACAAGCTCTCGCGCAAATCGGGGCTGGTGGCCTATATCGGCGCCGCTGACCTTCGCGAGTGCGAGAAGATGATCCGCGCCGGTGACGAGAAAGCGCTGCTGTATTTCAACGCGATGGCCTATCAGATCGCCAAAGAAATCGGCCAGGCGGCGGTGGTGCTCAAGGGCAAGTTTGAGGCGATCGTGTTGACCGGCGGTATGGCCAAGTCGCAGCGATTAGTAGATGAGATCAGCAAGTATGTGTCCTTCCTCGGCAAGGTGATCGCAATCGGCGGCGAGTTTGAGATGGAAGCCCTTGCTGCGGCAGGCATGCGATTCTTGAGTGGGCAGGAGGAGTTGAAGGAATATTAGGGTGGCGCCTGATAGATACAATCCCCTAACCCCCTTTGCTAAGGGGGAACAATTCTGCGGCGTAATCAGGATCACGTGGATGTGGGCTTCGTGGGATGATTCTGGTTGCGTCGGGTCTTGTTCCGCGCGAATCAACAGCAGTGTTTTATGAAAAAACGTTCCAGCGCGGAATGTGACCCACGACGGCTAACGACATCTTACGAGTTTGTTATTCCCCCTTAGCAAAGGGGGTTAGGGGGTTGTGTTACTTCATCACCGCGAGTAGTGCACTTTGGTCAGTTCGCTTGCGGTAGTACTTCATTGAAGTCTCGTCGCTGCTTCCACTCTCCTCAATCCTTGACCATCCCTCTCTGCAGCCCTACATTCCTCCGTCACAGGATGTGACAACACACATGAACGAATTCCCTAAACGCAGAGCCGACCTGTTGGTACAGGTCGAACGCGTCGAAGGCGTGGACTACTACACGGTCAAGTCGCCTGACACCGGCAAGTTTATCCGTTTGCGCGAGCCGGAGTACGGGCTGCTGAACCTACTCAATGGCCAGCGGGGAAAAGAAGAGGTGGCGGAAGAATTCGTGCGGACTTACAACCTCACGATTACGCCTGAGGCAGTTGCTGGGTTCGCCGAGAGCCTGGGGAAGCTGGGTTTCCTCGAAGGCGTTGCAGCCGCTCATCGCGAGGCGCGCAAATCGGTTCTCTTCATCAAACTCAAGGCGTTCAATCCCGATAGCTTCCTGACAAAGACCTATCCACTTCTGCGCTGGCTCTTCTCGCCGCCGATCGTGCTCCTTCAGTCGTTCTTTATCGTAGTGGGAATGAGCGTTTTCTTCGCCAACATCGAGCACTTTCCCTTTAGTCTGATGGCGATTCTCAACGCGGGCGACCTGGTCACAATCGTTGTTTCGCTCTTCATTGTAATCACGGTACACGAGTTTGCGCACGCCTATGCCTGCAAGCGCTATGGCGGTAGTGTCCGCGAGATGGGCTTTCTGCTGTTGTACTTCCAGCCGTCGTTTTACTGCAATCTCTCCGACGCTTATCTTTTCCCGAACAAGCGCCAGCGCCTGGATGTCATGATCGCCGGTGTATTCTTCCAGCTCTTCCTGTGGGCGCTGTTTTCGATCCTCTGGCGCATGACGATCGAAGGCGTTTGGCTGAACCGGATCTTTTATTGGACGGCTGCCGTCTGCTTCGCCACTCTCGTTTTCAATCTCAATCCAGCCATAAAACTGGACGGTTACTACCTTCTGGCCGATTTTTTGCAAATTCCCAATCTACGCCAGAAGGCCTTCGATTTTATCTGGACGCGCCTCAAGGTCCGCCTGCTTGGTGCGCGCGACGACTCGCTCGTCCAGCCCACAGCGCGCGAGCGCCGCATCTTCTGGCGTTACGGCATCTTCTCGATTCTCTATTCGGTGGCGTTGATCGTCTTCGTCGTCTACCGAGGCGGGCAGTTTATGGTGGGGCACTGGCGCGGCGCTGGATTTGTCTTGTTCGTCGCTCTTTGTTTCCTTATTTTCCGGCGGCTGTTGGCAACCACAGCCGGGCGCCTCAGGGATGTATGGCGTGAAAGGAAGCAGGTCTGGATGAAACCGAAGCGCATCGTCGGCTACGGCGTAACGCTGGTGGTGATCATTCTGCTCGCGGTTTTAGTTCGCGTCGGGCAGACATCGGGCGGGGAAGCGAGATTGATCGCGGCCGAATCGTTTGTTGTCACCCGCGTCGCCCCCTCGCTGCTTGAAAGCTCCCACTTCCGCGGCGGCGTCCTCGAAAAGAATTCCGCAAAAGTCTTTCAACTCTCGGCCTCTGACTACGCTGTCACCCAGATTCAGCCGTTGGTCTCTGTCGGCGACACAGTTGGTGGTGGGGATACTCTCCTAATCATCAACTCAACCCTCAATGCTGGGTTGTTGGCGGAAGCCGAATCAGAACTCAAGAAAGCTGAAGCCGATCGCCGCTTATTGCTCTCCGATCCCAAGGCGGAAGAAATCTCAAAAAAACGGTCCGAGATCAAAGAAGCGGAAGCCAAATATGAAGCTGCGCGCAAGGAGTTTAACCGCGTCAAGGAGCAGCATACCCGGGGATTGATATCCGAGTCCGAGTATGAACGCGCTGCCGCGAACTTTAACGTGGCAAACTCGGTCTGGAGTTCGCGCAAGGAAGAGCTTAAGCTGCTGCGCTCGGCGCCCAAGGCCGAGGAAGTAGAGCGCTCGGATGCGGAGATAGAAAAACTCAAGTCCCGCGTGCAGTATTTGCGCGATCAACTTAATTCCTCCGTCATCGTCAGCCCGTTTCCTGGTGTGATGGTAGGTGCTTCCGAGAGTAAAGATATTCTCCACCTGGCGCGCATGGACTCACTGGTCGTGGAAGTCTCGCTTAATGAAGCTGACCTCGATATTCTCTCGCCGGGTTCTCCGGTTGAGTTACGCGTCAGCGCCTTTCCCGGGGTCAAACATCACGGCGTGGTCACCAAATTGGCGCTCGCCCCGCACCTAAAAGCCGTCGCTTCGGTCTCGAACGAATCGCATGTCCTACTACCCGAGATGACCGGCTATGCCAAGGTCGACTGCGGAAAAGCCTCGATCGCTCACCTGGCCTGGCGCAAGGTTTCCCGCTTTTTCCGCCTCGAATTCTGGTCTTGGTTCTAATTCAGGTTCAGAAGTGACACTCTGCGCTTGGCGCTACGGCACGAATCTGTCTGTGCCGATCAGAAGTAGTATCATTATCAGCGAGAAATAGCTCAACAAGTGATAGGGGCTCAAGAGTGTCTTAATAACATTCATCTTCCCTCCGTCCTCTCCAGCCGCATAGCCGACCAGTCGTTAACACATTATCCAGTTAACTATTGCAATCCCCGTGCCACGGTGAGCCACCGACGAGAGATCAGGGCAACTCGATGCCAGCCAAGCAGAAACAGCTCGGCAAGAATATAATCCGCATTCAAACAAGCCTCAACCATCGCCCAGAAATTGAGCGCTTGTTCAATTCCTGATGTTTCTCGATCCGCTAATTCGAGAGTTGCAGCGCCAGTTGTTTTGGATCGAACGCAACGCGATGATCGAAGGTGTACATCTTCACCAAACCCGATTTGCCGACAACCACCAGCAACGGAAACTCGGCAACGCCATATTCGCGCATGAACAGCGCGGAGGTGTCGCTGTAAATGGGGAAGGTAAGAGAATAGTGTTGGGCGTAACTCTGCAGATGCTGCGGTTCATCGAAGCCGATCCCCACCAACTGCGTGCGTGGGAACTCACCCTCGTCGATCATCGCCTGCCACTTGCGGGTCATACTCTCACACGGCGGACATCCCGGTTCGAAAAAAAGAAAGACCGAGCCGTCGTCGCGAATCAATGCGCCGGTGGTCGTAGTGCCGGAATCGGCGGCGAGCAGTGAAGCATCCGGGAAACCGGTTCCGACCAGCAGCTTTGAAGACGGCCCTTGCGTCTGAAGAAACTGATGATCCTGCGCCGCGCGCATCTCGCGAAAGGTCATTCCTAAATAGACGCCCACAGCTGCAATGATCAGCACGAGCAAACCCAGCCCGAGATTCTTGAACACTTTCGTCATTTGTACTTCTACCGTTGGTCTTGAAAAGTGGTACATTTTCAGCGGGGGGAGAACTTGGCCTCCTCCCGCCGTGCGATGCATTGGCAAGCAGCCAGCCGAGCTGGTGACTCGCTTAGCAGGTAATGATTGCCGGGCAGTAAATCACGCCGCCGGCCGGCTTGCAGACTTCAACGCCGAAGCTGTTGATGCAACATTTCAGCGGGGCGCCGGTGCAACTACACTTGTAATAGCAGGGACCGGCATCGGCTGACGGAGCAGTCGCTCCGAAGATGAATGCAGCAACAAACACGACGAGGAGAACACCGAGGACTTTACGCATGTGGTCTCACCTCCCTCTACCGTAAAGCTGGATGAAAGAGGATAAAATGGAGCGGTTCAGTATGTCAAGAGTTTAATTTGTACTAACACGGTTCCACCTGCATCTTGATCAGAACGGCAAACACTCCAAGGAGTTTCGCCGATATCAATAGCGATATGCCTCGAGCGAGGCCCTGGAATGAGACCTTCTTGACATGGTGGCGAACGCTTGAACAAAGTTAAATTCTGCTTTGGGATTCACAATCACCAGCCGGTCGGCAACTTCGGCTGGGTTATCGAAGAGGCGTTCCAGAAGTCGTATCTGCCTTTTCTGCAGATGTTGTCCCGCTACCCAGACTTTCGAATTTCGCTTCACTTCACGGGCGTCCTGTTCGATTGGGTGAAGCTGAATCATCCGGAGCTATTCGATTTGATTGCCGGTATGGTAAGCCGCAATCAGATTGAGCTTCTTACAGGCGCCTTTTACGAGCCGATCCTACCCGCAATACCCGATCGCGACAAAGTCGGCCAGATTGAAATGCAGACCGAATTCATCAAGCGCGAATTCGGTGTCACCCCCACCGGCATGTGGCTCGCAGAACGCGTCTGGGAGCCTAATCTGCCGCTGCACCTCAATCGCGCGGGCGTTAAATACACGATCTTGGATGACATTCATTTTCGTTATGCCGGTCTTGATGCTGAAGCGCTCGACGGCTACTACGTGACTGAAGACCAGGGTTCGACGATCGGTTTGTTTCCGATCGCCAAACGGCTCCGATACACGATCCCGTTTGCCGACCCCGATGACACTGTGTCCTTTCTACGGGACTTAGCCACTCCTGGCGGAGGCCGTCTCGGCATCTATGCCGACGATGGCGAAAAGTTCGGTGTCTGGCCTAAGACCTATGAGCACTGCTTTGTTGATGGCTGGCTCGAGCGTTTTCTGCAGGCCATTTCAGAGAACCGCGATTGGATCGAGATGGTGACATTCGGTGAAGCCTATTCCCAGTGCCCGCCGCGCGGCCGCGTCTATTTGCCGACCGCTTCCTATTCGGAAATGAACGAATGGGCCATGCCGGCTGAAGTTATCGAACGCTACGACGAATTTGTCCACCGAATCGCGGATCTGGGACTTTTTGAGGCCAATGAGGCCTTTGTCAAAGGCGGCTTCTGGCGCAATTTCCAGACGAAGTATGCCGAAAGCAACCACCTGCATAAGCGCATGTTGTATGTCAGCAACCTTCTGGAGTCGAAGAAATCAGCATTGAAACCTGCCGAATACGACGCTGCTCGCCGCTTGCTCTACGCCGGGCAGTGCAACTGCCCCTATTGGCACGGTGTCTTCGGCGGACTCTACCTGCCGCACCTGCGCGGCGCCGTGTATCAGGAAACCATCGCGGCCGAGGCCACGATCCGGAAAAGTCTGAAAATGAATTTGAACGGGCCTCAGGAAGAGCAGATCGACATTGATTGCGACGGCAGTAAGGAAATAGTGGTCTCCTGCAAATCCCAGAAGGCAATCATTTCACCAAGCCTCGGCGGCGCGCTCTTGGAACTCGACAATTTCGAAATCGCTAAGAACCTGGTCGATCTTGTCGGTCGACGCAAGGAGGGCTATCACAAGAAACTCCTGAACCGCCGTGCCGAAACGGCCGGTGGCACCAAGTCCATTCACGATCTTGTTCTCGTCAAGGAAGAAGGTTTGGAGCGGCTCTTGATTGAGGACACCTATCGGCGCGCGCTCTTTGTCGACCATTTTCTCGCGCCTGACGAGACGCTCGATCAATTCGCTTCCTCACGTTCCATCTCGTCGGTTGTCGACGCGCCCATGTCGCTGTTCAGTCTTCAAGGCAAGCCGGGTGCCAAGGCGACCGTAGCATTGTCGCGCGACTACGTGGTCTTAGCGACTCCGGAACCGGCAGAAATTCGAGTGTTCAAGGAGTATGAGTTTTCGATCAGCGGAGAGACAATCTCAGTGAAGTATTCCTTGACCAACCGGCAGAGCACGGCCGTCAATTTACACTTTGGGGTCGAACTCGGACTTGGCAGCTACACTTGGCCGGCGACTGAATCCGATCTCTACATTGGCGATCAGCCGTATCGGCTTGACGAGTCCCTTGAACTGGATGGTTGGTCCGAGATTGCCTTGGTCAGCCGGCTCTACGATTTTGCCCTGCGCGTCGCCGTCAATCAGAGCGCCGACTGGTGGTCGCACCCCCTCCACACGGTTTCGCTTTCGGAGGGTGGATTCGAAAAGGTCCTCCAGGGTATCATCGTGCTCCCACGTTGGCGCATTGCGCTTGCCCCCGGCGCCGTGTGGCGTGTTGAGGTTAAGTTGGAGTCGATTGCGCAGGCGGCCAGCAAGGGCATCCCCAAGCGACTGGCGCAAATTGCAGGGCAGGGGCGTTGAGGATCTCGGCTTCCGATCTCTATTTCCTGAACGCCCTTAGCGCCGCCAGCCGTTCCGGCCAGAACTGCTCGACTTCAGCTTCCGAGATCAGCTTTCCGCTCAGCGAAAACAGCACGAACGAATCGCCCACACGCTGAAACCAGCCGCAGTTTGTCGCGCCAAGTGCCGAGATCGGCCCGCAGGTGACTAAAACCGGATTGCTCTGCTCGATACCGTGTTCGTTCAGGGCTACGGCAACATTTTCTGAGCTGAAAAACTGGCTCTTTGCCGTCCGCAACGAGGCCGTCGAAGCAATCTCGGTCACTGACTCGCGGCGGGGGTCGTCGCGATAGACAGCGACGAGTCGGCCCTCGCGCAAAACTGGAATCAGCCAGAAATCCTGCTTGCGGCTGCTCAAGTCGATGACTTTCAGCGGCGTGCCAACCGAGTCGGATTTGAAGCCTTCGCTCTGACGCGCCTGAATTGTCATTTTCCGAAGGCTGGCGGCGCTCGGTTCGGCGGCCAGAATCGGGAATGCAAGTACTAAGGCGATAAACACACTATAGACTATCGTTAGCCGGTTCACTGAATGTCCCTCTGGGGTTGCGTTTGATGATCGTTTGTTCCAGGCGTTGGTCGGTCTCCAGGCCATATCCAGTGAGAACGTCATCGCCTCGATAGATTTCGACATAGCCCTCAGTCACAATTTTCTCCGTCTTTGCATCCCAGCGCAGGGAATCGGCCACTATGCGACGGTTATCGTTGCGCCAGGCCCGGACATGGCCGATTGCGGTAACAGTGTTTGCCCGCTGGCTCACCCAGGCGGAATCGGCCTTAAGCGTCGACGTGTGATTGCCAAGAGTGTCGAAAAACATCATTTCGACCTGGTAGAGCAGCGTCGTGTCGATCCGCGAGTACACCTTGAGCGACTCCGATTTGATTGTGCCTTTTCGAATACCGTCGCTGGTCAAGTAGATCTCGGAATCCGTCATAACCTGGTCGGGGAGATTTGATGCAGGCGCCTTGGCCGGCAACGTCTGGGGGCTGTCCTCACCGCACCCGTAGCCGACGGCCATGACAACGGCAGTAGCAAGTACATACAGAAATCGTCTCATACCACCATTATACTTCAACAACTACGCAAGTGCAGATGAATTCTGCCGGCCGCTGCAACAGCCACGTTTGACAGATTTCGAAAATAGACTATATTGGTGCACACCTACCCGGTTGATCGCCGGATTTCGCAACGGATGCTACTTCCGGTCGTATTCACTTATAGTCGACCGTCGTGTATGCCGACATAGGAGAGAATGAGAAAGCGTTTATTGATGATCATTGCCGGGATCGTTCTGGCCTGTTTGCCGCAAGGGCTGCAAGGGCAATTCACCAAGCTCTACACGCCTTTCCCGGTAGTCGTCGACGGTGACACGCTCGATTTGCCGTTCTTCGGCGGTCTCAATAACCCAAAACCGTCGCTGCAGGATTTTGACAACGACTCTTTGATCGATTTGCTTCTTGGCGACCCGCACGGTAAGCTCCACTTCCTGAAAAACACTGGTACCCCACTAACTCCCATTTGGTCGCCGGTTACGGAGCGACTGGGTGATGTGAAGATCTACACCTGGCATCGACTTGTTGATATCGACGACGACGGCGATCTCGACCTTTTCTGCGATAACAACGCCAACGGCGTCACTTACTACAATAATCAGTCCGTGGGTCAGAATTTCAATTTTGTGCTCGTCAGCAACAGCTTCGGTGGCATCACCAGCGGGATCAACAACACTCCTGATTTTGCGGACATCGACAATGACGGCGACTACGACTTCTTCCTCGGTGATCCGGGCGGGCAGTTGGTTTTCTACCGGAACACCGGGACACCGACTACCCCCAGCTTCACCTTTGTCACCGATTTCTATGACAGCATCCTTGCCTTCCCCGGCGGAAGCGGTCCCGGATTGGGTAAGGCAACCCGCCCCCAACATGGATTCAGCGCCGTGAATTTTGCGGACATCGACGCCGACCTGGACCTCGATCTGCTATGGGGCGATCTTTTCAACCCCAATGTATATTTGTTTCGAAATAACGGAAACGCCGCATCGTCAGATTACGCCTATCTTACCGATACCTATCTCTCGAATTCCTACTCAACCTTCGGCTTCAATCATGTACCCGTTGCTGATCTCGATGGCGACGGCGATCTCGACATGATCATGGGTCTCGCCAACGGCGAAAACCTCAACAACCTGCGTCTCCTGAGAAACATCGGCAGTGCTTCGCTCGCCAGCTTTCTCTTGGAGGACCAAAACGTTATCGACCAGATAGATCTTGGACGCAGCAGCTTCCCCGCGCTGGCTGATCTCGATGGCGATGGCGACATTGACCTATTAATTGGCAATGGTGATGGACGGCTGACGCATTATGAAAACATCGGAACGCGGGCAAATCCATCTTTCCAACGCGTGACCGAGTTTTTTGAGGGCATCGATGTCGGCCTTAGTTCCATGCCCGCGATAGTAGATTGGGACCGCGATGGGGACTTCGACCTCCTCATCGGCAACGAAAACGGCTTCATTCAATACTGGCGTAACGATGGCAGCTCGTGCGATTTCAATGCGGTCCTTGCTTCAAACCAGTACGCCGCGATCAAGACCGATCAGTTAGCGGTTCCGGTTCCAGTTGATCTCGACAAAGACGGACAGACCGACCTCGTCGTCGGCGAATGGGACTTCAATGGGTTTGCCAATGTCTTGCTTTACGAAAACACAGGAACCACCGGAAATCCCCAGTTGACGCTCGTTACCAAGTTTCTTCTCAAGAAAAGCGCGCGCGATTTCACAATCCCCCATGCCGCAGACTGGGACGGTGATGGCAAGACAGACCTTCTGGTTGGAGGTCGAAACGCCGGAATGACCTGGTTCAGAAATACGGCCGCCGGGGGCACTTTCCCCGATTCTCTGACATTGATCGCGCAGCCCGATTCGTTCGCCTTCGCCGATGCCGGAGCGCGTGTGACACTGGCACGTGCCGATATTGACTCCGACGGAGACCAAGACCTCTTCATTGGTGAGGATGATGGCGGCATCAACTTCTTCCGCAGGGATGGCGGCACGCCGTATCGGGCCGGCGACGCCGACGGCAACGACCTCTGGACCATTTCGGATGCTGTGTTTCTTATAACCTACATCTTCGGCGGCGGGCCGGCGCCAAACCCAATGCTCAATGGCGACGCCGACTGCAACGGAATCGTGACGATTTCTGACGCGGTCTTTCTGATTACTTTTATCTTTGGCGGAGGCCCCGCACCTTGCTCAACCTGCATCGGTAGTTGAGAGCCTCCGGCCATAATTGACAAATGCGCTCCCCTTACGTATCAATTGGTGGGATGATCTTCAAGGAGACCTGAATTTGAGCCGAGCTAAGTATCTTGCACATTGCGCAGCCGTTTGCCTCGCGCTGCTCGCAGCCTCGTGTAGCGACAAGGGCGCCAAACCCCCGGAGACACGCGGCGGGCCGGCGGGAAAGCTCTATGTCTTGAACCAGGCCGATAATTCGATCTTTGTTTATGACACCGAGTCGATGACGAAGATCAAGACGATCGATACGCAAATTGCCAAACCGCACTACATCGCCTTCGCTCCTGACGGCGCGACATACTATGTGATGACGGTCGACCTGAGCGGCTCGATTGCCAAGTTCGACGCCACAACCGACCAACTCATTCAAACCTTCAATATCACGACGGCGGCGCAAGCACAATACCCGGGTCAACGATCAATCACGCCTGCCGGTATGGCCATCACGCCCGATTCGAAGTACGGCTACATCTGCGATTACTACGCCGGCAGCGAACGCGGCCACATCTTCAAAGTCAACCTTGAGACCATGGCCGTCGAGAAACGCGTGCAGTCGGGCGCGCAGACACACGAGTTGCTGGCGACGGCTGATGGCGGTATCGTGATCGCCTGCAATCTGCGTTCGGACGACATTACCATGCTCTACACCGACGAAGACACAGTTACCTTCATACCGATCGATCCGGACGTGCCCTCCGACCCCGACAATATCCGTTACGGGCCGTACTGCATCGCGCTCGATCGCACCGGTGAGAAGGCTTACATCACCTGTCTCAATGCGCATCAGGTTCGCATCCTCGACATTGCCGAACGCCGCATCGTTGATTCGCTCTCGATCCCGATCACGCCGGGGACATCAATCTCCGGCCCGGCTATGGTGCACACCACTCATGATGGCAAGTATCTTTTCCTCAGCACCAAGTGGGGCAATTCGATCGTCGTCGTCGATCTGCAGACAATACAGGTTGTCGGCGAAATACCCACAGGCATAAGTCACACTTTCGGCGTCGCCATCACCAAGGACGACAAACGCGTCTACGTCGCTGCCTCCGGCATTCCGCCGGCGCATGGCTATGTGTACGAAATCGATGTCGCGACTAAGAGCAAGGTCGATTCAGTCGAAGTCGGAACGGACTCCTGGGGTTTGGGCTGGGTCGGCGAGGACGGCCATTCCCACTGAGGCGGGCTTGTCTCTTAATTCTGTGCTGTCCGCAGTGAATCGATCATGCGGTGCATCAAGTCGAGACCAGGAAACTGTGGGTTCAGCATGCGGGCCGTATCCAGGTAAGCGTGCGAACGATCGAACTCATTGCGCTGCAGGGCAAGCGATGAGAGATTGAAGTACGATGCCGGATTGTAGGGCTGGATTCTCCTTACGAACTCAAACTGCTCCTGCGCCAGGTCAAGCCGGCGCTGCCGCGCGTAGACCTGCCCCAGATTTGCATGCGCCTCGATAGAGCTTGGGATGTACTCCAGGAATCGCTTGAACTCGATCTCTGCCTCTTGGCGCATATCTCCCAGCAAGTAGCATTCGGCTCTCCGAAATATCGCGTCGAAGTAGGTCGAATCGGCTTGGAAGGCCTCCTCATAAATGTCCGCCGCTTGCGTGTACTCCTTCAATCGCATGTGCAAGTCGGCATATTCGACGTAAGCCCACCGCGCCTTCGGAAACAGCCGAATTACCTCCACGAGAGTCTGATTCAGTTCCGTGACTTTCTGCCGCCGCTTCAGCGACGCTACCACGCCCTTGTAAGGTCGGTCGTCCTCCGGCGCCAAGCCCGCCGCCCGCATGTAGTTGAGAACTGCCAGCGAATCGCTGCCCTGCCGTAAGAGAATGCCGGCAATACCGCTGTAAGGCCGCGGTGAGCGGGAATCCTGCCTCAATGCCTGCTCAAACTCGAGTTGCGCTTCCTGTGGCTGTCCGGCTGTGAGCAGAGCATTGGCGGTAAACAGGTGCCCCTCCAACTTGGAGTTAACCCGCACATCGGGATTTGCGATGTAGATCACTCCGTTAACAACGACCAGTCCCACTGCGAACATGGCGAGATTGCGATAGAACATGCGGTAATCGCCGTCGCGCAGGAAACCGACCAGGCCCCAGAACCCGGCAGCAGCCAGGATGATCACGAGGGGCACCAATGGCAAGCGTTGATGGCTGAAGGGAGAATAGATCAGGACCGAAACCACCCAGGCGATCGCAAACAAGAGCAAAAGACGTTCGCCGGAAGTCCAGCTACGACCGGCAAAGAACATGAGCATTGCCAGCGGCATGAGCAGCCCCAACGGGAAAGACAACATCCCCTCCCAGAGGAGCCAGCGGAGAACCGGGCTCTGCTCCGCGAAGAAGTAAATCGGCTTGTCGATCGCAATCTCGTATCCGGACAGCAGAAGCCCCAACTTGCGCAATTCCAGTTTCGCCCAGTCAAGCGGATTCTGGAAAATGTACTTCAGGGCTTGTCCGAACCAGAACCCCCCGAAATCTCCCAGGGGCACCTCCCGGCCGTTTGTGCGGTTGGCAGCCTCGATTGCGCTTAGGTAGGACTGTCCATATTCTTCATCGGAGTTGGGAAGCGTCAAATCACGACCGCTTGCTGTCGGGCTGTTGGCCACCGCCAAACGCACGCCGACATCGGTCACTAGCGGTATCGTCTCACGTCCGATACTATGATTTCGAATCTGCAGCGGAACAAGAGACAACACAACGGCCGCGGCGAATACGAGCATGTGCACCCGCGAAACTGGCACCGGTTCGCGTTGCCGTAACAGCCAGTACAGCGCCACCGGACTCAAGAGCAGAATCTCGGGCAGCAGGTAAGCTCCGATACCGCATGCCAGACCGCTCCCGATCAAGTAGAAGATGTTTCGCGATCTGCCGTACACTAAGAGCAGCCACAGTGCGAGCAGCGACAACGTAGTCGTGAGCGACACCGGCAAGACCTCGGAGTCAAAGTAGATCATGGTTCCGCACGCTGCAGCCAGCAGCCCGGCCGTCAGGGCGATGCGGCGCGAAAAAGTGCAGCGAGCGATCGCATAAACAAGAAGACACGAAATCGTTCCCAGTATGTTTTGAAGGAAAAGTGTCGAAAAAATGTTGATACCGAAGATTCCGTAATTGAGAGCGATCAACATACCGTAAAGGGGCGCTCTGAAGACTCCTTCGTGTCCCAACGGCTCCCCTGCAGCCATGTATTGAGCTATCGTGTGATAATAGATCGAATCGAACGTGAGATACCCAAAGATGGGCGATGCAGCTGCAGCATAGAGATGCACCAACCGCAGGGCCAGCGCAACGACACCGATGATAGCCACATCCAGCCACAGGCCGGAATCAGCCTTTGGCGCAATCGCTTTGTCATTCTTGTCAGTCATGTTGACTAGGATGATATTCAAACTCCCCAAGCCGATCAAGGTCAAATGACAGCCTGCAAGCTCGCGACCCTTCTCGTTCTACCAATCTGGGGTAGTGACTGCCGATCAAAAATCACTATCTTGGCTGTATGTCTTTGGCCTGCTATGTCCACGTGCCCTTTTGCGCGAAGATCTGCACCTACTGCGACTTCTATCGCCTCGTACATGACCCGGAGTGGGAGCGGCGCTACGTGGACGCGATCGTTGCAGAGATTGCACTACGTTGTCGTGACTGGCAGAACTCCGGTGCGTTAGGCTCCATCCACGAGAGGTCATCCATCCATCCGGTGCTCGACACGATCTACTTCGGCGGCGGCACTCCGTCGGTATTGTCCGTTGATTCCTGGCAAAGAATCTTGGAAGCGTTGAGCAGCCAGTTCGATTTTGCCACCACAGTCGAGTTTACTTCGGAGGCGAATCCCGAATCGGCCACGCATGGCAAACTCACTGCTCTCCAGAATCTCGGTGTCAATCGCATCTCCTTCGGCGCCCAGTCTTTCGCCGGCGACAATCTCAAGCGCCTCGGCAGGCTACATACAGCCGAACAAGTTGGAGTTGCCGTTCAGACGGCGCGAGCGATCGGCATAGACAACATTTCGGTTGACCTCATGTACGGCCTCCCCGACGAAACCGACGAGACGCTCAACTCTGATTTGGAAACGGTTATCGCGCTACAATCCCAGCATATCTCATTCTATTCGCTTATGCTGGAAGGCAGCGTGCCGCTGCGCTACCAAGTTCAGCGTCGCGAAATCGCTCTTCCGGACGATGACACCATTGCCGCCCGGTTCCATCTAGCCATCGATCGGCTTGCCGCCGCCGGCTTTGAGCATTACGAAATCTCCAACTTCGCCCGGTCAGGCAAGTACTGCCGGCACAATCTTGTCTATTGGCAAGGCGGCGACTACCTTGCCTTCGGACCGGCTGCCGTCGGGACAGTCGGGAACACGCGTTACAAGAACGAGCCCGATCTCTTTCGTTATGTCAAAGCCCTCGCGCAAAACTCGCTGCCACCCGCCGATACCGAGTATGTCACTCCGGGCAAACGGCTGATCGAGTCGATCATGCTCTCACTGCGCCTCAGACAAGGACTCGATCACGTTGCCCTCAAGACGGAATTCGGTTACGACATTCTGGAGAACCGTGCCGACCTCGTTGCCGCCCTGCAGCGCGACGGCGACGCGATTCTTGATGATCGCAGCCTCCGCCTGACCCCCCAGGGAATGTTCCGCTCGGACCTGATCATGACCATGTTGCTTCCGGACTTCGTTTGAGCGTCCGCAGTAAAATCTTGAATCCAACCTCGTAGCTCGATATATTCGCCCCAGTGCTTTCCATTATCAACAAGCCGACCAACACCACACCGGCGGCTGAAATTGAAGCCGCCAATCGCTACGTTGCTGGCCAGCGCGACACTTACAAGCAGGTTGACTCCTGGATCAATCAGGTCACGCGCCTCTCGGTCTGGCACTTTGTCGATGATCTCGAGGACGTCAACTCAGTTGTGCACTTGAAGCTGTTCTCGACTCTCAAGGCAGGGAAATTCCGCGGTGAGTCAACTTTTCGCACCTACGTCCAGCGGATCGCCCGCTACACCTGCATCGACCAGGTCCGCAGCCAACGCGTTCAGCGTGATGCCGATCCTGACGATTTGCCGGCCCCAGCGGGAGAAGAGGCGCCCGATATCATCCACGAGAAGTCGGTCGAATACCAGATCTTTGTAAAGATATTCCGCTCCATCGGTGCCGAGTGCCAGAAACTGTGGCGCATGGTGTTTTCGGAGTCGTTGAATTACAAGGAGATAGGCGAAAAACTCAATCTCCCCGAAGGCACCGTTAAGCGTAAGGTGCACGAGTGCAAGAAGATGGCCATGGAATTGAAGGAAAAGCTGATTTAGTCTGAACCAGCGGAGATTCTTTCCGACAGTTGTGTCGGAAGGAGAAATCGGTTATGAGCACCATCGAAGAGATTACCGCCCTAATTCCGCTGCTCGTGCAGGGGAAGCTCAACGCCAGCGAAGCCGAACGCGTTGAGTCTGCGATTGCCGCTTCCCCGGAACTGGCCTCCGAATTGGCATTCTGGCAGGGTATCCATGCGGTGCGTCGCGAAATGCCGAAATACGAATTCTCCGCACATCCGGCGCCGGATGTTCTTGATCGTTATGCACAGGGCCGGATCAATCAACTCTCCGCCGAGTATTCGGAACTGGCTACTCATCTGCAGCAATGTCCTGCTTGTGTCGACGATATCGAAATGCTTCGTCAGGCTGTCAAGATTCTTCCCGAAGATGGTTCCGAACTTGCCGCCCGAGCTGAACCCGGCAGACTGCGTTCGTTTTTCCGATTGAACGTGATTTCCCGCCTTGTCGCGCCGATCGCGGCCGTGTTGGTAATCGTATTCGCTTCTGTGGTAATTCTCAACCGACCGGCCGGCGACGACACCGCTCGCATCGTGCTGTCGCCGCAATTTGAGAAACGCTCGGTGTTCGACGAGGGCAACCTCCCGGAGATGCCGGTCTCGCTCAAGAAGAACACCCGCGAATTGATCTTCACTTTCCCGACCGATCGTCTTGATGTCCCCGATTATCGTTACGATATCGACCTGCTGCGCCGCGGCACTGAGGGCGCTTCTCTGGCGCTCGACAACCAACCGCTGGAATGCACTCCGACCGAATTGACCAATCACTGCGAACTGAAAGTCACCGATCAGGAGATTCTCAACGCTCTCAAGCAGGGCGGCAGTTTTTCGCTCTCGATCAAGGAAGAATTTCCTGCCGGCGTCAACCTCGCCGCCGCCGAATACGAGTTCTACTTCAAAGTTACCGTCAGCGAGTAGGCTTCATTAGTAAACGCGTAGTCTCTTATAGCGTCACTGAATCCGACTCCCTCGTACCGTCATTTGCCAAAACGCAGCTAACCACGTAATATCTTCCGGTACTTAAAGAACTCGTTGATGCCCATGCAGCCATTGGAAAGTTGTAGGCTGTTCCAAGGACAGTTGCCAAAGGTCGAGGGTGAGGTACGCTTTGACAACTATTGGAGAGGATCGAATTTGTGTAGATGAACAGCCCGGTATGAAAATGAAAACACTCACAGCGAAGTCATTTCGTCTCTTGGCAGCTACCGTCGTGTTGCTTGCCGCCGTGGCGGCGCTAGCCGAAACGGAAGGGGCAGAGGACACTCTGAGAATCGATATCCGCATTCCGGATACCAGCTACGTCTATGGCCAGAGGATCTATGTCGAAGTAATCATCAAGAATCTGACGGACAGGCGACTCTCGATTGTCTCGCCATGGCAGCAGGGGCAACTCGTCCTGGTGGTTGACGATAGTGGATCACCTAAGCGGGGGATCAGGGGAGAAGGATCACCGGCGAGGTTGCATACTCTGAGTCTCGAAGCTCGAGATTCACTTTACTACACCGACTCGATACAGAATGATCTGGATTCAGGCAACAGCAGTCAATTGAGGCTGTCGCGTATCGTGCCCGGTCATCACCGCGTGTCCGCTTTCCTGGGTTTGTCAGCAAGATCTGACAGTATGTTGTTTCAAGTCATCCAACCCGATTCGGCCGAACAGCTTGAATTGAACTTGCTCGATGCCTGCCTCATTGACTCGTTCGATCGAACAAAGCTTTCCGCAATTATTGAGAAGCTGAGGCAACTCCTCAGAGAAAGCTCCGGAACCGTATATCGACTAGAGGCTCTGAAAGCGATTTGGAGTGTTAAGGTACGTTTGAATGACCAGCCCGGCGCCACGACTGCTGCCTCGGACTTCATCCACGAGTACCCAGACCATCCGGCCTCGTTCGAAGTGATGCATCGGATGTGCCGCTTCTATCTCACGGACGAAAGACAGAAGTACTTGAGGCACCTGATCGACGAGTTTCCGAGTAATCGAGTGTCTGATTATGCCGGAGCCGCAATTGAGAAAAAATACTACGACGGCATGTGAGCCATGTTAGCCTTTCAGACGAGGGATCGGCGGCCCACCACTGTCCTGATTATCGTTACTCCAATTCCAATTCGACTGCCGCGACTTTCCTGGCTCCCCCTGCGATACCATAGTTCTTGTTGACCACCTTGCCGTTGCGGCTTATTCTCTGCGCGATACAAAAACCCTCAATGCGAGTCTGACCCTTGCCATTTTGGACTTGGTTTTTCTTGATCGTTCCGCCGCTTGTCCTTCTAACGCTGGAGCTCATGCACTTTCGTCGCCGGGATGAGGACGACTGATTATGGATCCCGTTCTGGCCGGATTCATACTCTATCTCATCGTCGTGCTGGTCGTTGGCTTTGCGACCGTGCGGATGACGCGCACGCTCGACGATTTCCTCATCGGTGGCCGCAAGCTCGGTCCCTGGGTCGTCGCGATTTCCGAACGCGCCTCCGGCGAATCCGCCTGGCTCGTCATCGGGTTGCCCGGCCTGGCGTGGGCTTCAGGATTCTCCGCCCTCTGGCCGGCGATCGGCTGTACCTTTGGGATCCTCTTTGCCTGGGTCTTCGTAGCGAAGCGCCTGCGCGTCTATTCAGAAAGACTCGGCGCCATCACCTTGCCTGATTTCTTCGAAGCCATGCTCGGCGACAACTCAAAGATCATTCGCGTCGTCTCAACCCTCATCATCCTGATCTTCTTCACCATGTACGTCGCCGCGCAATTGATCGGCGCCGGCAAGGTGCTGAACGCGTCGTTTGGGATTTCCCACGCCTGGGGCATGATCATCGGCGGTGTCATTATCATCTTCTACACGGTCATGGGCGGCTTCTTTGCCGTTGCCTGGACCGACTTGTTTCAGGGCCTGCTGATGGTCGCGACAATGGTGATTCTTCCCTTGGTCGCCCTCATCGAAATCGGCGGACCGGCGGCGCTTTTCGACAAACTCCACGCCGTGAATCCGTCGCTACTCGCTGTCAGCGAAGGTAAATCCGGCTGGGCAATGTGGTCGGTCATAATCGGTGGACTGGCCATCGGTCTTGGCTACATGGGCCAGCCGCACCTCGTTGTCCGCTTTATGGCTATCCGCAAGAGCAGGGAATTGAAGAAGGGCTCGCTGATCGCGATCGTCTGGGCAGTCCTCGCTTTCTGGGGCGCTGTCCTGGTCGGAGTCTTCGGCCTCGCGATCTTCTCACAGGGAACAATCACCGATCCCGAACAGATCATGCCGCAAATGGTCCGGACGCTGCTTCCTGCTTGGCTGGCTGGAATCTTTATCTCTGGTGCGATTGCCGCTATGATGTCTACGGCTGACAGCCAGCTGCTCGTGTCGACATCCGCGGTAGCCGAAGACATTTATCACCGGATGATCAAGAAAGACGCGTCCCAGAGGTCATTGGTCTGGCTCTCACGGATTGCCACGATAGTCATCGGTCTGATCGCCTATACCCTTGCCTTCACTGCTGAAGACACTGTCTATCGATTCGTGCTTTACGCTTGGGCAGGTCTCGCGGCTTCTTTTGGCCCTGGCCTGCTTTTGACTCTGTGGTGGAAGCGCGTCACGAAATGGGGTGTGCTGGCAGGAATGGTCTCAGGTACCGTTGTAGTGATATTCTGGAAATCTGTGTTCAATTATTCCGAATGGCTGTACGAACTCGTCCCCGGCTTTTTCGTTGCCTTGATTCTGGTAGTCGTCGTCAGCCTGCTTACGCGGTCGGCAAAGCCGACGGTGACACTCAGTACTTCGCGCTGAGTTCCAGTGCTTTCTCAATATCCAGCGACAAATATGAATCGCTGCCGCGCCCGCGCTGTTGCCCGGACACTTCCAGGATATACTTGATCCGCGCATGCGTTAGAGTATTGTCAAAATCCGCCGCCACCAATCGCGCGATCGCACCGGCAACCTTGGGGGCAGCCAGACTAGTCCCCTCCTGCATACGATACGCGGGCTTTTTGCCAACGAGCAGCCGGCCGCGCGTAGCCGGCTCATTATCGATGATATCTTGCGATGTCGCGACCCGTACCCATGCCCCGTCAGCGTAGATGTCGGGTTTGCTCACGCCCGCTTTGGTCGGACCCCGGCTCGAAAAGTGCGAGATTCTTCCAGCCTCGTAACACAAACTGAAGTCTGCTGTCGCACCGAAGATGTCCTGCCAAGACACAACCCCGTTATTGACCGACCCCACCGTGACTACATCCTTCACGTTTCCCGCTGAGCGAATCTTGAAGTAATTGTTGTGATCGCGTTTGCTGATCGCCTTGGTCAAGTTTATCGGGTTGACATAGGTTACATATCCATGCCAGACCCCGTCGCCGCCTTCCATGATGACCCGCCACTCGCCATCGCGCAGATCGACTTGCTCGCCGGACTCGACAGTCGCCTCTCCGTCACGCAACACAATACGTATGGCGCCCCACTTCTCAAGTCCGCGCCTATTGTTGGAGATAAGGACCACGCCGTCCGGCCCGGAGGTTCTCAACGACGCCCCATCCGGTCGTTGCGGACCGTAGACCACCCCCGCCGGTGATGTCAACGTCACTTGGAAAGAATCTTGAACGGGATACCACAATTCCAGCACGCAGGCATCTGAAACCTCGTCGTCATCACTGGCCTCGATTTCTAATCCGAATGAACCCGCCCCCGCCTTATGCACATGCATACGGTTGTTTTCATCGCGACAAGGATTGTAGTAATCGTAATTCTCATTGCCGGCGGCGGCGACGATGCCTTTGAGCAGGCCACCGTTCATGTCGCTATCCAGTTCGTTCTGTATGATTCTCGCCAATACTCCAGTGGTGCCGTCTTTGGCCCCGCCTTTTGGGAGATAAGACAGTGAAATTATGAATGGTCGCTCCAATGCTGTGGCTTGTTTGCGGATGAAATCCATGCTGTAGGCCAGCATCATCTCGTCGAAGTTGAAATAATCCAGTTTGACGACAATCAGGTCGGCTTCCGGCGCAACTCCGCAGGTATTGCCGACGGCGGCTGAAGCGACCGCGGTACCGTGTCCATCGATATCGCGGGAGGCGCAGCGAGCGCGGTCGATTTCCGCGCCTGTGTAAACCGATCCCAGAACCATCCCGTCGTCAAAGCGGTAATTGTTGCGGGTCGTGTCAAGTTGGTCCCAAATGGCCAGGATCTTGTGGCTGTCACCGCGTCGAAATTCGTCGTGATCAAAATCGATGCCGGTATCGATTATGCCGATAATGGGACGTCGCCCTGCTTCCGTGATCGTTGTATCAATGTCGCTTAGTTTTTTTTTACCGGAATCTCAGTTAAAGCCGGCGATGCAGTCGTGCGTGCCGCTTGTGCAAATGCCCCTGCGGGTGCAACAGGTTCGATCGAGCGAACTATCCCGAGTTGCTCGATTCGAGGTAGCGCCTGGATGGGGATCTGCGCCGCGCAGATGTCACCAAAGCGCGACAGGCCGCGCAGTCTTAAGTGCCGCAGTGCACCCAGAGCCTCGTCGCCTGCACCGCTGTCGATTGTAATAAACGTCTTCACCCAGACGGTGTCGCGCGTCACCTCAAACTGAATTGTTTGGCGGAAGGTCTCGAGCTTACCCGGCGCCGGGGCCGCTGCTGTACTGGCCAGGCCTTCACTTGATGTCTGGTAGCCCACGCAGGCAAGATAGAAATCGTCTAGCTCGTATAGCGTCTTGCTGAGAGGTTCTGCGGCGGTCGCTCGCGCGACCAAAGGCAGTAGAAGAGCTACGGCTAGCACTAGTATAGTTTTCATGCCCCAAGTCTCTCAAAAGTTCAGTTTGGAGTCAAGTTCAACTCACGACCTAACGAATTTCTAACGAGAATTCAACGGAGCACAAACCGATTCGTGACGGATTTCATCGCGGGGAGCGTGAATGGCGTGTCGACTTACTGCTATCAGCGTTGCATTGGGTTAACCGTTGTTAGTAGAAATGGCGACCAGTAGTACGGATGGCGGTGCTTCCGCCGAGGAGAGGCAATCATCTCCTTCTTGGCCTGTTGTAGGGCAGTAGCGTAACCCAGGTGCAAGTGCCTGTAGAAACTCGCCATGAAACCTGCCGTGGCGAAGTCCTCTACCTCCCAGAGAGAGACGACAAGATTCTGTGCTCCGGCTTCAAGGAAGGCGCGAACAAAACCGTTCAGACCCTCGCTTAGTTCGAAGCTCCCGCCCCCTGATTCGCACGACGAGAGAACGACGAGTGCGGCAGGCAATCGCAGTCTGCGAATATCGGCTAGGGAAAGGAAGTCGTTCGCTCCTTGATCAAGCGAATCCCGCGACAACCAAATCTTCGATCGCCAGGGGTCGTCATAGTCAATGGTCGAATGCGTGGCGAGGTGGAGATGAGTGTAAGAAGACAGGTCAAGCTTCAGTAAACTGGTCCGCGTCGCAGCCGGTCCGGCCAGCACCGTGCTCGCCTCCGCCGCAAACGCTTGCGCAGCGCTTGCTACTTCGTCATCCGAATAAGGAAGCTGCCGCATCTGAGTCGCAGGTCGCGGATCGGCGATCGCCAGGAGCCGCTTCGCTTTTCGATCTTCCACATTGCTGCGGCCGGTAAGCAAGTAAACCGAAGGAATCGTCGCAATGGCGAAGCGCTCGACTAAGTACTTGTTCCGCAGAAGCAAGGCCTCGAAGGGAAGCACACTCAAGGCAGCATCAGGGCATACCAGGAGGTTACGAACCGACTCGCCGAAACTTCCGGCATCGGGTAACAGAATGCGGCCCAGCTCCGCCGCCGTCAATTGCAGGCTATCCAGCAGGGATTCGTCAATGATCGAGAGCTGAACGAGACGACTGAATGTGCCAATGAGCTTGGTGATTTGTGTTCGTCCTGGCAGTGTCTCTACAACCGCTGTATCGCGCGTGACAATAACAGCATAGGAGCGCTCAGGTGCGAGCAGGTACGAAACGAGCATCGTCTCGCTGTCCAATCTTTGACGAAGAATAGCGATCGAAAGCCGGTTCGCACGATAGACAGCCGGATTCACGATTCCGATCCGCTTGAATCGCACGTCTGCGAGAGCCGCCTCGAGAACGTTGATCTGATCGATCTCCGCATTACCGGCCCTGAGTGGCGCGGAACTTATCTGAGTCTCGAGGCTGTCCAATCTGGCAAGCAAATGTTGCTCTCGTTGGTCTGGTATTGCTTGTTCGGAATTCGGTGAACTTAGAGCATCAAGGAGGCTTCGCGATTTCGCCTTTTCGATGTAAACCAATATCGAATCAAGCATGGCCTCCCGCTGGGTGCTGCGGAAACCTTCGAAATATGCTGAAATCAACAGCTCATATGCGGCTCGCGACTGCGACTGAAAATCGCTGCGCATCTGCAAGTCCGGAAGCGCGGCGCGCGAACGTTCGAGACGTGCCACCAGCCGCGTGAGATTTGCCCGCGCCTCAGACCAGTCTCGTCGATCCAGCGCAATCTCGGCTCGAAGCAGCTCCAGCTTCATCAGTGACTCATTGCTGGGTTTATCTTCCGCGATCGCTTGAGCGGCCTGGGCGAGTGAATCAGCTGCTCGCAGATTGCGGCTCTTGCGGGCTAGATCGGCCCGCAAGCACACCAGGTCAAACTCTCGCTTGGGAGAAGGCAGCGTGCCCAGCATTTCTGCGGAATCAATCCAATGTCCCGCCTGGCTATAGTCGCCTCGAGTTGCGGCGAAGCGAGCTTGCAGGAACGCAATCCTCTCCTTGGCCGGCAGATCGCTGCTCTGATTGGCGAGCGCAACCGCAGCAGTGAGGTATTGTTCTGCGGTCTCAAAGTCTCTCGCAGTGATCATGATGTCTGCAAGATTGGCAAGAGTTGCCAGCGCCGGAGTTGACACCTGTGCCTGCTCGCGAAGCGACAACGATCGCTGATAGAGGGCGCTCGCGGCTTCCAGATTCCCGCAGCGCTGTTGCACGACACCGATATTGTGGATAATCGTCGCTTGTGCAATTCGGTTTCCGCTCGCCTCAGCGAGGCTCAGAGCCCTTTGGAAGACTCGGATTGCTGCTCGAAAGTCTCCTACTTCCATTTGCAGGGAGGCCAGGTGTTGTAGTACAAGCTGTTCCAAACGGCGCTCAACTGTCGGCTTGAAGTCCGAAGTGAGCCGAGTCAGGATAACCAGTGACTCGACGGTTCGTCCTTCGCGATTCAGGACCAACGCCCGGCATAGCTCCATCCTGATTTCCAGCCGGTCATCGCGGATGCCCGGCATGTGGCTTGTGGCAATGCGAAATAGCCCCTGCAAGCTGTCCAGGGAGACTACGTTGTAGACCGAAGGGATCAGATTAAGGACAATCTGGAGCACACCGTTTGTGTCCCCGATCTGATTGCGAATCCGCAGCGATTCGCCCGCAAATCTTAAGGCTTCGTCACGGCGCTCGAAGATCATGTAGATCGACGAAATGTTCGAAAGGCACTCGGCCACACCTCGCTTGTCGCCAATCATGGCGCGAATCACCCGCGAGGAGTCAAAATAGTCTCCGGCCGCGAGATACTCTCCGATGCGCTCTTGGTGGCTCCCGATGACGTTGTACGTTCTTCCCATTCCTTCGAGATCGCCCAGCACTCGCGACAGAGCCAATGCAGACGAGAGGACTATGGTAGCGCTCTCTGTCTTGCCTAGACTCGAGAACAAATCTCCGGCATACTGCCAGGCTTTGATCGCCGCAGCAGAGTCGCCAATTTCCAAGAAATCTCTGGCACGCGCGGCAAACTCGTGGGCGGCCGAGTCTGGTGGGAGCTTCGCCGATCGCCAATCCAGGTTTTCCTGAAACTTGCCCTTTAACGTCCGACGATGCTCCCGGACTGCCGCCGACCAGCCTTGGTAGCGCATGCATTGATGCAGGCAGAAGCTGTCAGCAGATTGTTCCGCCAACGCCCTGGCTGTTTCCAGAGCAACATTCAGGTCCTGTTCTTGCCCCGAGTCGAAATAGCTTTCAAGTCGTTGCTGGACTGAATGATATGCGGCAACACGACTAAGAGTCGTCTGCGGACTGGACTCGTGAACTGGCTCTGCCGAAATCGGGTCAACTCTCAAGACGAGAGCAATTGCCAGGAAGGACACGATGGCGGCATGTTTGGCAATTGAGTTCAACATTCTGACTATTCTACTCCAGCAACCACTACTTTGCAACACCGTAGCTGATTCACTCATCAGCCAAAAAAATCTCCAAAGTTGAAAAAGTGCTTTAATCATGACAATCTCATCGATATATTCAACTCTTTGGAGCAAGCAGAGCCGTTGCCCGCTTCGTTTCTGGAGCCAAAGGCTCGCGATGACACCTCTATTTACGAGCAAACTATGCAGAACCTTCATGACGAGAAACTCGCGCCTGCACTCGTGCTGGTGAAATGCAAAACCCCGGAATCGCGGATAACGCTTGTCGAAGAGCTTGAAAGACTCGACCACATAGCGAGTTGCGAGGCAGTCGAAGGCGACTTTGACCTGATATTGTCGATCGAAGCCCTACCCGGTGTCGGACTCGAGCGACTCATCGACATGAAGATCAGAACCCTGCCGTTTGTTGACCGTGTGGAAGTCTGTCGCGTCGACACAGTTGTGGAGAACGATGGCCATGAGCCTTCGGCAACACAAGGCTGTGAATCGTTTGTCTTCCTGGAGGTTGCTGACACCGAGTTTCGAGGGGTCTTTCAGGCGATAAGTCTTTTGAGTGCAATGACTTCTTGCCAAGTGGCTGAACCGCCCTGCTCTCTCGTGGTCAGGCTAAGGGGTTCGAGTTTCGACTTCCTAAACAAGGTAGTTAACGAGAAAGTCCGCTGTCTTCCTGGCGTACTTAGAGCACGCCAATATCCCGTTATCAAGTTAGCCGGCCTCTAATCCGATCTACTAATAGGATAAAATTAATCCGCAAATAGGAGACTTCAAGCCTTGCTCACTTGCCAGAAACCGGATGATTTTGCTTGCGATTTTTTTCACATGCAATTAGCTTATTTGAGTGCACCCCAGTGGTTCGAAAAGTTCTTTCGGCGCTGGCGATGCGATGAGCCCAATTGAGGAGAGCGCGCAATATGGACATCAAACAACAAGAGTTCAAGCCCTTCAATGTAGATATCTGGAAGTATGACGGGCATGCGGGCGCGCTGATCCCGCTTCTACAGTCAGCCCAGGATACCTATGGCTACATCTCGGAACGCGCTATCGAATACATCAGCAGCGTTACCGGAATTCCGGCCGCTGAGGTTTTCGGTGTAGTCACCTTCTACGCGCAATTTCGGACCAAACCACTTGGTGAAAAAGTTATCAAGGTCTGCAACGGAACTGCCTGTCATGTCAATGGCGTCAAAGAAATCGCCAATACCCTCAGCGATGAACTGGGCATTACCTACGAAGAGACCACTGAGGATGGCAAGTTCAGCATGGTCTCGGTCGCCTGCCTCGGCTGCTGTTCTCTGGCCCCGGTAGTTATGGTCAACAACGAAACCTTTGGTCGTCTCACCCCGATTCGGACGCGCAAGCTGGTAAAAGACTTGCGCCGCAAGTGAGGAAGGCTCCCGCATTATGGCACAGAAAACGATCATGGTCGGACTGGCAACCTGCGGAATCTCTGCCGGTGGCGAAAAAGTCTACGAAGCTTTCCAAAGCGAACTCCACAATGGTGCGGACTTTGTCCTGCGCGAAACCGGCTGCGTCGGTATGTGCTATCGCGAGGTCCTGGTATCGATCTCGAATGGCGATGGCAAAGCCTATCTCTATGGCGAAGTGACTCCCGATCGCGTTAAACGGATCGTTGCCGAACACATCGTGCAGGACAAGCCCATTGACGAATGGCTTGTTTCGGGCGCTGATCGCGAAGTCGGCTTCTTCGATAGACAGGAACGCATCGTCTTGCGCAATTGCGGTATCATCGATCCGGGCTCAATCAGCGATTATCTCGCGGCCGGCGGCTATAAGGCACTGGAGAAGGTCGTAACATCGATGACCCCGGAGCATGTGATCGAGCAAGTCAAGATCTCAGGCCTTCGCGGTCGCGGTGGCGGCGGATTCCCGACGGGTAAGAAGTGGGAACTCACCCGCGCAAATCAGTCTGAAAAGAAATACATCATCTGCAACGCCGACGAAGGCGACCCCGGCGCCTTCATGGACCGCTCCGTACTCGAAGGTGATCCGCATTCGGTTCTCGAGGGGATCATGATCGCTGGCTACGCCATCGGCGCCGATGAAGCTTACATCTATTGCCGCGCTGAGTATCCCAAGGCTATCGCGAGGCTTCGGCAGGCAATAGCGCAATGCAAAAAGCAGGGATACCTCGGTGAGAAGATCTTCGGCTCAACTTTCAACTTCAATGTCAAAATCAAGGAAGGCGCCGGCGCGTTTGTCTGCGGTGAAGAAACCGCGCTGATCGCCTCCATCGAAGGTCGCCGCGGTATGCCGCGCTTTCGGCCTCCGTTCCCGGCCCAGAAGGGACTCTGGGGCAAACCAACCTCAATCAACAATGTCGAAACCTTCGCCAACATTCCCTGGATCATCATGAACGGCGGTGCCGCTTACGCCCGTCACGGTACCGAAAACAGCAAAGGCACCAAGGTCTTCGCCATGGCCGGGAAGGTCAAACGCACCGGTTTGGTCGAAGTCCCGATGGGGATCACGATCAACCAGATTATTTTCGATGTCTGCGGCGGTATCAATCAAGACAAGAAGTTTAAAGCCGTACAGATGGGCGGTCCGTCGGGCGGCTGCATTCCGGCCACGATGGGCGACACCCAAATCGACTACGAGCAGATCAACAAAACCGGCGCAATCATGGGCTCGGGTGGTCTCGTGGTCATGGACGAAACGACTTGCATGGTCGATGTCGCCAAGTTCTTCCTGACCTTCACGCAGGCGGAATCGTGCGGCAAATGTACCTTCTGTCGTATCGGCACCAAGCGGATGCTCGAAATCCTCGAACGCATCACCGAGGGTAACGGTCGCGAAGAAGACCTGGAGACTCTCGACAAACTCGGCGAACAGATCAAGATTGCTTCGCTCTGCGGCCTGGGCCAAACAGCGCCCAACCCGGTACTGACAACTTTGCGCTATTTCCGCGACGAGTATGAAGCACACATCCGGCGCAAGAAATGCCCGGCACACGTCTGCACTCCGTTGCTTACCTATACGATTGACCCCGAGGCCTGCACCGGGTGTACGCTGTGTGCGCGAGCCTGTCCCACCAACGCCATTACCGGTGAGAAAAAACTCGCTCACGTGATCAATCAGGAACTATGCATCAAGTGCGGCAAATGCTACACGGTCTGTAACCCCGTCGCCGTGGTGAAGGATTGAGGTGACCCATGATTAATATCAAGATAAACGGACAACAAGTCACCGCCGATCCTAACCGGACGATCCTGGATATCGTACACGAGCGCAAACTCGACTCGATCCCGACATTGTGTCACGACCCCAAGCTTGAACCGTTTGGCTCCTGCTTCCTGTGCGTCGTCGAAGTCACCGGGATGAGCAAGCTGGTGCCCTCGTGCGCAACCAAGCCTTGGGAAGGAATGGACATCCAGACGCGCTCACCCAAGGTAGTTGACGCGCGCAAGACCTGCCTTGAACTGCTCGCCTCAAATCACTTCGCCGAGTGTTTCGGTGCCTGCCGCCTGAATTGCCCGGCTGATATTGATATTCAAGGGTACATGTCCTTGACCTACCTCGGCAAATACCAGGATGCGATCAAGCTTATCAAAGAGAAGAATCCGTTTCCGTCAGTCTGCGGTCGTGTCTGCACCCGCAAGTGTGAGCTTGCTTGCCGGCGGAAGCTGATCGATGACGCCGTGGGGATCGACTACCTCAAGAGATTTTCAGCCGACAAAGATCTTGAAGACATGTGGACGCCGGTGCCAAGACCAAGAAACGGCAAGAAGGTCGCTATCATCGGCGGCGGTCCCGCCGGTCTAACCTGTGCCTACTACCTGGTTCTCGAGGGGTATGAGCCTGCCGTGTTCGAAGCTCTGCCTGAGCTTGGCGGCATGCTGCGCTATGGTATTCCCGAGTATCGCCTGCCGAAAGCAGTCCTCGACAAGGAAATCAATTGGATTACGGCCATGGGCGTGGATGTTCACACCAATACTCGTCTCGGCAAAGAGATCACGATCGACAGCCTGATGAATGATGGTTACAAGGCTGTCTTCGTCGGCCTCGGCGCCCAATTGGCCAAGACAATGGGCATCGCCAACGAACAGGTTGAGCGCGTCCTCGGCGGTGTCGATTTCCTTCGTGACGTGACCATGAATCATGCACCGGCCATCAAGGGTCGCGTCGTCGTTGTCGGCGGCGGGAATACAGCGATCGATGCGGCTCGTACGAGCCTGCGTCTTGGCGCCTCCGAAGTCGTCATCCTCTATCGCCGTACCCGCAAGGAGATGCCGGCAAACGAACTCGAAATCGTCGCGGCCGAACAGGAAGGCATCCAGATTAAGTACCTCGCAGCCCCGGTGAAGATTAACTCGAAGGACGGTGTGCTTCAGTCTATGGAATGCCTCGAGATGGAGTTGGGCGAACCGGACGCCTCCGGCCGCCGTCGGCCTGTGGAAAAGAAGGGTTCCAACTACGTCCTCGATTGTGACTGGGTGATTTCTGCCATCGGCCAGGAAGCTGACCTTGGCGGCGTCGAAAATGGAGATCACACCGAAATCGAATTGAGCAAGTGGCACACGATTATGGCGGCAGAGGGGACTTTCAAGACCTCACGCGAAGGCGTGTTTGCCGGTGGCGATGTTGTCACTGGTCCGGCCGACGCTATTGATGCCATTGCCGCCGGTCGACTCGCGGCCTTCGCTATCATGAACTACATCGAGACCGGCAGGTACGAACGACTGCGCCCGATCTTCGCCAGCCGCAAAGATAATCTCAAGAAGTTCACGGCGGAAGACATCTGCGATCCGACACCAAGTCAACGCTCCCATCTGCCGGAACTCCCGGTTGCCGAGCGTATCCGCACTTTCCAGGAAGTCGAACTCGGTCTCACAGAAGAACAGGCGAAATTCGAAGCCTGCCGCTGCGTCGAATGCGGCTGTCAGGTTGCCATGAGCTGCAAGCTGCAGGACTACTGCGGTGAATACGGCGCCGATCAAACGAAGTATGCTGGCGCCTTCAACCGCTACAAGGTCGATACACGCCACCCCTACATTACTCTGGATTCCAATAAGTGTATCAACTGCGGTCGTTGCGTTCGCACCTGCTCCGAGATTCTCGATGTTGCCGCGCTCGGTTTCGTCTATCGCGGCTTCAAGACCATGGTCAAGCCGGCACTCGACAAACCGCTCGCGGAAACCAACTGCATCTCGTGTGGCAACTGCGTCGATGTTTGTCCCACCGGGGCCATCGTCGACAAAATGCCTTTCGGTCGCAGCGGTCCCTGGCTGATGAACAAGGTCAAGAACGTCTGCAATTTCTGCTCGATCGGCTGCAATGTCGAAATCAACGCCAAAGCGCCCGACCTGTTCTATGTTTCCGGTTCATTCGCCGGCGAACCGAACTACGGCGAGCTCTGCGTGCGCGGGCGCTACGGCTACCAGCAGCTACTGGGCAACGAACGGCTCCGCAAGCCATTCGTACGACGCGGCGGCGAATTGGTCGCCGCTACCTGGGAGGAAGCCTGGGAGCGCATTGAGCAAGGAGTCAAGGAACTGCATGTTGAACATGGCCGCAACTCTATGCTGGTCTCTGCATCTCCCAAACTGACCGACGAAGAGCTCTACCTTGCCGGCAAACTGGCGCGTGTCACACTCGAAACCAACACGATCGGCAGCTTCCTGCAATTGGCTTCTGACGGCGACTATCACGCTCTCGACAATATTCTTGGTGCGACCGTCTCCACCTGCGGTACCGCAGAGCTTGAGGCCGCGGATGTGATATTGATGGTCAATTGCGATCCCTTCCGCGAAAACCCGGTCTTGGGCTTCCGGCTGAAGCGAATGCTTAAGAAGGGCAAAGAGGCAATCGTCATTAACTCAGCTGATATCGGCATCAACCGCTTCGCGACCCACTGGCTCGATCCTCGTCGGGGTACGGCGACCTTGCTGCTCAATGCTCTGGCGGCAGAAGTCATTCAGCAAGAGGGGCACAACGCCGATTATCTGGCCGCTCGCACTCTTGAGTTCGATCGCTTCCGTCGTTATGTCGAAGTGCTTGATCTCGAGGAGATCGAAGCCGTCACCGGCGTCCGCTCCGAAAAAATCTCCGAGTGTGCACGCCTGCTGATGGATCCGGCGAAAAAGGTTGTCGCTTTGTACAATCTTGACAGCCGGCGCGATCGCTCGCCGAACGACCTGCGCGCACTCGCCTCGTTGATGCTGCTCACCGGCCGTGTCGGAACTGTTGGAAACGGATTGATACTGCTCTCGAGCCAGGCAAACACGCGCGGAATGCAGTTAACCGGTTTTGACCAGCGTTTGTTGCCGGGCGGAATTGCAGCGTCACTTGAAGCCGTGCAAAGGCTCACCGGAATCTGGAAGTCTGATCTGGCCTGCATCGTAAATCCGCATCAGCGCTTCCGTGATGCTCTCGACAGCGACAAGATGAAGGGCGCGATCATTCTCGGCGAAAACCCGGCCATTGACCCCGGATGGGCGAAGCGGATCGAGCAACTTGAACTGCTCGTTGTGGCCGATCTGTACATGACCGAAACGGCAAAAATGGCGGATGTTGTCTTGCCGCTCAACTCGTACGTCGAAGACGAAGGGACAATCACGAATTGGGAAGGTCGGCGTCAGCCCATCAAGGCGCTGGGCAAGCCGCTGAGCGGACGTACCAATTTGGAGATCATTGCGCAGATCATGCACGCCGCCGACGGGGGAGCCTCGGGTGCTGCCCATAGCCATGAATGGCTGGCGAAGGAGATGGCGCATTTGCTGCCAGCCCGTGAAGCCGTTCCGGATTGTGCTGCTCAGTTTTCAACGAGTTTCCCGACCCGAGACGGCAAGGCTCATTTCGAAGTCTATCCGACACAGATCAAGGCGACCGACGTCAAGTGTCCCAATGTGCTTGTTCTCGATGAGCGCACCGACACAAGACTGGCGCAGCTGTTCGGGCAGCAATAGGGAACTCGAAACCACGAGATCACGGCGGTGTCCGACGACACCGCCGTTTGTGTCTTGGGTTAATCGCCCTTCTTTTCGATCTTCGCCCAGGTATCCTTCAACCCGACCGTGCGATTGAACACCAACCGCCTGTCTTTGCTATCGGGATCGGTCGAAAAATATCCCATGCGTAGGAATTGATAGTGCATCGCCGGCTTGGTCATTTGCAGCGACGGCTCGACCACCGCATCAGTAAGAACCTGCAGCGAATTCGGGTTCAGCCCGGCTTTCCAATCCTGACCTTCGGGAACGTCGTCTGGGTTCTCGGCCATGAACAAACGGTCATAGAGCCGCACTTCTGCACGGATTCCATGCTGCGCCGACACCCAGTGAAGCGTTCCTTTTACCTTCTTAGTTTCCGCTGCGGCTCCACCCGATTTGGTCTCCGGGTCATACTCGCAGTGCACTTCGATGACATTGCCGGCCGTATCCTTCTTGAAGCCGACGCATTTGATGATGTACGCGTGCTTCAGCCGCACTTCGCCGCCCGGGAACAAGCGGAAATACTTCTTCGGTGGGTCTTCGCGAAAATCGTCTTGCTCTACATAGATTTCTCGACAGAATGGCACGGTGCGCATTCCCGCAGTTTCGTCCTCAGGATTGTTGATCGCTTCAAGCTGCTCAACCGTGCCCTCGGGATAGTTCGTGATGACGAGCTTGAGCGGGCGCAGCACGGCCATGACACGCGGTGCAATCTTGTTGAGGTGCTCGCGTACGCAGTGTTCGAGCAGCGCGATGTCAGCCGTCGAATTCGCTTTGGCAACGCCGATGCGATCGCAGAAGTCGCGAATCGCCTCCGGCGTATACCCCAGCCGGCGCATTCCTTGAATGGTTGGCAGGCGCGGATCGTCCCAGCCGGAGACCAGCTTCTCTTTCACCAACTGCAGCAGCTTCCGCTTGCTCATCACCGTATAGGTCAGATTTAATCGCGCAAACTCGATCTGCTGCGGATGATAGATCTCCAATTCATCGAGAAACCAGTTGTACAGCGGGCGGTGATCTTCAAACTCCAGCGTGCAGATCGAGTGTGTGATTCGCTCAATCGAATCCGATTGCCCGTGGGCAAAATCATACATCGGATAGATGCACCATTTGTCGCCGGTGCGATGATGCGTACTGCGCAGGATGCGATACAGCACCGGGTCACGCATATTGATGTTTCCAGAGGACATGTCAATCTTCGCCCGTAACGTCTTGGAGCCATCGGGATACTCACCCTTGCGCATTCGCTCGAACAGATCAAGATTTTCCTCGACGCTGCGATCGCGATAAGGGCTCGGCCGTCCCGGCGTTGTCAGCGTCCCGCGGTATTCGCGAATCTGGTCGGCTGTCAGATCGCACACAAAGGCTTTGCCTTTCGAGATCAACTTCACTGCCCAGTCAAACAACTGATCGTAGTAGTCCGAGGCGAAATAGAGTCGATCCTCCCAGTCAAAACCCAGCCAGCGAATATCCTCGATTATCGACTTGACGTACTCCTCTTCCTCCTTCTCCGGATTGGTGTCATCCATCCGCAAATTCGTCTTGCCGCCATATTCGGCAGCTAGACCAAAATTGAGGCAAATCGACTTGGCGTGCCCGATATGGAGGTAGCCATTGGGCTCTGGAGGAAACCGCGTGTGAACCCGGCCTTCATACTTGCCGGCCTTCAGGTCTTCTTCAACTATGTCCTTGATGAAATTCGAAGGACGGCTCGGCTCGCTGTTCATTTTTCGTCGCTCGCGTCATTAAGATCAAGAATATGCAAAACCGCCCGGGGCCAAACTCCCTGGCGCTACAACTGAACTTAAGGGGATAGATATACAAACTCGTCGTAAATGCTATCGGAAAAGTCAAAAAGGCTGGCCCACTTCCGGCAACTTAGAGCAAAGGCTGATCCGCATTACCGCCCCCCGACTGGAATTCGGGCGCCGTTTTCCGTATATATCTCGCAATGATCACGCACAACAGCGACGAATACGCCCGTGGCACTCACGCCCACAACCGCAGCGCCTTCCGCTTTTCGCATCAGCGCCGCTTTGTGCATGCATTGCGCCTTCTCGAAGCCCGTCCCGATACCCGGATACTCGATTACGGCTCAGGCGATGCCTTCCTGCTCGACTTGTTGTCAGCCAAGGTCCCATTGGCAAAACTCGTGGCGCTGGAGCCGCTCGAGTACTTGCGGGCTCAGATTGAGGCCCGCTTCGCCGAACGCCCGATTCAGATTCTCACTGCGACAAAACAGCTTCCCGACCACTGTTTTGATCGAATCGCCTGTCTGGAGGTGCTCGAGCACTTGCAAGACGAGCATGTCTTGTCAACCCTTGCCGAGCTGCGGCGTCTGCTCACTCCCGACGGCATCGTTGTCGTGAGCGTTCCGATCGAAATCGGCGCTCCGGCCCTCATCAAGTATGGGCTCGCGCGCCTGCTGACCGGCTCCGACCGACGGCACACCTGGCGCGAAGTGCTGCGGGCTACCTTCGGATTGCCGGTGCCGCGCAATCAGGTCGACGCGTTCATACCCCACAAGGGGTTCGACTATCGAAAGCTGAGGGACATCCTGAATCGGTACTTTGATATTGAAAGGGAAGTTTTCTCACCTATTCCCTGTCTGCGAGGCCTTCTGAACGCCCAGGCGCTCTGGCGCTTGAGGCCAAAAACTTCCTAGGCAGGCAGCCTTCTTTCGACTCCAAGACGTTGATTTTACCCTTGCCAGAAGCCGATTTCAGGTTAACTTGGTCTTAAATAGGAGAAAGTTCATGAGAATATTCGATATTATTCGGCTCGCCATTGTTTCGATCATTTCCGTATGCTCTGTCACCCTTGCTCAGAGCTGGTATTGGGGGGCACAGGTTGCGGCCTACTCCACCGGCGGCTACGGAACCAACCGGGTGACCGCGATCGCTTCCGATCCGAATGAGAACATCTACCTCGTCGGTGACTTCGGCGATAGCGCGCAATTCGGCGCTACCAAACTCAAGGCCGAAAGCAACGGCGCCGACATGTATGTCGCCCGCATCAACACCGCCGGGAGCTACGTTTGGGCTAAGCGCTTCGGTTCGTCGTTCTTCCTCGATCAGGCCATTGATGTCGTTACCGACTTTGATGGTAACGTCTATGTTGCCGGGGCATTCAGTGGCACCCTCGATTGCGGGGGCGGCGTTCAGGTCGCGAGTACAGCCACTTCAATGGCGGCAGTCGTCAAGTACAATAGCAACGGCGATGCGCAGTGGGCATCCCTGATCCCGAATGTCATCAGCGCGCCCGGGGGAATCGTCTACACTGGCAATAACCTCTATGTCGCGGCCGGCCGCACGATTGCCAAGTTCACCCTCGATGGCGATACCGTTTGGAGTCAAACAAAACCTGCCAGCGGCACTAACACGGTGAGCTATCGCGACATCGCCCTTGATGTCTGGGGCTGTCTGCTTGTCACCGGGCGGATGACCGGCACGCTGACTTATGGCACCGATGTTCTTACCACCTCCAGCGGAATCGACGCTGATATCTTTGTCGTTAAAGTTGAGCCTGACGGTTCGATCATGTGGGCACGTCGCGGCGGCGCGGTCTCGGATTTTGGTCAGGAGGACATCGGCCATGCCGTCACAACCTCCGACCACGGCGATGTCTACGTCCTCGGCCACTACACCGGCAAAGCCGGATTCGACGCCGACACCATAAACACGGGAAGCGGAATTGCGGGATCGTGCATTGTCAAGTACAACTCCGACGGCGTTCTCCAGTGGGTGATTGGTTCCACCGGGCCTACAGCGTCATACTATCGCTCCCGCGGCATCCGTGTGCTGGCCAACGGCGACCTCCTCGTTGCCGGCGACTTTGGTTTTGGTGTGACCTTTCCCGGTTCGATCGTGAATATCACCAGTCCGGCCGACGTCCTCTGCCTGCGCATCAATTCCGAGGGCACCATTCTCTGGAGTGCGCGCAGCACGGGCCTGATCACGAATACCTTCCCGCTCTGCCTGGCGCTGAGCCCGAATCGCACTGCCGCCTATGTTGGCGGCCAGTTTAATGCCGCCGTGACCTTCGCCGCTTCAGCGCTGACAATAGCCGGCGGCGTTCAGGACGGCTTTATTGCGAAGATGGATGTGAGCACGGCAACTGCCGCTGAGGATGAAGTTCAACCGCCAATGCCGTCGGATTTCGCTTTGTCGCAGAACTACCCCAATCCTTTCAATCCGACGACCACGATTGAATATCAAGTCATCCGAACGATACCGGTTAGTCTCTCTATCTACAATTCGCTGGGGCAGCGGGTGCGGACATTGGTCGATCGGGAAACAACGGCGGGAAACCATTCAGCGGTATGGGACGGATTCGACGACGCCGGCAACGCAGTGGCTTCCGGCGTCTATTTCTACCGCCTCCAAATCGGCGACCATATCGAGACCCGCAAAATGACACTGCTGAAGTAACCAGATTTCCGTAGGGGAGGGGCTTGTCCCCTCCCAGCCAAACTGTTGCGGCAGGTCTTGATTTTGTGCCAAACAATGGTGGGATTAGAGGCGACGACTCAGCACAAGACAGTGCCCGGTCGCCCTCCAATGAAAAGTCGCATCATTCCTACGCAGCCACCTCATCTGGCATGGCCGGCATTGCGTCGTAGGTTCTGCCATCAAGGACTCTTCCGGCTTTCTTTTTGTTTGTGCCACCCCATTGTTTGAAGAAGAACTTCACTTGCGCTGCTTCGCATTGGTCGCGGATGTCGAGCACCCATGCCTCGTCCATCGGACGCGCTCCCGGCCCCGATTCGCCGCCGACAATTACCCAGTCGATCCCTGCCAGACTTAGATTCGGCAGCGGCCCCAGCAGCGGTTCCAACGATAGGAATTTGACCTGTGCATGAGTCTGTCGCAATTGGTCGATCCGCCAGCTAACCTTGTCATTTTCGACGCTGACGCCCATCCAGATATTCGGCGTCCAGACAAGTTGTGAATCGAGTTTCGGCAGCCGTTTAGCGCGCTTGGTAAGAATCTGGAAGACGTGCCAATGCGCCTCGCGCATAGTGGCAAACACCTGCTGGATAAACTCGGCAGGCACGTCCCAGTGGAAAAGATCACTCATTGAGTTCACGAAGATTAGCTGCGGCGTTTTCCATTCCAGAGGCTTGCGCAACACATGTGGATGCATCGTCAGCTTGAAGCCGTCGCGATAGTTGTCAACTCCCATCGCCTGCAGCCGCTTCGCCATCCGCTCGGCATAGCAGTGCTTGCACCCGTCCGAGACCTTGCTGCACCCGGTTAACGGGTTCCAGGTTGATTCGGTCCATTCGATGGAGGATTTGGCCATAGGGGGCAACCGGCTCTCTGGTTGTCAGTGGACACTTGTTACCAGGCGCACCGCTGCTGTCATGATCAGCTCTCAAACCCAAGAACACCACACTGGTTTCTTGGTAACAGAGACTCTCTTACCGCCACAGAGTCTTCGCCAATCCTCCGTAGGTGGCTTTGGAGTTCTTTTGTCCATTGAATCCGTTGATCAAGTAGTCTCCTATCCGCACTCCAACTCCGATTACTAAGTGCAGTCGTTGAGTCGAGGTACAGTGCTATTGACGTTTCCGCGGAATCTAGCCAACCCAGTCCAAGTTGACACAAGAACCTATAGCGGAGAAGCTCGTTCTGATCAAACGTATTCTTGATGGGCTCGCAGTCTATCAGACTCAGTGCATCTTTGTAACGATCTTGGCAATAGAGCAGAACTGCAAACCTGTGCCTTGACTGGGCAAAGCAATGGTCGCGATTCAGTGATTCCCGAAACATACGTTCCGCCAATTGAACGTCGCCATTCACGTACGCGAGACCACCGAGCAGGTAATAGTGGAAAGCAGAATTTGTGTCTCCCTTCAGTGAGTCTACACGCATTAACAGACTGAGACCACTCCGAGGCTCGCCCAACCTCAACAGATTTGTACCTATCATATCGAGCATTTCGACAGAATCAGGAAAATTGACCGTAGCTCGCTTCGCCACAGTCTGCAGAGAAGTAGCAGATCCTTCCTGATACGATAGAATGCCATCGAGATAGGTCAGCCGGTATAAGTCGGGCGCAGACTTCAACGCCTGCTTCATCAATTCTCGAGCGAGAATTGTACGCCCCAATCTCATGTTCAGGAATGACAGATGGCCCAGGCAGTCACCAATCTCGATTTGATTCTTCGGTTCGAATTGCCTGAGGTATCCAAGTGCCTCATTGAAGTAAGGGATTGCCTTGTCATACTCGCCTGCCAAGGATAACTCGTTCCCAAGCATTATGTTTAGTAAGTAGTCGATCTCGAGATCGAATCGCGAGTGTAATTCAGTCCATGTGGCTCTTGCAAACTCAAGTCGCTTTTGGCTATCATCGACATTCGATACTGCAAATAGACTCAAGAATCGCGCAAGCAGGTATGTGTGCTCAATCAGATCGAGCTTGTTTCGAATGAGGCGGGAAGTTTGCTCTAATCTATCAAAGGGCATCTCTGCCTGATAGTAGACTCTGGTATTCCCCCTCATGAACCAAAACCCGCCGATCGGGTTAAGCTTTAGGGAAATTCTCATATCTCCTTCACTACTTTCCCAAGTCCCCCAGACGATGAGGGCAGCACGATACCGTTTCGCCACGTCTTCCGCTTGAGTTATGTTGTGGACCGGCAAGTAGGTGTAGTCAATATCCAAATACTCATTCATCCCACGTGCCGAGATTCTCTCCTTGATCTCTCCCACAATCGATTTAACGAGGCCGCTCTCCCCTACGAAGTCCTTGTAATCGGGTCCAGTGAATTTGGCAATTACAACGCGAAGTCTTGACCTAGGAAAAGACGAGAGGAACGGGATTCCTCGCTCAATCACAAGAACCGTAGATACGGAGATGACAAGCGTTGATAAACCAAGTAAAGCGCAGATTCCCCGTCTCGAGTTTAGGACCTTGACAAAGAATCTTCGAGGTGCGCCCTCATCAACTTGATCAAATCCCACCCGTTTTCGCGAGTGCTTTGTCATGGCTTTTGCCACCACAATTAGCATTGCCGAGACGAATAGTGATACGATCAATAGTGAAAGCCACTTCGTAACACTACTGAATTGCCATAGGGTTTCGCTAAGCGCGAAATGAAAAAGGAATTGCAGACTAACAAGCACAGCGCTAGTTATCAGCGCGACAACAATCGCAGCTAGACGATCACTCACTGGGCACCCTTACGACTCAATATGATCACGATGCCAAATCTGCATGGTTCTGGGCGAGTGCGCAATCACTTTCCCCCCAACATCCCCCTTGACTTTATTACCCCCTCGGGTATCATACCGCGCAAGAGGGCTGGTGACGAAAGGATCAATCGCCGTGAAAGGCTCGCTCGACTTTATCTTCCGCCCCAAATCGATTGCCGTCATCGGCGCCACCAACCGCCGCGGCTCGATTGGGCGCGAACTGCTTCACAACATCATCGACTACGAATTCGAGGGCAAAGTTTTCCCGGTCAATCCGACCAAATCCGTGATCCACTCGATCAAATGCTACTCGACGATTCTCGACGTGCCCGACTCCGTCGACTTGGCCGTCATCGTCGTCCCCAAGGAACTCGTGCTCGCCACCGTCGAGCAGTGCGGCGAAAAAGGCGTCAAGGGAGTGCTGACTATCACAGCCGGATTCAAAGAACAGGGCAAAGCGGGTGCTGAACTCGAAGCGCAGGTCACCGCGGCGGTCAAACGCTACGGCATGCGGATGATCGGCCCGAATTGCTTCGGCATTATCAACGCCGATCCCAAGGTGCATCTCGACGCCACCTTCTCCAAAATTCGTCCTTCATTCGGCAAAATCGGACTGATCTCTCAGTCCGGCGCGCTCGGCGAAGCGATTCTAGCGCAGGCGCAGGAAATCAATCTCGGCCTTTCGATGTTCGCCTCCATCGGCAACAAGGCCGACATCGACGGTAACCACATCATCGATTATTGGCGCGACGACCCGACGGTCGAGATCATATTGTTGTACCTCGAGAACTTCGGCGATCCACGCACCTTCAGCAAGATCGCGCGCGAAGTCACCCGCGTTAAACCAATCATCGTGGTCAAATCAGGCAAGACCTCGCAAGGTGCGGCAGCGGCTTCCTCACACACCGGCGCACTTGCCGGGCTTGACGTCAGCGTCGATGCTCTCTTCGAGCAAACCGGAGTGATCCGCGCCAACACAATCGAAGAGATGTTCGATGTCGCCAATGCGATGGCCAAGATGCCGGTGCCCAAAGGCAATCGCGTCGCCATCGTCACCAACGCCGGCGGTCCGGGCATTCTCGCCACCGATGCGTTGATCTCGAGCGGCTTGACGTTGCCGCAGTTCAACGACAAGACAGTCAAGGCGATCCAGCCGATCCTCCCGAAAGGCACGCCGGTCAACAATCCGCTCGATTTGGTTGCGGGCGCTACCGGCGTTGAGTTTCGCAAGTCACTTTCGCACGTCGTCAAAGATCCAAATATCGACTCCGTAATTGCCATCTGCGTTCCGCCGGTAACCATTGACCTCAATCTCGTCGCCGATGCGATCATCGATACTGCCCGCGAATCGAAGCTTCCGACCTTCGCCTGTTTCATGGGCGTCACCTATGGTTCCGAAGCGTTCGACCGTCTGCGCCAAGCCGACATTCCAGCAATGATCTTCCCTGAATCGATCGCCACCATGCTGGCTCACATCGACAAGTACCGCCGCTGGCTGCAGCGACCGGAGGGCAAGATCGTCAAGGTCAAAGGCGACAAGGACCGCGTCGCCGAGATCATCGCTAAGACACGCAAATCGAAATCTGCGGCTGTTATTGGGGATGATGCTCTGCGGATTCTCGACGCCTACAAGATTCCGGTCGCGACTTACCAGTATGCCCATTCGAAAGAGGAGGCCGCCAAGATCGCCCAGAAGATCGGCTTCCCCGTCGTGATGAAGGTCAACACGCCCTTCATTCTCCATAAGACCGAGTACAAGGCCGTTGCCGTTGACCTGCGCACGCAGCAGGAAGTAATGGACGAATACGCCGAGATGCAAAAACGCATCAAGAAGGCGATGCCGAAAGCGACGGAAAAATTCTCCGTCGTCATTCAGCAGATGATCACCGGCGGAGTCGAGACCGTCATCGGCATGACCACCGATCCCTCGTTTGGTCCGCTGATCATGTTCGGCCTCGGCGGTATCTACGTTGAAGTCATGAAGGATGTCTCATTCCGCATTGCACCCCTGAACGACGTCGACGCCACCGAGATGATCCAGTCTTTGAAAGGCTACAAGCTCCTCACCGGTTTCCGCGGCTCAAAACCGGTCAGCATTTCTTCAATTGAGGACGCGATTACCAAGTTATCACAACTCGTGCTCGATTTCCCCGACTTTGCGGAAATCGATATCAACCCGTTTATCGTCACTGCCGAGACCGGCAGTACCCGCGCCGTTGATGCACGATTTGTGCTCACTAAGAACTGACGATTCACTCTTACGTGTAGTGAAATCTCGTACCTTCCAGGTGTCGTCATTCCCGCGGAGGCGGGAATCCAACAACTAAACCCAACCGCAGTTAGATCACTAACAATTTCCTAACGACGATTTTCGCAACCCGATTGCCTTACGTCCGTACTGGCAAGTGGATGTTCCCGCGTCCAAACCATAACAGCGCTCACCGCCTGCACACGTCATTTCAATTGTCTTTCGACTTAAGAACACCAACCATAGGGGCCGAGAAACTCAAGTTATGGAGGTAAGAGCTATGAACATGCGCAGACATGCGGCGGCCGCCATGATCATCGTGGCGGCGTTTTTGTTGGTCGGTTGCGGCACGCAAATCGAATCAGGTGCGCGCGGCGTGAAGTACTTCAAGTTCGGCAGCGGTACCGAAATGGGGACAATCTATCCTGAAGGATTCGCCTGGCACATGCCGTGGAATACCATCTACACTTACAAAGTCCAGGTACAGGAGGCCAAAGAGAGTCTGAAGCTCTTGACATCCGACGGTGCCATGGTCACTCTCGACGTGTCAGTCTGGTACCGCCCGGTGATCGAAAAACTCGATAGCTTGCAAGTGACCATCGGTCCCGACTATTACGACGTCGTGGTAGCTCCGGCATTGCGTGGTGAATCCCGCTCGATTGCCGGGCGCTTCACTCCCGAGGAACTCTACTCGACCAAGCGGGAAGAAATCGCCAGCATGATGCTCAACGCGGTACAGGAAAAGGTTAAAGACAAGTTCGTGCATTTCGAGAGTATCATGATCCGCGACGTGACGCTGCCGCAGCGAATCTCCGATGCGATCAACGAGAAGTTGGCATCGCAACAAGAGGCCCAACGTATGGCGTTCATTCTTGATCGCGAGAAGCAGGAAGCCGAGCGCAAACGGATCGAGGCACAGGGCATCGCGGACTTCCAGAGGATCGTCTCGCAAGGCATCAACGACAAGCTGCTCGAATGGAAGGGCATCGAGACCACCGAGAAGCTCGCGCAGTCGCCCAACGCCAAGGTCGTGATCATTGGCAGCTCCAAGAACGGTCTGCCCCTGATCCTTGGACAATAGCAATCGTCAGTCGGGTGAAATAGGATAGAAGCAAGAAGCCGGACGAATCGTTTGATTCGTCCGGCTCCGCAATCGCAATCGACTTCGATTGTATCTCTAACGTGCTACCGCCTACAGCTTCAGATCGAGGCTGGCGTCAAGCGCCGCATTGATCATCGCCAACGACTCCTCGTAGTGGCCGCGCGAGATCGTATCGAGTGACCCAGAGTTAAGTGCGCTGCCAAGCGCGGTTTTCAGCGTCCGCAGGTCAACTCTTGCCAGTGTCACGGCATCATCCGGATAGCCCTGGTTCTTCTCCGTGACCATTTCAATCAACTGGTCGAGATGCGCGCGCTGCAGGTTGCGGCGGTAGCTGTTGACATTGCGCGATGCGGTCGCTTCCGACCAGATCGCACGACGAACATCCTGAAAGATCTCCGTCATCGTGTAAACATCGCCGCCGGTTCCGACCAGGCGTTCCATGTCTCCGACACGAGCCAGAAGCGTCGGATTGTAGATGTAGTTCAGCGGCGAAGACTGCACGGCCTTCACCTGCTGGATCAGCGGGTAGTCGATGCGATTCATTTCGTACACCGACCAGTTGAAATCCGGAAGCCGTTCCGGCTGAAGCTTCTGCAGCAGCCGCGGGCTGAATTGGAAAGCGTCCGCATTCCAGATATTGTCGGCGATGAACTTCATGGCTTCGCGCTGTTGCGCGGCCGGAATCGGCGTAAACGGCAGCTTGCCGCCCGGATCGCCAACGCGGGCGCGGCTATTCTCGATCCCGCCGATAAAACGCGACATCTGCGCGCCGCCGCCGGTAAAACCGCTCCAGCCATACTGGAACACGCTACGCAGGCGTTGATAATTCGTGCCCGGCTTTTCGAATTCCGCCTCCACCTTTGACCAAATCTCTTTACCGAGTGCAATGCGCATCTTCCAGTATTCCAGCGGGTCGGAACCCAGATCGAACTGCGTGGCATACGGATCAATCGCGCGGCCGGAATTGCCGAAGCAGTCTTCATCGGTCGCGTAAGCCAACTGCGGTTCGCCGGCGCGTGAGGCCAGCTTCTGCAATTCGGCGGCTTCCTGCTCCGGCGTCAGGTTGCTCATGTCCTTATAACCGTATTCAATCACCCAGTAATCGTAGGGACCCGGTTCAGTAGTGTAGAACTTCGGTTGAGCCACGCCATCCGGAACCAGGTTCGGTGGCGCATATTCCATCACCGTGCTGACCACGCCGTGCTGCGCTACCCAATTCTTGTCGCTCTGCTGCGACCGGTTGAACAACGTCGATGCCTTGAAATTGTGGCGCAGCCCCAGGCAGTGCCCCACTTCGTGTGCCACCAATTCGGTGATATACTCATTGACGTATTGCTTGGTCAACTCACTTTTGCCGTCGAGCGTATTGCGCAGCATGAGAGTTGCCATGCCTTCAGCCGCCAGTTCAGCCGACTTCGGACCATAATCGCAAATCTCGGCTCCGTGGGTGTGATTCCACACATCGTCGCCCGGATTGCGCAGCCTGGCTTCCGGACTGTCGCTGCCGGATGCCAGCGGCTCAAGGAACTTTTCGGCGTAGGTGAACATACCCCGGACGAAGTCCGCGCTAATTCGCACGTCGGCATCGTAAATCTGGCCTGTAAACGGATTGGCGCGTGATGGTCCCACGGCGTATCCAGCTCCCGGCGACACGAACCAGCGCACTGTGCTGAAGCGCACGTCGGCCGGATCCCAGTCCGCCGTGTCGGGCATTTCTTTGGCGATGATCGCGTTCTTGAACCCGGCCTGCTCATAAGCCTTCTGCCAGAACTCGATTCCCGCCTTTACCGCCGGACGATATTCGACCGGTGTGGAATTCTCGATCCAGAACACGATCGGCTCTACCGGCTCGGACACCGCGGCATTGGGATCTTTCTTCTGCAGATGCCAGCGATTGATGTAACGAACGTATGACTGATCCTTGTCAAGAACCGTGTAGTCCTGGTGCTGCGTCATGAAGTATCCAACGCGTTCGTCGGCAACGCGCGGCCGGAAGTCGCTTTCCGGGATCGTCGATAACGAGTAGTGGTAGGTCAGTAGCATACTGTACGGCGAGGCCGCAGTCTCGGCATCGCTTGGCTGGTTGGTCGTGTAGTGCAGGACGACATCCAATTCCGAGTTTTGTGGGAACGACTTGATGGTTCCGAAGAAGCTGTTGCCCTTGTCAAAGCGATGCCCGGTCCGCCCCTGCTGACCCAGGAAATAGCCGACATTCGGCACGTCCTGGACAAACACTTCTGTCGGGTCAATCAGAAAGGCCCCGGCCGTATCCGGATTCGACAACACCTTGGTGCTGCCGTAAATCGAATAAGATATCGAGCGATCGATCGCCCGCGCCATCGGCGCCGTCGAATCAGCCCGCACCCGTAGGTTCGCCACCAGGAACTGCAGTTGATCGCCAACGCGGCGCAATTCGAACGGGAAATACCCGGTGTGAGCTCCGGCATCAAAATAGGAACCGTCGCCGGCCGACCGCGTCAGGTTGCAGAGAAACAGCTTGTCCAGCTGATCCTTTTTAACCGACATCAGGACTTTGTTTTCGTCCTTGTCGAAATAGAAGTCAAACAGACCCGGTATCTTCGTGAAGCCCTTTGAAACTTCGCCAAACGGTTTGAGTTTGGGTTTCTTGGCCTCGGCGGCATCCGGTTTCTTCTTGCTGCTTGAAGCGGCTTTGTTGTGCCAGTAGCGGGCTTCGGCGCTGTTGGTCGCTGCAATCAAAGACAACGCAAAAGCTCCAAGAACCAGCAACGTCGTAAGACGGCGCATAACGGCTCCTCCCATGGAGTGGTTAAGGGTAATTGTTAAGTAGTTTCTTTCTCGATCAAGTCTGTTGAAATTGAATCGCACGAATGAAAAACTCAGTAAGCGCTTACGCATAATGTATGCGGAATCGAAGCGGCTGTCAAATATCTATTTCCCAATATCCGAGCGGACGTCTGTCTACAACGAAGTATTACGGATCGATTCGGCGATTGTTCAGAGAATTTTCCCGCCTGATGTCCCGGGGGCACTCGATTAATTGGCGCTAATTCAGCTGGCGAAGCCAGTAAATGTCCGACACATGGCTCGTGGTCCCCTTGAACCGGGGGTCTTCGTAAGCCGCGTCTGTTCGCGTGCGCCAGATCGCCTGCACAATTGCTCCCTTATCGAGGGAAATCCAGAGCTCACCAGCAAGGGATGTCTTCCCACGCGCTACAAAAGTCGAATCAGGGATTGTCGCCAGATCCACAAAGGTTGGTGCACTCGATTCATGGACTTTGACCACGGCACAGGCGCGCCCTTTATAGTTGCTGATCCCGGTGAGTTCAAATCTCTGCCGGGACAGTGAGAGCCGATGGCTCTTGACTACATCAGGGATGCCAATGCAAATCGGAGCTCCGATTGAGAACGATGCCGTATCTCCGACTTTCGCCAACTGTCGGCCCAGCAGGAACCGTCCCTGCTCCCAGAGCTGAACATAGGCCATGTGAACCTGAAACTCCCAGCCTTCTACGAAACCCAAATAGTCAGGCAATGGCACCTGGAAATCGTAGCAGCCATTTTCGATTCGGACCTTTCGATTGAAGTTCCACTTGAAAGTATAACCATCGAACTGATGGGCCGTTTGAAGCAGACCCTCGGGTTCACCGGGCTTGCGGCCGGTGCCGATGACAAGTGAATCGACTGTGATCTGGTAGGAAATCCCGGCTTCAGGCGAATTACTCGTGCATACCTGCGAGTAGTTCAGATAGTCGGTTTTGATCGACATAACAGTGCCGTCGGGCAGCATCCGGGAAATCTCATAGGTCAGCAGGTACTGCTGCAGATCGCCTTTCTTGGCGCGCGGTGCCAGATTGATGGTCTCGTTAACAGCCTGTGGAATAACCGACTGGCCCGGAAGTATCCCAGAAAACACGATTACACTGGCGAAGACGATTTTGGCTAGATTCACTGTGATTTTCCTTAGTTTGGCAGCAACTTCCTACACTTGACACTTCGGACAATAATGCGTTCCGCGTCCCGCTGCACGGATTTTCTTGATCGTGCCCCCGCAGCGCCGGCACGGCAAACCTCCCCGATTATACACCTTCAGGTAGCGAGAAAACTCACCTGGATTGCCGTTGACGCCGCTATAGCTGTCGAACGTCGTTCCCATATTCTTGATCGCAAGCTGCAAGATTCCCCGGATTGCCTTGGCCAGCGCCGTTGCTTCTGCCGCCGCGATCCGCCTCGATAGTCTCTGCGGGCGGATTCGGCTACGGAACAGGGCCTCATCCGCATAGATATTACCCACTCCCGCAATGACCTCTTGATCTAGCAGGACTGCCTTGATTGACCTCCGACTTGACTTTAAGATTGGCAGGAGCATCTTGCCGGTGACCCCGGTCGCTTCCGGCCCAAGGGTAAAGTAGCCGGAATGACGCGACTCTTCCAGAAACTCAACTACCCCGAATTTTCGCACGTCGTTGAAGATCAAAGTCTCTCGCCTTTCGCGGAACTCCAGCAGCAAATGATCGTGCCGGTCGCGCCTGTTTCCTCGTCGCTCGAACAGAATTCTTCCGCTCATGCGCAAGTGAATCAACAACTCGCGTCCCGAGCCCAGCCCAGCCACGATGTATTTCCCGCGACGGCGGAATTCATCAATCCGTTCGCCTGCCAGCGACCGAATCGTGGGTTCACGCTTGAGCAAGTGACGAGATGCATGCGCCACCCGGCTTATCGTCAAACCCGCGACCGCTTGATTTAGCCCGCGTACAATCGTCTCGACCTCTGGTAGTTCCGGCACGATTACTTCTTCGCGAATATGAGGATCAAGTTATCAGACTTGCGCGGTTGGTACGCAGACAACGTCGGGCCGCCATAGATTGCCTCTAAAGTCAGTCCCGCTGCCCGCGCGGAACGTACAATCTCGGCCTTCGACCAGAACCGCAGCTTCGTGATCAACGTTTGTGAATTCTCCAGTTTCTGGCCTGAGAAGGTAAAAATCACCATGTGGAAATCCCAGTGTGTGCTCCGGCGAACGTAAAACGGCAGAAATAGTCTTCGTCCGTTGGAAAGTCTTGGCGTCAAGTAGCTCACGTTCTTCCCCCGGAGAATCCCCGGGTTCACAGTCTGGATGACAAAACGCCCCCCGATAGTCAAACATCCTGCAACCCTCGCCAGGGTCTCTCCAAGGGCGCGTTCAGTCAGTAGGTGCGGCAGCGTATTTCCGATCAGCAGGCACAGGTCGAATCGTCCGCCTAGTTCATTCGACAATCGCTGCATCTCTCCCACTCGGAAGCTCGCCAGACGCGACTTGTGCGCGCGTTTTGCCATGGCGATCATTTCGCGTGAATTGTCGACGCCTGTGTAGCGAATGCCCCTCTTCGTATAGAACTCCGAATGCCCGCCGTCACCGCAACCCAGATCGAGGACGCTCTTTACGTCTCCCATCGAAGCGAGCCGATGATGCAATAGCTCCTCCTTTTTCAGGCGGCTGCCCCAGTCGACCTTCTCATGATAGACTGGCGCCAGATCGCGGTAGAATGTATCGCTGGATTTTGTGGTCATCGTTTCTCACGAACTCCTCGAGGCAAAGTTTCCCTTGAGATCAACGGTTCGCCCAGTATATTGGCAACCCCATGAGCGGTCAAGAACGAATCCTCGAAGGTCTAAACGAACCTCAGCGCGAGGCTGTGCTCCACGTCGACGGTCCCTTGCTCGTCTTGGCGGGCGCGGGTTCCGGCAAGACGCGCGTCCTGACTTCTCGTGTCGCCAATCTCCTGGCCGGAGGCCACGCCGCCCCCGAGCAGATTCTGGCCGTGACCTTCACTAATAAGGCAGCAGGCGAAATGAAGGCTCGGATCGAACGTCTCACCAACATCGATCAGCGCCGGATGCAGGTTTCGACTTTCCATTCGTTCTCCTCGCTGATGCTCCGCTTCTACGGAGAACGTATCGGGTTGCGCAGCAACTTCACCATCTACGACGAAGAAGACGCCATGAGCGTCATCAAGACCGCCATCAATGAACTCGGTCTCGACACAAAAACCTCCGCACCCTCAATGATCCGCGGGCGCATCAGCGATGCCAAGTCACAGTTGGTAGATGCGAAGAAGTTCCAGACGATGGTCGGTAACTTCATCGCCGAGCGCGTCGCCAAAGTCTACGAGCTTTACCAGCGGAAACTGGCAGCCGCCAATGCCGTCGATTTCGACGACTTGCTCTTCTACACGGTCAAGCTGCTGCGCGATGACTCCGAGATTCGCGAGCGCCTGCAGCAGAAGTACCGCTTCCTCCTGATCGACGAGTATCAGGATACCAACCATGCCCAGTACGTCATGGCCAAGCTGCTCGCCAACACCCGGCACAATATCTTTGCCGTCGGCGATGAGGACCAGTCAATCTATGGCTGGCGCGGCGCCAATATCAGCAACATCCTCAATTTCGAATCCGACTTTCCCAACTGCCGCGTCATTCGACTCGAGCAAAACTATCGTTCGACTCAGACGATTCTCAAAGCGGCTTCCGAAGTTGTCGCCAACAATCGGCGGCGCAAGGGCAAGACTCTGTTCTCGGTCGGTGACAAGGGCGAGCCGCTCACCCTCTTGATTGTCGATAGCGATCGCGATGAGGGTGAGAAAGTCGCCGAACGTATTGAATCGGCGGTTTGTGACGGCGTTTCGCGCAAGGAGATTGCCATCCTCTATCGCACGAATGCTCAATCGCGCGTTCTCGAAGAGTCGCTGAAGCGCCGCTTCATTCCTTATCGCATCGTCGGCGGCTTGCGCTTCTACCAGCGCAAGGAAATCAAAGACATGCTCGCGTATATGAAGCTCATCGAGAACCCGCGCGACGACGTGAGCTTTAAGCGCATCATCAACTATCCTAAACGAGCCCTCGGTGATGCCACCATAGCCACTCTTGAAGCCTTGGCCCGCGAACGCAACATCCCGCTCTTTGAGTTGATCCTCGATCGGACTGCGCTGCAAGAAGTCAGCAAAGCCGTAGTCGCAAAGCTCGCGCGCTTCGCCGAAATGATTGCCTACCTCAAGGAGATGAGCCGCACGATGCCGCTGGAGCCGCTGGTCAGGCTCATCGCGGACAAGACGGGTATAACGCAGGATCTTAAGGAGCAAGACCCAACTGGTGTCGAAGGTCGAGCCGACAACGTCGCGGAATTGGCGGCCTCAGCCGGCGATTACGGGGAGGAAAACTCCGAAGCGCGCCTCGCCGAATTCCTGCAAGAGATCGCACTCTACACCGACATCGACAACTGGGACCGCGGAGCCGATGCCGTCACACTCATGACTCTCCATGCCGCAAAGGGATTGGAATTCGATGCGGTCTTCATAACCGGTCTCGAAGAAGGCCTCTTCCCCCTGGCGCGCGCCAGCGAGAACCCCGACGATCTCGAAGAAGAACGCCGCCTCTTCTACGTCGGGATGACACGAGCCAAGAAACATCTTACGATCTCGTATGCGCTCATGCGCTCCCGCTTCGGTGAACGCCAGACCTTGCGCAGCCGCTTTGTCGACGAAATCCCCGACAGCGTCCTCAACGCCGAACGTCTGACGATGGTCGATGCCTCTGGGCGCGTCAACTCCGACTTCTTGTGGGATTCCAGCCTGACAACAGCAGACGAATTCGCAACCCTCCGCATCGGCTCGGTCGTAGCGCACGCTCGTTGGGGAGAGGGCACCATCGTAACTCGCACAGGAAGCGGCGACGACACCGAAGTCGAAGTGCGGTTCAACTTCGCGGGCACCAAGAAGTTGTTGGCACGTTACGCAAAACTCAAAGTGCTTCGTTAAATTCGATCACTCGATCAGGTTTATATTCAAATTCAGGGGAAATCACGTTAGAACACAAAACAACAAGGGGAAGCAGTCCTCTCCTACTTCACTGATACACCCAATGGAATCAGTCAAGCGCTTCCCCTGTCGATACACAACTGAGGCGTACCTCGATTTTATTATACACTCGAATTTAAGAATAAGCAAGAAATTTTCACTGAAAATGCCCTTCTCCAGCCCGCGGGGCTTGCCACCGGGCTACTGCCGGTTGTACATTCTAGCGATTTGACAATAGCCCCGAAGGAGCATGAAAATGGCCACTTTTCTCGTTTGTGGCGCCGGAATCCAGTCCCAGGCGCTGGTTCACGACCTGCTGAAATTCGCGTCCCCGGAACGCGTTATCGTCCTTGATATTGACCCCAATCGGCTTGGCCAGATTCCCGGCGCCAAACTCGAAAAACACGTCGGAAACTTAAGCGATCCTGCCTTCATTAAGCCGTTTTTCACCCAGGCCGATGTCGCCTGCGGGGCCGCCAGCTATAAGCTCAATGCCTTGCTGACCGAGATGGCGATCGCCACCAAGACCCACTTTGTAGACATGGGCGGCAATAACTCAGTCGTCGACGCGCAATTCGCCATGTCCGACAAGGCCACCGCCGCCGGCTTGACCATCATCCCTGATTGCGGACTCGCTCCTGGCATGGCCTCGGTACTGGCTGCCGATGCCATCGCAAAATTCGACGAAGTCGACACGCTCAAGCTCCGCGTCGGCGGCTTGCCGCAGAATCCCATGCCGCCACTCAATTATGCTATCTTCTTTTCGCCGGAAGGCTTGCTTAACGAATATCGCGAACCGACCGTCGCGCTGCGCAACGGCAAGCTCACCAAGCTTGCCAGCCTCACTGAGGGCGAGAGTCTGTCGTTCCCGCCGAATTTTCCGCAGCTCGAGGCCTATCACACCTCCGGTGGCGCCTCAACGCTTCCTTACACATTTGAGGGCAAGATTAAGACGCTCGACTACAAGACGATCCGCTACGTGGGTCACTTCGATAAGATCAACTTACTCTTCGATCTGGGTCTTGCTGACGAACGTCAATACGAAATCGACGGCGTCAAGATCAGCCCCGATCAGGTCCTGCGCGACTGTCTCTATCGGCGGCTCCCCAAGAACGCCCCCGACGTCGTTCTGGTGTATGTGGAGGCGATCGGCAAGAAAGGTGGCCGCACCCAAAGGGCGACCTACTACATAGAGGACTATCTTAACAAGGAAACCGGCCACTCTGCCATGCAGCGCACGACGGCATACTCGGTCGGTATCGTAGCGCAGATGATCGCCGAAGGCGCCATCTCCCAGCGCGGCACCCTCCGCTCCGAACTCGGGATCGACTCAGGGCGCTTCCTGCAGCTTCTCGACCAACGGGGAATCGGCGTAAAGGTGGAGATCAAGTAGCTGTGGCTTAAGAGCCGGGCTTGAGTGGTTGCAGAGATAAGAAAGGGCACGCTTCGCGTGCCCTTCAGCATATTCCAATATCTGTTCTGAAGCTATCTTCTACCGCCGCCCGGCACGCCTGGCATGCCGCCCATCCGCGAGGACATCCGATCACGCCATTCCTGCCGGTCTTGCATCATCTGCGAAAACGGCGTGACATCAACGGAATCGGTCTCGGAAATCCCTTCCAAAATCTGCGTGTAGTCCAGATTGCTTGCTCCGACCACCACCCGTTTCGGCGACAACTGGCCATTTTCGACGACCATCACTATCTTGGTATCTGCGTGTGGCCGCTCACCCTCCTGGAAACGGTTGCCAAATCGCGCTGCCATCTGCGGATTCGCCCCCGCTGTCGGTCCTTGTTGACCTTGACCGCCCGGACCCTGTCCGCGACCGGCCATCACTTCACCGCCGGCGCCCATCCGTTTCGGATCCTTGACCGCAGCATTTGGCACAAGCAGCGCATTCTCGGCGAACGCGGTAATAATCTCGATCGACGCGTTCATACCTGTCTTCAGCTTGCGCTCGGTATTATCCACCTTGGTGGTAACTTCGAATACGGTCACGTTCTGCTCAACCAGCGCCTTGGGGGCAATCTTCAGCACTTCGCCGTTGAACTTCTTGTCAGGAAACGCGTCCGCTTCCACTTCAACTTTCTGACCCAATTCGACCTTGCCGATGTCAGTCTCGTCCACTGAGGCCACGATGAACACCGAGTCGACCTGAGCAATCTGCATCAACAACGTACCGCCCGAGACATTTGAAGTTCCGGACGCGATAATATTGCCCTCTTCCACATTCCGGGAGATAATCAGGCCCGAAAGCGGCGCGCGAATGACCGTGTCATCCAGTTGTTTCTTTGCGTCGGAGGCTGCTGCCTTGGCGCGCACCAGCGTCGCCCGCGCCTGCTCCAGGCTCATCTTGGAGGCGTCCATATCTGCCTCCGAGATCATCTGTTTGTCAAACAGCTCCTTCTGCCGATTGTAGACCCGTTCACTGGTTTCCAGCGATACCTTGGCGACTTCGAGATCGGCAATGGCCTTGTCGTAGTTGTATTGCACTTGCTCCTTATCGATCGTCAGCAACAACTCGCCGCCTTCGACGTAATCGCCCTCTTCATAATGGATCCTTGTGATTTCCCCTGAAGCCTTGGACTTGATATCGACAGTCTTTACCGGTTCGACCTTACCCGTGGAGGTAATCGTGACGCGCAAATCGCCGCGAGTCGGTAGCACCGGCTTGGTGGCGCTTGCCACCGCCGTCTGGTCCGACTTACCGAATCCGAAAACGAAGTACGCACCGCTGGCGACTACACCGAGTATCAAAACAATGATGATGATCTTTTTCATACGTTCCTTATACGTCCCTCGCCCACCCAAGCCGAATCAAGTTCTCGCCCCACAGACTTAGACAATAACCAATTTCGTTTTCTTGCGGTGCCGAAAATGAAGGAATTCTGCGAAAGTATTAGCCGTAAATCTTCTTGCGCGGCATGATCTGATCGAGCACCTCGCGCAGGCCGTCGCTGATAAACCCCTTGCGCATCGCCAATTGCGGGTAGTTGCTCCACCAGGCGTTCCCCTCGACTATCGTCGCGCCCGCGCCGGTGATAGCGATATCGAATCCGAGCGAGCGCAGTTGCGGCAGCCGATGTTGCGCGACTTTTGCCAATTCGACGGCTTCGTGGTAGTGCGGGAGCCGCAATCCCGAAATCTGTTGTCCGGTATCCGGGTGCTTGTCGAACCACGCAAGACGGTCTGGGAGCGAATTCGATCCCGCCTCGATTGTGCCATCGCCCCGAACGTTGGCGAGGAAGCCGCCTTGTTTGACATTGTCAACCATCGCCCGTCCGCGACCGAACTTCAATTGCGTCATCAACACCTCGATCTCCCCCTGATTGTTGATGAAAGTCACGACGCGAATCGTATTTGCGCAGTGAGGATTGATTCGATCCAGCATCTCATGCTGCCGCACCCGCTCCTGGATTAAGATCCCGTCGCGGTGCAGCGGTTGCCCGGCGCGGAAACCATCGAGCAAGAGATCATAGATTCCATCGATTGTGTACTCCCGTCCGTCACCTGAAACGAACTTATTGCAGCGGCGTTCAACAATCACAGTTACCCGAAACCCCTTCGCCCCCGATGCCGGTTTGATCACGAATTCCGAGAGACTCTCTGTGTCCAAAACACGCTTTACGTCGTCTCGGCTGCACAGTGCGTCCCCATTGACTGTATAGCCGTACTGGGGATCAAACAGCCCGTAGACCCGGGGAGTCGCAATCCCGTACGATTGCATGTAGACAGCAAACACCCACTTGTTGAGCACCCCGCGCGCAATCGACGGATTCAACTCGCGGTGAAAAACGCAGGCTTGGTTGTAACTCATGAACCGCGTCTTCTCTTCAGAACTGAGCTTCGGGTCGGCAAGATGAAAGTCGTTGTATTCGTACGGCTCCAACTCATTCAGCTTGAACAGCTCCCATGCCTCCTTTAGCTGTGCTTTGTACGAAACACCGTACGTCCTCCTGGTCGGCGCGCCGCTCCGCCAAAGATCGTAACGAAACTTGAACGGGGTTAAGATACTCATCTCTGGACCCTCAAGACTGACCGCATCGCCGCAAAAGTGTCGGCGCTGTCGCCTTTCCGCAAGGGCTTTTCCGTTAACCCAGGGCCACTGCTGCAATCTTTCTTTGCTCCTTCGCTCGTTGATCTCTACATTGAGCCCGACATCGTGGGAGTGAGCAAAAATCGTGATTTGGCATATACCAGTCCCTTCCTACATGTGGGTCATAGCAGGAATCTGTGTCGTCTTGACGCTGATACCGGGACTTTGGCGGCGCATTACCGGTTCTTGGTATTGCTGGCTGATCGTCGGTGGCCTGATTTGGGCGGGATCATTGCTGTTGCCATCGCAAAACCACCTGATGGGCGACGGGCTGACCCACCTCGGCAATACGGAGAGAATCTTCTCAGCGACCGAGCCCCTTGACATTTTTCTCCATCACGTTGTCTTCCTCCTCGTCGGTTCCACTGAACTAAGTTATCGCATCATCGCCGCGCTTTGCTGCCTGGCGTTTCTCTTCGGAGTCTATAAGCTCGGTAGTCGCTTTGATGCTGGATTGGAGCGCTCGATCGTAGCCCTCACCTTTCTGGCGAGTGCGACAGTGCAGTTCTACTTCGGTTATGTCGAGAGCTATACGCTGCTCCATGTTTTCATCCTTTACTTCATCTACTTCGCGTGGCGCGACATCGAGTCCGGTGCCCTTACAGCCATCCCACTGCTCTTCTTTCTTCTGGCGCTCATCTCACATTTCAGCGCCATTACGCTGTTGCCCGCAGTGGTCTACCTATATCGCCGGCGTCTTGGCGCTAACGTCTGGCTCTTGGCCGTCGTCGTGGGCATAGCAGGGTTGGTGGTCGCGATCAGCACGGATATCTCTAAAGTCGTCGTGCCGTTTCTCCCGACCGAATATTCAGCCTATTCGCTTTTCTCCGGCGAGCACCTGCTCGATCTGCTCAATGTGCTGCTCCTCTCCGCACCGGCGTTCTTCCTTGCCTTTTGGCCGGGGAGGTTTGACCGTCGGCAGATCTTCGTGACCGTTGCCCTCGCCGGCGCATTGGGATTCACGCTCATGGTCGATCCCAAGATTGGCGCGTTTCGTGACTGGGACCTGCTCTCAATCTTCGCCATCCCCCTGGCGGCTCTAATCGCCTTGCGCGCCCCACGCCGAAATTGGGCCGCCGCCGTCCTGGTCGCGATCGTTTGCCTGCGTGTCTTTCCCTGGATCCTATTCAACTCCGAATCGCAGGTCGACTACGTCAAAGCCCGCGTCGATTCCGATCTGCATTACAGCGAACGCTATGATAACGGATTTCGGCTGGCCAGTTGGGGATTGCTCCTGGAGCGCCTCGGTGATCGCGAAGGAGCCGAAGCTGCGTTCCTCAAGCGACTAGCCATCGACCCCGGCGACCACAACACGATTTCCATGTTGGCACCTGTTCAGTTCGCGCTCAAGAAATACGATGCCGCCTATCAGAACTATCTGATCCTCCGGACCAGCCGCCCTCGGGATGAGGAAATTCACTATCGTGCTACGTATACCGCATTCGCATCAGGTCGGAATGCCGAGGCCATGTCTCTCCTCAGCGAGGTGCCCCCGGAGAGGCGCAACGACTCTCGCTATGTCTCGATCTATGCCGGGCTGGCATCGCGGCACGGCAATCACCAATTGGCCGTCTCGCTTGTCACGAAGTCCCCTTTCACCGTATCAGAAGCGACTTTGCCCTACCAGATTGCACTCAGCGCTTTGGAAGTTGGGGACACCAGCCTGGCGCGGGAACTGGTCAGTGGTGCGCTCCAGGCCGATTCAACAGATGCGCGCGTTCTGTCGCTCGATCAGCACCTCCGACGACTCGGCCGCTGACCCAGCCGTCGTGATTCGCTTGACGAAGCTTCCTGCCTGCTTATCTTGCCCCTGATGCCGGCAAATCTCACACCGCAATACAAGGAAGCCGAACAGCGCTTCCGCTCTGCCACTGACGACCAGGAGCGCCTGAATTGCTTGCAGGAGATGCTCAAAATCATCCCCAAGCATAAGGGCACCGAGAAGCTCCAGGCCGAAATCAAAGCCAAGATTGCCAAAGTCAAGAAGTCATCGGAAGGGAAGGGCAGTGGCGGCAAACACAAGGGACTCGACAATATCCCGCGCGAAGGCGCTGCCCAGATTCCCCTCATCGGTCCGCCCAATAGCGGCAAGTCGCAGTTTCTGGCCGCTGTCTCGCACGCGCATCCCGAAATTGCCGACTATCCCTTTACGACCCGCACTCCCGTGGCCGGCATGATGGTCTGGGAAAACGTCAAGTTCCAGCTGATCGACTTGCCCCCGATTGCCGTCGAGTGCTATGAGGGCTGGATCACGTCGCTGCTCTTCCGTGCCGACGCAGTATTCCTCTTCGCGGATCTTTCCTCCGACGATCTGATCGACGATCTCAATCGCTCGTTGACGTTATTGCAGGAACATCGGATCACACTTGTCGCGCCCGATCACATCGAAGATGAAGAAGACTACTCGCTTGATGCGGTCGTCAAACGGACCTTTCTCGTGGCAGCCAAGAGTGATCTCGATGAAGACGATATCCGGCTTGGTTTCCTGCGCCAGGAATTTGGCTCGCGCTTTCCAATCTTTCCCGTAGATTCGCTGAGGCGCGGCGGCATCTCGGAACTCGAAGCGGCGCTGTTTCGATCGCTGAAACTCTTGCGGGTATATACCAAAACACCCGGTCATGAGGCCGACCTCTCTGATCCGGTCGTCCTGACGATCCCAGCCAGCGTCGAGGCTGCCGCATACAAGATTCACAAAGACTTCGCCGAGAAACTGCAATTCGCCAAAATCTGGGGCGTCGGTAAACACGATGGCCAGCGCGTGCAGCGAGATTTTCCCTTGACCGACGGCGATATCCTCGAATTCCACCTCTGATCGTCAACCGAATGTCAAAAACGCACCCGGCGAGACTGCCTCAGCTGATTGCCATTGACCATCCGCATGAATTCGTCTATTATCGACGCGAATTGTAGATGAATGGAGGCACCATGAAACTGTACATAGCGACTCTCGCGACCGTCGCGTTGCTCGTCACGACTCAAGCGTTCGGCGATCCCGCACCACAAGACTCGGGCGCGCCGGCGCCGGCAGACTCGGCAAACTGGCGCGCCCAGGAACGGCACCTCAAGAACATTCGCCAACTGACTTTTAACGGCGAAAACGCCGAAGCTTACTTCTCCTACGATGGCGGGCAGCTGATCTTCCAGTCCAACCTCCCCCCTTATGGTTGCGATCAGATCTACACGATGGATACCGATGGCAGCAATCGCCGGCTGGTGTCGACCGGCAAGGGGCGCACCACCTGCTCCTTCATTCAGCCTGACGGCCAGAGAATCATTTACGGTTCGACGCACGCCGCCGACAGCACCTGCCCGCCGCCGCCCGACTTCAGCCGTGGCTACGTCTGGGCCCTCTACGCCGGTTACGAAATCTACTCCGCCAAACCGGACGGCTCAGATCTGAAGAACATCACAAACTCACCGCGCTATGACGCCGAAGCCGTTTATTCTCCCGATGGCAAGAAGATCGTTTTCACGTCGCTGCGCTCCGGCGATCTGGAAATCTACACCATGAATCCCGACGGTTCCGATGTCCGCCAGCTTACCAACGACTTGGGATACGATGGTGGTCCCTTTTTCTCCTATGACAGCAAGCAGATCATCTATCGTGCTTCGCGACCCAAGACGGCCAAAGACTCTGCCGACTACGTCTCGCTGTTAAAAGAAGACATGATCCGGCCCTCGGAATTGGAGATCTGGATCATGAACGCCGACGGCTCAAACAAGCGCCAGATCACCAACCTTGGCAAAGCCAATTTCGCGCCGTATCTGCATCCCGACGGCAAGCGCCTCGTCTTTTGCAGCAACCATCGCGGCAATCCGCGCGAGTTCGATATCTTTATGATCAACGTCGATGGCACTGGGCTCGAACAGATCACGTTTAACCCGACCTTTGATGGCTTCCCCATGTGGTCTCACGACGGCAAAAAGTTCGTTTTCTGCTCAAATCGGGACAATCAGAAAGAAGGTGAGACCAACGTCTTCATCGCCGACTGGGTGGATTAGCCGATTTCACGAGCTGTCATTGCGAGGAGCGAGCGTGCTCTCCGGCAAGAAAACACACCTTGCCGCGACGAAGCAATCAAACCTGCGCCGTAGTTCAGGATCCCTGTGATCCTGACATCTCCTCGCGCGCTGCCGCCCCATTTCCATTCCCATTCAGCGATGACACAATCAGCCCGTCCTTGATCATGATCGTCCGCTTCGTTCTCTTGGCGACATTCGGATCATGCGTAATCATTAAGATCGTCGTTCCCGATTGCCACAGCTCTTCGAACAACTTCATGATCTCGCCACCCGACTTGCTGTCGAGATTCCCGGTTGGTTCGTCGGCGAGAATCAATTTGGGATTGTTGGCCAGCGATCGCGCGATCGCTACGCGCTGCATTTCGCCCCCGGATAACTCCGTCGGCTTGTGATCCAGCCGATGGCCGAGCCCGACGCGTTCCAATAACTTGGTCGCGCGCTCGCGTCGCTGCCGCGTCGGAAGTCCGGCGAAAATCATAGGCAGTTCGACATTCTCAAAGGCCGTTGCATAGGGAAGAAGGTTGAAATTCTGGAAAACAAATCCGACTTTGCGGTTTCGGATCTCGGCTAACTGGTTCGGGCTCAATTGATCCACCCGCTCGCCATCGAGATAAAACTCTCCCTCGGAGGGTGTGTCCAGACAACCGACGATGTTCATCAACGTCGATTTCCCTGAACCGGAAGGCCCCACGACGCTGACGAACTCGCTGGCGCCCAACTCCAGGTTCAGCCCTTTCAGCGCTTCTACCGCCACCTTGCCGGTGTTGTAGAGCTTGCGGATTCCTTGCATCTTAATCATCTATTCACACCTCGAATTATTCGTAACGCAGCGATTCCACCGGATTGACCGAGGCCGCCCGGCGCGCCGGGAAAAATCCCGAAATCAGCCCGATGAAAGCCAGAATCGCCACCGTGATAAAGCCGATCGTCGTAGATATAGTCGGCTTGCCCAGCCAACTCAGCGCCTCGTTGTTCAAATCGATGTTCGCGAAAGCCGAGCAGAATCCCTGCGCGACCAACAGGCCCAGTAATCCACCGATGCCGCAGATAAGAAGCGCTTCCAGGATGAACTGCCCCATGATCTGTCGCCGCTTCGCTCCCAGGGCCATTTTCACTCCGATCTCAACCGTGCGCTCTTTGATCGCGGCATACATAATATTCGCTACGCCCAGCCCGGCAATCGACAGCGAGAAGAACCCCATTACGCCGAAGAATATCTCCAGCCCCAGCATCATTTTCTCCATGACGCGCTGCGTCTCGATGACATCCCAAATCGAGAGCGCGCTCTTGTCATTCGGGTCAAATTTCTGTCGCTTGCCGATGACCTCATACAACCGCCGCTTAACAAACTCGACCTGGTTCGGATCCTGCGGCTTGACAACGATGTTATTGTACCGGATTTGCCCCCAGATAGCCGAGTACGTCGTGGCCGGGATTGAAACCTTATCGTTGTCCGGCCCGCTGTAGGAGCCCATCTGCTGTTTCTTCACCTGCACACCAACGACCGTAAACGGTATGTTGTCGATGGTGATCACCTTTCCGACCGCATCCTCTGGCCCAAAGAGGTTCTCTTTCAACCGGTCGCCCAGAAACGCCACACGCCGCCGCTTCTTCATATCCAGCTCGTTGATGAACCTCCCACCTGGCTCGGGGTAGTGGGCGCGCATGACTTCAAACGACGGAAACAATCCATTTGTCCGATTGGAGACCGTCTTCTTGCCGTAGCTGATCGAAGTCCCCCAATTGAAGTAATCAGCGCCAACCTTCTCAACTTCGGGAATCTGTTTCTGTATCTCTTCCAGGTCTTCGGGATAAAACCGTATGCGCCTGCCCTTGCCCAGGCCTTCGTAGGGAATCGTCGTTTGGCCCCCCCAGATAATGACGATCCCTTCTCCCATCCCTTTCTGGTTGCTCAGTAGTTTCGACTTCAGCCCGTTGGCAAACGCGAGAAGAAGCACGATCGAAAGAGTCCCCCAAAGCACCGCAATCAGCGTCAGCGTCATCCGCTTCTTATTCGCTCTGAGGTCGCGCCAGAAGAGGCGCACAAACAACAATGACCGTGACATACTACAGCTTCAGCGCCTGTACAGGGTTCATGTTTGACGCGCGTCGCGCCGGGAAGAAACTTGCCAGCAGACCGATGAAACCCAGGATACCGATCACCGCAAGCTTGTCCTGCAGCGACAGCGAGGGAATGCCAACATAGTCTTCAATCCCCATGTGTGGCGCTGCGCTGATAATCAACTGCGCAATTCCATACCCGACACCACCCCCGATGGCCGTCAAAATAAGTGTCTCGACGATGAAACCAAGGAGTACAAAACCCTTCTTGGCGCCCAACGCCATCTTGATCCCAATCTCCTTCGTCCGCTCTTCGACCACGACATACATGATGTTCGCCAGTCCGATTCCGCCCACAAGCAGGGTCATAAATCCGACAAATCCCACAAACATGCGCATCGCTACGAAGAAGATTAGAAAGTCGTTCCCCTCCACAGTGTCCCACATCGCCAGCGCCTCGCGATCGGTGGGATCAAATTTGTAACGCTTGGCAAAGACCTCATAAACCCGATCGACGCACCGTGTGTGTTGATCCAGACGCGCTGCTTTGAAGACGATATTGTCAAGGTAACGGTCGCCGTACGTCGCTTGGAACGTCGTCGCCGGAATAATCGCCTTGTCCTGGTCGCGCCCCGAGTATGAAGAATCCTGTTTCTTCTTCTGCATCACGCCGATCACGGTATACGGGACGCCGTCGACATAAACCGCTTGTCCGACTGGATCGATGTTCTCACCGAAGATCTCGTCGCGAAGTGCATTGCCGATAAACAAGACTCGGCGTTTCTCGGCCATGTCGATTTCATTGATAAAGCGCCCGCCCTCCTCAGGGATGATTGTGCGCATCGCGGCAAACTCCGGCTCGACGCCAGAAGCCTGTACCAGTTTCGACCTGCGGCCGTTCTTAATCATGATGTTGCCGCGCATGAATTCACCCGAAACACCCCCCAACTCGGGGATGTTCCGCCTCATCATGTCGATGTCGGCGGGAACGAAACCGAACCAGCGTCCCTTCGGATAGCCCGCATATGGCTTGCTCGTATTGCTTGCCCACATGATAACGATGTCATCGCCCAGTCCTTTCATCGCCTCGACCTGGTGACGTTGAAGTCCGTAGCCAAATGCGAGCAGGCAAATCACGGTCACCGTCCCCCATGCCAGGCCGAGCAACGTCAGAAACGTTCGCAGCTTCTGCGCCCGCAAGTCATGTAGGAACTGCTTGAGATATAGTCTGAATGATGTCAGTCGCATGCTACGGATTCACTCTCATCATTTCCCGGTGCGCGGCGATTAGTCCGTCTTGGGCGCCTCTTTCTCAGCTACCATCTGGCCTTCGGTTAGTCCCGATACAACTTCAAGCGTAATGCCGTCTGAAAGTCCGGGTTCGATCACCTGTTCCTTCTTTCCGCCAAGCGAATCGAGCACCTGTACGAAAGCCGAGTCACCGCGGAAATCGACCAGCCGTTCCGGAATCACGAGAATATCTTTGGCTTGCTTGATGATGATCTCCGCATTTGCCGAATACCCGGCGCGCAATTTCGAAATGTCGGCTTCCGCGAAGCGCACTTCGACGTCAAACACTGTTGCTGACTGCTCCTTGCGCGCCTTCGGCGAGATCTTGTGGAGAACGCCCGTCACGGTGTCCTTCGGCAGCGCGCCGACCTTCAACGTGACCGTCATTCCTTCGGTCAACTTGCCGACATCGATTTCATCCACCGTTCCGCGAAAGATCAGGTCTTTCATATCAGCGAGGGTGATGAGTGCGGTACCATCTTGATAGGAGGTAAGCGGCACCACCGGATCACCCTCGTTGACGTTTTTCGAAAGCACGGAACCCGTGATGGGAGAACGGATCGTGCTTTCGACGTTGACATTCTTGGTCTTGATCGCGCCCTTCTCAAGCAGCTGCATCCGCTCATTGGCGAGATTCAACTGCAATTGCGCCTGCTCGTACGCCACCTTGCGATCATCGTACTCTTGTTTCGAGATCAATTTCTTGTCGAACAACTCGGTCGAACGGTCAAACGAAAGCTTGGCATTGTCATACTGCAGCGTTGCCCGGTCAATTTCGCGCTGCGCCTCCGTGTACTCAAGCGGCGTCGGTTGCGGCGAGATTTCAAGCAACAGGTCACCCTCCTTGACTTGGTCGCCGACGTCAGCGTAAAGCCTCTTGACGATGCCCGAGATCTTGGACTTCACCGCTACCTCTTTGTAGGGCTGGATCGTACCGATCGCCATGGCCTTTTCGACAATCTCACCCTTTTCCACCTTGGTGCCTTGCTTCTGTCCGTTGTTCGAAGAATCCCCCCGATTGAAGAAGAGCAGGATTACCGTCGCGATGACGGCGATACCTATAACTCCGAAAATGATCTTTTTCATCGCTGGTCCTTATATATCGTAGATAACAGATATTCTTGAGCTACATCAATTGGGTACGTCCGCACGCCTGAGAAGTTGCAGGGGAAGTTATCTCGCGGCAGTAAGGATTAGGGAATCGTCGCGATCACAGCCGCCACAGAATCGGCAATCAACGCGGCGCCACGAGCGTTGTAATGGATGAAATCGGCTCTGGGATCATCAAAGCACTCCGGCTTCCCCTCGAGAAGTCTCGCAGCATCAACCAGGTGCACTTCCGATTCGGCCGCGATCGCTCGGACGACGGCATTGTACCGCGCATGATATTCCTCCACCGCGTTGATAACTCCCGGGTCAGCATCACCCATCGGGGCGGTGAGCAGGATCGGCACAATCGACTGCGCCCGGCACTCTTCAATGATGGAGCGGAGATTAGCCTCGTAATCAGGCAGTGATACGCGGTACTTCGGTGATTGCCGATCATACGTGTATTCCCGCGACTTCTCGCTGCGCGACAACAAGGCGTACTTGATTGCGCGGTAAAGATGGCTTTTCGCCAGGAGATTCTGGATATTGAGAATAAACTGCGGCGCGGTCTTCTGTTCTTTATCCTCAAGATCGAAGGCGGCCGCCCAGTGATCGTTCCAGCCATAGCAAATGGTAATCGCTCGCGGCCTCAGAAGCGCCATTACTTCCTCAATCAGGCGTTGTCCCTGGAACGATGAGTAACCGGGTACGCCGCAGTTAGCTACGCGAAATTGTGCCCGACTCAGTGGCGCGAGTCTTTGCTGCAATTGCCCGGGGTAAGTCTGTGCCTCGGCCAGTCGCCATCCAAATGTGCAAGAGTTGCCAAAACAGGCGATCGTGTACGTCGAAGCCGTCGCTGGCGCTAAATCCTCACCGCGAAAGCCGAGAGAATTCGTGCGATACCATCCCGGCACCAGGAATTCCTCATCTTCAGAGATATTCGCCCGGAGTCTCCAGAAGAGTTGCTCATCCTTTTCAAAAAAATCCGGGTACTCGAACACCCGGACCAGCATGAAAAACGGATTATCAACGCGTGCCTTGAATCCGAGAAGACGCACCCCGCTTTCGAGACTCGCTAGTAGCACGAGGATCGCGATAACTCCGAATGTCAGATGCTTCAATCGTCTTGGCACCGCGCCTCCGCCGCTAGATGCGGCCGGTACCGTGTGGTAACAGGAAGATGACAATCATGCCAATCAATCCTACCACGGTGAGAATCCGTGCGGTTTGTCGCGAAATCAGGTCTCTCTCAGGATTGCTCTTGAATGCTGACCCCTTAAGACACACTAGCAGACCGACCCAGTAGAGGCAGAGCAACAGAGAGTAAGTGTCAGTCAGATTTGTACTGACCGGTATCCCGCTCCAGAATGTGCCGTAGCTTTGTCTCTCAACGACGGTTCCCAGAATGAATACACCGACTAAAAGCAGTGCTGTCGCTACCAGGACGAGCTTGCCGCAACGAGCTGAAAGATTTGCCGTGTTCTTGTCAGCCAACCCGGAGAACACTGCCAGAAACACAATCAGTAATGCTGCATACATAAAGGCGATGTGGGCCACCAGCACGATACTGTTTGGCTTGCCCTCAAACCGAATCTTGAGAGTCGAAGACTGATCCAGAAGAAACTGCGCCGGAATTGTCGCCAGCGTTGAGTCGGTGCCGGTCGAATCGACAATGGCCGATAACCGCAGATAGTACTCGAATTCGCTTCCAACTCCCTGATTCACCAACTCCCGGCGATAAACTAGGCCCTCGCCCGGTACCGTCAACATAGGCGCCGACTTAAACTCTGCCGGTACTCCTGTGGCTCCGTGGAAGTACGGACGCAAATAGACCGCCAGCGCGCCACTGTCCGGCAACAACCCGCCGATAACCTCGACATCGAATCGAGCCGACTCATCCTTACCGATGACGGTTCTTTGATTGGTATGTCTGAGCGTTAAATCGTTCCAGGCCGTATCGTAGACCACTGTCGGGATCTCACGTTTCGAAAGAAACAAGGCCAGAAACAGGACGATCAATGTCCCACCCAGAGCAATCAGAAACTCAGCAATCCGCATCAACCCACCCAAATCTTAAAAAAGCGAATAAATGAACGGCGCAAACGCGCTACTCTCGGTCAGGACAATAAACACCGAAAGCAAGATGACAATGATCAAAAAGGGCACCAGCCAGTATCGCTTGCGGTGCCGGATGAAGCGCCAGAACTCGGCAATCAGCGACAAGTTATCTGAGATGTTGTCCTTGAGGCTCATAGGTAAATGATAGCGATCCATTATCGCTGCAGGAAGGGAAAAATCTCCTCACCATCAGACCCGAAACGGCGAGGACTTGCAGGAGGAGCGGTCGATCCGTATCATATGAACGGGCCGGTCGCATATGCCCGGCACCCGGTATTTCGTAAATTCTGGTGTTAGATAGAATGGAGGACATCTGCAAATGAGTTCCAAGCCCGCCCGTGTCGGTATTGTCATGGGAAGTGATTCCGATCTTCCGATCATGAAGGGCGCCGCTGAAGCCCTCGATAAGTTCGGCGTCGGCTACGAAATGCGCGTACTCTCGGCGCATCGTTGCCCCGAAGAGGCAGCCCAATTTGCCAAGGAGGCCCGCAAGCGCGGTATCCGCGTGATTATCGCCGGCGCCGGTGGCGCCGCGCACCTGGCAGGCGCGATGGCCGCCCACTCTGAGCTGCCGGTCATCGGAATCCCGGTTCCGATTGCCCCACTGCAAGGCACCGACTCTTTGCTTTCGACCGTCCAAATGCCTAAAGGTATTCCCGTGGCAACCGTCGCCATCGGCAATGCCTACAATGCCGGGCTGCTCGCGGTCCAGATTCTCGGCGCCGGTCTGCCCGAAGAAGGCGAAGCCCTGCTCGATAAGTTCGCTGCCTTCAAAAAGGACATGCGCGACGCTGTCCTCGCCAAGAAGATCTAAGGAACCGTCATTTGGGGCGATCTCCGGATCGCCCCGATTCTTCTTCGACTTTTCAGCGCACCCATTCGCCCGATTGTACAATGGTTTGAGTCCGCTTAGATTGTCCAAGATTTACAGCGGTTCACCGCAGACTCGGAACAGCCTGACCAACGAGAGGTTCTACTGCATAGATGGATAAGTATGTAATCGAAGGCGGACGTCGCCTCAGCGGGACGCTTCGCGCCATGCGCTCCAAAAATTCTACGCTGCCGATTATGGCAGCCGCCCTGCTCCCGGATTCCGGTGCCTCCACGCTGTTGAGCGTCCCCGACTTGCGCGACATCGACATCATGTTGCAGGTGTTGCGCGAACTCGGCGCCGAAACCACCTGGGATCGCAAATCAGGCAAAGTCACGATTCAAGCCCGAAACTTCACCTCCACCGAGGCGCCTTACGACTTGGTTCGCAAGATGCGCGCATCATTTTTGGTCTTGGGATCGCTCATTGCCCGGGAAGGCCACGCCCGTGTCTCGCTGCCGGGAGGTTGTTCGCTGGGGCAGCGGCCGGTCAATCTTCATCTCAAAGGATTTGCCCAACTCGGCGTGGAAATCTCCGAGGAAGGCGGATATGTCATCGCCAATGGACGCGTCAAGGGCGGGGAAGTCTACTTCGATCGGCCGTCACATACCGGCACCGAAAATCTGATGATTGGCGCGGCTCTCTCTTCGGGTGTCACACGTATCATCAATGCCGCTTGCGACCCGGAAGTGATCGACGTTGCCAACTTCCTTAACGCCATGGGCGCGGATGTTCGCGGCGCCGGCACAACCGTGGTGACGATCCACGGCGTCGACAAGCTCAAACCGGTGAGTTACGAGCCGATGCCCGACCGGCTCGAAGTAGGCACGTTTCTTTGTATCGCCGCAGGAACCGGCGGCGAGTTGACAGTCACCGACGGCATTGCCCGGGATTTGGAGGTTGTGCTGCTGAAACTGCGCGAAATGGGCTGCGAAATCGCTGCGGGCGAACGCTCAATCACGATTCGCTCTGACGGCAAGCTTCGCGCTGCCGACTTCGTGACTTTCCCGTTTCCGGGCTTCCCAACCGACCTGCAGGCCTGCTTCGTCGCCCTGGCCGCCCAGGCCCAAGGCACATCACATATGAGAGAAACTGTATTTGAAGACCGATTTTCGCACTGTATGGAATTAGCACGTCTGGGCGCCAAAGTGACAATCATTGGCGATGTTGCTACCATCGAAGGCGTTCCGCGATTAAACGGCGCCGGCGTTATGGCGTCTGATATTCGGGCAGGCGCCGGACTGGTTACCGCTTGTCTTGCCGCTGAAGGAACCAGCGAAGTTCGTCGAATATATCATATTGAGCGCGGTTATGACGCCCTCGATGCAAAACTCCGCGCCGTCGGCGCTTCAATCACGAAAGTCCCGGATTAGCCCGCCGGTTCACCCATATGGAAAGGTGTTCGTCATGAAGAAATTCTTCCTGCTGTTGCTGACAGCCATCGCGCTTCTGAACGTTTCGTTGCTGGCCCAGGAAGAGTATTTCGGCAAGAATAAGGTGCAGTACAAGGCCTTCAACTGGACTTATATCCAGTCGCCGAACTTCGACGTCTACTTCTACGACGAGCAATATGAACTCGCTAAGTTCTGCATCGCCGAGCTCGAGACCGCTTATGTCGAGGTTTCCCGCGAACTCGACTATCGACTCAAGGGACGCGTGCCGGTATTTATCTACAGCTCGCCCAATGAATTCCAGCAGACAAACGTCACGATGGAGATCCTTCCCGAAGGCGTCGGCGGCTTCACCGAGTATTTCAAGAATCGTGTCGTCGTGCCTTACAATGGCTCCTATGAAGACCTCCGACACGTGCTTCACCACGAACTGACGCACGCCGTGATCGTCGATCTTATCTATGGAAACGTCCTGGGATCGCTGCTCTCCCGCCAGTACCTCTTTCAATTGCCGCTCTGGTTTGGGGAGGGTTATGCCGAGTATTCCTCGCGCAACGGCTGGGATTACTTTGCTGATATGATCGTGCGTGATGCTACCATCCACGGTTATCTTGCTCCCGTCGACTATCTCGGCGGCTACCTGGCCTACAAACAGGGTCAAGCTGCGATAAAATTCCTCGCTGAGACTTACGGCGAGGAAAAAATCGCTGACATCATCAACAAGGGACGCCGCAGCCTGTCTATCTCGCGCGCGATGAAGGCCTCGATCGGGCTTACAACCACCGAGTTCGACGAGAAATTCCAGCTTTACCTCAAGAAGATTTACTGGCCGGAAATCGCCACGCGCGATGAACCGGCCAAGTTTTCCAAACGCCTGACCAACCACGAGAAAGACGGTTCCTACTTCAACGAGAAGCCGACGTTCTCGCCGAACGGCGAGTTGATCGCGTTTTATTCCGATCGCTCCGACTTCACGGAAATCTACTTGATGAACTCCGGCGACGGAAAAGTCGTGCGCTCCCTCGTCAAGGGCGAGCGCTCCGGCGACCTTGAATCATTGCATTCTTTCGTCTCTGGCCTTTCCTGGTCGTACGACGGCAAGTTAATCGCTTTCGCCGCCAAGTCGGGGGGCAAAGACGCCCTGATGATCTACAACGTTGAAAAAGGAAAAATCGTCAAGAAAATCAGCCCCGGGTTCGGCTCAATCTACAACCCGGCATTTACCCCGGATGGCAATGTGATCATGACCGGCGTGACCGACGGCAAATCCGATCTGTACCACGTAGACGTTGCCTCCAAGTCGGTCCGCAAGTTGACCGACGACGACTGGGATGACAAGGATGCCGCCGTCAATCACGATGGTACCTTCCTGGCCTTCGCCTCTGACCGGCCCGTCAAGCAGGATCCCGAACGCCGCTTCCCGTTTGGCACTTACAATGTCTTTCTCATGAATCTTGCCACCGGCGTCATTGTCGACACGGTCACTTTCGAAGACGGCATCTGCCGTTATCCGACCTGGTCGCCAGACGGCAAGAAACTCTGTTACGTCTCGAATCTCAACGGCATCGACAACCTCTATGTCGTCGACCTCGATGCCGGCACACCGGCGTTTCCGATCACCAATGTCCTCAGCGGCATCGGTTCGCCCTCCTGGTCTCCCAAAGGCGACCAGATTGTCTTCCAGGCCTTCTTCAAGGGTGGTTACGACATCTATCTGATGAAGGACATCAAGCCGGTGACTGAGGACGGTGCCCCGCTGGTGGCCACCAAGTTTGTCAAAGGCGAGATGCGTGCCGAATACGCAGCCGTAATCGACAATGGCGAGGACTCTTCCGCCGTGCGCGATTCGCTGTTTGAAGAGGACTTTCCGGCCGAGAGCGAAAATACCGACTTTGTCTTCACGCCGCCGGCCAAGAGCGGCCCCGATGTCCGCATCGAAGGCGATTCCGCCGTCGTTGAGACCGCGCACGAGGACGACGGCCGCGACACGATCTATGCCGCCCGCCCTGACGGCGAATATGAAATCAAGCGCTACAAGGCGAAATTCTCCCCCGATATCGTCAGTGGCGGCTTGTCGTATGACACCTTCTATGGCTTGCGCGGGCAGTCTTTCGTGCTCGTGACCGATTTCCTGGGAAATCATCAGTTCCTGATCGGCACCGACATCGTCAATTCGATCAATCAGACGAACCTGCAATTGTACTATATCAACTCAACTCATCGCACTGACTTCGGCTTCGGCGTGTTCCATAATAAGAACTATTTCGAGGACAACCGCGACCGCCTCTTCTCCGACCGTACCTACGGCCTGCTGGCAAGCGTTTCGCACCCGTTTAGTCTCTTCCGGCGCATTCAACTCGACGTTTCCCATATTTACATCGATCGCACTTATTATGACCCACGCATTAATGAACAAAACCAGCTGGTCTACGACGACGCCAACGAAAACGCTACCACCGCGGATCTGGCGATGATCCATGATAATGTGCTCTGGGGCTACACCGGACCGATCAACGGCAGCCGCTGGAAGCTGCGGTTTGAGCGAACCCTGCCGATTTCGAACAGCTCGCAGGACTACTGGGCCGGCGAGTTTGATTACCGCAAGTATTGGCATCTGGGCGGACAATACTCCTTCGCCTTCCGCATGGCCGGAGGCGCTTCGTTTGGCAACAATCGCAAGATCTATTACGTCGGTGGAAACACGAACTACATCGGCTCGACGACAACCGACGACGACGTTTACAGCGTGCAAGGCTTCTACTTTTCCAAGATCGTGACCCCGTTGCGCGGCTACGACTACTTCGAATTCGAAGGCAGCAAGTACGGCGTCGTGAACCTCGAATTCCGCTACCCGTTTGTCGAATACCTCGCGCTGCGCTTCCCGCTGCCGCTCGTCCTCGCGCGTCTCTCGGGTGCCGTTTTCTTCGACGCCGGCGCGGCTTGGAATCGCAATGAGGAATTTCGGCTCATGACTTCGACAGGCTCAGATCGGCTGCTCAGTCTCAAGACCGGCTTCGGTACCGGTGCTCGCGTGAATCTCGGCATCTTCCTGCTTCGCTACGACCTGGCCTGGGGCTGGGACTTGGTCGATGTCAGCAAGCCGAAACACTACTTCAGCTTTGGCGCCGAATTTTAGCCGCGTCGCTATTCAACAAAGACCGTCGGCCACATCGCTTTGTGATGTGGCCGATTTCATTTCCGACTCTGCGCAAACTTGCTGAAATATGCCAACCCTCAGCCGCGTATAATCACTACGAAATAGGGAATTACTTTGATCAGCTCATGGAGGAAGTATGCGAACGTTCATTTTCTGCAATCTCGTCTTGTTACTCTTGACCGGCCTGCTCCAGGCCGCTATCAAGACTGAAGTCGTCGAATACAAGCATGGCGACGTCACACTCGAAGGCTTTCTCGCTTATGACGATGCTGCCAAGAGCGTTCGTCCCGGCGTGCTCGTCATCCACCAGTGGCGCGGTCTGACTGAAAACGAGAAGATGCGCGCCCAGATGCTCGCTGAGTTAGGCTACGTCGCGCTTGCTGTTGATGTCTACGGCAAAGGTGTTCGCCCCGCAAATTCTGAGGAGGCCTCCAAGGAAGCCGGGAAGTATTACGGCGACGTCGCCTTGCTGCGCGGTCGCCTTGAAGCGGGGCTCCAGACTCTCCTGGCCAACAAGCTGGTCGATCCCAAGCGCGTAGCCGCTATCGGCTACTGCTTCGGCGGCATGTCCGCCCTTGAACTCGCTCGCTCCGGCGCGCCGCTTTCAGGAGTCGTCTCGTTCCACGGTTCTCTCAAGGCAAACAATCCGGCCGATGCCAAGAACATCAAGGGCAAGGTGCTGGTCTGCCACGGCGCGGAGGATACCTATGTTCCGATGGCTGATGTGCAGGCATTCATGGATGAAATGAAAGCCGCCAATGTCGACTATCAGTTTATCGCCTATTCCGGCGCCGTCCATTCGTTCACCCAGAAAGAGGCCGGCGACGACAAGTCGAAAGGCTCGGCATACAATGCCAACGCCGATCGCCGATCCTGGCAGGCGATGAAAGACTTCTTCGCCGAGATATTTTGATCGATAAGTGGTCGGCACTGACGGCAAGAAGAAACCGACAGAGCACTCCCTGTCGGTTTCCTGCTTCTTGGGCGAATGAAATCGATGACTCAGGGACAATTGGCACAGGGAGCCGGTCCACCGGCGAAAATGTGAGAGATCATGTAGACAATGTCGCTGATCGACACGATGTTGTCGCAGTTAACATCCCCGATTCCCGGATCATATCCCGGATCGATGCCGCCGAAAACGTAACGTACCATTGCCACAGCATCGGTGATGTTGAAGTAGCCCGAACCGTCAAAATCCCCGCACTGAATTTCGTTGATTACGATGCTCACCGGAATCTCGGAGTCGAACCAATCTCCGGCGTAACCCTCAACCAATCTACCGAATCCCGAGTAAGCCACTACTTGGCCAGAACCAACGGCAGTAGAATCGATGTCCTGGAGGAGAAGCAGCACGCGGGTTTGGCCGTCAACGTGGTCAAACACCATGCGAAAACTCGCCGGCCACAGTTTGTAGGGAGTAATGTTGCCGTCGAAAATCAGGAACACGCCAGCAAAGTGACCGGGGAAGTCGGCCACGACGATGCGCTCTGATTCACTTTGCGTGAAGGTGGCAGTGGCTGAAGTGCCGGCAGGCTTGGGAAACGGAATGGCATCTCCGTAAACCACCCGCCAGAGATAAACCAGATCGCGGAACGTCAACGGCGTCTGGTCGGAATTGCAGTCGGTTGCGCAAATCTGTTGCTGCTGCAATCCCGGATCGGCGTTGAACACCTCGATGCCGTGAATCAGATATTGCTCGAACAGGAGGGCATCCGCGACCTCATTAGCGATCGCATTGACGTTGATGTCGCCGCGTTTGAAGTAAAAGGGAAAGTCGCATGATTGCGCCTGCGCCGGGGCAGAGTGCATTAGCAGAGCAATTCCGAGCATGAGCATTACGAATACCGGCACGAAGCGGCTTCGTGTCAACCTACAGCTTGGCATAACTCCTCCTAATGAAAGCAGCCTTGAAAAACCGGTTTGGACCGTGGCAGTATCTGTCTACGTAAGGACACTCGGAAAGCCGAAAACGTCCGGTCGCGGCCGCATTTTGTGGTAACAAATTCAAGATAAGCGCAAATCTGCTGTCGTCAATGGCCGATTACCGGGTAAACCATTCTCCATCCGGCTCCAACTATCGGTTGATTTTGCGCCCGAACCGCCTAAATTGTCGCCCTTGGAGAAGTTCCTGCGCAGCCGCCAGCACGGGCTGGCAGGACGATTTCGAATACGGAGTGGTGTCCGAGCTGGCTGAAGGAGCACGCCTGGAAAGTGTGTAGGCCCCAAAAAGGTCTCCAGGGTTCGAATCCCTGCCACTCCGCCATAAACTTGGTCTCCCGCCATTACCTTTCTCATCGCACTGAGATCAGAAAATAACTCTATTTTGTCTAAAATTTGTGATTGACAGAACGATTCTTCGCACTTATTTTACCGATAAGTTAATTAACCAAATGGTTTATTAAAATATGACTCAAGATCATTTAAGTACGACCTTCGCCGCCCTCGCCGATCCGACCCGGCGCGCTATCCTCTCGCACCTGATGCGTGGCGAAGTCTCCGTCAAAGACCTGGCGCGGCCCTTCGAAATGAGCCTGCCGGGAATTTCCAAACATCTCAAAGTGCTCGAACGCGCCGGACTCATCGAACGCGGTCGCACCGCACAGTGGCGCCCCTGCCGGCTCAAAGCGCAACCGCTGAAAGAGGCGTCGGGTTGGATCGAGCACTATCGCCGCTTCTGGGAGGCCAGCTTCGACCGCCTCGACAAGTACCTTCAGGAATTGCAGGCCAACACCGCGAAGCCAGCCAAACCGAAACGAGCAGCGACCGCGCACACGCGCAGGTCGCCGCGAACTTCAAGCAAAAGGAGAACTCATGTCCGCCAACGAAAACCCAAACCCTAACCCGACCGGCGGCGATCTGGTGATCACCCGCGTCTTCGCCGCCCCGCGCGAACTCGTGTGGCGCGCCTGGACCGACCCCGAGCACTTTCAGCGCTGGTGGGGTCCGAAAAACTTCACCTCGCCAATCTGCCGGATGGACCTGCGCGTCGGGGGCAAGTATCTGTGGTGCATGCGCAGCTCTGACGGCAAGGACTACTACACTACCGGCGTCTTTAAAGAGATTGTCAAGCCGGAGCGCATTGTCTATACCGATTGCTTTGCCGACCAGGACGGCAACGTCATCTCGGCCGAGCACTACGGTCTGCCTCCGGGGTTTCCGCTCGAATCGTATGTCTATGTGACCCTGGTTGAGGAAGCCGGCCAAACCAGGATGACACTTCGTCACGTCGGATTGCCGACCGGAGATATGTTTGATATGACCGGCCACGGCTGGAACGAATCGTTCGACAAGCTGGCGATTGCACTCGAAGGGTCGATATGAAGAAGCTGAAACCAACAGCTACAGTCGACGATTACCTTGCTGCGCTACCGGAGGACACCCGCAGCGTTCTCGGGAAACTGCGTCGCGCGATATTGGCAGCAGCACCGAAGGCGGAAGAAGCCATCAGCTACCAGATTCCGACTTACAAACTCAATGGCCCGCTGATTCACTTCATGGCCGGGAAGAACCACTGCAGCTTTGTCACTGTCGACAAGACGGTGCTCGCCGGCTTTCAGAAAGAGTTGACCGGATTTAAGGTGTCTGGAACGACAATCCACTTCACGGCTGATCATCCGCTGCCCACAACACTGGTGAAGAGGATTGTCAAAGCGAGAATGAAGCAAAATCTGACCTTGTCAGTGAAGGGAACAAAGTCCAGGTAGCAACTGTGCGGACGAGCGGTCGGGAGCTACGCCGGGCATTTCGGGTCCGTTGCTGACTTGCATGGCCAATCTGGATTGCATAGAGCCACACAAACTAGTTTAACCGGCCGGCAGATCGGCCCAAGCTATAGGAGAAGTACCTTGAATACACAACGCCTCATCCCACCCGCCTACCTGCTGCTTCGTTTGGCAGCGGGCCTGATGTTCTTCCAGGCCGGCGCCATGAAGGTCTTTGCCTGGTTCGGCGGCATGCCGGGCGCCAATGGCGCAACCGCGGACTTCTTCACGCAGGTCGGTTTCGGGGGTTGGCTCGAAGTCATTGGCGGCATTACCATCATGCTCGGACTATTTACGCGGATCAGCGGCTTCATTCTCTCCGGCGAAATGGCCGTCGCCTATTGGCAATTTCATGCCCCTTCCGGCGCCTGGCCGGTTCTCAACAACGGTGTGCCGGCCGCTCTTTACAGTTTCGTCTTTTTGTTCATGGCAGCTTACGGCGGCGGTGAGTTGAGCCTCGATGCGCTCATCAAGCGCTGGCGCAATCGCCGGTCGAGCGCAGCTTGAGGCGTAGCTGCACTGCATAACCTGGAAGAAAATGGAGACTGAAAATGCCACCTGAGCAATTCACATCGCCCACAGCCGATCGTGAAATCTCCAGTTCGCGTGTTTTCGCGGCCCCGCGGGAGCTGGTTTGGAAAGCCTGGACCGAGCCCCAGCACGTGGCCCAATGGTGGGGGCCGATTGGCTTTACCAATACCATCCACGAAATGGCCGTACGCCCCGGCGGAATCTGGCGCTTGACAATGCACGGCCCCGATGGAGTCGATTATCCGAATTTTATCATCTTCGATGAAGTTGTCCCGCCGGAACGACTGGTCTATCGGCACGGCACCGGTGCCAAAGATGATCCGTATCAGTTTGTCGTCACAGTCCGCTTCGACAAAGACGGCGCTAACACCCGGCTCTCGATGACTGCCGTCTTCAAGACGGCCGCGGCGCGCAACGAAATCGCGGAGAAGCACGGCGCTGTCGAGGGCATGCATCAGCATCTCGGGCGCCTGGCAGACTATTTGGAAACGATGTAGTGCTGCGAACCGACAGTCGCGAATATCAGTTACGAAGTACTGGATATCAATTTGATCAATAGGAGGAACCACCATGAAGGGTTATGTCGACGTTTTCTGTCTAAGCGTGCCGAAGAAGAATCTTACGGCGTACAAAAATCTTGCCCGCCGCTTTGCCAAACTCGCGGCGAGCCACGGCGCGTTGGAGTGCCGCGAATTCCTCGCCGAGGACATCAACGGCAAATACTCCAAGCTCTTCCCGCGGATGATGAAACTGCAGACCTCGGAGGTGCTGATCTTTTCGGTGGTCGAGTATCGCTCGCGCAGACATCGCGATCAAGTCAACAAGGCATTGATGACGGATCCCAAGATGCTAAAGATGATGAAAGAAAAGCCGCTCTTTGACCCTAAGAAGATGGCGTATGGCGGCTTCGAGACAATGGTCAAAATGTAACTGTGCTCTTTGAGCTGCCTTGATCGAACAGGGCAGCTCTGCTCTGGCTCAGACTCGATGGTAGTCGGCGCGCCAGTTCTTGATCGCCAGCTTGATATCTTTCGCTGCAAGATTCTCCGCCGCCGCGCGTCTGGCTAAATCTACGAATTCAACATCAGAAGCGAACCTCAAGGCGATGACCTGGCGAATCGACAATCGCGAGTCAAGCAGCTTGCCCGTCAGGGCAAAGTGCCGTAGATTCTCTTCCGCCCGAATCGCCCGGTCCTGCGCTTTGAGAGCAAACACCCGCGCATACCAGTGGAGCATGATCAAGGCGACAAACACCACGACCAACAGCGCCGCCGAATACAGATTGCCGTGATTGTCTATTGACTTGACCAGGTTGACCACGGCCCCGACCAACGATAAGAATAGTATGCCGGCCAACACAACATGGTATCCCGGCACCAATTGCGCGTGATTCTTGAAATTCTGCTCTTGCATCGACAACTCCTCGTGAATTGCACTCTCTGAATGACTTCACCGGTGGCAGTTCCTTCGGGTCGAAGCCTTCCGAGCGTGCCGGCTTCGACGACAGTCACCTCCACATAATTCTGGCAATTATCGTCACGAAATGCAATATTTAAGCTCACAAAGTATATTCCGTGAATTGACTCACATCTGCTTCAACGCTTCACAGCTCCTTGACGAGTTGGAATTCACAAGACTCGAGGTCAATTTTGAGCGAGTGGAAACTGAATTGGCGCCGTTTTCCCGCCGAGTCCCCAGGGTTTCGAAACGAGCTGCTTGAACTGGCTCGTTCCGGCATGAGAATCGTGGGCCTGGCGGGGGTCATTCTGCCGGCCCTTCTCATCCTCGTGGCGGTTATAATCCAGCAGTTGCCGATTGCGGCGATCGGTGTACCCGGACAGAGTACGGCCATCTGGGACGAGCTGTCGATCGTTTTCTTGGCCGGCATCCTTCTGTGGCTTTCATACTCAGACCGTGCCGTCCGGAACGCGCGATTTCTGTTTGCCGTCTTTGTCTGGATTGCGGGTGCCGTTATGTTGCTTGACGACTTGGTGCACCCGGGATCGGCGCTTTCCACGAATTACCTGGCCCTGCTGATCCTGGTGGCGGTTGGCGCCATGCCGTACCGCCGACTCCAAATGATGGGGGTCTCCGTAGGGCTCCTCGCCATCTACTTGGCCCTGGCGTTGTTCACCGGGACCTCCCTCGATCTTGACGGCCTCGTGTTCATCATGGTGTTGGGAATCCTTGGCATCTGGTTGGCTGGCCTTCTTCACGACTCCCGGAAGCGTCAAGCTGAGTCGCTGCAGCAATCCACCGTTTCCGAAGAACGTTACCACTCGCTCTTTCGCGACGCATCGGACGCCATTTTCACGATCGAAAATGAAAGCGGTTGCTTCAGCGAGGTTAACCCGGCATTGGAACGCATGTTGGGCGTCGCAGCCTCCGATTTGCAGAAAACTCGTTTCCTGGAAATCGTCCACCCCGATGATCGGCCAATGGTATTGGCCAATCACCTGCGGCGCATTCGTGGCGAAGCTGCGCCAAGCCAATATCAATTCCGGATCATTGCCCCGGCTACTGGCGAAGTTCATGTTTGCGATGTCACGATCCATCGAGCTACCGGTTCGGGATTAACAGCCGGAATCGCCCGAGATCTCACCGAGCGCATACGTGCCGAGCAGACGATTCGCGAATACGCAGCCGCATTGGAACGATCCAACCGCGAAATCGTCGCCACCCAGGCCCGCTTGCTTCAGGCCGAAAAAAATGCCGCCATGGCCGACCTGATTGCCGGTGTCGTGCACGAAATCAACACCCCGCTCGCCGTCGTCCAGTGCAACGTCGACCTCACTTCCCGCGCCGCGTCGAAAATCGCCGAAGACTCTCGCGCGCACGATCTAGTCACCGAACGCTGCTACGAAGCCATTCGTGAATCTTGCGGCGCCGCACGTAGCGCCGCCGATCGGATTTCTTCGATCGTCAAGACACTGAAGTCGTTTGCCTACCTTGATCAGGCCGAAGTGCAGTTTATCGATGTCAATCGCGCGATTACCGACACCCTCGAATTGCTGAACTATCGACTTCAAGAACGCATCACAGTCAAGACACATCTGCTGACGCTACCGCAACTTCGGTGCCAGGCGCGCAACATCAACCAGATGATCGCCATCATTATTCGCCGGGCAATCGAGGCTATCGATGATGCGGGAACCGTCTCGATATCAACCCGCTGCGAGTTTGGCGTGATTTCGATTGTCGTTCGCGATACCGGTGCAGTGCTGTCTGCCGAGCAACAGGCTCACCTTTTTGACCCGTGTCTAACGGTGCGGGAAAATCGTGTCGGACTCGGTCTGGAACTGCCCATTGCCCACCAGGTTGCCTTGGCGCATGGCGGAAGTATTGAAGTCGAGAGCATTGACGAGGTCGGTACTACGATAACTATCTCGTTGCCCGTCGCAATTGAGACTTAGGCAGGTCGGCGAATCCGGCGATCGATCGTCAGCTTTGGCAAGGGGCCGATAATGACAATTCCATGTACAGCGCGCCGGCAATCGGATTCTCCCGGTAAGGCGGGATTTCGACAAACCCGAATTGCCGGTATAGCTCGACCGCTTTCCTCATTGTCGTGCCGATCGTATCCAGCCGCATCTTCTGGTAGCCCGCGGCGCGCGCTGCCTCGATCACGGCCGCCGTTAGCTTGTAGCCGAGCTTGAGCCCCCGGGCCTCCGGTCTGACGTACAGCCGCTTCATTTCGCAGATCTCCGGCGTGAGCGGCCGCAGCGCAACGCAGCCCATTGGCTCAGCATCGCGATAGGCTAAGAGCAGTGCGCCATTGGGTGAAGCGTATTCTCCCGGCAATTCCGCGAGTTCACGATCGAAGGATTGAAAACACAGATCAAAGTCGAGAGAACGGGCGTACTCGAGAAACAACTCCCGGACGATGGGGATGCGGCGTCGATCCGCCGGTATGATCGAGACTTCCATCAATTAGGGTACGATTCACCAGCGGACGGGTTCTGAAAATCCTTCAGATGCACTGACTCGTCAGGAGTGCCTGGTTACTTCCTTGCGATCAGCGCTGTGCCGCCGACAATTAGTGCGCTGCCCAGAATCATGCTCGCGGTAATGGTCTCGCCGAGAAAAAGCACGCCCCACAACATCCCAAATGCCGGCATCAAGAACGTCACCGTCAGCGCGCGTGTCGCGCCGACGTCTGCCAAGAGACGATAATAGAGCATATAGCCGATTACACCGGATAGCAGCGCCAGCGCCAGCATGTTGAGTACGACGCTGCCCGTGATTTCACCGGCGGGGGGCATAGCAATGGCCGCCGGCACCAGGGCCAGACCCGCAACCAACTGGCTCATTCCCGCTATCGCCATTGGCTTGACTCCGGCGGCATATTTCTTGACGTACACGCCCGACAACCCGTAACACATTGGCGCCACCAGACAAGCCGCCACCGCCCAGAAAAACATCTCGTCCATCTGGGCCGCCCCGACCTTGCTGACCAGCGTTACACCGGTTGCGCCCAGCAGCAACCCCGAGACTCGCTTGCGCGTCAACCGTTCCGACAACCACATCGCAGAAAAAACCGCTCCGAAGAGCGGCGAGGTCGAATTGAAAATCACCGAGTATGATGCCGGTATGTGCAACGCGGCGAAAGCGTAGAGTAAGAAGGGAATACTCGAGTTCACGATACCGATTATCACGTAGTGTCGCCAATGCTGCCGCCATTCGCATTCGTAGCGGGTCAGTCGGAAGTACACGAGCATCACCACGCCCGCAATCAGCAGCCGCATATTCGCCACCACGGCCGCACCAACCACCGGCGCCAGCACGCGCATGAATATGAACGAGCTGCCCCAGATTGCCGCCAGCAGGATCAACCGCGCAATGTCGCCGGCGCGCACTTCAGCCTCCGCAAAAACATCGTGCGCTAAGATAGTCAGTCCGCTGTTTTCCTCTACCGATTTTCAAGCACGGAATTTGGCTTTGCCGCTAAGCCGATCAATAAAGGGATCGCCGACCTGCAGCGGCCGGCGATCGGTAAGATGAAGCAAGTGGGGATGCGAATCTATGAGATGCCGTACTTCGAAAAATGGTGAATGGGGATATTGACCTTGCCGTCCGGGTCAATCTTGTACTCGCCCTGTGACTCCCATTTGTTGTCCAGCGGATTCAACCAGAACAGGTTTACCGTCCGCCTCGACTTGCCCAGCACGCTGGCGTCGAAACGCAAAGTGGCGTTCGGGCTGAAATGCAGGCCGTCCGGGCTGAAATCGAGAATGACGATCCGCGCATTCAACAATCGCAGCGCATTCGCTTCAAGCGCCACGATCTTGACCGTGATGGTCGTATCCGCGGGAATCGACCCCGGAGCCACGATAAACTGCTGTTCCTTGCCCGACACGCGGAAATCCACCGCGCCGCCGCTCTCAGCGTCGACGCGCTCGGCGTCACGATGCAAATTGAGCGAAATCAGTGGTCCCAACTGCGGTCCATTCTCGCCTTCAACATACTCGCGCGAGAAGAAGTCAGCTGCAAAATCCTCGCTCGACGAATTCACCGGGTTGTTCGACGAACTGCAGCCAAACACCAGCAGCGAGGCGGCGATGGTCAGCCCCACGATTGATGTCAATAGAACTTGGCGGATCGTTAACCGCTGTAACTTCACGCATTCCTCCTCGTGGTTGTGCGTCCTCTTGCTATCCACATCGATTATTCTCTTCACCCAGCTTCCATGATCGTTCATGATTTCAGGATGAAGCAGAATGTGCGCCGAAGAAACATATCATGGATCGATACACTCTACATCGATGACAAGTCACTCCGCGGTCGCGGCTTGACGGGCTGTTTCAATTTTGCGCTAGGTGATTGTCGTCAGTTCAACACCAAAGATTCCGGTGAATTCTGTGGGATATCGACGATACTCTGTGGGCGAGACTCAACAATGAGCCGTGATTGATTATGGAAAATTAGCCGATGAGAAGCTTCTGAAACTCAGGAAGACCCCGTAGCGGCGCAAAGTCAACCCCGCCCATCAGCAGTGGGCGAGAGACGAAAGATGGCACGCCGAGCAGGAACTTGAGCGTGGCAATCGCCCGTTCGTTCTGACCAAGCTGGATCAACGTCAGCGCCAGTGTCTCCATATACGCCACGCTGAACACGTGATCGCGCTCAAATGGATAGAGCTCCAGCGAACGTTCACCGTGGCGCAACGCTCCCTCGGAATTCCCGAGCCCGGCGTATACCAGCCCGAGGTTCGCATGATAGCGGGCATCTTCCGGATTGGCCTTGAGTTTGGAATCGAGGATCGCCCGTGCTGACTCAAAATAAGCTCGTGCTTCTCCCGCGCGGCCGGCTCGCTGCGCCAGTCGAGCCTTGTTAATGAAGAACAGTTCCATCTCGGTCTCGTCGACCGCCAACTTGCCTTCTGCCTGCTGCGGATTGCCGCCGCAGTACTCCACGAAGACATCAAGAAGGGGGTACTCGATCACCGTCTCGGCAGGTATGATGCGACTTTCCGCGGCGCGCAACACCTCGGCGGCTGCCCGGCTGTCACCATCGCGGAGAAGAATCGTGTGCGCCTTTTTGGCGTACAGGTCAACCCAGTCGGGCGCCAACCAGAGGGCGCGGTCGAATTGTGTCAACGCCGCATCATATTGCCTGTGCAAGACGAGCGTATTCCCCAGCTCATAAGCCAGCAGTGCCGACTTTGGATCGAGCTCGGCAGCCTTCCGAATGCTCCGTAGCGCCTCATTCCAGATTCCTAGCCGCCGTTGTATGAAGCCGGTCGCTGCCAATAGCTGGCTGTCGTTCGGACGGCTCTTGGCCGCCACTACGAAATTCTCCAGCGCCTTTACGTACTCTTGACAGCCGTAATAGTGATAATACCCCAGTGCCAGGCTCGTTTCCGGAAGCTGCGGCGCAATGCGGACAGCGGCATCCACTGATGCTTTCGCGCGCGCCACTCGAGCCGGAGTGCGATCGTGCCAGAACCAGTACATGCTCAGGTTCGCCAGGGCCAATTTGACATGAGCCAGGACGAATTCCCCGTCAAGAGCTACGGCTTGCTCATACAGCTCAATCGCTTTCAAAATATCCGCCGGCGCCGTGCTGCGCGGGTAGAATTCGTTACCGCGCAGGTACAGGTCGAAGGCTTCGAGATTCGAAGTCGGCGTCCGGGCAAGGCTGTCCAATTCCGGCGTCGCCAGGGCGACCCCCAGGGCTTTCGAGATCTCCTCAGCAAGTTCTGACTGCAAGACAAAGATCTGCTCCAGGATGCGGTCATACGACTCCGCCCAGACATATGATTCGTCTTTGGCATCGATCAGCTTGCAGTTCAGACGGAATCGCGATGGCTGCTGGGAGTTGTCCCAGCGAATTGTCCCCGTAAGCAAGTACTCGATCCCCAATTCGCGCGCGATTTCCGGCACATTCTTTGTCTCGTTCTTGAATTGACGTGCGCTGTTGCTTGAGATGACCTTCAATAGCTTGATCTTAGCCAGACAGGTCGTGATTTCATCGGTGATGCCATCGGCAAAGTACGAGTGCTCGGCCGGACCCAAATTGTCAAACGGCAATATCGCCAGCGCCTTCTTGAGACCCGCGACTGTCCTCGTGATCGAACTGGCATCCACGATTCCCGCGCGCACTGGACTTGCACCGAGCTGTCCCACACCGATCGAACTATCGCTGGAGACCGTACCGCCAATCGCCGAGCGCAACTCGCGGGCCATCTCCTCGACTTGCTGGTAACGCTCGGAGGGGCTCTTCTTCAGTGCCCGGTCGACAACCTCTGCGATCGCTGAACTCACTTCTGCGTTCAGCTCCCGAACCGGTCGCTGGGGTTGCTGTAGAATCGCCAACAGTGTTGCGATTTCCGTCTCCCGCTTGAACGGCGCTTCGCCTGTCAACATCTCGTAAAATACGGCGCCCAGCGAGAAGATGTCAGATCGCTGATCAACTTCCACCCCTTGCGCCTGCTCCGGCGACATATACGCGATCGTGCCCAAGCGCACCCCCGTGCTGGTCAAACCTGACACGCTCTGGATCTTGGCCAGTCCGAAATCCAAAATCTTGACCCGCCCTTTCCCTCCCACCAAAAGGTTCGCCGGTTTGATATCGCGGTGCACGATGTTGCGCTCATGCGCTGCGGCCAGTCCTTCGCAAACCTGAAGTACAACGTCGATCGCATGATTCACCGGCAAGCGCTGCGACTTGATCAACTCCTTCAGAGGAATTCCTTCGACCAGCTCCATCGCGATGAAGTGCCGCCCTTCGTGCTCGTCCACCTCAAAAATCGTCACGATCTGCGGGTGATTCAGCGCTGCGGCAGTCTGCGCTTCCCTGATAAAGCGCGCCTTTGTATCGGGATCTTCGGCCAGCGAGGGGGGAAGCAGCTTGATCGCAACGTTGCGCTGCAGCTTCGGATCGAAGGCAAGATACACCTCACCCATGCCGCCGGCGCCGATCTTTTCGATCATCCGGTAGCGCCCAATCGTGCGCAAGTCGGTATTCGGTCGCGCCAGTGAGGTCTTTTCTTGGGGATCCAGTTCGCTCAACGCTCTTCCTCGGTTGTTTGACGATCGCGGCAGACCCGGTTTCAGTCCACTTATCGCTTATAAAGGATACGGTTGCCCTACAATATCTTCAATCAAAAAGCGGCCGCAGCCGGCCTGGCATGCCGAAAAGACAAGGCCGGCCGATGCTATCAATCACCATCGACCGGCCTGGTGGGTCTGTCACGCTGCAACCTAAGGTATCAGGAAAATGTAGCGAATCAACCAGACGGCATCGGAGATGTTCACGTAGCCGTTGCCGTCGCTGTCTCCACCACAAGCCGTTGTCGGGGCAGGGCCATCGACAAAGATGTAATTGACGATATATACGGCGTCGGAGATGCTCGAACTTCCGTTGCCGTCAGCGTCCCCGCGTCGACAGGGGGCGATCGCCTTGTTCCAGAAACCTTGCGCAATAGTGTAGGTGGGCGTCTGTACATCGCCGACAGCGGTCTGTACGGCTGTACCAGACAACGTCATGCCGTTTTCGAACGTGGCGGAAGCTCCACCGCCTCCCAATACCTTCCACCGGATCTTGTAGTTTTGGCCGTAGCCGGCCGTCACTGAGATGACAACCAGCAACGCTGCGGCCAGAAGAATCAAACCAAGTCTTTGCATGTTTCGCTCCTCAACGGCATTACGGTTTGGCCGTGCCGTTCAAAGCCTGCTGTAAGAGAACGCGCATCTCGGCTATTTCGCCTCTCAACCGCGTAATCTCGGAATCGGTGTCGGTCTGTGACGCTGCAGTGCTCAATCCGGCCAGCCGGTTCGAAACGCCTGAACCGCGGGCGGGATCAGTCGCCCCGATCGTTGCCGTCGCGCTAACCTCCCCATAGGCCTTGGGTATGAAGACCAGTGTGATCGATTTCTGCTCGCTGGTGAAAACTTCCGGGCCCTCAATCTGCGTGCCCAGGAAATAGAAAGTTGCCGGCCCGGCAGCAACGCTGAACAGCCCCTGCACGCTGATCACGTTACGCGCGCGGTAGAACGGCTCGACTTCCTTGATTGACCAGCGCTTCTGTTGGTTGGCCGGTAATTCGCTCGGCGAATCAGACACCCCGAACGCCGCCGTGAACGTCGGTATCACCGTCGGCGCCGCACCCTCCAGATCTTCACCAACATAGTCAAGAGCCGCTTCGCACGAAGCGAGCACAAGAACAAAGCCGTCCGCCGGACATTCAATCGACTGCTGCGCCAGGATCGTCGGCAGCTCGCCCAGCTCCGTTATGCCGGCCGGCCCCTCTCCGTGAGCGACTCCGGAATTCAATGCCGCAGTGCACTGCCGGCTATTGTCGTCGGCAAAGAGCACGCAGGGAGTAAACACCTCTTCCGAGTTGGCGTAATAAGTTACGTTTAGCGCCTCATCCACGATCTGGTAGCGAAGCTCCTCGTCCTCGCCTTCCTTCGTTCCCGGCGCCGGTTCCAGGCCGATCGCGCCCGAGATCACGCCTCCACGCGCGCCATCCAGTGTCTCGACGCGCGTAGAGTAACCCACCGAAACCAGCCGCGTGCGCGGGAAACCTTCCGGCTCGTCACCGATTTGAATCCCCAGGAATCGCTCGGAGGTCGAAAACACCGAGTCTGCAATCAACAACTGGTCGCCCAGTATCACGCTGAAGAGTCCGTCCACGACATTCACCAGCAGCGTCTCTTCCCATTTCAAATCTGCGGGATCGGAGGATACTGGATGCGCCCAGATGCGAAAGGTGATTGGCAGCCCTTGTGCGTTCAGCGGCTGGCCGTTGGCATCGGTCAGTAAGCCCTGGTAGTTGAGCCGCGCCGGCGTGGCTCCGGCCCAGAGCGCCGATGCCAGCAAGAGAGTCAGCAAGCAAGCGGATAGAACCGTACGGGTACAGTGAGTCATGGCGTCTCCTCGGAATTTGACTTTACGTTCTTTCTAGACCTTGGGTTGAGCGACCGTCCTGCAGTCTGTACAAATGCCCCCGCTGCATTTGGATCTGTCTCGATGTAGATTGTTCTGCTCGCTGGAAGTTAACGAGGAATCAGACGGTAAGCAACTAAAATCGATAATCTAGAGCCACAAAGCCCACCAGCTGATAATGCAATAGCAGCTGTTCCGGGCAGTCTGTTACCGGAGTTAACGGATCATGATCTCACCGTTTTCAACATCAACAGTCACATTATCTCCCTCTTTGATCTTGTGTTCTATGATTCGCAACGCCAGATCGTCAAGTATCTCGTTCTGGATCAATCTCTTAAGCGGCCGGGCGCCAAACACCTCATCAAATCCGACTCGCGCCAGGTAAGCGATTGCTTCCTTTGTAACCTGTAAATCGACACCCTTGCGCGATAACCGGCCGGACACTAACTGCATCTGTAACTCAACTATTCTGGCGATTTCAGATGGCGTGAGTTGCTGGAAAATGATCACATCGTCGACGCGATTCAGAAACTCCGGCTTGAACGTTTGCCGCAACACATCTTGAACCGCCCGCTCCTGTGCCTTTCGGTCATGAGTGAATTGCGCAATCTGCGGAGACGCCAGATTCGACGTCATAATGATCACCGTGTTCTTAAAATCCACCGTGCGCCCCTTGGCGTCGGTCAGTCGACCTTCATCGAGGACCTGCAAAAGAACATTGAACACCTCGGGGTGCGCCTTCTCGATCTCATCAAAGAGCACAATCGTGTACGGATGCCGACGCACCGCTTCGGTGAGTTGCCCGCCCTCTTCGTAACCAACGTACCCGGGCGGCGAGCCGACCAGTCGCGCCACCGAGTGCTTCTCCATGTATTCGCTCATGTCGATGCGGATCAGCATCTTCTCGTCATTAAACAAGAACTGCGCGAGCGCCTTCGAAAGCTCGGTCTTGCCCACTCCCGTCGGCCCGAGAAAGATGAATGATCCCACCGGCCGGCCTTCCTCCTGTATCCCGGCCCGCGAACGCCGCACCGCATTCGACACCGCCGTGATCGCTTCCTTTTGCCCTACGACCCGTAGCGCCAGTTCATCCTCCATCCGCGCCAGCTTCACCGATTCCTCGGTCATCATTCGCGTCACCGGAATTCCTGTCCAACGCGAAACGACCTGGGCGATGTCCTCCTCGTCAACTTCCTCCTTGAGAATCGACCGGTCGGCTTGTACGGCTGAAAGTTCGTCTTTGGCAACCTTGATCTGTTTTTCCAACTCAGGGATTCTTCCATAAGTGATCTCGGCCACCCGCTGCAACTCGCCGCGCCGATCGGCTTGCGCTGACTCTTCCCGCAGCCTGTCGATCTGCACCGACAGCTCCTTGATCCGGTCAATGATCTTGCGTTCGTTCTGCCAGTGGAGTTCGAGTTGAGAGTTTTCTTCGCGGACTTCCGCCAACTCGCGTTCGAGTTCTCCCAGTCGGCGTTGCGATTCAGCGTCTTTTTCTTTCTTGAGCGCCTCGCGCTCGATCTCCAGTTGGCGAATCCGTCGGTGCAACCGGTCGATCTCCGTCGGCTTGGAGTCAATCTCGATCCTCAGCACACTGGCCGCCTCGTCCATTAAATCGATCGCTTTGTCCGGCAGAAAGCGGTCAGTAATGTACCTCGCGGACAGTGTCACTGCCGCTACGATGGCATTGTCGCGGATTCGCACGCCGTGATGAACTTCGTACTTCTCTTTAATCCCCCGCAGAATCGAGATCGTATCCTTGATCGACGGCTCCTCGACCATCACGGGTTGAAAGCGGCGCTCCAAGGCCGCATCCTTCTCGATATGCTTGCGGTACTCCTTGAGCGTTGTCGCACCGATCGTCCGCAGCTTCCCGCGCGCCAATGCCGGCTTGAGCAAATTGCCCGCATCCATCGCGCCCTCGGCAGCACCCGCTCCGACGATCGTGTGCAACTCGTCGATAAACAGGAATATCCGGCCTTCCGATTCTTCAACCTCGCGAATCACCGCCTTGAGTCGATCCTCAAACTCCCCCCGGTACTTCGTCCCGGCGATCATCTGCCCCAAGTCAAGCGACAGCAGCGTCTTGTCCCGGATCGTCTCTGGCACGTCGCCGTCGACAATCTTCTTCGCTAATCCTTCGACAATCGCCGTCTTCCCGACACCTGGCTCGCCCACCAACACCGGATTGTTCTTGGTGCGTCGCGACAGGATTTGCATGATCCGGCGAATCTCTTCGTCGCGTCCAATCACCGGGTCGATCTCGCCGCGTCGCGCCATCGCCGTAAAATCGCGCGTGTATTTCTCCAGCGCCTGCATCTTGCCTTCCGGATCAGGATCAGTCACCCGCTGCGCTCCCCGCAAACCTGCCAGCGCCTTCAAGACCGTATCGCGGTCAGTCTGGACCAGCGCACGAATCTCCATCAGTTCCAGAAGCGCCAGAAACAAATGCTCGGTACTAATGAATTCATCCCGCAGTTTGCCCGCTTCCGATTCGGCCTGGTCGAACACCTTGCGCAGAAAAGTGTCGGCATACGGCTCTCCGCCCGACACTTGCGGTTGACGCGCCAGTTCAGCCTTGATCCGCTCGGTCAATTGGCTTCCGTCGATTTCAAGCTTCTGCAGGAGGGCGGGTATGATCCCGTCACGTTGTTGCATCAGTACCAGCAGCAGGTGCAACGGCGTTATCGCCTGGTGTCCCAGTTGCGCCGCCAACTGCATGGTCCCTTGTACGGCCTCAGCCGCCTTGGTCGTATATTTGTCAAATCGCATTTGTAAACTCCCTCTTGGGCGCGCTGAACCGGCCGCATCGCCGGCACTAATATCGCACCCTTACTCCCTCTTTATACTCGCCGGGTTTCCGGCTTATTTGTTCTGGATGTCTTGCTTACTGCAGCGAGTTGAGTAGCTGACGGGCCTGCGAGTCATTCGGCTCCAGAAGCAGGTATCTTTCGAGATACGGGGTTGCCTTACCCGGATTGCCCAGTTCGCGCGCATAGAGCAGGCCGATATTCAGAAGAAGCCGGGCATTGTCCGTATCATATTCCGCTGCCGTCTCGAAAGCCGCAACGGCTGTTGCATAATCGCTAACCCTAAGTGCTGCATTCCCGCGATCCTTGTGCACATTTGAGATGTTGTACCGGATCTCCGCCGCCTGGCCGCCGCTCAAAATCGGCTTGTCCAATCCGCGCCGATAAGCCTCCAGCGCCAATTCCTGGGCTCCGATCTTCCTGAGAAATATACCCAGCTGATTCAGCAGGACACCGCGCGGCTCATCATCATAACGGCTCAACGCCATGCGAAAATCGGCCAGCGCTCCGGACGAGTCCGGCGGCTCATCTTCGAGTCTCTCTTCACCGCGGACGAGATCAAGATTAACAATCATCTCCCGCGTCATCAAATCGGCGCTCTTATAATCGGCCGGGTAACTCTTCACCGGTTTGGCTTCGGTCTGGGGCGGCTGTGTATCATAGAGCAGCCCGTAAGAATAGAGTGAATCTACCCCCTCCCACCAACTAGGCTCATTTTGGTAATGGCTCTTGGCAAAAAACTTCCGCTTCGGAGAGAGTTCGAGTATCACCGCGCGAGCCGCCAACTCATCGTCCCCCAATGATGGAAGATACTGCCGCGCCGCCTCGATCAGCGGCCACTTGCGGACCGACCGGTCATAGACCTCAACCTCTCGTCGGTAGCCTT